>JAOAHZ010000012.1 GCA_026414975.1 Bacteroidia bacterium
GCTCTCAAGATACCATAGTTATACACCAGTATAGGCACGCTGGAGTTAGTAAGCACCGCATCGCCACCACGTCCGCCAGCGCCACCGTCCTGATCGCCACTGCATATCCCGTCGGATTCTTGCCCCCCTTGTCCTCCGTTCCCTCCTCCAGCTAAAATAGTCCCGTAGTTGAAGAGGATGACCTTAGAGCCATTGGGCATAGTAGAGGCATTGAAGCCCGGATTACCAGCCGCACCTGCCCCGCCTCCATTGGAAGCAGCTTGTAAGGTTACCCCGGCATACACATAAACGCAGTAGGTGTAAGGTCCTAGCGGTATGCCAGCATTTACAATATGCGTCTGTAGGCTGAAACCAGTTTGATTGCTCGTTACAGATACCGTGTAATCACAATACTGACATAGGCTGTTCCAAAAACCACCTGTTGGACCGCCCGGTGGGTCGGCACTGGTGTCAAAGAACTCTATACAGTTAGTATTCGTATTATATATCATAAGGCCCTGGGGAATAGGGTCGGGAATGGCATCCCGCTGGGCCGTGGTAAGGCGCGGGATAAGAAGCCCCCGATTGGTAGCGCTAATCTCTAAAATAGCCCGGTCGTTAGGGAGAGCTGTACCTATGCCTACATTACCAGCCGGTCGGATACCCATGACCTGCCAGCGCCATGTACCAGCTCCCGCATCAAAAACCCCGATTTCCAGTCGGCTTCCATCAGAGGGATTATGAAAGATATATAGGTTGCTATTGATTGCGTCGCGCAGGCCGATCCAGTTGCCCCATGCTTCTCGGATGCCCAGGCGACCATCCGGCGTAGTAGTGTTTATGCCCACATTATTTCCCAAGGGATTGAGCGATAGAGGCTGATTATTATGAGTCTGGATAAAGCCGTAGTTAGCTGCGCGTCCGATGAGGAGATAGTAGTTGTTAGTAGACTCGGAGATGCGCAGCTGGCCCTGATTAGCGTCAGTCGGGGGAGAGTCGTGGATGTGAAGGCGGTTCTGAGGGGTAGCGATACCGATACCTACATTCTGGGCCCAGCTGAAGCCAAGCCCCATAGCAAGCCCTATAAGCGTTAGGCAAAGCCTTCGCATAGTGTAAATATACAAAAAACTCATTCATCTATCCTACAGTTTAGCTGTGCAGAGAAAAAGCTGGGTAAGGTCAAGACCCATGAGTCAGTAGAGCTTCTTACGAGTGGAGGCATGCAGAAGATGAGGCAAGTAGCACCTTAAGTCAAGTGGATGCTTTTTGGGGGCGCTTAATAAACCGAGTCAGTAGGGCGAAAGCATAGGTACTGTAATAAGTGAGTACTTGAAGTGGCATTGTTTATGCAGGTGTTACACACAGGAATTCTTTCAGCCGCTGAGGGGGGCTTTCTTGGTCTTTCGGTCCTGAGCCAACTCCAAGCATTTCGTTACCTTCAAAAGTGTTATATTTATTCTATGCAGCACCTCCTCTTCCACGGTCGGCTCCCGAAGAGCGACAAGTCAAAGAAGTTTGAGCAGCTCTTATCTCTGTTTTTAGAACTTCTCATGAAGACTGGTGGAAATGTATCGGAAGCTCTGCGGTGGCTTACCTATTTTGACAAAAGGCATGGTATAACGGATGTAACTTATACCATGGGTGATTTTCTAAGGGATTTACGGGAGAAAGGGTATATCAGCGATAGTCCTGGACCTCAGCGAGTTCCTGTGCCTTCTGTCAAGGCCCAGGCGGAGATTCGTCAGCGTAGCTTAGAAGAAATCTTCACAGCGCTAAAGTCAGGTCCCATTGGCGACCATCCCTTACCTAAATCTGGACCAGGTGATGACCTAAGCTTTGAGACTCGTCCGTATGAGTTTGGAGATCGCTTGGAACATTTGCATCACACTGAGACGATTAATAACGCTTATTTGCGTCATGGCATAGAAGAGTTTCGTTTGACCCAAGATGATTTGACTGTTATTCAGACAGAGGAAAAGACTCAGACCGCCACATTCGTGCTGATTGACGCTTCTCACTCTATGGTGTTGTATGGAGAGGACCGAATCACCCCCGCTAAAAAAGTAGCTATGGCCTTAGCGGAGCTGATCCGTCAGAAATATCCGAGGGACTACCTTTATGTTGGAGCTTTTGGGGATTATGCGTGGCAAGTGGATGTGGATAAAATCCCTTTTCTACAAGCTGGTCCTTACCATACCAACACCCGAGATGCCATAGAGATGGCCACAAGCGTTCTGAGCCGAAGCCGAGCTGTGAATAAACAGATATTCCTCATCACAGATGGCAAGCCAACTTGTATTCGCGAGGGTACGCGCTTCTACAGAAATAGCTTTGGATTAGATCCGAAGATTGTCAATAAAACTTTAGAAATGGCCGATCGAGCTCGTCGGGAGAAAATTGTCATTACCACCTTTATGATAGCTCGTGATAGCTATCTCCAGCAGTTCGTCCAGCGCTTTACAGAGATAAATCGGGGGCGAGCCTACTATGTCCACCCTCAACGAATGGGGACTTTCATCTTTCAAGACTTTATTCGGAATCGCCGGAAGGAACTTCGGTAGAGTCTAGCTGCTGAGGGGTGGGTGTGGATGAGGTGTCTTTACTCAGGGGAAGGCTTGTATCAATATACATTAGCCTTTGAGGGGGGAGAGGGGTTATACGCTCGGCGGAGGTCTGAGTTGCTTCTTCAGGCAGAGGGGGTAAGACAGCTTGAGGGTCTCTGCGTACTGCCCATATGAGATTGCTCTGTCCCGGCATGATATGATACCCGATGGTGAAGGGCAATCGCTTCACGGGGTAGGTTCGGTAGGCTTTCCAGAGGTCGGGTTGAAATTTGCTTCGGAAGAGCGGGATAGGCTGGTGATAGACACCGTACAACTGAGTCTTCCAAGCTGTGCTGTCAAAAAATCGGAAGGGAATCCCGCTATCTTCCTCTAAAATGGCTACACTCTGCGTCAAGATAAGGCGTCGTATTTCGCTGAAATCCCTTCCAAAAAGGAGATAAGAGGCAGACTTGATGAGCGAAACGCAGGGGCGCAGTCGGCTTAGGAAGTCACGGCTTCCTACTTGGCGTTCTATGCCAGTGTTGGCGGCGTTTAGACTCAGGTAGATGACTTCTTGCAGAGGCCCTTCTGGGAGCCCTATCTGAAACCGCAGGCCTGTAATAGGATTATCCCAAGCCGATTGAGCAGGCTTAGGTTTAGAGCTGGGGAGCGTGTCTATAATACCTCCTTCTTTGAGGTAAATGTGCTCTACGGTGTATATCTTATGTCCTGTGCGAGCAAAGAGGGCTAAGAATACGGGCAGCAGACCTCTTACTTTCCCATGAGCTAACTGGACTTGCATGTCCTTGGTTTTGAAGAAGCTCAATCGCAGAAGGTCCTGGAGCGTAAGAAAAGGCCCACGAAGGTTCTGTACAATGTCTGTGGGCGAGAGCATACGGAGGTAGTGTGGGTCGCCCTCCTGTTCCAAGCCAAAAAATATATAGGAGGAGCCCTTGGGATAAATGTAGAAAACAGTCGGCCAATCCGCTCCGCTGAAGGGGTAGAAGACGCGACCTTTCCAATCGTGATAAGGTGATAGCTCCTGGGCGGCCCAGACTTGTAGGGAATCATATAAGGCTTTCTTGCGGAAGGTCCATAGGCGCTCTACCTCTGCTGCATAACTTCTCCATGTGCTATCACGCAAAATGGAACCCCAGTACAAGGTGTCATTCGGGCGAATACCCCCTAACAAACGCGCCAAATCGCTCCAATAGGGATTAGGCTGGGGAGGTTGAATGGCTGCATGAATCGTGTCTGGTTTGCTGAGTTTGGGAGTTTGAGGTGTGGTTTGACATGACCATACAAAAAGGGCTCCGATCGCTATGAGGTCCTTCATCGCCGTAGCCAAAAGTACGAACTGCCCAATACACCGAGGGTGAGTAATCCGGCCAAGCTCTCCTTAGGGCGCGTCCAGAAGTTATTCGCAACCATCCATCCGGTTAGGAGGAGAAAAAACAGCCCTACTTCCCACGGCAAACCTCGGTCTTTGCGATGGCGTAAAAATAGCCCTAAGACGGTCAAGCCGGCGAAAAGCGATAGAGTGAATCCTATGTAGTTGAGCACGGCGTCAAATGCGGCGGAAAAGATGAATACCGCAGCCAATACCCCAATTCCCAGAAGAGCTCTCAGGGGTACACCCCAGTTCGTGCGCTGTGAGAGCACGCGCAAGGGCGTAAAGTCCTCCCCCATGACGCTGGCCACTCGGGGAGCTATCATGAGCATGGCGCTGACAGAAGATACCATAGCTATACTCACACCCCATCCAAAGATTAGGTCCGCTTTATCACCCCATAACCGTTTCGCCAGTAAACGCCCAACCGCCGTTTCGCCAGCGAGCTCCTCTATCGGAACATAGCGTAAAAGAGCCCAGTTGAAGGCGACATAGAGGGCCATTACCGTCAGCGTACCTAAAATGATGGCTCGCGGAACGACCCGAGTCGCCTCCGGAATCTCACTCATGATGTAAGCTGCTGCATTCCATCCTGAATAGGCAAAGCTGATGAAGATGAGAGATACAGCCGAGACTTGCAGGGTATCCCAAGACCAAGCAGGGCAAGCTAAGGGTTGGGGTTGATGGCCTATCCATAGGGCGCCTGTAATGAGGCTTATCAAAAGCGCTATCTTAAGTAGGACAAAAAGGTTTTGGATGCGAGCGCTACGGACAAGCCCTAAGGTATGGAGACCCACCAGCGCCCATACAAGCCCCGCTGCAACCCACTTTCGCTCTAAATCAGATAAAGAGATAGGCAAATATGCGGCGAATGTATAAGCTGATGCGGCTATAGGAGCAGCAAACCCCGCCACTAAAGACACCAGACCCGCTAAGTACCCGAGAAAAGGATGGTAAAGGATGCGGAGAAAGTGGTATTCTCCTCCCGAACGAGGATACCGTTTGGCTAACTCAGCGTAAGACAGGGCTCCCCCCAAAGCAGCTATGCCTCCGATTACCCAGAGCATCAGAACCCCTATTCCAGAAGGTAGCTCGGATACAATGAACCCTGTAGTGGTGTAAATGCCCGTTCCAACCATATTTGCTATGACAAGGAAAGTGGCAGAGAGCATCCATCCGAAACGCGATAAACCCATCGTCGCAAAAGTACGAGCTGCCTTTAGCTGCTCCAGCGAAGCACGAGCTTCGGAGGGAATAGTACAGCCTTAGGCATGCGGATTAAGAGGTAAGTATTAGGGTAGGGGTGGGAGTTCCATTCCTTCTGGGTTTAGCTTCGATCAGCCGCTCAAGTCTCATGATAAAGGTTCTTACCTTCGCTATTGAGGATTAGGCAAAATCGGCTTGTCTATGGGTGCTCAGGCAGGGGCAGGTCCTGGATGTACTCCCTACTTTCTTATGAGGTTGTATTGTGGGATAGGATTGTGGCATTTATTCTTGGTGGGGTGCGCTACCCAACCTCCTGATGCACCTCCCTCAGTCCTTCAAGTTACGCCTGATACAGTCGTTATATCCGCTCCGGACACATTTCATTTGCCTGATACTGTTTTAGCGGCCCTCCGTTCGGTCAGGCAGCGGGGAAGGATTTCAGAGTTGCCCCGGGTTCCGCTCCAAAGGAGGTCTCTTTCTCATTCTCTACTGCCTCTCATACAGACTATCAAACTGATGAGAGAGCCTGAACCGATGCCCCGCCTCCCCTCTCTATCAGAACTCAGGTCTTATCTTAGCTTTCTAAGTATTTTGCGCCGAGAATCGCATCCAGCACAGCCCCAACGAATATCTGTGAAGCCTCGGCGTTTTTTCATAGGCCATCCCACTGCTACTGAGCAAACCTTGTTTCCTGCTACATTTTATGGACCCGAGTCCGGCTTGCCTCTCACTACGCCCGTTGAGTGTGCGGTAGATGATGCATTTGAGCGAGTATGGATTTTCTCTCAGAATGCCATGCTTTGCTGGGGTGGCACGCAAGTAGAGGTTTATTCATCGGAGGAAGGTTTTCCTTTAGCGAGTCTATCAGCCGGGGCATGGGATACTGAAGGACGCCTTTGGGTTTGTGGAGGCCAACACTTAGGCTTTTGGGACGGCAAGTCGTTTCATCAAGTACCTCTCCCTGGAGCGGTACAACGAGTCTTAGGTGTTATGCCTGGTCAGGTAACTTATTTTCGGGTGCTGGCTTCGGCGCCTGATCAGACACCTCTCATGGGATGGATCGCTGAAACCCTTCATGTATGGAGACCTGACAGGCGCATGGGGCTTTATCCCCTAGCGGTAGACTCGCTTGGGGTATGGTGCAGTTTATATGAGGGCAACTCTTTTTCCTTGGGTTTAGTTCGGGGGGACTCTCTTTGGCGATTGGAAGGGTGGAGAGGAGCAATCTCCGCTCGCCATATGCACTGGGACGGTCAAGGAGATCTGTGGATAGCTGGACGACAAGGTTTGTGGCGCTGGCATGCGGGCGAGGTTCGGCAGGTGGCTCAGGGAGCAATCTCAGCTCTAACTGAGGTGGGGCCCGGGACTCTCCTTGTTCTACATGAAGGTCGCCTGCGCTACACTCAGGGCGACTCTCTAAGTGATTTAGCGCTGGGTCTGCCGGTGGCGAGTTTAGACTATATGTATAGGCGCCCAAATGGTGAATGGTTATTTTTCGGACGAGAGGGGAGTGTCATCGTGATGTCGACTTCCGAAGCAGTCGTACTGCCTGTCGCTTCTTTAGCGGGGCAGAAAGACTGGGTCTTCGCTCTACATGCGACACCTCAAGGAGAGATTTGGGTCGGCCTTGAAGAACAAGGTCTCATGAGGCTCTCTCCATCGGGGCGTGTGGAGGTCATGACTTTGCCCAAGTCAAGTGAGTATCTTCCTTTAGGAGAGGTGGTAACGCTTCGGAAGCGAGACACGGCTCTGTGGCTGGGTTGGTACGCTCAAGGACGCCGGCAAGGAACATGGCTATGGACCGACAGAGGGGAAGTACTTGCTCAACCTCCCTATAAAGAGGGATGGTTAGATGTAGTCCCTATATCAGACGGATGGATATGGCAGTCTCATCCCGCTGGGATTAGCATATCACCCATAAATGCCCTGCACCCCTTCTATCTACTTGGTTTGCATCCCACTACGCCGTTTCATCGTGATGGGCAAGGGTGGTTATGGTTTGGCACTCAGGAGGGCCTATGTGCATGGACAGGGTCTCATGTACTTCGCTGGAGGTTACCCGAGTCAAGCGGCTTAATCTTGGCTATTGCTTCAGATGAAAGGCAGCGAGTATGGGTGGGCACGCAAGGACATGGGCTTTACTGCTATCAGAAGGGGCTATGGAAACGCTGGACGCCACGACAAGGCCTACTTAGCCCTCTCGTAGCTCAAATTTCTGTCTCTGACTCTGGATTGTGGCTAGGTCTGAGCGAAGGGATCGCCTTTCTCTCTGAGTCGGGCTATCTCATCTCATACCGAAATAAATTGGGGCTGCCCGAAGTGGGCGGCGTAAACGGAGGGCTATTTCGCTCAGCTCACACCAAGCTGGAGCAGCCTGCCCTACAGGGTGCCCTACCCCCTGAGAGCTGGATCACAGGTGCAGGAAGTTATATTCTGTGCTTTCCTGAGGAGCCTCGGAGGCTTGCATCACCTCCTCGCCCCTATATCGCTTCTGTGGAAGTGGAACAAGATAAGACTCATCCTTCAGGGAAGTCAGAAAACGGAGACAGCCTCATAGTTGTGCCATATAAGCTGCCTGTGGGTTTGGAGATTCCTTATGAGCAGGATCGGTTGCGTATTACCTTTGCGCACGGCGGTCGTTTCGCCAAAGAGGCGGGAGTAGAGTACCGGGTTTACTTAGAAGGGTTAGATAGGGCTTGGATGGTGCCACTGGCAGGCAGCCGCACCGAGTATCGTCGCCTTTTGCCGGGTCGCTACACACTGTACCTTATCGCTCGGTATCCAGACAGCGAATGGAGTCGGCCAGTGCAATTTTCCTTCACAGTGAGGGCGCCCTGGTGGCTAAGCGTATGGGCCTTTTTTCTATACGGAGGGCTTTTGGCCTTAGCGATTTGGGGTATCATAAGCTGGCGTACCGCTGTCCTCCGAAAACGAGCTCGTGAACTGGCTCTTAAAGTAGAGGAAGCTACCGCTACCATACGAGAGCAGAATACTCTGCTTCATGTCCAAAACGAAAAGTTAGCCGAACAGAATCTTCTTATCCTTCGGCAGAAGGAGGAGATTGAACAAGCTAACCGCTCGTTATTAGAGAGCATAAACTACGCCAGACGCATTCAATCAGCGCTCATACCGCCAGAGGCGTTTCTCCAGCAGTATTTTGCAGAGAGCTTTGCATTCTGGAAGCCTCGGGATATCGTCAGTGGAGATGTGTATGGGGTATATTCTGATCCCTCGGACCCAGATGCTTTGTATCTATTTGTAGCGGACTGTACGGGGCACGGGGTTCCAGGCGCCTTTGTAAGCTTGATGACACTGACCCTTCTCCATCGTACGCTTACTGAGTACCGGCTCACGGATCCGGCGGAGATATTCTTTTCGCTGTCCCAGCAGCTTACGACTCTGCTCCATCCAGACACAGCCGATTACCTAAAGGATGGGTTTGAAGGGGTGCTGGCGCGATTTGAAAAGAAGGGCCCGACATGGAGTAGTCTTCGATACGCTGCAGCTCGGAGTCCTTTCTGGCTTATCCGGGATGGGACCCTTGCAGAACAGCCCTACGATCCTTATCCAGTTGGACCTCTGGAGATAGCTAAGGTATCTCATGAACCTTTTCGTTCCTATGTCTTGGACTTAAGAGCAGGCGACTGGTTGTATTTTGCCTCTGATGGATTTATGGATCAGCTCGGCGGTCCTCGCGGACGCAAGTATGGTTATCCAGCCTTTCGTCGTCTTCTTGTAGAGCTGAGCCATCTTTCGGTACCGGAACAGAAAGCTTCCTTAGAGCGCGCCTCAGAGGCTTGGAGAGGTGCTTATCCGCAGGTGGATGATGTTCTGGTTTTAGGAGTGGGTATATCCTCGTATTAGAGGTGTGTTTTCCACAGGTAGCGGTATATTTGCCCTATGCGGCTTCCCTTACACTGGCTTGCGGGGGCACTAATACTTTGGGCGCAGGAGTGTGATGTGATTTTCGTCGCACCTAACGGGAATACTGGGCCAGGTTCTGGCACCCGGGACAACCCTGCTGAACTTAACTACGCTATCACTAACCTTCTCACGCCGACGATTCGGCGCATATACATGGCTGCTGGTGTTTATGTACTCAATCAACCGCTTCCCCTTCATAATGGACTCCAAATAGAGGGGGGCTTCTTGCCAGCGCAGGGTTGGTTGAAGACGAATCTGTTTCCCACGATACTCTTTCGGGCTGCTGTCAATCCGCAGCCTAATCCCAATCGTCTTGTAGCGATAGAAGGAATAAGTGTGAGCGGCTTTCGGATTCAGGATTTAGAGGTGTATGTGGAGGATGCAACGGCGCTGGGGGCGGGAACGACGACCTATGCCCTGTATTTGAATGGATGTAGTGATTATGTCGTGAATCGGTGCCGGTTTTCAGCGGGAGCCGGAGCCAATGGTAATCCCGGCGCAAATGGAGCCGCAGGTAGAAACGGCGCGCCTGGGCAGATCGGGGAACGCGGAGACGAGGATGGAGGCTGCTGCCGACTCGGTGGAGCAGGGGGAAATAGCTGGTCGGGAGGACTTGTAGCCGGCGGAAATGGAGGTACTGGCGGAGCCAGAGGTAGTTGTGGTCCTGGCGGAAATGCTCCTCCCGGTTCTCCGGGACAGCAAGGCAGTCCAAATACGGCCCAACCATTCGCCCCGGCAGGCGGTAGTGGTGGAGGGGGAGGTGTGGGAAATTCTACTGTTGTTTCCCTTGGTTGTGATAACTTCCCAGCTCAGAATGGCGGTGACGGACAGCCAGGACAAAACGGTGCAAATGGGGTAGCTGGCGGACCAGGCACGCCGACACACGCAGCGGGCTTTTTCCAGCCCGGTGATGGACAACCCGGTCAAGATGGTCAGCACGGTTCTGGGGGAGGTGGCGGCGGCGGAGGGGGGAGTCAGGGTAATCTAATATGTTTCCCCTCTAACCTAAATGGCGCCGGCGCCGGAGGAGGTGGGGGGGGCGAAGGAGGAGAGGGGGGTAAAGGTGGTAGAGGAGGCGGTGGAGGGGGCGGTTCTTTTGGGATATACTTATGGAATAATGGTACTGGCGCGCTCTTCGTAGATGTTATAGCTGAATCTAGTATTCCAGGCGCTGGTGCTGCTGGGGGATTTGGTGGAGTTGGTGGAGTCGGGGGGGCCGGTGGGTGCGGTGGAGCGCGCGGTTGTGCAGGTCAGCCTAACGCTTGCGATATTGGATATGGGGGCAATGGTGGCGCCGGTGGGAATGGCGGTAATGGCGGTAACGGTGGTCCGGGCGCATCTGGATTAGCTCAAAACTTCTATGTCTCTCCTTCCAGTATAGCGCCTACTACGGCTACT
Organism: Bacteroidia bacterium; assembly: GCA_026414975.1. Classification (GTDB taxonomy): domain Bacteria; phylum Bacteroidota; class Bacteroidia; order SpSt-205; family SpSt-205; genus SpSt-205. The sequence continues at coordinate 10,441 of JAOAHZ010000012.1, forward strand.
TTTCGGGCGCCTGACGAACCCAAAGTCTTCATTCAATACTCAGGATGCACTGACCGCGAAGTCAAAGTCTGGACAGATGCTGCGGGATTTCTAGTCTGGTTTTTCGGACCAGGTAGCAATCCGCCGACAGCTACGGGTGACACGGTTTTTACTCGGTATTCTACCCTTGGACGCAAAAACCTTTCTCTCATCGCCAATGGACAGACCTATGTCTATTATGACTTCTTAGACATCCGGGATAATGGAAGCGGTACCAATCCAACCTTCACTCAAAGCGCCGATACTGTATGCTTGGGCGCTTCTGTTACATTCACGAGCAGCTTGCCAGGGGCGGCTAACTACGCATGGGATTTTGGGGGGGGGGCCTCTCCTGTTACCGCACCCACCGCTCAGACTACCCAGATTACCGCTAATACGCCTGGGAATTTCACTATAACCCATCGTACCTATTCTCCCTGCTGTGGGTGGTCGGATCCATTTCGTAGGACGCTTGTTATTTTACCTACACCTCCTCCCACCATAACCATACAGACCGCTAATGGCTCCACGACTACATGCACTGCCGAACCAGTGACATTTATCGCACAACTTCAAAATTTTGCGCCTAATCCGACTATTTCCTGGCTCGTGAATGGCGTAGCTCAGGGGAGTGGCTCTACCTTCGTACTCAACAATCCTCAGTCCGCTGTGCAGGTGCAAGCCGTCGCCACGGGGAATACCCCCTGTTCTCACGGTCAGCCCATTTCCTCTAATGCGATAACCCTTACAGTTCATCCTTTGCCTCAGGTGCAGTATTCTGGTACGAGCTGTATTTCAATTAGCGGTTCTCCCGTACCGGGTGAGCTTCTTACGCTTTCTGCGGCTGCCTCTGGTGGCAGTGCGCCGTATATCTTTTATTGGGATTTAGGAGATGGGCGCGGGGCTGTGGGTAATCCTGCCACGGTGATGTATCCCGCGTCAGGCACTTACCAAATTAAGCTGACTGTGGTAGATGCGAATGGTTGTCGTAGTACAGCCACACCTTGCGAGACTACTTTGGTGGTGGCTCAGCGTCCGCTGGCGGATTTTGGAGCTACGCCTATGCAGGGCTGCCCGCCACTTACGGTAAGCTTCACTAACCTGAGTGCTTATGCTAATGCCTATCGGTGGGATTTCGGGGATGGTACGCCTATTTCCACTCAGACGAACCCCATCCACGTTTATCGCACCTCGGGCGAATACACGGTTACTTTATATGCAATCTCTGCCAATGCGAATGATACAGCTATTCGTCAGACCCAAGTAGTCGTTTATCCTGTGCCTGTCGCAGATTTTTCAGTTTTCCCTCCTATCCTGTATGAGGGAGATACAGCCTTCTTTGTCTCTCAATCACAGGGGGCTAATTCTTGGCTCTGGCTCTTTGGTGATCCTGCTAATCCAACGGCCTCTTCTACGGAGTCCGACCCCAGCTACTACTACAGTCAGCCTGGGCGTTATACAGTTACTCTCATTGTTGAGAACTTGTATGGCTGTCGGGATACTATCACGAAGTCTGAAGCTGTCATCAAACTTCCGAATCCTGCACCTGCCTCTCTGGCGGCTTTTCCCCGAGAAGGTATCAGGGTTTTCCCCAATCCTTTTACGGAGAGCGTTCAGGTGCTCCTGCCGGGAGAAGCGAGTATTGTCCTCTACGACAGCCAAGGTGCACTGCTCAGGCGAGGTACCTTCGCCAAGGGATTGCACACTCTGTCTCTGAGAGAGCTCGCTGCGGGCATATACTTTCTACGAGTCGGACCTTACGCTATCAAGCTTCAAAAAATCGGCTGAAACATGAAACTACTCAAATACCTTCTCGGCTTTATACTATTGGGGTGGGCACAGACGCAGAGTTGTGGATATATCTATGTGCCAGGTGGAAATGTACCAGCTCTGCAAGCGGCTATTACTCAGGCTTCCACTGGGCCTATCAAGCACATTCGGCTAGGGATTGGAGACTTTCTGCTGACCTCGCCCCTAACGCTGGAAGACGGGGTTATTTTAGAAGGGGGATTTGACCTATCTAATCCCTCTGCACCAGTCAAACGTAGCGGAGGGATCACGCGCCTGCGCCGTTTGAGTGGTACCCCCGAAGCTAATCCTTGCCGTCTCGTGGCTGTTCAAGCAGTGAATAAGTCGGGTTTTGAGCTACATGATTTATACATAGAGGTCGAGAATGCAAGCTATACAGCGGACGGACCCAGCTGCTCCACGTACGGTTTATATCTGAGCGGATGTTCAAACTATCAGATAGTGCGTTGTCGTATCCATGCGGGTAATGCGACGGATGGCAAGCCTGGCGACCCTGTACCTAATGGGCGAAATGGTGCTCCTGGGGCAAAAGGGGAGGATGGCTGTCGGCAGTGCCAGCCAGGCGTTCAAGACCCTAATAATGATGGAGGTGCAGGGGGGAGCAGTTGGTCGGGTGGGGCCCAGGCGGGAGGAAATGGCGGCAGTGGCGCTCCTATAGGATTGGGAAGAGGTCCAACGGGAGGATTTCCTGGATGTCTTGACCTAAATCTATGTAATGGTGCGTCGGCTCCCGGAGGACAAGCTGGTCAAAATGGCAATACCAGCGTATTAGGACAGCTTGTGGGAATCGGGGGGGCGCCTGGACAGGGGCAGAACATATGTTCGAATTTTACAGATGCGGCTGGTTTTATAGGTGCTCTGGGGGGGTGTCCTTCGGACGATCCTCTCAGAGGAGGCCAGAACGGCACCAATGGAGCAAATGGACGAGACGGTACGGATGGGCAGCCTGGAAGCCCGAGCTTTGCGGGGGGATGGTTCATTCCAGGTAATGGTCAGGATGGGCAGGCAGGTGAGCATGGCTCAGGTGGCGGTGGAGGTGGGGGAGGAGGAGCCTTAGGCGGTATCCCTCATGATATAGCCTGCTTCATCATAGATGACGGTTACACAAATAGCTCTGGTGGAGGTGGCGGCGGTGGTGGTGAGGGAGGTGAAGGCGGACCAGGCGGTAAAGGGGGGGGGGGGGGGGGGGGAGCTTTTGCCCTCTTCCTCTGGAATAACGGGGCAAATGGGGTAATACGCGATTGTCCTCTGACAGTTGGTCAGCCGGGACAGGGTGCGGTTGGTTCGGCAGGAGGGGTAGGGGGACAAGGAGGAGCCGGAGGTTGTGGCGGCGGATGGACTGGCTCGCCTTGTCAGCGATTCTGTGGTCAGCCTCCTGCCCCTAATCAGTCTTGCGGAGCGGGCTGCCAAGGCGGCTGGGGAGGGAATGGTGGCCGAGGTGGCAATGGTGGTAATGGCGGACGCGGCGGCGATGGAGCTGACGGCATTGCTCAACCTTTCTACCAAAATCTCTCAGGACAGTCTCCAACTCTCACTAATAGCTTCGTTCCTACCGAACCGCCCATCGCTGTCAGTGGTATGATTTGCTCCCATTCAGAATGTACTTTCTCTGTGGAAAATGCTGATCCCCTCACTCAGTATGAATGGGGATTTGGAGCGAATGCGCAGCCTATTTTCGGTTATGGAGCGACCGCTTCTACCTCCTTTACTACGGCGGGCTTTCATACCGTTCTGCTTCGGGTAAATGGTGTGCCGTTCCGATACACGCTTTTTGCTTCGCCTATGCAGCCGGGCGTTATTCCAGCCATCCAATCCTTAGGCAGCCTTCCTGTGTGTCTGGGGGCTACCGCTTCCTTTCAAGCAAATCTCACGAATCCCGCTGGACGCGTCATTCAGAACTACCGCTGGCAGCTCACAGGTCCGATCTCTGATATCGTTACCTCAGCAACGGCAAATACTTATACCACACCAGCTCTGACCCAAACAGGAACCTATAAGCTCTATTTGCGCGTATTTTCAGAATGCTGCGGCTGGTCTATTCAGGACTCCTTATCATTTCAGGTTGTCCCTACCCAAACAATGACTGCCCAGCTCATCGCTGCGCCTCCAGCAGTGTGTGCTGGCGAACCGATTACGCTAACTGTAGTTGGGGGGAACTTGGGTCCTTCGCCTACCTATGTCTGGCGTAAAAATAATCAGCCTATTGCTGGGGCTAACGGTAGCTCATACACTGATCCCGCCCCTCAAAATGGCGACTCCTATCAAGTGGAGGTGACTTCTAGTTTGTCCTGTATTAGTAATAGCCCACTCACGACAAACTCTGTCTCAGTAGTAGTGCATCCTACTCCTCAGCTTACCTGCACTTCGCCCCTTACTGGATATCTCGGTGTGCCTATCACTTTTGCCGTAAATGCTGCAAATGCCGCACAGCTTCAAGCCCCATATACTTATACCATAGACCTCGGAAATGGCTTCTCCTTGTCAGGACAGAGCAATACCCTACCAATTTCTGCTACAGCCAACTATGGTGGCTCTGGCAACTACACCGCTACAATAACTTTCACAGACGGTCGCGGCTGCAGGGCCACCTGTCAAGTCCAGGTGGCCATCTCAGCTTCTCCCCCCCCGACAGTTACTTTCTCATCTAATGTGCGGGAAGGCTGCGACCAGCTCACTGTTACCTTTACTGCACAACCTGCGGCTGATGAGTATCGGTGGAACTTTGGAGATGGTTCTCCCCCTCTGACCACCACTCAAAATCCCGTTCAGCATACCTATACCCAGCCTGGGTACTATACTGTGCGATTGGAGGCTCGTTTCGGCGGTACATGGATACCTGTGGAACAGACGCATTATATCCGAGTGTATCGAACCCCTTCACCAGAGATAGGTATATTGAGTGCTGTATGTGCAAATCAGGCGGTGCAGTTTGCGGATATTGGCCAAGACGGATATAGCTGGCAGTGGGACTTTGGGGATGGAACGACCAGCACTGCGGCTGGACCTCAGCATGTATATGCAAGCTCGGGCACTTACACGGTCACATTGACTGCATGGAGCCATAACCGCGTGTGTTCCACGCGTGTCCAGCGTCAGATTACAGTCAATCGTCGTCCTGAGGCTGGCTTGGTTCTTAACCCTGCTGAAGGCTGCGTCCCTTTCACCGTTTCACCTCAGAATACGACGAATCCCGCCGGATCAACTGGGGTTTACTACATTTGGGTGTGGGGAGATGGTGGGCGGGATACAGTACAGACGCCAGATGCTCCATCTCATACCTATACTCGTCCGGGCACTTACAATCTGGAACTGGTAGCTCTAAGCGCAGATGGCTGCAGAGATACGGCGCGACAGTCGGTGAATGTTTTATCTCGTCCTCAAGCCGCTTTTTCGCCACAGCAAGTTACTCAGCGACAACCAGAAACCCAAGTAACTTTCACCAATCAATCTCAGGGTGCCGTATCGTATTTCTGGGACTTCGGTAACGGACAGACTTCTACAGCCGCTGAGCCCGGCAGCATAGATTTTCCTCAGCCTGGTACCTATACAGTTCTACTCGTTGCCACCAACGACCGCAACTGCACCGACACGGCTCGCGGAACGGTGATTATAGAACCAGGCATAGACCTTTTCATTCCAAATGTCTTTACTCCAAATGGCGATGGAGTGAATGATCAGTGGCAAATCCGCGCTTCTATGCCTTACGAAGTCTGGGTATATGACCGATGGGGTAGATTGGTGTTTCAGGGCAATAATGCCCGGCTCTGGGATGGACGCAAGTCAGATGGCTCCGAGTGTCCAGAAGGGAGCTACACTTATAAATTGAGGGCTCGCCTTCCTTCGGGCACTGAACATGTCCGAACAGGTACTGTCACCATCCTCCGCTGAGATAATAGGCTATCTCGGTAGTCCCCACGAGCAGGGGTGACAGGATAGGCGAAAGGAGCTCTAACCTTGGGGGAGGCAGCTTGGGTCCAAGTCTCCGCTTTACTGTGTGGCAATCTTGCACTTCATGCGCCTTGCCCTCCCATGAGCACTGATATATCAAATTTCGCCCTTACCAAGCGGCAACCTCCGTCCGGTAGGCTGCAGCTAATGGTTCGGCTTCTATTGTCGGGGGCGATCTACCTTGCCAGCTTGAGTCATTTGACTGAGCTTGGAAGGATTTATCTCAGCGGGCGCTTATCTAAGTTTCAAGGCACTGTCAGCGTACTTTCTATCAGAGCGTGTAAGCGCTGAGGGTACCTGGCGTAATAGCGTCGTGTGGACGACCAGCGGATCGTATCTATGTTATAGCGCTTGAGAAGGTAAAATGTGTGAATAGAGAGAAGGCTTTCTGCCTGGGGGGGAGGAATGCCTTTTACCTGTAAGGAGGCTCGGAAGTCATAGACGCTTCGGAGGATGGAGGTCGTTGTATCTATAGAAATAGGAGGGGGCGGTACAGGGGGCTGACAATCAGTCAGCAGCAGCACCCACCATAGCCAAAATTTCTTCCACATAGGTGCGTTCTGTGGAGAGCCGAGGAACCTTATTTTGACCTCCTAGGCGACCCTTGCTTTTGAGCCAGCGATAAAAGGTTTCAGGGGGTAAGCAGACTATCTTAGGGGGCCCTAATGCCAGGTCCCCCTCTCGCTTGGCATCGTAGTCGGAGTTGAGTTGTCGTAAGGTCTCGTCTAGTAGGCGAGTGAACTCCTCCAAGTTTTGGGGTGGCTGGATGAATTCTATGAGCCACTCGTGGGCTCCGCGCTGACCTGCTCCTAAGTAAATGGGGGCTACTGTATAGTCTCTCACTTGGGCAGCTGTGGCTCTACAGGCAGCCTCCAGAGCAGCTTCCGCTTGTTCTATCATGACCTCCTCCCCGAAGGCGTTGATGTAATGGCGAGTACGGCCGACAATCCGCAGACGAGGTGGCTGAAGACTGACAAATCGCACCGTATCCCCCACTAAATATCGCCACAGCCCTCCTACGCTTGTTACGACTAAGGCATAGGTCTCTCCTACCTGTACACCTTCCAGCGGTACGGCATCCCATCGTCCCGCTTCCCACGCAGAAAAAGGGATGAATTCGTAAAACACCCCGTGATCTGCCATGAGAAGAAGGTCTCTGGAGTTCGGGGTGTCTTGAAAGGCAAAAAAACCTTCGGAGGCATTGTATATCTCCATATAGCGAACCTGCTCAGAGGGAAAGTACTGAGCGAATAGCATCTCATACGGAGTGAAACTTACCGCTCCATGGAAGACCGCCTCAAACCGCGGGAAAACCTCCAACATAGTCTTAGCCCCCATGCGCCGAAGTAGTTCGTCAAAAAGTAGCACACTCCATGTAGGAACGCCCGCTAAGCCTACAATGGCTCGTCGTTGTCTTAGCAGAGCCTCCGCCATCCGAGGTAGTTTTTCCTCCCAGCTTGGGATGAGGGCGATTTCTAAAGCAGGCGCCCGAAATAGGCGATAAAAAGCGGGCATGTTGGATAGAAGCACAGCGCTCAAGTCCCCGTATCGAGCATGCGAACCCAAGTGGCTCACCTGATGAGACCCTCCTATACTGATAATTCGGCCTTCCAGCAAATGCGTTTTATCTGCATATAGCGTCAAATAAGTGGCAAATAGGTCCCGAGAAGCGCGAAAATGATTGTATCGTAAGCTCTCGGTCGTGATAGGAATGTACTTGCTGCGATCATTGGTGGTGCCAGAGGAACGCGCAAACCATTTCACCCGTCCTGTCCACAGAATGTCCCTCTCTCCTCGTAAGGTACGCTCTATCCAGGGATAGAGGGCCTCGTAAGGTTGGACAGGGACTTTCTGCCGAAAGATTTCGTAGGGGAGCTCAGCACGCAGGCCAATGGCTTTTCCGTAAATAGTTGTAGCACCTTTTTCCAAGAGATAGGCATACCATCGGCGCTGCGGCGTCCAAGCATCTTTCTGGAGACCCAGAATGCGACGATAAGGGTAGCGCAAGAGGGCATACAGCGGTGCGAGCCATCTCATAGCCTTTTAGCAATCGTAAGGGTATTGGTTCTCTTCGCTGGTCTTATGAAGCTTTTCTGGACATAGTTAGAAATAGCTTCACTTAACTGAGGGTTCAGATGGAAAGCGTAAGGGCGAACAGCTGTATTGATCAGGATGAAATCAGTCATAACTTTCCCCAGGAGAGGGGAAACTGCGATCCTTGACATCGTTTATATACCTTTTGCATGCCTCGGAGACGATAGTAGCTAAGTCGGCGTAGCGCCGAAGGAAGCGAGGCGAAAACGCCTTGTTCAATCCGAGCATATCGTGGAGGACGAGTACCTGTCCATCGCAGTGCGGACCGGCTCCAATACCGATCGTGGGAATAGAAAGGCTTTCGGATACCTCTTTGGCCAAGGAGGCGGGAATCTTTTCTAATACTAAAGCAAATACACCCGCTTCGGCAAGCTGCTGGGCATCCTCCCGCAGTTTTTGGGCTTCGGAGGGGTCTTTGGCGCGAACCCGATAGCCGCCGAACTGATAAATCGCTTGGGGTGTGAGTCCTAAATGACCCATTACCGGTATTCCGGCCGAGACAATCCGTTGCACAGACTCTAATACAGCGCTTCCGCCTTCTAACTTAACCGCATGGGCTCCCGTTTCTTTCATGATGCGGATGGCTGCATGAAGGGCAGCTTTAGAGTCTCCCTGATAGGAGCCAAATGGCATATCTACCACTACCATAGCCCTTTGAGCCCCTCGTACTACAGCTTTCCCGTGATAGATCATTTCTTCTAAAGTAATGGGTAGGGTTGTTTCGTGGCCAGCTATTACATTAGAAGCTGAGTCTCCTACCAAGAGCACTTCGATGCCGGCTTCATCCAATAGCCGAGCAAAAGTGTAATCGTAAGCCGTGAGCATGACTATTGGTTCTTGGCGAGCCTTCATCTCCGCCAATGTGCGGGTGGTGATTCGCTTAACTTTGCCCTCCACCCTTCAAATGTATGCAGAACCCCCCAGTTTCAATGATCTTTCGGCGGATAGCTCAGCGGTATGACCGAATGAACCGACTGATGACCTTCGGTCTAGACCTGCGGTGGAGGCGCCGGGCCGTTGATCGGCTTAAGCCTATTGCTCCGAAACGGCTCTTAGATTTAGCAGCAGGAACAGGGGATTTTGCCCGAGTGGCTTCTCAGGAGCTTTCTTCTCTTGAGGAGGTGTATCTCGTAGATATCACGCCTGAAATGTTAGCTTTAGCGCCTCCAAAAAAGCCAAACCGTCCCGGCCTCAACTGGCATATTCTCGTAGCGGATGCGCACAATCTCCCTTTTGAATCAGAAAGTTTTGATGCGATTACCGTGGGATATGGTATTAGAAATTTTTCAGATAGAATGGCAGCCCTTCAAGAAATGTACCGGGTGCTCCGTCCAGGGGGAAGGGTCGTTATTTTAGAGACAGGTCTGCCTAAAGCAGCTCTGTGGAAAGCTCTCTTTTGGGTTTATTTCAGATTTTATGTGCCTCTTCTCGGTGCTGTCTTCGGCCGGGATAAAGCCGCCTACACCTACCTTCCTGAATCCACTGCTACTTTTCCTCACCGTGAGAAGTTTTTGTACCTTTGCCAAGAAGCGGGGTTTACTGAGATGGATTATATAGACCTCTTGGGCGGTGTCTCTATCCTTTACAATCTCAAGAAACCATGATTGAGACTAAGCCTTTGAGCAGGCTGTTGACTATGCTGCTTTTTCCCCTAAGCACTGTCTATGCCCAATACAACCTGTACTATGACCTGCGCCAGTTCAATCTTGGCTTCAATGTAGGGGCAAACTACAGCCAGGTGAAGATAAAATACCACCAGCTTCAGTATAACGACACGAATGCGCAAGGCCCTTCTATGATACGAGTGGAGGGCGTACCTGGCATAAACTTGGGCCTCATCATGAATAAGAAGCTTCACAAGTACTTTGACCTGAGGATGATACCATCGGTCTCTCTCCAGCAGCGCAATATTTTTTTGGACTTGAGAGATACGACTCTCAAGCGCCGATTAGAAGCGTCCTACCTATACATTCCCCTCCTCCTCAAGTATAAGTCGCAGTTTTACAAGGGCTATCGGGTCTATGTGATGGGGGGAGGACAGGTGGGGGTCAATCTCGCCAGCGATAAGCGGGTGCGTGATAACCCCGAAATCATCCGAACAGAACGAGTAGATTTTCAATGGATCGCAGGAGTGGGAATGGACTTGTATTTAGACAAGGTTAAGTTGTCTCCAGAACTGACTTATTCGCTTGGGGTGCGCAATATTTATGATCCTACAGGCACCCGCTTTGGATACGTTATTCGCTCCCTCCATATGCAAACCATTACATTCAATCTATATTTTGAGTGACAGTAGAGCCGGATGCTTGGATGGGGTGAAGGGATTCTACCAGGGAGTATGAGTTTCATCTCAGGAGGATGCAGGCCACTGCTGGGAACTTCTTGAGAGTATTAGTCTTCCTCTTCATCCTCGTCCTCGCGTCTCTGGCTCAATAGGTCTCCTAGGAGATCGCGGAAAGAAATTTCCTTATCAGACAGGGTTCGTCCTATCAAAGACATTTCTGCCAATCCATGGAGTACCAACTCCATCCATGGATAGGGGTTGCCAGATACGCCGATGCTCTCCACGACTCGGGCTAAATGAGGCACACGCGATAACTCCCGTCTATAGGCAGCATCGGACATTGTCCTTGAGAGAGCGAGGTCATTTCCCGCCGCGAACCAGTCCACGATAGGTTGGTAGGGATTAGACTGGCTGCCTCCTCGCTTGAACTTGTCCGGAGAGGGAAAATGAGCTAAAAACTCCTCCTTAAGAGCTCGATGGCATAAGTAGAGGGCCACATTTTGAATGCCTTCTTTTTCTCCCTCGTAGACCAGCTCTACTTTTCCTACGATAGCGGGTAAAGCTGCATAAATATCCATGGGACGCACGGTAGTCTGGCTTTCTTGATTGAGGTACAAGCGATATTCAGCCCAACTTACGATACACTCGTAAGCGGATATAGTGAGTCGAGCCGAGATACCACTTTTGGGGTCTATGTGTTCGCTGCTTTGCCGAGCGATAAAGCCGATTCGTTCTACGGTGCGACTGATGATTGGAGGTACTTCTATGCGTTCGCGTTGAGCTGGGGTAAGCGAGACTTCCTGCTGAGTTATGCGTTGGCTAGACTCAATCGTGCGGGGGTAGTGGGTTAGGATTTGACTGCCAATCCGATCCTTCAGAGGCGTAACAATGGTCCCACGTTGGGTGTAGTCTTCAGGGTTAGCAGTGAAAACGAACTGAATATCTAAGGGCAACCTGATCTTATATCCCCGGATCTGCACATCACGCTCTTGGAGTATGTTAAATAGGGCAACTTGGATACGAGGTTGTAAGTCGGGTAGTTCGTTTATAACGAAAATGCCTCGATGGGCTCGGGGTATCAGTCCATAATGGATAACGCGTGAGTCAGCGTAAGGCAGCTTGAGAGTGGCGGCTTTGATAGGGTCTATGTCGCCTAAGAGGTCGGCTACCGACACATCAGGCGTAGCTAACTTCTCTGTGTATCGCTCTTCTCGGGAGAGCCAACGGATCGGAAGATCATCTCCAGCCTCTTGTACTAATCGTTTAGCCTCAGGGGTAATAGGATTGAAAGGGTCTTCGGGTAGCTCCACCCCCTCTATGCAGGGGATATACGGGTCCAGAAGCTGGACGAGTTGGCGAGCCAATCGGGTTTTGGCCTGCCCTCGAAGCCCCAAGAGAAGGATGTTATGCCGGGCTAAGAGGGCTGTGCAGAGTTGAGGTAGGACCGTATCTTCGTAATCATAAATACCCTCAAATACCGGCCGTTGGTTTCGTATAGATTCTATGAGGTTTGCTCGAAGTTCATCTTTGACCGAGCGGGAGCGATAGCCTAGCCTCTTGAGCTGGCCCAGAGTGCGGGCTTGAGTGATATCAGGCATACTCTACCTGAAACAAATACATTGCTTGGCTTGTAAAGTCAGGAGGATTGCTTGGGGTCAGGCATAGTTCCGAATACCCAATCCCATAGAGGTGAAGAGACCCCGAATGCTCGCTCGGGGCTTTTGAAGTGGTGGAGGTGATGATGCCTCCAGAGTCGCTTTAGGAGCCGAGTAGGTGGGTTTTTCACCCGATGCATGAGATAATGCGTCGTGGAGTATATGAGGTAGCCGACGATGAAGCCTGCGAGAAAAGGAAAGCCATATCGCCCTAGAATCAGGTAAAATAATCCTCCAAATGCACCAGCCAAGATCAGGCTTGGAATCGGAGGCATGAAGAGGTGATGAGGGTCTGATGGATATTCGTGATGGACACCATGGATAAGGTAGTGAAATCGCTGTACCCATGGGCGCTCATCCACCCAGTGAAATACGAAGCGATGCAGGAGGTATTCAGCGAGAGTCCAGGTGAATAAAGCGATGGCAAAAGTCAGAGCTACTGCGCCGGGACTCAGCTTGAGAGCGGCTACACTGTAATACAAGAGCCCTGACACAATCGGGATGTACATGCCCCATATCACATACGGAGAGGAAAGGGTAAGTAGCTCCAAGAGAGGATTCTGAAAAAGACGAGCGCGACCGTGAATCTTGGGCCGGATGGGTTGCATGCCCCAAAAATACGCTTTTTCTGGGGGATGTCTGCTTCAGCGGCGGTGGCAATGGACAGGTGCAGGCTTAGTCGAGCCCATCTAAACTCCGCTTTCCAACGGAAGTTCTACGAGCAAAGTAGATTTATTCTGGGCCGACCTGCCACAGCTGAGCCGATAGAAAAGCCGCCCCGCGCTGTACGATTGGCAAGCCCTCCTGAAGACCTGGGCCTTCTATAAGAGCCAAGGTATCAACCAAGGTTACTTTCACAGGGAGGGGCACATAGGTTTCCTCCCTTTGCACAAATACATAAGCTTGACCGCCGCGATAGCCTAAAGCTTCGCGCGGTACGGCGAAATGTTCGCCTCGGTCTTTTAGAACCATGCCCTCTATGGGCGTACCCGCAAACAGTGGATAAGGTACATGAGGCACCCGAACATGCACAATAAGATACCGACCTGAGGTGTCTTCTACCTGAGCGATGTACTCAATAGACGATCGCAAAAGTCCAGCCTGGGGTAACCCCGGTATATGGAGGAGAACAGGCATGCCTTTTCGCAACCAGGAGAGCTCTCTTTCCGAGATATGAAGGTCTGCATGAATATCCTGCAGATTTACGATATAAGCCATGGGTTGTTCTGGACGGACATATTCTCCAATAGATACCGCTATACGAGTGATATACCCTGCGATCGGCGCCCGAATCGAAAGCAAGTGGATGCGCCCCGTAGTGTCAGGTTCTATGCCTAACAAACGGAGCAAGTTCTCTGTAGCTCTCAACTGAGTCTCTACCTGTCGGAGCTCACTACGACCCTGATTTATCTCTGGGTAGGAAAGAAGATTCTGGTGGAAGAGAGTCTCTTGAACGGCAAGGCGGCGCTGACTGCTTCGCCACCGAGTATAGAGCTCTACATACTGTCTCTGCAGGTCTATTACAGAGGAGCTATACAGACGAAATAGCTCCTGTTTGGCTTGGACATATTGGCCTTCGCGCACAAGAATAGCTTCTACTGTCCCCTCTACTCGGCTGTGAGCGCGCCCTTGAGAGTGAGCTAAAACCATCGTGCGTCCTACGAGTCGTACCGTCTCTTGAACTCGTCGGCGACGCAGAGGACCCACAGATATAGAAGCTCCTCTCTTTTGTTGAAGGGTTAGTTGAAGAGAATCTCCACCTTTTCTGGCCGTAGATGGCGAATGAGGGCGCATTTCACAGCTTACAAGCCAAAAACTAGCACTAAAACTGAAAATAAATAAACGGCTGAACATGAGTCTGTCTCATCTCCAAAATGAGCTGTATAACCGATATGAATACAATCGCTTTCACTATGAGAGGGCTCTTTGCAAAAGCTACTTCTAACTGAGATACCCGTTGCATCGGCACCGCATGAAGTAAGTATCCTCCGATGAGAAATCCGACAAGTAAGGCTCGCCGTTCTATAAAAGGTATCACATGGTTGAAGTTAGTATTGAATATAACGCGCTGAAATACATCGACGGCTACCTGAAAATCGCTCGCTCGGAAAAAGACCCATAAGGCGATTACCACGTGAAAAGTCAAAAACCAGCCTATCAACCGCCTCCCCATAGAGCTCGGAGGAGGGCTTCCACGGAAGAGGGCTCTATGGATCGCCAGCGAAACGCCATGTAACCCTCCCCAGGCTACAAATTTCCATGAGGCTCCATGCCATAGTCCTCCCAACAACATCGTCAGAAACAAATTCAGATAGGTCCGAAAGGTACCCCGACGATTTCCCCCCAAGGGTATATACAAATAGTCTCTCAACCATCCTGATAGGCTGATGTGCCACCTTCGCCAAAACTCGGTTATAGTAGTAGCTAAATAGGGCTTGGCAAAATTGACACCTAAATCAAAGCCCATCATGCGCCCTAATCCAATAGCTACATCGCTGTATCCAGAGAAGTCATAGAAGATTTGTAGAGCGTACGAATAGATAGCTATGAGATTTTCGAATCCGGAGTAAGCGTTAGGATTCGTGAATATGAGATCGTTATATTGGGCAAGGTAATCGGCTAAAATAACTTTTTTCACTAGACCTTGAAGGATCAACCAGAGTCCGCTTCCCATCCATTCAGGGTCTATGCGGGGAGCTTCCAACTGAAGGAGAAAGTGTCCTGCTCGCACGATGGGTCCAGCTACAAGCTGCGGGAAATAAGCGATATATAGAGCGTAGTCCCAGAATGAGCCTGGCTCTATTTGACCTCGGCGTACATCCACGGCATAGCTAATCATCTGAAAGGTATAGAAGGAAATACCAGCAGGTAGGAAAATATCGGAAAAATCTATTGAGATTCCCGTCAGTAGCTTCCAGTTTTCAAGTAAGAAGGCGGTGTATTTGAAATAGGCTAAGAACCCTAGCGGGATTAGAATAGAAAGAATGAAGGCAACGCGACGCGTCTGAGGGTAGCCCACCATCCATCGAACTAAGAGATATTCCAAGCCGAGCGTTCCCAAGAAGAGCCCTACAAACGAACCGACGGACTTATAGTAAAAGAAGATTGAGAAAGCTAATAGCCATAGAAGTCCCCATTGGCGTCGGTTTGTTTGGAGCATCAATCCATACAGACCCAATACAATGATAGCCCACACCCAAAAGGTGAGGGTAGGAAAGATCATGGGAGCTTGGGGCTGGTACAGGAATAGAGCTTGTCCAATAGCTTTCCAATCAAGGGGCATGAGGTTGAAGCAGTATAGTTCGATGAGGGAGAGCAGTTCGGGTCTGAGGCGGATGATGAGGGAAAGGGAGGGGATGAAGAGCCGAATCTCTCAAAAAAGCCACCAACGAATCAGCCCACTCGTAAGCCGATAAGGGGGTAGGATGGGCTCCATCCTCCAGGCGATCCATTTTCAGTCGTTCGGAAGAGAAGTAACGTCCAGGACCCAACTGCTTCTGAAGGAACGAGATAATTCCCTTATCGGGCTTCCAAGCTGGAGGGCCCACCCAAACTAGCGGAATCTCTCCAATCTGGGATAGAATACGCTCTAAGTAGGGCTTCCGCTTCTCAATACCTGGAACGAAAAGCTCATTTGAGCCTAAAACCACCAGCACATATGTGGGCTTGTAAGCCTCTATAAAAGCACGCAGCGTGTCGCTCTTACCCCACCAGATAAGGTTGGAGCTCGGCCATATGACAGAATATAGCGCATAACCCGCTGATCTACACCAGCTCGCCAGCCGTAGGCGGAGCCATTCCATCATGGAGTCTCCAAAGAGTAGAATGCGTTCTGGGATGGAGTCGGAGCTTGAGGGAACCGATGCAGCTATTTTTCTCTCCAACAAGCGCAGGGGAGGCGGGACATAAATGGTTATTACTTGCGTGTGAGTCGGTAGCGTATCTACCTCCTGTACGACAGGCAGTTCTATTCTATTCCAATCGGATGGCAGGAACTGGCTTGCGCTCAAAAACAAAATGAGGGTCCCCACCAAAAGACCCCAGTTCGCCCAGTAAAGGTGCCATCCTGACTTCACATGCCGAGGACGAAGTCAGGGAAAATGGCTCAGTTTTGTGAGGCGGGTAAGCGCAAAAGGATGCGCTGAAATCTTGCGAGGTCGTAATAGTCCAAGTTTCGTATGCCCTTACGCTCAAAATATCGCAGGGTATCCAAACTGCGTTGAATCTCCTCTTCCGATAAAGCAGATTCACCCGTTACTTTGTAATGATTGAGGTGCAGGGTGAGAATACGACGGACGTGGCGGATTTGGGCTTCCAGTTCTATGGGCTCAATCTTCGGCATTGGCATACAGGGGGCGAAGGTAAAACTTTTTTCGCATTTACAAGAGGGTCGGACCTGCAAGTTGAGCTTGTCTTTTTCTCCTGTGGGGTTCAAGGGGTGTATGATGAAGGGTTGGGTTAGGGTTGGATGAATAGGAAAGGTGGGTCGGTTCTGAGCTGGGGTGAGTGATGGTGAAAGGGGGTATGTGGGGGATTGGGTTTGATGGGGCGCGCCAGCGCCACAGGCGCTGGCGCGCCCCCCAACCCTCATAGCGCGTGAAAGACCCCTAACCATCGGCTATGACGGCATAATCAGATTCGGCAATTCCCCTCTAAACATACGGAAACACCGCTCTTCCGAAAGAAGTCGTATTCACCTGAAGGACAACTATCGCCTATATGACCGAAAAGCTGATCTGCCCTCTTTATGAGCCAGCCAAAGGCGAGTTCTGGCTATCGCTTTTAGCGGACTGCTCCTGCGCCTGAAGGTGTCTCTGATAAGATAGGAGCGCCCCAGAATCGCTGGGCTAATTGCAGAAACCGAGGATTAGCGTCCGAAACCCAAAAACGCCAATCGCCCTTTCCTTCACCGGTAGATGGAACTTTTTCAGCTATCTCTTTAGCTAAAAGCTCTGCCGTACTGATAATCCTTACACTTAAACGGCGGCTCTGATAGTATTCCGCAATAACTGGCTCTATGAGGGGATAATGCGTGCAGGCTAAGAGAAGGGTTTGTACGGTCCCTAACTCGCTTAGGTAAGTATCTAAAGCTGCTTTCGTAGCGGGGTGGAGAATCCAGCCCTCCTCAATGAGGGGAACCAGCACAGGTGTAGCCAGCTCACGCACGGTATAGTTGGCGGCTCTTAAGGCAGAGCCATAAATACCAGATTCAATGGTCGTGTGAGTGCCTATAACTCCTATCGGCTCTGGGAATCTTTCTCGTTCAAAGGCCGATAAAGCTGGAAAAATGGCGCTAAATACAGGTGCGCCTTTAGCAGCTTCGCAAGCCGTCTCATAAGCCACAGAAGAGGCTGTATTACAGGCGATAGCGATGTACTCGGCGCCTTGATCCTTGAGAAAATGAACAATATCGCGCACATATCCACGAATCTGGAGGGGCGACTTATCGCCATAAGGTAGATGAGCTGTATCCCCGTAATACAAGATGGTCAAATCTGGCCTCTTCTCGCGTAAAAGGCGAGCGGTTAGAAGTCCTCCCAATCCAGAATCAAACAAGCCTACAATGCTCATCGGCGCTGGTCTGACAGAAGTTCAGCGAAAAATAGGTCTGGTAGAGGTAGATGCTCAATCGGATCCCAGAAGTAGAGAGAGAAATGCTGAACCTGATCATTTATGATGGGTATGCCTTCTGCCTCTAAGCGCTCTTGCATGGTAGTAGGGGTAGGAAAGTGGAACTTACCAGTGAGCCTGCCAGCGTGATTAACGACCCGGTGAGCTGGTACTGGAGGTGAAGCAGTATGGCTGGCATTCATAGCGTATCCGACAAGCCGAGCTCCTCTCCTCAATCCGAGATAATAAGCTATGGCTCCATACGTGGTTACTCGACCTGAGGGCACCGCCCGAACAACCTGCCAAACTCGCTCAAAGAAGTCTATCTGACGCATGTTTCTTCACCAGCTCACAGAAGGCTCGTCGAGAAAGGGGCTCGTACATCTCCGTACCTCCGGGCAGGATGGTTTCACTCCCTTCAATCTTACGATAGGAGTAATGAGCTATAAGGCCTGTACGCGTGCATATCGCATGGAGTTTAGTCACGAACTCAGCGATGGCCATGAGGTAGGGCATAGGACCAAAGGGTTGTCCTCGGTAATCCATATCCAGTCCTGCAACAATCACGCGCTTACCTTCGTCTGCTAAACGGTCTGCTATTCTCACAATACCTTCATCAAAAAACTGTCCTTCATCTATGGCGACGACATCGGCTTCGCTGCTCAAAAGATAAATGGCATCTGCATTTGGAACGGGCTGAGCATGAAGACGAGTCTGATCATGAGACACAATATCAGTAGGATGATACCGCGTGTCTAAGTCTGGCTTGAAGAGAGCGACCTTCTGTCCAGCTATCTGGGCTCGTCTCACTCGTCGTAAAAGCTCCTCCGTTTTTCCAGAAAACATCCCTCCACATATTACCTCTATCCAGCCTGTACCTACCAGGGGAAGGGGCTCCATGTTTATCAACTAATCAGCATGACCTACTTTACAGCAGGCTGGCAATCGCTCAAATGCCCCTAAATCTCGGCTTATATCGTCGGCATCGTAACCTAACTGCGCAAGAGACTCACGGATTTTCTTCGCATCGGTCTTATCTCGGCGGTAAACGACCAGCACCTTTTTTCGGGGCACGTCTACCTCCACATAGCGTATGCCTCGCTGGGTGGAGAGGCCCCGTATAATGGTCCGCCGACAGGTTTGACAAACAATGTTAGAGCTGTGGATAAAGATTGTATCCAGTTGAGCCCAGCTTATACCTGTCATAAATCCCATCCACATCAGCTGCATAAGACTTAGTCGCATGAAGCGAAGGTAGTAACTTCAAAGCTACATTTGTGCTCCTATGCAGAAAGTCGGAATCGTTGGAGGGGGGCAATTGGGTCGTATGCTCATACAGGCGGGCTTAGATTTAGACCTGCGTCTGCGTGTGCTGGATAGTGCGCCTGATTCACCTTGCTCCGGCATAGCTCATGAGTTTGTCTTAGGTTCTGTGCGTGAGGCTGATACCATAGAGCGTTTTACGGAGGGTTTAGACCTACTTACCATAGAGTTAGAAGCAGTATCAGTAGAAGGGTTGCGACGAGCCCAGGCGAAGGGTATTACCGTTCATCCGGAACCTGCTATTGTGGAACTCATTCAAGATAAGGGGAAGCAGCGGGCATGGTACGCAGCCAAGGGGTTTCCTGGACCCAAGTTTCAAATATGGTCTCCCGGCGATCCTATCACCTTGAGTTTTCCCTTGATTCAGAAATCTTTGAAAGGAGGGTATGATGGAAAGGGTGTGCAGGTTGCATCGTCTTTTGGCGATCTATGGCAGATCCCCAGCCTTTTAGAGGAAAAAGTATCCATCCAAAAGGAGATTAGCATCATCGCTGCTCGATCTCGGAGTGGGGCTATTTGTACCTTTCCACCTGTGGAATCGGTCTTTCATCCGCATGCTCATATTGTGGAGTACTTACGCATCCCTGCCGATTTACCTCCTGAGGCTGCGATAGAAGGACGTCAGATTGTTACCGAACTGGCCGAAAGCTTAGGTATCGTAGGTCTATTAGCTGTGGAACTTTTCTACACGGTAGAGGGGCACTGGTTAGTGAATGAAGCTGCTCCAAGGCCGCATAACACAGGTCATGTAACAGTGAAGGCATGCTGGACTAGTCAGTTTGAGCAGCACTGGCGGGCCATATTAGGACTTCCTTTGGGCGATACTCGTCTCCACACCTATGGAGGTTTAGTCAATATTCTCGGACCAGCTGGACTGCATGGGACGCCCCTGTTTCCGTTTTTACCGACTATCCTCAGCATCCCTGGCGTCTCTGTTCATCTTTATGGCAAGAAGCGAAGCAGCCCCTTCCGTAAGTTGGGACATATTCTTGTTTTAGCAGAGACGCCAGAGCTACTCTCGGAGAAAATCCATCGCATACAGTCCTGCCTCCGAGTAGAGATTGGCACAGAGTGAAACCTCAGAGTGTCATTTTTTGTTTTGGGGGGTGGGTATGAGTAGAAAGCTGCTTTTCCTGGCTGCCATCCTTTTCGTATGGAGCGCTTGTACTCAAGCGCCCCAAGCACCTCAAGCAGAAGTCAGAGAAGCCCAAAATCCCACCTCAGCTGTAAATGAAGGTACCCCCTTCAAACTCTCTACCCAAAGCGGTAAAATCATAGCTATAGGCACGAAAGTATCTGGGCGTCATGAGATAGAGTTTCCTCTCAAGGAAGGCGAAGTTTATGTTGACCAAAATGGCTGTGTATCGAGTGGCCGATTTATCGTCAGTTTAGCTGATCTGAAAGTTTTAGACCTTCAAGGTATGCTCAAGGAAAAGCTGGAATCTCATTTGCGGAGCGGGGACTTTTTCTTAGTTGATCAATATCCCGAAGGTGTTTTTGAAGTAACGGGCTGTAAAAAAGCTGCTGGGGACACTCTTCTTATCTCTGGCAATCTCACGCTGCGGGGCAAGACGAAGAATATAGAGTTTCCTGCGGTAGTGCGGGTCAATCGCGACACGCTGCGGGCTGTGGCGAACTTCAACATCAACCGTCAGGAGTGGGGCATCGCTTATAAGGGAAAGGCCGATGATCTCATCCGAGATGAGGTAAATATATCCTTAGACCTCATGGCTCAGCGGTAAGGTAGGGCCTCTGGATATAATATACTTGAGCGGGGGCGCCAGCGCCTTTTGGCGCTGGCGCCCCCAGCCTACACAAACCGCACTGCACTGGCTTCTACAATCCCCTGAAGCGCTACCTTATCCCTCCCCAATCTATCTAAAAGACAGCTGAGCCCTCCCCTTGCGCTGGACTCAAGATAGCCCCCTTCTTACCCAATCTTTTCCATACCAATAGACAGTGAGGCTGTACTGGGAACATCGTCGGCGAGTATAAGCGCGCCTTACTTTTGGCGTATGCTACTCGGGCTTTTGTGGGGGGGTGTGTGGGCTCAAGTCTTTTTCCTTAAGGGGGAGGTGCGCACAGCCTCGGGGGAACCTCTGAGTCATGTGATAGTGCGCCTACCTCAGACGGGGTTTCAGACGGTAAGCGGGGTAGATGGACGCTTTGTCATAAGTGTAGCGATGGATACCCTTGTGATAGAACTGCGCCATTTGGGCTACCGCCTTCATCGCGACACGATCTATCGTGCGGAGGGAAAAGATTCATACGTCTTTACCCTCTATCCTCAGGAGGTGCGACTTGGTGGTGTGGTCATCACCGAGGGGGGGAAAGACCCTGGCGAACTTATAGTTCGGCGGGCTATAGCAGCTAAGTCGAGCAATCGGGTTTGTCTGTCTTCCTTTCGGGTAGAGACTTACACCATGTTTTCTGCTCGGTTGTCGGAGCCGCCGGGCACCCTTCTTCAGAAGTTAGCTGAGAATTCTCTAGCTCCGGGGCAAGTATTCTTCATGAGCGAAACTTTCTCATACATCTACTTTTCACCTCCAGATCAGTATAGAGAAGAGATTGTTCGGTCGCGTATCGTGGGCACGCAACGATATAGCTTCTTAGGAGGCTGGCTGTTTCAGGGATTTGATCCATACGCTGAGCGTTTATCTCTACCGGAGCTGACAGAGACGCCTTTTATTCTGCCGTTAGCTCAGGATGCTCCCCTATTTTATCGCTATCGGCTCTTAGGTAGCTACTGGGAAGAGGAGAGGTTTTTCTACAAGATCGCCGTTGAACCCCGAGCTGGGACTTCTCCTTGTGTGGCTGGGTATGTGATTATTGCTGATGAGAGCTATGCTTTAGTAGGACTGGAATGGCATGTTACAACTCCTCGTCCTGTTCGGTATGTAGATAGCTTGGGGGTTCGGGTTACCTATGTGCCGATAAGAGGCTGTTATCAGATAGGAGAACTGAGCTTCAAGGGTCAATTTAGGGTCTCTCTCCCTGTGGTGGGGTCTATCGCTATATTAGGCGAGGGTTACGCATCGTACCGAAAGTATCAGTTCCTCCAGATCAATCAAGCTCCTCTAAAAAGCCGCAGACTAGCTTCTCCTTCTCTTCGCTCCAAGAGTCCTACACCGACTCCCAACCTCTACGGGTCTATACCAGATTCCTTGAGCGAGGGGGGGCAAGTTTCCTCATTCGTTTCACAACCTAAGTCCTCTGACCTCGTGGATACCTTTCAAGTGCGGAAGATAGACTTTGGAGAGTTTGTACGAATACTGCCCGAAGCTACTCAAGCCTCAACGGCTTTCTGGGATAGTCTTAGGCAAGCGCCGCTAGACTCGGCTCAACTGAGGTACCTGCAACGACACGATACTATGGTAGCTGAGCGTGAGCGAAGTCCCACTCAGCGAAGAAGGGGTAGTTGGGGTCTCATACGAGATGGAGTCGGTTGGTCTTATTCCATGGCGTCCGAGTCAAGGCGAATCTCCACGGAGATAAAGGTGATGTGGCCGAGCTACACTCCCTTGGAGGGGTGGGTTGTTCCGTTGAGAGTTATCCTCACGCATTCGGAGAGACCTTACTCTACGGAAGTAACTTTATTGGGTCGCTATGGTTTTGGGTGGCGGCGGTTTCTGCCAGTCCTTCGGATTCAGCGGGAAAGTAGGCAATACCCTCTCTGGCGTTGGTCTATCTCCAGTGGAATCGGAATAAGAGAACCAACCGATTTTGTCCAGATACCCCTACTCTGGAATGCAATCTATAAGATAGCTGGGCGAGAAGTTCTTTGGCAGGGATACCCGCGTCCCTTCGTGGAAGTAGGAGCTCGGCGGTACATTCATCGTACTCTTGAGACGGAGGGGCGGCTAAGTTGGGATAGACGAGCGTATAAACCCGACTCTTCCTCGTTTTATGAAGGCTGGCGGGCTGCTCTCTGGATAGAGTGGTCCCCGGGAACGCGTCTGTTCAATACGCCAAGGAGCACCCTACTCATTCCGCCTGAGCGTGTGCTTACTTGGCGAGTTCGATTCGGGGGTGAAGCGGCATGGCTTCCAGATGGATGGCTTTTCTCATTTTCTACGGCCCTTTTGCCTACTCTTTCTATCAGTCCACTGGGACGCTTGCAGGCTCAGGTTGGTGGGAGCTGGCAAAATCGTACGGCACCGTGGGCGGACGCTCTCTACATTTCTACCTCGCCTCTCATCTTTCACCGCAGCTATTCGGACTTTATGGTTTGGGCTCCTTATCGGACCATAGGGCGGTGGGGCGGTTACTTCTTTCTTGCGTGGCTACCCGAAGGTGGCCTCCTCCGGCTCATGCCCCTTTTGCGCCGTACCAGTTGGCAAGAGGCTCTCGCTCTACGAGCGCTTTATGCAGAAAGGTCCTCAGGCTGGCATATAGAAGGAAGTTTTGTCCTCCATCAGCTCAACCTAAGGTTACGGAAAACGGGTTTGGCTCGTCCCTTTAGCGTGGGCATTCATGCCGATTTGCTGGGAGTTGTGCGAGGGGTTCGATTGACCGTAGGAGTAGGGGACATCCTTTCGCCTCTTGGTCTATCTAAGCCTGCTCGCTCGTGAGGGCTTATTGGCTCAGTGGGGAGTCTCTATATCCTATTTGGAATCAGCTTTCTTATGCAGAAGCTCCCTTTTTGGAATGGGACTGGTGGTCTACACAGGCTTTGCCTTGGGGGGCGCTCCTTATAGAAGAGAAAGGTTCGCCCGTAGCCGCGTTACCCCTTCCTGTGCGAGACGTGGGGTTTTTTCGCCTCTATCGTCAGCCCCTCAGCGTGCCTTACTTATCCTTTCGCCTCAAGCAAGACCTACCTGACTCTTGCGCAGAACGATACCGAATGGTAGGCCATATTCTCTCCGCTGTGGCGGGATGGATTAAGCAGCAGAAGTGGTCCTACATAGCTGGGAGCTTGCCTTCATGGTGGAGTTACCTCCCCCCGCTTCGAGGCCTTTCTGTGCGGGGATGGGGTAGCTTTGTCATACGCGCAGGAAGTTTCGCTCCCTCTAAAGAGCTTTTGCGGAAGGTGCGGCAGAGTCAGAGTCATCCCTTGCATGTTCTTACGCCTCAGGTTGGGTTTGAGTGGTGGAAAGCTCATCGTCCATTGGGTATATCCCCCAAGTTCGTCCTCCAGCTTGAGCCTCTTATGCGGTTATCGGAAGCCTGGTGGGTATTAGGAGTGGGTGATCCTCTTCAGGCTGTGGGCATTTTTCTCGTTGGAGCGAAGCGTGTCTGGTACGTAGCTGGAGCCCATGTCGGGGGATCGCAAATCGGTACCCGGCTTATTTATGAAGCTATTCAGTGGAGTCAAGCGCAAGGAAAGGATTTTGATTTCCAGGGTTCAACCCTCCCTGGGGTAGAACGGTTCTTTCGGCAGTTTGGGGGAGAGTGGGAGCTGCGCTATTACCTCTCAGCCTGTCGCGTTTGGTAACTTCGCTGCGTGCCACTTCGGGTTCTAAGTGAGGAGACCTCACTGCTCTCCCAAATCCTTGCTGAGCTGCGAAATCAAAAGCTACAAAAAGACCGGCAGCGCTTTCGATGGAATCTCAAGCGAGCGGCTTTCATATTAGCCTACGAAATCAGTCGTCAGCTTCCGTATGTACCTGCAGAGGTGGCTACCCCTCTCGCACAAGCTCAGGTCCATGTGCTGGCTGAACCGCCCGTGCTTATTAGCATTCTGCGGGCGGGAAACGCCTTTCTGGAGGGGGCGATGGAAGCCTTTGACTTCGCTGATGTAGGCTTTGTTGCGGCTTACCGCACCGAGCTTACAAATCGGGAGGTCCAAGTTCAGGTAGATTACTTAGCCGTCCCTCCCTTAGAGGGGCGACGGGTCATCTTGATGGATCCTATGTTAGCTACCGGTAGAAGTATTCTCTTGTCGTATGAAGCTCTTCTATTGCGCGGGCGTCCCAAAGAACTTTTTATCATGGCGCTTATAGCTTCTGAATTTGGGCTTAAGGCGGTGCAAAAACAGCTTCCTCATGCTCACCTCTTTGTAGGGGCTGTAGACAAGGAACTCACCGCTAAGGCTTATATCGTCCCAGGCCTGGGGGATGCAGGGGACTTAGCTTATGGCGCTCTTCATTGAAGGAGGCAGCGTCTTGCTGAAATACATTCCTATCTTTCTTATGAGTGGGTTCAAGTTTATGGTAGGGGTTGGGATGAGTATGGCGATGGGATTGAGCTTTTGGGAGCAGTTTCTGGTTACAACCACTGGGGGTATAGGGGGGGTGATTTTCTTCACTTATTTAGGAGCGCAGGTACGGGCTTGGATAGCTCGTCGGAGAGGGCGTCCGGTAAGCGGATTTACCTCACAAAGGTGGGCTGTCCTATGGGAACGATATGGCCTCTGGGGAGTAGCTTTATTAACCCCTCCCATTCTTAGCCCCCCGGTCGGCACAGCCATAGCTTTAGCTTTTGGCTCCTCCCGCCGGCAGGTCGCCCTTCGCATGAGCCTCGCAATGGTCTTGTGGGGGCTGGTTTTTGCCGGGGTCTGGGACTGGCTGCAAAACCTATGGTAACCTTTCCGATAAGGCAAAGGGAAAACCTAAGCCCAAAGCTCAGCCCCGATTTCCGTTGTAGAGGGCTTTTTTGTTTCCCGAGCTAAGTTCATCTCCGAGGTAGACTCCATACGAACATCTAAGAAATGGGGCTTTTTTGACTGTCTGGCGATGCTCACTGTGGAAGTCATCCCATGCCCAAATCCGATATTAGCCTCCAAGCTAAGGGCAAGTTTTTCATTTTACATTTGCGGTATGCTCTCGAAAGTGGCAGGCCTTTTGTCTCTTCTCTTGGCTCAGGGAGGGGGTGTTCGGTTTTTTGAGGGATCATGGACTGCCTTGCTACAAGAAGCTCAGAAGCGAGGTAAGCCCATCTTTGTGGATTTTTACACTGTATGGTGTGGTCCCTGTAAGATGTTAGAGCGTTATACCTTTTCGAACCCAGAGGTGGGCTCCTATGCGGATAAAAACTATATGGCCTTTCGGGTTGATGCAGAAAAAGGAGACGGCGTGCGTCTGGCGAATCAATATAGGATACGTGCCTACCCGACAATCGTGTTTTTAGACCCTCAGGGCAATGAATTAGGGCGGCATGTGGGCTATGTAGATGCACCAGGTTTTCTCCGCCTCCTCCAGCGCTACCAAGAGCGGTACAACAAAGAGAAAGTCTCCTCAAAACCGACATGGGAGAGCTTTCAGGAGCAGTATAGGGTGTTTTTCTCCGACTTGACTCGTCAGAGCTGGGACGAAGGTTTTTCAGAGAAGCTGTCCCGCATAGAAAATGAGTCTTTTGATGCAGGATCAGCTAATACCGTATCCGAGGAAATCCTAAAAGCCCTGCAAATGTGGCGGAAGGGGCAAAAAGACGCAGCTTTACATACTATCCACCATCGGCTGTATCAGCAGCAGAAGCTTAACCCGCATCAAGCGCTGTGGATGGCGGCTTATGCCCTTCTACACTGGGAACCTTTACCGCCGGAGAGCGTGCAGTGGGTTACTTTTACTACTAAAAAAGACCCATCGGGGTTAGCTTATCTCACGCAAGCTGCGCTTTACTATCGGCTGGGACGAACGACAGAAGCACAGCAATCCCTCAAGGAGGCTCGGCGTGATCTTCCCGCCGACACGCCAGCTTTGACGACACTTTCTGCTCTCTTAGAGCAGAAGTAGGACCTACCTTGTCGCCATCAGTCTACATCGTCGTCCTAGCTTACGGAGGTCAAGACTGGCTGGAAGTCTGCCTGCCGAGCCTCTTGAGAACCGATTATCCTGCTTGTACTATCTGGGTAGTAGATAATGCCAGTGAGCCACCTCTACTTCCTTGGATAAAGTATCGCTTCCCCTCTGTACGGTCTCTTCGCTATGAGCGCAATGAAGGGTATGCAGGGGGGTATCAGCGGTTTTTTTCAGAGTATGGTCACGAGGTTCCTTACATCGCTTTTCTGAATGGGGACGTAGAAGTAACGCCGAATTGGCTCACTCCGCTTGTGGAGTTATTGGAGCGGTGCCCTCGCGTTGGTGCCGTGCAGCCTAAGATTTTATCGTGGCGAGACCGTGAAGCGTTTGAGTACGCAGGGGCAGCGGGGGGTCTTATGGATGCTTGGGGCTATCCAACTTGTCGCGGCCGTGGGGAAAAAGACTTTGGCCAATACAATAAGCCTGCCCGTATCTTTTGGGCAGGGGGAGCCGCCTTTCTCCTCCGTACGAAGGCTGTTCTACGAGACCTAAACGGCCTTCTCTTCAAACCCTACTATTTCATGCACATGGAGGAGATAGACCTCTGCTGGCGACTCCATCGTGCGGGATGGGAGATTGCCTACGAACCACAAAGCGTAGTGTATCACGTAGGGGGAGCAGCTCTGGCTCAAGAACACCCCCGTAAAACTTACTACAACTTCCGCAATAGCTTGTATATGCTGTGGGAAAACCTTCCTTCATCTGAGAGAATTTGGAGGGTTTTATGGCGTTTGATTTTAGATGCTCCTGCTGCCCTGTACTTTCTCTTCCGGGGCAAGCTCCCTCACGTCTTAGCTGTACTCAAGGCCCATTGGGATTTTTACCGCTATTTACTTAGAGGTGGAACGTCGTTCTCTGATTCGCTTCCCAAGCCGCCTTATCGCTCTTTATCTGGCGTCTTGGATAAGTCTCAGTTCTTCTACAGAACCCCCTATCCCACCTATCCTCTTAGCTGCTTTTCCCCCTAACTTGGGTTGGTATAATCCAGTTTTACAGGCAGCCTTGGTGCAATGTGGGTGCCGAGGGGGGGCATTCTCCTTCGGCAGAGGGATATACCCCGGGTTTTCCTCATGGCTGTTTCCAGAGCCGTATAGGTGGAATGCCTTCTCCGCTCAGTATGTAAATGCCCGCAGGCAGCTCAGCTAAATCAAAGCCTTCTTCGTCTAATCGCCATAATCCTGAGCCAGCCTGGGCTCGCAGTCGGGCTACCCGTTGACCTGTGATGCTAATGAGGTATAACTCATGAGTGCCTTCGCTCTCATATCTCAATTCTCGTGAGAAGGTGGTCGGATACACTAAGAATCGGCGTTTTGTTTCTCTGGCCACTCGAGCCTGTCCCACAGCAAGTAAAGTGCCATCAGATCCATAGCCCTCTACCTGGATTATCCATTCGATGCTGCGGGGTAAAGACTCTATAGGTATCCAAAATGAAGAAGTGGCAGTGCGACCTATCTCCGTCCAATCTGCTCCATCAAACACTGAAACAGCATACGAGGCAATAGGATTCAACGTATGGCCTTCCATCCCCCATTCCACATGCACAGAAGTACCTGCCATAGAAGTACGAACTGTAAGGATTTTATAGGACAACACACCACAGCCTGATGCGCAGTTGGAGACGACTTGAGCTGCTCCCCAAGAACCTGAACCGTTTTGCTGAGCTCCGGGGCCTTGGCAGACGTAGAGATTCGTGGAGCTGGTTACGCTACCCCCATTGATAGTACTGGTGTGAGTAAAATGAAGAGCCACTGGATTGTTGCCTACAACATTGATGGTGTTGTTCCCATTGGAGGTGAAATTGGCTGTAGAGAAGCATGCTCCATTGGCGGCGCACACGGAACCGTTGCCATTGAGGGTCAGGTTGGGTGTCGTAACCATCCCGCCGTAGTTCAGCAGTCCATTAGAGGAATTTACATGTATAGCCCCCCCTACATTGAGCTGGGCTCCCGAGCCGATGTTGTAAAAACGCGAGTTGTTTCCATTGAGGTTGAGGCTATTGGACAAATTGACCATGCCGTAGTTGTAAAAAATAGTATGGGAATTGATATTAGCGCCTTGGGCGTTGAGAGTCCCAGATGGAGTTACCCATACTTGGGTATGGTTATTGAGATTGACCCAACCATTTAGGTGGAGCTGACCGCAGATTAGGAGATTGGCGTTATTACCGATGTTGAGATTAGTGATAGTTAGGGACATGTCAGATGGCACGCATCGGGTCTCTCCGTTTGGTACGGTAGCGTTTCCGTTTTGTACAATCAGGGGGGTACAGTTGCTGCACGAAGGGGGCAAAGGCATAATGTTGGGGTTCGGGCAGCTTTGTCCTGCAAGAAAACTAAGGCCTAGCGAGAGATGTGTAAGCGGGCGCATAAACATCAACGTCTATACGGGGGGAACTCAACGAGGGTTGCTCAGCCCTTCCCACCGAAGGTAAACCAACTTAGGGGGCATAGGGTAGCCTTGAATGACCTGATACGAGGCACTTAGGACATTTTCAGCTCCAAGTTCTATCTTCCAATTTCCCCTAATATAAACAAAGTTCATGGCATGCAAATGATAGGGGTTCAGCAGAGTATATCGGCTCGGAGCTAAGCTACTGGTACGCCAGCTTATGTATTGACTTTGATAGAGGATGCGCCAGTGCTTGAGGGTCCATATAAGGCCCATGCCTCCCATAAAAGGCGGCGTGTAGGGTAGTACAGCGCCCTGCGTAAAAGAATATTCTTTTGCCGATAGGGTTGTAGCTGAGATCCAAACCTTAAGGCGGCCAAGGTAACCTTCTAAGCGGCCCTCGCTGCCTACACTTTCCACATAGCCTAAACTGTAGGCTTGCCAGCGCACGGGAGAAAGGGGTATCGTAACGATACGGTTACGGGTTTGAGCGACAAATACACTGGCATAAATCCGCCAGACTTGCCCTGATTTTTCTACAAACGCTTGAGCTTGAATGGAGCGTTCGGGGGGGAGGGTGGGATTGCCATAGCCAACCCAGTATCGCTCCCATAGGCTCGGAAAGCGCACACCCTGCATGATTTCCATTCCTATCCCATGCCATCCTGCTCGCAGGAGAAAAGACCCTAAAGGACGAAAGCGACTCAAGGCGGTTAGCCGAGCCTCCCCTCGCAAGTAGGCGGATCGTTTCTGCCAGTGCGAGAAGCCGATGAGAGCACCTTCATACTGAGCTATCTGGGGTATGGGGCTAAATCCCACGGCAGTTCGGTTACTGCGCACCCAATCTCCCGCTAAGTATAGCATATAACCGCTGAAAATAGCCTTATACCTTACCTCCTGCTGAAGCTGAGCTTGAAGGGTGTGAAGCCGACTTGTGCTCAGCTGCTGGAAAGCATCCCTGTGATCCACGGCTTCGGTGAAATGTTGAAAGCGGAGGGTTCCCCTTGGGAAGGGGACTTCTAAGGTGTGAATGAGGGTACGCTGACTGAGGTGTTCAGTGGGACCTCCGACGGCCCCCCCTAAGACGGGAGGAGGAATAGATTGGTCGCTGCTGTAGCCCCAGCCTGTAACCTGGCAAGCTCGGTATCGGTAAGCCCAGGTCGCTTGGAGGTAGCGATACTCAGCTCCTTCCCGCAGGCCGCGTTCGGGCTGCGAAAATGGATACCGATTAAGCGCGGAGAGTGCCGAGGCTTGAAGCAGGAGGGAAGGTCTCTCATAAAGGGTATATGCGCTTATTTCCCCGTAGCTGCCTACTCGCCAACCTCCCACCGATCGATGACGTTCAGGCTGCCACCGCAGATGAAGCAGTCCAATCGCCCCTGGGGATAATCCCAAGTTGCCACCTGGGGCGTATTCTACTGTATGAAGGCCGGGAAGAAAGAAGGGTGCCAGATTCACTAAACCCAAAGTCGGTGCTCGCAAAGGCATACCTTGAACGCTTACCGCTGTCAGGGGTGCGCCCATACCCCGAATGGACAGAGTCTTCAAGCTGCCCTGCCCTCCGTAGTCTCGCAGATAAACCCCCTCGGTTTGGGCTAAGAGAGCCGCTATATGGTCGCCTACCGCTGACCAGCCTGCCGAGTCTCTTATCCATCGCTTGAGCCGGAGGGGACGCTCTGCCTCTATGACGAGGGGGGATAAAGTATAATCCGCTACCTGACTGAGGGTCAGCTCAGGCAGCCAGATAAGGCGCAAGCACCAGCGCCACAATGCCCGTTAGCTTGACGAGGATATTCATGGAAGGCCCTGAAGTATCCTTAAGGGGATCGCCCACAGTGTCGCCCGTAACGGCTGCTTTGTGAGGCTCAGACTTTTTGTAGTAGGTCTGTCCGTCTATCTCTACCCCCTTCTCAAAAGACTTTTTTGCGTTGTCCCACGCGCCGCCAGCATTGCTTTGAAAGAGACCTAAAAGGACACCAGTCATGGTAACACCTGCCATGTACCCTCCTAAAACTTCGGCCCCCAGTGTCAGTCCTACGATAGCTGGGATGATTAGAGCTAAAGCCCCAGGTAAAATCATTTCCCTAAGAGCTGCTTGGGTAGAAATCTCCACGCAGCGTTCGTACTGCGGTTCGGCTTTTCCCTCCATAAGCCCAGCAATCTCCCGAAACTGTCGTCGCACCTCTTTGACCATGTCCATCGCTGCGCGCCCCACGGCGGAAATGGCTAAAGACGAGAAAAGAAAGGGCACCATAGACCCTAAAAGCAAACCGCCCAAAACGGGAGCTTTGTAGATGTCTATGCTCTGGATATGAGCTACACCGACATAGGCGGCAAATAGAGCCAAGGCGGTAAGCGCCGCTGAGGCAATAGCAAAGCCTTTCCCCATTGCTGCTGTGGTATTACCTACAGCGTCCAGTACATCTGTACGACCTCGTACTTCCTCGGGGAGGCCGCTCATTTCCGCTATTCCCCCAGCGTTATCAGCGATAGGACCGAAAGCATCTATGGTAAGCTGCATCGCCGTAGTACTCATCATGCCCGTAGCGGCGATAGCGACTCCATAGAGCCCTGCTAAGGTATAGGCCCCCAAGATGCCGCCTACCATGATAAGCGCAGGTAGAGCCGTAGATTCCATGCCCACAGCCAATCCTCCCAAAATATTCGTTGCATGTCCAGTGAGGGAGCGCTGAACTATGGAGCGAACGGGTCGCTTCCCCATGCCTGTGTAATACTCTGTAACCCAGCTCATCAGAGCTCCAACCAAAAGCCCTATGGCTATCGCTCCGAAAACAGAGGTTGGAAGCACGGTCTGACCTCGCAGACTGGCACCTTTGGGTAAAAGCCCTTCCACCAGCCCATACGAAGCTATCACAGTGAGGATTACAGCCCCCCAGTTGCCTATGTTTAAGGCGTTTTGGACCTGTTGAGGACCGGCTCCCTCTCTCACTCGTACGAAAAAGGTCGCTACGATGGAGAAAAAGAGACCTGTTCCTGCCAAAGAGAGGGGTAGCAGCACCGGTCCTAAGCCGCCTGCGCTTTGAGTCATTTCTCCTCCTAACACCATCGTAGCCAAGATAGTCGCCACGTAAGAGCCGAAGAGGTCCGCTCCCATTCCCGCGATATCCCCCACATTGTCGCCAACATTATCGGCGATGACCGCCGGATTGCGTGGGTCGTCCTCGGGGATACCGGCTTCTATCTTGCCGACTAAGTCGGCCCCCACATCAGCAGCTTTAGTGTAGATGCCCCCTCCCACGCGGGCGAATAGCGCAATGCTTTCAGCTCCCAGCGAAAAGCCTGTAATCACCTCTATCACGCGCTGAACCTCAGGGCTAAGGGGATTACCTCCCGCAAAAAGCCAGTAGAATAGAACGAACAAGCCTCCCATACCTAACACAGCCAAGGACCCCACGCCAATCCCCATGACCGATCCACCGTGAAAGGCTATAGCGAATGCTCTCGCTAAGGAGCTACGAGCGGCCTCGGTAGTGCGCACATTAGAGCGCGTCGCAATCCGCATCCCGATATAGCCTGCCAGGGCAGACGTAAAGGCGCCCACTAAGAAAGCGGCTCCGATGAGAGGATGAGACCTCAGCTCGCCCGAGCGCCCCGAAAGGGTACCACTGTATGTAAGGAGACCCGCTACAATCACCGCAAAGACAGCCAGCACGCGCCATTCAGCTTTCAGGAAAGCTAAAGCTCCGCGTGCAATGTAACTAGATATAGCTTGCATCCGATCATCTCCTGTCGGTTGAGCCAGTATCCACCGAGTACGCCATAGGAGAAACAGGAGTCCTATCCCCGCTAATCCAATAGGGAGGTACAAGAGAAAATCCATACGGGGCGCAAAGTTAGGGTTCAGTGTGGCTGTGTAGCTTGCTGTGGCGACGGCTGTACAGGAAATAGAGCAAGAGCCCTATTGCCCCCCAAATCGCAAAGGCCCGTAAATTTTCTTTCCGGGCTTGGCTCATGAGGAAGATATTGACCAAGACCCCGCCCAACGATACCAGCGGCCACAAAGGCACCTTGTAGGGACGCTCTAAGTCCGGCCGTTTCAAGCGAAGGATGAAAACCGACAGCGAGACTAAAGTAAAGGCCAAAAGGGTACCGAGGCTGGTTAGCTCAGAGACATTTACAATGGGAACAAAGCTGGCCGTGAGGGACATAATCGCCCCCACAAGCAGGGTACTGCGAAAGGGGGTCTTGTATCGCGGATGCACGAACCCAAATATGCCATGGGGGAGGAGACCATCTTTAGCCATGGCTAAAAAGATTCGTGTCTGCCCTAAGAGCATGACCAGCATGACCGATATGAGACCTGCCACCGCTGCAAAAGTGATGAGGTAGGTCGCCCAACCTACCCCGGCCCCAGCGAAGGCTGAAGCCACGGGCGCTCGCTCATCCAGCTCTTTGTAAGGTACCATCCCCGTGAGTACCACCGAAACCCCAATGTAGAGAAGCGTGGTAATCAGAAGAGAAGCCACAATAGCAAAGGGCACATCGCGACGCGGATGAATGGCTTCGCCCGCTTGCGTAGAAACCGCATCAAAACCGATGTACGCAAAAAATACAATCGTTGCCGCCGTAAATATGCCTGGCCAGCCATAGTGAATGTTACCCGCCGCATCCGTTTCAGGCGCCGGAATGAAAGGCTTCCAGTTTTCTGGCTTGACGAAAAATGACCCAGCTAAAATGACAAATAACACGGCTCCCACTTTGATAAAAACGATGAGGTTGTTGGTGGAGGCGGTCTCCTTGATACCTCGCAGGAGGATGCTGGTTACGACCCAAGAGATGAAAAAGCCAGGTAAGTTGAAAGCGAACGATGGAGGCCACTCTCCCAGCTCTCTGGCTTTTCTCGCAGCGGTGAAAGGGTCATTCATGAGCCAATAGGGCATTTCCAACCCCATCAGATGAAGGAGCTTGTCAAAATACCCACTCCAAGCTACTGCCACGGTGGTGGCGCCCATCATATATTCTAAAATGAGATTCCAGCCAATAAACCAAGCAACGACCTCCCCGACTGTGGCATAGGAATAAGCGTAAGCAGAGCCCTCCACAGGGACGATACTGGCAAACTCAGCGTAGGCCATGGCTGCCAAGAGACACGCAAATCCCGCTATGACGAAGGATAGAGCTAAAGCAGGACCAGCATACAACTTCGCCGCTACGCCCGTAAGGGTGAAAATGCCCCCTCCTATGATAGCCCCGATTCCTAAGGAGACCAGCGACCACCTCCCCAACGCCCGGCGCAGGGTGGGCTGCTGAGCTTCGTTTTGGTAAGCCTCTACAGGCTTAGTACGAAATAAACTTCGCCAGAAGGTAGATTGCAGCATGCGGCCAAAAATACAGCTAATATCCATAAAGGTATGCTGCCGTGTGAGAGAATATGGGTCAAATATTTGGGCTCTTAGCTTAGAGGCAAATATTCACAGCTGAAACCTCTGGATACAAAGAAGGCGCCCCTGCCTACGGGTTTTTCGGCTATGAATCCTACTATACCAGCAAGCAAGGGCGCTCCTTATGATAGGCTATGACTCTTCTATTCGGGCTTGGAGGAGAGAGGGCTATCAGCGGACTACGGGTACGACCACATTATGGCCACGGTAGCTGACGATGTAGGAGCCGGGCATGGGTATAGGAAAGCCCATGGCTGTCAGGAAAGGAGAGGGGTCTATGGGTACGACCTTAAGTAGGCGCCCGTCTATGGTGTAAAGGCGGATTTCACCCCCTGCTCCCTCATCGAATAGCTGGATGTGAATGCTCTCCTGAGCTTTATCGTACCACGCATCAAACCAGCGTCCCTCCCCCGGGCTCCACTCCACCCGCTGAGAAGTGATATAGGTCTCCGTGCGGCCATCACTGTAGCCATAGCGCAGGCGATAGAGGTTTTCACCGAGGAAGGGCTGACGGTCTGTATAAGTGGTAATCTCTGTGGGGAGCTGAGCCAGCGTCTGCCAAGTAAGCCCCCCATCGCCTGAGCGGTCTATCGCCCAGCCAGTAAGCTGCTCAGATTCCGCTAAGCGGGCAGCGTCCCAGTTCCATCTCAGCAGGACTCCCGTGCCTCGGAGGGCTTCCGCTCGGAAGGACACCACCGGCTGCGAAAGCGGTGTACAGTTGAAGGTCATCCCGGAGGGAAGATTCCATGTGAGATTGTAGCCTTGAGCGCCCGCCGTCCAGCCGTTAATCATAAGAATGTAGTACTGACCAGCAGTTACATTCAGTTGACTGACCCAGCCATCTCCGTAAACATCCTCACTAGCGTCCGATGCGGTTGAGGAAAGACCCGTACAACCTGTAGTTGCGGCATATGTGCATCGTACAGGGGAGCCCAGAGAGCCGCAGATTGTAGATAGATTATTTGTAGTAAATGGCCCCCAGATGGCTACATCATAATCTTGCCCTGCGGGTACAGGACACACCGAGAGAGTAATATTTCCAGAAGCTCCCTGCGGTTGGAAGATGTAAAAGTTGGTGTAGTTTTCATTTGTGATGCAGCCGCCGCACTGGGCGGAATTGCCAGGCCCATAGCTAAAATCAGTTATGCCTCCACTATTGCATATTGGAGTCGCTTGCTGGCAGTCGGAGTTGCCTGCCGGCTGGCGGGTGC
>JAOAHZ010000013.1 GCA_026414975.1 Bacteroidia bacterium
CAAACTCAGGCGTCATCACATAGACCGAAATATCCACATAATCCACAATCTCCGTATCAGCCTGGCCAATCCCGGCTGTTTCTACCCAGATGAGATCAAAGCCAGCCAGTTGGAGAATATCTATAGCTTCTCGGAGGAAGGGGGGTATGGAGCGATGAGCGGTGCGCGTAGCGAAAGAGCGCATATACACATTAGGGTGGTATATGCTATTCATGCGTAGGCGGTCGCCAAGGAGAGCCCCGCCGCTTTTGCGGTGCGAAGGGTCTATGGAAAGAATCGCTAATCTTTTGTCAGGGAAATGACGCAGAAACCGTTGGGCAAACTCATCGGTGAGCGAGGATTTCCCAGAGCCCCCCGTACCCGTAACGCCAATCACTACCGCTCGGCGAGGCACAGGGGTTTCAGCTAAGTAACTGCGGATGGCTTCTGAATCATTTTCTAATCGGCTTAGCGCGCGGGCGATAGGGAGGTAGTAGGGGCCTTCGGCTTGGAAGATTTCCGTGAGGGCGCCATTCAAGTCGGCCCAAGGAGCAAAGTCTGATTTTTCCAAGACATCGTTAATCATGCCCTGCAGGCCCATTGCCCGCCCATCATCGGGAAGGTAGATACGAGTGATGCCACGGCGATGGAGTTCCTCGGCTTCTTCGGGTAGGATAGTACCGCCTCCCCCACCAAAAATCCGCACATGCGACGCGCCAGCTTTATCCAGCAGTTCTCGTACATAGGTGAAAAATTCCATGTGTCCGCCCTGGTAGGAAGTCAGGGCTACGGCCTGGACGTCTTCCTGCAGGGCAGCGGTTACAATCTCAGCCGCACTGCGATTGTGGGCTAAATGGATTACCTCAGCCCCGGAGGCCTGCATGATGCGCCGCATGAGATTAATAGCTGCATCATGCCCATCAAAGAGCGAGGCAGCGGTTACGATGCGAATAGGATATTTGGATTTGTAAGGTTGGGCTTCGGCCTTTCCGGCGAAGCGTTGAGCGGTGGGCGCAGGCATAGAGCAAAGATAGCTTAATTCCTGATGTGTGCATATCTTTGTCGCATGTCTAATCCCCAGATTGAAATCGCTCAGAAAGATCAAGCCCCTTCTCCATCTTCACTCTACT
Organism: Bacteroidia bacterium; assembly: GCA_026414975.1. Taxonomy (GTDB): domain Bacteria; phylum Bacteroidota; class Bacteroidia; order SpSt-205; family SpSt-205; genus SpSt-205. The sequence goes on from JAOAHZ010000013.1 coordinate 1,110, forward strand.
GGGTCTTTGATGAACCGAACGCCCTTGCCATAAATAAAGCACGAATGGAATTCATAGCCTCTGTCTTGGAGCCACTTTCCCCCCATGTGAGCTTGAAGTCAGCCTTAGATGTGGGGGCAGGTGTAGGGTATTTCAGCCGTTTTCTGAAAGATAAGGGACTGGAGGTATTAGCTATAGAGGGAAGGGAGGAGAATGTACGAGAAGCCCAGCGCAGACACCCAGACATTCAGTTTCTCTGTAGGAATGTGGAAGACCCCTCTCTTCCAGAGATAGGGACATTTGACTTAGTATTAGCAGTTGGTCTCCTGTACCATTTAGAGAATCCTTTTGCTGCCGTGAAAAATCTTGCAAAAATGACCAATAAGGTTCTCCTAGTAGAGTCCATGGTAATCGGCTGGGAGCTTCCGAGCATGATGCTAGTAGGGGAATCTAAGTATATCAATCAAGGGCTAAATCATGTAGCCTTTTATCCGTCAGAGAGCTGCTTGGTGGCGATGCTGCATCATGCTGGTATGCCTTTCATCTACAGACCTAAAAGAATGCCTGATCATATAGACTTTAGGAGGCATGGCTTTTATAGTAAAGCTCGCACTGTTCTCATAGCTACCCGATTTGAGGTTTCGCATTCTGCTTTTGTACCAGTCAGGAGGGATGTGATGTACGACTTCAGCGCCTTGTACAATAGTAGGTTTGAACCTATCAACAAGTTACATAGCTCATTATCCTACTTGCTGCAAAAAGCAAAGCAAATAAGAGCCCGATTGAATATATGGCGTAAAATCTAAAGATTAGTCAGAATACTGGGTATAAGCTCCATAGCTTATCAAAAACGATAAGGCTCTTGATTAGGCGGCTCTTTACGGATAGGTACATAGGTGAAATAAGGCTGGCTAAACTTAGCCCATTTCACCTGACAGTGCTCTGTAAGGACTGAGAAGTGCTACGAAGGAGCATTAGCAGCCTCCTGTTGGTAGGTATCGGCTTCTCCTGCGAAGCGCTGAGAAGCAGGCGTGTTCATGAGACAAGCGCTACAATAAGGGCGCAAATAGGGGTTATAATCCACATAGGGCGAAAAAGCGGGGAAAGCTTCCCCTTCATGACCATGCCCTAATCGTTCGTTTTTATCGGATACTCAAGGAGCTTTTTTGGATAGGGGTGTCCAATCGCTTTTATTGCCCTTGTCTAAACTAATGGCTGTGCTCGGAGGAAGGCGTACGGGAGTTGGGGAGAACGACCCTTGGTGATGAGAGCCGACATGAGAACCTGAATGGAGTTGGCATAGGGATAATGGGGTTTTATATTTTTGCTATGAGAGATGACTCTCGCAGAACTCAGAGAAATAGCCCAGCGGCTCGGTCTTCAGGTAGATGAGGCATTCTTGGCATTTTTGGCAGAGGTGCTCTCTTTGAGAAATTCTGGTGAAGCACGCATCCTTGCTCATCTCAGTGAAAGTGAAGGGCGAATCCGTAAGCGTTTGAGGCTCCTTTATCGTCGCTTCAAGTTAGAGCAGGAGTTTCTGGAAAAGCATTTTGCGCTTTTGAGGGAGGGAATGGAGAGGCGCTTTGAAGAAATGGACAAGCGCTTCGCTCTCATTCTTCAGGTACTGAATGAGCATAAAGCGGATGTTGAGAGGCATTTCGCTGAGCAGAAGGCTGAAATGGATAGACGTTTCACCGAGCAGCAGGAGTACATGAACAAGCGTTTCGCTGAGCAGAAGGCTGAGATGGATAGGCGGTTTGCTGAGGTGAGGGAGGACATGAACATGAGGTTTGAGCTGGTGGTGCGAATGCTGAATGAGCAGCGGGTGGAGACGGACAGGCGATTAGCTGAGCTGAGGCAGGACTTAGAAGCACGCTTTCGTACACTGACTTGGATAGCGACGGTGGGCTTCACGGTGGTATCGCTGGTGGTAGCACTACTTACGCTGTGGGGGCGAAGCTGAGGGATGAGGGGGATTTATTAGTACATCGGCCCAAAGCTGCATTCTTCCTGAGGCACGGGTTTTTTACCTTAGGGGCCTTCTGGTTCGGCTGGAAGGGGTACTGGTTCAGCATAGCTGGGCCGTTCTGCCGAGGGTATTTTGAGGGGTATGTCTTGGTGCTGCTTGGGAGCGGGTATGAGCTTACCCACTGAGGGTTGGGGTTGATTGGGAGTTCTGGTTTTTTTTCGTAGCATTGCAAAAATTCTACGACTATGCGCGGAGTATCGCTACTTTTCCTCAGCACTGGTTTGGCGTTGGGCTTTCTGAAAGCGTAGGAAGCAGCAGCTCAGGCTGCCCTCAGCAAAGTCAATCGGGGCTTTTTCATAGAAAACAAAGGTCAGTCGCATCCCGATGTGCTGTACCTCTATCGCGGACCTGGGCTGGATGCTTGGGTCACCCGCTATGGGCTCAATTTGACCTTCATCAAGATAGAAAAGCCCACTCTACCCCTCTCGCCTGATTTACCTTTTCACGAGCGGGAGCGGCTGGAGCGGGAGCACACTACCCTCCTTGGCCACCGAATGCTGATGGAGCTGGAGGGAGCGAATCTCCACCCCACCTCTGAGGGACTGGACAAGAAGCCCGGCTACTACAACTACTTCATCGGGAACGACCCCTCCAAGCATGCCAGCTTCGTCGGACTCTACGGGGAGGCTCGAGTGAAAGAGGTATACCCCGGCATCTCGCTGCGGTACTATCTGGAGGGGGGGCGGCTGCGGTATGACTATTTGGTAGCGCCGGGGGCGGACCCCTCGCAGATACGATTTCGCATCCGAGGGGCGGATGAGGTGGAGGTGAGGGGGCAGAAGCTGGTATTCACTACTCGTTTTGGGTCGGTGGAGCTGTGTGAGCTGCGGGCGTATCAGGGGGAGCAGAGGGTGCCGGTGCAGTTCGTAGGCGAGGGGGGTATCTATCGGATAGCGGTGGGGGCCTATGATAGGTCGCAGCCCCTCGTGATAGACCCGCTGGTGTATTCTACCTACCTCGGGGGAAGTGGTGATGACTCTGGCTATGGCATAGCGGTGGATGGGAGTGGGCGGGCGTATGTGGTAGGAGTTACCCAAGGCTCTTTTCCTGTTACTTCTAACGCTGACCAGCCTACTCATCGCGGGATTGGGGACGGCTTTGTAGCTGTGCTGAATGCGGCAGGCAACTGTTTGCTGCACTCCTCTTACTTAGGCGGCTCTTCCAGTGAAAGAGTAAGCTCTATTGCGATTGGCTCAGGTGGGGAAGTATATGTGGCGGGTACCACTAGCTCCCCAGATTTTCCTACAACAGCGGGTAGCTATGATGGAACGCATGATGGGGATAGAGATGTTTTTGTTACGGTACTTTCCGTACTTCCTCTTCGGGTGGAGGTTATACCTTTGACGAACTGCCGCAGTCCGAATGGGGAGATTAGGATTCAGGGGAGCTGTCCTGGATGTACCTACACGTGGATACCGAATGTAGGGAGCGGGCCGGTGGTGACTGGGCTGGCGCCTGGCATTTATACTTGCATCGTTCAGGGCGTTCCATCTCTCTGTGGGGGCAGTACTACTGAGACTCTTCGGGTGGAAGTGCCTCGGGTACAGCTCAATGTGAGTGCTACGATGGTTTATCCCACGCGGTGTCAGGGTTCGTGTAATGGGTCTATTTCGGTGAGTGTGAGGGGTGGCACGGCGCCGTACAGCTATCAGTGGAGTCCTGGGGGACAAACTACGCCGACTGTGAATGGGCTTTGTCCGGGGCTTTATCGTCTGACGGTTACCGATGCGCAGGGATGTAGTAACGATTTCACGTTTGCCTTGACTTCTGACCCTGCCAGCATTACGCATACGGTTACGCCGACTAATGGGGCGTGTCCGCGCTGTTCTGGGCGTGCTCGGGTGCAAGTGTCTGGGGGTACGCCTCCTTATTCGTATCGGTGGGATACAGCGGCTGGTGGTCATACTACCTCGGAGGTGAGTGGGTTATGTGGTGGGCGCTATACTGTGGAGGTACGGGATGCTGGGGGCTGCTGGTGGATAGATACGGTGGAGGTACCTGTGGTGAATGCTCCTCTTGTTGTGGATGCCTCGGTGGTGCAACATCCTACGCAGTGTGGGCCTTGTAATGGTTCGGCTGTGGTTAGGGTTTTGAATGGGATACCTCCTTTTCAGTATGAATGGAGTGTTAGGGGGGTTGTACAGAGTGGCAATCAAGCATCGGGTTTATGTCCTGGGCTGTACTGGGTGAGGGTGCGGGACTCTGCGGGATGTGAAGGGGTGGATACGATTCGATTGCAGGCTCCTACTCATCCTGATACTGGTGTGGTGGTGGTGAGTATATCTGCGGTGGATGAGGCGAATGCGGCGCAGGATTTTGCTCAGTATTATAGGTTTCAGCTACCTCGGCGGATTAATCCTCATCCCAGCAATCCGAGGAATTTAGCGGATCCGGGTCGGTATGTGAGGTTTCTTGTTTTGTCGGGTAATCTTCGGCAGGATGGCAGGTCTATTGTGAGTGGGTCATGTCATGTTAGGACTTCTAGTCCGTATGTGCGGCTTACGGATTCGGTAGCGGCTTTTAATAACTTAGCGTGGACGCAGGCGGTATGGTCGGCGGATGAGTTTGAGGTGTATGTAGATCCTGGTACGCCTGTGGGTTCGGAGGTGTATGTAGATTTTTTGTTGCGGGAGTACAATCAGGTATGGCGCACTCCGTGTATTCCTATACCTATTCGTCCGATAGTGTATTCGGTGCCTGATGAGATGACGATAGATGATGATGGTAATCCGGATAGTCAGGGCAACAATAATGATTTATGTGAGCCTGGGGAGCGGATAGAGTTTTATCCGCGTTTGGACAATATATCTTCTCGCAGGGCGCAGTTGGTGTGGGGTAGGTTAGAGAATTTGGATGGTTTATCTTTTATAAGCATGTGGAACAATCGTCCTGGGGTGAATACGGTGGTGTATGATTGGTCGTGGTGGAATTATGCGTTTGATCGGCCGCAGCCGATAGAGGCTGGGGCGAGGAACATGCCTCCTCGGTTTGACTTTGTATTTGATTATTTGAGGAATGGGGGTGTTCGGGATAGTTTTTATCTTTATTTGGTGGTGGCTGGGGGTTTTCGGCTTTTTTATAGTAGTCGGGTGATTTTGATAGGGGGTGATACGGCGGGTTTATCGTTGGTGCAGTGGAGTTTGCCGTATGTATTTCGTCGGGTGCCTGTAGCTGGGGTAGGTGGGGTAGGTGGTGAGGCTGGGAGGTACTGGCGGGTGTATCCGAATCCTGCTATGGGGTGGTGTATGGTGGAGAATGGGTTAGGTCGGGTAGGGTTTTGGGAGGTGGTGGATAGGACGGGGCAGGTGGTGGCGGTATGGGAGGGTGGAGAGGGTATTTTTGTGAGGGCTATAGCTTTGCCGGCGGGGGTGTATATAATTCGGGAGCGGGGCAGTGGTACGGTGCAGCGGCTGGTGGTGGTAGAATGATCCGCCTAAGCCAGTCACCTATCGGAGCGCTGCGCCTGCGTTTCGCAGGCGCAGCGCTTTCTGCACTCCGATTAAGGTTGACTGGCTACCTATTTGCCTTTTTTGACTATGCAGGTGTTGATACCGAGGATGTAGTACAGTCCGCAACGTCCCACTGCGGCTGTCAGCGCTAAGATACTTCCAATGATTATTGCTATCCATGAGGTGTAGTAGATACCTGCGCCTACAAGCACGCCGCCTGCAATGTATCGGATTATTTTATCTTTGCCACCAACATTTGGCTGTAGCTTCATAGAGGCTATAACAAAAAAGCTCTCTGCTCTGGTTTTCGTCGGGAGCTCCTTATTTTGACCTTCAGACGGGTGCGTTTTAGGCGTCTCGAAGTTTCTATTCAGCGCTTTCTCCAAATAAAGCTTGAATAGCATACGGTTTCAAGATGGGCTTGATTGAAATCGTGCTGGGTATTTATGTCTGTAGCATGACCTTCTCAGAGCTTCGGGGAATAGCAAAGCGACATGAGGTTCAGTAGATGAGGGCTTCTTTGAAGTTTGTTTTAGAGATTTTGTCCCTGCGACCTTTGATAGAATCCCTCATAACGGTTCGGATTAGGAGAGTGAGCAGCGTATGAATAGTCGCTCAAATTCAGTCTCAGAACAGGAGCTTCAAGTTCGGTATTTTACCCATTACAGGACATAATGAGGTGATGGAGCGTCAGCTCAAAGACCTGAGGGAGATTATGGATCAGCGCTTCGTGGAACAGAAGGGAGAGATAGATAGGCGCTTTACTGAGCAGAAAGCTGACATGGGTAGTCATTTTTCTGAACAACTTCGCTCTAATCACGGTTCTGATGGGCATATATGAGTTTATCCTTTAGAGGTAGAGAGGAGTGGATCCTTCTTTCTTCAGGGGACCGATTCGGCAAAGACGGCTTGCGCCACGATACCAGCAACTTGTGGCTACTTGCACTCTAACTGGGGTTCAGACGCAACTGACCGCTGAAATCCTGGTTCCTTCAGCTTCGGAGAGCCTTACTTCCGTACTTTTGACGCCTACTTCCAAACCCTCACCGAGGTAACAGGCACTGATCTTTTAGTTCCATAAGTTTGGTTTACGCTGAGGGCGGCTATCTGAAGGAGTTTCTTTGGACGGGCTCTACGCATAGCGCTTTTCTCCTGAAGTTTTTTTACCTGAGGGAGGGAAAGGGAGGCCCATTGCTCTTGGCTCCAGAACACATGAGCTTTCGGGCGAAAGGCTATTTCACCTTGAGGTTTAGCGAACCGATTCCAAGGACAAACCTGTTGGCATATGTCGCATCCAAAAATCCAGCCTTGGGTCTCTGGCATGCCCTCTTCCATGGAAGGCGCTTCTATTGTCCAATAAGCGATACACCGGCGTGCATCTAATCGGTAAGGCGTCAGAGCTTGCGTCGGGCAAGCGTCTAGGCATCGCTGGCAAGTACCACATAAATCTTCTGTGAAGGGGCTATCGGGTAAGAGTTCAGCTGTCGTTATAACTCCCCCGATGAAAGTATAGCTTCCGAGGCGCCGATTGAGAAGGAGTGTATTTTTGCCTATCCAACCTAATCCAGCTATGACCGCCCATGCTTTTTCCAGCAGAGGAGCTGTATCTACGAAAGGACGCGCGTTATATCCGTGCCGAGTGAGATAATCTGCGATGATTTGCAAACGCCTCCGCATGTGAGTGTGATAATCATCCCCCCAGGCGTACTGAGCTATCGGAGCAGAGGCGCGGCGAGTATGAAAATAGCTCTGGAGAACCATAAGAAGGCTTTTAGCTTCTGGTAGGACAGAACGAGGGTCAGAGCGTAGATGAGCGGTTTCTGCAAGGTAATGCATCTCTGCTTGCATGCCCTCCTTCAACCAGTTCAGATAATGCTGGTAGGCTTGAGCGTAGGCAGCTGAAGTCACTGGGGCGATGCCCCAAGCGTGAAAATCAAGGGCTTGAGCTAAGGCCTTGACGGCTTGGGTAAGCGGTAGATTCATCTGAAGAGGGTAGGAGAGCGCCCGGCTATACTTCGTCCAAAGTGCTCATAACTACGAGGTAATGCTCGGCGTCCCCGAGGCGTTCGCTCAATAAAGCCTTCCATAATCAGATAAGGTTCATAGACCTCTTCTAAGGTTTCGGCTTCCTCGCCAATAGCCACTGCCAGAGTTTGTAGGCCCGTAGGTCCTCCGCCGAAGCGGTCTATAAGGGTCAGGATAAACTTCTTGTCTATTTCCTCTAAGCCTGCTGGGTCTATTTGCAGAGCTGCCAAGGCCTCTTCCGCCAGAGCTTCATCTATTATGGGACTTTCATGGACCTGAGCGAAGTCGCGCAAGCGGCGCAGAAGGCGATTGGCTGTTCGGGGGGTGCCGCGGCTACGCTGAGCTATGGCTTCTGCAGCAGAGGGCAAAATGGAAATATTCAAAAGCTGAGCCGAGCGTAATACAATCTGGGTTAGCTCTGCTTTGGAATAGTATTCCACATGTATCGCAATGCCAAATCGAGCGACGAGGGGAGCGGTAAGAAGGCCCAGTCGGGTTGTAGCTCCCACTAAGGTGAAAGGCTTGAGGCGGAGTTGAAGGGTTTTAGCGTGCGGTCCGCTGTCAATCACGATATCTAACCGGTAATCCTCCATCGCACTGTATAGGTACTCTTCTATGGAGGGGTGAAGCCGATGAATCTCATCAATGAACAGTACATCCCCGGTTTCCAGTTGAGTCAGTAGTCCAGCTAAGTCAGCGGGGCGTTGTAGAGCTGGGCCACTGGTGGTAAATAGGCGTGTACCCATCTCATGAGCTACAATATGAGCTAAGGTCGTTTTTCCTAAACCTGGCGGACCATAAAACAAAGTGTGATCAAGAGGTTCCTTTCGCTGACGAGCTGCTTCTAAGAAAATGCGGAGATTTTTGAGAAAAGGTCTCTCGCCAATGAAGTCAGCTAATCGTCTTGGCCTTAGAGCTTTTTCCTCAGGATCAAGAACTGTTTTCATGGGTAAGCTGCTTGACCATGTGATATACGGAGCTGCCTCCACGTCGGCGCTTGATATCAATCTTATCTACGATTCGCCGTATCAGGTAAATACCAAACCCCCCCGGTCTATCTGTATTAGCTCGCAGGAGAGTCGGTTTGGAAGGATAACTATGGAGGTCGTAGGGTGGTGCAGGATCATACAGATAAATATGGAGCGTCTCCCCCTGCAAGCGCAGTTCCAATCGCAGTTCTTTTTGCGGGTCCTCGGCGTTGCCGTGGAGGATAGAATTAGCACAAAGCTCTTCTATGGCAACGGTTACTTGATTGAGCATCACTGAGTTAGGGATGCGGGGGCGCAGGTGAGCTTGAACAAAATGCCGTATAATCGGCAGGTTATCCGTAGTTGCACCGAACTGCAAACTGGCTTTATACATGACTTACAGGCATAAGCTTGGTCAGACCTAAAAGGTCTAAAATGTTATAGACCTCGGGCTGAACATCTACCAGCTCTAATGAGATACCTTTTGGGGTTAGATTGTCTATAGACATCAGGAGTATGCCTGCGCCTGCGCTCGAGATATAAGTCAATCCTTTGCAATAAATCTTGACTTCGCGAACGGTAGCGTGCTGCTGAAGAAGACGGTTGAGGTTTTCATAGAGCTTGGGGGCAGTTATGGCGTCCAGTTCGCCTGAGAGGGCGATTTTAAGCTGGGTGTCGGTACTACCGGGTAGGACTTCTACCTGCATACAACAAAGATACAAGCTCAACCCAAATACCGAATGATGATTAGGGTTCCATCATCCCCTAAAGAAGGGCCGCCAACAAACTCTTGGACAGCCTTCGTGATAGCTTGACTGATTTCCCGCGGGGTAGTATGAACCGTGGCTTTGAAGAGAGACAATAGCCGTTCAATCCCGAACATGTCTCCATCTAACTTACTGGCCTCCGAAAAGCCGTCGCTAAACAGCATAAAGAGGCTACCTGGTACGAGTTTGCCCCGCTCAGGTATCAGAATCCGACTGATAATCTGAGACGAAGCGTTTCCCAACACGATGCCGGGTGGGCGGAGTATATCTACGGCGTCGGTGAGGGGATTCCAGTACAATATTTCGGGCGTTCCGGCTCGAATCAGTGTATATTCTTGGTGGGCGAAATCAAATCGTAGAAGGGTAGCGGCAAGGAAGTTGTTTTTATGGAACACACGTTTGAGAGCATCATTTAGACGAAAGATAAGCTCTTCGGGTGGGAGTTTTTGGAGCCAGAGGGTATTGAGAGCTGCGCGAGCTTGAGCCATTTGATAGGCTGCGGCGATCCCACTGCCAGCGCTGTCGGAGAGCCAAAAATCCACTGTATCTTCCTCAGGGTACTCGTATATTTGATAGTAGTCCCCACCTATGGTGCGATCATACTGTTCAAAATGCACATGAAAGTCTACCCGTTTCAGGATAGGGGGTGGAGGAGGCATGAGAGCCTCTCGGGTTTCTCGGAGGAAATCGGCTTCCTTCCGCGCTGTGAGTAGCTGTTCCTGATAAGCGCGACGCTCTAAGTTCTCCAAAAACAGAGCTGTTTGTTCTGCAAGCGTGGTGATGAGTTGGATATCCTTTTCTTCAAATCCATCTGGTTCTTGGCTCAGGGCGGCGATAGAAAGGGTTTGGTTTAGCAAGGCACCTGATAGACGGAGAAGGGGACGCTGCACGATGACCGCTGACCGATCAGGCAGGTTAGGTTGTTGCTTTTGGAGACTGGGGATGAAGTCTATGAAAGCCTCTGTACCGCTGCGCTGAAAGATCATTTTGCGAAGGGTCTCGTAGAGGAGTCCGGAGGAAAGGGAGCCTGCCGTGTGATTAGCTTCGGGCGCTGCTCTCAAGATAAGCAGAGTTTCACCGACTGGGGGCAGTTTTTGCAGAGTTTCTTTAGCTATATCTAGAATCTCTGAAGAAGAGGTGGTACGCTGCTGCTGAGCTAAGAATTCTGTCATAAGCTCTAGGGTAGCTCCCCCTTCGTTTCTCGAGAAGTGAGCTAATCGCAAGAGAATCGGAACGACTATCCAGCCTCCATGGAGAAATATGAGCGCAATCAGCAGAGAATAGAGCACTTCCAGCAAGGGGGGACGAGGAGAGAAGAAGAAAGAGACTATTACTTGCCATTCTATGAAGAGTATGAGCAGCGTACCTCCTAATAGAAGGAGAGGTTGGAGCATTTGGCGGCTGGATACCTCTTGCAGCCAGTCGCTGAAGTAAAGAAGCGGCAAAATCCCGACCCACAGTAAGGGTGCAAAGAGGGCACCAAACTTGGGGCTCACTAGGCGCAGGCTCAAGACGAGGGTGATTAGTCCAAAGTATAACTTCACTACGAGGGGCTTGGGAGGGCGCATGCGAACCCCAACTAAATGTCCCGCTAAGGCCACATGACCGGCTGCTTGACAAACCATACCGATTTCCATGAGGGCAGCAACCAGTGCGTAAAAGCGTTCGGCCTCTGGCGAAACAAGTAAGGAAATAAGCCCCCAAAAGAACAAATGGCTAATCCCTAAAACACTGAGTAGAGCGTTCCATCTGAGAAGTCGTTCAGGCGTACGCCATCGTCGAGAGATTTGGGAGCCAATCACCAGGTAGAGTCCGGCCGTGAGAGAAATAAATCCCAGCGTGCCTGCATAAGCGGCTAAAGGACTGTGAGGCAAAAAGTATCGCAGCCAGCCATACAATATAGCTCCAGCAGCTCCAAAGGCACCGAGAGCCGGTCCTAAGGAACGAGGAGGCTTCACCGAACGGAATAGTTAGGAGCCTCCCGTATGATTTCTAAACTATGGGGGTGGCTTTCGGCGACACTGGCGGCGCTGATGCGGATAAAGCGGGCTTGTCGCAGCTCTTCTAAGTTAGAAGCTCCACAATAACCCATCCCCGCTTTGAGTCCGCCGACAAGTTGATAGAGCACTTCTGCGGCTGTTCCTCTATAGGGTACTCGACCGACTACCCCTTCAGGTACAAGCTTACTCAGAGGGCGTTTAGCCTGTCCATATCGGTCTGCGCTCCCGGCCTGCATTGCTTCTAGCGACCCCATTCCCCGATAGACCTTGAACTTGCGCCCTTCATACAGGATGGTCTCACCTGGGCTTTCCTCGGTACCAGCTAATAGGTTGCCTATCATAACTGCGTCAGCCCCAGCGGCCAGGGCTTTCGTGATATCTCCGCTGTACCGAATTCCCCCATCAGCGATTAGACCTATTCCTGCTGGTCGCGTAACCTCGCTAACGGCCATGATGGCTGAGAGTTGAGGCATACCTACGCCTGTTACGACACGAGTGGTACAAATGCTTCCTGGGCCGATTCCCACCTTGACGGCATCGGCTCCTGCTTCTATGAGGGCTTCAGCTGCTTCGGGGGTAGCGATGTTTCCCGCTGCTATAGGCAGAGAGGGATACCGGTCTCGGAGCTTGCGCAAGGTCTCAATCACGGCTCGACTATGCCCATGAGCGGTGTCAATCACCAGCAAATCCACGCCCGCTTGTACCAGAAGCTCAGCTCGCTTGAGGGCCTCTTCACCTACTCCAATGGCGGCTCCTACCCGCAAGCGACCCAAAGTGTCTTTGCATGCGTTCGGGTAAGTACGCTTTCGCAAAATGTCTTTGTACGTTATGAGCCCCACCAGTTTGCCTTCACTATTTACTAAGGGGAGCTTTTCAATCCGGTGCTTGCGGAGGATAGCTTCGGCTTCGTCTAAGGTAGTATCCTCGGGCGCCGTAACGAGCGGGGCGGGCGTCATGTAAGTAGAGACTGGTGTGTCATCCGGTACAGTAAAGCGAATGTCCCGATTGGTCAAGATGCCTAAAAGGCGCCGCTCTCGGTCCACGATGGGGATGCCCCCGATGCGATGTTCAGACATAAGCTGAAAAGCCTCTCGCACAGGAGCATGAGGAGGTAGCGTAATCGGATCCACGATTAATCCGCTTTCGTATCGTTTAACTCGGCGTACCTGTTCGGCTTGTTCCTGGGGTGAGAGATTTTTATGCAGGATACCCAGTCCGCCCTCGCTTGCTACGGCTATCGCCATCTGGTATTCGGTAACGGTATCCATCGCTGCACTTAGGATGGGGATATTGAGAGGCAGGGTTGGAGTTAGATAAGTCTTCACATCGGCCGCCTCTGGGAGTATCTCCGAATAAGCTGGCACTAACAAGACATCATCGTAAGTAAGTGCCAGCGGAATTTCTCGTGCCATAGACAAAGGTAAGAAAGTATCTTTGGAGGAATGTGGAGTCTACTGCAAGGTTTGTGGCTGGCACTCAAGCATGGATTGAGTGGATGGAGGCGACACCTTAGGTACCCTATGGAGCCTACCGCAATAGAGGGAAGGGGAGCGGTGACGCTATCTTACCCTCGTGAGAGGTTTCCTGTGCCGGAAAATGGACATTACCGTTTGCATGTAGCCATAGAAGATTGTATTGGTTGTGATCTCTGCGCTCGCATTTGTCCTGTAAGCTGTATCACTATAGAGAAGGAGAGAGCGCCGCAGGTACTTGGATATACTTCCTCAGGCTCACCTAAGCGCTTTTATTTGCCTCGGTTTGACATAGACCATGCTTTATGCTGCTTTTGCGGCTTATGTACAGTTGTCTGTCCTACTGAATGCATTATCATGGAGCCGACTTATGACTACGCTACTAGCGATAGAAGTGCTCTGGTCCGTCGCTTTGGGGAGCGCGATTGTGTATCTTCTTCGGAGGCGAACGGTAGCCGGGGGACTTAGTGGGGCCTTCATTGTGCTACTTGGATTGGGCCTGTGGTATGGCTGGCGAAGTGCCTCTTACCTCTGGGCCCTTCAATGGACTGTGTATGCGGCTGGCATTTTGCTCCTATGGGCGTGGCTTGCCTTAGAGGCACCGTTGGCGTCCATCTCGTCTCGCTTAGCTCACTATCCTGCTATATTAGCTCTCACTTTTGTCGTTTGGGGGCTCTCTGAAGCTTTATCCGAACGCTATATCCTGTACTCGCTTCCCAGTGTCTTGCCCACGCTAGGCGACATAGGGATGCGCTTCACGCATGAATGGGCTCCTATATTTGTTTGGTTATCGGTGGTGTTAGCTGTGTCCTGGTTCCTGCTGCTTCTCTCATGGAAAAAGTCTTCTGTATGAAAGCAGCTCGCCCGCGTGTATATGTCTCTCGCCGCTTTCATTTTTCAGCCGCCCATCGGGTGTATAATCCTGCCTGGTCTGATGAAAAAAACGCTGAAGTTTTCGGCCTCTGCAGCCATCCCGCTGGGCATGGACATAACTACGAATTGGAAGTGGTCATAGCCGGTACGCCCGATCCAGACACAGGGTATGTGATGGATATCGCTCGCTTGCGAGACCTCGTGGAGGGGAAGGTTATTCGGGTTTTAGACCACCGAAACCTAAACACGGATGTGCCGTTTCTCTCTGGCCAAATCCCTTCTTCCGAAAATCTTATAGTCGCTCTATGGAATCAAATCCAGCCGCTGCTTCCTGAGGGTGTCGAGCTGGTGGAGCTGCGCCTATGGGAGACTCCGCGAAATTGTTTTGTGTATTATGGCGAAACCAGCTGATTATACAAACGGACAAGACCCGACGGCCCACAGCTACAGCCCGTGTGCCTCCGAGGAGGTGGAGCAGTCCCCTGCTTCTGATGAGCGAGAAGCGCTGATAGCTTACCATTTCGGGGAGATCATGCGTATCTTAGGTATGGACTTAGAAGACCCCAGCCTGCGCGGCACCCCTCGGCGGGTAGCGAAGATGTACCTCCGCGAGCTATTTATTGGCTTAAATCCCGAAAAGGCCCCGCGCGTGCGCCTTTTTCCCAACACCTATGGCTATCAGCAAATGGTCGTGGAAAAAGACATTCGCGTGCGCTCTGTATGCGAGCACCACTTCGTCCCTATCATTGGGGTGGCCCATGTAGCGTATATTCCTCGTGAGCTTGTCGTCGGGCTCTCTAAACTGAATCGGATCGTGGATTACTTCTCTCGGCGTCCCCAAGTCCAAGAACGACTCACGCAGCAAGTAGCTGACTTTTTGGAAACTCAACTTCACACTCCTGACGTGGCGGTCGTCATAGATGCTAAGCACTATTGCGTCTCTATGCGAGGGATTCAAGACGAGGCGAGCCGCACCCTTACTTATGCTTTTAGAGGGGCTTTTACACAGAAGCAGACACAGGATACCTTTCTAAGGCTGGTTGGGCTCTAAGCGCACTTTATCCAAAGGTAGCCACACGGATAGGGGGCTTTGGGGAAAATTTTGTACTCGCTTGCTGACGAACCAAACTCCATGGGCGTGATAGAGAGGTATGACAGGGCACTCCACTGCTAAGAGGCTCTCTGCTTGGCTATACCAATAGCGCCTTGCAGAAGCGTCTAAAGTGCGGCGACTCATAGCAATAAGGGAGTCCATGAGCGGATGAGAAAACTGCGTGGTATTTGGTCCGACAGGTGCTCGCTGGCTAGACTCAAAGAGTATGAGAAAGTTCTCGCCATCGGGGAAGTCAGCCAGCCAGCTCGCTTTCCAAAGCTTAATGTGTCCCTTGAGTATTTGCTCTCTGAGCGATGGGCCGAATAGGTATTCCACTTTTAGGCGGACTCCCTCCCGAGCGAATCCCGCTTGAATGTACTCACAGAGCTCCCGAAAGGCAGGGGCTGCGTACAGAGTGAAACTATGTCCTTGGAGGGAGCGAATCTCCTTTTCGGAAATGGTATCCGAAGGTACTTTCGCTAAGAGAGGAGGGGGGATAAAGCTGCGCGCAGGAGTCCCATCTATACGAAGAGCGGTTGTTGGATGGAGCTTTCTGATCAAGCTGCGTAAAGCTCGGCGTAGCTTCTTATCGGCAAAAGGGCTCCCCGGCTGGGTATTCATGCCTAAGTATTCGGTGCCGAGCTGAGGTGTGGATAAGCGTTGTATCACCGATCGCCAAGCTGTGTCTTGCCTGAGCTGGTATTCTAAGGCGCGGTCGGTTCCCTCAAACGCATCTATCTCACCCCGGCGCAGAGCTTCCCAAGCCCAGAGGCGGTTTGGATACCAGCGGAAAGCGATTTTACGGGGCATCCCAGTGTCTCGTTTTAGAACGATCTGGCGCCCTTGCTCCTCATATAAGAGGTAAAAGGGTCCTAATCCCACGGGCTGTCGCGCAAAATCTCGCCCTAAGCTCTCCGCTACCTCCGGCAAGACGATGGCGGCATAGGGTAGGGTCAGCAGATGAAGGAAAAGGGCATAGGGCTTTTGAAGCGTCACTTCTACGACGCTATCGTTGAGAGCCCGCAATCCACTTATAGCTGGCACCTTTCCTTGCTGAAAATCTTCCCATCCTGCGATGATTCCTCGGAAAAGGTAGCTGCCAGGGGAAGCCCAGTGAGGGTCTGCTAGCCGATGCCAGCTATACACCACATCTTGGGCTCGTAGGTGTCTATGCGGATGCTTCACAAAGGTTAGGTCTTTCCGTATGAAGAACCGATAGACCCGTCCGTCCGGACTTATCTCCCAGCGATGCGCTGCAGCGGGAATGAGCCTCAGAGAACTGTCATAGGTCACTAACCCCTTGAAAAGTTGTTGAACAAACCACACACTTGTTTGGTCTCGGGCGTACAAGGGGTCTAAACTGGCATAAGGCGCAAAGAGTCCGATTCGTAAGACTTCTGGGGGCGGCGTTTCCTTTTCTCTGCAGCCTAATGCTCCCAACAGCCCGATGTATTTCCACCATTTCTGCACCATAGCTCAGGCAAAGTACACAGCCTTTCCGTAGCTTTGTAGGGCAATGGGCAAGGTCATCACCATCGCCAATCAAAAGGGCGGCGTCGGTAAAACGACCACAGCTATCAACTTAGCGGCTTCTCTCGCAGCGTATGAGTTTAGGGTTTTGCTCATAGACGTAGATCCTCAGGCAAACGCTACCTCGGGTCTGGGTGTTGATCCTCGCAACGTAACGCAAACGATTTATGATGTAATCTTAGGCAACTTGCCCGATCCCCACGCTCTCATCTATCATGTCTCGGGCTTGGAGACACTACATTTGATTCCTGCTCACATAGATTTGGTTGGAGCTGAGGTGGATATGATTAATCTGCCTCAGCGGGAGCATCGTCTTCGGCATGCGATTGAGCCTTTGCGGAATGAGTATGACTTTATTTTCTTGGATTGTGCGCCTTCGCTTGGTCTCATCACGGTGAATGCCTTAGTAGCAGCCGATAGCGTACTTATACCTGTTCAGTGCGAGTATTTCGCTTTAGAGGGATTAGGCAAGCTCCTCAATACCATTAAGATTGTCCAGCAGCGTCTCAATCCCGGTTTGACGATTGAGGGCATTCTTCTGACCATGCATGATGCTCGCTTGCGGCTTTCCCGTCAAGTGGTGGAGGAAGTATCGCATCACTTTGAGGGGATTGTGTTTAAGACTGTCATTCAGCGCAATACTCGGCTGAGTGAAGCTCCCAGCCACGGTAAGCCTGTCATTCAGTACGATGCCAACTCACGTGGAGCTCAAGACTACCTTGCGCTGGCGGCGGAGATTCTGCAGCGTAATAACATCCCCGTACCCGCATGAAACCACGAGGCTTAGGACGCGGACTCGGGGCTATCCTCCCCGTAGAAGAGACCGTCATAGAACGCTCTCACGCGGTACAAGACATACCCATAGAAGCGATTGAGCCTAATCCCTATCAGCCTCGTTTGGACTTTGCGGAAGAGGAGCTGGCAGAGTTGGCGGAATCTATCCGTCAACATGGACTGATTCAGCCTATAACCGTTCGAGCGGTCGGGGAAAGGTATCAAATCATCGCCGGGGAGCGACGATGGCGAGCAGCCAAGCGCGCCGGTCTGTCGCACATCCCCGCTTATGTACGCACCGCAGATAATACGCAGCTCCTCGCTTTTGCGCTAGTGGAAAATGTACAGCGTGAGAATCTCAATCCCATAGAGCTGGCTTTGGCTTACAAGCGACTCATAGAAGAGTGTGGGCTTACGCAAGAAGAAGTAGCTCAGTATGTCGGAAAAAGCCGGCCCACTATCGCTAATACCCTTCGTCTCTTGCGCTTACCCCCTGAGATTCAGAAAGCTCTAAAGGATGGCATGATTGCAGAGGGGCATGCTCGCCCCTTGCTCGCTTTGGATTCACCCGACCTGCAGTTAGAGGTTTTCCGGCAGATCCAGCAAAAGGGGCTCAATGCCCGTCAAGTAGAAGCCCTCGTCCTCCAGCTTACCACGGCTAAGCCTGCTCGAGAGTCTCCTGGGCCTTCTATGATAGAGATTCATCTCGCAGATATAGCGAAAAAGCTCACTTACCATCTCCACGCCCCCGTGGAAATAAAGGCAAAGCGTGATGGAAGCGGTGAACTGCGGATTCGTTATACTTCACCAGAGGATTTAGAGCGTCTCTTAGAGCGGTTTGGCGTGAGTCCATGAGGCCTTGGACGCTCGCTAATGGGCTTTCGGTTTATTTCCTGCCGAGCGACACGCCCTTCACGGCGGTTGTTTTAGGATACAAGGTTGGAGCGGCTTACGACCCCTCCTATGCTCCCGGCACGGCTCACCTTCTGGAACATCTCCTCTTTGAAGACGAGGATATCCGCTACGACCAGAAGATTCAGTCTGTGGGAGGGAGTACCAACGCTTACACGGGTCAGGATTATACCGTGTATTACGCTCGGGTCCCAAAGGATCAGGTGAAGTTAGCCCTTGAGTTAGAGGCAGCTCGCCTCTTTGACCTCAAGCTGACCCCCGAGAAAATCGCTATACAGCGTCAAGTCGTAGCCGAGGAATTTCGTCAGCGCTACCTAAACCCCCCCTATGCGGATCGGTTTTTTCATCTCACTCGCATGGCTTTTCCCGATCACCCCTATGGGACGATGGTTATAGGGGAGTCGCCAGAACAGGTTTTAACTCTGCCCGAGGAGGCCTTACGCAGCTTCTATGAGCGATTTTACATCCCGCCTAATGCAGTGCTATGCGTAGCTGGAGGGGGCATAGAAGAAGACTTGAGCGCCTACATTCGTTTGCTCTATGAACGGCAAAAGGAGGGGGAGCTCGCCCCTACCGTTCCCTCCGCTGATACAGTGCCTATCCGAGAGAGTCTGACTGTACGAAAGGGGGCCTTTCCTCAAGTAGCGGTCTTTTGGGCTTATCGTCTCCCTCCTCTCGCCGCACCTACCACGCAGGCGATGGACTTGCTGGATGACTTTTTAGGTGAGAGCCGCAGCGGCTTCCTCACAAAGCGGCTTGTATACGATAAGGGCTTGGCTTCTCGGCTCAGTTCTTTTGTCTGGTCTATGCATCAGGGGGGTCTGTGGGTCGTGGAGGCCTACCTCTCTCCGAGGGTGTCTGTTGAAACCTACGAAGCGGAGCTGGAGAAAGCGATGCAAGACCTTCTCCAAGCAGACCTAACTGAGGCTCTGAGTTTGTATCGTCCTCTCAGATACTTAGCCCTTCATCGAGAGCGAGAGAAAGCCTTAGGTCGTGCCTCAGCGCTTGTTCATGCTGTTCTTGCAGGGCATCCAGAATGGTACGAGGACCCGCTAACTCCCTACGAGGCGTTGAGCGTAGGCGACTTACAAGAAGTGATAGAGCGGTTCTTAACTCCTGATAGACGAGTGAGGCTTCACTATCTTCCCGAAAAATAGGGTGGGAATGAAGGCTATGTTTGGCGGGGTTTTTGGCCGGTAGAGACTGCTGCTGGTTGGGTTGGGGCTTGCGGGTGTTAGCGGCGTATTATAGGCGTCGTCTTGTCATTGGGTTGCTGGTGGGATGGGTTGGGGGGGTGCGCCAGCGCCTGTGGCGCTGGCGCACCCCCCCAACTTCAAATCAAAAACTCCTTTTCTGCATCCGATCTCGGGCCGTATCATTAGTTCGGCTCACCCTAAACTAAAAATATCCAGCTTTTCAAGCCGGCTTTTTCGCAAATCATTCGGCGTTATTTACTCAAAAAACGGCGATCCCAGCTCTTTCCTAATGCTAAGCCCCGAGAGCCGTAAAGGCTATTTTGACTTAACCCGATAGACTTTGGAAATTTTGTTGAAGGTATTGATGGCGGCGTTTGGCTGCTCCCGGCTCAAGGAAACGGGGCGCCCACCCCAATACGCTCGGGAAAAGCGATACCAATCGCGCTGCAATCGCCTTATTCATCGGTAGTAGGATTTCACGGGGACGACGCTGAATCGCTCGCCATACCGCATGGGCTACGGCATCTGGCGATAGCAGGCCCCCTGCTGCAAGGGTATAAACGCTTTCAGGCTTGGGTAGCTCGTTAAAGATGAGTGGGGTAGCCACCGGCCCGGGACAAATCACTGTAACAGGCACACCCTTAGGACGCAGTTCCATATCCAGGGCCAGGCTGAAACCCCTCACAGCAAATTTTGTAGCTGTATATCCCACAATACCTGGCACAGGAGCTACCCCGGCCATAGAAGCCATGTTAATGATGTGTCCATACCCTCTTTGCGCAAAATGTCGCCCCCACACATGAGAGCCATAGATCACCCCCGTTAGATTGACACTTTGTTGAATGTGCCATTCCTCTAAGGGCTGCTCTATGAAGGTGCCAGCACGCATAATGCCTGCCAACTGAATCAGGATATCCGTATCGGGATAACGCTGGACGATAGCCTCCCAAGCGGAAAGCTCAGTTACATTCAAAGTGTCTGCAATGGAGCCTTCCGGCAGGTGCGGGAAAGCCTTATGCAGAGCCGACTCAGAGGCATCGGTTAGAATCAAAGAGAAGCCTTTCATCCAGAGAAGCTGAGCGGTGGCTTGACCGATGCCTCCTGCCGCTCCAGTAAGCAGTATCTTAGGCATAGGCTGATGCCTGGTGCAGAGCCCGAGGAAGGGGATGCTTGCGAATGAGTTTGTCTAAAGTATCGGCGTATTCATACCATTCTACCTCCCAGACGTGGCGAGGGCTGTCAGCAAAGCGCTGCCTATGCTCTTGCCAGTAGCGCTTTGTTTGAGATTCTACATCAGGGGGCAAACGATAGGCTCCGGTGATATATCGAGCTACCAGAGCTGCTTGCTTTTCTGAGAGGTTCCATATGCAGCCGTTGGGTTGTATCAGCCCTAAGTAAAACAGACGGGGTTCATCTAAGTGAAAAATATGAAGATAGATGCGCTCAGCTTTTTCATAAGTGGGGATTACCGCCGAGGGCAAGTAAGGAAAATCAACTTCATAGCCCGTAGCCCATACGATCGTGTCGTATTCTCCCCAGCTACCGTCGGTGAAATAAACCCGATTTCCCTCCAGTCTGTCTATACCGGCTCGTATGCGTACTTTTCCATGACGCAGGTGGTAGAGTAGTTCGCTATTCATGAGGGGATGGGTGTAAAAGAGGGGGTGAGTAGGCTTAGGCATGCCATACCGTTCCAGAGGGCCGACCATGATTCGCAAGGTGAGATTAGAGAAAAAGCGCCGCATTGGCTTGGGCAGCGGAGCGAGGGCGCGGCGATACAGCTCGTCCGTCGGCAGCCCAAAGAAAGCAAACTTAGGTAGGATATGGTAACCTCGCCGAGTAGAGATATCTACAGAGCGAGCTACACGGACGGCATCTACAGCAATATCGGCTCCAGAATTGCCTACCCCTACTACTAATACGCGCCGATCCCTCAGTTGAATAGGCCGTTTGTAGGCGTGGGAGTGGTAGCTTTCGCCCTCAAAAGTGCCGGGATAGGAAGGCAAATAGGGCTTCCAGTGATGCCCCGAAGCTGCAACGAGATAACGGCAGTGAAAAGTCTCACCCGCTGAGGTAGTAACCTCCCAGCCCTCAGAGGTAGGTGTGGCTCTCTGTACCTCTGTATGAAAGCGTATGTGGTCTATGAGCCGAAAGTGCTCGGCGTATCGGCGCAGGTACGCTTGAGCTAAATAGTAAGGGACATAGTCAGGCCATTCCTTAGGAAAAGGAAACCCCTCAAACTGAGAGCAAACCTTGGATGTAATCATCGTAAGGGTTTGATAGGCGCTGGAATGCCCTTCCGGATCGTCCTCATAAAGCCAAACGCCTCCCACATCATGACGCTTCTCAAGAGCGAGAACAGAAAGGCCCGCCTCTCGGAGCTTTCGTATTCCAGCCAGGCCTGAAGGACCTGCGCCTACAATAATAACATCCCACATAGCTCTCAGTATCCTACTCCATTTGTGGGGGCAGTCCCGCCTAATCCGAAGCCCGAGGCCGATATGACATGAGCTTTCAGATGTAGAACAGCCCGTCCATTCTGAGGGTCATTCGTCTCTACCGTGATCGTTTTATGTTGAGGTCCAGTCCGTCCTCGGGAATCAAACTTTGCTACGATCGCCGTGCTCGCTCCAGGCTTTAGGACTTTCTCAGCCGGTTCCACGGCTGTACAGCCGCATGAGGCTTTAACGCTTTCTATGATGAGGTCGCTTTTACCTTCATTTCGTAGGACGAATCGGTACTCTACCATTTGACCTTCTAAAACCTCCCCTCCATCAAACTCTATGACTGGAAAGACGGCTTTAGGCGCCTTAGCCAGTTCCTCAGGGGTATAGACTATTTCAAAGCTCCCATTCACCACAAGCTGTTTCTCCGAGCTGATGGGGTCTGTGGTACGAATGCGGATGTTTTCATAGAAGCCCGTCTGGTTTTTCCAGCCGGCGGCTCTCGCCGCTTTCCCGTCCAGCGTAACGATAACCTTGCCTTCTTGGCCAGGCGCCAAGGTCTTCGGAGAAAAGGTCAGCTTGAACATAGGTTTTAAGTCAATCCCCTCTACGAACTCCACGGGCACTTGACCGATGTTTTTCACTTCAAACGATACACTGGGGGTTTGATCTGATTTTACATGACCGAAACTCTCCCGTCGTTTTGTCCAAGCGAGGTTGGCGTCTACTTCGGCGTATTTGTCCAGCGGCTGGTTAGATGACTTGACGACTCCCTTGATAGTGAGGATAACCGGTTTATCGTCTGCATCATGCTGGACGGTAACTGTCTTGATAAAGTTACCAGGGCGCCCCTTGGTATCGTAGGACACCTGGATTTGTCCAGTGCCGCCGGGTGGGACAGCTTCCTGAGTCCAGTTGGGGGTGGTACAGCCGCAGGAGGCTTTCACGGATGTGAGCTTGACAGGCTTAGAGCCTATGTTTTTAAAGATAAAGGTGTGAACGGCGGGAGGTCCTTCTATCACTTCGCCAAAGTCGTACTCAGACTTCTCAAAAGTGATCTGAGCCCAGAGAAGGGATAGGCTGAGAAGTGCGACAGAGGTCCGCATAAGGCAAAGATAATAAATACCTATCGGCCTTATCATGAGCAGAGGTTGACCTCCCAAAGTTCCATAGATGTACGCGGCCTAACTCAACCGCTGGGAGGGTCGTGGATTTTTACTCATCCAAAGTTGGACAGCTTCTTTAGCTTAGTGTCTGCCTGTAGCCTTATGGGCTGCGAATAAACTTCCAGATAGCTTTCCAACTTAGCTTCTGTCCGTAGAGAAGCAGGGCATGCCGATAGAGGCGTGCAGCCATAAAGCGGGCAGCCCAGACCGAACCCCACAAAATCACCGCTGATAGGATTCTTTCCCCCCATCCCACCGTCCCTTCCACCAATCGCAGGGGCATGGCTAAGGGGGAGGTCAGAGGGAAGTGGCTCAGAAATAAGCTGAAGGGATCGCCCGACTGCAAATTGGAGATGCTGACGAGAATAAAGCTAAGAATAAGAGGCCAATGCAGAGATTGGGCAAAGCTAGACAGCTCGGTTACAGAGTCTGAAGAGGCGCCAGCCGCTGCGTATAACAACGTATAGAGCAAAATACCTCCAGCTACATATACGGCTATCCACCCCCAAGGCAGCTTAGCTATAGGTAACAAAGGCGGCTTGATAGGTAGCAGCCCTATAATACCCGCTGCAAACCCCAACCAAATCCCTCCTTGAAGGAGTGCAAGAGCTACGCCAGCCAAAAGCTTTCCTGTCAAAAGCTCAGTGGGAGAGATATAAATCAGCAGATACTCTGCTAATCGGTTTGTTTTTTCCTCTAAGACGCTCAGGAGTACCTGCCACCCGGTGCTTAGGATGATGATCAACAGGATAAATCGCAAGGCTGCACTTAGCAAGCTAACCAGGCCGGCTGATCGGGACACTTGACCTTTTTCAGATAGAATGAAAGTTCGCAGCGAAGGGGGGGTAAGTAGAGTAGCGGTTTGTTCAGCGGTCAGCCCTGCCTCTGCAAGCTTCTTCCTGAGGATGGCGTCGTGTAGGAGCTGCTCTAAGTTTTCTAAATCAGAAGCTGGAAAGGATTCTCGGGAGTAGAGTTCTGCGACGGGAGTGCCTGCCCTGTAAGTCAAGAGACCTTGTCCTTTCTGCAAATGGGCTTTTAGGGAGTCTAAAGGCAGAGGAGGAGCTACGACAAACTGAAAGCGGCTTGTGTTGGATAGAGATAGGCTTTCCGCTTCACCTGCCAAATAGATTTGAGTAGGAGTGCGCGTTTTCCGAAGTAATGCGATGATGACCCCTACAATGATCATCAAGAGGGGCAGACTAAGGACTCCTATCCAGAATCGCCAGTCCCTTAGCCTAATTAGCAGTTCCCGCATGAAGACGAGACCGATAGCTCTCATGCCTCGCCGACGACTTGGAGGAAGATATCTCGGATAGTGGGGAGCTTTTGAGCAAAGAATCGTATTTCGGCTTGGGGAAGCAGAGCTTCTAAGAGCGTTTGTCCCGATAGATTTTCAGATAGAGTGAGGTAGATGCGGTTCATTTTCACTTCAGCTACTTTGACTCCCTCGGGCAGTTGAATTTGCTCTAAGAGGCGATCTATCTCTATTTCGTAGGTGTGGCTCCAAAAGCGTCGCCGGATTGCGTCGGTTTCCCCAGCCAGTACGAGGCGTCCTTTATGAATCAGCAGAACATAATCGCACAAGTGATCCACCTGTTCTAAGCGATGGGTAGAAAGGATAATCAGGGTGTCTTTTTGGGCTTTTTCGCGCAGTAAAGCCTCTATGTCAGTGGAGACGATGGGGTCTAGGCCTGAAAACGGTTCATCCAAGAGAAGTACCGGTGGATCCCCTTCTAAAGCTAAGACCAGCTGGACTTTTTGCTGCATGCCCTTGGAGAGGCTGCGTGCAGGCCGGTCTATCCAAGGCATCTCTAATCGTTTCACCCAGTAGGCGATCTTATCTGAGACGGTAGAGGGACTCATGCCTCTGAGTCTCAGGAGATAGAAGAGTTGACTGCGGGCTGTCATCTTAGGGTATAATCCTCGTTCTTCGGGCATGTAGCCGAAGCGTAGGCGCATCGTCTTGGATAAGGGTTGTCCTTTGTACCAAATCTCCCCAGATTCAGGTGAGATTATACCCATGATGATTCGCAGTAGGGTAGTTTTTCCAGAGCCGTTTGGACCTAAAAGACCCACGATACCTTTCGAGGGCAGCTCAGCTGAGACGCCTTGAAGAGCATGTACCCTCCCACTGAGGGAGGGAAAGCTGTGGTAGATTTCTCGAAGCTCCACATTGCAAAGGTAGAGGTACCTTTGAACATGCGGGAGTTTCTGCGCTTAGCAGCTCTCTTGGGGCTCCTTGGCCTGGCTGTGATCGCTTCGGGCATTCTGCTGAGTAGTTTGGGACTTACACCTGTACCTGTTTCAGATCAAGGAACGGCTCATCGTACCGCAGGTGGTAACGCTCTCACTTTACTTATTAGCTTCGGCGGAGCGGGCTTGCTATACTTCATGCTGATGGGGCGAGGGGAAAACTGGCGTTTATTCAAAGGTTTGGGCGGGGATATGACTATTTATCTTGGTATAGCGGGCTTTATGGCGGGGTTATTCCTGCTTTTGCCTTGGCTGGGATTAGACGCTGAGAGTTTTGAGTTACCAGCTTCTTTGAAGCGCTGGGAGCGGATTTTGGAGGCTCAAGAA
Organism: Bacteroidia bacterium; assembly: GCA_026414975.1. Lineage (GTDB taxonomy): Bacteria > Bacteroidota > Bacteroidia > SpSt-205 > SpSt-205 > SpSt-205. Next base: position 26,367 of record JAOAHZ010000013.1, read on the forward strand.
GCTCAGATAGAGACCTTGATGCGTGCTCTTATCCAGTATGCGAGTTTGGCCTTTCTGCTCCTTACGATGGCGGTAGCGCCAGCCATAGCGGAGGAGCTATTTTTTCGGGGTGCCCTTCAGACGCAGCTCGCCCGCCTAATGAATCCGCATTTAGCGGTCTGGCTTGCTGCTTTCATATTTAGTGCCATTCATTTTCAAGTGTATGGCTTGGTGCCCCGTTTTATTTTAGGAGCTGTGATGGGGTATCTCACTCTCTGGACGGGTCGGTTAGCCCCTGCCATGTGGGCTCATTTCCTCAATAACGCTTATGCCACGATTCTGGCTTACCTTGGCATGCACTTCTTGGGCCATCCAGAGTGGATAGACTCTACTTATCGACCCCCTTTATGGATAGCCTTATTAGGGGCTGGTATTGCAGGGGGGACTGGCTTTTGGCTTTACCGTCGTCTCCGTCGTGCTTAGGCGCATTGGAACGGCTGTCGTAGCTGGGGCCTTACTTCTTTCGTTTTTGTACTGGGCTGGAAAGGTAGGCCTTCTTATTGCGTGGCTCCTAATAGGCTTACTTTTACTGGATGAGTGGATGCGAGGCGAACATTTATCTCTCCCGCAGCGCATTTTCCTGTCTATTCCCATTTTGGCTTTATGGGGTAGTCCGTTTCTACCAGAACTGGTCAAGGGAACTGTATTGAGTTTTGTCCTTCTGGCTTTGTGGGGTTTGCGCCAAAGAGAGCCTCAAACAGTCCATCGCTGGTTTCAGCAGTCTCTATATGGCTTAGTGGGAATGGGGGTTGGATGGGGTTCGGTAGGGTGGTTGCTTTATGAGCCTTATTCATTTGGGCGTACTCTAGCCTTTTTGTCGCTGGTGTGGATGGCGGATACCGCAGCCTACTTTGGAGGGCGCTGGATGGGACGCAGGCGCATTTTGCCTCAGATTAGCCCTAACAAAACCGTGGAAGGCTTAGGTATTTCGGTTATAGCTTCGGCGATCTGGGGGCATTTCGCTGTGCCTTGGGTAGGGGGATTGGAAGAAGTACCGCCTTTTTTAGTAGGGGGGGGCGTGAGTCTCCTCGCTTTCATAGGGGATGCCTACCAGTCGGTATGGAAAAGGGTTCATCAGCTCAAAGATTCGGGGCGCCTACTACCTGGGCATGGAGGTATCTGGGATCGGGTAGATTCGCTGATTTGGGTGGCTCCAGCTTGGTATTTTCTCTCATGAGCTCCTATGGGTAAGGAGCTTTTTCCGATAGATAAACTTGAGTGCATCGTCAAGTGCCTGGTTGGTGTATTCGGGGTGTGCTCGTATCAGGCAAGTCCTATCCAAAGATTTGGCTCTACGGGGTACTGAGTCGTCGCCAGCGTACAGTTATTCCGCTTCTCTGAGCTGAAACTGTAGTCGCCACCCTGCAAAGGGAAAAATCTTTCGGATTTGCTTTTCTACGAAGTGTAGGTAAGCCTGGCGGAGTTTATCGGCGTGTCTTACCCGAAGGAGAAATCGCGGAGGAGACGTGCCGACCTGCTGAATGAATCGTACAGAGGGTTGCACGGACCCCGTCAGGGGGTGAGGGTACTGGCGAAGGATGGGTAAGAGAAAGTCGTTGAGCTGCCGAGTGGTAAGTTCCTGTCGTCCCGCATCATATACCTGAAAGGCGGCAGCGGGGATCTCCTCTACGCCTCGTCCCGTGAGAGCCGATACAAGGAGTATAGGCACAGGGTCTAAGGGACGCACCTTAGCTTGGGCCCAACTCAGGAGGCGCTCCCGCTCAGCCTGCTTGAGAAGGTCAGACTTATTCAAAAGGAGCACCATACCCCGACCAAGCTCTTCAGCTCGCCGAAGGAGCGTCATATCCTGAGCCGTAAGAGCTTCGGTTGCATCTATAACGAGCAAGACCACATCAGCAATTGTCAGCGCCTCCAAACTTCTCAGGGCTGCGTATCGCTCCAGTGACAAAGCTGGGATTTTAGATTTCCTCCTCAACCCTGCCGTATCTACCCAGTAAAACTGCCGTTGATTCCACTCGGTCAGTTCATAGAGGCTATCGCGGGTCGTTCCGGGTATATCGCTTACGATAGCCCGTGGAGCCTGGAGAAGGGCATTGAGGAGGCTAGACTTGCCGACATTCGGCCGTCCAATCAAGGCAAAGCGTGGATAGTCTCTTAGGGGTTCAGCCGGGGTCTTGGCGTGAGTGAAGAGGGCTTCTTTGAGGGTTGGGATGCCATGCCCAGTGGCCGCTGACACCGTGTAGATGGGCTCTACCCCCAGTCGGTGAAATTCTAAAGCTACCTGAGCGCGCAGGGGGTTGTCTGCTTTATTGACGATAAGCCAGAGCGGTTGATAGGGGCTTCGGTGGCGTCGCAGCCAAACGCCAAACTCCTCATCCGCTGGAACTAAGCCTACCGAAGCATCCACGACCCATAAGAGCAAGTCAGCTTCCTCCACAGCAAAGCGAACTTGCTGCGCTATTTGAGCTTCCAGACCCTGTTCTTCCCCAAAGAACCCTCCCGTATCTATCAGTAGGATACGCTTTCCCTCTGAGTCAAGTATGGCGTAATGGCGGTCTCGGGTTACACCGGGTGTGTCCTCTACAATGGCTTGGCGCCGGCCTATAAGGCGATTGAATAAGCTGGATTTACCTACATTGGTGCGACCCAGCAGGGCGACTTTGTACATACCTCAGAAACGGCGCTTCCACAATACAGCATATCTATCTTTCTGTTGGATGAGCAGTCCTCTCAAGCCTTCCTTGCGGATGAACTCAGCTTTCCGAAAAGGTGATTCATCGCTGTCTATCTTGAGAAGGTTGCCTTCACGGCGCACTTCGGATGTAAAAATGTACTCCTCCTCGCGAGGTTCCAGAGCTTCGGGGTCTATGTAAGAAACTTTGACCGAGAGACTTATGGCGGTGGGGTAGATATTCACGATGACTAAGCCGACCTCTTCGCCTGGCAGCCCTTCGTAGAATCCTGCATACAGGGAGTCATCGGGCACAAACCAAGGAGAGAGTTGTGAGAGGAGAATAGTAGTTCGCTTGTCTCCCTCTTCCACTGCTATAGTAACCGAGTCATCTGGAGCCTGAGCTATTAAGCTTTCTTCTGAAGGGGTTCCTTCTACGTAATCGGTACTGATTGAGGCATCGGCAGGAATCCACCCCTTCACTCCCCTATAACACACAAGAAGCCAGTTGCCTTTCTGGGTAAGGCGATAGACGCTGAGCCCAGCAGCCAGTGTATCTATGATAGCTGAAGAGGTCGTTGCAGCCGCATATCGGGGGGTAGAGGAGGTCAAAGTAATCTCTTCTTGAGGAGAGGGCATGCAGGCGCTGGCCAGGAGGAGGGCTACCAGAAGATTTGTATATCGCACCCGGCAAATCTACGAAAAGCATGGGGGCTGTATCTTTGAGGGATGCTGGGGTTTGGCCTTATTGTTTGGGTTCAGGTTGCTTTGGGGTTGGATGGAGGAGTAGGCTTGACTCACCGAATACCGGTGCCTCGAGAGCGGTTTTGGGTGGGTGTGTGGAATCGACGGGGAGGTGAAATCCGTCGCGTCGGGCCTCATGCTTACGGTGGCTTCACCCTTCGGTACTTGTATCGGCGAGACCGATTCATTGAGTCAGGGGGCATGGGACGCTGGTACGAAGTCGGAGTAGGGGGACGGCGCGAGACCTTCTTTGCCGCTACGGTGCCGATTCGTTGGGGAGCTCGGATAGATACGACGGGTTGGTGGGTCTGGGGAGGGCTCAGTGCCTCCTTTCTGCTTCAAGTTAGAAGTCGTCCAGACTCCGCTCAAGTCTATCGCTTTGCTGACTACTTCAACCGCTCTCAGCTCCACTTGCAGGCTGGTATAGAACGCCTATTCATGAACCGCTGGGGGGTAGGCTTGCAAGTATCCTGGGACCTCAGTTCAGCTTGGGATCGGGTTCTCTATCAAGATAGCCAAACCTTGGCTCGCCACTTTCACCTTACCTCTTACCTACGCTATACTGTATGGAACTTGCAATAGGTCGGGCGGGCATTCGCCTTGCCTATTGGTGGTTCTGGCAACGGAAAAGAGCTTCTCCTGCTCTCCAGAGTATATTTGACTTATACCGTCGTCTGCGGAGGGCAGATAAATGGACCTTACAGGTAGAGTTGTTTGGTGCTAAGGCTCGGGCGATAGGTGAACTTCGTTCTTATTCGCTTTCCCAGCTTGTGGTTCGGGGAGCCACCCCTCCATGGAAAGGAAGGTTGCTTTATGAGCTCGTGCGATCCGTATCGCCGAAGCGGATATTAGAGCTTGGGACTCACTTAGGTTTCGGGACAATGTATTTAGCTGCAGCAGCACCCCAAGCGGAGATTCACACCATAGAAGCGTCTCCAACTCTTGCCACACAAGCTCGCCGGCATTTCCGCCTCTTGGGCATCCAGCCTCAGCTTCACGTCGGCCTCTTTGATCAAGTGCTCCCACGTTTGGCAGGGCCATGGGATATAGTTTATATAGATGGAGATCATCGGGGAGCGGCGCTTTATCAATACGGCACTTTGGTGTGTGGGCAGCTTCGCTCGGGCGGCTTGTTGATCTGTGATGATATCTTTTGGAGTGCGGACATGTATGCTGGCTGGGAAGCTCTCCGACAGGCTTGCGGTGCTCGGCATCAGCTGGTGGGTCCTCTGGGTCTCCTTTGGAAATGAAGCGGTGGCACATATGGACCCTCGCTATAGGTGTGTTTCTGAGTAGTAGCATCGGGCTATTGTGGGTATTTCGGCTGGAGGTTCTACCTCTCTTAATATACCTTTTGGGGTCTGGATACGGTATAGACAAGGTGCGATACAACCTCGCTGAATGGGACAAGCTCCAGGAGATAACCTTCTACGGGTTTAGGGTGGAAAAGCACAGATGGGCCGTTACGGCTGACACTCTAAGAGTGCGCTTTTTTCCGAACTGGGTTTGCCGAGCCTCAGCGGGTAGAGTACTTTTATCCGAGCCTTCCCCCCTTTCCTTATATGAGACAGCCAATCCTAAACCGCATCCCTTTGCCCTTCCTTCAATCTTACATCTCAGGCGCCTTCTGAACCAGATGGATACCCTTTACTGGGAAGATTTGGCCCTACCTCATGGCATGCGATTCTCATTGCACAAGAGGGGTGATTCATGTATAGTTTATGTTCGCCGAGATACCTTATTCCAATCCGTCTTTGCCTATCTGCATGGAGATAGCGTTGTGTTTCGCTGTGGGCGTAGTAGTCTGGCAGCTCAGTCGGGTGCTTTCGTAAAATGGGATACCCTTGTAGGGTCTCTTTTTATACAAAATACCAAGCTATCAGCCGAAATCCATACAAAGGCGCTGCGATTTTATCACTGGCGACTTGCCAGTCGTCCTCTATGGTATGCAGCTGCAGGCTTTCGGCTCGCAATGAACTGGATGGCTGATACTTTTGAGGTAAAAGGAGAGCTTCTTGACCTTCCTCTGAGGGCGTATCTATCTGCAAAGGGTGCTCTCTCCGATCAGGCTTGGGAACTTCGCTTAGAGATCCCTAAACAGCCTCACGAAGCCTATATTCGGGCTTTTCCAGAGGGGTTTCTGACATGCATTAATCGGGCGGACATAGCCGGGATATCAGCCCTCTCAGTTATGCTGCGATACGATACTCGTCTAACAGATACCCTACTGCTTGAGGTGGATTGGCAACCTGAACGGTTTAGCATACGGCGATGGGAGGGGGATCGTACCCCTTTTACCCTTCAAGAAGCCTTTGTATATCAGCCTCATGGTTCTGAACGCCGTTTGAACATAAGCCCCGAATCCCCCACCTTCCTGAGCTATAATCAGATTACCCCCTATGTTCTACAGGCGGTGCTGCATAGCGAAGATGGCTTATTTTTCTATCACCAGGGCTTTCAGAAAGCTCATTTTCTCAAAGCGATGCTGGAGAACTGGCGCTGCCGGTGTTTTCGGCGGGGGGCGGGTACCATCACGATGCAGCTCGTCCGTAACCTTCTCCTTACGCGAGAGAAGACTATCGCCCGAAAAGTGGAGGAGATTCTCCTTACAGCTATCATAGAACGATTCCGCCTTCTATCTAAACAGCGTATTGCTGAACTTTACCTCAACATAATCGAATGGGGGCCTGAAGTCTATGGCCTGACGGAAGCCTCGCGCTTTTACTTTGGGAAAGAGCCACACGACCTTACCATACCTGAGGCTATATTTTTAGGTATGATCCTTCCGAGCCCGAAAGCGTATCGGTACTTCATAGATCGTCAAACCGGATGTGTTTTACCTAGCTTCAAGGCTCATTTCCAGAAAATAACTCACTATTTGGTTCAGCAAAACTACCTCTCCCCCGACTCGGTGGAGACAATCCTTCCTGAACGGGTATGTCTGCGTTCCCCAGCTTGGACTCCGCCTGATTCATTGTCTCCATGAGACACGTCCTGCGGTTTATAGGGGGGGCTGTCTTGGGATTGGGTATGGTTCTGGGTGTTATTTTGACCCTCATCTATGTCTCCAAAGAGAAGCTGCTAACCTGGGTTATCAAGGAACTGGGGCGCTCGTTCTCAGCTAAGATTCAGCTCACGGCTGTAGAGGTTGGTTCTTTGCGAGCTCTTCCTGATTTAGGGTTGCGATTGCGGGACTTTACCCTCCAGACCAAGGGCGGGGATACGCTCTTCATAGCTAAAAGGGCGGAACTGCACCTCAACCTCTGGCAGGCTCTCTTTAGGGAGAACTACCGCATCCAAGCCCTCACTTTAGAGGAGCCGACCGTTTGGCTGGTCTATGACAAGGCGGGGCGGACAGCATGGGAACAGGTTTTCCAGACGCCAGAGCGGCCCGCCGATGAACCATCCCCTTGGGCCTTAGAACGAGTATGGGTACAGCATGGCCGTTTTATCTATCGGGATGACCAAGCTGATTTCAGGTTGTATCTCGTAGTCTCCTCCTTAGGCAGCTCTATTGAGGGTCAGGGTGATAAACTCTACATTCAGGGAACAGCAGAAGGCCAAGTGGAGCGCTTTACCTACCGAAAGAAAAAGTGGCTTTATGATCAACCCTTTCGGCTGGGGGGAGAAATCACCCATGAAGAAGGGTGGCTCTTATTTTCTCCGATTCGGGTAGGTGTGGCAGGCGTTCTCATGAGGGTGGAAGGGGGCATCAAGCTAAGCGGCTTGCGTCCGGAGCTATCTCTGCGAGTCCGAAGCTTAGACATAGACATGGATAGAGTCAAGGCTCTATGGCAGGAGGCTTCTCCCTGGCTGAGTCAGTTAAGTGGAGCTCTCAAGGGGGAGGGGGAAATTTTAGGTCCTGTAGGTAAAGGCAAGCTGCCCCGCCTCTACCTCAAAGCCGAGCTTCGTACCGATAAGCCCTTTTCGGCCGAGGGCTATATTTGCCATGCTCTTTATGCGAAGGGGCGGCTGCACTGGGATCCTGGCCTACCTCGAAAAAGCGCCCTGGACATAGACACCTTGTGCTTTATCGGGGGAGATGCCGATACAGTGTATCTACGGGGTAGATATGGCTTCTATTCGGAGGAGCTTTCAGCTTCTTTCCACACTCGCCTCAATCTCACTCTCTTGAGCCAATGGTACCGTTCTCAAATAGATTCCCTCTCAGGCCTCCTTTATGCTAAGGGTTCCATTCGTCGCCTGGGGCAAAAATGGCTTCTCTCAGGCGAGGGGCAGCTTAGCGAAGCCAGCCTCAGAGAAGCTCAAATCAAGTTCGTCTCCTTTAAGCTTTCTCCAGAGCGAATAGTGCTTACAGACTTAGATGGGCGGTACGGTCAGATGACCCTAAAAGCCTCAACCCTGAGTGTAGAATCTTACGCTCGCCTCTGGGATAGTGCAGCTCCCCCAGCTTATGTCACAGGAGATGTATATGTATCGTCTCTCGCTTATGCCCCTGACACGACTCAGAGCCGCTCTTATTTTGAATGGGGGGGCGATCTGTCTGTCCGAGTGGATACCTTTCGGTGGGGGAATGTAGTCTTAGGCCCTATTCGGGCTCGGCTCGTGAAAGAGGGCAACGCTCTCCAAATGAAAGGGTTGCATCTGAGGGGTGTGGGTGGAGGAGAGATAAGATTGGAGGGGCTCTACTCTCCCGCCCGAATAGAAGGGGAAGGTGATTTCAGTCAGATAGACCTCGCCTACCTACACAGACAGCTGCCTCAGTTGGATACTCTTTTCCCGCTTCTTCGGCATATAAGGGGTATAGCTAATGGTCACTTTCAGGTTTCACTGCCTTTTCGCGGGGACAGGCTTGCATGGGCAGAAGCCGCAGGCCGCCTAAGCCTTTCACTCCAAAACGTCATAGTGGTAGAGAGCCCTTATACATATGAACTCTTCTCCTTAGTGCCTCTGACTGACTTTCGCCGTATAGAAGTGGGCCGAGTGGAAACTGGCCTGTCTCTCCAAGAAGGGGTGCTCCGCACGGACACCACATGGGTTCGGGCGAATCGCTGGTGGATGCGTATCGCTGGGGCGCATACCCTTCAGGGGGATTTGTATTATGACCTTTTGGTAGAGGTGCCTCGGATTGTCTTGGATAAGAGTACCCAGCGCGTGGCGGAATATATTCAGGAAAGCGAAGGGGATCGGTTGCGGTTGGCTATTCTGATAACTGGTACAGCTGAGAACCCCCGTTTCTCATGGAAGCCTGCGGGGAGGAGCTTACAACAGCCCTCGCCTATATCCGCTCCTTCTGAGAAGCAGAAACCGACTCGACGCAGGACTTTACCGGTGGAAGAGCGATAAGCGAGGATGGGGTTTTGAGTTGGGATGGTGGTTTTTTTTGAGGGGGGGGCGGGGGGGGGCGCAAGCGGCCCCCCCCGCCCCCCCCCTCAAATACCTTTCCCAAAACTTACAATCTGCTCTGCGAAGGTGCGCCAACTGTATTTAGCCTTACCCGCTCTCAGGCCCTGCACAAACCGTTCAGAAGGTGTCTCCAAGAGCCGTTCTATAGCTTCAGCTAAAGATTCGCTATCCGGCTCGCAGCAAAATCCAGTTTCTCCATCGGTTACCATCTCCGAGAGTCCTCCCACCCGCGTAACTATCATCGGCTTCTCGAAGTAGTAGGCTATCTGCGTTACGCCGCTTTGGGTGGCGCTTCGGTAGGGTTGGATGACCGCATCGGCGGCACAGAAGTAGTATTTGACCTGTTCGTCGGGAACAAACCCCTCATGAAATAGTACTGTTTCCTTGGCTCTCGGAGACTCTAAAAGCGGACGATACTTGTCGTAAGGTTCGTAGAGCTCGCCTGCAATCAAAATCTTGACATCCGTGAAGCGATACAATCGCTGGGCGAGCCAAGCCTCCAGCAGAAGGTCCAGCCCCTTATAGGCTCGGATGAGTCCAAAGAAGAGAAGGTAGCGGTAAGCAGGATTTAATCCAAGCGCATCGCAGGCTTCCTGCTTGGATACAGCGGGGCCATAGTGGTCGTATATCGGATGAAATAGAAGACGCAGCGGTTTTTGGGTCAAACGCTTCCATTCCTCCGCAACAGCCGCCGTCATAGCTACGGCCCCATCTACCGCACGGATGAAATAGCGAGTAAAAGCCTTATCTCCGGGTCGTCTTTCGTGGGGAATAACATTATCTAAGATAGCGAGCCTTCGGGCTGTCTTAGGAGCTAAGTAGAGAACACTGCCTAAGCTTAACCCCATCACAGGCAGCCAAAACTTAGCGATAACTAAATCAGGCTCCCAGTGCTGAAGCTGGCGTCCCGTTCTCCACCATGAGAGAGGTTCTATAGAGTGTAGAGTACGCTGAATGTCTAAGTCTGCTGGGGGAGGGCCAGAGCGAAGTTGAGTCTTGCCTGGGAATAGCCATGTAGGGTACTGGACGGTAAAAGTATATAACCGAACCTCATGTCCTAAGCTCATGAACTCTCGGGCTAAGCGTTCATTGAAAGCAGCCAATCCTCCCCGAAAGGGATAAGCTGAACCTACGATGGCAATCCGCACCCATCAAAAGTAGGAGGGTTGCTGCTGAGCGGATGGGGGCTATGACTTCAGGTCGGCGTTGTAGAGACCGAAGCTGGGGCGGAACTCGTATTATTGGCGACCATGTTAGAGACCAGGATTCTGCTCATCGGCAGTGAGCTGACAGAAGGGCGCATCGCAGACCAAAATGGAAGGTTTTTGGCTGCTGAGCTTACAGATTTGGGCTTTTTTGTGAGAGATATTCAGATGGTGCCGGATGACAAGGTTCAGCTTCGGGCTGTCATGCAAGAGATGCTGGCAAGCGGAGTGGCTCTTATCTTGTCCTCTGGAGGGCTTGGACACACAAGCGATGACCTCACGGCTGTTCTATGGGCAGAAGTGCTACGGGATAGTCTTGTGCTATCGGAGGAGATGCTGGCTCACCTTCAAAAGCAGTTGCATGCTCGAGGGATTTCTTCTCTGCCGTATTTAGAGCGATATGCTCTTGTTCCAGAGCGTGGAAAAGCGTTCGTCAATCCGATTGGTTTGGCTCCGGCGTTGTGTTGGGAGCGGGATTCGCAGATGGTATGGGCTCTACCGGGTCCTCCCTCTGAACTACGGGCCATCTGGTATGCATCTATCAAGCCGAAGCTGCAGGAGCGCTTTCCGCTTCGTCCGCCTAAGCAGTACCTCGTTCGGACTACGGGTATATCTGAGAGTCGGCTTTCTGCGCTTATAGATTCATGGGAGAAAGCTCTGCCTGATACTTTTCGGTTAGCCTACAATCCCTCTTGGGAGGGGGTAACTCTTCGTCTTCGGGCTCCGGCTGATACCGAGACCGACCTGATCCTGGATCGGGTAGAAGAGCTGCGTGCCATCCTTCGCCCATACATCTATGCGGAGGGAGATATCTCCTTATCTGAGGCTCTTCTCCAGCTTATGAAGGAAAAAGGGCTTTCCTTGGCTATCGCTGAGAGTTGCACAGGCGGCGCTCTATCTGCCGAAATAGTGAAAGTCGCAGGAGCCTCTGAAGTTCTAATGGGTGCTGTGGTAGCCTACGCAAACTTGCTCAAGCAGCAGCTATTGGGGGTGTCTCCTTACACCTTAGAGACTGAAGGCGCCGTAAGCGAAGCCACAGCATTACAAATGGCAGAAGGAGCCCGAAAAGTAGCATCAGCCGATATAGGTCTCTCTACAACTGGTATCGCAGGACCTGCTGGCGGCTCTCCAAACAAGCCGGTTGGAACTGTATGGATCGGCCTATCTACCCCTTGGGGAGCCTCCGCTAAAAAGTATAACTTTTCGGGCGATAGACAAACCATTATTCAGCGTGGCGTTGCTGCAGCGCTTAGTTTTCTATGGCAAAACTTGACTCGCAACCTATACTCTTAGCCTTACAAACTTCCCTCGGCTGACTAATCTCAACCTTGCGGCAGGCTTGATTATTTGTTTGGGGGTATATGGGACTGCTTCTGTTGTATCCCCACCAGCTATTTCACCCGCGTTATTTTCCCTCCCCCTTAGGCGAGGTATGGCTGGTAGAAGAACCTTTATTCTTCCATGAGCCTAAGAATGCCCCTGTTTTCCATAAGCAGAAACTCATTCTGCACCGAGCCAGTATGCGGCGCTATGAGGAGCTCCTACGAACACAAGGTTATGCGGTAGAGTATTGGACGTATGCGACTCTTACTGCTCGTCAGGCTTTCAGAGCAAGCGAGGTGCTCTTAGAAGAGGCTCGCCGTCGCCGCTTTGATTCAGTCCATCTATTTGAGCCAGTGGATTATCTCTTAGAGCGTCGGCTGCGACGAGCAGCGCAGGCCACCGGAATCACCTTGAAGATTCACGATACACCTGCTTTTCTCACCTCTCGCCTTCAAAATGCCGCCTATCAATCCCAGCATCAGCGCTATCATCAGACAAGCTACTACATCTGGCAGCGTAAGCGCTTGCGTATCCTTCTCACACCCGAAGGAACCCCTCAGGGCGGACGCTGGACCTACGATACCGAAAACCGAAAGCGCTTGCCCCTCCATCATCGACCCCCCTCTATTCGCCCCATCCAGCCCAATGCTTTCGTAGAAGAAGCCACGCTCTATGTGGAACAAACCTTTCCCCACGCTTGGGGTGCTCCCGGACCATGGTGGCTCCCCACCTCCCATGAGGAAGCAGAGCAGTGGTTGGAGGATTTTCTCAAAGAACGCTTACCCCATTTCGGCCCCTATGAAGATGCTTTTGAGCCTAATGAACCCTTCCTATACCATAGCGTTTTATCTCCCCTTCTCAACACTGGCTTGCTCACGCCTCAGCAAGTGATTGAACGGACGCTTCAGTACGCTGAGACCCATGATGTGCCTCTACCTTCATTGGAAGGCTTCATTAGGCAAGTAATAGGATGGAGAGAGTACATCCGAATGGTATATGACACAGCTGGGACGACCCTGCGCCTTAGTAATCACTGGCAACACATGAATGACCTTCCAGAAGGTTTGGAAGAAGCTAACACAGGCATCCTTCCTGTGGATGCTACCTTGCGTCGTCTCTATCGGTGGGGCTACACCCATCACATAGAGCGCTTGATGGTCTTGGGGAGCTTCCTTTTCCTGAATGAGGTTTATCCCGATAAAGTCTATAGGTTTTTCATGCGCAGCTATGTAGATGCCTACGATTGGGTGATGGTGCCAAATGTGTATGGCATGAGCCAGCATGCTTCCCCTCTTATCACGACAAAACCGTACTTCTGCGGAAGCCGATACCTGTGCCGTATGAGTCATTATCCGAATGGAGAATGGGCCGCAAAATGGGACAAGCTATTTTGGGATTGGGTGCGCCGCCACCAGAATCAGCTGCGAGCCTATCCTCGTCTCATACCCCTTTTGCAAAACCCAAAGATTAAGGCCCTTTCCTAAAACAGCCAGGGGAATTTTATCATTTCCAGTATGGTCAAGACAGCGTAAATCCCCCCCAATCCAAGCAGCATAGGGTCTGTCAGAAGCTCGCGAGAGGGTTCGCCTGCATTTCGGATATGAGTAAGGTAGTAGTAGCGAAAAATGCCCATCACTACCACGGGCAGGGTCCCTAATAGCCAAGTGAACTGTCCATGCACGATATACAAAACATACACTACGAGGGTCAGAGTAGCCGATATGCTCATGAGCTGATCTAAGTAGTACACTGAATAACCGCGCAGACTCTTTCGGCTTTGGGTAGCTATCTCTTCAGATGGCTGTAGGATAAGCTCATAGCGTCTTTTGCCCAAGGCGAAAAAGAGCGAGAGAAAGAATACCGCCATGAAAAGGTATTCAGATACGACGATATGTCCGATAGAGGCGCCGGCGTAGATGCGCATAAAGAAGCCAGCTGAAATGCTGAATACGTCCCAAAGCGCTAAGCGCTTGAGCCAGAAGGTATAGGCAAGGTTATTCAGGAAATAGAGGGTCAAAACAATACCAAACGTGGCTTGCATTCCAAAAGCACTACTTAGACTGAGTACGAGCAAGAGGAGAGCAGTTAGATAGGCCGTCAGGGGAGAAATCATTCCAGAGGCGACAGGACGATATCGCTTTTCTGGATGTTTGCGGTCGGCTTCGGCATCCCATGCATCGTTCACAGCATAAACCGCTGAGGCGGCCATGCAAAACAGCCCAAATCCTAAGCTGGTTTCATCCCAGAGTTCCCATCGTCGCGCAAAGACCATCGGAACGAAGATGAGCCCATTCTTTACATACTGATGAGGGCGTAAAAGCTGAATCCAGCTTAGAATCCGACGAGAAGCAGACACAGAACCGTATAAAAAGCCGCAACAATATCATCCGCTAAGATGCCCCACGGCTCGGGTAGAGCCTCCATTACATCTGCAGGCCATAGCTTGATGATGTCCCAAAAGCGAAAAAACAGGAAGCTCAGGATCATATTGGTCACAGGATTCGCTATACCCAGCGTACCTATACCACAAAGGGCTATGATCTCATCGGCTACAAGCCAACGAGGGTCTTTCTCCCTCAAAGGAGCTACCTTCCGAAAACACCAGAGAGAAAAAGCTATCAAGATAGCCCAGGTGGCGACTCGCCCCCCCAGAGAGAGTGAATTCATGGCTCCAATGATAGGTAAAGCTAACAGGCTTCCCCACGTGGCTGGGGCGATAGGAAGATAACCTAAACCCAAACCGCTCAACCATATTAGGGCAAGACGCTTACTGCTAAGCACGGGTCCTCAAAGTTATGCTACCCGGCCTTCACTCCCCGATGTAGGAGCCAAAAGTAAGGACGGACTTGAGGGTTGTACCCGGGGTGGGGTAGAAGCTGTAACGCAGGAAGATGCCATCTACGAGGGTGCTTGACCCTATTTCCACTGACAAGATGGGGCGTAACTGCCTATCGGTAAGGGTGTTATTACCTCCATCGGTGAAGCGAAGGGTATATCCATCTAAACCTAATCCAATCTGAGCATAGTACCGAGCCCGTGAAGGTATCTCAGCTCGTGCAGCCATGCCAGCCGCAGCACCCAAAGAGAGGGGAAGGCGAGAAGCACCGATTAGGTAAAAGAGTTTCGCTTCGCCCCAGCCTATGAGCTTGTAGGACTCACCCGAACGATATAACTCTCGGCTTAGGCCGCCCATGGCTCCTGCTGCTAAAATAGGAGGATAGAACCCTTTGTAGAACCTCAGCAAGACCAACTCGCTCCCCATGTATAGGTCCTGAGCATGGAGAGAGGCGATCAAGAGAGCTAACCCGCTGCGCATAGGAGGACAGATAAGTTACAACGTTTTTCGCTGTATGCATAGGATCGAGTCTGAGCTGCATGAGTCCTCTCCCATTCAGTATTGTAGGGTCAAGAAAAAGCTGTATCTTAGCGTCTGATGAAGCGCTATGTATTCTGGCTTGCACTGGGCGCGATATATGCTCAATCACCAGATGCCTGTGGGGACGGTCGTATCTGGTATGTGCGCCCCAACGGATGCACAGGTGGAGCCAACTGCGGCTCTCGCGCTAATCCAGCCGACATCTACTACGCCCGAAATCAAGCGTGTGCTACAGCCACAGCTTTATCTCCGCATATTATCCGCTTGGCTACGGGCAACTATACCCTTGATCAGACCTTAGAGCTCTGCTCGCACGTGTATTGGGATGGAGGGTATGACGAGTCTCAGCAGTGGAAAAAAACAAACTCTACTAACACCGTCCTGAACCGCACGACGAATAATGCCGAGGGGCTGTCTCTTACCTCCCCCCAAGTACCTCGACTTATTGGTCTGCGCGGGGTGAATATCACAAACTTTCAGCTCCATGACCTCATAATAAATGTAGCAGGATTCAATCCGACGGCCGTCCATCCAAACTCTCGTCACGGCGTGAGTGTCTATGGTATCTACCTCAATGGCTGCTCTAACTACCGTATAGTGCGCTGTGATGTAACAGCAGGAGCTGGGTCAAGGGGGGCAAATGCGCCCGCAGGAGGAGCGGGAGGAGTAGGGGGAAATGGAAACGCTGGCGCTAATGCACCAGATCCCGGGGGCGTCTGCACTTTTTTCTCTGAAGGAACGGGTGGTAGTGGAGGAAGTGGTGGAGGGGGAGGAACCGCTGGAAGTGCAGGTGCATTGACAGATATGCATCCTGGTCAAGCAGGAGGAGGAGGAGGAGCTGGTGGAAATGGAGGGTCAGGTGGAAACGGCCACACCCGCCAAGCTGGTAGTGGGGGCATATGCGGAAATGGGTCTAACGGTAATGGAGGAGGTGCCGGTGCTAACGGTGGCAGTGGCGGAGCTACTGGAGGAACAGGTGGGAATGCTGGAAGTGGAGGCGCTGGGGGAACAGTACAAGGAGGATGTAGCTGCTGTGGAAGTGGAAACTCTAACCCACCTGGGGGTACAGGATCACAGCCTACTGGTACGCCTACGGCAGGGACAAACGGCGCCTCAGCTACTGGCTTTATATTCATGAGCGATTACTATATGCCTAACTGGGGGCGAGGCGGTGGCGGTGGTGGTGGCGGCGGCGGTGGTGGCGGCGGTGGCGGCGGAGCGTCAAAGAGTGGAGCAGCATGCTTTACTGGCTGCCCCGGTTGTTGTCGCCATTCTGGAGGCGGTGGCGGTGGCGGTGGCGGAGGGGGTGGAGGTGGCGGCGGTGGCGGAGGCGGGGGATATGGAGGCGGAGGGTCGTTTGGGATCTTTATCATAAATAACGGTTCAGGAGGAGCTTTAGTGGATTGCCGATTTGTCAGTAGTGGTGGTGGAGGTGGTGGTAGTGGCGGGACGGGAGGAAATGGAGGTGGAGCTGGTAGCGGCGCAAACGGAGGATCAGGATGGGATCATTGTAGTGGTAACGATCCAGGCAGCGGGGGGCAAGGCGGCAATGGTCGCCCAGGAGCCTCAGGAGGGGCAGGCGGAAATGGTCTCGCTGGCCCCTCCTATGCTATAGCCAATGTCTCTGGCGGTGCTTTCTCCGCTGTTGGAGCGCCGACCCTCACTGGCTTCGGCTGCACCCTCAATAGCTCCGGCACCTGCGGAACTGTACCTAATCCGCCTTACGTCTTCAATGTAGACCATAAAGAAGGCTGCACCAACTCTGAAATCACTATATCCCAAATTTTGGGTCCTGGGGCGCAGTGGAGCACACCCGGCGCCACGCTCCTCCAAACCGCAGGGGGGGGCTCCACAGTCGTGGTCTGGTACGGTAA
>JAOAHZ010000014.1 GCA_026414975.1 Bacteroidia bacterium
CCTACGAACTACACATGGTATGCTAATGGCAGCTGTACCGGCTCACCTATCGCCAGTGGGGCTACGGCAAATCAGATAGTGGTTCGGCCAAATAGTAATACCACCTACTGTGTGCGTGTGCAGTATGGGGGCGGCTGCCCTGATGCGACAGCTACCACCAACGTTACTGTGAACCGAGCACCTACCGCTTGCTTTAGCGTCAGTCCGGCTTCCTTCTGTGCTGGCGAGAATGTTACTCTCAATCCCTCCTGCTCGCAGTATGTGCGGTCCTGTGGTGGGTCATGCTTGGTAGCTTGTGATGTGAATGCAGACTGTTGGCCTTTTACATGTCAGAGTGCAGCCTGTGGTCACTTCTCCTATTGGCTTTTAGACCTTCCGCCGTACTTTCAGGCGAATGGACCTGGGGCAAGTTCGCTCAATCCTTTGAATGTTACTTTCCCCGCTACGGGAGAATACACGGTGAGCTTCACCTTGTGTGACCCATTTCAGCAGTGCTGCCATACTACAAATCAACGTTTTACGGTAACCTGTGTGCTTTCTGCCTTAGATGTACAGCTCAGAGCTCGGCGGCAGGATCGTAGCAGTGTAGCCTTGAGCTGGGCGGTGAATGAGCGGCATCCCGAGCAGCGCTTTCACGTCATGCGACACACGGCGGATGGCTGGCAGACCATCCACTTAGCGGAAGGCGATATTTACAGCTACACCGATAGGGGCCTTCTACCAGGGCGATACATCTATCAGGTATCGCAGAGTCTGCCTACGGGAGGGGTGCTTCTGAGTAATCCAGCGGAGGTGGTTCTTCTGCCAGATGGCACGCATGTTCTTGTAGAGCAGCGTGTGCGTGCTGTGGGAGAGGCGGCCCCTATCCTGTGGAGCTTACCCCGAGGTGGTCTGGGGCTGAGCTTGTACGATGCGGCGGGACGCCTGCTACATGCTGTTTCTCGGGTAGAAGCTGAGGGCAGCTATGAGCTACCCAGTCCACCAGCGGCGGGTTTTTATTTCCTGCGCATAGAGGCGGGCGGAGAGGCTCAAGTCTTGCGACTTGTATGGCAGTAGGGGCGGTCATGGGACTATAATGGAGGCGAAGAGCTGGCTTCCCCTCAGGAAGTGAAGTACCACTTGGTTGGATAGGCTCTTCTTAGGGTTTCCGCTCTTGCCCCTAACTTAGCTCGGTGGATAGTCTTCTAAGGTCAGCCCATGCGCTTCCTGTACAGGAGGTGGAGCGGCTCCTTGGGACTACGCCTCATGGGATTTCCATGGAGGAAGCTCAGCGTCGCTTAGAGCGTTTCGGTCCCAATCAAATCCAAAAGCCTAAGCCCCCTTCCATCGTCGGGATTTTTTTACACCAGTTTGCCAGTCCCTTTATCTACCTCCTCATGGTAGCGGCGTTGGTGGCGCTTTTACTGGGGGACCTCATAGATGCTGCGGTGATTGCTGGGGTTCTGGTTATCAACGCGGTGGTTGGTTTCTTTCAAGAGTATAATGCCGAGCGAGCGGTATAGGCGCTTCGTTCTCTGACCGCACCTCAAGCTAATGTCCTCCGAGAAGGACGGGAAATGCGCATTCCGGCCGAACAACTGGTACCAGGAGATGGGGTGCTCTTAGAGTTTGGGGTGCGAGTGCCGGCTGATTTGAGGCTATATGAGACCATAGTATTGCAGGTGGATGAGTCTCTGCTTACGGGCGAATCGTTTCCGGTCTATAAGAATGTGGAGCCCCTTCCGGCAGAGAAGCCTTTGAGCGATAGGCATAATATGGTCTTTGCTGGTACTACCGTTACCTCTGGGCGAGGGCGAGGCTATGTAGTAGCTTCGGGCCCTTACACAGAGCTCGGACGGATTGTGCAGAGTTTATCTGAAGCTGATTCAGCGGAAATACCCCTTGTTCGGCGGATGGAGCGGCTAAGCGAGATTCATTGGTCTTGTGATTTTAGGGAGCGTTGGGGTCATTTTGGGGGTGGCACTTCTTTTAGGGTATTCCGTCATGGAGGTGTTCAAAGTGGGAGTAGGGATAGCGGTGGCGGCTATTCCAGAGGGGCTCCCTATCGTGCTAACCGTTACGCTGGCTCGTCGCCGTGCGCTCGTGCGACGACTATCGGCGATAGAAACTATAGGTAGCGCCACCGTCGTCGGCTCTGATAAGACAGGCACTCTTACAGAAAATCGGATGACCGTTCAGTCTTTTTGGGCTGCTGAGGGTTTCTGGGGAGTTGCAGATTATAGAGCTTCTTCGGATTCCTTCCTTCGCCATTTGGCGCTGTCTATTGGTATTTATGCAAATGAAGCGGAGATTGCGGACGAAAGTAGCCGGGAGGGTTTGAGGGGGGATCCGACTGAGACAGCCCTGTTATGGGCTGCCTGCGAAGCTGGTTTATCGCCACGGGAGTTGAGAGAGGCTCAGAAAGAGGTGAAGTGAATTCCTTTTGAGCCGGAGTTAGCCTACTCGGCGAGCTTTCGTCAGCAGGCTGATTTTAGGTATGTTAAGGGGGCTCCTGAATGCGTCCTGTCTTTCTGCGATACCATGCTCCCTCCGACTGGACTGAGGCCGCTGCGCCCAGCTGAAGTTTTGGAGGCGGCGGCTCTCTTAGCGGAGAAGGGCATGCGGGTGTTAGGGCTGGCTTACAAACCCGACCTCATCTCCATACCTTCTGAACCGTTTGAGCCCCGAGAACTGACTTTTGTTGGGCTGGTGGGCCTGATGGACCCTCCTAGGCCGGGTGTGCGGGAAGCTATTGCCGATTGCTATGAAGCAGGTATCCGTGTTCTCATGATTACAGGGGATCATCCCGTTACAGCTCAAGCTATTGGGGTACAGATTGGGATCACTACCTCGGAGGTTCTAACGGGAGAAAAAATGGCTTCACTATCGCCGGAGGAGCTGGCAGAGAAGGTGCGGCGGGTGAATATCTACGCTCGGGTGACGCCGCATCAGAAGCTGCAGGTCGTCCAAGCGCTTCGGGATCAGGGGGAAATCGTTGCGGTAACAGGCGATGGCGTCAATGATGCTCCTGCTCTTAAGGCGGCCCATGTAGGTATCGCCATGGGAAAGGAAGGAACGGATGTAGCTCGTGAGGCAGCTGATATTGTGTTGGCTGCTGCTTCGTCTGTAATAGGGGTCGGGGAGTTGCATAAGTGGCTTCGGCGTAAGAAAGTGTGAGTGGAGCTGTGGTTGTTGGCGATGGCATGAGGGGTTAGGGCTTGAGAGTGGGATGAAGGGGAGGATTTATGAGTGGCGGTGCGTTAGGTTGGGGTGGGGGGTGCGGCAGCGCCGAAGGCGCTGCCGCACCCCCCAACTTCTGATCATCTACATAAAATCAGCGATGGTCGCATCAGGAGTGAATCCCAACCGGATTGACCACTTCCTTAGCTTCCCTTCTCCGAAACTTACTTTCTTCCTCCTAAATCGGCTCTCGTCTCTTTAGGGCGTACTGGGGGAAGGTAAAGAACGGCGACGTCTTTCGGGCAAATAAAAGCTCTTGCGGAGTCGGAGTCCTGCGCCTTGACTGGTAGCCCCTGCCGCCCCCCACATGAAAGTCTGCCGACTGAACCCCTCCGCCTCTAACTGCCACTGCGTCGGTTGGGTAACTCGCTTCGGAAAGAGGCGATACCGAGCCGATAGATTCCCTAAAGCGGCTGTATTCTGCCCAGGTCCTATTAAGACTCCGTCCCGTTCCAGCGTGAATCGCTGTCCCAGTGACAGACGCAGGCGGGCGGAGAGTTCATTCCATTCTCCCAGCGCAAAAGAAACGCCGACTTGACTTCCAAGCGTATAGCCTACCCAGTTGGCTAACTGGGCGGAAAGGAACTCGGCCAAAGTAGAGCTTACCCCCGAGCTAACTTGCTGGGTGCCTACCCCTTGCTCTAACGGAACGAAAGTGCCTAAGACAAGCAAAGCAAACACTTGCCGATTCCGTTCCTGTTCATCAGTAGCCAGCCGTTGAAGGAATAGATTCACCATCGGTGTCGGGCTGCCAGAAAGCGAAGGAATATCTATTTCAAACTTCATGGTAGGCGAGAGAAGGGCGCCGCGCACAAAAATCTTAAGCTCCACAGGGAGTGTGTAGGTAAAGCTCGTATCTATCATCCGAAGGGAAGTAAAAGTTCTATAGGTCGCAGTGAGGTCCATCTGTCCTTGGTATAGGTCTCCATCCCATGTAATACGACTGCCAGGTTCTAAGAGGAGCTTCTTAGAAGCTATACCTTGGAGATTGACGCGGTATTCGCCGCCTTGTACTTCGTAGGACCCGGCTAAGCTGGTCTGACCGCTACGATTGATAGAAAGAAGCAAGTTGGCGGAGCCTTGCGCGGTAATCTCATCGCCCGTCCGCTCATCAAAGAGCAATCGAAACCTTGTTTCAGGCAGAGAGCGAATAGCTACCCTTACATCTACCCCAACTGGAGCTGTGAGTTGAGGAAAGCTCTGGAATGTATCTACAGGTTTGAGAAAGCGCACATGTTCTGCTCCTGTGCTTCGCTCATAGGTTCGTAAGGGAAGGGTGATGTCTGTGCTATTAGAGAAAACGACCTCTCCGCGTACATTAGGCTGATTCCAAGGACCGGTGATGGAAAAGCTCCCCTGTTCAAGGTCCGCTCGTCCATAGATGTAAGCCTCAGTCGTAGCTGAAGAAGCCGCAAGCAAGAAAGGCTTGTCTCTGACCTGAAGACTAAGGTTCAAGTAGGGAGAGCTCCACTGGCGTAGAGCGATATAGCCTGTGATCTGGCTGCGTTTCATTCGGCTTTCCCTTAGTTCTACACCGGGAAAGATTATCGTATCTCCTCTCAAACGGAGGACACCTTCTACAGTGTATAAAACATGTGTGATGGGCATGTAAAAGGTGAGCTTATTACAAAAGACTTCTCCAAAAATCAAAGGCCTTTCTGGCTTACCCCGAATAATCACCCTTTGGGAAACGAACAACCCTCTCAGATTCTGGATGTAATCATTTAGAAAAGGATTCAGCCATTCCGCCGGTATTCTCAGAGAGCGCAGTTCTGCATAGAGAGGGTTTATGGTATCTTTCAGAACATACACGCCGCGTGCTTGAACAAACGAAACATCCCCTTGTCGCAGGGCGATCTGAAAAGGTATAGAATCGCCGTAGGATTCTCCCGAGGCTTGAATGCTCGGGTAAGCTTGTCCCTCGTACTGGAGAGAATCAATGTCTAAGGCAAACTGGGGCCCCCCCTCATATTCGTGCCAATACAAGGAGAGCTGTCCCTCTAAGGGAGCATGAATGCCTAATAGGATTGCACCCAAGGCAATAGGGAAATGATGAATAGACAAGCTTAGTTTGCCATTCAACCGGGATAGCCTAAAGCGAGTTTCCTGTCCAGCCAAGGATAGTTCGTTTAGGCTCCAGTCTCCATTTTGTAGGTCGATTAGAATGGGTGCTATCTCTATAAAGCTCCAACGATACCTTCCCAAAGTCAGAGAGGAGGTGCGGGGTTCTATTTGGAGGAGCAATGTATCCGCTGTGCGATGCCATGAAAATCTCAGCTCCGTGGTATCGATTCGTTCGGCGAGTAACCCTTCTAAAGCCCCAGTGCCTTCTCTCCACGTGCCAATCAAATGTAAATGAAGAGCCTCGTACGCAAGGTAGGCTTGTCCTTCCGTGGAGCCAAGTTCTACTTGAAGGGAGTCTCCCGATAGATATAGGGTGAGATGAGGGGAAAAAATCTGAATATCCTCCAAGCGCAGGGTGTCGCTTATCAGATGGATCACACCCTTTGGAGCGGAGCTGTCCGCCTCTACCTTGAAATAAGAGCGTAGATTATGTAGGAAAATCCGCTGGGACAATCCGAGCAGATGGAACCACTTGGGGTCCTGTATAAGAACTTCTCCGCGCAGGCTCCACCGAGAGAGAAGGCTATCAGAAAAACTGGTATCACCTCTTATCCACCTATGGAACCAGAGGGGTAGCGCATGCATCCATGTTCCATCGGCCGTACAAAAAATAGATAAGGCTTCGCCTTGTGCCCTGCAAGTTTTGCCGTTTTGTATGCCTAAGTTGAGATTACCCAAAGAATAGCTCGTATCAGCCCATCGCCAGAGAATATTTGATAAGCAGAGCGTAGCTTGTCCTTCTTCCCAAGGAAAACCTCTACCTTTCAAAGTAAAGGTACCGTTTAGCCACCCTTGACTACCCCAGCTTTGGGCAGCCACGCTCGCAAAGGTGCCTTCGCCCTCGTAAGAGCCGATGTCATCAATAGGCATGCTTCCTCGGTATCTCAGATTCCCATAAGGGGTCTCTAAAGCAAAAAAGCCTGAGGCCTGAATAGCCTGGACTTGACTTCGGGTCTCTAAATGCCAGGGTCTGGCCTCTTTGTCTAAAGCGGATAGATTGGCGGTCACGTCAACCTTCAGGTCTCGGACTGAGAAGCCTTGTCCAGTCAGAGTAGTTGTCCCAGATACCGCTTGTACGGGCGTCTCTACAAACAGGGTAGAAGGGTTCCACTGCGCTAACTGTACCTTCAAATCATAGCGCCACACGGTGTCTCGTTCCATGTAAAGGGAGAAAGAAAGCTCTGGGGTCTCTATATCGGCGGTATACCGGCTCAGTCGTCCCGTATGAGAACCTCGTATCCTCCACGCGTGTGAGGTTTGGATAATATCGGGTAAATGTACGATGTCGGGGAGGGCATTATGCACGCTACTGAGCGACAGGACGGCTTCTTGGATGGTGAGCTTCCATTCCATAGCTGCAGGTCGGGCATAATGAACGATTTCGCCGACTCCCTCAATGAATTCGTTCGGTGAGGGGGAGAGCCATAACCTTTCCGCATGAAAATGGTATAAATCTCCCCGCAAGCGTAGATTTATGTCCCATTTGCCTCGCAGAGGGAGCGAATCGCCGACGAAGGTTGCGATGTCCGCCCAATCTATTTGTCCTTGGAGCTGGGCGTAAAAGAGTTTCGTTTCCGTATCCCTGAAGAGTTTATCGAAGCCTTCGTAAGGAAACCGAGCTCGTCCTGTGATAGTAGTGCGCTCCAATCTAATGTAAAAATGAGGGATGATGGTGCTATCGGGATAACCTTGTAGGGTCAGCTCAAGGGAAGGTAACTTTGTTTGAGAGTTGCGTTCAAATAGACTGAGCCTTTTGAGCTGAGCGAAGAGATAACGGTTAGCTCGCCACTCCACTGCGCTTTCCAGCTCTAAGGAGTCTATGAAAAGGTGTTCATAACGCAGCCAGCCGTAACGGGGGATAAGCTGGTTCTCTTTCGCTGTAGAATCAATCCAGCGAAACCGCCCACCCCTCAGTGTCAGCGAAGCAAGACTTACTTCCCAGCGAGTCTCTTTCGGAGGTGTCGTATCGGAAGAGGAGAAAAGCCGATCTACATTGGTGAGTCCAGAGGCTTTTTCGGTGTAGATATACACTTCTGGGTTTTGCAGGTTCAGAGAGGAGAAGGGGATATGCAGCCTTCCATTCCAGAATCCACGCCAGAAGGCTGAGGGGTACCAAGCTAATCGCAGTTCTTGTACGCGAATAAACGGGTGACAGGCTTTGTCGTATAGCACGAAACCTTCCAAAGAAAGGTGGGCAAGCCCTGATATCCTCAGTCGTTGTAGCTCCACCTCGGTCTCCAAGGCATCCGAAAGAAGACCTATAGCCCACTGTCGCATCAGAGCCTGTCCTCGGTCTGAGGAGAGAAAGAGATGAAGACCTAAGATAAAGCCCAGCCAAAGAAGTAAGATACTCCCTCCTGCCCAGAGAAAAAACCCGCTAAGCCACCTTAGGACTCGTGCCCAGAGCCGGAGTCGAACCGGCACGGGGTCTCCCCCACCAGTTTTTGAGACTGGCGCGTCTACCTGTTCCGCCATCTGGGCCTCTTTGAACAAAGGTATGATTTTCTGCTGCCACGAGGGGCCTGTGCTTCAAGAGTTGGTCTTAGGATAGCTTAGGGTGATAGGATCACGCCACGGTAATCCGCTTCTCCAGATAGACTGCTTGGACCGCTCGGATGATGTTGATTCCTTCTTCCATCGGACGCTGAAAAGCCTTACGTCCAAGTATTAGCCCCATTCCCCCAGCTCGCTTGTTGATAACGGCTGTGCGTACTGCTTCTCCCAAATCAGTCTGCCCTGCAGAGGCTCCTCCAGAGTTGATGAGCCCCACTCGCCCCATGTAGTTATTGACGACTTGATAACGACATAGGTCAATCGGGTGGTCAGTGGTCAGCTTTTCGTAGACCTTACTGCTCGTCTTGCCAAACTTAAGCGCCGTGTAGCCTCCATTATTTTCAGGTAGTTTTTGTTTGATGATATCTGCCTGTAGGGTAGCACCCAGATGGTTGGCCTGACCTGTTAGATCAGCGGAGAGGTGGTAGTCTTTATCGGCGTTGAAGGCCTTATTCCGCAGGTAGGTCCAAAGGATCGTAACCATACCCAGTTCATGGGCATAAGCGAAGGCTTCGGCTATCTCTTGAATCTGGCGGCTGGATTCTTCCGAACCAAAGTAGATGGTGGCACCGATAGCTACGGCTCCCATGTCCCAAGCTTGCTTCACCGATCCAAATAGGATTTGGTCGTATTTGTTCGGGTAAGTGAGCAGTTCATTGTGATTGATTTTGACGATGAAGGGGATTTTATGAGCGTATTTTCGGGCTACGCTACCCAGTACGCCGAAAGTGGAAGCCACAGCATTGCAGCCTGCCTCTAAGGCCAGTCGCACGATATTTTCGGGGTCAAAGTAAATCGGGTTGGGGGCGAAGGAAGCGCCACCGGAGTGTTCTACGCCTTGGTCTACAGGCAAGATAGATAGATAGCCTGTTCCCGCTAAGGTGCCGTGAGAGAAAAGAGCCTGCATATTTCGCAGGACCTGAGGGTGGCGATCGCTGGCGCTCCAGACGCGATCTACAAAGTCTGGCCCAGGTAGATGGAGGTGCTCCTTAGGTACCGTTTGACAGGTATGGTTTAGCAGGCTTTCCGCTTCGTCGCCCAATAAAGCGACTATATCATCATACGACCGTACACTCTGAATCGCTGCTACTGTCGCCATAGATATGTTAGTTGGGTAGAGTTTCCTTGACGGCAAAAGCCTCCCTTAGACGCTCCACTTGATCTAACTTTTCCCAAGGAAAAGTTTCTGCAGTGCGCTTTTGATGGATGTATTGCTCTTGAGGTCCATCAGGTGTTTGGTCTATGTGGAGGTAAACATGTTCGTAGTTTATTGGGTGAGGTTTCCGTCCTAAGTGCCCATAGGCAGCTGTAGGGCGGTAGATGGGGGCTTGTAGTTTGAGGTGCTCTATGATAGCACTTGGACGCAAGTCAAATAGCTCGGAGAGCCGGCTGGCGATCTCGCTATCAGATAAGGGTACACGAGCCGAGCCATAAGTATTCACATAGAGAGCGACGGGACGAGCGATACCGATAGCGTAGGCGACTTGAATAAGGACTTCGTCGGCGATGCCAGCGGCTACGAGATTTTTGGCTATGTACCGAGCCATGTAGGCTGCGCTGCGATCAACTTTGGTAGGGTCCTTTCCAGAGAAGGCTCCACCTCCATGTGGGGCTCTGCCGCCATAGGTATCCACGATTATTTTGCGTCCCGTCAGGCCTGTGTCAGCATGAGGGCCGCCTAAAACAAACCTTCCGGTGGGATTGACAAATAAACGCGTGTTTTCATCCACCATTTCAGCTGGCAAGACCCGAGGAAGGAGCAGCGTGCGCACATCGGTTTCAATGCGCTTTTGCATTGTTCTCCAGTCTTCGGCAAACTCTTCATGCTGGGTGGATAGAACAATTGTATGCACTCGTAAAGGACGACCATCATCGGCGTATTCAATCGTTACCTGACATTTTGCATCAGGCCGTAAGTAGGGCATGAGGGAGGGTTCATGCTTTCGGATATGAGCAAGCTCTCTTAGGATGCGATGGGCATAGGCGATAGGCATAGGCATATACTCCTCGGTTTCCCGGCAAGCGTAGCCAAACATCATGCCTTGGTCTCCTGCGCCTAAATCAGGGTCTAATCCTTGACCTCGATTCACGCCGAGAGCTATATCAGGGGATTGACGATGGATTGTTACAATCACGCCGCAGCTGTCCGCATCAAATCGGAGCTCAGACCGATTATACCCTATGTCACGAATGGTAGCTCGGGCTATCTCCTCATAGTCCACCCGTGCCGTAGTGGTGATTTCACCTGCAAGGACGACAAGCCCCGTGGTAACTAAGGTTTCGCAGGCTACGCGGCCGTAAGGGTCCTGCGCTAAGATAGCATCTAAAATGGAGTCCGATATCTGATCCGCCACCTTATCGGGGTGCCCTTCTGAGACGGACTCGGAGGTGAAGAGGTACGACACGGCCACAAATATATGGACAAAGCGGGGCATTTTTGAGGTATGCGAACCTTAGTTATCGGATCGGCCAGCCGTATACAAGCTCTGTTGCGAGGGGTAGGGGGGCGCTGGCAACCCGATATCTGGACCTATCCAGCGCGAGTCTCCCCCGGATGGAACTACTATGACATTATCATAGACTTGGAGGCGGACGAACGTCCCTCCCCTGCGTTTTCTGTGTCCTCTCGGGCCTTTTGGGTGTTTGCAAGCACAAAGAAAACCTTACGTAGCCTATTGCCCCACCCTAAGTGGGCAGAACGCTGCGTGGGCGCTAACCTCCTTCCAGGATTCTGCGAAAGAGACTTAGTGGAAGCAAGTGCCTTATCTGATGTCGCTTGGAAGTATTTTTCGGCATGGGAGCCGCAAAGTGTTAGAGTTCCAGACACTGTCGGTCTCGTCAGCGCCCGCTTGTTGTCTCTCCTTCTAAATGAAGCCCTCCTTCTGGCCGGTGAAGCCGCCTTGTCTATAGAGACCTTAGACCTCGCTGTAAAGCTGGGACTCAACTATCCCCACACCCTCTCAGAATGGGGAAACATAATCGGCTGGCATCACGTCTTGGACATCTTGGAAGCTCTGCAAGCGGATTATAGTGCGGCCACTTATCCTATAGCCCCTCTTTTGCGCGACCTAGCCAGCCATGCAAGAAGGACCTGAAGGGACTTCCTTTACCTTTGAGGCATGAGGGTATTCATTATCGGTGCCGGAACCATGGGTAGAGGTATCGCCGAGGTCTTTGCTTCCCAAGAGGCCCACGTCTGGCTATACGATCCCTATGAAACCGCTTTGAGACAAGCTCAAGCTTTGGTAGATAAATACCCCAATCATATAGCCTTGACCTCTACGCTCCCCGATACTCTACCTCATTCAGTGGTATTGGAAGCCGTACCCGAGGAAATGGAACTCAAGCGCCAAGTGCTGCTCCAACTCAGCGAGCGAATCGGCTCAGATACCATAGTCACCACCAATACCTCAGCTTTATCGGTTCATGGACTGGCCCAGGGACTACCTTATCGGGAACGATTTCTGGGTTGGCACTTCTTCAATCCTGCGCCTCGCATGCCCTTAGTGGAGGTGATCCCTACTCAGATGACTGCCCCTGAAGTTACGGAGCAAAGCCTCTCCCTGTTGCGTTCCATCGGCAAGGTCCCTGTGATTGCGCCTGATCTACCAGGCTTTATTGTCAATCGCATAGCTCGCCCATACTATGTGGAAGCTCTGCGCTTAGCTGAACGGGGGGATATCAGTCCCAAAGTCATAGACAAGCTCATGGAAGGATTAGGGTTTCGGATGGGACCCTTCAGACTGATGGACTTGATCGGTATAGATGTGAATCATGCCGTAACCCAGCGGGTTTGGGAAGGGCTTTTTTATCCTATACGATTTCGCCCTTCATGGCTTCAGGCTCAAAAGATCGCTGCAGGCCGTACGGGGCGCAAAGTCGGACGAGGATTTTACGAGTACGATAAACGAGACTGAGCATCCGACTTGTACTAGCTACATACAGGCATCTATTTAGAGCCTGGTCCGCTGCGATTCCTTAGTATCTATTTTGCCCACGCCGCTCAAAACAGGAGGAGCTGTTACTCGGGGCTCTTTGTATTTCAGGCGGCTGCCTCGCGAATCACTCGCATAAGATACTGTCCATAAGGCGTTTGGGCGTGCGGTTGAGCTAAGCGCTGAAGCTGCTCCAGAGAAATAAACCCTTTCCGAAAAGCCACTTCTTCTATGCAGCCGATTTTGAGTCCCTGCCGCTCTTCTATCACTTGAACAAAAAGACTTGCCTCTAAAAGGCTACGGGGCGTTCCCGTATCTAGCCAAGCAAAGCCCCGAGGCATAATTCGCACCCGTAGCTTATTGCGCTCCAGGTAGAGTTTGTTTAGGTCTGTGATTTCCAACTCACCCCGATTGGAAGGGCGCAGCGTGCTCGCTAAGGCGGGGGCTTCCCCATCATAGAAGTATAAGCCCGGTATGGCGTATGAAGAGCGAGGCTGCGACGGTTTCTCCTCTATGCTAAGGACGCGACCACTTTTATCAAACTCTACTACCCCATACCGCTGGGGGTCATGTACCGGATAGGCAAAAATCAAAGCTCCCTCCGTAACGCGACATGTATCCAAAAAAGCCTGCATACCACTGCCATAGAAGAGATTGTCGCCCAGAATAAGCGCACACGACTCTCCATTTAGAAAATCCTCTGCTAAGATGAGCGCTTGGGCGATTCCCTCCGGTCGCTCTTGGACTTTATATTGGATATTCAGGCCTAATGCGCTACCATCCCCGAAGAGCTTTTCAAAGTGTGGGATATCCTTAGGGGTGCTGATGATGAGAATGTCTCGAATCCCCGCTAACATTAAGGTACTGAGCGGATAATATACCATGGGCTTGTCGTATACGGGGAGGAGCTGCTTCGTAATCACTTGCGTCATAGGGTGAAGGCGAGTACCCGCTCCGCCGGCTAAAAGAATACCTTTCATAGCGCTCCAAAAGGGTTGTGCTGCTCATCCAGTAAAGGTAACGCAGCGTCTTTTTCGGAGAGAATAGGACTACCTTTCAGCCCCCAGTCTATGCTAAGTTGGGGGTCGTTCCACCGAATGCCTGCATCTAAGCTGGGCTCATAATAAGCCGAGCACTTGTACAGTACGAGTGCTTCCTCAGAGAGCACATAAAAGCCATGGGCGAAGCCCACTGGCACATAAAGCCAAGTCAGCTGAGAAGCATCAGCGGCTATTTCAATGGCGTACCATTGCTTGTAGGTCGGGGAGCTGGGACGCAAATCTACAATAACATCACGGATTTGACCCAATAAGACGGTTACAAGCTTGGCTTGAGAGAGAGGAGGCTTTTGGAAATGAAGCCCGCGCAGGACTCCCCGCACCGAGTAAGAGAGGTTGTCTTGAACGAAAGTGGGAAGCTGGAGGCTCTCCTGAAAAGAGCTGCGAAAAAGTTCGGCGAAAAAACCTCTCCCGTCTCTGACCTTGCGTAAATGAATCAGAAGAGCTCCCTGGAGAGGCAAAGGATGTACCTCGTATCCCATCATACCGACGATAACTTCTGACGAAAATAGGCGATGCTTCGCTTGAGACCTTCTTTGCGAGACACACAGGGTTCCCATCCAAGCAGTTCTTGGGCTAAGCTGATGTCAGGGCGTCGCACCTTCGGGTCATCTTCGGGGAGAGGACAGAAGGTGATTTGGCTCTGGGAGTCCGGTATGAGGTCCAAGATTTCTTTGGCGAACTCTAAGATGCTGACTTCTTCGGGATTACCGAGGTTGACGGGATAGGGGTAGTCTGAATG
Organism: Bacteroidia bacterium; assembly: GCA_026414975.1. Lineage (GTDB taxonomy): Bacteria > Bacteroidota > Bacteroidia > SpSt-205 > SpSt-205 > SpSt-205. The sequence goes on from JAOAHZ010000014.1 coordinate 13,632, forward strand.
GATGAGGAGACGAAAGATGCCCTCAACTAAATCCTCTACATAGCAGAAGCTGCGAGTCTGAGAACCATCTCCATAAACGGTGAGGGGTTCGCCGCGCAGAGCCTGCCCAATAAAGTTGGGTAAAACGCGCCCATCATCTAAGCGCATGCGGGGACCGTAAGTGTTGAAGATGCGCACGATTCGGATGGAGATGCCGTGGCTTCGGTGGTAAGCCATAGCCATCGCCTCCATGAAGCGTTTAGCCTCATCATAAACGCCGCGCACTCCGATGGGATTTACATTGCCCCAGTAGCTCTCTTTTTGAGGATGTTCTAAGGGGTCTCCGTACACCTCTGAGGTAGAAGCCAATAGGATGGTGGCGCCTTTGGCCCGAGCCAGGCCCAAGCACTTATGGGTGCCGATAGCTCCGACCTTCAAAGTCTGAATCGGCATGCGCAGATAGTCGGCTGGACTGGCAGGCGAGGCGAAGTGTAAGATGTAGTTCAGTTCACCGGGAACATGAATGAAGTTAGTTATGTCATAGTGCATAAAAGTAAAACGAGGCCGCCCGAATAGGTGGGCTATGTTATCTAAGCTGCCAGTGGAGAGATTATCGAGGCCGATGACTTCAAATCCTTCTTCCCAGAATCGGTCGCATAGGTGAGAGCCGATGAAGCCAGCTGCGCCGGTGATGAGGATGCGCCTTGGCATGCGCAAAGGTACCGAAGCTGTACCTTTGCCTTATGCCGAAGCGAACCTATCAGCCCAGCCGAATCAAGCGACTACGAACTCATGGCTTTCGGGCGCGCATGCGTACCCGATGGGGGCGCGCCGTACTTGCTCGCCGTCGTGCTAAAGGGCGCCGCGTCCTCACTGTTAGTTCTACCATCGCTGGAAAGCCCTATTAGCAAGTACAACCTTCCTCGCGCCGAGCGCCTCCGGGGGCGTAAGACTTTCCAGCTTCTCTTTCACCTCGCTCAGGTATGGGAGGCGGCGGCACTGCGTCTCTATGGGGTTGCTTTTCTCATCAATCTACAGCATCCAAGTTTGCGTGTAGCCTTTTCGGTGCCTAAAAGGGTCTGTCGTAAAGCCGCTCATCGCCATCGGATTCGCCGTCGTCTGCGTGAAGCCTATAGATTAGAGAAAGCCTCTTTCTTGGACACCCTGCCATATGGGGAAGTCTGGCTTCTGTGGCAGTGGCGCACGCCAGAGGTCCCTTCAGTCAGCTACCTTCGCTCCCAGATGCAAAGCCTGTATAAGAGATTCCAGCTAGCGTGTTACGCTTCCTCTTCATCGGATTGATACGGGCGTATCAAGTTCTTCTGTCGCCTTATTTGCCTCCAGCTTGCAGGTATACCCCTACCTGTTCTGAGTATGCTATTCAAGCTCTGCGCAAACATGGGTTGTGGCGAGGTTTATGGTTGGCACTCAATCGATTGAGGCGCTGTCATCCTTGGGGTGGGTCTGGCTATGACCCCGTGCCCGATTAACTTTGCAGAGTGGTATGGATTTTTCTATCACCTGATTTTCCTCCGAACTACCACCTGTTTCCCTGGCATTTTCGCCAAGGCGGTGGGGTTTCAGCGGGGATAAGCGCTGTTCCTGCTTCATCTCTCCCGCCTCATGTCTCTCAGGCCCTTTCATGGTATGAAAGTGTGGGCGACTTGCATGACACGGAAGCTGTAATAGTCGCTGCTCGCCGCATAGCTGAACGGTTTGGTACACCACACGGGGTGGATTCCTTTAATGAGTATTGGCTTCCCTTAGAGGCGGCTGTACGCGAAACCCTTCAGATTCCTGGTCCGAAACCCGCTGATTTGCCTGCTTTTCAGCAGAAAAGCCTCATGAAAGCCTTCTTTCAGAAAGCGGGCATAGACCCCATACCGGGCCAGGTGGCTCAAGACCTTCTGGATGTAGAGCGTTTCGTCGCTACGCATAAGCTGCCGATCATTGCTAAGCCCGACAAAGGGGTCGGAGCTAGCGCAACCTTCAAAATCGCTTCTCCGCAGGACTTATCTCATTTCCAGAAAGCGTTTCGTTCAGGCTATCTCTTAGAAAAGTATATCACTGGCACTATCCAGACCTATGATGGACTGGTAGATCGGAGTGGGCGAATTGTGTTCGCTGGGTCATTAGAGTACAGCCGAGGTGTCGCTGAGGTAGTCAGCGAAGACACGGATATTTTCTACTGGGTTCAGCGTGAGATTCCGCCTGATCTCGCCAAAATCGGTCCTCGCATTGTAGAGGCTTATAACCTAAGGGCACAGTTTTTTCACTTTGAGTTCATTCGGTCCTCTGAAGATGGGCGACTATACCCTTTGGAGGTCAATATGCGTCCTCCTGGTTATCCGACGCTGGATTTATTTAATTTCGCTTACGACATAGATTTATATCGTCTCTGGGCTGAGGTTATATGGAGCTATCCGGTGGAAGCCCCGACCCAAGCTTCATACTATGCTTGTTATATCGCTCGTAAGCAGCAGATAGGCTACCTGCATACTCATGAGGAGGTGCTTCGGCGATTAGATTCACGATTGATTTATCACGCCCCTACCAACCCTTTATTTAGGGCAGCGATGGGGGATTATCACTATGTCATTCGCACGCCGGATAGGGAGGAAATGTTAGAGTTAGCTTACTTTGCGCAAAAACGTCTCACCCTATGACCATAACGCATCACCGATGGTGGGTAGCCGACTTAGGGCGTGAGATGGGCATCAATCGGTATGGATCATCAGGGATACCTTTTCTGGCCTTTCCTGCTCAGGAGGGCGACCATAGAAACTTGGAGAGTTTTGGGCTCATAGAGAGCATTGCCCCGTTCATAGAAGCGGGGAAAGTTCAGGTTTTTACGGTGGATAGTTACGACGCTGAAAGTTGGACGAGTCAAACTCTATCTCCATGGGAACGGGGTCAGCGTTATGAGGCTTATGCTCGCTACATTATGAGGGAAGTTCTACCCTTTATTCGGACTTTCAGCCTTGAGCTTCCATGGACTATGGGCGTCAGTATGGGAGCATATCATGCAGCCAACTTTCTCTTTCGGTTTCCTCATGATTTTGCTGGGACGATCGCACTCAGTGGGGTGTATGAGCTGTCTGAATTTCTGGGTTCTTATGGTGATGAGACGGTTTATCTGAATAGTCCTCTTTGGTTTCTGCCTAATCTAAATGACCCCTACTACTTAGATGAGCTGAGGCGAAAAAAGATTATCATCTGTGTAGGGCAAGGTGCATGGGAAGAACCGATGCTTACCCATACTCGGCAGTTAGCCTCCATCTTGTCTCAAAAAGGCATTCCAGCTCAAGTGGAAATCTGGGGTCCAGACGTGTATCACGACTGGCCTTGGTGGAAGCAGCAGCTTTCTTATTTCATGGAACGAGAGCTTGGGGGCTCTTAAACTCTCGTACCGTTTCACGGAAGGGAGCCACTCCGAGCCTTTTTAGGTTCAACCTTTTGTATCGCTTGGTGAAAGCTTAACCTCTTCTTCCTCACGATGTGCGAGGGCAGCTTCTTTTCTTAGGAGAAACTCCTTCCAAAAAAGCACCCCATTAGCGAAGCAGAACTTGTGAGCCAACTCTTGCGGTGAGAGTTCCGTATCTGCAAATAGCTCGTATTCTCGCTCAAAAAATCGCTCCAACTCGGGGAAGAGTATCGTTGGATACTCCAAAGTAGTCGGCACGGCATCAATCGGGTCTATAAATCCATCAAAATCGCTTCCGATACAAAGGGTGCTGAAGGCTTCCTGGGGGGGAATGCCTGCCTCTACCAGGGTGGTGTAAATGTGTCGTACCTGCTGAAAGAGCGGTTCTAAGGGCTGTACTTCTCCAGAACGAACAGCTTGGAGTAACTTTTCTCCAGCTAAGATTCTCTCGTCCATGATGAGGCCAATAAGGCCTCGGCTTTGGGCGATAGCGATTAAGTCTTCATCGTGTAGGTTGATATCCCATGGGTTGAAGCTATTGCTTTTGAGACGATACCGAGGACGATCTGCACGAGGGCTGCGTAAGCGTAAAGAATGACCTGATGCAGCTACGTGGGAGGCTATCACAGGCATCTTGAAGTCACTCGCAATCTCATACACTTGACGACGGGTGGTATGGTCGCAGTGTTTGACGTCTATAAGGATGTATCGCCGATAGGCTTCTTCTACGAAATGCGTGCCAAATGCAGTGAGTCCCCGATACTTTCCTACTTGGCGCAAACTACGGATAGGGTTAGGGAGGATTCGGAGGGCGCCACGCTGTTCTATAGCTTTCGCTGGTGTGCCTAAATGGTTATACACCATGTGCAGCAGAGTGATCATTTGAATCCCCCGTTCAGCTGCCCAGTCCAACCGCTGCCGAATCACGCCCCTATCCAAGGGGGTAAAGCCTTCATAAGTGAATCCTCGTATGTTTGGAAACTTATAGTCCCGATACTCAAAACCTAACGCATGAGCCCCTTCTATGCTCAGAATAACCGCTATTTTATGAGGGGATTTTAGGGCATTCTCAATATCTTCCGCACGGCGCACAATCGTAATCTCTCCAGGCCCATCTGGCTGTCGTCCGTAGGCCATGAGAAGGTTATACTCTTGCTGTAGAATGGTAAAGGGATTACGCTGAAGGACCTGCCTCACCCGTTCCAGTCGCATACGGAAGACCAAGGCATACATAACGGGGCGTGTAGTGAGCGCAGCTATTAGGTATCTCTCTATTGGGTGCAGAGCTAAGGTAACGACACGCGTGCCAGAGCGCAAGAGCTTGGTGAAATCACTACAGGTGATTCGGGGCGTGCGGCGGACTCGCTCCTCAGGGGTTGTTTGGTCATAATCTTCCCAAGGGGAATCCACTGCGCTCAGCATATAGGGCTTGAGCGTACTATGGACGTGTAGGTCAAAAAATAGCGGCTGCTTCATCGGTATTTCTGGTATAGGGCTTCTTGTGGATTGTCAGAGAGGTCAACTTCTTGTCCCTCTATCCAAGCGCGCAGAATGCGAGAGCGGGGTATGTCCAATACATCCCCCTCGCACAGGATAAGGGAAGCTTTATAGCCAACAGCTATCAGTCCTACTTTACTCAGCCCTAACCACTGAGCAGGGAGGCTGGTTATCATAGCTAAGGCCTTTTCGGGCGAAACGCCATAGGCGACGGCTGTACCGGCTTGATAAGACAGATTGCGCTGATTCCAAAAGCTATCATGGCAAAGTATGACAGTGAGCCCTCTGTCTAATAGCGCCTTGGGCAGAGTGTAGAAGTAGTCTATCGGAGCGTCTTCATTGGGAGGAAGGCGATGTGTGCGTCTTAGGATCACAGGGACTTGATGGGCTTGCAAGAGGGGAGCCACTTGGAGAGCTTCAGCCCCTCCTATAATCGCTAAGCGGAAGCCGTATTTGGTAGATAGACGAATAGCTGCTTCTATATCCTCTGCCATCTCAGCGTGAAAGGCGACAGGCTTTTCTCTACGGATAAAGGGGCATAAAGCGGCAAAGCCGAGGTTTAGCTGACTGGAGTCTCCCTTACACCACCGTTGGGCATTTTCCAAGTAGGCTTCGAGCTGCTTCCAGCTCTCTTGAGCTTTTTCGCGAGACTTCTTCTGTTCTTCAGGAGAAGCGTAGACCGAGGGGTGCAGAGAAGGGGGATACACATGTAAGACGGCATCAGGGAGGATTACCGCCTCTTCTCGGGTACGTCCAGTGAGGCGCATGACCGCCGAGCGCCCTGCAATAATCCCTCCTTGTGGAGTTGATTCAACATAAAGGATTCCGTTAGCCCGCAAGGTAGGTAGGACCCGAGAGTCTATATTAAAGGCGGTGTAAGCCTGGGCCTCTGGGGTAAAATCACCCACTTCGGCGTTATCCCGCGTAGCTCGCACTGCTTCTATTTCTATAAGTCCCGTGGGGGTACCTATGGCGATGAGAGCGGGATAGAGATGCTTGCCTTGGGTTTCCTGAAGGACTTTGTATTCTGGCTTTGCATTTATGGTAGGGGCAATAGCGGCAATAGTATCTCCTTGCAGAAGTACATCAGCTTGGGCAGCGGGGCTCCCATCTCCTCGGTGTATCCATACCCCTCTCAAGAGTATTTGTAGCCAGATCCCCCACATCCCTCAGTATCCAAAGCTTACTCTTGCGCCGATCTGCCAGCTGAATGCAGGCTCAAATTTATCTATAACTTCATTTCGAAGGCGTGCTGAGGCGAAGAGTTCAAAGTGCCGTACAACATTGAAAAGAGTTCCTAGACCTGCATACAAGTCTGGTACTATTACGGATTTGGTAGTAGTTCCTCCATTCCCATCCGGTTGGGTGAGCGAAGCGTAGTAGTAGGCCCTGGCTCCTAAATCTAAGTAAGGAAGAAACCAGTAGATGCCACAATCGCGAGTCAACCAGTTTCCGAGGAGGCCTTGGTTCATCCCCATTCCTATCACATAACCCTTCTGAAGACCGCTAAGGTGGGGGGCCTTAGATTGTCCTGCTCCCCCTGCTATCTCCACGAAGGTGAAATCGGAGTACCCAAGAGGAAGGCGAAATGAGGCGCCTACGAGGTGAGGTCCATAAGTGCCACCGACCCCGAAGCGTCCAAAGCCTCCGACCCCTTTTTGAGCCAAACTTCTTTGACTAACTAAGATAGCCGCCAATATGGCAACGCGTAACATGCTTCAAATGTACAAAGTTCCCTTCAGCCTTAATGAAAAAGAGGCGGGTGGACTGACCTGGTCTACCCGCCTCGACTACGAGAGGACTTGTAGAAAATACGCTTACTCTAATACTACGAGCTGCTGGGTATAAGTTAGATGTCCCTCTTCTTGGAGGGATACTAAGTATACGCCTGCAGGCAAACGCAAGGCGTGAGCGTGAGAGCCTGGTTCATACAGACCTGCATGCCGATAAACCTCTCTACCGTCCAAAGCTACAGCCCGAATGGTCAAGTGCGTGAGTTTGTTGAGCTCAAAGCGAATGTTGGTTTCCCCGAAGGAAGGATTTGGAGTGAGCTTGAATGAAATCGACGAGGGGGACCGTCCGGCGAGAGAGCTGGGAATATTGGGTGTCACGACAACAGCGTATCTGAATATCGTATCCACTCGCCCTAGAGTACCGTTGATATTAGCGGTGTCCTTATTCGCTCCGTCTCCTAAAACTGAGACGAATGCTCGTACTTTGACTCGCAGCGTGTCGGAGCCTGTTTGGGCACCTCCCTTTATGCAGACCCTAGCACAACCGATGGGTGGCGTTTGTCCCGCTGTACCCCCTGGGTTTTGGTATACAACAAAGTTAGCGGTTTTTCCTGGGTCGCTGGGATCGTAGTTTTTATGCCGATGCAGTTGATTAAACTGAATCCCCCCGTTATCAGGATTGCTGGCATCGTATTTGAAGGGCTGTCCATTTTGGAGAGTGATCAGCCCCCTGTCCAACCTAAGGCTATCTACCCAGATAGCGTAGTTGGGATAAACGGTCAAATTCCCAAACTGTACGCCGTCGGGGAAAGTAAAATAAATAACCAGAGTGGTATCTGTATTTGGTCGGACATACAGGGCCGGAGGATTGAACCCGAAAGGCCTAGGGCTGCGACTGTCATCAGGCGTGCAAGCTGTGCACTGACCGTGAAGTCGGATTAGCGACAAGGTCGCTGCCAAGATTAGAATGGAGTGTTTCATACCGGTACAAATATACGCGCTTTCTCAAGAATGCAAACCGAGACTTACCTTTGCCGCATGGGACGGTACGAGCGTCCCCTTTTAGAGCTAAGCGAGCTTCTTCAGACTCCGTGGCAGCGGGTTGTGTATCGTTTGGCAGGTCCTTGGGTGGAGAAAATGCTTGGCATAGAGAGACTCAATCGGTTTTACGCTTTGTGTGAGGAAAGTGGTCGTACGCCTGGTGAATTTGCCCGTCGGGTTCTGGAACTCATAGGCGTGCAGTATGCGTTACCTTCTCCTTCTCAAATAGCAACTTTGCGCAGCTATTGCGGTCCCCTTGTGGTAGTCTGCAACCATCCTTTCGGTGGGATTGAGGCTATTTTTCTCGTGCTGTTCCTGAGCGAGATACGCTCCGATTTTCGCATCCTGGCTAACTTCTTTTTGGAGCGGGTTGAGGAGGTGAAAGACACTTTACTACTGGTGGACCCCTTCGGTGGAAGCGCAGCCAAGCAATTCAATCTTCAGCCCGTCAAGCAGGCTATTCAATATCTCAAGGAGGGTGGGCTCTTAGGTATTTTTCCTTCAGGAGAGGTGGCAAGTCTCAATTTACGTACGGGGAAAATAAGAGAACCTGAATGGAACCCCTTGGTGGGGCGGCTTATTCAGCAAAGTCAAGCCGCTGCTTTGCCGCTTTACTTTCACGGCACGAATAGCTTATTATTTCATTTAGCGGGGGCTATTAATCCACGTCTACGAACCGGCCTCCTCATCCGAGAGTTTGTAAGTCCAGCCGCCCGCAAAGTCCATTACCGAGTGGGCAAACTCCTATCGCCTGAAAAGCTCCAATCTCTCGGATCAGCGGATCGCATAACGGCTTACCTTCGCAGCAAGACGTATCTCTTGGGAGAAAGCGTAGAGAGTCGGCGTCGGCGTCTGAACCTAAGACGCATACGGCAGCTACTCCCCCGTAATGCTGCAGAATCCAAAAGTATTGCCCCTCCTCTTCCTCCTGATCAAGTCTCAGCAGAACTGGAGAAACTCCCCGTATCCCAGCGGCTTCTTACCCAAGGAGAATGGTCAGTGTACTTCTTCAGAGGAAGTCAGCAGCCTCTCCTCTTGGAGGAGTTGGGACGATTGCGAGAGCTTACCTTCCGGGCTGTAGGTGAAGGTACAGGCAAACCTAAAGATATAGATGCCTTCGACTACTGGTACGACCATCTCATTTTGTACAATGAGTCTGACCGCACTATAGCCGGAGCTTACCGGATAGGACGCTGTGATGAGATTCTCCAAACCCGAGGGCTGCGTGGTTTGTATACCTATTCGCTGTTCCATATGAAGCGCCGCCTCTTTCAGGAACTTTCGCCTGCTTTAGAGTTAGGTCGCGCCTTCATTCAAGAGAAGTATCAGCGCTCGTTTGCCTCGCTTTACCTCCTCTGGCGCGGCATTGGGCAATATATTCTTACCTATCCTCACTACCGCTATCTCATTGGTCCTGTCAGCGTCAGTGCTCAGTTTCCTGACTTATCTAAAGCCCTCCTTGCCGCATTCTTAGAAGACAAGTACGGCGACGCAGACCTCATGAAGTCTGCTCGAGGACGTAATCCCTATACAGTGCCGAAGCAGTATCGTCAGTATTATTACACAGTATCTGTTCAGAGCCTCACTGATGTTCAAGAGCTCATAGAGGAGTTAGAGGGAAGCCATCTAAAAGTGCCTATTCTTATCAAGCACTATCTCAAAATGGGAGCTCGCATTGTAGCATTCAACATTGATCAAGCCTTTAATGATGCGATGGATATACTGATGGTTACGGACCTCCTCACAGCTCCTCCTGCGCTAATGGTAAAGTACATGGGAGAGGAAGGGTATGAGCAGTACATGGCTTATCATCAGGCTGTGCTCTGATAGGGTGATGTTTTACTTGTAGGATGATTTGAGGGGGGTGGGTTTGTCTAAGGAATAGCTTGGTGAGAGTAGGTGGGGTGTTGGGGGTATTTTTTAGTTGGGGGGCGCCAGCGCCGAAGGCGCTGGCGCCCCCCAACTAAACCCTCAGCCGGAGTCTAAGTCTCAGTCATGAGAAGCGCAAGAGCCCGCTTCCAACCTCCAAATTTACCCAATCCTAAAAGCACGCGCCGAAGCCTTTTACCCGACGGAAGCGTATCGGTAAAAAGAGCGGTGAGGGCGGGATTCGAACCCGCGATACGGACTTTCATCCGTATAACAGTTTAGCAAACTGTCCCCTTCGGCCACTCGGGCACCTCACCGGGTTTGTCAAAGGTATGGGATTCCTTTCATATCCAAGCCACCCCCCTCATCGGAGTATCCATCCTACAGAAAAACCCATCAGAAAGATGGGGCGGCCACCTCGTCTCAGAATGAAATCTCCTACAGGGGTAAAACGATAGGAGTTAGGGGGAGCCAAAGGATTCCATTTATGGATGGTGTAACGGATAGCTAAACCCGTATACAAATCAAAGGCTATCCGAGAACCCAACTGGGCTTGATATCCGAGAAGGAATCCTCCCACAAATGCTTGAATGCTTCGTTCATAGAGTGTGCCTACTGCGAGGGGGTTGGAGGAGGGAGGATAGATGCCACTTGTGTCTATGTAGCCTAAGTTTTGATGATAGTACTGATAGCCTCCCAGCAAGCCAATATATCCGCCTGTGAGGGTATAAGTCGGTCGCTCTGGTGGCTTATCAGAGACGAAGTATTCCCGCCACTGAAAACGGGCTTTGAACCCCGTTTGCTGAAACTCTTCAGCTCTCGTTCCCACCCCGATGTCATCTCCTAAGTGCCCAAATACCCAGCCTCCCTCTACTTGAATGCTATTCTGACGGCTTGTGGGTACTTCTAAGCCCAGATGAAGGGTATATTGGAAGGGGTCAATCATCGGAAGAGGAAAAAACTTAATCACTGGTCTTCGAAGCTGGATAATGCGATCATCCACTTCCTGAGCGGTTCCGATTACCAGAAGTCCCGTCGTTCCGAGCAGTCTAAGCAGCCATGATTTCATTCTTACAAAGAAAAGAATGCTGGCACAAACATTCGCTGCTTCTCTAAGGGCGGTGGAAGTATCTTTTTTCGGTCGCTTAGAAAAATAGCTTAGTGCTTTAGAAAAGAATGACCTACTTTTGGAAAGAGTTGGATGGGGGTCGGGCCCTGTTTTAGGCTCAATAGATGGATAAGACCGATTCCGACCCCGACTAATGCGAGCGTTCCTAATAGAAGCCATGATTTGACAGGCAAATAAAGGGTTATCACCATAGTCCCAACCGATAGCAGGAGCTGGGTTAGGGCTAATCCGATGGCGATAGAGCGGGCTGGTAAGCCCAACTGTCCTAAGCGATGCGTGAGGTGATCTGTTCCCCCAGTAAATGGGCTGCGTTTAGCTCGGATACGCATGACAATCACCCAGAATGCATCCCCCGCAAGCAGAGCAAAGAGCGATACAATCAAGAGGAGCTTTGTCCAGGTATCCCATGAGGAGAGGAAAGGAGCATTCCATGCTTCTGCGCCCCAATAGGCCAGAATAAAACCCAAGAATTGGCTGCCATTATCTCCCATATATAGGTAAGAAGGGTGGAAGTTTCTCATGAGGAAAGCTCCTATTGCTCCTATCAGTCCTGAGTAAAGAAGGTAGTGAGGTGTGTGAGGCAGCAGCCAGAAGGTATTGAGCAGGAGCACGAGGCTTAGGCTGCCGGCAATACCGTCCATGTTGTCCATCATATTGAATGCGTTCATGACGGCTGCATACCAAAAAATCGTAAAAATCACAGAGATAACCGTAACTGGTGAAACGGATAGAAGGGGACTTCCAAGAATGATAGCTATACTACCTGCTGAAAGCTGGCCCAGTAGTTTAGCGTAGGGGACAGATACATAGGCATCATCAGCTAATCCAGTGAGAAAGGCCACAACCCCTCCGGCCAGCAGGGCTCGGCTCACCTGTACCTCCATTGGCTTCCAAGCGGCGATGCCTAAGCAGACGATAAAAAATGCTATTCCGCCAATAATGGGCTTCTTTCGGCTGTCCCACCGGCGCTGATTAGGAATCCCTTGGCTGAGAGCTCCTAAGCGCCGAGCAAATCGGAGAAAAATTTCATTCCACACCCATGCAGAAAGGAAACCGACAAAAGCAGTAGCTATAGCTGCCATATCTACATATGCGCCGCGCTAAACAAAGATACAGGCTTCGTACCTTTGCTCGTGCTCAAGTCTACTCCTCTACGAGAGAAGCATGTCCAGCTTGGAGCTACGATGACGCCTTTTGGAGGTTGGGATATGCCTCTGCGCTATAAAAGCGAACTAAGCGAGCACCAAGCCACGCGAGCTCAAGCTGGACTGTTTGACCTCTCTCATATGGGAGAATTTTTAGTGCGGGGGCCAGCTTCAGCCTCTTGGCTCAACTCCATCCTCACCCAGGACATCTACAAACTCCCGCCGGGCAAAGCTCAGTATAACTTTTTGCTCCGACCTGACGGCGGCATTATAGATGATCTCATTGTGTATCGGATTGAGTCTGATCTTTTTATGCTCGTCGTCAATGCAGCTACGACAGAAAAAGACTGGGGTTGGCTTCAGGAAAACTTGCCCAGGGAGGGTGTTTCTATACAAAATATTTCTGACGAGACGGTGCTCCTGGCATTGTCTGGTCCAGCGAGTGAAGCGATTTTGTGCTCTCTCACCTCGCTTCCCATCGGTGAGATGCCTTACTACACTTGTACGAAAGGTGAAGTGGCCGGTATCTCTAATGTCCTCATCGCTACGACAGGCTATACGGGCGAATGGACTTATGAGCTTTTTGTGCGACGAGACCAAGGAGCGCTTTTGTGGGATGTACTGCTATCGAATGAGATGGTTTCTCCGGCAGGCTTAGCAGCTCGGAACACCCTCCGTTTAGAAATGGGCTATCTCTTGTATGGAACCGATATAGACGAGCAAGTTACCCCCTTAGAGGCTGGGGCAAGCTGGGCTGTCAAGCTGGATAAGGGGGAGTTTATTGGGCGAGCAGCTCTTCTACGACAAAAAGAAAGGGGGATAAACCGCCGGCTCTATGGCCTTCTAAGCGACTCATCTCGCGTGATACCCCGTAATAATACCCCTTTATTCAACGAGTCGGGACAAGAAATAGGACGGATTACATCGGGTTCTATTGGCCCTTCCGTAGGCAAGGGGATTGCCTTGGGGTATTTGCCTTCTGATTATAAAGTTGGCATGACAGTGTATATGGCTCTGCGCGGTCAGATGGTGCCGCTGACGATTGAAAAACCACCCTTTGTGCGGGATACATCTCTCACTCGCCGACAAAAAGCTCGCGTATGAGGCTACGACCCCTAGTTCGGGTATGTCTGTCTACGGCACTGATTCCTCAGTTTCGGGTGGAAGACTACATCACGGTGGTGATAGATATTTTGCGGGCGACGACGAGCTTTGCCGTAGCTTTGGATAGAGGGGCCAGTGAGATTCGTCCTGTCCGATCCCTTCGAGAGTGCCGTCTCCTGAAGCGGCAAGGCTATTACACGGCTGCTGAACGAGGAGGAGCAAGGGTGCCTGGATTCGATTTTGGAAACTCTCCCTATGACTTTTTAGAAGCCGATCTTCAAGGCAAAAAACTAGCTTTTACCACAACTAATGGCACTCGGGCTCTTTGGGCCGTTCGCCACGCTAAAAAGGTGGTAACCGGGGCTTTTGTGAATATGTCCGCTCTCCTGCAGTGGCTGCGCCAGCAGGAAGAACCAGTCCTTCTTGTATGCTCAGGCTGGAAAGATCAGGTAAATTTAGAAGACACACTCTTTGCAGGGGCGGTAGCTACGGAGCTGGAAGGTGATTTTCGGGTAAATGACGATGCGACCCTAATCGCAATGAGCCTCTACCAGATGGCAGACCATCGCAAGAAATACTATTTGGAGCATTCGGCTCACTTTGAGCGATTGGTGGAGTTGGGTATGCAGAACGATGTCAAGTATTCTCTTCGGCGCGATCTTCATTCGGTCCTGCCGCTTTATAGGGAGGGGCGTTTGGTGAATGCCCTCTCTATTCCAGTTTGATGGGTAAGATACAACGCGTGCGACTGCGCCCTGGCAAAGCTGAGAAGATTCGCCAGCAGCGTCATCCATGGCTGTTTTCAGGGGCTTTTGTTCCCGAAGCCATAGCGGAATCAGGGGACCTAGTATGCGTGTGCGATGAACATGGGCAGCCCATTGCTTATGGCCACTGGGACGCTGAGGCACCTATCCGTTGTCGGGTCTTCGCTTGGAATAACGCTAAGCTCCAGATCAATGAAAATTTTTGGCAAGCCCGCTTAAGCCGAGCTTTAGCTCTTCGACGGTCTCTTCCTGACCTTCATATCACTAACAGCTATCGCCTTGTCAATAGCGAGGGCGACCACCTTCCCGGGGTTATCATAGATATCTACGACCAGGTAGCTGTTTTACAGCTTCGCACACCTGGGGCGGAACGCTTGAGGCCAACCCTTGTTCGCTTTCTTGCGGACCAGATGCCTGTCAAGGGTATCTATCAGCGTCGCGAATCCCCGGAAGCCTCCCAATGGATATGGGGCGAGCGCTTATCCGAAGTTCTCCTAACGGAGTACGGCTTAACCTTCAAGGTCTCCATAGAAAAAGGGCAAAAGACGGGGTTCTTTTTGGACCAGCGTCATAATCGTCAGCTTCTGCGCTTCTATAGCCGAGGGCGACGGGTGGCCAATCTGTTTGCCTATACGGGCGGCTTTACGATATACGCTGCGGCTGGAGGAGCTAAGGAGATATTATCCGTGGAGATTATGCCTGAGCCAGCGGCTCTCATTTCGGAAAACCTTCGGCTGAATGGTCTTTCTGAGGTATCTCATACATTGTGGGTGGAGGATGCATTTGATGCGCTTCAGCGCATGGAGAGAGGCTATTGGGACATTATTGTTCTGGACCCTCCCGCCTTTACACATCATCAGGAGGCGGTACCTCAGGCGTTGCGAGGGTATAGAGAAATTAACCGGCGAGCCTTACGCCTTTTGCCTCCTGGTGGGCTTCTTTTTACTTTCTCCTGTTCAGGTCATATTACGCCCCAACTATTTCGAGACATGCTTTTCGGGGTGGCAGCTGAGGCTGACCGCCCTGTTCAAATACTTCATTTTCTCCATGCTCCCCCTGATCACCCGATAGACCTTTTTCATCCTCAAGGGGAATACCTCAAAGGCTTCGTGCTGCGCGTGGAGTGAGGGCTACAGGGTGATTTCCGTATATTTGCGCCCTATGATAATCATAGAGCCGCAGGAAGGAGAAAACTTAGAGAAAATGCTGCGTCGGTATAAGCGGAAGTTTGATCGGCTGGGTATCGCTCGCGAAGTGCGCAATCGCATGTACTACATCCCTAAATCTGTACAGCGCCGAGAGCGGATTAAGCGGGCGGCCTACCGCCAAAAGCTCCAGCAGCTCCAGCAGGGATAGGTGATTTTGGCGATTGAAACCTCCTGCGATGACACCGCCGCTTGCTTGTACGATGGCGAGCGAGTGGTCGCTCATATGGTTTATCGGCAGCCCGTACATGCTTCAGTTGGAGGGGTCATCCCTGAGTGGGCTTCCCGCGAGCACGAAGTAAAGCTACCTGCAGCGGTCCAAGCGGTCCTCCGACAAGCCGACCTAAGTTGGGAAAACCTACAGGGAGTAGCTGCTGCCCAAGGACCTGGGCTAATAGGCTCTCTTCTCATTGGTTCTACTTTCGCTCGGGCCCTATCAGCGGCATGGAACATTCCTTTTATCGGCGTCCACCATTTAGAAGCCCATGTCGCCTCGTTAGAGCTGAATGAGCAACCTCTTCATTATCCCATCATAGTACTCGTTGCCACGGGCGGACATACCCATCTCTATCGGGTCTTACATCCCCTGCATATGGAGCTACTTGGACGCACGACGGATGATGCGGTCGGAGAAGCTTTTGATAAAGTGGCGGCTTCGCTGGGACTCCCTTATCCAGGCGGACCTGAGATAGAACGGCTTGCTCTTGAGGGAGACCCGTTGAAGCTCTCCTTTCCGTTTCCCCAGACTCAGAAGCCTTGGGATTTCAGCTTTAGTGGCCTAAAGACCGCTTTTCTTTATGCTCGCCAGCGTTACCCTACTATCAGCATAGAAGACTTGTGCGCAAGCTGGCAGCATAGCGTATCCAACTACCTCATTCACAAGCTCCTTCGTGCTGCCGAAGCCTTTCAAATCAAGCGTATAGGGTTGGTCGGGGGGGTCGCCGCCAATCAATACCTTCGTCAAGCCTTGCAAAGTCAGGCTGAAGGCTATGAGCTTTATCTTTCTCCTCCCGAGTACTGCATGGATAATGCAGCTATGATAGCGGTTGCCGCCTGGCATCGCTACATTAATGGTCTTTACTCTCCTCTGACGGAGACGCCTTTCTCTCGTTAGTCAGACTCAGGGCACGGTATCGTGTGGAGAGCCCATACGAACTTAGCTTAGATGGCAGAGGGTGTCGGAATCCTCTCTACCATAAGCCTAAACTTCGCTTCAGAAGCGAGCCAGGGGTATCCATGAACCCCCAGACCTGCTGGGCTTTATCCTCTCCTCTTATTTTTCAGGGAGATTACCGACGGAAAATAAGCATACCACCTGTTGTGAGAATGGCCGCTATCGTAAGCTGCCACGTAAGGGGCTCTTGACCCAAAGCGGCTGCCAACACAGCTGTACCTATGGGCTGGAAGCTGATGTATAGGGCTGTTTGAGTTGGACTCAGATAGCGGAGCCCTGCATTTAGGAGGAGGTAAGCGGCTACAGACATGCCAAGAATCAGATAACCCAAACTCAGCCAAGCTATCGTGGATGCTACTTCCCCTTGGCGGAGAAGCCCTACCACTAAGGTAGGCGTGTGTAAGATGGCACCGAGTATCATGACCGCAGTCGTTACGCCCAAGGCTCCAATGCGAGCGATCATAGGAGGAGAGTAGTTGAGATACCACGCCCAGAATCCTACCGCTGCCAAGATGAGAAGCCAGCCCCATCCATGCTCGCTGTGGAGGAGGTTGTGCCACAGGGCCAAAACGACCCCTGCATAGGCGGTCAAAAGTCCGATTATCTTGGGCCAGCGAATCTCCTCCCGACGAAAAACCCATACTCCTAACCAGAAGACGACAGACGGCGTCAGAGCGTAAATAAGAGCCGTAGTAGCTGCGGTCGTGTAGCGCAAACCCCAGTTGAAGAGCAGTTGATTCAGAAGAACCCCTAAAGCCGCCAATATCCACAAGCGGCGCCTCCACGCAGCGGGCATATCGGACCAACCAAACTGAATCCAGTTCTTCTGATAAAAGAAGGGTAACATGGCTAAGTATATCAGCGCGCTACCCCAAGCGCGTACGCCTGTCAGGAAAAGCGGATCAAAGGATTGAGCTGCATGGCGTCCTATCACATATCCCCCGCAGATGATAGCGGTCTGACCTACCAGAGCCAGGTGTCCTATCCATGTGCGGGTAGGACTTCTACTCAAGAGAGTCGGTTGCATAGCAAAGCAAAGTCACAAGACCTACATACGGAAAGCAGATTAGTCATAGGAAAATGTTCCGATCCACTGCTATGGAGGAAATAATCTCTGAGCTTTTGCACGCAGGTAGCAAGCAGCTCTCTTTGGGACTCTATGTCGTCTGGATTGTAGGCTTCGTGAGGGGGCTTGCCGTTGAGGTCAGCTTGCTTACTGGGGCGCCACCAAAGTGAGACTAATGCTGCGTGATCAAGGGTTTGATTGGTCTGCTTGAGGAGCCAGACATACAGAAAAAGCTGAAACAGCTCCTCTCGATACCCCTCAGGGGGGGTATACGACTGGAAAGGGCCGAGCCGCTGGAGCCCCTCTTCTATGCACGAAAGGAACTTTTGGAACTTTGTTGGGTCTTTGCGCACCGAAGGCTTGAAGTCTATGAGCAAAGAGAGGGTTCGTCCTTGTGGATTATCAGGGGAGGGAGGTAAAGTGGCTTCTACCAGAAGGTCCAGCCGTCCTATCAACATGAAGTCTGGGCTTTGTATATCTTCTTCTACTTTTTTGAGATTGAGACGCAGGTTGGGGTATAGCCGGAGATGCTTCCAGTAGAGTGGCCTTGGAGAGGGTAAATTTTTGGAATCTGACCCGTTCAGCCCCAATAAGTCAATCAAAGTATGAAGGAGAGGCTGGCCTACTTCAGCCATGAAAGGACGCAGCAAGTGATGACGCTTGTGCCATAATCCTTCTTTTTTGTACAAGGCGGCTATTCTGTAGTACAGCCGTCGGCGGCTCAATGCATATCCTAACTGCCTCAAGCGCAGAGACCTTCTATGAATGCGAGGAGTATTAGGTAAAGGCCGCTTTTTTATGCCTCTTAGAGCTTCGCTAATCAGACGATGAAGGAGCTGGCCTAACTGAGCGGCTTGATTAGGAGGGCGCTTTCTCAGCACCTTTTCCCAATAAGCCCGACGCGGGCACACTAAAATCTGACTCAACCATGCCGGCGAAAGCTCTTGGGAAAGGTCTAAGGGTTTTTGGGGAGAAAGCGGTTTAGACGGCGTAGAAGAAGTTGTATCCGAGAAGACGCAGCGGGGTTCTTCAAAATGAGCCTGCATCTCAAATAACCTACCGTATCTCAGAAACTCTTCTATGGGAGAGGCAAACTCTGGATGACTGCGGCGGTAGAGATACACCTGACGGCTGCCCCACAATAGGATTACCATGAGGCGCCATGCTATGCGCTCATGTTCAGCGGGTGAAGAAAACTGACGCCGCAGGGAAGGTATCCAGAAACTTGGCCGATTCCATTTTCCTAAGGGGTCTGAGGGAGGTTCTACCATAAAAAGGGCATCATACCGTCCTCCTGCGAGCTGAGATAACCTTCCGATGTAAAGGCGCTCCTGACCCGAAAAGGAGACCTCGTGAGGAGCCTCACTTTGAAGGAGCTTTAGAAGAAAGCGCCATGCGTCTTCGGATGTAGGGGATGAGTGGCGCTGAACAGTCTCGTATAGGAGCTTAGCCCAAGTCTCGGATGGGCTCTCAGAGGCCTCTTCTTGAGCCTCTATGGCCGGCCACTCGGACACTTCGCCTCTCAGACCTCGTATGAGGTGAGTCTGTAAAACCTGACCTATGCGAGTATGTTCCAGCAGAGAAGGCGGGGCGGGAGATACTTTTTCGCCGAGGTGGTACCGATGCTTCAAAAGGAAACGCAGCAAGGCTGCCGTTTCACCCTCGCACCAAACAGCGATGCGAGCTTCCGGGTCGCTACTCAGTAGCTCGTAAAGTCGCTCTGCAGCTCCTTCCACAACCTCTAACAAAGTGGGATAAAAATGAAAATGAACCACTCTGACACAGTTCTCAAAGCTAAAGGCCCGACTTGGTGAGTCCTCGGCATCCCATAGCTCGGGGAGAAATTTATGGAGAGGACTAAGGTCCCAGCCCCATACCTCAGCTCCCCTGGTAGAAGCGATACGCAAAAGCTCCCGTATCGCTGTATAGGTGCTGTAGAGGTGCAGAAAGATGACCCCTTCCCATTGAAAACTCCGCTCTTTCAGGCGATGGAGAGCTTCTTCGGAGAAAATCAGACCCCTGCTTTGGAGCGTATCGCGGTAAGTTTGGATAAAAGCCGAAAAATCTCTCCAAAATTTCGCAGTATGGGATGGATTCTTGTGAGGAAAAGGCAAAATCCTCAACCAGCTGGGGGCTTCCTCGGACTGAAAGAGCCGGAAAGTGGCTTGAATGAGGCGATGGTCAGACAGGGCTTTCCAGTAGGTTTGAGCCTGTTGGATCGAAGAGGTTCCGCGCAGGACCTCTTCCCAGTCGCGTCCGAGTCGCTGAGCTGCTTCCCATAGTTCAGGTAGGCTGCCCTTTGTCTCAAGGCTCAGAGCTTTCAAGCTACTTTCATACACCCTTAGAAGGTCTATGGGGTTGGGCTTACGGTGTCCGAGCTGACTAACAGCCCAGGTGTAGATGTCTGTAAAGTTCTCGTATCCTGTCTCAGCCCGTAGGACTTGAGCTATGTAGGGGTCAGCTACGACAAATACTCGACCACTTCGTTTACCGGCAGAGATAGATTCATGCAGCTCCGCCGGTAGAAGCCCCTTCATTTCACCTGAAACTGGCCCCGTCCGATCTCCACCCCTTCACAATAAACTATCACTTGATAGGTGCCCCGATAGAGCTCTTGGTCTTCGGGACGGTCGTAGGTTGCACATACCTCTTGGGCTGATCGAGTGTAGTTGAACGCAGCCTTAGTGGAGAATGGCTGCTCGGTATCCATGACAGTGAAATATCCACTGGATTGAGCGAAGTTTGTAATAACCTTATTCGTCGGGTCTGAAATAACGACATAGGCTGTGCGAGTACCCGGCTCTGCCACTTCGTTTTCTAACACCGTAAAGCAAATACGAAGGCGCTGAATGCGGCGTGCCCGAAACTCTGTATCCCAGTCTTCCTTTCCATTTTCTCTCAAAGTCGCAAACCGAAAGTTTATGGCTTTCAGGAATGAAGCTGCTTTCACCTTGACTTCTAACCGCTCCTTTTCTTCAAGGACTTGCCGAGCTTCAGACTCTTTTTGCTGCACCTGCTTTTCTAACTCAGCGGTGCGAGCCCGCAGCCGCTCATTCTCTTCTTCTAACTGACGGATGCGCTCTTGATACTTTTGAATGTAATACGCCATCTGTTCGGTTTTGTAGCGCATTTCTTCAGCCTGACGGGCAGAGATTCTCCCCTGTTCTTCATAGCGACGAATCTGGGCTTTGGCTCGCTCTAGTTCTCGGGATAGCTCTTCCACCTTACGACTCTTCTCAGAAAGCTCTACATCCTTTCGCTCTAACTCTTGTTGCATCGCTAAGATACGCTGGTCTAAAGCCTGCAGATTGTTTTCAAGTTCCAGCTTTTCGCTTTCTAAAGCTATATTTTGCTTCTGGGTTTTGCGCAGTTGCCAGTAGAGCACGCCAGCGGTGATAGAGAGTATGGCGATGATAATCCCAGCAATGAGTCCTTGTCGCACAGCGCAAAGTTAGGGATTCAAGGTAAGGATTGGGTTTTTTGTTAGATGAGACATATGAGCGTAGCTATCCTGTCGGCTACCCATCGCCCTGAGAGTTATACTCGGAGAGTGGCCCTCTATATAGCCCGAGAGATAGAGCAAAAAGGGGAGACTTACCACTTCATAGACTTTCAGACGCTTCCGAGAGACTTTCTATTCTCTGACCTTTTCGGAGAGCGAACGGATTTGTTTCACTCTATCATAGAGACTTTGAATGCCTGCTCTACTTGGGTATGGGTCGTGCCGGAGTACAATGGGAGTTTTCCAGGCATAGTGAAGGTTTTTATAGATGCTTTACCTCGGGAGACCTTACAGGGACGACTCGCTGGATTGGTGGGCGTATCGGATGGGCGTTTTGGAAACTTACGAGGTCTAGAACACCTAACAGGTATTCTGAACTACTGCGGCATGACGGTAGTCCCTTTCAAAGCCCATCTCATGCATATTCGGTCTCACTGGGATGAGACTCAGGGCATGCTCTTGCCTAAGTATCAGGAGGAGATTAGCCGGTTTCTGCGAGTGCTTCTGACTCAGGCACAGCCAGCTTAGAGGTCAAAGGGAAAGCTCACTCGGAGTATAGGCCGATTAGACATGATAGGAAACCAGTCATCCTCTTTTAGTCGCTCATCTATCTCTGTATTAGATTTGCTGAGTGCGTAGCTATCGTGTACTCCTTCTGCGAAAATTTCCCGAAAATCCTACGCTTGGCTTTTACCGACACCCAAAGCTTCCAAGTTCTCTTTTAGGGCGAACCCTTGTTCGTTTTCTCCATGTAACTTCTCCAGCCGATGTGGTAGCTTTTTACTATCACGAAAAAATCTTGCACAGTTACGAGGTGCTTTTTACGGACACCCACGTCTACGACAAAAAAGCCTACTATCCCTTGGAGGATATACGAGGCGTTCAGCGAAAGGACAAACGAATCCTTTTAGAGATCAATCAACTGGGACGGCTTATATCCCATACCATACCTCTTGGCACCCCCCTTGCAGCCGAACTGATGGAGCGAGTGTTTGAACTGATCATCCGAGCTCCGAAAGAGGACGCTATTGAAAAAGTCATACAAATGCGAGCTGCTCTCAACGCAGCCAGTATCCAGTGGCTTGAACTACGAGATGAAGTTATGCGCACCATAGACTTGCTTCATGAGAAGTATCAAGAAGGTAAACTTTCCCTCTTAGAGTACGAGATGCTGCGAGAGGACCTGCTGCGGCGATTGACATGAGATGGAGTCGGCTTTCCCTCGCTTGAACTCGATCAGGCTGGTGGGCTCAAGGCCTGGGGCCCATTCTTGAGGTGAAATTGCTATTTCAAAAACCCTACATGGCAGTAGAGTTTTCGAAGAACATCTTTTGCCAGCTTCAAGGCTTGACAAAAAGGGGACTTCACATCCATTTCTCGTGCATTTCCGACTCTGCTAAGTGATAGGGGCTTGTCTAAAGTTAGCGCATGACTACGAAAGCCCCCCAGTAGTAGGGATGGGGACGCTTCTGCCGAAAGGTCTTCAAAGGTGCGATTGAATACCTCGTCTACTCTTTCTGCTCGCTTTCGCTTTGTCCAGTTCCGATAGAAGCTGAGCATGAGGTCTTGGGTAGCTTGGTCGTCTATTTGCCACAGTGTCGTGATGACCCACTGAGCCCCTGCTTCCAGGAGGGCCTGCTGTAGTCCATAGAGCCCTTCGCCTCGCACTTCGCCTAAGCCAGTTTCACAGGCGGAGAGGACTACGAGTTCGGTGTCAATGAGATTAAGCTTAAAGGCTTCCTGTGCTGTAAGACGTCCATCATCAATGCCGAATGGTGGGAGGAGGCTATCCCATACCGCCGCCTGTGCCAAGAGAAGTCCTCCTGCCAGTAGCGGATTCTTTCCTCCCCCTGCGAAGTAGCCGTGCAGGGCTTCAGTAGGTTTATTGATACTGCCCCATGCCTCAGCGCCTCTGAGATAAACCTGCAGGCTTAGGGTGTCAGGCATCGGCTGGGTGCGCAAAAGCGAGTCGTAGAGGAGAGGGCAGTGGTGTATCTTCCCCGTCGTCTAAGAAGGCTATCCGCCGTCTGCAACAGCGACTGGGCGGGAAGAAAGGATAGAAACAGAACGAAAATCCACATTCTCATGAGCCAAAAGTAAAGGGTTATCTTTGCTGGGATGAGGGGTGCAGTGCTGCTGGTGATGGGATGGGTTTGGGCGCAAGAGCCAGCTA
Organism: Bacteroidia bacterium; assembly: GCA_026414975.1. Taxonomy (GTDB): domain Bacteria; phylum Bacteroidota; class Bacteroidia; order SpSt-205; family SpSt-205; genus SpSt-205. Next base: position 36,437 of record JAOAHZ010000014.1, read on the forward strand.
ATCAGCCCGTGCCTTACACGCTGGCGGATAGGGATAGACTGATACGGGTAGAAACCGAACTCACCGCCTTCAAAGAGCAGTATCGACAAGAAATGGCCAGTCTGCGGGGAGAAATAAATGAGCTTCGCAATCAACTCTCTCGCATGGAAAGTCGCTCTGATACTCAGTTCTATGCCCTGCTCAGTTCAATCGGGGTTCTCATCGCTTCGGTCATAAGCCTGATAGGTTTCATCCTCTGGGATAGACGAAAAGCCTTAGAGCCCGTGGAGCGAGAAATAAGCCAACTGCGCCAAGACACCGCTCGGCTCACCCGCTTAGTCCAATCGCTGCGAGAGTACGCCCGTACGCATCCTGACCTTGCGGAGATACTGCGGCGGTACGAGCTGGTGTGAGGTTTTTTGAGTATCTTTGATAAAGTGAGAGGGGCAGCACTCCTACTGAGCCTGCTGCTATGGGCGCAGGAAGCAGCTAACCAGCCCGTGCCCTACACGCTGGCAGATAGAGATAGGCTGATACGAGTAGAAGAGCGCCTGACGAGTTTAGAGAAAGAAGTTGAGGGTATTCAAGCTCACCTCGCTCGCATGGAGACCCGACATGACTCAGACATGGCAGAGCTACGCTCCCAGCTCGCTCGCATGGAAAGTCGAAACGACACGCAATTCTACACCCTGCTGACGATACTGATGGGGTTCATAGCATTTCTTCTGTGGGATAGGCGGAAAGCCTTAGCCCCTATGGAGAGTAAGGTTGCGGAGCTCCAAAAAGACTCTGATAAACTCACCCGCTTAGTCCAATCGCTGCGAGAATATGCCCGTACGCATCCCGACCTTGCAGAGATACTGCGGCGGTACGAGCTGGTGTGAGGTTTTTTGAGTATTTTTGGTAAAGTGAGAGGGGCCGTACTCCTACTGGGCCTGCTGCTATGGGCGCAAGAGCCAGCTAATCAGCCCGTGCCCTACACGCTGGCTGATAGAGATAGATTGATACGAGTGGAGGAGCGCCTGAGGAGTTTAGAGAAAGAAGTCGAGGGCATTCAGGCTCAACTCGCTCGCATGGAAAGCCGTTCCGATGCCCAGTTTTACACATTGCTGAGCTTGATTGGACTCATGTTAGCCTCTATCGCAGGGCTGATTGGATTTATTCTCTGGGACAGAAGAAAAGCATTAGAACCTGTACAAAAAGAAGTAAATGAGCTCCGCAAAGATTCAAGCAAACTCAGCCGCTTAGTTCAATCGCTGCGAGAGTATGCCCGCACCCACCCAGACCTCGCAGAAATACTGCGGCAATATGAGCTAGTGTAAGTTTTTTAAGTATCTTTGATAAAGTGAGAGGGGCAGCACTCCTACTGAGCCTGCTGCTATGGGCGCAGGAGCCAGCTAACCAGCCCGTGCCCTACACGCTGGCGGATAGGGATAGGCTGATACGAGTAGAAGAGCGCTTGACGAGTTTAGAGAAAGAAGTTGAGGGTATTCAAGCTCAGCTTGCCCGCATGGAGAGCCGAAACGACACGCAATTCTACACCCTGCTGACGATACTGGTGGGGTTCATAGCATTTCTTCTGTGGGATAGGCGGAAAGCCTTAGCCCCTATGGAAGCCAAAGTGGCAGAGCTTCAGAAGGACGGCGATAAGTTGAGTCGTTTAGTCCAATCGCTGCGAGAGTATGCCCGTACGCATCCTGACCTGGCAGAGATACTGCGGCGGTATGAGCTGGTGTGATACCTGCCTGATAGAAATAGATACTGGCGCCCTTCGCTTTCATAAGATTTTTTGCGTACTTGAACTAACTCCTAGTTTTACTCATTCCAAGTAACAGGCTCTCAGGTAGTCAAACACACGGTAAATCCCCTCATAGTTTAGCTTATCAGGCGTATCTGAAATACGATGGTAGTCATCGTGGTAGCCAGTAGTAATCAAGAAACATGGAAGCCCCATTTCCACAAATGCAAAACAATCCGAAAATCGTAGGTCGGATTCCTCCAACTTAGGAGTGAGCGAATATAAGGTTTGTCTTGATGTACTTCGCATGGTGCAGGGTATATTGTGAGAAGGAGGATGGTAGATGTAAAGTTTTGAAGACTCTGGGGACATCCGCCCTACCATGTCTAAAACTACTACCGCCAATGTTTTTTTATCGTAACGCTTCTCCCTTAGGAACTTTGCAGCTTGCTGACTTCCCCAGAGACCTGGCTCATGGGCTGAAATCAGAGCGAAGAGATATGAATTCCTTCTTAGATTACGGGCGAGAGATGCCGCAATCTCTATAATCAAGCTCACCCCGCTGGCGTTGTCATCGGCGCCTGGATGAACCGAGTGTCGGCCTATTGAACGGGAGCGAATACCGCCCCACCCTAAGTGGTCATAATGAGCAATAAGCACGATAAAGCTATCTACCTCCCCAGGGAGAATACCATAGACATTGTAGGACTTTCGCCAGAGGCTATCCTCATCCATAAATGCAAATGTGTCTATGATCGGAGGTCTCTGGATAGCTGAGGTCATCCATTCAGCTACTAACCTGACAGTAATTCGCTCGGAGACAGTGCCTGCCCGTCTTCCTTCCAAACTATCTGCACAGAGAATGCGGATTCGTTCCTCAAGGGAGGGCAAAGACTTTTGGGCTGAGAGATGGCTGCCAGCTAAAAAGATAAGAAGGGGGAGAAGTGCTGCTCTCCCCCTTCCTAATAGGTTTTGAGATGTCCTTTCCACTCAGCGGTTGCGACTGGGACTGATACGCATCATAGGAGTAGACTCTTGCTTGTCTGCATTTGGATTCAACTTTTTAGGCATACCGCCCACGCCGTCAGGAATAGGATCAAATCGCAGTTTGCGTCCATCCCACCACATAGGCAGGGCGCTTCTATCTTGGATATTTTCATTGAACATGAAACCTCTTAGTTTTTCATCAAAGTCCGCTTGTAGGAGCTGCTCAGGGAAACCATAGGTTCTCGCATCTCTGCGCTGAGCAAAAGCCATCCATGCAAAAGGCACTTCCGAACTACCCCCATTCAGCTCTTCTACGGTAAATCCTTCTTTAGTCACCTGCGAAACATAAATCCCTCGGCAGGGGCCTTGCGGTGTGACGATGACTAGGGGCACCTCTCCTAGTAAGGATTGGAAATCTTTATCAAACCGTATCTCAGCCTTTCCTCCCTGAAGCGTACCGCGCCCTACGGTATAGACCTGTAGCTGAGGCGAGGTAGTCGCATAGACAGGTTTGCGACCCTCGGGGGTAGAAACGATTTCCGCTGTATAACCTGCTACCACGGCAGGCCCGAGGGTATAACTGCCCAATAGCTCACCGCAGGCTAAGGTCCCTATGACCTCACTGCGCGACCAGCTGCCTACCACCCCTCCATAAAACCCTCCCCCTGCTCCTTCTAAACCTATGGCCTGATTATACCCCGTTCCGCTGTTATAGCCACTGCTACCATACACTCCACTGTGCGCTCCTCCCGAGGTTCTATATCCCAACGCTCCCCATACACGATAAGCAGAATTATCCTCATGAGAGCCCAGTACCCCTCCGGTGCGTGTCCCAGCCGTAGTAGAGCTGGAGAGTACCCACACAGCCCCATGCACCCCAAATGTGTAGCGGTCTGCAGTCGTCCCCGCTATCGTGAATGAGGAAAACCCACCTGTGGTCTGGGTAGTTGGATTGCCAGAGTTGGGAGGACCGTAGTAACCGATGCCTGCTGGGGGAGCATTTGTGGCGCCACCTATACGACCCGTTACGATACCCTTTCCTGTCCCAGTCGTGGTAGGACCCTGGTGCGTGATGATAGCGCCGCTTCCGTTGCCTGTACCCAGATAGGTAGCATCTACCGCAGAGAATGCCGTAGTATTTCCTGGTTCAACAGAAGCAAATACGGCGCCCCCATTATGTGACGCATAAGCATTTATAGCCCATGGAGCTGAGGATAAGCTGTATATTGAAAACTTATCCGTAGCATCCGGTGCAGCCGCCCCATCTGCATTCCATATGTTATTCGGAGCAGCAGCCTGCTCTGCCAGGGTGGTATTACACACCGACGTCGGTGTAGTGGAGGTGAATTTGATGAACCGATTGAGAGTGGGAGAGGTGCAGATGGGATTAGGTGCCCATACTGGATTGCTGCCTGGGCCCATGGACATGAGGATGGAGCCCGCTGCACCGTTTGCAAGCCATACTGGCGCTACGCCTGGTCCTTGTGAGAGGAGAAGATTTCCCACGCCACCCGCATCATTTCCGGGCATAAAAGCATTGTCTAAGCGGAGATTGCCTGCCACGTGGAGGCGTTGAGACGGCGTAGAGGTACCTATGCCCACATTCTGCGCCCAGATGAGGGCGGTGAAGCAAGCCATGTACATTAGCGTATGCATACTGCAAAGTTAGGAATATTTACTTCGCATATGCAAGCGCCTTTGACTGAGTATGAGTCAAAATAAACGAAGTCTCTTTGTGGGAGAGCATTGAGAAGGGGAGAGGAGTTAGACTCTATTCTGAGGCAGAGCTCGTAAGAGAGGGTAAACTTAAGAGAGCTGAAACAATGCATGCTTGCCGTGGCTTCTTGAAAGACTTGTCCTGTTTCTGGTCGGGAGGTGTGCATTTACCAGGTGAATAAGAAGTAGCCGAGCGACAAGAAGATGCAGAAGAATTACCTGGCTGGCCTAAGCTCTTGTGTAAATGTATCGAATTGCTCTCTCAGTATGACGGGGACTTTGCGACAGTATGGGTCTGGTTAAGCCTACTTACCGCATCACCACGAACGCCCCCCAGTAGTAGGGCTCTGGGTGCTTCGCCCGAAAAGCCCGTAGCGTCCGATTGAAAACTTCATCCCCCCCCTCCCGCCGCTTCCGCTTCACCCAGCTCTGGTAAAAGCTCAGCATCAGCTCCCGCGTCGCCTCATCATCTATCTGCCAGAGCGTCGTAATAACCCGCTGCGCCCCAGCCTCCAGAAAGGCTCGCTGAAGTCCATACAGCCCTTCCCCCCGCACTTCCCCCAAACCCGTCTCACACGCCGAAAGCACCACCAGCTCCGTCCCAATCAGATTGAGATTAGAGGCTTCCTGCGCCGTAAGCCGCCCATCGTCCCTCCCCAGCGGCGGAAATAAACTATCCCACACCGCTGCCTGTGCCAGCAAAAGCCCCCCTGCCAGCAAGGGATTCTTCCCGCCCCCCACAAAGTACCCATGCGTCGCTACATGTAGCAGTTGAGGGGATTGTAAGTGCTTCATGAAGCCCTCCGTCGCTGCCTTACCTATTACAACTTCTACTCCCAAAAGCTGCGCTATGCCCCTGGCCTCTATCTCAGCGCCCGGTAAAGGCGGAATGCCCCCCTCAAACAGCCGATAACTCCTTGTGCGTAGCTCCGCCGCACTATCGGGAAGCGCTCCAAAATCGGGATTCCCCACCACCACAGGCTTCCGCACAGCAAAACGACCACGCCGCAGCAATAGCCGCCGACTGCTGGCGATATACCGCACCTCATACCGATCCGCCACAAACTGCCGCCTTTGCGCATCGTATAAAGTAGCCACATTCACCAGATAGTACACCCCATCGGGCGAGAAATACACCACCTTCACCTTCGCAGGCAGGAGAGAGTCCAAAAAGCCCCACAAGAGCCGATACGATGCCCCCGAAACTACCGAACCCGGCGAGCGCAGAATTTCATAGGCATTTCTCACCCGGTGCTCCCACAGCGTGTCCACATACCGCACATGCAGATAAAGCCGGTGCTTTCTCCCCTCTGGCAGAAGCAAGTAGAACAGATACAGCACTGAGTCTTCTTTCTCAGCGGGCGCCCGCACTACTTCTATCAGGGCTTCCTCTGGGCGGAACGGGGGCATTAGCGGCTCAGCTGCTGGGTCAGGCAGAAAGTCCCTCAGCGCAGGCAGCCGCAGTACAATCTCTCTCTCCGCTTCTTGAAGCCGCTTCCACAGCGAGTCGGCAGCTGCATAGTCCTCTTGAAGGGTGAAGAAGGCGTACTGGTCAGCCAGATGCTTCCACTGACGATAGCGAGCTCGGAGTACCGTATCTCGGCTGGTCTCCACCAGATGCTTCATGGCTTCGGTAGAGGAAAGGAGGATGCCTTTGAAGCTGCGAGCCGCTCGGTAGCCCAGCTCTGTAATTTCAGGATGCTCTCGGCGCTCCGCTACATAGCGCTGAAAGTCTAAAAGGT
>JAOAHZ010000015.1 GCA_026414975.1 Bacteroidia bacterium
ATGTAGCAGGGGCTAATCCCACGCTCACAGTGGGGCCTTTTGGAATAGGTCAGGCAGAGGGACGGATTGTGGCTACGGGCTCTGTGGCAGAGCTGAGTTTTACTCGCCGTACTCTGACCAGCTGGCCGGCTACTCCTGCTGCGGGGGATCGGTTCGCATGGTACAATCCCAACGGCACAGCTCGCCTTTGGACAGAGGGAGTGGGCGACTTAGTTACTGTAACCGTTACTCCGCGAGTGGGCATTGGCACAACAGTACCTGAGGGAGTGGTGCATGCAGCACAAGGGTCCCAGGACCCTCAAGTAGACGCTGTAAGTCAAGCTTTACCCTATGGCTCTGAGAAGGCTGATCTGGTTCTCACTCGACGACACTCTCCTAACACATCTCTAAATGGTTATATAGGTCCTCTCATTGATTTGCGCACTACTAACTCAGCTGGAGCCAACTGGAGTGTAGCCCAGATTATCGGAGTGGCAGACTTAAACGTACCTGGAGGCTATGCTGGCGGCTTGGCTTTTCTCACTTCCCCAGGAGGTAATACTGATCCCCCGGGCGAACGCAATCAAGGAGCCGCTCCCATCACCCGTATGGTTATAGATGCGAAAGGAAACGTGGGAGTCAATACCCTCGCACCTACTTCCAGATTTCAGGTCGTACATAGAACGAGATGGAATGACCATTTTACTCCTTTCACGGGATTTGGTGATCTTCTGCCAGGCATTAGCGTCTATGATCATACTGACTTTGTAGGTCTCGCTACAATGGATAGAGATAACAACCTCTCCACTGTAGATGATGTAGATGGCTGTCTCTTATTGGGGAGATAATCTCTCGGGGCCTTCTGTCGGTCCTGACAACTTTCATTTTGCATTTCTCGAGTGGGATGGTACTCTACTACGCCCTCGGCCTCGTATGACCATCACCTCTCATGGCTTTGTCAATATAGGTACGACTAATCATGTGCATGGGGTGTATCTAAATGTAGTCAAGCCAGCTTTTCATAGCCTTGGAAATGGAGTATCCAATGATGAACCTACAACGGCCATCATCGCTGGCGGCATCAGTGGTCGTTACAATGATTGGCCTAATGGATGGGGAGGCGGGCTATCTACATGGGACATAGTGGGGTCGGGATGTTACTTTACGACCTACATAGGGCGCTCTGATAGGCGATATAAACGTTCTATTGCGTCCATAGAAGGGAAAGATATCCGGCAGCGATTTATGCAGTTGCGGCCTGTGTCTTATTACATAGATACCACAATAGCCAAAGTAGATGATCCAGAGCGCCTGCGCTTCGGCTTTATTGCAAATGAGGTAGAGGAGCTTTTCCCGAACTTAGTGATAAATGCGGGGCTTCCGCCCGAGATACCGCGAGGACTGGAATATGATGGCTTTATCCCTCTGCTGGTGAAGATGGTACAGGAGCAGCAGAAGGCTATAGAGGCGCTTCGGGAGGAGAATCGGCAGCTTCGGCAGGAGTTTGAGGCTCTGCGGGCTCGCTTGGATACGCCGCAGAAGTACTAAGGGGCGGAGCTGCATTTAGCTGAAGCTAATCGGCGTAGAGGCTTTCTGCGGAGAGTAAATAAGAAATGGAATGGTTAGCTTAGGGAGGAGGAAAATGTCCTTCTCCCTAAGCCGTAGGAGGGCGTGAAAGAAGAGCTGCGTTATGGAGGCGAGGCAAAAGTTCAGAAATGCCTTCAACAAAAGTTTCGTTTCGCTTGCCCAAGCCCTACGAGGGAACTGTAGGCAAAAAAAAGCTATTGGACTTTTTGATGAGCTTTTTTTACATTTAGGGCATACGGAAAAAGGTCAGACTATACTTAGGCTTGCTGGTAGGTGCCGTGTGGGCGCAGAATGTAGGGATTGGTACAGCCCTTCCGTCAGAGAGGCTTGATGTAGATGGAAATCTGCGAGTGAGAGGCCTAAGCGGTACGGGCTGTCGGCCGGTGTATGTGGATCCGAATGGCGTGCTTCGGACAGGAGGCACTGGGGACAGCCTCATGGAGTTTTAGCGGGAGTGGTGCCTATACCGCTTATCAGTGGGGAAGTGGTGATTACAACCACGGATTGGGTTTAGGTCACGCTAACGCACTACAATAGCATTTATATCTAGGTGGGCTTCCTCCTGTGCCACCTGGAACTACACGAAAGTACTATCTCTGGTGATTCAGTGGGCTGATGGATGTGGAGGGGTTGAGGGGGGGCTCTTATTGGCGTATTGCCTGTGACGGGGACGGGTTAAATCCACCGGGACCGGATGCGCCCCGCCATGGTTTTGCACTAAGTGCGGTATGGGGGCTGCCCTGTGAATCAGTGACTGGTTGGGTGGAGCTGCCAGCAGAGGTGTATGGGGGAACACCGTGCTACTGGAAGGTAGATGCTCGGATGGCAGAGGGCTGTAGTTACATACGAGTTTTTGGAATGATGGTGGCGGCGGTGGATGTGTATGGGGGTGCAGCGCCGCCGGCTTACCAGGCAGCGGCTGCTGGGCATGCGGGGACGCCTCATTTGTCATGGATGTATGGAACTTTGTGGCGTCGTCCAGATGGAAATATAGGAATCGGTACTGCAGATCCTCAGCAGCGGCTACATGTGGTAGGAAAGGGCATCTTCCATGACGGTCAGGTAGGAGCTCCGCAGCCGGACACCTGGGGCAGTGCAGGCTCTCGCCTCATTCTATGGCCAGGCAGTGCCACGGCCCACCCCTATGAGATAGGCATTAATGCCGGCACTTTTTGGTATAGCGTCCCTCAAGGAGCTCAGTATGTATTCTATCATGGGGGAAATGAGGTTTTCGCTATCACACCCACCACGCGCGGTTTAGTAAGGGTAGGAGGGAATACAAACTTTCCCTCCATATGGATAGGAAACGTCCAGGGTGCATTCTCTTCTGGTCCTTACCCGAAACGAGGTACTTTCCTATTCTTCGGAGGGCCTACGAATGGATTTGAGGATAACACAGACCCTGCCTTGATGTATTTTGTTCACCTGGATCAAAACCTAAGTAGACTCCGATTGCATGTGGAAGATGATGGTAGTACTGCGGTGCCTTCTGTTCGAGACGGATTTTCAATAATGGGCGGTTCTTGCGTTGGAGGGGTCTGCTTTGATCTCAACAACTCCCAGCTACTCTTTGACTTTGTTTCGGACGGTCAGGCTTATAAGCCTGGGGGTGGGAGTTGGGCCTCTATTTCGGACATTCGGACTAAATCCGCTATCACTCCCTATACGAAGGGGCTTTCAGAGCTGCGTCAGCTTAATCCCGTGCGCTATCGGTATAGTGAAAAGTATTTTCCTGCCTTCAAGGACCGCTGGTACACGGGTCTCATAGCCCAAGAGGCACAACGAGTAGTTCCAGAAATGGTACATCCCTACCTTCTGCAAATCCCAGGAGATAAATTAGAGGAAGTTTTAGCCGTAGACCCCAGTGATCTTACCTACATGCTCATCAATGCTGTGAAGGAGCTGGACAGCAGAACAAAGCAGCTGGAAGAGAAAGTCGCAGCTCTTGAGCGGGAAAAGCAGCAGTTAGAAGCTCGCTTGAATGCTTTGGAAAAGCATCAACCCTGATATCACTCTCAGAAGCTTTCTGAAGTAGAAGGAAGAGAGGATAGCTACCTTTTCCCTACAGGCTGCCATCCTTAAGAAGACTCCCTTTGAGGGGATTTGATTCCGACCACTGGAATCCACCTAACTTACTCCCTAATGCATGCCGATGGAATACAGAAAACAGCAAGGGAAAAATATGAGTTATGCCAGCAAAGTAAGGGTGGTTCCACAGGTTAGGCTCGCTTGTTGGGCAGTCATGTATAGGAGGAAGCTTAGCTAAGGAGCGAAGGTATTGAGGGGGACCATCTTACATCAGCCTATTAGTCTGCGCATGATGTATGCAGGCCTAATGCAAGACTGAGTTTGTACAAGCTAAGAACCGATAAAGCAGCATCCATAATATAACCGGAGGGGCCATGAGATGTGTTGATGGAGTCCCCAAACTGCGAATCTGTGTTTTTATTACAGGCTCTATCCTAGGTACTGGCGTAGAGGCTCCAGAACGCTGGGGTTACTGCGGAGTTTGCGTATGGCTTTCTCCTTGATTTGTCGGACGCGTTCTCGAGTGAGGGAGAGCTTTTCAGCAATCTCATCCAGCGTCATGGGGTATCGCTGGTCAATTCCAAAGTGCATGCGTAAGATCTGGGCTTCCCGGTCTTCTAAGGTAGCGAGGGCCTTAGCTATCTCTTGCCGTAGGCTCTCATACATGAGAACCTGGTCAGGTTGGGGAAGGTCAGGGTTTTCTAAGACATCTATAAATCGCGTTTCCTCTCCCGGCGCAATAGGTGAATCCAAGGAAACATGCCGCCCAGACTGGCGCATGATTTCGGCGATTTCTTCGGGGGTCAGCGTTCCTTGCATGGCTTCCGCTATCTCTTCTGGAGAGGGTTCCCGCTCGTACTCTTGCTCTAATCGAGCGAATACCTTGTTGATTTTATTCAGGGCCCCTACCCGATTGAGGGGTAGGCGAACGATTCGGCTCTGTTCCGCCAACGCTTGTAAGATGCTCTGACGAATCCACCAGACCGCATAAGAAATAAACTTGAATCCACGAGTCTCATCAAATCGCTTGGCCGCCTTGATGAGCCCTAAGTTGCCCTCGCTGATAAGGTCGGTCAGAGGTAGGCCCTGATTTTGGTACTGCTTGGCGACTGATACGACGAAACGGAGATTCGCCTTGACGAGTTTTTCTAAGGCTTCTTCATCTCCTTGACGAATCCGACGAGCCAGCTCTGCTTCATCATCCACAGATAAGAGGGGGACTTTGCCAATCTCTTGGAGATACTTATCCAGGGACTGGGATTCTCGGTTAGTGATTTGTTTCTGGATCTTCAGCTGACGCATGCCCATAGCTCCAAATGTGTATTATACGATTTGGACAAGAGAAAGGTTGCAAATTTAGGGACGGGGAGGCGTCGCCGGGCGAATTAGCTTGCCCTCGGGTGAAGATAGGAAATCAGGGACACTGTCCAGCTTAGCCCGAGCTTGATCGCTCTGGCAATCCACGTCTATCTTAAACTCCGTGTAGAAGACGGTAGGTAGGGGTACAGGCTTGTATTTCATTTCTGCGAGGACCTGAGGGGTGGCGATTTCTACATCTGGACGGTTGGATTTGAGGATGCGGTAACCTCGTACATTGCCTTGCGCATCTATGGCTAATTCTAAAAGAACATGCACAAGGCCGCAGACACCTCGCTTCCGATACGCCTGTTTGAGGTAGAGGGCTTTGGCTATCGGACCGTTGATGTAGTCAGGTTCAGCATAGCGAGGACCCGCAGTATTTACATAAGAGCTGAGGTGATCATTGGGTGGGCGCTTTTCTCCTGTGCTTCTGTATGCCTTAGGTGGGGCTACGGTGAGTTTATCCAATCTGTCAGGCAAGCGTCCTAAAACGGCTGGAGGATTAGGGGATTGGGCTTCTTTAGGGGGTTCTTTGCCTGGCTGATAGCCTTTACGAGCCGGCTCGGATGAGATAACAGGAGGAGCAGGTTTTTTGGATTCTGGGTAAGGCTCAGGCTCCGACTTCTGTTTGGGTTCGGATTTAGGCTGAGGGGGAGCTAGCTCGCTGGGGGGTGCAGGTTGAGGCTTTTCCTTTGGAGGGGTAGTGCCTGGCACTGATGGAGTTAGGGCGATAGGCTTGGGTTCCTCCCTCTTGGGTTCCTCTTGAGGAGGAGTAGAAGGCTGCTGGGCTACGGGTGGAGGAGAAGTAGGCGGAGGGGATGGAGGCGGAGGAGAAGAAGCTAAGGAAGCTGCTGGATTCGGAATCGGCTTGTAAACGTTGTCTTGAGGAGTACCTTTACACTCCTCACTGAATCGCAGTTCATAATAAATAGGCCGTGTCGTACGGAAGTTTTCCACTTTCCATCGTATAGGAAGGATAATATCGCGGACCGATTGCTTGTAGCATTCGTTTCGGCCAGTCATGGCGCGCACATTTTCTACATTTCCTTCGGGGGTGATCCGAATCTCTACGTAGATGTTGTCCACTCCACAGCACAGTGAATGTTGGCGAAGCTGGGAGATTACATAATCGGTCAGAGTTGTCCGTCCATCCTCGAAGGTGTAAGTCAGGGGGTCTAATCGTTGGCGTGTTATATCCACGGGCTGGGCCCAGACAATCCCTATAAGGAAAGCAGCCCAAGGAAAAGGTTGCATGGTACAAAGGTAAGCGATTTTTGAGTTACCTTCGCCGCATGCTCGTGAGCCGACGCTTCTGGGATGGAATTGGCGGCCTTGCTTATGCCTTTGCAAAAGCGGACGGAGCAATTATGGAGGACGAAATAAAGGCCTTTAGCGACCGAATAAATGAGGGCTTCGGGGATATCCCAACTAACTTTCCCCAGCGAGCTGGAGCAATATTTGAAATGTTCCGCAGCTTAGGCTATACGCCCGAAAAGGCCTACGAAGAAGCTATCCAGAATTTATCCACCGTTCCAGATGAGGTTCGGCATTATCGCTTTGACATATTGAACATCTTCCGTCGGGTTATTGAGTCAGACGGGAGGATTCACCCCTACGAGGAAGAGTTTCTCAATCGGTTAGATGCGGATTTAGAGCGAATCACTCGCTAAAGGCTATTCTTGCCTGTGCGCTATAGGTTTTACATCTCCCGCCTCCCCTTAGGTGAGAGTGAATGGGAATGGACTGTCGGACCAGAGCTACTCACCACCATTGGATCCAACTATGACATTCAGGATTTGAAAGTTCAAGTAAAGGTTCAGGCCCGCCGAGAAACACAATATCTTCGGCTCTTATTTAGCTTAGAGGGATGGGTAGAGGTACCCTGCGATAGGGGTCAGGAGCTTATTCGGCTCCCAATTAAGGCGACCCATGAGCAGATATATGGTTGGGATGAGCATTACCTGCCTCCTGAAGGGACGGAAGAGTATTTCATGTTAGGCAGCCGAGAGGATGAAATAGATTTGACTCAATCCCTGTATGATTACATTGGCCTATCGGTACCCTGGCGCCGGGTGCGACCTGAATGCCCCGATGAACACTGTCCTGCTTATGTACGCATCTATCTAAGCCAGGATTGAGATTTTTCTTACCTTTGCGCCACTATGGCGAATCCTAAACGCAAACATTCTAAAAGTCGCCGAGATAAACGCCGCACCCACCATAAGCTCCCTACCCCTGCCTTTTACATTGACCCTCAGAGTGGTGAACCCACCCTCTTTCATCGCGTCAATCTCATTAGCGGATACTACCGAGGAAAAAAAGTACTCCGTACAGCAGAAGACGACGAGGCTTGATGCGGATAGGGATAGATGCATTCGGTGGGGATTATGCTCCGCAGAACCCTCTAAAGGGGGTACTGTTGGCTCTGAATGAGCTACCGGCTCAAGCTGAGGTTTGGCTGGTCGGGCGTCCTTCGGACATAGAGCAGAATGCTCGTCGGATTGGCTTACCCATCAATGGAAGCGTCCACCTCCTCCCTGCCACAGAGGTCATAGAAATGCATGAGAATCCTGCTCGTTCTATCGTGCAAAAACCCGATTCTTCTATTGCCGTAGGTATTCAAGCCTTGAAGGATGGCAAGATAGATGCATTTATCAGCGCAGGTAATACAGGGGCTATTGTTGCTGCCTCTGTCCTCAAGCTTGGAAACCTTCCGGGTGTAGCCCGCCCCACGCTCGGTGCTTTATATCCCTATGGCGAGGGGAAATACTCTCTAATCTGTGATGTCGGAGCTAATGTAGACTGCAAGCCCGAGCACTTAGTTCAATTCGCTCAGTTGGGGACAGTCTATATGCGAGAGGTGATGAATGTTCCCAAGCCCCGCGTAGCCCTCCTCAACATCGGGGAGGAACCCAGCAAGGGCAACTTATTAGCTCAGCAGGCTTATGCTCTCCTCCAACAGCATCCTGATCTTCACTTTGTCGGCAACGCTGAAGGCCGAGTACTCAATACTGGCTTTGCCGATGTATATGTAACAGATGGTTTCGTAGGAAATATTCTTCTCAAGTTTGGGGAGGCTTTATATGAGCTATTGCGGGAGAAGGTACCTCCCAATCCTATATTAGAGCGGCTCAACTATGAAAACGTCGGCGGACTGCCTTTTATAGGCACGCAAGGGAATGTGATTATTGGGCATGGCATCTCTTCACCGAGGGCTTTTCGGAATATGATTCGTACAGCTATTGGCATCATAGAAGCTCGCTTGACGGAGAAGATAGCTTCGGCCTTTCGAGCGCATGCGTAGGGCCGCTATCACCGCCGTTGGTGCTTACCTTCCCCCCAAGCGACTCACCAACGCTGACTTGGAGCAGCTCGTGGATACGACCGACGAGTGGATTATAGAGCGGACCGGTATACGAGAGCGACGGATTTTAGAGCGAGGTAAAGGCAGCGCCTACATGGCTATCAAGGCAGCAGAGGAGACCCTTCGGAAGCGGAACATGCTCGCTGAGATGATTGACCTAATCGTAGTCGCTACCGTGACCCCCGAACATCCCTTTCCTGCTACAGCCAACCTAGTTGCTCATGCTATCGGAGCCCATCGGGCTTGGGGGTTCGATTTAGAAGCAGCTTGCAGTAGCTTTATTTATGCCCTGAGCTTAGCGGCGGACAGCATAGCCGTAGGACGAGTAGAACGCGCTCTCGTCATCGGGAGCGATAAGATGTCTAGTATCATTGATTACCGAGATAGAGCGACATGTGTGATTTTCGGTGATGGGGCTGGTGCCGTCCTCTTAGAGCCCACCCAAGAAGATGTGGGTGTCATAGACTATATGCATCAAGCTGATGGAAGTGGTTGTGCTTTCCTTCACATGAAAGCAGGAGGAAGCGTTCTACCGCCCTCAGTACGAACTGTACGCCAACGCCTTCACTATGTCTACCAAGAAGGACGACAAGTTTTCAAGTATGCCGTCGTACAAATGGCCGCTATCTCCGAAGCTCTCATGCGGAAGCATGGATTATCAGCAGATGATGTAGCTTTTTTCGTACCGCACCAAGCCAATCGCCGAATCATAGAAGCAGCCGCTCAGCGATTAGGGTTTCCCATGGAGAAAGTCATGATGAACATTGACCGCTACGGAAATACCACCTCGGCAACTCTACCCTTATGTTTATACGACTACGAAAATCAACTACGCAAGGGCGACAACTTAATCTTGGCCACCTTTGGCGGGGGCTTTACATGGGGAGCGCTCTGGCTGCGCTGGGCTTACTGACCCGATGTGGTTGGGATGACGATAGCTCGTTTTTCCCGGATAAACTTGGCTCTTATCTTCGAGTAGATACCCAACTGCTGTGGATAGCTGAAACTGAAGCAGCCACCCTCCTTCCAGTATCGGTTCGGTCTATTTGCAGCAGTCCGTGGGGCATGGTGTCGCTTTCAGCGAATGGTGAAACCCTCTACATTTTTGAAGGAACCCGACCCAAGACTGTCCTAAATTTAGGGGAGCCTTGCTCGCAGGTACAAAGCTTCTTTGAGAAGCCGGCTCTTTGCCTTGCTTGCCCCTCGGGCATACGAATCGCTCGTAGCCCAGCCCACTCCTTCTCTCCAACATGGGAGACCCTTTCGGAGACACAAGGTTTTACTATGGTAGCTGCGGCTTCTTCTTTTATCGTTGCCAGCGATGGGGTCAGATTAGCAGCTTACGAGCCTCAACGTTTCGCCAAGGTCGCAGCCACAGCCTTACCAGGCCCCCTAATCAACCTATGGATAGAGCATCCAACCGATGCAAGCGGCACGTGGAGATCACCCAGCGGACAAGAAGGGTCGTTTAGGTATCGGCATTTTGCTCGGCTATTCACATACGACACGACCAGCCGAGAACGCCTTAAGCTCAATAGCCCCTATCTCAAGCGATCTCTCGGGACGGAATACTTAGGCACCGTTGAGATTACTTTGGATAGCATTTTGCTGCCTGGTGGGCACAGCCCGGTCAAGAGCGCATCAGCAGATTTTCTGAATGGCGACATCTACTTCCTTCGAAGGGACACCGTGTGGAGATACAACATTAGAGCCCCTGCCGCCTTGAGCCTAATAGGCATTTTTAGAGGAGCCCAAGAGATTGAAGGGGTATCTTTGTACCGTTATGGCTCGGCCGAAGTAACGATGAGGTAAGGCGGCTTGGAACTTGCGCTTCCGGCAGCCACCCATCGTTGCAGAGTGTAAGTGCGTCCGGAGAGCCACATATAAAAGTGCGTAGGTAAAGTTCGCCGTCCCAGAGCTATTTCTTGGACGGGTTGGGTGAGGTCCCATATTAGAGCTGTCCCGTTAAACTCGCCGAAGCCCCATGCAGCACCGGCAACCTCATCGGTAGTGTCAGCATACAAAACCAAGCTAGAAGGCCGAGGATAAAACGGACTGTAACTCTGACTGGTGGCTGAGTCGCTCTCCCAGATGAGCTGGGCGGCAAGAATGGGACGGCGCATCAGACTCTCCCAGCCGTTTGCTTGAAACCGTATACCGACGGGAACACCTCCTGAAACCAAAAGCCGCTGACTCCACTGAGCGCTATCTCGCTCTAACTCATCGCGCAGGGTTTGTCCTGGTTGGCGCACAAGAGAATAAGCCCAAACACAGGAGTCTGTAATAAAAAAGTCGTATCGCTGAGGCGCTTCCCTACCTTGTACCACCTCCCGATAGAAAAGGCGTAAGACCGTGGAGGCACTACGGGGGAATACGGTGTAGATGGCTGCTTTTTCCCCTGCCACTATGGGTTCAGCGGTGATGAAGAGACCTGGGAAAGCCTGCTGAAATATCTGCTCCCCGGTCAGGGCACTGGGCGGCAGGGTTAAGATAGCTCGACCCAACGAGGTATCCAGTGGGATTCGGTAGCTACCAGGGCTGAGCGTGGTGAAGTATAAGCTATCCCGTCCAGAGATGGCGAGATTTCGACCGTCGGTGAGGAAAGCGACATCGGTCGTATAGGATTGGATAGTGGAAAGCGGCTGGGTGAGGCGCTCTACCCTCACGCGCATAGGCACGGAGAAATTCCCATACCCGCTGGCGATAAACATTTCTAAGATGACGGAATCCACAGCGATGAGCTGCTGCGTCACGAACTGGACGTTATTACCGCCCAAGGCAAAGTTAGTTGCCCAGCCTGCTCTCCAGCGCCCTGTGAAGGTGTCTTCGGTTTCTCCCATGAAGACGAAGGGAGCTTTCTTCGTAGACGGAGGTGGCAAGAATACCTGAGAAATGCCCGTCAAGCGCAGAGTGTCACGCCGAGTGGCAGGCGGCCAAAACACTTCCTCCCCGATGCGCTGCGGGTTTCGGCAGCCGCTCATCCACAGCGCTACCCCAAAAAGGATTATACGCTTCAAACCGCTGCTTGAGTGAGAAGCTGCTGGTAAAAGTCTACCCAGATCTCTGGGGCAGGTTGCCCTTTGTGCATTTCTATGCCAGACTCCATTTCAGCAAGAAGTTTTTCATACGGATCGCCCGCCAGACGGTAAAAGACCTCTAAGGTTTGTCCATCCATGCGAGCTTTATCTGGAAGGCTGGTAGAAAACCTCAACCGAGGTATTTGTTCCTCGTATTGAGTGAAGAACAGTTTGGCTCCTCCAAAGAAGGGGTCATTCTGCAAGTGATATTTCAGATAGAGCGCCAAAAGACCTGTCATCCATCCATTGCAGTGAATGACATGAGGCGCCCATTTGAGCGTCTTTATCATGGCAATGACCCCTTTACTGAAGAATATAATCCGCTCATCGTTATCGGTATAAGGCTGCTGGCTTTCGTCTAAAAAGATACCTTTACGGGCCCAGAACTCGTGGTTGTCTAAAAAATAAACTTGAGTGCGCGTACCGGGGATGCTGGCGACTTTGACATTAAGCGAATAGTCCATGTTGCCCACTCGGATGGTAATCCCCGAGAGGCGCTTGACTTCATGGAGGCGCCACCGGCGATCATCAATCAGCCCGTACTTGGGCATCAGAATGCGCACCTCATAATCGCCAGAGAGGCGCTGCGGTAACTGGGCGATGTATTGGGCTGCAGGACTCTCTCCCCAAAACGGCTCACATTCGGTCGTAACCAGAAGTACCCGCTGTCGATCCTGCCAGTGACCGCTCATACTATACAAAGTTAGGCAAAAATGGGCAACTTTGGCACATGGTCAAAGCTCTCTCCCCAACGCTACTCCGAGAGGCTTATACCTACATGTGTTACGCCTTCCACATGGCAAGGCTATATGACGAGAATCGGGAGGTCGCCCGATATGTGCATTCTACTTCGCGCGGACATGAGGCGATCCAGTTGGCCGTAGGGTTCTTATGCGAACCGTCGGACTATGTATATCCCTACTACCGAGATGAATCACTGCTTTTGGCTATGGGTTTTTCTCCCTATGAGCTTATGCTTCAGCTCTTAGCAAAAGCCGACGATCCCTTTTCTGGAGGGAGAACCTATTACAACCATGCCAGTTCACGCCACCCTAACCGCCCCCAGATACCTCACCAATCCTCCGCCACAGGTATGCAAGCGATCCCAGCCACGGGGGCAGCACACGGCCTCCAATACCTGAGACAACAGGGGCTGCGCAAGGATACAGGAATCGTTGTTTGCAGCTTAGGTGATGGGGCCCTGACCGAGGGGGAGGTCGCCGAAGCCTTTCACATGGCCGTCCTCAAGAAGCTCCCTATCCTTTATGTCGTACAGGACAACGGTTGGGCCATCTCAGCTTCAGTAGAAGAAATTCGAGCCATGAACGCTGTGGAGTATGCTCAAGGCTTTCCTGAGCTCAAGGTTTTTACGGTCAGCGACGGAAGTGACTTTATAGCTTGTTATGCAACCGCCGAGGCGGCTTTTAGCTACGTACGACGGATGGAAGGTCCCTGCCTTTTATACGCCCAAGTACCCCTAATCGGCCATCATACCTCGGGGGTACGCCGAGAATGGTACCGCCCCCCCGAGGAGTACGAAGAAGCTCTCGCCCGCGATCCTCGTCTAAAGCTCCGTAGCTACTTAGAGAAAGCCTATCCTGATATGGACTTGGAAAGCATAGAGGCCGCCGCCCAAGCCGAAGTTGAAACAGCTTTCAAGCGAGCTCAAGAGGCCCCCGATCCCGATCCTGAAACCCTGACAAACTATGTGTTAGCTCCTACACCTATCACGCAAGAACAAGGAGAGCGGCATCCTGGGGGAGCGCCCGAAGTACTAATGGTAGATGCCGCCCTCCATGCAATGGAAGAGATTTTAGCTGAGCACCCCGAGGCCCTCTTTTACGGTCAAGATGTCGGGCGGCGGCTCGGTGGAGTCTTTAGAGAAGCTGCCTCCCTCGCCGAAAAATTTGGCGACCACCGCATTTTCAATACCCCCATTCAAGAAGCCTACATCATTGGAAGCTGCGTAGGGATGGCGGCGGTCGGCTGCAAGCCTATCGTGGAGATACAGTTTGCCGACTACATCTGGCCAGGACTCAATCAGCTTTTCACCGAGCTTAGCCGAGCTCATTATCTATCCTATGGTAAATGGACCGTCCCAGCGGTAATTCGGGTGCCTTGCGGAGCTTATTTAGGGGGAGGACCTTACCACTCCTCCAGCGTAGAGAGCGTTCTCACCGCTATTCGTGGGATCAAGGTCGTCTATCCTTCTAATGCCGCTGACATGAAAGGTCTGCTTAAAGCAGCCTTCTACGACCCAAATCCCGTAGTCGTCTTAGAACATAAAGGATTGTACTGGTCCAAAGTTCCCGGTACGCGTGCAGCTAAGACGCCTGAACCAGCGCCAGATTACGTCGTACCTATAGGCCGAGCTCGCTGGTGGTTCCATGCTAAGAAAGAACCAGCTATAGCTATCATCAGCTATGGTATGGGTGTGCATTGGGGGCTCAGCGTAGCCAGCTCGCTCCCCGATCAAGTGGCTCTACTGGACCTGCGGAGTCTTTCTCCCGTAGATTACGACGCAGTACATGAAGCGGCGCGGCGCTATCACCGAATCCTTCTTCTGACTGAAGAACCCCCTGCTCACAGCTTCACTCAAGCTCTAGCTGGGTGGATCGCTGAGCATGCATTTGAGCATTTGGATGCCCCGGTGCGCGTTATAGGAAGCGCCGAAGTGCCCGCTGTACCCCTAAGCCTTACGTTAGAAAAAGCCTATCTTCCCAGCATAAGCCATATTCAGAAGGTTGCAGAACAGCTGCTTCGTTATTAGAACCGCTGAGAATCCCCTCAGATGAAGCGAGAGCTGCCTATTCTTTCATGAAGTCTATTTGAGAAGCGTACGAGAAGCGATAGGTGCGTTAGGGTGAGAAAGGTCATGTATAGAAGAACGGGTATGGGCGGCAGCCCCCTCTGGGGGCTGCCGCCAGGGGCGCGCCAGCGCCGAAGGCGCTGGCGCGCCCCCAACCCAAAAATTCACATAATGCCACCCCAATAGCCAACTTCACCTCTAAGCACGCCCCTCTACTCCCTCAAACCGCCTCCTTCCTACCTATAACTCCGCCCTCTTCCCAGACTTACACCTCAACAGCATTCCCTTCAAAAGCTCTCTTTAGAACTGAGCTTTCTCTGTAGAGCCGTCCATTGCAGTCAGGGCACTCTGACCAGCAGTTATAGCAAGCTGGAGTGCGTCAAAGTACTCAGTACCCACAAAAGCTTGATGCTTTACCGCCCTAAAGCCCCCCCCTTGCATAGCGAACTCCCGCTCTTGCATCTCTGCATACCCTGCCATGCCTCTCTCCATATAGGCCTTAGAGAGCTCAAACATACTAAGGTTCAGCGCGTGAAAACCAGCCAAAGTGATAAACTGATACTTGTAGCCCATCTCAGCTAACTTCTCACGGAAAGTCGCCATCTCTTCGTAGGAAAGATGTTTTTTCCAGTTGAATGAGGGAGAACAGTTGTAAGCAAGCAGCTTTCCGGGAAATTTCTCGTGAATCCCCTGAGCAAACTCGCGCGCTTCTCCTAAATCCGGTGTAGAGGTCTCACACCAGAGAAGGTCAGCGTACGGAGCAAAAGCTAAGCCCCGAGCGATAGCCATCTCCAAACCCGAACGGAGGTAGTAAAATCCTTCACTAGACCGCTTGAGGTCCCGACGAATGAATTTTTCATCGTACTCATCTATGTCAGAGGTGATAAGGGTGGCGCTATTAGCATCAGTCCGGGCGATGAGAACCGTAGGGACACCAAGCACATCAGCCGCTAACCGAGCCGCTACCAGCTTTTGTATGGCTTCACGAGTAGGCACCAAAACTTTCCCTCCCAAGTGACCGCACTTTTTAGCTGAAGAGAGTTGGTCTTCAAAGTGAACCCCCGCCGCCCCAGCTTCAATCATCATCTTCATTAGTTCAAATGCATTCAGATTGCCCCCAAAGCCAGCCTCCGCATCAGCTACGATCGGAACAAGCCAGTCCCGCTGAACGCCTGTTTCAGGCGAATGCATGTACTCTATTTGGTCAGCCCGGATAAGTGCTTGATTAATGCGACGCACCAGAGTAGGAACACTTTCCACAGGATAAAGGCTTTGGTCAGGATAGGTCTGCCCCGCAACGTTCGCATCAGCAGCTACCTGCCACCCACTCACATATATAGATGATAACCCAGCCTCTACCTGTTGTACGGCTTGTAAACCTGTAAGAGCCCCTAAACCGGCCACCCAAGGTTGCGTATGAAGAGCAGCCCAAAGCCGACGAGCACCCCTATCCGCTACAGGATAAGTGAAATCATAAGAGCCCCGTAGCCGAATCACATCCGCTGCAGAATAAGGACGAACAATCCCTTGCCAACGGGAATCCTCTTTCCACGATCGCTCAAGGCGTTCTACCCGAGTCTTCCAATCTGGCTTGCTAAGGTATGTATCGCTGGTATGCATAACTCGTCAGAAATGGAATGAAGTGGGGTGAATAGACAAGGTCCCTCAAGAGGCGCACTGCAGCCGCAGAGACGTGAGGATGCGACTGGGTCGCTTCACTAATGAGCTTTTCATACAAAGAGTGAGAAATCGTTTCATTTGAATCTTTCACTCGGGGAGGTACATCGACATGGAGCCACTGCCAAAGCTGAGCCCGAGCGATCTCAGCCGTAGCCGTGTCTTCCATAAGATGAAATAAAGCCACAGCCCCTTGGCCCTGAAGCCAAGCGGTAAGATATAGTAAAGCTACTTCTATGTTCCGCTTCACGCTAGCCAAAGCTAAGCCTTGATCAGCTACTGGAGGAAAAGTCTGAAAACTTGCCGCATCCGGAGCTTCGGTGGGATACACATGAAGCTGATTAGGGGCTCCTTTGAGACCGATCTCAAAGAGCTGCTTGACCACGGGCACAAGGTCAGGATGAGCCACCCACGCCCCGTCAAACCCCTGTGCCACTTCGCGCTCCTTATCAAGCTTGACTTGATTCAGAGCCCGAGCATTGAGGTCAGGATTGCGCCGATCCGGAATAAAAGCAGACATGCCCCCTATGGCTAAAGCACCTCGGCGATGAGCCGCTCGGACCACTTCCTGAGCATAAGCCCGCATAAATGGCTGGTCCATCGTGAGTGTCTCCCGCTCCGGCAGAAGGAAGTCTCGCTTGTGTTGATAGGTCTTTATAACGCTGAATAAATAATCCCAGCGTCCCGCATTCAGTCCAGCGATATGATCCCTTAGCTCGTACAGTATTTCCTCCGTTTGAAGTATCGCAGGAAAGGTTTCTATGAGCACGGTAACTCGTATCGTACCAAGAGGCAGCCCCAAAGCTGACTCACACAGAGTGAGAAGTTCACTCCAAAAACGGGCTTCTCCAGCACTCTCTAACTTAGGAATGTAAAGGTATGGACCAACCCCGCGTCGGAGAAGTGCTTCGGCATTATGATAAATATACACAACGGTATCAAATAAGCTGGCAGGAATAGCATGACCATCTACCACAAAGTGCCGCTCCACCAAGTGCAGTCCCCGTGGACGCACCAAGAGTAAAGTCTGATAAGCAGGATCCAAGTTGTAAGCTTTACCTTCTGAACTGACGTAACGAAGCTGACCTCGAACCGCATGATAGAGAGCGATTTGACCGCGCTGCTGGACTTCCCAGTGAGGTGTAAGCGCATCCTCTAAATCTGCCATAAATGCATCCGCTCCCGAATGCAGGGCATTCACGATCAATTTAGGATCGGCGGGACCTGTTATTTCTACATGGCGCTTCTGGAGACAAGCTGGAAGCGGACGAATTTTCCAATCACCGAGCCGAATAGCTGTGGAAGGTTGGGGTAGCTCTCGAAGGAATAGCCGGCGCGCACGAAGGAGCTGCCTCCACGTCCCGTATAGCTGCCTGTGCAAGCGAGTCAGGAGGCTTCTTAGCCCAGAGGGGAGAAGGTCTACGGGCTCCATCAAGCACGCAAAGATAGCTTGAGGGGATCTATGCCTGCTTCAAGCAGGCTGACCTCTAAACCCAGCTTTATATAGGGAATAGCTGAGAGTCCATCCCAGACTCTTCTTAGCTTCACAATGTGGAAAGCTGATACGGAAAGTCTCTGATTTTTGCTGTATCCATGAGCGACTTCGTACACCTGCATGTACATACCGAATATAGCCTGCTGGACGGCGCTTCGCGAATCGGAGAGCTGATGCAACGGGCCCAATCGCTTGGGATGTCGGCTATCGCTCTTTCTGACCATGGAAACCTCTTCGCTGTACCCAAGTTTTATACCGAGGCTGAAAAAGCAGGTATCAAACCCATCATTGGCTGCGAGTTCTACTTCCTTGACGCCGATGCATTTCGGAAAGATAAGACTTACTACCATCTCCTCCTGATCGCTAAAGACGAGGTCGGCTGGCAGAACCTGCTCAAGCTCTCTTCTATCAGCTTCACTGAAGGATTCTACTATAAGCCGCGTATCCATCGGCAGCTACTGATTGACCATCGGGCCGGTCTCATTGCTACAACCGGCTGCCTTGCCAGCGAGATTAATCAGAAACTCTTAGCTGGTCAGATAGAGGAGGCCGAAAAGCGATTTCAGTGGTATTTGGAGCTTTTCGGTGAGGACTTCTACATAGAATTGCAGGACCATGGACTGAAGGACCAACACACTACTGCCCGCTATCTGCTTCAATGGGCCAAAAAATATGGGGTCAAAGTTCTCGGCACAAATGACGTCCATTATACATGCGAAGCGGATGCGGAGCTTCATGATCTTCTATTAGCTATCCAAACTGGCAGCGAAATAGACGACCCTAAACGGCTACGCTTCACCGATGACAAAGGGATGCTGAATAAGCATTTTTACCTCAAAAGCTACTCCGAAATGCAAGCCATGCCCCTCTTCCATGAACATCCAGAAGCGCTAACCACCACCGTAGAAGTGGCCGAAAAGTGTCAGCTCAAACTTAGCTTCAATCAAGACCTTGTTCTACCTTGCTACCCCATCCCCGCTCCATATGAAACTATGGAGAGTTATCTCCGACACTTAGCTTATAAGGGAGCGGAAAAGCGATACGGTACGCCACTGCCACCTCAGGTCAGCGAGCGATTAGATCATGAGCTGCGAATCATCCACCAAATGGGTTTCTCGGGGTACTTCCTGATAGTTCAAGACTTTGTAACCGAGGCTAAACGGCGCGGTGTATGGATAGGGCCCGGACGCGGTTCAGTTGCAGGCAGCTTAGTCGCCTACTGCTTGGGCATCACCAGCGTGGATCCTCTGGCGTATCAGCTCCTT
This sequence comes from Bacteroidia bacterium, assembly GCA_026414975.1. GTDB lineage: Bacteria > Bacteroidota > Bacteroidia > SpSt-205 > SpSt-205 > SpSt-205. The sequence goes on from JAOAHZ010000015.1 coordinate 18,641, forward strand.
TTTGAACGCTTTCTCAATCCTGAGCGGATTAGCCCACCCGATATAGACATAGATTTTGATGACCTGGGCCGAGAGGAGGTCATCCGATATGTGCAGGAAAAGTTTGGACAAGAAAATGTAGCCCAGATTATCACCTATGGAACCATGGGCATAAAGACCGCTATCCGCGATGTAGGGCGAGTACTCAAAGTACCTCTTTCCGAAGTCAATGCCCTCGCTGCGCTTATCCCCAACAAGCCAAACATATCTTGGCAGGATGCATTAGACGACCGCGAGAACCCCAAGGCGTATATACTTAGGGATATTCTGAGCGAAGAAGGTACGATCCGAAAGCGTCTGCTTGAAACTGCTGCGAAGCTGGAGGGTATCACCAGGCATACAGGGGTGCATGCAGCAGGTGTGATTATAGCGCCTGATAAGCTCTGGAAGTATGTCCCCCTCGCTATTGCTACCCGAGAGGAGGACTCTAAACAAGTAATCACGCAGTGGGATGGTCCGGACTGCGAAAGCGTAGGCCTGCTCAAGATGGACTTTCTCGGGCTGAAGACCTTGTCTATTCTGAAGACGGCGGTACAGCTTATCCAGACGCTACAAGGAGAAGATAAGCCGCTGGATTTGGAGCAGATACCCTTAGACGATGAGAAGACTTGGCGACTCTTTCAGGAGGGGGCCACCGTAGGCATATTCCAGTTTGAGTCCGAGGGGATGCAGAAGTATCTCAAAATGCTGCGTCCCACCTGTATAGAAGACCTCATCGCTATGAATGCACTTTACCGCCCAGGTCCGATGGAGAATATCCCCACTTTCGTGCGGCGGAAGCACGAAGAAGAACCAGTAACCTTCCTTGACCCCCGACTAAAACCGATTTTGGAAAACACCTATGGCATCATGGTCTATCAAGAGCAAATCATGCAGATAGCCCAGGTCTTGGCAGGCTATTCATTGGCTGAAGCTGACCTCTTGCGCCGAGCTATGGGTAAAAAGAAGAAAGAAATCATGGAGGAGCAGCGGGCTATATTCATAGAACGAGCCATCTCACAGGGCACCCCTCCTTCGGTGGCTGAGGAGGTATTTGATACTATGGCGCGATTCGCAGAGTACGGCTTCAATAAATCGCACGCTGCTGCTTACAGCATACTCGCCTACCGCACCGCCTACCTAAAAGCCAACTATCCTGCCCCCTACATGGCGGCCGTGCTAACCCACCATGCCGACGACTCAGATAAGGTGGGCTTCTTCCTCCAAGAAGCTCGAATGCTGGGGTTAGAAGTCCTCCCGCCTTGTGTCAATTCCAGTGAGGTGAATTTTTCTGCGCCCAACTTCAATCAGATACGCTTCGGCTTAGGTGGCATTAGGCATTTAGGCGAAAAATTCGCCTCTCTGATAGTAGAGGAGCGGCGGCATCGCGGTCTTTTCAAAGACCTATTTGACTTTGCGATACGGATGTTGCCCTACGGGCTGAATAAAAAGAACCTAGAGAGTCTAAGCTTTGCAGGTGCCTTAGACGCTTTAGTAGAGGGGCAACGAGAGTATGTTTTGGAGGAAGGGAATCGCCAGCTTGCATTAGACTATGCAGCGGCCTATCATAAATCCTTGCAGGGCATGCAAGCCTCCCTTTTTGATCGGGTAGAGGTGGCTCCTCCCTCACCACCTAAGCTAAAACCCCCTCGCATGAAGCTATCGCTACCCGATAAGCTACGACAGGAGCGTGAATATATCGGCTTCTTCTTGTCTTCTCACCCTTTGGATGAGCATGCGGCTTTGATGCGGATAGTTGGGGTCAGCGCCACCGCCAGTGAAACGCTCAATGAAGAGAACCCAACCGAGCGAGTAATCCGTTCAGCCGCTATCTTGATGGACATAGACGAGCGCCGATCTAAGCAAGGTAAGCCTTATGCTCGCTTGAGCTTTGAGGACCGCGCAGGTACGTTCCTGCTGACCGTCTTCTCTCCTCAGTGGGAAAGCTGGGTGGAAACGCTAAGAGGGTATGTTGGAGATCCCTTCTTCATCGAGGTAGAGTACATAGGGCGCCCCGAGGGCGGAGGGGAATGGCGACCTCGCCGTATAGAACCTCTGCTACCCGCCCTGCAAAATAGCCTTCCCGCCATTTACTTAGAATGGGATATTTGCCAGCTCACGGAGGATACGCTCGCCGACTTTCTAAAGCTCATTGAACAGTGGAGAGGCTCTATTCCACTGTACCTCATCCTACACTACCAGTATCAGAACGCCGTCTTACTCGGAACAGGCTGGCGACTGCGATATGCGCCGCTCATGGAAGATGCCTTCGCTACCATAGGGGTCCGAGTCCGCCTAACAAGCCCTTTTGATAAAAACCGCCGTAATTTTGTTTCATCTACCTATGCAACAGCCTGAACCAGCTAAGCCTTTAGACAAGCCGGTTGAGGTAACCGACTCTACCTTCGCTAAGGAAGTACTGCAAAGTCAAATTCCTGTGCTTGTGGACTTCTGGGCACCATGGTGTGGTCCCTGCCGGGCCATAGCCCCCGTACTGGAGCAGATAGCCCAGAAATACGCTGGGAAGATAAAAATCGCCAAGATGAACGTGGATGAAAACTCCTTCATCCCCATGCAGTACTACATCCAAGCCATACCAACGCTCATCCTATATAGAGCAGGACAGCCAGTGGATAAGATTGTAGGGGCCTTGCCCGGCCCAGCCTTAGAGCGACGCATCCTCGCCCATATTTCCTGAAATGGAAACTGTCTTAGACTTTGAAAAACCTATTGTAGAGTTAGAGAGTCGTATCGCTGAAACCAAGCGACTAGCAGAGCAGACAGGCTTAGACATCTCCGACAGCCTGAAGGTCCTAGAAGCGCGTTTGGACCAGCTCCGCCGAGACATTTATCAAAATCTCACACCTTGGCAGCGCATCCAGTTAGCTCGGCACCCTGCCCGTCCTTATTCTCTGGACTACATTCATGCAATCTGCGAAGACTTTGTAGAGCTACATGGGGACCGGTGTGGAGGAGATGACAAAGCCATAGTTGGGGGCTTGGCTCGGATCGGTCCGTACGGGGTCGTCATTATCGGTCAGCAGAAGGGACGAGACACTAAGAGCCGTCAGTTCCGCAATTTCGGTATGCCGAATCCCGAAGGGTATCGCAAAGCCCGACGCTTGATGAAGCTTGCCGAAAAGGTTCGTAAGCCTGTCATTACCTTTATAGACACGCCCGGCGCCCATCCTGGCATGCATGCAGAAGAGTTTGGTCAAGCCGAAGCTATTGCCCGGAATCTGTACGAGATGGCCCAACTATCCGTCCCGATCCTTGTATTTATCATCGGTGAAGGCGCCTCCGGCGGGGCTCTCGGTATCGGAGTCGGGGATAAAATCTACATGCTGGAAAACAGTTGGTACTCGGTTATATCGCCTGAGAGCTGTGCCAGCATCCTTTGGCGATCCTGGGAATTCAAAGAAAAGGCAGCCGAAGCCCTTCACCTCTCTGCTCAGGATAACCTCAAGTTAGGTACTATAGATGAAATCATTTCAGAGCCCCTCGGCGGAGCCCATAAAAACCCCACAGAAGTCTTCCGGCGAGTTAGAGAAAGAGTCCTTTCGGACTTACCCTCCCTTTTAGCCTTGAGCCCAGAAGAGCTTGTGCAGAGACGTCTGGAGAAATACAGCCGTATGGGCAGCTGGACGGAAAAATCCTCTAAAGCATGACTCGCTTTACCCCCCTTAGGATCAAAGACAAACATCCCGAAACGCCCGATACCTTCTCGCTGGTCTTAGAAAAACCTGCCTCCGGCTTTGAATACCTTCCAGGTCAATACCTTACCATTCGAGTAGAAGTAGACGGCAAGAAATACCCCCGCGCCTACTCCTTGTCAAGTAGCCCTTACTTAGACTCTGATCTCCAGCTTACCATTAAGAGGCTGCCTAGGGGAATTGTATCCAATTACATCTGGCAAGCCTTGGCCCCCGGCGACTCAATCGAAGTATTTCCTCCCCTGGGACATTTCACGGTTCAGCCGCAAGCCAAACGAGCGATTCAATATGTCTTTATCGCAGCAGGCAGCGGCATCTCGCCCATATATGGGATGCTTCGCTCTATTCTATTTGCAGAACCTAAGAGTCGAATCCTACTGCTGTACGGCAGCCGCGACCAAAACCATATTATCTTCAACGAAAGCTTGAGCCGATTGCAAGCCCAGTATGGCGAAAGGTTAGAAATCTTGCATACGCTTAGTCGTCCCCTACCAGGATGGACGGGACGGACGGGACGACTTTCAAGTAGCCTCATAGAAGATGAAGTCCAGCGTATCCGGCGTCGTCTTTTACCTATAGAGGCTTACTTATGTGGCCCAAGCGATATGATGGCTATGGCCATTGAGACCTTGGAAAGACTGCGCCTTCCAAAAGACAAGATTCACACCGAGTATTTCTCGGCCCCCCTACCGGAAAGTGTTTTGAGAGAACCTCCTCCCACGCCCTCAACTGCCCAAGCAATCATCCGGTTAGACGGTAAAACCTATCAAGTACAAATAAAACCTGGGCAGACGATCCTGGCCGCGGCCCAAGAAGCGGGCTTAGACCCTCCCTATGCTTGCGAAGAGGGGATTTGCTGCACCTGTCGCGCCAAGCTCTACAAAGGACAAGTTCATATGGCTGTACGCGAAGCTCTCTCCGACTGGGAAATAGAGAAGGGATTCATACTCACCTGTCAAGCTGTCCCCCTCACACCTGAAGTAGAAGTAGAATACGGCTGATGTCCTTTTTGTCTCGCTGGGTCCAGAAGCGAATCCGCTTCAAACCTTATTCGCCCAAGCGATTACTTCGCTTGCTTCGCCTTTACCCGCCCATGCTCTTTCAAAACATCATTCCCCTCTCCATTTCAGAGGATTTTCTCACGATACATATCAAGATTCGTCCCTCGCTGCTCACCCGAAACCTAAACGGCACAGTCTTTGGAGGGACGCTACTATCAGCGGTGGATATGTGGTACGGAACCCTTCTGTGGCAAAAATGCCTCCACGAAGGCATACCCTTAGAAGTTTGGGTAGAACGACTGGAAATGCACTTTCTAAAAGCCACCCGTAGCGATATATACGCTACCTTTTCTATATCCCCCGAGAAATGGGAGGAGATAAAACATGGCTTGAAGACAGAAGGGAAAATACGATGTGCCTTTCCATTTGAGCTATACTCACGAGAGGGAGAGATATGCGCAGCTGGCAGTCAAATGCTGTATTTACGCAACCTGCAACTACGACCACGCCGTGAATCTGAAAACGGCTGATTAGATGATGTGGTTAAGTTAGTTACGGGCAGTCGTCAAGGTTGCCGATAAAATCCCCCATACTACCTGCAGCAGCTCTATCGGAGATAATGTACGAAGCCTTGATTAGGTACATTCTTGGTGGGCCAGCCCCTAATAGTCCCCCAGACCCCCCATTCAACCCTTACTCTAGACAAGCCAGCCCCTCACCTCTTTCTATCCACCTACCATAGCTCGCCAAATAGCTTATCCAATCTTCGTACCAAGGGGGCAACTCGCTACATCTCTGCGTTACCCAAGGCACGCCTTCCCATTTATACACAAAGGTTTCTCCCTGAGGGGTATGATGAACGATATGACGGCGTCCTATAGCCTGAAAGAAGAAGGGTAAGGGCTTTTGAATGGTCCAGACTTCACCTTCCCTTGCCCATAGACTGCGTCCCCATACACATACTGAGTCGGGATACCCTACCGCCTCCAATACAGTTGGAAGGATGTCCATCTGACTTCCTATCGTGTCTAATTCAGGGAGAGTAGTCTCCATCGTGTAAAATCCAATCGGCACATGGAAAACCCGAACGGAGTGATAGGCGTTTTGAGAAGGACCTGTATGGTCTGCCGTGAAAACAAATAGGGTCCGCTTAGCCCATGTAGAATGCTGAATTCGATCAAAAAATCGGCGTAAAGCCCAGTCCGCATATCGTATAGAGCGATGTATGGGGAGAGGACCCGATGGAAAGCTATCAGCTAAGCTACTTGGCACAGCGTACGGATGGTGCGAACTCAGAGTAAATACAACCGCTAAGAAAGGTTGGGGTAGTTTGTCCAACTGATCTGCACAAAACTGCAGAAAAGGGGCATCCCAAATCCCCCAGGTCCCGTCATAGTCTCTATCAGGATAGGGGTAAGATTTGCGCCCAAAATAGTGCATGAAGCCGGCCTGTCGGGTGTAGCTATCTAATACCATTGTACCATCATTACCCCCATGAAAAAAAGCAGTGGTGTAACCCCAATGACGAAGGATCTCAGCCAGGCTGTGTCGAATACGGCTGACATAGGGGGTAAATATCAGGGGCTCTTCCCCTAAAGAAGGAGTAGAGGATAATATAGCAGGTACTCCTTCGGCAGAGCGACTGTTTGTAGCAAATCCCCATTTCACACACCTTCCTTTCTTCAAGATGGAACTCAAAAAGAGGGCATACCCTTCCTCAACATACTCTTGCGAGAAGCTCTCAAGGATGAATAAGACGACATTATACCGGGGTACAGCAGCGTAAGTAGAGTCAGGGTGCCATGGACGAGGATAAGGTAAAGCTTGAGAAGGCATAGGAGGCCAAATGGGGAAAGATGGCTGTTCTACACTTCGTATGAAGAAGAAGGTGGTATTCAGCACAAATGACATACAGGTGGGACATCCAGCGATAGAGGCATCTACTACAAGAAGAGGCTTGAGGCGAAAACCGCCGCGGCCCCCGAGAACAAGCAGTCCTAAGGAAACCAGCCACCCTATCCAGCGTATCTTACCTACAAAAACTGGGACCCGGTCCCTGAGACGCGACACCAGCCATATCCCTCCTACCAACCCTCCCCAAAAAAGGAAGCCAGCTAAGAAATCCCTTGCATACTTACCCAGTGCGGGTAAGCTGTCTTCCCAAAAGCTGAGCATGCGTATGAGTTCGGGACCCGAGCGGCGATGACTGTAAGGAAAAAAGCCTATGTCTATCACCTCTAGCGCTAAAGCGAGAGAAAGACTCAGCATCCAAATGAAGCGAGCGGGGCGTTCTGCACCTACAACTAAAAGAGCCCACATGGGCAAACAAACCCATGTAGCAGCAACCCAATCTAAGCCCATCCCACGCAGCCACACTTCAAATAAAGGGGCCTCTTCAGCGAGAAACGCCCGATTCCATACCATGAACCCAGTTCGGACAATCAGCAAAGCTAATAAGGCCAACCCTTGATAAAACCACCCTCGCAACCACACACCGCAAAGTAAAGAGCAGGTGAAGTATCCATCCTAAGGTAGAACGCGATAGAGGGGTTGGAACGAATACTGCTTCAGGATGAGAGGATCAGAGCATCTGAAGAACGAGCCCCATTATCAAGGCAGAGCGGGGGCGAAGCAGCGGGTAAGGGGGGCGGGTGCCAGCGCCCTTGGCGCTGGCACCCGCCCCCCCGTACGCCAACCAAAAAAGGGCAGCTACCATCCGATAGCTACCCTAGACAACCCATGCTAAGGCACACTTCAACGACCACAGAATCGTTTCCAGTTACGGCATTTACTCCCACCTCCACCGAAGTAAGCTCTAGCAAGCTGAGCTCGGTAGTTCTTTCGCGGACCCAAAGAGGACAGGGATGCCTCGGTAAGCTGAGTTTTTTCTACTGCGATCTTCGCTTCGGCTTTCGCCAGCGAGACCCCGAGGAGGGGTACCAAGGTCAAGGCTATCTTTCTCATACATGATTTATACGCAGAGATGGCGAGGAAGGTTGCAGTATGTGAGAAGGGGCGGCGGCGCCGAAGGCGCCGCCGCCCCCAACCTAAGCCAAACTCAAAAGCCCTCTACCTATCCTTCAGCGAAACCTACCCAGAGCCCTTTCACTCCCTCATCAGCTTCCCACTCCAGCCATGCCGTCGCCCACGCACCTCCACCGCATATAGCCCTGTCTCTTATACACATCTGACGCTGCCGAC
>JAOAHZ010000016.1 GCA_026414975.1 Bacteroidia bacterium
GAAAACTTTCTCAACGAAATCATTTGGGCGTATGACTATGGGGGACGAGCTCGGGACCGCTGGCCTGCTAAGCATGATACTATTTTCTTTTATGCCAAAGCGCGGGGCAAGCATATTTTCAACTGGGAAGAGATAGAGCGCATTCCTTACCTGGCGCCAGGCCTTGTAACGCCCGAGAAGGCTCAGTGCGGCAAAGTCCCTACCGATGTCTGGTGGCACACGATTGTAGGCACAAATAGCCGAGAGAAGACAGGCTATCCGACGCAGAAGCCCTTAGGCATCTTGCGCCGCATTATTCAAGCCTCTTCGCCAAAGGGGGGGATTGTGTTGGACTTCTTTGCAGGCAGCGGGACGACGGGGATAGCGGCATTAGAGCTGGGACGGCGCTTTGTTTTGGTAGATATCAATCCAGCTGCGATGGAGGTGATGCGGCGGCGATTTGCCGAAAAGTCGGCCAAGGTTTTATGGCTGAGCCCTTCTTCCTCTCAGCAAGCCTTCCCATAGCCTGTATCTGGAAGCCATCTGTTACTTTAGGCTGGTGAGTAACCTGCTAAAGCAGCTTAGAGACAAGCTCCCTTCGGAAGCCATTTTCTGGACAGGGGATACTTTTTTTCCACAAGGCAATGCCCTCAACTGCTTCTGGAAGTTTCGGTAGAGCTATTAGGGCGCGGCGCCGAAGGCGCCGCCCCCCAGCACTGATTACCCTCAGCACCCTACGGCTCTCACGATAGAAGCTTTCAGTTACCTTTACGAGATGGCTTCAACCTAACCGCCATAGAGCATACACCCCAGCTCAAACGATACCTGGAGACTTTCCCTAATCTCATTCTCACAGATTTTTATGAGTTTCGGCTGTATCGGGAGGGCAACCTGCTCAGGCAGGTGATATTAGCCGACGCAGTGATAGCTCAGCGTGCCAAGGAGCCCCTCCCGCCCGAGGCGCTAAAGGGTGTGATGAACTCCTTACCCAGTTTCTGAGCTACCAGCTCACCATTGCGCTAGCACCTAAAGAACTTGCTCGCAATTTGGCTCAACGGACCCGATTTCTGCGAGATGAAGCCATCCTTCCTGAGCTAAGCGACCTCAATAGCCCCCTCCAGAGACATTACAAAGCTGTCAAAGAGTATCTCCTTCCTCATCTCAACCCGCAAGAATTCGCAGACTTGTATGCTCAGACGCTGACCTATGGACTATTTGTGGCTCGGCGAAAACTTCCGAGTCATCATAGAGGACATCATAGGGGTGCTGCGAGCTGTGGATATAGAAGCGCTCTTTCATCAATATAGGCATGAGCTATACTACATTTTATGAGAGTTCCTTAGCTGAATATTCTCCGGAAGAGCGGGAACGCAGAGGCGTGTATTATACGCCTCTGCCTGTAGTACGGTATATCGTACGGGCGGTGGATAGGCTTTTACGAGAGTGGTTTGGGCTGGGGGATGGCTTAGCAGATAAGCAAGTAACTCTTCTGGACCCCGCAGCAGGCACACTTACTTTCGTGATAGAGGCTATTCGCCATGCGCTGGATACCTATGCTAAGCAGTACGGAAAAGGCGCAGTAGAAACCCTCATCCGCAACCATATCTTGAAGAACTTCTATGCTTTTGAGCTGCTTATGGCCCCTTATGTAATTGGGCATTTGCATATAGGACATTTCCTTCAGGAGGAGGCTACTTTGAACTCCAAAAAGGCGTCAGTGCTGAATAAAGTAAGATAGCAAAAGCCCTACGCTATTGTACCACTCTCGGGGATCTGTGCTTAGCTTGGGGCGATTGGCTGCATGCGGCAAGGCCTCATACCGAAGGAAGAGACCCACTCGTTTCGTTCGCCATCCCCCCATGCAAACTACACTCCCCTGGAACCGACGATGCCTGCTACTACTCGTCGTTTCAAGAAGGTTCTCTGTATACGAAGTATCCCGCCCCAAGGTAGGATTATAGGACCTTGCCCACTCCTCGGCTGTGAGCACGAAGGCTACCTGCGGCCCGGCGGCCAATTCCAGACGAGATCGCTCTCCCATCGGGAGAGTATAGCGAAGCATGAGCGGTACCTTGAGACGAATAAGCGTGCGAGAGAGCTCCCAAGCCCCCTCATCTGCATTTAGCCTGCCAAAAGCATAAAGCGCATCTACGGAAAGTCCCCATCGCTCCCAAAACCACATAATCTCAGAAGCTCCAGCGATAAGCTCTATGCCTTGGAGCCGAAACTGAAAGTCCCTTCGCTCAGGGTCCAGGTCCATAATCCATGTAAGCGACTGCGGTCCTAAAAGAATACCCGTCTCAAATCGCTGTGCCCAGAGGAGGGAGAAGAAAGCTACCCATAGATTCTTCATCCGACAAAGCTACAATAGAGCCATAATATACCCTGCTCCATCCTACCCGCTCCGCCCCCCAGAAAGCGTAGGAATATATCCAAACCTGTGGGTCCAGCGCATAACAGACCATCTGCTCTGCTGGTTTAGGAGGAAATCCAGCTATGGCACTAAGAGACGCTGAGCTCTCTCTCCCTGAACCGTGAAGAGACGCACGAGATAGAGCCCAGAAGGAAGTCCTCGCAGTGCATCCTCCGCCACTGGCGCAGCTATGCGATAGACAAGAGCCCCCCTCATATCCAAAACCTCTATCTGGTATACGAGTTCCGGATAGCTCAGGTAAGGTCCTCCAGGTGCAGGGTTAGGATATAGAGTAGGGAGCGGCTCAGCGCGAAACTCTACCACGGGGCTATACTCCACCTCTCCCCCCCGGAGGGGCGCCGCCAGCCGATAAAAGCCACTCCGCTCCAAAGGATAGCGTCCTATCAGTGGTAATCCCGTCGCTATTACAGCCCATTCGCCCCCGATGTGAGATACATATTCTAAAATAAGCCGAGCTCCCTCATCCCCACCTAATCCCGTCGCATGCCAGACAAGGGTGGAACCTTCTATGTGGGTGTATGCCCAGAGGACGGGAAGGACAGAGAGGGAAGGCATGTTACAGTTGTTAGGTCGATATAAAGTTACTCCATTGCTACTGCTGCCCGAATAATAACAAGATCCAGGAGGGGGAGTGTATGGATTTTGGCAGCCGGGAGAGGGGGACTCATTTGCGCCTTGCGTTTGACCGATGCAGGTGTTGTAGTCTATGATTAGGGCATCACCATCAGAAGCACTAGTAACATTCTCGTAGTTGACGGTCATATCGCATGCAGGCATGCCATCAATAGCTATCCGGGTTCTGCGATTTTGAGTGTCGCTGGGACCATTGAGATATCTTCCTTGACCATTGTTCTGATTCGCAGCGCCTACATAAACGGTGCCCGCTCCGCACAGGGTAGAGGTATTGGGTACGTATGTAGGGGCGTTGCCTGCGAATAGCATAACCCATGAGTTAGCGGGGATATTTTGCCCTGAGCTGATGCATACAAATGTTGTGCCTGTACAGGCAGTGGAGTTGAGAGAAGTTATGAGCCCAGGAGGACATATCCAACCCTGAGAGCAAGAGTTACATATCCAGGTAGGGGTAGGGTTATCACAATCCAACGAATTGCTGTTAGGTAAAGTGGGAAATGATATCCGAAGGTTATCTATGTTGAAGCCATTAGACCCAGACCAAATGAGAAGATATTCATTCAAGCCTTCCTGAGCCCCATTACCACACGCATTGAAATGAATGTACCTCACATACGGGCATCCACTTTGCCCCCATGCAAGCCCGATACCGATCAGGGTTATCCAGTACCTCACGCTGCCAAAGTTGCACTCCATTTGTTAGAGAGATATAAACAGTGTGCAAAAAGTTAGGGGCTCCCTATCGGTAATAGACCTAAACTCGAGCAGCGAAGAAAAAATAAGAGCCTTCAAGCATTCTAAAGAAGCTCTCCTCCACACTTCTTCACCGCAAACGAGTCAATGGGCTTATACAATCGGTACAGAGCACTTCTCTAACGCTAGTACGGATAAGGCTCAAAAGCACTTTCCCTCCCAAGCGGTAACTAATCCATAGAAGAGGCGGGATTTTAGCTTGATATGAAAAAAACAAACCTCGCCATGTATGCCTTATCGTCGCACTCAGCGGGTAGGTAATCAAGATCGCTTCGTCTCAGGCCGTGATGCCATTTCCCACCAGGAGCGCTGGGGGTACCGAGGGTATGTTACTTTGCGATACCGCTTACAGTAGCCCGCTTTATCTTTGAATGGGTGTCCGGCTTTCAGAGGGGTATCCCATCTCCAGAAGGGATTACGGAGCTATTCTCTGGTCTCTACGACGGCTGTATTGCCTTCTCCGACAATCTACCTTTTCTGCGCAGCCTTCCCGATGCCAGCATAGACCTTATCTACATAGACCCCCCCTTCAATACTGGCAAGGCTCAAACGCGCCTTTCCTTACGGACAGTGGCTGATCCAGAAAAAGGCGACCGCATCGGCTTCGGCGGCAGGCGGTACCAGACGATTCAAGAAGGCGAACTGACCTATGCGGATAGCTTTGAGGATTATCTGGGGTTTCTTCGTCCGAGGCTGGAAGAGGCTTATCGGGTACTCAAGCCTTCAGGCTCTTTGTACTTCCACATAGATTACCGAGAGGCGCATTATTGTAAGGTGCTGCTTTTGGACCCTATCTTTGGGCGAGAAAACTTTCTCAACGAAATCATTTGGGCGTATGACTATGGGGGACGAGCTCGGGACCGCTGGCCCGCTAAGCATGACACTATCTTCTTTTACGCCAAGGAGCGCGGCAAGCATATTTTCAACTGGGAGGAGATAGAGCGCATTCCTTACATGGCGCCGGGCCTTGTAACGCCCGAGAAGGCTCAGCGCGGCAAAGTCCCTACCGATGTCTGGTGGCACACGATTGTAGGCACAAATAGCCGAGAGAAGACAGGCTATCCAACGCAGAAGCCCTTGGGTATCTTACGCCGTATCATTCAAGCCTCCTCGCCAAAGGGGGGGATTGTGTTGGATTTTTTTGCGGGCAGTGGGACGACGGGGATAGCCGCTTTAGAACTGGGTAGGCGATTTATTTTGGTAGATAATCACCTACCAGCGCTGGAAGTGATGGAGAAAAGGTTTGTAGAGAGGGGTGCGAAGGTGCTCTGGATAAAACATGCGCCTACCGTGCAAAGAAGGTGAAATATGGACATAGAAAAGATTCCGGAGGCCACGCTTTGGCAGCTTCTTCATCATCTGTCGCCGAGAACTCGGCGTAGGCTGCGTGCTCGCCTCCGGGGCACCAAACTGGAATGGCTTCTTCAGAAGCTATTAGCTATGCGAAAGTATGATCCCGCCATTCTGCGCAGGGCGTACAAACGAGCCTTTCCTCAGGCAGATCCAGCTCTTCTGAGGGTATATAAGCATCAGCTATGGGCTGTACTGCAGAGCACTCTTCCAGAAGCCGATTCGCCGACAATAGGGCGTGAGGTGCAGATTTGGCAGCACTTCTGGATGAGCATGACTTTATGGCATGCCGGGTTAGATGAGGCGGCTATGGCCTTTTGGCAGCGGGCTATGCAAGCTGCCGTAGAAACGGGCTGGTATGAGCTAGCGCTGTGGGGTTTTTCTCTATTGGACGTTTATCTGCAGAGTTCTCGCTTCTGGATCGCCCCAGAAGTTATCTCTAGCTGGAGTGAGCGTCTTTTGGAGCTTATCACGAAGCGTTACCGATCCATCGCCGAGAAGCTTTCAGCAACTCGGGAGCGGCCCTCCGCAGCAGAGGTCCATTCCCTTACTCTGCCGGTCATGCCTGAAACCGATGCCTGGGCTCTGGGTATGCAGGCCTATGCTCGTCTTATTCAAGCTTCTCACCGGATGGATGTAGAAGCTGGTCTTCACGCAGCGGTGGAAATGATAGAGATTTTACTCTTTCGGGTGTCCTTTTCGGACATATATGTACAGACCCATTTAGCAAGCGCTTTGGCGAGCTTGGGAAGCTGTTTAGTGCATTTGAGACAGGTGGATGTGTATTTCCGATGGCGGGCGGTGTGGGATATGCTCTGGCGTGCAAAAGCTTGGCTACCCCTTACTCGGTACGAGAAACTGCATAAATATGTGCAGAGCTTAGCGTTTTCCCTTCACGTGGTATTAGGTGCGTGGGATGAAGCCTATAGGTTCTGGCGACGAAACCGTAACCTACTGTGCGAGCTCATCTTTTTTCACGAGTCCCAGGATTTACAGGCTGGATTTAGGCTGATATGTCAAATATATTGGGTTCTCATTCTTTGGGAGGACAAGGAGATGAGCTCGTGGGAGAAGGAATCAACGCTTTGGCTTAAGGGAGTATCTTGGAGGGAAAGCGGTTTGCTTTGGTGGTATTGGCTGCGATGGTATGAGGGTTATAGGAGGGGGGATACTCGACTTATGAGGCGGCGTTATGGACAGATGTATAGGCTATGGGAAAGGTGCTTCAGGGCAGAGACTCGCTGGGAAGCTCTTCTTCGGTGGATGCGGGCGGTGGCATATGGTGGGCTGCCTCATACGCAGCGTAAACGCCTTTATGCCCTCTATCAAGCTCGTGAGGCATGGGCAGAACATGAAGGTATTCTTCCTATCTCGGCCTTATTAGAGGCGTTCTATCAACGGCGCTCTTTAGAGCATACAAAACCTCCCCCCTTAGGGACTTTTCCCCCAGATTTGGAGCAAAGGTTGGAAAGAATCTTTCACTTTTTTCAATCTGTATATGGCTCGTAGAGAGATAGTTACGAGATAAATTGGTCGCTTTTGACTATACGCTTCGGGGAGAAAGTGGGTGCGATCTGCTTTTTTACCTAGCTTAAGTTTGCCTATATGAACATGAAAAAGCTCGTCATGCAGCTGCTGGGCTTATTAGGACTAGGTGTAGGCTATGGGTATCAAAACTCTCTTTTCCTCTTCCGAGAAAACAAAGGCCAAGTCCATGATGAGCGGTACAATCCCCGTCCGGATGTGCTCTTCAGCGGGGAGGCACAGGGGATTGTATTCCACCTTTTGCGCAGCCAGATTTACTATCAGATTTTCAGGTCCTATCCGGTACCTGCTCGCACGCCGGAGGAGCTGGCGAAGCTTCCGCCAGACCAGCGGGCTCCAGGGGGTGAGATTTTTCGGGTGGTGCTGAGTTTTGTGGGGGCAAGTCCAAATCCTGTGATTGAGAAGGGGACGCCTTCACCTGATTATGAGAATTTTTACAACACAGGTCGGGAGGGGATACCGTTTGTGCGGCGGTATGATCGGGTGCGATATCGGTCAGTGTATTCGGGGATAGACTTAGTTTTTCATGCAGGGCCTCAGGGAGAGATGGAGTACACGTGGGTGGTGGCGCCTGGGGCGGATCCTCGTGCGATTGTTGTGGAAGCGGACTGGCCTGTGAGAGTAGATGGAGCGTATCTGGTGTATGAGACGCCGCTGGGCACGATTCGGGAGGGTCCTCTGCGGGCGTGGCAAGCGGGAGGGCGTTCTGTATCGGTTTGTTATCAGGTGGAGGCGGGTCGGCTGGTGCGGTATCGGGTAGAGGGATACGATTCCAGCCAACCCCTGTAT
>JAOAHZ010000017.1 GCA_026414975.1 Bacteroidia bacterium
GTTCCGAATCGCTCCTCCTCCATAGAAGTTCCCACAGCCCAAGCTCGCTCCGATCACGGTATTTCCCTGCCAAATGAGGTCATGCGGACTCACATCGCTGTATAAACCTTTGGCAAAGGGCCGACTGGGGGAGGATTGATGAGACTTGTCCCTGTTGGCGCCTTTGACAAGTATATTGTCCCGTATTATCCCATTTCTCATGAATGAGTAAAACTTAATCCCGCCGCAGTCCGAAAAATCCATGCAGAAGTTGGTAATGTAGTTTTTCTCTACGATAAAGGGGGTCGTCCCAGCGTAGCTGGCGTTCCAGTCTGTCTGGGTATAATAGAAGCAATTCCCCCCAATCCCTCCCTGACTCACGCTGTCTATGCGGTTGTACCGTACGACGACGCTGTCTATGTTATAGCCCATGCTGATGCTATAATCCTCTCGGACGAACCGAGCGGAGTCGACTCGGAGCGCTTGCCAGCTCCAGCGGGGGTGTAGGCCTGTACGTTTGATGAGGTTGCGCTCTACCCATACTCGACGGGTCATGGCTCGGGGATGCCCCTGACGACCTGCTGGGGTACGGCCATAGATTACGATACAACCGTCCTCATTGTCATAGAAATCGTTATCTTGGATATAGAGCTGGTCAGCTAAAAAATTCCAGACTGGACGATAAGAGTGGGAAAAGCAATTTTGGCGTATAGTGACTCTGGACACTCCGGCTGTACGGATGCCTTCCCCCAAAGCAAAGAAGTGTAGATTCTCAATATGCACGCCCTGGATAGGGTCAGAAGGCAGAGTATCATAGCTGGCAGTAAGAAGAAAGGCCTTAGAGTCCTGAACCTGTCGGTCAGCCGGGCGCACACGCACTACCATCACCTCATATTCCGTGGGGTCAAAGGGAAGCTGAGGAGGGAAAATGTATAGGGTATCACCTTGCTCATCATAGGCCCATTCGCCGGGCTGGTCAATAAACGCAGGCGTTCCTTCTAAGAAGAAACGAGACAGCCCCGAAGCGGAGTAAAAGGGCCCCATGAAAGCACCATAAGCTGGCTGCCAGTGAGCCCTTGGACTTTGCTGCAGCCCCAGCTGTAATCGGAGCCTAAAGAGGCCCATACAAGCGCCCCTGACACCAACGCAGGAGAGATATTTTGGAGTCCTGATGAAATCAGTGTATCAGGGTCTGCAGCGCTGGCACACAGGCTCTGAGAAATAATCAGGAGGGAGTCGTTAGGAAAACGAGCGGGCCGAAGTGGCTGCCCTCGCCAAAATACTCGCAGAGCCACTAAGCTATCCTGCCCCCCAAACGGTTTAGCCACTTTGATGAGGTTTCCCGAAGGAATGATAGCTTGAGCTGAGTCAGACAGCCGCCAAGTCCCCGTGAAAAGAGGTAGAGGAGCCGAAGGAGAACCATACGCTGTGATTACAATCGGTGCTCCTGCTTGTCGGAATACGGAGCTATTCAGAGAAAGTCCATACCGCAGCGTCCCGCCTTCTACTCGCACGACTCGAAAGGTATCCCCTCGCAAGAAAGCGATGGTATCCCCTCGCTGCAAGCGCTGGCCCCCTATGCTCCCACCCCAGAGCAGCTCCTGCAGCTTCTGCATGGAGCGGAGCGCTGTCTGCGGTGTGCGCCCATCATGGTTGTCATTCCCTTGCGAGGAGGAAAAGTACCATGTGCGCTGGGCTAAAAGAGAGCCAGCTAAGCTCAATGTTAGCCCAATAAATCGCATAACCTTGCAAGTTTAGACAAAAAGTCTAAAGAAAAGCTACTCCCGCACCACTCGTACCGTCTCCTGATGCCCTGAACGGTACCGCAGCCGCAAGAAATACAGCCCCTGCGGTAGGGTAGCTAAAGACAAAGTGCCCTCCTCTGCCCACCAGCCTTTTTCCAGCAGCTGCCCCTGCACATTCAGAAGCTCATAATCCGCTTCCTCTGGCACAAGGACCTTGACCGCCTCCGAGGTAGGATTGGGATACACCAGAGCCCAATTGCGCACAGGTACAGAGCCCTCCACTCCAGCCAGGGTAGAGTCATACCGCACCCGCACCAGAATCCGACTCTTCCACGGCTGCACGCTCACTCGTCCCCATACTAAAGTGCTGTCCAAAGTCAAATACACCCACCCCGAAGGCAGCGGAAACTGCGCTATAGTGTCCGATGGATTGACATAGATAGGATATACCTCCCCTAAAGAAGGTACAGAAGCAGGGCTAATTTCCTCCAGCTTCCATTCTTTTATCCAGAGCGTATCCCCCCGCTCTACCCGAATGTAAGGCCGACTCCAAAACTGCCGAAACCGAGGCTTGTACCACACTTCCAATGTCTCAGGGGTATAGGCTCTGTAGATAGGAAAAACAAATCGGTCTGTTACCCCCAGCGTATCATCTACATTCGGGTGGCGAAACCGAGCACCGATAGAGGCGTTGTAATCTTTGACCCGATTAGAAGCCCATACAATCCGCCAACGATAAAGCTTAGAGGAGTCCAGTAAGGTCGTGTAAAATGGCTCTGATTGCTTGAGGTAAATCCCAATCCACCAGTCGTTAGGCGGGTTAGGAGCATTTGAGGTGTAAGTGATGCGGATAGCGGGAGTTCCGAAGGGAGAGTTAGGGTCTGGGGTGAAGGTCAAGTAGCCTCCTTCTATGGGTAAGCTTTGGGTGGGGTCAAGGAAAGGATTAGTAGTTAGAGACTGGGAGACTTGGGCATTTTGCCACTGCTTGTAAGAGACCCAGTGAAGCCATCGGCTCTGAGGCGATTGTTCATAAGGGGTTCTTGTTCTAATGTCTCGGAAACCCATCACAACCAGGCGCGGCTGCACATTCGCTTCTTGCCAGTAGGTATAAGCGGGGGCGTAAGTAGGATGTCCGTACCAGTTGTCCTGTATTGTTTTAGCTGTGTCACGCTGTCCATTTCCCCCTCCATCAAATATATTTATACCCCCGTACTCATGCATTCCGAGAAAAAAGATATTTCCCGTAACCTCACACTCCTCCATTCCTCCTGCTGCGGGCACGAAATCTACGCCCTGACGCTGACAATTATAGAAAGTATTCTGGCGTACCTTAATGTTTCGGATAGGCGCTGGTGTGTTATCTTCTCCATGGAAGTTATGGCAGCAGACACTCGCTCCGATCACCGTGTTTCCCTCCCAGACCACATCCTGAGGCTCTACATCGGAATACAGACCTTTTGCAAAAGGGCGAACAGGCCAGGATAAATGAGATTTGTCTCTATTCGAGCCTTTTATGAGAATATTGTTTCTTATTATCCCACCTTTGACGAAGAATCCAACCTTTATGCCGCCACAGTCAGAAAAATCCATACAGAAGTTAGAAATAAGGTTTTTCTCAATAATGAATGGCACCGTGCCGGCATAGGCAGCATTCCAGTCGGCTAAGCTTCGGTGGAAACAGCTTGCCCCAATCCCGCCTTGACTAACACTGTCTATACGATTGAGACGCACAATCACACTGTCTAGATTGTTTCCTAAGATTATAGCCTTACTTTCCAGTCTAACTTGAGTTGAGTCTATGCGTAAGATGGCTGGGCTCCACGGTTCGTATAATCCCATGCGTCTGAAGGAGTTCCGCTCAACCCACACCCTACGCGTCATCACCTTAGGATGACCTACATAGCCAGCAGGGTTCGTGCCGTAAATGAACAGTGATACACCTTCGTTATCCTCAAAGGTATTTTCCTCTACTCTGCTGTCCCAAGTACGCCACAGGCTCACAGGGACAAAAGAGTGTGTGAAGAAGCAGCGACGAATGGTGATGTTCCTCACACTAAAGGTGAATATACCTAAATGAACTCCGAGCAGATGGAGATTTTGAAAGGTAACATTATTAGGTGCATCATCGGGAATAGTATCTACCCAAGCACCTATGGTAAAGGCCCGAGGTAGGGCTACATCGCGGTCAGAAGGACGCACTCGAGCTGGCAAGAGTTCATAATCGTTCGGATTGAAAGGCAGTTGAGGGGGCCAAAGGTATAAGGTGTCTGTAGTCTCATCGTAGTACCATTCGCCTGGCTGGTCTATGAACTCCCCCCTGCCCTCTAAATAAAACCGAGCGCCGCGCAAGGGTGGGTGATCTGTCCAGGGCCGCGTTATCAGCTCATTCCCATTCACGCCAACCACCCGATTGCACACCCAGGCAAAGTCTGCTCCTCCTGCTGCCCAGATTAGCGCATTCTGAACAAAAGTCGTTGATAATCCTTGAAGACCGGAAGAGACCAAGGTGTCTTCCTCTTGCTTAGAAAAGCTTTTAGAGCGTTCAATTACAAGCAAAGAGTCATTGGGAAAGCGAGCGGGACGCAAGGGCTTGCCACGCCAGAATACGCGCAGAGTTACTAGACTATCATGTCCTCCAAAGGGCTTAGCTACTTTGACTATGTTTCCATCAGAAATCACCGCTCGAGCTGAATCAGACAGGCGCCAGGTGCCCGTGAAAAGAGGCAGAGGTGCAGCAGAAGAGCCGTAATCCTGTATCACAATAGGCGCACCTGAAGTCCGAAAAACTGGAGCAGATAGCCCTACTCCAAATCGGAGCCCTTGCGTACTTAGCCAAATCACTCGAAAGGTATCCCCCCGCAAGAAAGCAATCGTATCCCCTCGCTGAAGCTGCCTGCCGCCTATGTTCCAGCCCCACAGCAGCTCCTGCAGCTTCTGCATGGAGCGGAGCGCTGTCTGCGGTGTGCGCCCATCATTGTTGTCATTCCCTTGCGAGGAAGAAAAGTACCATGTGCGCTGAGCCCAGACCAGAGCGACAAGCCCCAGCGAAAGACTCAGATACTGTTTCATATGCAGTGAAGATAAGGAGAAATACAATCTATTCCCAAGCAGCGTAGCTTCGCGTCATCGAGAACTAAGTGGTGATAGGTGAATTTCCATTTGTTTTAGGCGGGTCTCTATGTCAGTTAGGAGGGTACGTAGCTTAGCGTTTTCAGCTTCCAAGGCTTGGAGTCTATCTCGGAGCTGAGCATTTTCTTGAGCCAGAGCCTGTATGCCAACTAAAGCTACACCCGCAACATCAGAGGCAGCTAAGGAAGTCCTAGCGTATTCAGGCATATCTTGAATACCCGTGCCAAAAGCTGCATAGAAGTCCTCAGCAAAGGGACCAATATGGTATTCCTGAGTGCCCTTATAATACCAGCCTTGAATGGGAAGTTGCTGGATTTTTTGTAGTACTTCCTGAGCGCTGAGGGGATTGAAGCGGTCTTTCTTGTCTCGGGAGGAGGCATTTGTCCAAGTGCCGCCTGCTGAGAGGTAGGCGCCATTACCATTCGTGCCATTCGTGCCGACATGAATGGGATGATCGCCATCACGACGGTTGACAACAAGGAAACCAGAGTATCGAACAGGGGGTTCATCAATTTCCGGATTTGGTACGTCTGAGTTGTCGCCAAAGAAATAAACTCTATGGCTCTCATTTGTAGATGGGTCTACATTAGATCCGAATACCAACACATTCGACGCCTCTACAAGGTTGCATATGCCAGAGACTATGCTAAAATTTCCTACAACTTCATTCTTATACCCCCCCAGAATAATGCTACCGTAGCCAGTCAATCTGTTTTCTCTTCCACTCAGTATCGCAGAGTTATCCGAATTTGGCAGGATCACGTTGCCCCCCCCACCGCCGATAAAAGCATGCTCATTCGTCCCTCCCATAATAACATTTCCATGTCCTCCTGCTATAATACACGAGCAGCCGCCATCTGCTGAGTTTTGATAACCGCCACATGAAGTGGTAGACCACCCCTCAACTTGATTTTGTACTCCTCCCCCTATAAAACAACCTGTCCCCCCAGAAACTAAGTTTAAGAGCCCTCCTCCAATGAAGCTAACTATGCCAGAGACACGGTTTATTCCTCCACTGCATATTCCGCTATTCTCACCTTCAACAGTATTTGCTGAACCTCCACATACAACCCCTAATCTTGCTGTCACTGAATTCCATCTACCTCCCAAGAGGGTACTGAAATCACCGCTTGCAACCTCTGTGGGATCCGCACGTTCTATCTGTAAATCTACAGCCTTTAATCCCCTCACATTCCCCCCCGCATCCCGCTGGATGGAAAAGTTCGTATTGAACTGGAGGGTCTGCTGGTTATTGACTCGGATACGCAAGGGCTGGTTATCTATGGTGCCGAGGAAGTGTATGGCGGGGTTTGTTCCGAAGTTTCCTTCTATCTGCCAAGCTTCATTCGGATAGACGAGCAGGCGCACCCATTCGTTCCCATTCCACCAGTAGAAGCCAGGCCAGACGCGGTTAGTTCCTGCGCCTGCTGTGGCTGTGTTGAATACCAGTAGTCCAATAGCAGGGTTGACCACAGGGGCTGCCACATTCCGAGCTGAAAGCCCTAAGC
>JAOAHZ010000018.1 GCA_026414975.1 Bacteroidia bacterium
CGCTGGAGTCGTGGGAGATTCGGGCAGAAGCACCGAAGACAGAGGTGGAGGAGCCATTTAGTCTCTTTCCCATAGCTCTATCCATCTGGCATAGGGATCGACTCCCCCTATTTTCCAATCTATGTCAATTACTAACCCTTCCTTACGAGCTTGTTCTATGTTCATCCTAAAAGCTTCAGAAGAGAACTCCACGCCTCTAGGACTAGTTCCGCGCCTAGGGCAATGTATATATCTTTCTCTCCCTAAAGCCTTGAAGCTGTCTCTCTGAATAATCTGAGGAATGGAAGCTAAAAAACCCGTTCTCGACCCATCTACCACAGCCATAATTAAGTCAAAGGTTCCTACCCCCCTACCTACGCGCCCTCCTCTAGGGGGCTCTTTTTCCGCCACCCAGAACATATAAGGGAGCTTCTTCTTGATGCGTTCTCGCATACTTTGGTCGTGAAACATATCCACGGGCAAATTACGCATGACCAGCTACTCCATTTTACACAATCTAATAAATCTGTGGAAATCTCTTTATAGGTTCGCCTAAGCTTCTCCCTGTACTCATGGGCTGCGCTCTGCGATCGCTAACCCCCATTATTTACCCATGTGCGCCTTCCTCTGCCTCTATGTGTGGCAATACGCGCTTTTTCTACATACTCTTAGCCTCCGTTTGCCTCTGAGGGAGTACTTACACCTCCATGAAATGAATACGCCCTGCTCCTAAAATCGCGTAGGACCAACCGGAGATACATTATTTTCGCCAGCTGTGATGTATTTATCTTCTGAAGCGCTATGGGAAGTAGTACGAATCTTAGATCGCCAAACATACCAGCGACTGCTCAGGGAAGCTCGCCGTTCGCGAGTAGGCTGGCTCTTGAAGACTCTGCGCAGTTGGACCGACTATAGGGAAGCCGATCTCCTGAAAGCCTATCGGCGAGCGTTTCCTAAGGCCTCCGTAGCGGCATTATCCACTTACAAAAAACAACTCTGGGCTCTTTTAGAAGAAACTTTACCCACTCGACAGGACCCGACACTTCGGGCTGAAATACGCATCTGGCAACGGCTCTGGCTTAGTGTACTCCTATGGCGGAAAGGATTGTCTTCCACCGCTGAAATCCTCTGGCATCAAGCTATAGAAGAGGCTGTCAAGAAAGGGTGGTATGAAGTCGCTTTATGGGGGCTCTCCTTACTGGAGTTGTATGCACGAGATTTTCATCGGTTTGCCCCCAGCCAGGCTGTAGGAGCTTGGAGTGAGCAGCTTCTGTCCCTCCTCCACCTCCGCTATGATGCCTTGACTCGCAAGCTAAAAACCTTGGAACGATACCTTCAATTCCGTAGCAAGGAAGGCTATACCTTGCCCTCACTTCCCACTACCGATGCCTGGGCGGATTTTTTGCAGGCATACCACCTCCTCATAGAAAATCTTTTAGAAGATAAGGTCTCAGAAGGCTTGGCTTACTGCAGCGACATGCTGACCCTCCTCCTTCAGGATATACCCTTTCCTCCTGCATATGTACAAATTCATAGAGCGCTGAACATCGCCACTATCTTGACCTTACTCTTAGCTGAAGAAGCAGGGCCTCTCTATGAGAGTTGGTATCAGTGGTGGGAAAAAAGCTGGCAAAAGGGACTTTGGCCCTCTGAAGAGCGATTCTTATCCCTCAAGCGGTTTATTGCAGCGACTCGGCTCCTGTTTCGAGTAAAACAGGCCCAGTGGAAAGAAGCCTATTCCTTCTGGCAGACGCATCGCGCAGAAATAGACAAGTATATATTCCACAGTACTGAAAGCTTAGGCACACGTCTTGTAACGGCTGCGGCGATTTATCTCCTTCTCCTCTTGCGCGAGGAGAAGGAAGAGGTTCAAACCTGGATCAAACGAGTAGAGACCTGGATAAAACCCTTGGGTTCGGGCGACATTCAACTGCTGTGGTGGTACTTTTTGCGTTGGTACCAAGCCTACCGAGAAAAAAAGTATTGTGAGCGGCGGAAAGCCTATCGTCGACTCCACCGACTGTATCGGAGGTCCTTCCGTGAAGAGAGGGACTGGCTGCCTGTGTTGTCTATCATACGCAGCCTCAGCTTAGGTCTACCTCATACGGCTCGCCGTCGCATCCAGCTCCTTCTGAACTACTGGGAAAGTCATCCCGAAGAGAAAAAGCGCTGGGAGCTCTACTATCTCCCTTTTCCCATGCCTCTTTTCCTTCTAAGTGTTCTTCGTCGCCTCCCTTTAGAATACTTGCCGTACATGCCCTCTGTCTCTACTTCCCTTCCTCCCTCTCTGGAAGAAAGGCTCAGACAAACCTTAGAGAAACTCAACTCCCAGTTTCCTGTCTAAGAGATTCTTATTTTACAAAACGCCCCCTATCTCCATTCACTTTCGGAAAAAATCCCATCCGAATCCTCGTTATAAAGAGGGTACCTTTGGGATGATATGAAGCGAGCCGCTATAATCCCTCTTCTCACGGGGCTTGCAGGGGGGTGGGGAAGCGTACTCTTTGCTCAGTGCGCCTACAACATGACGCATAACTTGACCGTCAACCTGCAATCGGACGGCTGTTGCGCTGGGGCTAACTTCTATGATTCGGGGGGACCCTCTGGCAACTATAGCAATAATGAAAATCGCACGATGCGCTTCATCAGTGGAAATGGGCAGCGTCTCATGGTCACTTTTACCAGCTTCTCAACGGAGAGCTGCTGTGACTATTTGGAGATTTACGATGGCTCTGGCACAAGTGCTCCTCTCGTGGGCGTGTATAGGGGGTCTTCTTTGCCACCGGCTTTTATCAGCCTCAGTGACACCATCACTTTCCGTTTTGTCTCAGATGGGGGGGTCATCTCCTCGGGCTGGGCGGCCGTGATACAATGTGTCGCCACGGATGTACCCCAACGATATGCATTAAGTGCGGGGAGTCCTACGATCGCCCTGAACAGCTGCGGCGCGGGATTGGTATTTACCGACAATGGCGGCACCGAAGGTCCCTACAGCCCCCTCGTAGATGATACCGTAACCTTTCAGCCTGCAACAGGGCAATACGCTATCATGGCTTTTCCTTGGCAGCTTTTCCTCCATGATGGGGATACCTTGTGGGTCGGGGAAGGGAGCCTCAACCCCAATGCCCTCCTGGCGGTATTTACCCGCATGCCTGCTTTAGGTAATACGCAGGGCGATACCCTCGTTGCAAGCACACCAGGCACCCCCCTCGTCGTGCGCTTCAAATCGGATGCTTCTAATCAGGCTCAGGGGTGGCAGGCTTTCATCTGGTGCTCAGCTACACCACCACCCTCGGCTACACGAATGGGAGCCGGAATCCGGACGGTGATTTGTCAGCCGGGACGCTCCTTTCGCCTGTATGACTCTGGGGGGCCCTCAGCTGACTATGGAACCAACGAAAATCGACTTCTCCGCTTCGTCGCTCCTGGGGGGGCACGCCTTCAGGTCAGCTTCTCTAGCTTCGCGACAGAAAATGGCCCCGATTTCCTGGAGATATACGACGGGTCTGGGCCTTCTGCACCGCTGGTCGGACGCTATACGGGCTCTACGCTCCCCCCAGCTTTTCTATCTCTGAGTGATACGGTTACGTTTCGCTTCGTGTCGGATGGAAGCAGCGTCTCCTCTGGATGGGCAGCGGTGCTGCAGTGCGTCAGCTCTCCTCTCCCTCAGCGGTATGCCCTCTCAGGTGGGAGTCTTTCGCTTCCTATTGACTGCTCCCAAGGCTTCGTATTTACGGATGACGGAGGTACGGAGGGTCCTTATAGCCCCCTTGTGGATGACACCGTAACCTTCCAGCCCCCTGTGGGGTCCTACGCTGTTGTAGCATTTCCCTACCAGCTCCATTTAGCGGCTGGAGATACCCTGTGGGTGTGGGAAAGCACTATCAGTCCTACTAACCTATTAGCCTTATAT
>JAOAHZ010000019.1 GCA_026414975.1 Bacteroidia bacterium
ACAATCTTACACTGCGCGGGTGAAAATCGCACCAATGTGGGATTGAAATTCTGAGCCATGCACCCACTACGCGGTCATCATCAGAGTGAAAATCGCACCAATGTGGGATTGAAATCGAGGCAAAGTTACAAAAGCTAAGGCAAAGAAGGCTTGTGAAAATCGCACCAATGTGGGATTGAAATCATACGGGGTGGTCCGACGCGCAAAAGGCAGGCTGGGAGTGAAAATCGCACCAATGTGGGATTGAAATCACCTGTGGAGTTCGTGGAACTAAAGCAGAAGCTGGGTGAAAATCGCACCAATGTGGGATTGAAATAAAGAGAGAGGCAAAAAGACAAGATAGTCAGGAGGGTGAAAATCGCACCAATGTGGGATTGAAATAATCGCAGAGATAGCAGAGCGCAAATCTTCAATATCGTGAAAATCGCACCAATGTGGGATTGAAATCTACCCCACAAAATGGGTAGGATGTGCTCTCTCTGCGTGAAAATCGCACCAATGTGGGATTGAAATGTCATGCCCGTGGGGCTGGTCCTAAGCCCCAAAAATGTGAAAATCGCACCAATGTGGGATTGAAATCAAAAAAAGAAACGGGGCGTGATGCCCCGATGACAAGTGAAAATCGCACCAATGTGGGATTGAAATATACTAAAAGCGCATAACTCCCTGCGGCTCAGTCAGTGTGAAAATCGCACCAATGTGGGATTGAAATTCGCAAACTAAACCGCAAGATATGAACACGTTTGACGGTGAAAATCGCACCAATGTGGGATTGAAATCAATACCCAGGGAGCGCAGCGTAGCGCCCAGAACACGGTGAAAATCGCACCAATGTGGGATTGAAATCTTAGAGGGGTACATAAGCACTACCGACTTTGCCCGGTGAAAATCGCACCAATGTGGGATTGAAATCTCAGCACGGCAGGTGGATTTGCGGCTGCGCTTTGAGTGAAAATCGCACCAATGTGGGATTGAAATGCTGGAAGCAGCAGCGTCCTTGATGGTAAAGCTGCGGGTGAAAATCGCACCAATGTGGGATTGAAATCAACAACACGCACGCCCTCCACGTCCAGCACATACCGTGAAAATCGCACCAATGTGGGATTGAAATGACATAAACGTCGCGACGGCGCCTAGCGATATAATTGTGAAAATCGCACCAATGTGGGATTGAAATACATCGCAGGCGGTTTTGGGCGATGTTGGGACGATGGGTGAAAATCGCACCAATGTGGGATTGAAATTGTAGCATTATATAAACCTCGTAGCAATCATGATATAAGTGAAAATCGCACCAATGTGGGATTGAAATCTGCATCCTCTGCGCCACCCGCGCCTCCTGCTCCCCGTGAAAATCGCACCAATGTGGGATTGAAATTACCTTCGTACAAGCTCAGACACCTGACGGCATACGTGTGAAAATCGCACCAATGTGGGATTGAAATCAGGTCATAATGAAACGAGCAAGGCGACTGGGAACATTAGTGAAAATCGCACCAATGTGGGATTGAAATCACCTTCCGCGCATATGTGCCGCAGACGCTTATACCGGTGAAAATCGCACCAATGTGGGATTGAAATAAAGGAGGGGGGGCTAACAGCTCAATCTTCTCAATTGTGAAAATCGCACCAATGTGGGATTGAAATTGAAAATACTTGCGCGAGGTTTGAATTGGCGTGTAACGTGAAAATCGCACCAATGTGGGATTGAAATTGACGATGATTGTTAATAATACGATTTAGAGTTGCGTGAAAATCGCACCAATGTGGGATTGAAATACTTTTTACACGGGTACAGAAAAGGTTACACCGCGCTGTGAAAATCGCACCAATGTGGGATTGAAATTAGAGGTACTTTTTTCTGCCCCGCGCTGGGGGCTTAGGTGAAAATCGCACCAATGTGGGATTGAAATGAATAACACACCTGTAACGGCTTCTGTGGTGCTGGGTGAAAATCGCACCAATGTGGGATTGAAATCGGCGTAGGGGATATACACGTCCTCCAGCGCCCCACGAGTGAAAATCGCACCAATGTGGGATTGAAATTGTAGGTTTTCAACATTTCCACAAGCGGCGTCTCCATCGTGAAAATCGCACCAATGTGGGATTGAAATATTTTGGCTGGTAGATGTGTTTGCGGCTATGGGGCTGGGTGAAAATCGCACCAATGTGGGATTGAAATCTGTGGAGTTTGTAGAACTAAAACAGAAACTGGCGGAGTGAAAATCGCACCAATGTGGGATTGAAATCCGCACAGGCGCGGGCAGAGCGGCGGCTGCAGATGGAGGTGAAAATCGCACCAATGTGGGATTGAAATCCTGCGCAAGGGGCATGTGCGAAGCCTGAGCGAAACCGTGAAAATCGCACCAATGTGGGATTGAAATTCTTTCAGAATATAACTCAAAATTCCGATAGTCATGGTGAAAATCGCACCAATGTGGGATTGAAATACAGGTGAAGCAAAAGTGCAGCAGGCAACCCCAAATGTGAAAATCGCACCAATGTGGGATTGAAATCCCCCGTGGTGGCGGCGGTTTTGGTATCTACCAGCACCGTGAAAATCGCACCAATGTGGGATTGAAATCAAGCTGCATCTTGCGCGCAGGGTAAATGTTTATGTGTGAAAATCGCACCAATGTGGGATTGAAATAGCGAGTTGGAAGCCACACGGGAGGCGATTTTGCGCAGTGAAAATCGCACCAATGTGGGATTGAAATCTTTTGTGAAGGCGGCTACGTGGGCGATGCGGCGGACGTGAAAATCGCACCAATGTGGGATTGAAATGTGCAAAGCTTACCCGACCTGCAAAACCTACTCCAAAGTGAAAATCGCACCAATGTGGGATTGAAATTTTTGCGCTGGATACGTAAGCGCTGGATAACGGCGGGTGAAAATCGCACCAATGTGGGATTGAAATATAGTCATATATTAATAACGTTTCTTACGACGACGCGTGAAAATCGCACCAATGTGGGATTGAAATTTGCGCAGGTTCGTGGATGCTATTATTTCAAACAAGAGTGAAAATCGCACCAATGTGGGATTGAAATCAAAAAATGCGAGAAATTAAAGGAATTTTCCTAACAGTGAAAATCGCACCAATGTGGGATTGAAATACAATTAGCAGACCTTACCCTTTTTTGGGCGGCGGCGGTGAAAATCGCACCAATGTGGGATTGAAATAAGCCGAAAAGTGGCTGCAAAGGCACAGGAGGGCATTAGGTGAAAATCGCACCAATGTGGGATTGAAATCGTTTCTACGATTAGGCGCCGCTTGGCTTTTCTTAGGGGTGAAAATCGCACCAATGTGGGATTGAAATTTTTTGCGTGGAGAGCGTTTGGAGGCTCGTCATTATCGTGAAAATCGCACCAATGTGGGATTGAAATAGCGTATAGACTCCTTAAGATGAGGATAAGAGACAGTGAAAATCGCACCAATGTGGGATTGAAATGAGGAGAAGGAGGCGAAGAGCCCTGCTGAACAGAGGGTGAAAATCGCACCAATGTGGGATTGAAATGCAACAACAATGCGCCCATCAAGCTCATAAGAAAGAGTGAAAATCGCACCAATGTGGGATTGAAATCACCAAAAGCGAGACGCAGCAACTAGATCAGAATAAAGTGAAAATCGCACCAATGTGGGATTGAAATTGCATATTCTCTTAGTTCAGTTTTATAGTTGTCATAGTGAAAATCGCACCAATGTGGGATTGAAATATTTTTTTTGTGGAGGTGGGAAGGGGGCTGGCGGGTGTGAAAATCGC
>JAOAHZ010000020.1 GCA_026414975.1 Bacteroidia bacterium
CCCTGTCTCTGCTCTATCGCCGCCTTTTGCTCATTTCAATCCCACATTGGTGCGATTTTCACGCAAGCAAAAGCTGAGTCATATGACTTACAAAATTAATTTCAATCCCACATTGGTGCGATTTTCACGGGGTTCTGGCAAACACCGCCGCGGTGGCATACTCCGATTTCAATCCCACATTGGTGCGATTTTCACCGGCACAGAAGTACTTGTTCTCGTTCCAGCTTGCTGATTTCAATCCCACATTGGTGCGATTTTCACGAGGTAGATACGCCCGCGACGTTATACAAAATCGCCCGATTTCAATCCCACATTGGTGCGATTTTCACTAAGCCTTTTTCCGAACTACGACCTGGGCGGCATCTTATTTCAATCCCACATTGGTGCGATTTTCACGTGCATACACAAAAATACCAAACAAGTGCAAGTATCGATTTCAATCCCACATTGGTGCGATTTTCACAGTATGCCCTCCCGCTCTGCAAGTAGTTTGACTATAATTTCAATCCCACATTGGTGCGATTTTCACACCGCCGCAGGGGGCACAAGCTGCCCCGCAACAAGAATTTCAATCCCACATTGGTGCGATTTTCACTATCCTGTATCGCTTCGCCTATGTTCAGACCCGTACGATTTCAATCCCACATTGGTGCGATTTTCACTTCATCAAACACATCGCCCCCACCTATGGGTATAGGCGCAAAAACCTGATTGGCTGCACTTACAGCGGATACATCCCACCTAAAGCTCCAGCTTCCTACTCGCTCTTCAGTTCGTAGCGCTTTACTTCGCAACACTTGAGGGTATAGAGGTCCGTAAACCGGAGCTGCAGTTTGTGATTGGGATTGAGATACAGCTTGATGGTACAAAGGTCTGTGGAGTGGAGTTTGATGTTGCAAAGGTCTTGGAGCTGGACCTACAGCTTGCGGTCTTGTGGGGGGACCTACAGATTCGTTTTGAAATCTTGTCATACGTTGCCAGTTTGGAGATCCGTATTCGTAATACCTCTCTTCGCCATAATTCAGCATATCCTCCAGCTGTCGGATCTCATCGTACTTGTCGTACCGCTCTTCTTCAGGCAAAAGGTTTTCCAGGCTCATAGTACGTCCGTTTAGGAGATTTGTTCGTAGTCAAAGCTTTGATTTTGCCCTTGACGCACTAATGCGCTACGCAGGAAACGCTCCCAAACGAATAAGCCAATGACAACGGCTACAGCCGTGATTAACAGTGTCTGCGCTTTCATACCGCCCTAACCCAAATACTGTCAGTTTCGTATTACTGAATAGGACCGTAGTAAGCGTCTAAGAGATAGACGTCAAGTAAAGCATCTAAAATACCCATCGGCACATTGGGCACCACAAAGCCCAACATCGTATTCATGTCTATATATAGAGGTGGTCTAAGGTAAATCTCGCGCACATTTGGCTGAAAATCTTTTGCACCACGAAATTGACCTAACACATATCGCTTGATCTTGATTCCAGATATCGTTACCCTACCCACAGCAAAGGTTATATCATCCAGCACACTCAGAAGAAATGGATCATCAGTCCGAAACCTTACCCCTCGAGCAGTAAGAGGGGCATACAGAAGAAGATGGGGAAGAATGAGAGGATGGCCGTTGATAGTTGATTTTTCAACCCAACTATATTTTAAGGGATTAATAACTACGAACTGATAAATATCGTTGTTTGGCAATGAATACTCTACATAATAAACCCAGTTAGTAGATGATGTTATCTTTCTCACGAAATCATTTACATGGGGCACAGTATGAGAGCCTTCAGATGGAGTAAAGCCAGATATTGTACTATTCCTCACAGCTGTAAATGCAGCTGGTACATTCTGAGCTGAGTCTGACCAATTAGCAACATATACCTTTATCTCCACCTCTACCCGTCCAAACTGGTCAGAGGGCTCTACTTCTCTGAGCCAGTCTGGTCTTTGGCTTCCTTCCATATGATCTCTCCCGCTTTTTGGGCTTTCCTTTTCTGTATAGCAAACTTACGAAAGAAAGCCCTTACCACATTCTTAGTGGTCTTGATAAGAAATGCCGCAAACGCTTGAGCTGTAACCTTGTCCCAATCAGGAAAAAGCTTCATAGCCGCAATCGTCAGCACCTCATTAGCTAAGTTGTCCGCCACTTCAGGATTCCAAAACCTTTTCTTCTGCATCAAGGCGAATATGTACCTCACTACAACTTTTTTTACCTCATCAGAAAGCGGATCCTCCTTGATCTCGCTCCAGTTGGATTGTACATACTCATAAATACGCATAGCCTACCCGCTTATGGGTGTTCAGATTGTACGCTGTCCATTGATACTTCTTAAGCGTTATCGCATGCAAAGCAGTTTTGAGTAGCTCTGGATCATACCCCAGCTTGCTCTTTATAGCTTCTGGCGAATCGGAAATCTTGAAAAAGATCACAAGGTCCGCAAGCGAAAATAAAAACGGAGGTGTTTGCCCTACATTGTGATAGACAAAGATAAGGTCTATGGCTCTGTGACGAGCCGAAACAACTGCATCTCGTATGTCATGATCGGCAACTACACCTCTTAGGTACGCGGACGCATCATCCACTAGAATCGCCGCGTTCTCCAGCTCCTTCAGCTTCTCCAGCTTCTCCAGCTGAAGAATCTTGGATGAGATGGGCAACCCATTCGGTGCGTATGCCGCTATTGTCCTTCGGCCGCGCCGCTTCGCTTCCCTCAGAAGTCGGAGGGCTAACGTCGTTTTCCCATAGCCCCGCCTGCCGATGATCAGAACGACCATATCGCAAATTTAGCGCTTTATTCCGCATAGTATAAGACTGCAAAAACAAAACTACACGAGGCAAAAGCACACCCAAAGCCGCAAAAAGTAAAGCATACTCGGGCTTCACATTCTCTCCAGCTTTAGAGATAATATACGCCTTCAGCGGCTCTCTCAAAACCTCCTTCTCATGATCCTGTAACGTTACCGCCTCCTCAGGAACCTTCGCATAGTTAGCCGCTATGCGGAATAAAGCATCAGCAGCTAAAAAAATGCCCTCCACAAGCTGATCTAGAGGGCTAACAACAAACTGATCCGTAAGCTGATCCGTAGTATTCATATCAGTTCAGTTTTGATTCCATAATGCGATTTACAAGACTTGCAAAATCTCCTACACTCATGCCAACCCCACCCATCAGTAGATTATACGGGAAAAAATCCAAAGGTATAGGAC
>JAOAHZ010000021.1 GCA_026414975.1 Bacteroidia bacterium
AGTCGTACAAGTAGGAAATGGCATCACTGATGCTTTACTTAAGGCTGTGGTAGAAGGCAAAATATCTGACATGACTCCAGAGCAGAAGTTGGAGTATCTCAGTATTGTTTCGTCTCATCTTGGGCTAAATCCTGTGTTGGGCTCTGTTAAGCTTATAAAGTCGGGTGACGGCGAGGTTATTTACATAACTTCTCAGGGTTTGTATGAGTTGGCGAGTCGGTATGGAGTATCTTTTAAGGTTGTTTCTAACGAGATTTTAGGTAATGGAGATGAGCGTGTGGTAGTTGTGAAGGCTTTGGTATATACTGCTGATGGTCGCTTTACAGAGGCTTTGGGTACGTGTCCTGTTGTACGATTTTATCCTGGAGGTGGTAAGCGTAATGTAGGGTTGAGTGATGCTATACTTATAGCAGAGACTAAGGCGAAGACTCGTGGCATACGTCAGTTGTTTGGTCTTCCGTTAGGAGAAGAGGAGGCGAAGGATGTGGCTGGTGTTGATGGTAAAGGTCTTGAGGAGCTGGATGATGTTTCTACTGTTAAGGAGCTGATTGAAGTAGGTCGTAAGTTGCTTGTCTCTTATCCTCATCTTAAGGAGTCTATACGCTTGGAGCTTCGTCGTAAGTATGAGGCTTTGCATGAGCTTACGGGCGAAGTGGCTGATGAAAGGTTTCTGAGTTTCATCGGCTTAAGTCAGTAGGTTATGGCTTTGACGGCTAAGCAAAGGGCTGAGGTTATATATCTTGCCAGTCAGGGCAAATTTTCTGAACTACTTGATAAGTATGAGAAATACTTTTCTCGTTCTCGTGAAGGTCTTTTTTTTGAACTTTCTTCTTCTGAGGCTAGGAATATCTACAAATCAAATATAGAAGGCAATATAAATCTTATCAAGGGTCATTATTTTGAGGATGGTAAATTTGTATATCTCAAGATAGAGGATGGCAAACGCAAAAGATATTATCTTATTTTTCGTGATACTACCCCGTCTGCTTCTGCAGGCGGGGTATTTTATTTTCCCCATGAAGCGATAAAGGCGTTGCAGGATATAGCCACTTACTTGCAGGGTATATACTCTCTACAGAAGCTATACATGGAGAAACTCAAGCTATATGATTCTGACGGGGGAAAGATTGAAGGATTTGAATAATGGCTATGCTTCTGTTACGAGTGCATTAGATGCACCTGACAGTAATGATCGTTCTGTATTGTGCTCTGCTTTATTTCTTTGTTCTCTCTATGCGAATAGGTATCCTGCTTATATAAGGAGGGCAAAGCGTCTGCTTTTTTATCTTAGGAGGGTATATGCTCAGTCTTATCTTCAGCGTGGGGCTGGTCTATTCTTTTTTCCGATTAGGTCTTTGGGTTCTCGGGCGTATAGGCTTGATATATTCATTAGTTGCTCTCTTTTGGTATTTCAAGGTGAGCGGTATATTATACCAGAGATAGAGGGCATGTCTGATGTGATTGTCGGTGATCTATTTTATCGGTCCCTAATGGAGAAGGGTGCATTTTCGGGTGATTTTAAGGGTAATCAGCTTTTATGGATTGGGTGGGCTGGAGGCTATGTGGGGAATTTTTTGGAGGCTGATGCTTTGCCTATACCTACTGATTTTGATTATCCTGAGTGTAAAAGTGATGCGGACGAGCCGATTAGTTATGGGTTTATTTTTCGTATGATTGAGGGGATGCGTAGTCTTTTGAGTAGTCGTGAGATAGATAGTGCTTATGCTGATTTTTGTGGCTGCTATCTTAGAGAGCAAACCTCTGTAGCTGCAAAGCTCATAAGTGATGCAGAGGTTCGGTCACTATACGAGGAAAATGCACGGATGATGTTTTGATGAATAGAGTATATCTGCGTTCTCCAAGTTGGACGGCTATTTATTTGCCTGGGCTAGGCTTTCAGATGCTTTCTGTGCTGTATAAAAACCTTCCAGAGTTAGCTTTGCGCTGGATTGGTAAGCTGCGCGCACAAGTCAAAAAGCGTCCGCTTAGAGACGCTCTACCTGATAATGTGCGGGCTCGAGGTGTGTTTCGTCGGTATGATTCTTTTGAAGGTTTGGAGGTGGATTTGAGCAATGCTTTTTTGTGTGCTGCGCGTTCGAGGGGAATTGTAACCTATCGCATGTGGAATGAGGCTATCCAGATACGCAAAAGGTATGATATCAAGCCTGCTATGCTTTTAGGCATGGGCTTAGGAGGCTGGATTGTAAAAGAAGTATATAATAATGGCGTAAGGATAAGGCGGGACTATTTGAAGCCTCCATCAAATGAGTTCAAGGCTTTGGCTTATATAACCTATCAGATTACAAGGGACGTAGCTTATGAGACTGGGGCTTTGGCGTATAATGTGGATGCGATTCTTTTTCCCTATACGCAAAGGATAGATGATTTGGTAATGAGGGTTCGTTCTCTATATGCGGCTAAGTTCGGTTTATCTGATTGGTATATATCGCTCAAGGTTACGCATAAGAAGGTATCATTCTTTCATAGGGGCTTAGGGTTTGAGTATGTGCTTCAGGATGCGCTATCTGGAGAAAGGAAAAGCTGGATAACTTGTGCGCATACTATATAATACAATAGTCGTATATTTGCGGTATGCTTCCCCTTGTATTGATTGTAGGAGGTGCGGTTTTTGTTTGGGCACTCCTAAGTGAAAAGCCTGGTGGTGTATATGCTCTATGGGCTAAACGTTACGCGGATGGGTGGGAGGTGTATATTTTGAGCGTATTCAAGAAGGGGGAACCTGACACAAAGCTTGAGGGACTTTTTGAGGGTACGGATTTAGAGAGGCCCAAAGGCGATAAGGACACGGCGACCAGTTACACGCGTTGGGAATATGTCGCACTGAATAAGCTACAGGAAAAAGTGTATCATGGCTTCATTGCCTCTCGTTTTGGTACGCTCGGAAAGGCTGAAGTATGCGATGCTGTGCGTGAATATCTGCATTTGGATGATAAGTACTGGAAAGGCAAGGACAAGGGAACATTGGTGGATAGGCTTCGGTTTATCAC
>JAOAHZ010000001.1:0-167024 GCA_026414975.1 Bacteroidia bacterium
GCCTTGTTTGGCAGAGCTCTGTGTGAATATTCAAAAAAAGCTTTTAAATCCTACATAGAAAAATCTTATAAGTCAGGCTTGTGCCGGCTGATATTCTCGGAAGCGATAGAGCTGATCTCGCAACTGCGGTTCAAAGCCCGCTTCTCGTATCACCCTCTGAATCTCCTCTGCCGTAAATCTATATCGGGCCCCTGCCGCCGAGACCACATTCTCCTCAATCATGATAGAGCCCATATCGTTAGCCCCTGCATGTAGGCATACCTGAGCAACTTCTGGTCCCACGGTGAGCCATGAGACCTGAATATTTGGAATATTAGGAAGCATAAGGCGAGAAATAGCCAGCATGCGTACATAGTCGTGAGCGGTCACCTGATTACGAACTCCCCTGATCTTTTTTAGCTTCGTCCCTTCATCCTGGAAAGGCCACAGAATAAAAGCTGTGAAGCCAAGGCTATCCTCGGGCTTTTCAGCTTGGAGCTCTCGGATTTTGACAAGGTGAATCATTCGCTCTTCTATCGTCTCCACGTGCCCAAACATCATAGTCGCACTGGTGGGAATGCGCAGGCGATGCGCTGTACGCATCACCTCCAGCCACTCGTCAGCGGTACATTTCCCTGTGGATATAAGCCGCCGGACCCTATCTACTAAGATTTCTGCGCCTGCACCCGGAAGCGAATCCATCCCAGCTCTACGCAATCTAATAAGGGCCTCTTCATAACTCAGCCCGCCCATTTGACAGATATGGACTATTTCTGAGGGGCTCAGCGCATGGAGGCGGAGATTGGGATACCAGCTTTTGAGCTTTCGGAAAAGGTCTTCATAAAACTCTATACCCAAATCTGGATGATGTCCACCCTAAAGGAGAAGCTGATCGCCGCCGAGGCTTAGGGT
The DNA here is from genome assembly GCA_026414975.1 of Bacteroidia bacterium. Classification (GTDB taxonomy): domain Bacteria; phylum Bacteroidota; class Bacteroidia; order SpSt-205; family SpSt-205; genus SpSt-205. The sequence goes on from JAOAHZ010000001.1 coordinate 892, forward strand.
CTCTTCTGTCTTTCGCTTGTAAGTCTCGTCATCTGTTATATATCCTTCCTGATGCCCAGACGGACGAAAAAAGTTGCAGAACTTACAGTTAGCCACACAGATATTAGTGGTATTGACGTTACGATCTATTTGCCAGGTGACGATATAGGGGGTGTCGGCTTTGATTTTGAGACGCAGAGCGTGGGCATATGCCATGAGTAAGGGAAGTGGCGCTTGGTGATACAGCTCTACCCCTTCTTCTACGGAGAGCCATTCGCCCGATAAAGCTTTCTCTAAGGCCCTCATCGCTTAGCTGAGTATGATATGGACAAAACAAAGGTAGTTGAGCGTTAGCTATTCATGGCAAAGTGAAAAAGAAGGGGTCAGAGGGTATTAGGCTCTTGTTGACTTTTAGAGGGGATTGAAAAAAAGTTGATGAGGTTGGTATATTATGCTGGGGGGGGCGCCAGCGCCTTCGGCGCTGGCGCCCCCCCACCTTATCAACATTCCGCTACACCACAGCCTTCCCTTACACCCCAATCTCTGGCAGCTACAAAAGCCAAACGGCCCCCCTCAAACTGCACGCCAGGGGCTATGCGTTTGAGTGCTATCTCACTTAGGCTAAAGATGTGGAAAGACAGAAGAGCTATTTTTTGGGTGTAACAAGGTTCGTATCGGGGCGCTGAATCTTTGTCGTATCCACGCCCAGCTTCTTGAGCAGTTTCTCGGTAACATCGTGCTCTTTCGGTCCATGAAGAATAAAAGCCACACCCGTAGAGTTTGAGTTATTTAGGATGTAGTCATAGCCCTCTGCAGCTGCCAACTCATCTATGGCTTTCTGGAGCTTTTGTATGATCGGTTGAAGCAGCTCAGCTTTCTTCTTGAGATAATTCTGCTCTGACTCCTCCTGGAAGCGCTTGATTTCTTCATCTAAACGCATAAGCTCTTTACGGCGCTCCTCCTCTTGAGCGGCGGTGAGCTTGCCTTGCTGCTTGAGCTCGGTATACTCTTCCAGCTTCGTTTGGAGGTAGCTTTGTTTGATATTGAGCTGCTCAACTATCTTGCGTTCATAGGTGCGAAGCTGCTGCTCCACTTGTTGAGCTTCAGGGAGATAGCTAAGGACAAGCTCTAAGTTGGTGTAGCCAATGCGAAGGGCTTTTTGAGAAGACTGAGCTGGAGACACCTGGGGCTGGCCACAGGAGAGGAGGATAATGAGTCCAAGGGCACGCACTTTTTGCATCGGCCAAAGGTAGAGCATTCTCAGCGAATGCCAAGCTTAGCAGCCACGGCATCCGTGAGGTCGTACGCCCCTTCTCCATATAAGACTACACCTCCAGCGCTGCGATCTAAGACGATGGCGAACTTCTTCTCTTGAGCGGCGCTTTGAATGGCCTGCTGAAGCCGGTCTAAAATGGGCTTCATTTTCTCTTCTCGCTGCTTGAAGAGGTCTCCATTTGGTCCGAACCGCCTACGCTGAAGCTCGCGGGCCTTTCGCTCTTCTGCTTCTATCTCCTCCTGTTTGCGGCGCTTCATCTCAGGGGACATAAGGGGCTCTTGTTCTCGATACTGCTGGAAGAGCCGTTCCACATTAGCATACAAGTCATCTATCTCCTTTTGCCACTGCTGTGTGAGCCGCTCTATCTCTTGTTCAGCGGCTTTGTATTCCGGCATGCGTTCTAAGAGACCCTGGCTGTCCACGAAGCCGACCTTTTGAGCTCTGAGGCTGCTCAGAAGGAGAAGTCCGAATGCAACGATATGCAGGGTTTTCATAGCTGCTGACCTATCATGAAGTGGAAGCGACTCCCGCCTAAAGGTAGCCCATTAGGGTCTCGGGCATCGTCAAATCCGTATCCATAATCTACCCCCAATAAGCCAAACATAGGCAAAAAGATGCGTACCCCTGCGCCAAACGATCTCCTGAGCTGAAGGGGATTGAACGCTTTGAGAGAACCCCAGGCATTACCACCTTCCGTAAAGGCATGTACCCAGAGCGTAGCTGTAGGGTTGAGGGAGATAGGCTGACGCAGCTCTACGGTGAACTTACTGAAAGCTAAAGCACCGTTCGCTGGACCGATAAATGGCGAAGCATATCCCCGTAGGGCTATGATCTCTCTGCCGTCTATATTGAATCCCTGTATCCCATCGCCTCCAAGGAAAAATCGTTCAAAGGGCGAAAAGGGGAGATTAGGGTTATACCTACCCAGCAAGCCCAAGCGAAACCGAGGCGCCAACACCATATTACCTAACACTCGGAGGAAAAACTGGGCATCCATGCGCCACTTATGGAACTCTAAAAGGCGTAGCGCATCGCGGTTTGGGTTGTAATCCCTACCCAAAAGATACGACCAAGGGGGTGTCGCTTCCACAGAGAGAATGACCGATGAGCCTGAGCGGGGATAAATCGGTGCATCTATGCTCGTGCGTTCTATGGCTTGACGCAGAGCGAAGATATTGACAAATGCCGTCCCTCGGTCGCCTAAGAGCGTAAAAGCGTTTTTAGCTGTGTAGTAGCGGTAAGAAAGAGTAGTGTAGCTGCGAAAGAAGTCATCGGGAAATTGCAGACGCCGGCCTAAATCCGCTGATACACCGAGTATAGAGAGGTAATAATCCGAGAAAAGGGCCCGCTGGACAGAATAGTAAGCGGAAACGCCAAAGGAGTTAGGCTTTTTCCCACCGAACCATGGATCTAAGAAGTTGATAGCGTAATTTTGGAAACCGCGTCCATTGAGCTGGATCTGTAGCCCGAGCTGCTGCCCATCCCCTGTAGGAAGGGGTTTCCATGCCCGCTTATTCAGGATGCGGCTAAAAGAGAAGTTATTGAATCGCAGCCCGGCGGTTAAGATAAGACCACCCCCAATAGGATTGCCGTAAGCGTCGCGGATGCGCCCTCCCCAGCCGCCTTGAAGGAAAACTTGATCAGAAGGGCGTTCTTCCATGGCGTACTTGAGGTCCACCACCCCTTCACTTGGCTCAGGCAAAGGGATGATCTGCGTCTTCTCCTGGTCAAAATACCCTAAGGCTAATAGCTCTCGCTGCGAGCGGATCAGCGCGCTCCGGCTAAACTTATCCCCTGGCAGCGTACGAATCTCGCGTAAGATAACCCGATCGCGCGTCCGGTCGTTCCCTTCCACTAAAATACGGCGGTTGGTAGCCTGAGGCCCTTCAAAAAGACGAATCGTAATATCTACCGAATCATCTCCAACTATCTTCTCTACCGGCTCAGCTCGGAAAAAAAGATAGCCATCGTCCAAGTACAGCGAAGCGACATCGTTCCCATTTGGGTCCATCTGAAGACGACGCTCCAACAGAGAGGGGCTATACACTTCTCCCCGTTTAATCCCTAAAATACGACTAAGGGTTGCTGAGTCATGTACCGAGTTACCTTCCCAGCGGATCTCTCGGAAGTAGTATCGCCGACCTTCATACAGCTCCATTTGAACTCGCAGGCGTTTAGGGGCTGTGAGAAACACTGTATCCCTTAGAATACGGGCATCTCGGTAGCCTCGATTCCGAAGGGCAGCGACGAGACGCTCTTGGTCCTGCTCAAACTCATTGCGCTGGAATTTGGACCGCTTCCAGAATCGATAGAACCGACGCTCTTTAGTCTCTTTGAGCTTTCTCTTTGCCCAAGCTGGGGTATTAGCCTGAAGCCCAACTACATCTATGCGGTCTATCTTGACCCGAGGGCCTCGTTTGACCACGAACAGGACCTTCACGGTATTTAGTCCGGTGTCTGGGTCTATCTGGGTGATAACTTGGGCATTGTAATATCCTTTGGCTTGAAGGTAGTTTCGGATGACACGCTGGGCGTTGAGACGCTGTGCCTCAGTAAAAATAGTGCCACGCACTAAACCGATTTTCTCGGAGAGCTCCTTAGACTGGGATTTATTCACGCCTCGGAAGGTATAGCGGCTCAGTCTGGGGCGTTCCTCCACCTGAATAACAAGCCAAACTTTGGTATCAGTGAGGCTATCTGCGAGGATTTGGACATCGCCAAAGATGCCTTGGCGCCATAACTTCTGGACCGCCAACGCAAGATCATCGCCCGGGATGCGTATCTTCTGGCTCAGATAGAGTCCGCTGGCTATGAGCACCGCCTGGGGGTCTAAATACTGGGTACCTTGAACCCGCAGTCCCGCTATCTCCACGCTACGCGGGCTATCCTGAGACCACAAAACACCTATGATAGCACTCGCCCAAAGCGCCGCTCGCGCTGCTGAAACTCCCATACTGCTTGATAAAAATGCTCCCGCCGAAAGTCAGGCCAAAGGACAGGCAAAAATACAAACTCCGTGTAAGCACATTCCCATAAGAGGAAGTTACTAATCCGCTGCTCCCCACTCGTGCGAATCAAAAGCTCTGGGTCTGGCAGGTCTTTCGTCCACAGGAAGGAACGAAAAGTACCTTCATCTACATCTTTAGGGGAAAGCATACCCGCTACAGCGGCCCGAACTATGGCCTTCGTAGCCTGAAGAATATCTTGCCGGGCCCCATAACTTAGAGCCAGCGTAAGAGTCATGCGCGAGCCTGTGGCTGTGCGTCTCAGAGCCCCTTCTAAGCGGCGGCGCACCCCTTCAGGAAGAGCTTCTAAGTCTCCGATCACCTTGAGCTGAATACCCTGCTCAATAAGTCGTGCCTCCTCCTGCTCCAAAACAAACGAGAGAAGCTGCATCAATCCAGAAACCTCCTCGGGGGGGCGGTGCCAGTTTTCAGTAGAAAAAGCGTACAAGGTCAGAAAAGGGATGCCCAGTTCAGCCGCTGCCTCTACGGCAGAGCGGACAGCGGTTATAGCCGCTTTATGTCCTTCTATGCGAGAACGGCCTTGGCGCTGAGCCCAACGGCCATTCCCATCCATAATGATCGCCACATGGCGCGGCAGCGCCGACAGATTGATCTGCGAGAGGATAGATTCCATCAGCGGAACTTCGGGCAGCGATCACCCGGGTCTATGATGTAAGTAAGGCTAACCCCCGTATAGACGTACCAATCCTTCTGGTTGACGAAACCCCGAACATCATTAGCTTCATACCCGCTACTCCCCTGAGCCCGATAGCCGCTCCGATCAGAGAGCTCAGCCGCAATCGGCCCCATCTGGGCTAACATTAGGTCAGGCGGAGCATAGCGGTCGCTCACATCGTCTAAGTAGTCGGTAAAGGTCTTTCTGAGACCCAGCTCAAGCCACAAATCCCAGCGCTCGCCTACCCTCCATCGAGCCCCTATACCCATCGGAATGGAAACTTGAGTGAGCGCATACGGCTTAGGATAGGTTCGGGTTGGATCATTCAAAAACTGACCCTCCGTCCCAAGAGGCTGAAGGCGGTACCATTTGCCATCAGAGGCTTTCGCCTTCGGATCAAAGTTGAAGATAGCCACCCCACCGAATATAAAGGGAGAGAAAGCAGGGCGATAACGGTACAGGCGGGGTGAGGCAAAAAATTCGTAAATAAACTGCAGGCTAAATTCCGTTATATGAGAGCGAAAATGCAGATTTCGCCATTTCCTGAACCGATCAACGCTAACAGAGTCCGCTGCCCCTATCCATCCTTGCGTGAAAGATAGCCGAGCTCGTAAATGGGGATGAAAGTTATAGAATAGGCCAAACCCAAATCCTGGTCGAGTAAACTTTAGCGTAAAGTCATCATCCAAGTCTCCTTTGTAGTTGGTGATCCCGACGGATGGACCGAGGGCTAAATAACTTTTGTAGCTGCCTCGCTGAGCCCATATGAAACTCACGAAGAGGCATAATCCACCAGTAAGCGCAAAGGAGCGCATAGCGCAAAGTAAATAACTTTCTCTCAAAACGGTGAGGGGAAGGCTCTAACCGACGAAGCACTAATCCAAAAAGTGTGCGGAGCGTATCTCCAACAGCGCACTATAGGAAAAGTCTGAGCTAATAGGCCATAGATACGATCGGATTGAGAACGGCGCAATACATTCCACATAAGCAGTCCTTCAGGGGCTAATCGACTATGCAGAGCCTCTACGAAATCCTTTCGGATGAGAACCTCCGGCACCTCCTCTTCTACGAAGGCATCCACGAATAGGCCATCGTATATCTCTGTGAGAGTATGAATAGTCTGAGCGGCATCCCCCATTCGCAGTTCGTAAGTCTGAGGTAGATGGAAGTAAATCTCTTGAAGCCGTACCATCTCAGGGTCGATTTCTAAGACGGTCATCCGCGGGGGTGAGATTTTACCTTCGGACAGGATTTGGATAAGACTTGCACCCATTCCAATAAGCAGTACATTCTGCCAAGGTCGCTCCTCCAAGCCACAGGCTGAGAAAGCCTCCCTCCAAGCCCGAGCCAAGTTGCCCCCGACATAATGCACCTTCTCTCCTGCAATAATGGTCTCCTTACGATGACGAACTACGCGATACTTCATCGGAGCTCAGTTTCCCAACCCTCCGCTTGGAGACGCTGACGCAGAATAGTTATGGCCCGACTAAGCTGAGACTTGACGGTGCCGAGGGGCAGGCGCAGCTCCTTGGCAACCTCCTCTACAGAAAGTCCCTGCCAAAAGCGCAGCTCTAATGGACGCCGATAGTGATCCGGCAGCCGCTCCAAATGAGATAACAGTACTCGCTGTATATCCATAAGGTCCCGCTCTTGATAGATAGACTGCTCACCCAAAACCTCCGCAACGATGCGGAAGCTCTTCCACTCTTCCTCCTCCACCTGAAAGCTGTCTATGGTTCCCCTGGGGCGGCGACGCAGAACATCTGTGGCGTAGTTAATCAAGCAGCGATTGAGCCAGGTACGCAGGCTGCCTCGAGACATGTCATACTTCCGCAAGATGCGAGGCAGCAAATCCACCATGAAATCATGCGTAATGTCTCGGGCCAGAGAATCTATACCCTCGTACATGAGACGAGCATTACGAAGGTTGAAGAGATAACTGCGACAAGTTTTGAAAAGGGCTTGATAGTACCGACTCACAAGCTCATTGTAAGCCTCTTCAGCCGCTTCCGAGGCACTCTGATAAATACTAACAAGCTGTTCATCACTTGTCGCTGATATCATGCAGAGGGAACTAAGCAAATATACGGCTTAGGCTTACCAGCGGCTGCGTCTGAGCCAGACCCCGATGGGATACACAGTCTGAACGACAAGCAAAATCCAGTCAAAGGCTAAAGCCATCCAGGCTTGAGGGGACCGCACAATCCAGAGCGCGCAGCTCTTAGCCAGGGGAGGTCCAAACAGCGCCACAGGAGAGAAGGCCGCCAAAGGAAGGAGCACGAGCTGTAAAAAAGGGATCACAGCCAAAGATGCACGAAGCCAACGAGAGTAGTATCGAGCCGTCTGAAGGTGACGCCACTTCCGATTGAGAGCTGCTCTAAAGGTGCGAGGCGCATACGAATAAGATGTAGCTTCTCTGATGCCGACTGCATGCCGCGGTACAAGCTGAAGTGTCAAATCATCGTCGCCTGAGATAACTTCCCGCCAGGCGTACAGGCCAGCTATAAGCCATTGTCGCCTAATAGCCCACCCCCGACCTGTACTCATGTAGGGAAAACTCCATGCGGCACGCCCCATACACTCCACCTGAACTATGGCCGCCTCATACGCAGCGAAATGACTAATAAGCCCCCCTGCCCCCTGAAGCCATGCCCACCCAACTAAGGCCTTTTCATTCTCAGACACTTTCCCCATCAGGGCAGAAAGCCAGTTAGCTCGTACTATCACATCCGCATCGGCGACAATGCACCACTCATAGCGAGCTATTTGTGCGGCTCGCCATAGAGCGTACTTCTTGGGCGACCAAGGAGGGATGGAGGTTGCTATTTCTACCCAACGCAGAGAGAGCTTATCTACATATCTCTCAGCAATAGACTTCGTAGCGTCGGTGCATCGGTCTAAGGCGATGATGACTTCATAGGGCGCTGGGTAGTCCTGACACGAAAGACTTGCTAAAAGTCCATCTAAGGTTTCCTCAGCGTTATGGGCAGGTATCAAAATAGAAACCGCTGGGGCTCTCCATGAAGCCTCTCCCGCTGAATAGGAGCAAGCCACCGCCGCCCGCACTGAGAGAAGAATCCAATACAAGCTCACTATGCCTGAAATCCCGTAGCTTAGAAAGGATGCGAGGGCTTCTGAGTCTAGGGCTTCTATCCAGTTTAGCATGGAGCTGGGGCTTCTGGGCTCACCGCCGCATTAACCGCATGGCTGTCTTTGCTCTGCCAGAGACACTCTTTGCTTTTTACCGCTTGCACATAGATCATGTAACCCGCCAGGCGACCAAGCCAGATGAGCGTCGCATGGCCTTTATCTGGGAGCCGCCGCGACACTACATAGACTTGGACCGCTATCCACCTCGCCTTCCTCGTCTGTGGAGAGAGGCAGTAGCCCTTCTCTCGGAGGATACCCTGAATGTCCATGGTATCCTGCCGTGGCATTTGGAGCAGGCCTTCTGGGAGCTTGTAGAAGCCTTTCGGTATCAAGATGCTCCCCGAATCCTGCGACTCTCTGCCGAAATAGGCCATTATTTGGGAGATGCCCATGTACCCCTTCACACCACCGCAAACTACAACGGACAGCTCACAGACCAACATGGCGTCCATGCCTTATGGGAGTCACTTATTCCAGAGCAGTATGGCGAGTCCTATGACTACTGGGTGGGACCCGCCCGACTCTGGCACAGCGTTCAAGATACGCTTTGGACTATCGTCTATGAAAGCCACAATCTGGTAGAGAGCGTACTAAGTGCAGAGCGGCACGCCACCCATCGGGTAGGGGAGGAGCGCAAATACACCTACCGTCTCCGTGGGAAGCAGACCATCCGCAGCTACTCAGAGGTATTTTTGAGGACCTATCATACTCTTTTGGAAGGTATGGTAGAACAGCGCCTAAGACTTGCAATCCATCGCCTATCGAGCCTTTGGCTCACCGCTTGGCACTTAGCTGGACGGCCGAGCCTCCCTTCTCAGATAATAGCACCCGAAGACGATTTGGCGCCGGACTCGGTTTATTTAGACCCTCGGTGCGGAGAGAGTACAAGTTTTCACCCTCATCGTAGAAAACTCAGCGAAGATAGCGATGGCTTCTCTCTGGGCGAGGGAGCTTCGGCTGATAACGTATATTCGCCGCTCATGATGGAATGGTTCTCCAGTCCGTACTATCGCCTCCTCTATGCTCATCGGGATGATAAGGAAGCCGAGGGGTTCGTTGAGACGCTTATGAGCTTTCTCAAGCTACCTGCGGGAGCTAACGCGCTGGATGCGGGCTGCGGTGAGGGGCGCTACGCTCGGGCTCTGCATAAGAAGGGACTTTCGGTGGATGCCGTGGATATAGCTGTGACTCATCCCCATCTCCCAAAGGAGGTCCGGTTTTTCCATGCAGACCTCCGAACTTGGAGCCCAAGCCATTCCTATCACCTAATTGGCAGCTTTTTTACCAGCTTGAGCATAGGCATGGAACGCTGGGAAGAAGTAAGGGAACTAGTCAGCCGTTTCGCCAAATGGCTCCTACCTCAGGGCTGGCTTGTCATAGATTATCTCAACATTTATCAGCGTAACCCCCTATCCCGAGAAGAGCGACTCATTCAAGAACATTTATTCTACATAGAGCGCTGGCAGGATAACCTCCATCTGTACAAACGCATTACGATTCGTCCGCTTGACAAGGAGGGGCCGCCGCATACCTTTGAAGAACGCATTTTGAAACTCACCCAAGGCGACCTGTATCAAATAATACAGAGGGCAGGGCTACTCCCTATAACGACTTGGGGCGATTACGAGGGCCATCCTTTCCATCCGACTCATAGTCCCCGACTGATCGTACTTGCTCAGAAGCCTGTATCTTAGGGGAGTGATAAGGGTATATGCTTACGACGCTTGCTTAGAGTTAGCCAAGCTGCCGCCAAACGTCAAAGGTCTGCCCACTACGCAAGTTCTGCCAAAGGAGCGTCCCTCTCGTCTCATCTATTTGCCTTCTACCCTTGAGAAGGTACGCACCTTTCATCTACAAATCGGAGATTCCAACAAATCAAGTCATACCACTTTATATTTTCCCTCGGAGGAGGCTATTTATCGCTTTTGGGAAAGTTATCGAGCCACATTTCAAAATATCATGGCTGGCGGGGCGGTTGTGATGGATGCTGCTGGCCACCTCCTCTTCATTTGGAGAAGAGGACGCTGGGATCTCCCTAAAGGCAAAGGCGAGCCTAACGAACCTTTGGAGCAAACCGCCCAGCGAGAGCTCAAAGAGGAAACAGGCTTAGATTGCGCCGTACTAGAGCAGTATCTAACTTCTACCTTTCACATTTATACCGAATCCGGTCAGTATATCCTGAAGGAAACGCGCTGGTACCTTTTTCGGTGCTTGGAGACCCGACCGACCATTCAGGTGCAGACTGAAGAAGGCATTCAAGGGTACAGATGGGTCTCTCCCAGTGAAGTTCCCTTTCTGTATCCTCGATCGTATGGCACCATTCAAGATGTGATAGAACATGTACTGCGCGAGATTCGTCCTGCCTCTTCGTCATAAAGCCTATCCTTTGTATCCACCTCGCATCTTAGGTATTATCAATGTAACGCCAGACTCCTTTTCAGATGGAGGCGAAGCCTATACGCCTGAAGCGGCCTTACGCCGAGCCGATCAGCTAATCCAAGAGGGAGCAGATATATTAGACATAGGGGCTGTCTCTACCCGCCCCGGCGCCCCTGAAGTAGATGAAGAGGAAGAGCTGCGTCGTCTCCTTCCCGCCCTACGGCTTATCCGACGGACTTTTCCCGATAAGCCTATCAGTGTAGATACTTACCGCGGCACGGTGGCTCGCATCGCTTTAGAGGAAGGAGCGGACATGATAAACGACATTTCAGGGGGGGCCTTTTGTCCTACCCTTTGGGAGGTTATCGCTCATTATAGAGTCCCTTACGTTCTCATGCACATCAAAGGCACACCCCAAACCATGCAGCATAATCCCACTTACACGGATGTAGTCCAAGAGGTTTGGACTTATTTTGTGGAAAAGCTAAATGCCCTTCGGACCTTAGGCATACAAGATGTGATAATAGACCCGGGGTTTGGATTTGGTAAAGCTTTATCGCATAACTACGCCCTCTTCCAAGCCATACCAATGTTTCGGCGACTGGAGCGTCCCATCTTGATAGGGATTTCGCGCAAATCCATGCTTTGGCGCCCTTTAGGAGAGACACCTCGTACTGTTTTACCTGCCATGACCGCCCTTCACTGGGAAGCCTTGAGGAAAGGGGTATGCCTCTTACGTGTTCATGATGTAGCTCCTGCTCGTCAGCTTGTTTCCCTCCTGACCTTATGGAACTCTTCCGAATCGGCCTAATCCCTATCACATGGCAAGATATTGCCGATGTAATCTTACTTGCAATCGGGCTGTATTTCATCTTACGATGGTTCTACCGAAGCAACCTGCTCGGCGTTGCCATCCTTATGCTGCTTTTGATCTTGTTTCAGAAAGGGGTAGCCTTCTTGGGGCTAACCACCGTCGCTTTTGCCCTACGGAATGCCCTATTTTGGATTGGAGTATTTTTAGCGGTGATATTAGCCCCTGAACTCCGCCGCTGGGTGTATGGGCTGCGTCCGTTTGGGGGCCTAAAGCTCTTCCGGAAAGATGTATTTCCTGAGGAGAAAGTTGAAAAAATCGCCGAAGAGCTCACCGAAGGTCTGCAAATCCTCTCTAAAAACGGCTTAGGTGCTTTGATAGTGATAGAAGGCCAAGATGACCTGAGTAGCTATGCTCAGACGGGTGATGCTCTACAAATGCCCGTGGAAGCGCGCATGTTCTTGGCTATCTTTGAGAGAAAAAGCCCCCTTCACGATGGAGCTTGCATTGTACGAGGAGATAAGATTGTAGCGGCTCGGTGCACCCTTCCCCTGAGTGACCGCTTAGACCTGCCTCAAACCTACGGACAGCGACATCGGGCGGCCTTGGGTATATCGGAGCAATCTGATGCGCTTACGCTCGTAGTATCCGAGGAGACTGGTAGCCTCTCTATCGCTTATCGAGGAGAGCTGACCCGCTTGCCGATTATAGAGATTCGGCGACGAATCGTTCAGTTTTACCTTAGCTAAATGCCTGTTGCCGTCGTCACTGGTTGCACCCGAGGCATCGGCTACGCTATCGCTAATCGCCTCCAAAAAGCCTACACCATCGTAGGCTGTGGAAGTACCCCCGCTCTCGTGGAGGAAGTGCGGCAAAAGCATCCTCAGTGGGACGTACGAGTCCATGACCTCAGCCAGAAAGCCGAGGCTAAGGCCTTTGCAGCCTACATTCAGACAGCATATCCTTCCATTGACCTGTTGATCAATAATGCCGGACGCTTCATACCCGGGCAAATCGCCACTGAGCCAGATGAGGTATATGAAGCAATGATGTCAGTCAATCTTAGCAGCGCTTACTACCTCACTAAAGGGCTTCTGCCAGTATTTATGGCACAGCGCCGCGGCCTAATCATCAACATCGCTTCCGTAGCCAGCCTAATGGCTTATCCCAATGGAAGCGCCTACAGCATAGCAAAGGCAGGACTGCTCGCCTTGTCACGGAACCTCCGAGAACAGCTCAAGCCTTATCAAGTGGGCGTTACAGCACTCTTACTGGGGGCAACCCTCACTCAGTCTTGGGAAGGAAGCCTTTATCCCCCTGAGCGGTTTATTCCTTGCGAAGCTGTAGCCGACTTAATTTGGGCGCTTACCCAGCTTCCCCATCAGGCAGTCGTAGAGGAGGTTATCATGCGTCCTATGCTGGGAGATATCCTAAGCTAACGGAGCCCCCAGGTACGCCGTAAGCCAAGATTTCGTGTAACGCCCCCCACTTTATCTCGCCACCCCAGCCTATTAGAACTCGTCCATTCCGCCCGTTACCTGCTGCTCTATTTCATCGGCTACACCAGCGACACCAGCACACACTGACCGTATGAAGGTTGGCTTCAAGGAGGAGAGCGGTACTTTGACCTTGAAGATAGCATACACAAGACCCTCCCCATAAACAATCTCCCATCCACCTACTTTGCGCTTCGTCCCGTCTGTAGATAGAAGGAGCAAAGTTTCTCGAGAAACTTCGCTGCCCTTATAGGCAGGAGACCATATTTCTACGATAGACTCTTCTCCAAACTGCTCTACTTTTGATAAAATGAAAACCATTTGGGTGCGTTCGTTGCTCACCTCAAAGGTCATTCTGAAATCGCCTTCTTCATCCACGGTGTAGCTTAGCTGAGCCTTATCAAGGATGCGTTTGATTTGAGGATTTTGGGCCAAACAAATGCTCAGCTTTACGGCACTCAGCACAAACGCTATTTTTAGGACATGCAGGCCGACAGGCATAGACTAAAAATCGTCTGAGTTAGGCGAGAGCTTATTTTCCATTTCATCGGCTGTCGAAACTACCCCCTCGCAGACAGCTCGGAGAAAACTCGGAGTGAGAGAGGTCAAGGGTAACTTCACCTTGAAGGCAGCAACCTTTCCTCGGGGTGAGGAGGCTACTTCCCAGGCCCCTATCTTTCTACCGCCGCTGTCCAACAGAAGTCTCTTTAGCATCTCCTCATCAATCTCTGGTTGGAGATAGGATGGAGACCAAATCTCAATAATAGATTCGCCTGCCATCACCTCCACGGTTGAATTAATAAACAGGACTTGGGTCCGACCAGACCTCAACCTAAAGATGAGCTTGTAATCTCCATCTTTATCCACGGTGTATTGGAGCCCAGCCTGATTGAGCAGGTCTTGAACCTTAGAGTTTTGTGCCCATACGATTCTTTCTCCAACAAGGATTAGAACGATACAGGCCCAACTTATGCCGTGGTACTTCATAGGTCGAACTGTCCCCCTTCCTTCAGCCAAAGCCATGGATAGCTTATGGCATCAACAAAGTTACATTTCTCAAGGGAAGGATTCATACTCCTATAGACCCTCTCGCCGGTCCACCCCCCAAGAGAGCCTATCCCGAAGGGTCTGAAAATAGCTGTAACTGGAAAGCTTGATGACCTTGAGAGGGGTTAGGGCACGACGCAAAGCGACAGCGGTGTGATCGGGCACCGTAACGCTGCACCCGTCTAAGGCGATTTGCACTTGACCTGTGCGGGAGCGAAAGGTTACAGTGAGAACTCCATTATCTGGCATCACAAGAGAGCGTACAGTGAGGGAATGGGGAGCAATGGGGGTGAGAATGAAGTTGGCGCAACTGGGCGTAAGAATAGGCCCTCCACAGGCTAACGAATACGCTGTTGAACCTGTCGGCGTGGAGACGATGAGACCGTCAGCCCAATAAGTATTCACCAGCTCCCCATTCAGATACACATCCAAAAGAATCATCTCACTCGTGAGGGCTTTAGAAAAGACCACTTCATTCAGAGCGAAAGCCTCCTCCGAGCGAAATACCTCAGGTTCGGTAACGATGGCTATCAAGCTGCGCTTTTCTATGGAATAATGTCCTGAGAGAAGGGCCTCAGTGGCGCTAATAAGCTGTTGCTGGGGGATATCTGTGAGAAACCCTAGCCGTCCCGCATGAATCCCAATGAGGGGAACCCCTATGGGAGCCACCACGCGCGCCGCTTCTAAAAACGCTCCATCCCCCCCTATCACAAAGGCTAAAGAGACCTCGGTTATCTCACTGCGCTCAGAAAAAAGCTCCACCGACAGAGGCGTTTTTTCTACCGCTTGCCAGTGCTGAGCGAAGCTCTGTTCCACCCACAGCGATATATCTCTGTCTCGGACGAACCGAAGCCAATTCTGTAAGATAGCCTGATCAATCCGGGCTGTCCAACGACCAAAGAGAGCTATAGACTTCATCGGCTTTGAAACTCCCTGTAGGCATCTTGCTCCAGCTCGCGCTGAAGGACTAAACTTTCCAATCGGATTTCAGTATTGCGAGTGAGAATATTCTGGTCGTACAGCAAAGCCGCTTTCTGACCTACCCAACGATAGCGAGGCGCGTAGCCCTCTTGCTTGCCTCGTCCAAAGTAGGTTTCCAGTAGAACCAGGGCTGCTTCGCTGGCTTCTGGGCCCTCTATGCGAATCTGAATCGTGTGTAACTTGCCCTTGTAAAAACCATATTTGACCTCTTTGAGAGGAATTCCTTCCCATGAGGTATCAGTAGAGCTTCTATACCAAGTCTTACGCTGAAAGCTCCCCTTAGGAATAAGCCCCGAAAAGGCGCTCTGAGGCGACTCTAAGCTGCGCCCAAGTAGGCCATAGATGGAATCTATGGGGACCTGCGCTCCCAGCCAAAAGGGAAATAGAATGCATAGCAGCCGCATAGCTGACAAAAGGTATGCAAATCTACCGCTCTAAAAGCTGTCGTCCCACTGAGCAGGCAAGACAAGCCTGAGGTTCGCAGGCTTCTCGCCATAGCTGAATCTGTCCCTGAGTTTGCCAGGCATTTTGGGGTGGGTAAGCGTACTCAGCATAAAGCCGAGCGTAGGTATGGGACTCAGGGGGAAGCTGACGAAACTTGTCCAGCACAGCTAACGCCTGCTCTATGCGCCCTATGCTCCGAAAATAGTAAATGGCAAAGGGGTAGATAGCATTGATCAGAACGCTACGATAAAGGAAAGGTGTAGAACGGCGCAGCGGCTTAGGAAAGGGACGCTGCCACGCCCAGTGCGTCTGCCAATAGAGGTTGGGTAGAGGCAGTTCAGCAGGTGGATGGACGAGAAGACCTAATAAGGTAGGATGTCCTTGTACGAGAGCTGCCAGTTGAGCGAGACGCCTCCAAGGAGAAGTAGGGGGACGCCAAGTCCTCCACTGAAAACGGTGAGAAGTCCATCCCATTTTTCTCCGCAAATAAGCCCAAGTTTCTACGAGCTGCTTCTCATAGTCCTCTACAGGAGGCGAGACGGAGTCTAAGAGTCCTGCCACGCCAAGAAGAGCCGCTTCCTTTTCTATCAAACTCTCGGCGTGGCGGCAAAATGTCGCCCATGGAAGGAGTTCAGCTATCTGTTTATAGGGTTCGCCGTTCGGCACACCGAAGCTGTACAAAAGCGCTGACCAGAAAGCCTGTATGAGTTCATGTTCGCTGCGATACAGACGATGGCGTGCTCGGAGTCGATTCTCTCCCCACTGATCGTAAAGGCTGAGCCAGGCTTCGGCAGGCAAGTTCCGAGCCAGACCTGCACAAGGAAAACTTTTCTTTTTAGGATAAAGCCGTTTTATTACATCCTCAGGCACAGCCGGGGCCAGCGGAAGGATGGGAATCTCCCTACCCTCTGCATCTCGAGTGGAAGCTGCAGGAGGACTCGTCCATACAACATGTAGAATAACCCCCTGATAAGCAGGGGAACGATGATGGCCATGAGCTTGCCAAAGAGAGGGATATAAATCTATCTCTACGCTGCCTATCCACAGGAGCCCTTCTATTCGTATGTGAGCTCCTTGAAAATCGGGTCCTTGGGAACAAGGGTTGCCAGGATGCTTAACCTCTACTACCTCACCGCAAAGGGTCCGCAATGCAGCGGGCTCATACAAACGATTCTTCCATATCCAGTGCAGGACGAGCTCGGACACGAGTAGGTTTCAAATATCTAAAGCATCTACTAAATAATGCCCTGTTCTGTCTCCATGCCTCATCCTCCTGCGAGCATGCAACCTTCCCCTAAGTCAAGCCTAAAACAACCATCCTAAGGTCAGTCAGGTAGGCTTATAGGCAGAAGGGTCTGCATCAAATCCCTCAGGCAATCCACCTTGGCGTAAGGTCCACGCCCAAATGGACTCTGGAACAGGTAGGACAGAGAGCCGAGGTTGCCGAACCAGAGCAAAATCTACAAAACCTGCCGCTTTATAGGCTGCCAAAGAGACGGGCTGAGCTAAGGCGCATACAGGTATCACTTCTATCGCTATGTAGTCAGGGTTAGTAGGGTCAGGGAAGGCTTCACGACTGACTCGGGCTATGCCTACCACAGCTCGGACTGTACCTGTGTAATAAAATAAAGCTAAGTCCCCTACTCTCATTTGACGAAGGAAGCCCTGAGCTTGGGGATTACGGACTCCGTCCCATACGGCCTTGCCCTCTCGCATCAGGTCGGCATAGCTATACTCCTCGGGCTCTGATTTGAGCAGCCAATAGCTCATTAGCTGAGCCCTGCTTCCTTCAAAAGGTCACGGGAGATGACCAGAAGCTGAATCTCAGACGTGCCCTCTCCGATCGTACAAAGCTTGATGTCGCGATAATACTTCTCTACGGGATAGTCTTTTACATACCCATAACCGCCGAAGATTTGCACCGCCTCGTTGCAAATCTTGACTCCGACTTCACTGGCGTAGTACTTCGCCATGGAAGAATAACGCGTAACAGCCTGTCCTGTATTTTTGAGGTAAGCGGCTCGGTAGGTGAGCATTTCGGCTGCGGCGAGTTCCATCGCCATATCAGCAAGCTTGAAGGCTATCATCTGATGTTCAATCAAGGGCTTATCAAACTGACGACGCTGCTTGGCATAGTTTAGCGCAGCCTCGTAAGCCCCTCGTGCAATCCCTAACGACAGGGCGGCGATAGAGATGCGGCCCCCATCTAATACCTGCATGGCTTGATGGAAGCCATCACCTACCTCACCAATGCGCTGGGCATCCGAAACCCATACATCTTCAAGTCCTACCCATGCAGTCTCACTGGCACGCATGCCCAGTTTATCTTCCTTTTTGCCGGGTATGAGTCCATGGGTCCCCTTCTCTATGATGAAAGCGGTAGCGTTACTCCGGGTGCGACGCTCCCCTGTCCGAGCTATGACGACATACACATCGGCTGAAATGCCATGGGTGATGAAGTTCTTTTGTCCACGAATCCGCCACCCTTCTCCGTCGCGCACGGCTATGGTGTCCATATTGGAGGCGTCAGAACCTGTATTTGGTTCAGTGAGGGCCCATGCCCCTATCCATTCGCCAGAGGCCAACTTAGGAAGGTATCTTCTTTTTTGCTCTTCATTTCCATGATAGTAAATATGGCCTGTGCACAGGGAGTTATGAGCGGCTACAGAAAGCCCAAAAGCCCCGTCTACTGCTCCAAGTTCTATGAGCGCTGCTACATATTCGTAGTAGCTCAGTCCGGCTCCTCCATATTCTTGCGGGATGAATATTCCCATCAGACCCAGTCCTCCCGCTTCGCGCAGCAAATCTACAGGAAATAGTTGCCGCTCATCCAGTTCCCGCACATGGGGGGTCAAACGCTCTTGAGCAAAACGCCTCACTATATCGCGCACCTGATATACAGTCTCTGGTAGCTCCAAGGAAAAGCCAAGCTGCTCTGCAAGCAAGGTGTTTGACTCCATCATGACAATATTAAGACAAAACCCCTGTACAAAGTTCGGATAACGCTTTTCAGACCATAGCCCACGCTTTACACCTCTTGCGGACCAATACATGCAAATCACCCCCGCTAAATCGGTTGAGCGGTATCCTATTTAGAGGAAAGAGCGGATGAGCCTCAACTTCGTATCTCGTTTATCCTCTCGGCTAAGGAATGCTCTATATTTGCCAAAATTCGGCAAACATCACGGGCTGGAAGAGTATGAGTAAAGTACCCATAATAGAGGTTAGGGGATTGGGCAAAAAGTATCGCGTACGCTCAAGGCAGTTATACCTTACCCTCCGAGATAGGTTGAGTTTGGTCTTTACTAAACCTTGGAAAGCCCTGAATGCCCCTCGCTCCGAGACCTTCTGGGCTTTACGAGATATCAACTTTGAGGTAGAAGAGGGGGAGGTGATAGGGATCATCGGTCGCAATGGGGCCGGTAAAAGTACGCTGCTCAAGATTTTATCCCGCATTACAGAACCGACAGAAGGACAGGCTATCCTAAGAGGACGCGTAGGAAGCCTGTTGGAGGTCGGCACAGGATTCCATCCTGAACTGACTGGACGAGAAAATATATTCTTCGTCGGCATACTTCTCGGTATGTCTAGATCAGAGATTCGCCGAAAGTTTGATGATATTGTAAGTTTCTCCGGCGTAGAGGAGTTCTTAGATACACCCTTGAAGCACTACTCCAGTGGGATGGCTATGCGATTAGCCTTTGCGGTAGCGGCGCACCTGGAGCCTGAAATCCTTATAGTAGATGAAGTACTGGCCGTCGGAGATATTGATTTTCAAAGAAAGTGCCTCAGTAAAATGGAGGACATATCGAAGAATGCAGGACGAACAGTGCTATTTGTGTCTCATCAAATCGGGCAGATTCGCAAACTATGTTCTCGGACTATCTGGTTAGATGGAGGGCATATTCGTATGATAGGCTCTGCTTTAGACGTTACAACGGCCTACGAGCGGACAATGACAGGTCAAACCGATGTATCTCATCACCTATCTCGTCAAGCAGGTGCCTTTGGGAAGTGGCGCATCGCTAACAATTCGGCGGAAGAGCCCCATACCTTGCGCACCTTCGGGCCCGTTGAGGTTGAGTTCGATCTAATGATTTCCAAGCCAATGAGGCTTATCTTTCATGGTATTTCTCTAATCAGCATGGATGGCAAAGTCCTATGGAGCACCTATATGAGAATACCCTCCTTAGCCCCCGGCAAATACCAACTATCCTATACCTTTGACATGCTGCCCTTACCCACCGGTCAATATTACTGGCATATAAGCCTTTACGACGAATCAGGCTTGGTAGACGTATGCGACTGTTTGCCTTATATGGAAGTCTATCTACCCGACTACCAACACCCAGATGAGTATTGGAAAGGAGTTATGAATCTACCTCATACCAAGACGATAAAGAACATAGCGGTCCCTGTATGACGCCAAGGCAGAGATACCCAGGGATACAAACCGCATGTAAGACCTTCTCCCAAAAGAAGGTCTTTTGAGAAACATACGGGGAACGACGAAACGGATGTTTGCTTCCGCTATCCACTAAGTCGCTCTAAAGGTGAAGTCGTAACTTTCCAAATATGCGTAAAGAATATATCTATCTACTGGCCAGCTTAGCTGCCTTGGGAGGGGTTATCGTGTGGGTAGGTCTTCAAAAGGCTGACTTTGAAGTTGTAGGAAGGGCGGATGGCCTACCTCCGGGCGTGCGTACCCTTACGATACGAGTAAAAGAGGAGCTCCCCTTGGAGAAGATAGCTTTCTCTATAGAGCCAGAAGATATACCCATATTAGGCCTTCGGTCAACAGGGGACCAGACGCTTATGCTTGTATTGGGAGCACCCCTAGAACCAGGAAAAAGCTACACCCTCCGAGCAACACGAGGACTGCGAGGCAAGAGGTCATTCAAGGTGCTACCCCTTCGTGTGCAGGTGACTCCGACGACTTTTCATGGCCCTAATAATGAACCAGCCCTACTCTTCACAGCTAATGGTTCTCTATTCCATCTTGAAGTACCTTTGCGGAACGAGCAGGGCAACTCCATTCAGGCTCAGCGAGTAGCCCTATCCGATAGAGAGGCTTTGTACCTTCTTAAAAGTCCTGCTCCAGTCGTTGAGGTACCCAATCTGAGGGAAGAGAGATACGAGCTTAAGGGGGAGCGCCTACGCATTACACCGACCCCCTTTACGCTCCGAGAAAGCGTCGTGGAAGAAGAGAGCGGCCGCTTGCGAGTAAGACTACGCTTCAGCCACTGGATAGAAGGACGCATCCAAGACCCTTCCCTGTACATTTCCATAGCCGATGGGATACCTTTCACAACAGAGGTAAGAGGGATAGACCTGTATCTCTATCCAGAGACACGACCAAGCGGACCTTTTCAGGTAGTAGTACGGGCCGGCTTTCCAGGGATTGGACCGACTTTATCGGATACAGAAAAGCTCCTTCTCTCACCCAAGGGGGAGTCGCTGCTCAGTTGGCATCAACCTTATGTTCATTTTGTATCGCCGGGAACTCCCATTCTTTTTCAAGCTAAAGAAGAACAGGAGGCAAGTATTTCTATCTGGAGGGTGCTTCCGCAGAATATTCGGTTATTCTTTCGTCAAAAGGCGGAAGGTCTTTGGATGAACTATACCTCTGATTTAGAGGGGTGGGGAGGTAGTTGGTGGGGCGAAGATAGAGATATGCCGTCTTATGCGGAGGTAGTGCGAAAAATGACACTTTCTCCGAAGCTCTTACGCAAAGTGAAGCACAAAGGACAGACTTTATATGCGATAGGTGAGGATTTGCCTCCGGGTATCTATGTCATTCAGATACAAAGCAGCTGGGAAACCATCCATAACTGGTTCATCGTTGGCTCTTATGGTCTTATCGCTCGGCGAGGGGCTGATGGCCTACACCTATGGGCTGTCTTACACAAGGGGCTATCACCCTTAGGAGGAGTGGAGATAGAAGTTTGGGGCCCTGCAGGACAGGTTCTGGGACGAGGCACCACGGATAGAAAGGGTAAAGTATTGCTGCCTATAGAAGCCTCAGCGGACATAGAGGGGGTTTGGGCGATATGGAATGGTGAGCCTAACTACCTACCTCTACGAGGGCTTCGGCCGGGACGATGGACCTTTGAAACGGGAGGCTTAGATGTTCAGCAGAGCGGCCTTCTTTGCTATTTTACAGCAGCTCGCACCGTATTTCGGCCTGGAGAGAAGGTAGAAATAGCAGGCGCTTTACGCACTGCTCTTCTGCAGTACCCCGCTCTTAAGAAGCTATGGGGACGATTTCGAGACCCGCTCGGACGACTCATCCGAGAAGTAGAAATCCCTTGTACCTCTGACGGAAGCTGGACATGGTCTTATACCTTATCTCTCTCAGCTCCCACTGGCAGCTATCAGTTAGAACTATTGACAGCCTCAGATGGCGAACTAATAGCGACCTTTCCCCTGCGTGTAGAGGCATTTCGTCCGAATCGCCTTAGTGTGCAGGTACAAGGTGCCGTGAGGGAGAAACAGCTCAGTCTTCAGACCCACGTATCTTACTTGTATGGGGCGCCAGGTTCAGCTCTGACGGGGGAGATACGAGGGCATTGGAAACCTCTCTCTCCTTTAGGGGAGGGAGATTATGAATGGCTGCTTGCTCTGCCTGAAGAGAAACTGCGCGAAGCCCTATCTAATCAAGTGCGCACCGATCGTTCTGGAGAAGCCCAATCCTCTTTGCCTCTCCCCAAGGGCTGGGGCTATGGGGAACTGAAAGTGATAGCTGAGTTCATAGACGATGAGGGACGTCCCAATAGAGGGGTCGCCTCCTTCCCTGTATTTACTCAGCCCTATTTAGTTGGCATGCGGAAACTTCCGCCGTACGTAAAAGGGGGGACGACGCTTTCAGTACCTCTGAAGGTCTTGAGCACGCCTCAGCTAAAGGCCTCTACAAACCCCGTCTCAATACGAGCCGAGGTTATAGAACGGCATTACGAACCCTTGCTTGTAGAGCAGCCTTGGGGGGGATATCGCCAAGAGTATCGTCCTATAGAGCGCCTCTACCTCCGAACCATCTTAGAAACACAACGAGGTGAGGGGCTATTGTCCTTTACGCCTCAGCGGGGAGAGTATGAGATTCGTTTGTGGGCTCCTGAACAGAGCTTCCCCACGGTCCAAAAGGTAGAAGTTTGGGAGTGGGGTGGAGAAAGTTTGCTTGCCAGCGACCCAGAGGGAGGTATAGAGCTTCACCCACAAAAGCCGACCTATACTATGGGTGAAACGGTTCGCCTCCTTGTCAAACTACCGCTACCTGGACTAACCTTACTAACCGTAGAGCGCGAAAAGGTGCTATACAGCCAGTGGATTCGTGTCTCGGGCGATGCGGTAGAGATAGAGCTTCCCACTACACGAGATTACCTGCCGGGCGTTTATATCCATGCGATGACTATACATGAAGAAGGAGCGCCATTTCGTGTCTCGCGTGGCCTGCTCTACCTACCCGTGGAGGACCCTGCCACTCGGGCCAGAGTAAAAGTCAAGGCTCCGGAACACGTGCTCCCCGGCGCAACCTTTCCGCTACACATAGAGACAAACAAGCCCCAAGCTCGGCTCATTATTGCGGGGGTAGATGCAGGGATTTTACCCGTACAGCCCCGAGACATAGAGAGCCCGCATGACTTTTTCTATCAAAAGCGGGCCCATACGGTCAAAGTTGCAGAGCAGTTTCCCTATACAGCTCCTTGGGGACCTCGTGTAATCGGAGGTGGTGAGGGGATAGCTCCCGACCTCCCAGATGAAGGCAGTGGGCTTCTTCCTGAGCGAGCAGAACAAGGTGTAGCTTTCTTCTGGACCGAAGTGAAAACAGACCCTAATGGAGCCGCTACCGTTGAGGTTAGGCTTCCTCCCTTTACAGGGCGCATACGCTGGCGAGCCTACCTCCTCGCCGAGCGGCACTTTGGCATGGGAGAAGCCTACACAACCGTAGCTGTACCCGTAGTAGCCCGGCTGAGCCTGCCTCTCGTCTTGAGCGAAGGAGATGAACTCCTTTTGCCTCTTACCTTCCAAAATACTACAGAGACTCCCCAATCTGGCTCGTGGCACATCCAACTGGAAGGCGAAGGCCTTCAATTGTCTACTCAGCGAGGTACCTTTGCCCTTCCAGCTAAAGGAAAGGAAATCAAAGTCCTTTCCTTGCGTGGAACCGCTCCTCTCGGAAAGGTTACGGTAAAGCTATACGCTCAAGATCAGCTTCTTCAGAAGCAAGAGGTCCTCATACGCCCCGCCAGTGGTGTACGTCGGGAGGTGTTCAGTCATACCCTACAACCCAGCGAATCTCTAATCCTACCTGACGTAGGCTCAACCTTCCTACAAAAGCGTGTGCGACTTATCGGAGGAACTATCCCTGCGATTCTATACGCTGGAGCCCTGTGGGACCTGATTCAGTTTCCCCACGGTTGTGCAGAACAGATTACCTCGCAGGCATTTGCCACCTTAACGGCTGCTCCTTGGTTAGAAAAGCTATTAGGGCTTTCAGCCGATACACAGATTGCTCATGTAAAAGAAGCTCTAAGCCAACTATCCTCTATGCAGATCTCCGATGGAGGATTTAGCTATTGGCCAGGGGGCGGATCTGACCCGTGGCTCAGCGTGTATGTAGCCCACTTTCTGTATGAGGCTTACAAAGCAGGGTACGCAGAAGCTGAACCATTGTATCTACGAGCAATTGAGCGAGAGAAAGCTCTTTTGCCGTTGTACCCACCCCAGAGCCGAACCCAAGCCTACCGAGCGCTTCTCTTGGCTCGGGTCTGGAGAGAAAAGGTGAGAGGGCTATTTCCTTCCGTAGCGGAGATAGAGGCCATAGGTGATCCTACCGTTAGAAGTCTGTGGCGCGGGGCATTTGCCCAGGCTGGCCTACCCCTTCCAGCCCCTCCCAAAGCCTTACATAAGGTTACCCGGCAGTGTGCCGAGGAGCTGACCTCTACCCTGAGAGAGCTGGCTCTGCTCCTGTATGCGGAGAGTTTCGTTCCACAGGCTCAACGATCTTTCCTCATCCCAGAAGCCCAGGCTGCCTTGACCAAAGATATCCGTGCCCTTTCCACGCATGAGACTAGCTGGCTCTTGATGGCTCTCAAACAGCTGGAGTCAGCTGACCCCGTCCGAGCCGAGGTTCGCTTTGGAGACTGGTCCCGGACTTACACAGAGGCCCTCTGGGCGGAGAAACTAAGTGGCACGCAGTCGGTCGTGATTGTGAATAGAAGCTCACGCCCGCTGCACGTGGCTTTACTGGTTGAAGGGATACCCAAAGACCCTCTACCTCCCCTAAGTATGGGATTTCGTTTAGCGAGTCTGCTTCAATCGGAGGATAAAGGCCCCTTGGCAGTTGGGCAGCGTGCCGTATGGACGATAGAAGCGAGACTTGAAGACTTTGTACCCCTTCCTCTTCAAAATGTAGCTCTCACGCTTCCTCTGCCTGCCGGTTGCATGATAGAACCACCTAACTTAGGTGATGCAGGGTTTGAAATAGAGGGAGCTGAGGTTATTTACGCTGACCG
This sequence comes from Bacteroidia bacterium, assembly GCA_026414975.1. Lineage (GTDB taxonomy): Bacteria > Bacteroidota > Bacteroidia > SpSt-205 > SpSt-205 > SpSt-205. Next base: position 25,648 of record JAOAHZ010000001.1, read on the forward strand.
AAGAGATGATAGATTGAGTTTGTACTTGACTATTACAGAACGAAAGCTCCGACTAAAAGTACCGCTACGAGTCTTACTGTCAGGGGAATATGCGATTCCGAGTGTGACCTTATTGGCTATGTACGAGCCTGCGTTATACGCTACGACGACGGTAGAGTTAAGGCGGGTTATTTCGCTGCCGTGAGGGTTAGGTGAGTTTGGGGGCGCCAGCGCCTTCGGCGCTGGCGCCCCCCCTTTACTATCCAAACCAGAAAAAGCTTCCCCCATGGCCCTTTGCCACCGCCTTAGGCGGTCGGAATGGCTGCCTACCCAATAGCCTACGACCTATGCGCATCCAGACCCATCACGAGCGAGGGTGAGACTTAGATTCAAGGTACCGTAAGGCTTCCTCGGCCTCAGGAAAGCGCCCCTGAATCTCTAAGCTCCGCTTGTAGTGATATCGGGCTTTATCGTAATCACCTTGACGCTCATACAGGCTACCTGCCATAAAGTGCGCTCGGCTATCCTGAGGGTTGAGCTCCAAAGCCCGAACGAAATCGTCTAGGGCCTTACCATATTTCTCCATGAGAAAGTGCACAAAACCCCGATTGTAATAGGCTTGAGCGTAGGTGGGGTGAGCTAAAATGGCTTGGGTGTAGGCTTGAACGGCCTGAAAAGCATAAGTAGCTCTGGCTTTGGCTTGGTCTTTGCCCGGGGGAAGGCTCTGCAGCTTTTTCAAGAAGTAGTTACCCAACTGAAAGTTGAGAAGGGGATCGAAACGGTTGAGCCGCCAGTAGGGGTCCAAGTAATAAGCTTTGGCGGTTTCAGGTTGAGCTAACTCGTTGAGGTACAGGTCGTACAGAAAGGTGCGCGCTTTATCATGTGTGGTGTCAAAGGTTAGAGCTTTTTTCCAGTACGCGGCGGCTTCGGATAGTCGTCCTTGAAGACGAGCCCATAAGCCGAGAGCCACCCAGACATCGCCATTAGAGCTATCAGCAGACAAAGAGCGCATGAAGTGATAGCGGGCTTCATTCCAACGGCGCTGTATCAAATAAACGCTACCGACCCTATAGTGAAGCGTCGGGCTATTTCCTCCCCTCTCTAAGGCTTTCCGATAATAAGCCAGAGCCATGCTATCTTCCCCTCTAGTGTAATGGTAGTAGCCCCTTAGCTCGTATAGAAAGGGTTCTTCAGGATTCAAACGGAGGGCTTGTTCAGCCGCTTGAAGGGCTTCTTGGGTATCTCCGCGAGCGAAAGCCTGCAGACCTTGATTTAGAAGGTCTGTCCAGCGGGTGGTGTCAGAACGGAGTGTATCGGTGGCAACGGTAGGCCCTCGGGGGGATTGACACGAAAGCCCCAGTCCGAAGTACAAAAGCGCTGCCACAACTCGGCGACCGTCGCGTTCCATTTAGGTAGATAAAAATACGGTGCAAGTTCGTTCCATGGACCTAAAACAAAGGCGCGGTGAGGTATCCACGGATGAGGCAAAATCAGACGAGCCGAGGAGCGAGTCTCCCAGCCATGAGCTAACAGGTCTAAATCTATCACCCGAGCTTCCCAGCGTTTTCGGAGGGTGGCTGGGCGTCCCAACGACCACTCCACCTTCTGGAGAATATCTAATAGCGATTCGGGTGAAAAAGGCGCTTCTACTTCCCATACCGCATTCAAGTAATAGGGCTGCTCTGTATCTCCCCAAGGCCGTGTCTCATACACCGGCGAACTCCTAAGGACGCGCACTCCTCTCTTTTCTAACTGCGCCCACGCCTCTGACAGAGCAAACCACCGATCCCCCAAGTTGCTTCCTACTCCGATGAATATCATCTCCGTCTAAGAGCTCTATCTACCGCTGCCATAATGTGACGCGCTGTCAGCCCGTACTTTTCTAAGAGTTCATCCGGTTTTCCACTTTCTCCAAAGGTATCCTGTACGGCGATCCGCTCTACGAAGCGGGGACAGAACTGCGTAGATACATGACTCACTATGTCTCCCAGTCCATTATGAACTTGATGTTCCTCAGCCGTAACGACTATAGGCGTGCGCTCTAGCCACTCCCTGATACCCTCCACATCCACAGGCTTAAGGGTATGCACGTTCACGACGGCTATAACAAGCCCTTGCTCTTCCAGCGCATAAGAGGCCTGTATAGCGTGCCAGACCATATGCCCTGTAGCAAAAATAACCCCATCATACCCGTCCAAGACTACTTGGACCTTTCCTATCTGAAAAGAGGGGTCGTCAGGCGGAGTAAAGTTGGGGACGGCTGGACGACCGAATCGCAAATACACTGGTCCTTCTATACGAGCCGCAGCCAGGGTAGCTAACCGAGTTTGATTGTAATCACATGGACTCAGTACCGTCATGCCTGGCAGCCCCCGCATTAGACCGATGTCTTCCAGCATCTGATGCGTAGCGCCATCCTCCCCTAAGGTTAAGCCAGCGTGCGAAGCAGCTATCTTAACATTTTTGCCTGAATAGCAAACACTTTGGCGAATTTGATCGTATACTCGTCCCGTAGCGAAGTTAGCGAAAGTCCCCACAAAGGGAATCAACCCAGTGGTAGCGAGTCCAGCTGCCACTCCAATCATGTTCGCTTCAGCCACCCCGCACTGAAAGAACCGCTCGGGAAAGCGCTTTGCGAAAGCGTCCATCTTTACAGAACTCATAAGGTCCGCTGATAAAGCGACAATCCGAGCATCTCTTTCAGCAGACTCCACGAGTCCAGCGCCAAAGCCGGAGCGCGTGTCTTTTGCCCCAAAATCCGTCAACCGTGGTCTCATCAGAAGTCTCGCAAGGTAGCGGGAAGCTGCAAAATCGCCCGCTCGTATTCAGCTGAAGTGGGAGGCTTCCCATGCCAGCGATAGTCGTTCTCCATGAAATCCACTCCCTTACCCATGGTTGTGTAAGCGATTATCATGATAGGCTTGCCTTGACCTGAGCGATGAACAGCCTCGTTGAGCGTCGCAAGAATAGCCGAAAAATCATGGGCTTGCCTTAGAGCCAGCACATCCCACCCAAAGGCTCGCCACTTTTCCTCTAAAGGGTCTGTATTGAGCACATCTCGGGTATCTCCGTCTATCTGCTTGTAGTTTCGGTCGGTGATAACGATGAGGTTATCTACTTGATGATGAGCCGCAAAAAGAGCCGCTTCCCATATTTGACCTTCGTTTGTTTCCCCATCCCCTATCATAGCGTAGACCAAGTGCGAGTCCTTCAGTAGCTTTTTCCCTAAGGCGATGCCAATAGCTGCGGAGAGCCCTTGACCGAGGGAGCCGGTGGCAACTCGGACCCCCGGAAGGCCTTCTTTTGTAGCTGGATGCCCTTGAAGTCGGCTATGGATGCGCCGAAAGGTCGCTAGCTCCTCTATAGGAAAGTACCCACTACGAGCTAACACTGCATACCAAGCAGCACAAATATGTCCATTGGATAAGACGAACACATCCTCGCCAATTCCCGTAGGAGAAAAGGGCTGGGGGCGATGCCGAAGATGTGCGAAATAAAGCGCCACAAATATATCCGCCGCTCCCAAGGCCCCGCCCGGATGGCCTGATTGAGCCATATATATCATCCGCATAGCATCCCGCCGTACTTGCGCCGCTATCTTTTCCAACTCGGCTATATCCATGTCCGCCAAAGTTAGAGAGAAGGCTTACTTTTGTGGGATGAGAATTCTTCTATGGGCCTCAGGCCTCCTCTCTATCCTTCTATTTGGCTGCAGACGGCGTTCCTGTGAAGGGGTGGAGTGCTTGAATGGAGGCTCGTGTCGAGGCGGTCGTTGCCAGTGTCCTGCCGGCTTCGGCGGGTCCCGTTGTGAGCAGAAGTGGAGCGATGGATGGGTAGGTAGCTACACCGTGGATGATCGCTGTGCCATAGTCGGTTTGATCCCCCAGTATGAAGCCACCATTTCACCCTCCCCCATCTACCCTGATGTAATATACTTTGAAGGATTCGGCGATGTACGATGCGAAGGACAGCGGTTACGCGTGGAAGGACGACTCATAAACTCAGACCGCGCAGAAATCGCTCGGCAGAGTAGCTGTAACCGCCGTTACGCCATTCAAGGAATTGTCCAAAGAGACGCTGGCCGGCGCTCTCTACGAGTGGAGTACTATTTTCAAGACTTCCAGACAGGCGTCAGTGATACATGCAGAGCCGAATGGTTTCGGTACTGAATGTCTTTCGCCGAACTCAGTTCATTGAGTATGTCCTGTCTAAGGTCGGAGGGCGGATGGTACTTTTGTATCCCCTGAGACCTTTCCTTCATATAACGCCCCGTCTCTTGATTGCGGTGTCCTTTACTGTGCTTGGATGTAAATCCGGGGCTCCGTCTGAAGCGGCTTCAAGCCCTTCTAATACTCCCTTTACTCCCTCTGCACCTAATCAATATGACTCTTGGAGGCAGATTGCCGATAGTCTCACCCTATCTCGGCAGCAGGCAATCCTACAGCGCCTCCTTTACGCCGCCGAAAAAGAAGGCTGGGGAGGAGCGGTGCGATACTGCCACACCGCCGCTGAAACCTTGACTTTCTATCGCAGCCCACAATTTTACGTACAGCGGGTAGCTCTCTACCATAGAAACCCCCGAAATGCTTTGGCCGACTCTTTAGATAGGGCCGCTTACAACCACTTTCGCCAGACGGGCAAAACAGAGAGCTTTATAGTAGAAGCCAAAGAGGGGACCCTTCGCTATTATCGCCCTATATACATTCCCATGGTACAGTGCCTAAAGTGCCATGGTAAGCGCGAAGATTTAGACGGACAAGCTCTGGCAGAGATCCGAAAGCGTTATCCGGGAGACAAGGCGATAGGTTTTTCCTTGGGAGACTTGCGAGGGATGTGGAAAGTGGAGATATATCCTTAGAGCGACTTGGATTAGGACTAACTTTGCGTAGTGCAGAAGCAGCTACTGGGTGCATCCCTACTACTGATAATAGGACTCGTGGGGCGGCTTGTACCCCACCCCCCCAATTTTACGCCGGTGGAGGCTGTTGCTTTGTTTGGGGGGGCGTGGCTATCGCCCTTCTGGCTTAGCCTTCTGGTGCCCTTAGGTGTGATGGCTATAAGCGATCTTATTCTCGGATGGCATAATCTATGGCCCTTCACATGGGGGGGAATGCTTATAGGCACCTACTTAGGACACTATGTTATGCAGACCCATCGCTGGGTGTCTGTGGCAGGCACCGCTACTCTTCAGGCCACCCTCTTTTTTCTGCTGACAAATTTTGGCGTATGGATAGGGGGTTACTACGGCCACACCTTCACAGGGCTTATCACCTGCTATGTAGCTGCTATTCCATTCTACCATTATCAGGTGTTGGGAGCCCTTAGTTATAGTACCCTTTTTTGGGCGGCTGAGCATAGCCTATTTCGGAGACTTATGCCAGCGAGGCGATGAAAAGATTGGGTTGGATTGGACTGCTACTGCTCTTAGCCTGTAGTCGCAAGCCCCGAATAGACGAGGATACCCCTCAACCAGCTTACCGCGGTCTTTTCGTACTCAACGAAGGGCAATGGACGCTGGGAAATGCCAGTTTAGACCTAATAGCCTCCGATGGCACCTACTACGAAGATGTTTTTTACACTGTCAATCGCCAGCCTTTGGGGGATGTAGCTAACCACATTTTGCGTCAAGGGGACACTTTATGGATTACCATGAATGGCTCTCGGCTCTTGTGGGGCCTCAGCCTACCCTCTTTAGCTGCAAGGGTCCGACTCGCCTTTCCTTCTGAAGCTAGTCCAAGGGAATTCCTCCCGCTCAGCCCGAATAAAGCCTACGTCAACTCTCTGCTGGATAGCACCATATACCGGGTAGATCCGCGGCGCGGCACGCTATCCCCTCCCCATATTCGTATAGAGAACTTCTCAGAGAGCATGCTGTATCATGCTGGGCGGGTATGGGTCACTTGCGGTAACTATGCGTACCCCCTAAGAAATTGGAAGGTGGCCTGCATAGACCCTCAGCGCGATTCGGTATTGTATTACCTCAACCTTCCTCGTGAAAATCCTGGTCCAATAGAGCGGCTTCCCTCGGGGGAGGTGCTGGTCGGGTGCCGTGGCAACTACGCCGACCAAAAGGGCATGCTTGTCCACATAGATCCCTCCACAGCTACTATCACTCGCACGACTCCCCTCAATACCAGTGTATTTATCCTCCGACGCTATGGAAACGAGATTTACATGCTCACGGATTCAGGGGTAAGCCGGTATCAGTGGCAGACCGGCGGGGTGGAGTATGGATTCATATCTAAAAGGCATCTTAGGATCGCCGACCCCGAACTGATGTACGGCTTTCACTATGACAGCCTTACAGGCGAATGGATTATCGCGAATGCTCGGGCTGGAGGCGTCCGCGGTGAAGTAATCGTCTATAAGGATGGCCAAATCATAAGACGACAGAATGTAGGCGTCTTTCCCGCTAAGTTTCTAAGATACCCATGATGGAAGCAGACAAACTTACCCAAAATGGAGTTCTTATCATCGGAACGGGGCCGCTGGCACGATGGGCTGCCCAAATTTTAGAGATGGAAGGCAAACTGGTGTATGGGTTCGCTCCGACCCGAGAACTTCAACAAAAGGAGCAGGATACCCTAAGCATCCTGCCCCCTATCACGCGAGCCCGAATATGGAAACTGCTCCGATCTGAAGAAGCAGACTACCTCATAGCTCTTACTGACCCCGTGGCTCGGGAGCGCATGGCCAATCAACTTTTTGAGCGGGTAGGACGCTCCGCCCGAAACTGCATTCACTCCAGTGTAATTGTACCGCCTACCACTCAACTCGGAGGTGGTATCATCGCTCTGCCCTATGTAGTCTTCGGAGTCTCTGCTCAGATCGGTGGGTATGTGGCGATAGAAAGCCATACTTATATTGGCGCCGACACCCACATACACGACTTCGTGAATATCGGAAGTGGCTGTCAAATCGGTGAAGGTTGTGAGATTGAGTGTTATGTATGGATAGGACGAGGCAGCCTGATAGATGCAGGAACGAAGATAGGCAAAGGAGCTCAGATTCTCCCGGGCAGCGTGGTACGACAGAACATAAGACCTGGAGAAATCTACGGCAGCTAAACGTATGCGAGCTTTATTTTCGGTATGGGACAAAGAGAGGGTGTTACCTTTAGCTCAGCGGGTGCATGCTTGGGGAGGCGAAATCTGGGCTTCAGCCGGCACAGCCCGAACCCTCGCTGAACAAGGCATACCCGTTCAATCCGTAGAAACCCTGACGGGGTTCTCTGAGCTGCTTGGCGGACGCGTCAAGACGCTTCATCCAGCAATTTTTGCCGGCATTTTAGCTCGCCCCAGCGAGTCAGGCCCCCCTCTCACCTGGGACATGGTCGTGGTAGAAGTATATCCCTTTCAGAGAGAAGCCCAGGATTGGATAGACCTCATAGACATTGGAGGGGTGAGCTTACTGCGAGCCGCAGCAAAAAACTACGAGTCCGTTTGGGTGGTCGCCGGCCCGGACTTATACATGGATGCCCTTCACGCGTTGGAGACTCACAAGGGGATCCCCCCCTTAGAAGTACGCTATCGCTTTGCAGCTCAAACATTTGCTCTCATAGCTGCTTACGACACTCGGATTGCCCAGGGGTTTTTAGCTCAGCCTACCTACGCCGAAGAGCTACGATACGGAGAGAATCCCCATCAAAGAGCATTCTTCTTGGGAGATAAACCGCGCCTTTTATCGGGTAAGCCCCTTTCGTATAACAACCTATTAGACCTATCGGTAGGCCATCGCATTGTTATGCCTTGGGACATGCCGGCTTGTGCTATTCTCAAGCATACGCAGCCTTGCGGAGCTGCCTACGCTGAATCCCCTGAGTTAGCCTACCAAAATGCTTTAGCTGGCGATCCCATAGCGGCATATGGCGGTGTAGTGGTGTGTAACTTTCCTATCACGGCTTCTTGGGCTCATCTGACTAAGGGGCACTTCATAGAGGTCTTAGCAGCCCCCAGCTTTACGCCTGATGCAGTAGAGTGGCTCCATCATCATAAAACCATCACCCTCGTAGAATGGCCTACCTTTCAACCTACCGCTTGGGAAGTTCGGAGTGCCTTAGGCGGGCTACTGTGGCAGACTCCTCATATACAGGAGGAGCGAGATATGGAGGTGAGGTGGGCCGCTCGCCTGCTTAAGAGCATGTATTCTAACGCTGTGGTGATTACAGCCGAGGGGCAGCTTGTGGCAGCGGCGGGTGGTCAGACCTCGCGCATAGAAGCTGTTCGGTTAGCGATAGAGCGTGCTAAACACCGATCCTTCCCCCCTGAAAAACTTCTTCTGGCAAGCGATGGATTTTTCCCTTTTACAGATAGTTTGGAGCTAATCCATGCAGCGGGGATTCGCCGAGTTGCCGTGCCCCCCGGAGGCAAGCGCCAAGCCGACATAGAAGCCTTTGCCCAGAAGTGCGATATTTGCCTGATTTTTCTGGAATACCGACACTTTCGGCACTGACTATGTTTGGGCTTCTCTTGAGACAAGATATAGCAATAGACTTAGGCACCGCCAACACTGTCATTATGGTAGATGGGGAGGTGGTGATTGATGAGCCTTCTATAGTGGCGATAGATCAAACGAAGAATCGCGTCATCGCTGTGGGGCAAGAGGCTTTATACATGCACGAGAAGGCTCATAAGAACATTCGCACTGTTCGGCCTCTGCGAGGAGGGGTGATAGCTGACTTTGCCATGGCAGAGGCAATGATTAGGGGCTTTTTGGCTAAGATTCCCGGCAGTCGTCGCCTGCTCAAGCCCAACCTACGCCTTATGGTCTGTATTCCCAGTGGTATAACCGAAGTCGAGGAGCGCGCCGTGCGGGACTCCGCCGAACGTGCCGGAGCTCGGGAGGTATATTTGATTCATGAACCCATGGCTGCTGCGCTCGGCATGGATTTAGATGTAGAAGCCCCTGAAGGGAATATGGTCATAGACATTGGCGGAGGTACCACGGAGATTGCAGTCATAACCTTAGGGGGAATCGTGTGCGACCGAAGCATCCGCATAGCCGGAGATGAGCTAAACGCCGACATAGTTGAGTATATTCGCCGCCAACATAACCTTCAAATCGGGGAGCGAACAGCTGAACGCATCAAGATAGATATAGGCGCTGCTATCGCAGACATTCCTGACCCTCCCCCCAATCAACCCGTACGCGGAAAAGACATTATGACCGGAACGCCTCGGACGCTCTCCATCTCTTACCGAGAGATAGTGAGTGCCTTAGACAAATCCATCTCTAAGATATTGGAAGCCGTAATGCAAACCTTAGGAGCCACCCCGCCTGAGATTGCAGCCGACTTGGTAGAACGAGGTATCCACATGGCTGGGGGCGGAGCCCTACTGAGAGGATTGGACGAACGTATCGCTCAACAAACCCATTTACCCGTGCGTATTGCTGAAGACCCTCTCCGAGCCATCGCTAAGGGCACCAGTTATGCTCTCCGAAACCTAAATAAGTTCCACTTCCTCCTCGTAAAGAGCTGATCTATAGCCCCATGGGCCTTATATGGCTGCGTATGCTGGTACATCCTCTGACGTTATGGCTATTCGCTCAGGGCTTGGCTTTGTACTTTTACCTAAACTTCTCCCCTCTGCCACGCAGCGCCGTAGAGAGATGGTTGACGGAGCTACGACGATCTTTTCACCAAGCAGTCTCCTGGGTAACTGCCCCTTGGAGAGCTCTACAACGAGTCCGAGAGTTAGAAGTCCTCACCGCCCAGCTCCAGCAGCAGCTTAGCTTACGCTTAGATACACCGCTTAGTAGTCCTATCCCTATCGGTAGCATAGGAGACTTCTCAGCCATAGCAGGATACAGGTTTCTGCCCGCTAAAGTGGTCTACCGCACCTTCTTCCTCCGAGAAAACTATGCTCTACTTGATAAAGGGGGACGCGAAGGCCTATATCCGGGTTTAGGAGTCCTCTCTGAACGCGGCGTCATCGGAATCATCGCCGAAACCACCGCCACAACAAGCATCATGTACGCTCTCTTCCATAAAGATGTGCATTTGTCCGCCATGCTACCCCGTCATAACATGCTTGGGATAACGAGCTGGCAAGCAGCGACTCTGAACCGCTTGAACTTAGACTATGTCCCCCTATATACTCAGGTAGAGCCCGGAGAGGAAGTCTGGACAGCCTCCAACAGTCTGATTTTCCCAGCAGGATTGCGTATAGGTCGGGTAGAGACAATCCGCAGTGATTTTACTCGGGGTTTTCATGCCATAGAGCTTAGCACTTATGCAGATTGGGGACGCACTTGGGATGTCTTTGTTCTTCTACCTCCTTCATGAGAGAAGAGGGAAGAATGCTCTTGCTGGGAGTATCGCTGGTGGCTTTCCAAGCCGTTCTGTCCCCTGCCCTATCCATACAAAACTTAGCCTATCCGTCGCCTCTCGTACTCTTCTGGCTCGTTCTACCTTTTGCATGGAATCCTGTGATAGGCACTTTGGTAGCGATCGGTTTTGGCGTAGTTACAGACCTTTTATTTCCCCCTGGAGGTCTTCAGACTTTTTGTGGGCTTTGGGTGTGGATTCTGCGCAAGTCTGTTTACCAACTCTTACACCCCAATCTTCCAACTGACTGGGAGCTTATGGTTTCACCCCGAGACCTAAGCTCAACGGGGTTTTTTGCCTATGCCTTTCCGCTTACGCTGATGCATCACCTCCTCTATATTCCCCTTGCAGCTTGGAGGTTATCAGGCGAGATTCTTGCCTATGCAGGACTGAGTGCGATTTATAGTTTTATGTGGGAATGGATTATTTTTGAGCTAAGCCTTCGCAAGCGCCATGCACAAGTCTGACTACACAGACAGGCGATGGGGCTGGGCGGCAGTCGTGATAGCGACGGGGCTTTTGTTGATTGGACGATTAGGTCAGATTCAGCTTACTTCGTCCGAGGGGCGGCGACAAGCGGCCATGAATACAGTCCGTCGGGTAGAAGCGATTCCCCCCCGAGGCGTCCTACGCGACCGTAAAGGGCGGCTGTGGGTTTCCAACGTGCCCTTCTTCAATATCTTCCTCACCCCTAAGGAAGTCTCAGGTTTGGACACCACGCGGGTAGCCCAGGTTTTTGGACTTTCACCTACCACCCTTCAACAGCGCATAGAACAGGCACGACAGTTTAGTCGGAGCAAACCCAGCCTACTTATCCGATATGTATCGCTTGCCCGTTATGCTAACCTCATGGAACAGTCCTGGCGCCAGACAGGCTTCTCCGCTCAAGCCCTTCATACGCGGCGATACCTGTATCCAGTCGGAGCTCAAATCTTAGGATATCTGAGTGAGGTTACGCCTCAGGAAATCGCTGAATCCGAAGGACGCTACACTCTTGGAAACCTTATAGGCCGCTCGGGCATTGAACGGCAGTATGAGGCCTTACTCGCCGGTCGTAAGGGCTACCGCTACGTCGTCGTAGACGCAATGGGGCGCGAGCTCTATCCTTACCAGGAGGGCAAGCATGACATTCCCCCTGTTCGGGGCACTGATCTTGTCCTTACCGTGGATTTAGACCTTCAGCAGTTTGCGGAAAGCCTTTTTTACGGAAAGGTAGGCGCCCTCGTTGCGATTGAGCCTTCTACAGGCGAAGTTTTGTGCTCTGTTAGCTCTCCTACCTACGACCCCAATTTGCTCTCAGGAGAAGAAATGTCCTCGCAGTGGCAGAGGCTTCAGCGGGCCTCCTTCTTTCCCCTTTACAATCGCGCCATTCAAGCTATGTACCCTCCCGGCTCTACATTCAAGCTTCTCAACGCCCTCATAGCACTTCAGGAGAGCACCCTAACCGCAGAGATGACTTACCCCTGCGCCATGGGATTTATTCGAAATGGTGGCAAACCCGCCTGCCATAGCCACCCCTCCCCTCTGAGCCTGATAGGGGCCATCCAACACTCCTGCAATGCCTATTTTGCTTCGGTTTACACCGACTTCCTCTACCATTCGCGATACAGCAGCCTGACTCACGCCTATGAGAAGTGGCGCGAATACATGATGTACTTCGGTGTTGGGCGACGTTTAGGGATAGACATCCCCTCTGAGAAGCCAGGGAACTTGCCTTCTACCTCCTTCTACGACAAAGTTTATCGTCCCAAACGCTGGAATCCCTTCACCATCATCAGCAATAGCATCGGTCAAGGCGAAATCCTCATGACTCCCCTCCAGATGGCCAATGTCATGTGTATCATCGCTAATCGGGGGTTTTACATTCAGCCGCATTTTTTGCGTCATGTCTATAAACAAGAAGGACGCCAAGTGAGCTATTTTGACACCATACGCGTACCTATCGAACCGCAGCACTTTGAGACCGTGATAGAAGGGATGCGTTTGGCGGTAGAGGCTGGTACGGGCTACTCGGCCTATGTAGCCGATTTAGGCTTATGCGGTAAAACGGGTACAGCTCAAAATCCTCATGGGCAAGACCATTCCCTCTTTGTAGGCTTCGCTCCATGGGATAATCCCAAAATAGCTATCGCCGTCATCGTAGAAAACGGGGGGTGGGGAGCCTCATGGGCGGCCCCCATCGCCAGTCTCGTCGTAGAGAAGTACCTTCGGGGTCAAGTCTCACGTCCAGACCTCCTGCGTCGCATGAAGGAAGCTGTTCTCATACCTCAGTCCCATGCACACTAAGCCAGTCCGACTCCATATCACCACCTTAGGGTGCAGCAAGAATATATTTGACTCCGAACGCTTAGCCGCTGCTTTAGGCCATCGGTACGCAACCTCGCATTCTACGGATTTAGAACCAGCCGATATAGTGATTCTCAACACTTGCGGTTTTATTGACCGAGCCAAACGAGAGTCGGTGGAAGCCATTCTAAGCTATGCCGAGGCGAAGCGGCGAGGCGAAATCCAGCGTTTGTATGTCGTGGGATGTTTAGTCGCTCGCGATAAAGCCACCCTGCAAGCCGAACTGCCTGAAATAGACGGATTCTACACCCACTCAGAGTACGATACTCTTATCCAAACCCTGCAAGGTGACCTTCGGCGATATCTCTTAGGCGAAAGAACTCGAATCGGCTACCCCCATCACGCCTACCTCAAAATTTCAGAGGGCTGCGACCGAAAGTGCAGTTTTTGCGCCATCCCTCTTATGCGTGGACGGCATGTGTCCCGCCCTATGGAAGATATCCTTGCCGAGGCCCAAACCCTCATAAGTGAAGGCGTCAAAGAAATCAGCCTGATTGCCCAGGACTTGACCTTCTACGGCATAGACTTATACGGCAAACGGCGACTGGGTGAGCTATTAGAAAGACTGGCTGCTTTAGACGGCATAGGGTGGATTCGTCTGCATTATGCCTATCCCGCTGGATTTCCCAAAGACATCTTGCCTATCCTTCGGGATTGCCCTACCATCTGTAAGTACTTAGATATACCCCTTCAGCATATCTCGGATCGCATCTTGCGACGGATGCGGCGCGGGCTCTCTCGGGCTAAAACCGAAGAGCTTATAGATAGCATCCGAGCCGCTGTCCCGGGTATCGTTCTGCGATCTACCTTCATCGTAGGCTTCCCTGGCGAGACAGAAGAAGATTTTGAAGCCCTACTGCACTTTTTAGAGACCTATCGCTTAGAACGGGTAGGAGCTTTTTTGTACTCCCATGAGGAAGGCACCGCCGCTTACGGGTACGGAGATGACGTGCCCCCTCGCATAAAAAAGCGGCGATATCATGAGCTGATGTCGCTCCAGCAGCGCTTATCCTATGAATGGAACCAGACCTTGATAGGTCGCTCGCTTCGAGTACTCGTGGATGAGCGGCAAGGGGATCAAGTCATAGCGCGAACAGAATACGATGCCGTAGAGGTAGATAACCTTGTCTATGTTTCGGACCCTTCTCAAAGCCTTAGGCCTGGGGATTTTGCTTGGGTACGGGTGGAGGATGCTACTGAATACGACCTTTGGGCAAAACCCCTTTGAAGTACAAGCTGTTCGCAGCCCCTCAGAGGCTTATTTGTGGATTCTATTTTCGCCAGCGTCCTACATTCAAGCCGAGGGCTATTGTATGGGCCGATATGATGTAGAAATACTCGTGCGCAATCAGCAGCGCCCTTATGTCTATCATCGGCGAAGCCTTTTTCTGCGCAGTACCTCAGCGGAGCTGCCCGAGACAAGTAATCTATTCTCATGGAAGCTACCTCCCTTACCTGAGACCGCCTCATGGGAGGTCGTTGTTTGGGACCAGCAAACTCGCCGAGTCTTTTTCCAGACAGGCAGCTTTTCCTCTGAGCAGTGGGCGGTAGCTTTTAGCGAGGTCGGCCAGGGATTTGCTTCGGGGGTTCTTTTAGCTTCCCTTATGGTACTGTATCATTTGCCTGCTGGCACTTACTTAGGGCAAGCGGCTCTATACCAAAGCGCCTCCACGCTTCCAGAACTCAGACGCTACCTATCTATAGAGGAGCGCCGTTTTACCCTCCATGCCAGTGGGCGATGGGATACACTGCGTCTCAACTGGCGCGTTGAGGACTTGCCTTCTAATGCCTATCTAATCGGCCTTTACCTCTACAAGGGCGAAGAGCTCCAATACCAGTACTTCTATTCAGTGCGCCGCAGATGAAACAAAAACTCTAAGTCTGTCTCGGGCACATCCTTCCAGGCGCCATTCCAAGCAAACCCTACGATATCAGTCGTCGCCATCTCCATAGCTTCGCCTCGCCAACGGCTTGCCACCTCACTCCAGAGCGGATTGTGTCCTACAAGACCAACAGTATTAGCTTTCTCGGGAAGCTCACGCACCGCCTCATAAATGGCTTCAGGGTCTTCCCAGTAGAAAGCCATAACTCCACGCACCCATTGGTGAGGCAAGGAGGTTACTTGCGCTAGGATATGAGCCGTTTGCCATGCCCTAATCGCCGGGCTAGATAAAATGATATCAGGACGATACCCTTGGCGTAAGAGAACGGTGGATTGATGCAGCGCATCACGAAGCCCCTTTTCACTAATCGGACGATTGAAGTCCGAGAGGGTTTCAGTGCTCCAATCCGATTTGGCGTGCCGAATCAGAAGAATGACCTTCATAAGCTTAGGCTTACTGGTGCCGGAGCCAAGCTCCGAACGACCCCACTAAGGTAAGCAAAATCCCTCCCCAGAAAAGGCTGATGAAAGGCTTATAGAGGATTTTGAGCGTAATAAAGCTATCGGGGCGGCGTCGGAGGGCTAAGCGAAACATCAGCTTACCTTCTCGCACAGAAACCTTTTCAAGCTGAACCGATAGTCCAAGAGTAGGCACAGAAGCCGTAGGCGTAACCAGCTCTTTCTCCTGAATGGCAAACTCTACAGGAAAGCGCTGAGCCAACTGGGGCAAGCCCTTCCAAGCAGCAAGCCAAGCGCGAAAAGTCGGATGAGGTGTACCTTCTACTTCTGTCAGACGCTCTAACTTCAGGGAGAGAGCCTCCCAATGAACCGTATCACCCACCCCTAAGCCCACAATACCTTGGGCTACTGGCGGTCCATCTAGTCTCGGTAGGCTCGTCAGATGCACATACAAGTCTCCGTGCCACAGTCGTACATGGGCCGGATGGGCCAGGAGTCCTGAGCTCTCACTAAGGTCAGCTTCCAGTAGAAGGGGATAGGTTCGGCTGCTGTCTAACGAGGTGAGGCTTACTTTATACCGGTATCGGTGGTCAGCGGGCTCTGCGGGAAGCAAGGCTATGTTGGCTTGTATAAAGTTATGGACGGAGGGCTGACCAACGGGATGAATCCAGCCTCCTTGAATTAGAAGACCATCGGGGAGCCACACTTGATAAAGCAAACCTAAGCTATCTCGGAATCGCCAGAGGGTCTGGCCTCCCTCCTGTATAACAGGACGCACTTCTTGAATGGGTGGCACAGGCTCCATTAGACCCTCATACCGAACGAAATACCCTAAGGCCACCGTAGAAGCTCCCTGTGGTAGGAAGAGGTTGTCCCCACTGCCAGGGCTGCGAGGGTTAAAGTTTTGGCTCAGGACCTTTTCATACCCACTGGAGAGAATAGCTCCAATGATTAGAATAGCAAAGCCGCTGTGCCCCAGCCCAGCCCAGAGGTGGCTTCGCCCCCTAACCTGAATAAGAACGGCTATGGCAGCCCCTAATGCTACGATTGCCCCTCCCCATAAAAGGTCATCCAAGAGCAGAAACAGAGCACCCCGCAAGCGATACATCCAGTTTTCACTCTGTAAGAGAGACCGATAAGCTGGATGATACACTAAGTCCCACCCTGCCCACCATAAACTTAAGATGATAGCACTTAGAACAAGCGCTGACACCCATAGGAGAAGCTCCCAGCCTCGTGCTCGGTAGGCTTTCAGAAGCGCGTAGCCCATAAGGACCAAAGCCGGAGCTGTAAAAATACCCATCCACTCGTAATACACCTGTAAAGCCCCTGAACCCAGCGTCCAGTTTGTTCCGAAGGCCTTATTCAAGACTGGCAGGGATGTCAGCAACAGGAGAAGAAAAGCCAGCCAGAGTAATAAAGCCCCTCCCACAGCTAAGGCCAAACGAGTCAAGAGGCGCATCGCCTCTCGGGCTAAATGAGGGAGGTGTCTAAGCCCTAAAATCAACAGTCCGCCTAAGCTAACCCCTATGCCCCAAGCCAGCCAGTGCCCTAAACCTAAATCAGTAAAGCTATGGACAGAACTATCAGACAAAACGCCGCTACGGGTGAGATAGGCGCTATAGATGACTAAGGGAAAAGGCAGAAGCGTCAGCGCCAGAGCGGATGAGCCACCTCGGCGCTGGCGACGCCAGACCCATATGAGATGAGCCGCTGCCACTAACACTAGCCAAGGAGCCAGTGAGGCATTCTCCACTGGGTCCCAGTTCCAGTAGCCGCCAAAGTTGAGCGTCTCATAAGCCCAGTAAGCTCCTAAAGCTATGCCCAATCCCAAGAGACCCACCGCCAACCATGTCCATCGTAAGAGACGCCGACTTCTTTCTCCCGTTAGCCCCCCTGACCTCACAGCCAAAAGCCCCTCCCAAAAAGGCAAAGCAGCTGCTGCATACCCTGAAAAGAGCACAGGTGGATGAATCACCATCCAGTAACTCTGCAGAAGCGGATTCAGTCCATTTCCATCGCTGGGGATAAAACCTACAGGCATATCCGATCGAACCTCCCACACATACAGAAAAGGGAAGCTGCCCCAGCTCTCCCCCATCGGAAGAAGCAGAATAGCCAGAGCTGAGATAGCGGCTCGAGGTGAAATCCCACCCATCCAGCTCAAAAGAAAGAGACCCCCTATCAGAGCAAGTCTAACAGGTGAGAAGGGAAGCATACAGACCCCTGCTAACAACGCCGCCCCACTCAAGCGCCAGAGGGTAGGTAAGGCTTCAGCTGCCCATAGACCCCACAGAAGCCCAGCACCAATCGCTATGCTCCACTGCGGCAGAGCTATGCCCAATAAGAAGGTAGCCAAATAAGCATTCGTCGCTAAAAGCCCAGCCAGGAGCCCCCAGCGATGGGGGTCTCGGCTCAGCCAGATAGCCCATCCCAAGACACCATGCCAGAGCATCCAAAGCAAAAAGCTACCCTCCTGCCCCTCCCACAAAGCCGCAGTGATATACTGAAGGGGAAGCAGACGAGAGCCATGAGACCACGCGTAGTGAAACTCATAGCGATGCCCGAGCAAAATATATAAGAGCAGGCCCACCGTGCCGAATAAGGTGAGATTATGAATAAGCCACGCCACCCATCCCGCTCTCTTCCAAGAGCTTTTCCCTTTGTACGCTTCCCAAGCCGCTATAGCCCCCCATACGCCGCTCACCCACAGCCCCACAGTTAGAGCCGAACCTACACTCTGCATACCTATTTCCTAACAAATGTACTGCCTACCCCCTACACTGCCACTGAGCTACCTGTCAGATCGCATTACTCTTCCGAGAGTTAGGTTCATCCTACACCTTGAGCAGCAGGCCTGAGCACCTGGCTCCAAGCCCCTTACCCAGCCCCTTTGAGCCTTGCGTGACGGCTTGTCTCGTATACCTTTGTAACATGGTCAGGGTTTGGGTTACGGGCGGAGCGGGGTTCATCGGGTCTCACCTTGTACGCCACCTTATCCATACAAAAAGCGATTGGGAGATACACACGATAGATGCCCTGACTTATGCGGGCAATCTGGAAAATCTCGCCGATGTTCTTGACCATAAACGCCATATCTTTCACAAGGTAGATATCGCCGACTCAAACTCCGTAGAAAACCTATGGACAGAGGCTCCGCCTGATATTATCCTTCACTTAGCAGCCGAAAGTCACGTGGATAGAAGCATTTTATCCCCTTTGGACTTTGTGCATACGAACGTGTTAGGCACGGTTACGCTCTTAGAAGCTGCCCGCCGGCATTGGAGAGGGCGCTCCGACACGCTTTTCTATCAAGTCTCAACAGATGAAGTCTACGGTAGCTTAGCAGAAGGCGAGTTTTTCTCAGAGGCGAGCCCCTATGATCCCCGTAGTCCTTACTCAGCTTCCAAAGCAGCAGCCGACCATTTTGTGCGGGCTTACGGTCATACCTATGGACTACCCTATCTTATCAGCAACTGCGGCAATAACTACGGACCCTATCAGTTTCCCGAGAAGCTCATTCCTCTCACCATCACTCACCTAATGGAGCGCAAACCCATCCCAGTGTATGGGTCTGGACAGAATGTACGCGACTGGATACACGCAGAGGATCATGTACGAGCGATTGACTTGCTTATTCAGCGAGGTCAGCGGGGTCGTACTTATTTGATTGGAGCGGAGAATCCGCGTCCCAACTTAGAGGTCGTGCGACTGCTCTGCAGGCTATACGATGAGCTGACTGGCAGCTCTGGCTCTGAGTCGCTTATCACTTTCGTCAAGGACCGACCCGGTCATGACTTTCGGTATGCTATCAAGCCATCCCCTTCTCTCAAGGCCTTGGGATGGTCTCCTCAAGTGTCGTTTGAAGAGGGACTGCGTCAGACAATAGCGTGGTACCTATCACACCCAGACTGGCTGGATCGGGTTCGCTCTGGAGCGTATCAAGACTACTATAGGTTTCAATACGGGGAGCGTCTCGGCTAAAAGTCAGTTTATACCTTTGTATTGTGCCCAAAAAGCGTATATTGTGCGTGGACGATGAAAAAGTCGTTCTAAACACCCTCATGGGACAGCTCTATCAGACCTTTGGAAATCGGTACCTGTACGAGTCCTTCACGAGTGCCGAGGAAGCGGAAGAGTACATAGACGAGATTTACGCCGAGGGGGAAAATGTACATCTGATCATTTGCGACTGGCTCATGCCTCGGATAAAAGGCGATGAATTTTTGGTACGGGTACATAAGCGATTTCCAGAGGTAGGACTCATCATGCTCTCCGGCCAAGCCAGCCCCGAAGCCATAGATCGGGCTAAAAATGAAGCCCAGATTCTGGCTTTTGTCCCCAAACCTTGGGACAAGGATGAACTTATGACCCTAGTGCAAAAAGCCTTAGAGCAGTGAGTCGGCCTGTTATTCTTTTTGTAGATGATGAGAAGCTGGTCTTAGACACCCTTACCGTGCAAGTGCGGTCGGCCTTCGGAGACCTGTATGACTACGAAACGGCTCAAAGCGCTGAGGAGGCTTGGGAACTCATTCAGGATTACAAAGAAGCCCAACGCCGAATCGTCCTGCTCATAAGTGATTGGCTGATGCCTCTGGAAAAGGGGGACAGTTTCCTCATACGAGTGGCCAAGCATTATCCCGACATTCGGCTTATTATGTTATCTGCCTATGCCGATGAGGCTGCCATAGAGCGAGCTCAGCGATACGCCAATCTTTTTGCTTTTATTCGCAAACCATGGGAACGCGACGCTCTCCTGTCTCAGATACGAAAGGCCCTCCCCGCCTGAAGGTGTGGCTCCAACGAGGAGGCATTGGTTTGTTTTTATTTTTCCTCCTAAAGGGATTGGCTTGGCTTATCATCCCGGCTCTGACGGTGTATTTTTGTAGTAGATGACGGAGGAATATGTTTTTTTAGGCGAACTGGCCTGGCGTCCAGAAGACACCATAGAAGCATGGGGGCTTCGTTTCCTACATACCCTCCGTCGTCGGCTTCCTCTCCTCTCTGCAGCGCTATACGGCGTGATAGAAGCTGACAAAATAGAATACATCGCCAGCTACGGGGTCGTTTTTCAGGGCAAGGGCACCTTGGAATGGGGAGAAGGGCTAATCGGCGAAGCCGCTCGCCATCAGCGACCCTTTCTATATCAGCCAGAGGGCGCTCCGCCTCATTCTTACGGGTTCGGTGTGGTTTATCCTCGCTATCACTGGGTCTATCCTTGGGTGTATCAAGCCCAGACTTGGGCTGTGGTGGAGTCCCTTCTCCTGCGTCAGCCTACACCAGATGAGCTCAGTTGGCTTGAACACAATCAGCGCCTTTTAGGCATGCTGCTAAGTAATGTATTCCAACAGCAGCGTATTCGGAGGCTACTGGTAGAGCAGCAGCGGCAAAACGAACTACTCCGAGAAAATATCATCCGCTTAGAAGAAGCCCGAGCCGAACTGAATAACCTCAACGCTTCCTTAGAGGAGCGAGTTCGACAACGCACCCAGGAGTTAGAATCAGCGCTACGCGAGCTGCGCTCCGCTCAGCAGCAGCTCATTCTTTCAGAAAAAATGGCTGCTCTGGGGCAGCTTGTCGCTGGCGTGGCCCACGAGATTAATAGCCCCCTTGGAGCTATCAAGGGATCAGCCGAAACCCTCTTAGATGCTCTTCCTCAGCTTTTGAGCCGGTTAGCTGAAGCGAGCGAGCCGGATTGGACTATCCTCAACCATACACTTAGGTGGCTAAACGAGTATTTCCAGACAGCTCAGCGGCCCGTTCTAACTTCAAAGGAAGAGCGCGCCCTAAGAAAACGATACGCTTCGGAGTTAGAATCCAAAGGGCTCAGCGAAGCCGACACCTTAGCTCGTCGCCTCGTAGAAGCAGGTATCATTTTAGAAGATTTTTCTCCTCTTCTGCCAGCTTTGCGCTTGCCTTATGGTCCCGATATCCTCTACCTCCTCGGTCAGCTCAAACTTCAACTGGAAAACATCGTAACCGCTGCGAATCGTACCCGAAAAACGGTATTCGCCCTAAAGAGCTACGCCCACACGACCGACCATACCAAACCCACCCTTACTCGCTTAGATGAATCGGTGGAAACTATCCTCACGCTTTACCAAAACCAGCTCAAGCAAGGCATAACCGTCTATACCGAATGGGACCCTAAAGTACCCCCCTTGTACCTTTTCTCCGACGAGATTGGACAGGTCTGGACCAACCTCATCCAAAATGCCATTCAAGCTATGCAGGGACAGGGCGAATTGCGAGTAGAGATACACTTAGAGGGCGAAGAAGTAGCCGTCTCCGTAATAGACAACGGTCCAGGCATCCCTCCAGAGATACTTCCACGGATTTTTGAACCCTTCTTCACCACTAAAGCCAAGGGAGAAGGTACAGGCTTAGGACTGGATATTTGTCGGCGCATCATTGAGAAACATCGGGGGCGCCTCACCGTAGACAGTCAACCTGGCTACACTCGCTTCACAGCCTTTCTACCTCTAAGCCTTCAGAAGCCCGATTGGTACCCATATGAACCTCATCCTCAAAGGGTTTGAGAGCTTCGGCTTGTATATTCTGCTTTTGCGGAGGAGCTTCACGGGGCTTTTGCGGTTTAGGTTGTATTGGAACCTATGGACGCACGAGTCCATCCAGATTGGTCGGGATAGTTTATTTCTCGTAGCGATCATTTCTCTCTTCACGGGTGCGGTCACGACAGTCCAAACCGCCTATCAGATTGTCTCTCCCTTTATTCCCAAATCCACGATTGGGGCGATCGTCTCTACCTCCGCTATTTTAGAACTGGCCCCTACGATTACTTCTCTGGTACTGGCTGGGCGTATCGGGTCTAACATAGCCTCGCAGATTGGCTCTATGCGTGTCAGCGAACAGATTGATGCGCTAGAGGTTATGGGTATCAACTCAGCTACCTACCTCATCCTACCTCGCCTTTTTGGTGCTCTTATATTTTTCCCGATTTTGGTCATATATGCCTGCTTTATCATTCATATAGGGGGCATCGTGGCAGGGGCGCTCTCGGGGGCGGTCAATCCCACCCAGTTCGTCATCGGCATCCGCAGCTTTTACGAGGATTTTCAGATAATCTTCATGCTAATCAAGGCTCTAACCTTTGGCTTCATCATCTCCACTGTATCGGCTTACCAAGGCTACTATGTGCGAGGGGGCGCTTTAGAGGTGGGCAACGCCAGCACTCGGGCAGTGGTGATTAGCTGCTTGATGATTTTGATAGCTGATTATGTGCTGGCTCAACTGCTTCTATGAGTCAGCTCCGGATAGAACACATATCCAAGTGGTTTGGACGGCAGCAGGTTCTTCACGACATATCCTTTACTTTCCAGCCCGGGCAGGTGAATATGATCATCGGCCCCAGCGGCTGCGGTAAAACCGTCCTCCTAAAGTGCATCGTCGGATTAATCACGCCTGAAGCGGGCAGGGTCTTCTTCGGAAATGTAGATTTCCTCCAGGCTAACCCCGAAAGTAGGCGCATGATTCTACAGAACCTTGGCATGCTATTTCAATCCTCAGCTCTTTTTGATTCCATGACGGTGGAGGAAAATGTAGCTTTTCCGCTGAGGGTCTTTACGCAGCAAAGTGAATCGGAGATTCGGGAACGAGTCGCTTACTGCTTAGAAAGAGTCGGATTAGCAGGGACGCAAGAGAAATACCCCGCTCAAATCTCAGGGGGAATGAAGCGTCGCGTGGGATTAGCTCGAGCCATTGCTCTAAATCCTAAGTATCTCTTCTGCGATGAACCTAACTCTGGGCTAGACCCCCTCACAGCCCGGCGCATAGATGAGCTTATTCAAGAACTGACAGAAGAGTTTGAAACTACGACAGTCGTCGTTACACACGACCTCAAAAGTGTGGTAGACATGGGGCAGCGCATTTTGTTTCTTTATGAAGGACGCTCCGAATGGCAGGGCGACAAAACGGATATGTTGCGAGACCCCCATGCTCTACCAGCTAACCTACGAGCTTTTTTAGAAGCCTCTGGTCTCATGCGCGATTGGTGAA
Organism: Bacteroidia bacterium; assembly: GCA_026414975.1. Lineage (GTDB taxonomy): Bacteria > Bacteroidota > Bacteroidia > SpSt-205 > SpSt-205 > SpSt-205. The sequence continues at coordinate 48,657 of JAOAHZ010000001.1, forward strand.
AGCCGCAGATACAGCCCCCCACTATATGGAATGTTGTTCCGCCAAAGATGCCCCATTTAGACTTTATACACCCTTCTTCTAAGCCTTCTTAGAGAGCTTCCTCCTCCAATGAACGGCCTGTTCAGTTATAGATATCCCACTGAACGCCGAAACTGAAAGCTCGTCCAGGCATTGGATACCAAGCTGATAGGTAGTACCCAGGGGCTATCCACCCTTCTGTAACATGCTCTACCCGTAGATACACCATGACTCGCTTAACCAGTATAACCAAGTAGGGGTCTGCCCATAGGTAGGGCTTTAGCCCATAGTCGGCATAAGTTGGATTGAGGTAGAAGGTTCCTAAAGCCAAATCGTAGGATAACGGACGAAAAGCGGTGAATCCCCACAGCCGCACCCCCAGTTGATACACAGGCGGGGTCTTGCGAAGCTGCCAACGAAGGAAAGGTTGAACCCATCCCGTCAGAGCAGGAATAGTCAAATGCCAAGTAGAGGGAGCCTGTAATACACGCTGGACGGTAGCTCCGCATAAAAACCCCAATACCCCCTTTCGCCATCCGCCCTGTACAGTCCAGCCTGCGCTAAGTATAGACCTACCCTGATAATAAGTAGTCTCAGCCAGCCAAGGTTGTCGCCACTGCGCCAGCCAGATACGCCCACTAAGCGGCGGAAGCGTAGTATCGCCAGAAGAAAGGCTCACACCCACCCATCCCTTGGTCAGTCCCTCTGTGGCTTGCAAATAAGCCAGCCAAGGTAGATTACGCTGCTCATGAGAGAAGCCCACCTGATACCAGGAGGGGCGCCACTCTGCCTCTACTCGGAACGCAGGAGGTAGCCTACGAGGGCCTAACCACCGACGATAACTCAAGCATGAAAAAATTTTCTCCCGAGAAACCTGCGCTTGAAGCTCCACCGCAGAGAGATTCCAACTTTGCCTGAAAAAGGTGTCAGCTCGCCCTTCGTGTTGAGTCAAGCGAGCTTCTCCCTGAAAGGACCCCCAATAGAGGCGTATACCCCCTAATCGCCGAATCTGACGCACTCCGAGGGCGAATCCAGCGCTATCGTTGAATAGAGGGCTCTCGCGACGCAGGGCAGCCGGCCCCTCCCGCTCTATGCGATCCTCTGAAAGGCGGGTAAAAAAAGCTATGGCGTACTGGGCTCCCATGCGAAGCCCTACTTCTCCTTCAGCAAAACGATACCACCGACGCAGACGAGCACCGTTTGTACGGACGACCTGCCGCTCTTTTCTAAAACCATCCATCGGAGATGCCTCATACACAACGCCGCCATTTATGCCGTCCTGAAGCTGATTCCAACCACCTTTAAGCAGGAACCATACCCCCCTCCCGCAACTGTAGAAAGCTACTCCCGTACCGTAATGATCCGTTGTTTGCCCTAAATACTCGCCTGTACGAGTGCGTCGCTGATAGATGAAAGAAAGTCCTGTGCCTCTACGAAAAGTTTGGCCATGTTGGATAGCCAATAACTGAGTCCTACGACTGCTTTGATCAAACCGAACACGGGTATACGGTACCCGGCTCCATAGCAGAGGGACAGTATGCAGTAGATAGACATCTTGATTTTGGGGGAGAGCTGGGGGGGCTTCCTTCTCGTACAGGAAGACCCCCTCCCGCCAGAGAGCGTAGGGCTTGTAGTATCCCTGCCGTATAGAGAACCCTACGACCGTATCTAAAGGATCATGCCAAGGCAGGAGTCCCATTAGGTAAGCTGGGGGCGTGCCCGCCGTCGTGTCAGCAAGCGTAGCCAAGCGACGCGGGATAGTTTGTCCAAAGACAAGCGATAGCCCGATTATAACTCGCGCACCAGCTCGGTAAATATCTGGGTGAGTTTGGGTTCAGAACCGTTCGCTACGCGTATAATCTCTTCCAGAGACACAGGTTTTAGGTTATCGGGGTCTCCAAGGTCGGTGATAATAGACATAGCAAACACGCGCATACCCATATGATTAGCCACTATACACTCAGGCACAGTGGACATACCCACAGCATCACCGCCGATGATGCGTAAGAAGCGATATTCAGCCCGAGTTTCTAAGTTAGGGCCTGGGACAGCCACGTACACGCCCTCGCGCACAGGGATGCCCAGCCGATGAGCTATAGCTTTGGCTCGGTTAATTAGTTCGGGATGATAGGGAGCACTCATATCAGGGAATCGCGGGCCAAGCTGGTCTAAGTTCATGCCACGTAGGGGATTCTCAGGAAGCAAGTTGATATGATCGGTGATAATCATTAGGTCGCCTAACTCAAAGGAGAGATTGAGTGCCCCAGCAGCATTAGAGAGCAGCAAGGTATGGGCTCCGAGGAGCTTGATGATACGAATAGGGTAGGTAATCTGATACATGTTGTACCCCTCGTAGTAATGAAATCGCCCCTGCATAGCGACGACCTTCTTCCCGCCTAACTGACCAAAAATCAAGCGACCAAAATGGCTCTCCACAGTGCTGATGGGGAAATGAGGAATGAAGTTATACGCTAACTGATGTACCTTTTCTATGGCATCCGCAAGGCGGCCCAATCCTGTTCCCAACACAATCCCGATCTCTACCTCACCTTGAAAGTAGCGGCGAATGTACTCTAAAGTCTCTCGGAAGTGCGTATAAGCCTCAGGCGTAGTCATGATTCTAAAAGGTTTTGGAAAAAGCGAGTTAGCAGCTCATCCGTCTCGGATGGGTTAGTCGGGACCATGGCTATTTGCACAGCATACAAAGGTAGTCCTTCCAAGATATGGTAATGCTCGCTTTCTCTGAGACGCACAAGGTCTTTTTCGGTCGTGAGTAGGATCAGATTGGTTCCCCTCAGGCGTGTTTCGCATCGGTGATAGGCCCTGCGGATGCGCCGCAAGTCCGAATCCGTGTAGAGATGATGGTCGGGAAAACGCATTTCTTTTAACACATAGGCCTTAGCTTGGTAGAGGGTGGTATAAAAGCTATCTGGGCGCGCTATACCGCAGAATACCAAAACGCCCCGAAAACGAATATCGTCGACCGAAAGAGAGGGCAAATGAGGCCAAGCAGGCCTAAGTCCCGCCACAGCATACTTAAACTCAAGTGTAGGCTTGTGAAACCGCGGTCTACGCAGTACTTTGTCTAAGCTCTTCCTATTCAGGACAATAAGGTCAGCGCGCCGATAGGCCCTCAGGGGCTCTCTGAGTCTGCCCAGAGGAAAAATCCAATCCTTCCATATCGGCCGCTGCATATCTATGAGAAGGATGTTGAGATTTCGATGCAGGCGCCGATGCTGAAAGGCATCATCCAGTACGATTACTTTGAGATGCGGGTAGCGCTGCAGAAGCTCTCGGCCCCCAGCAACTCGATCCTCACACACAGCGACAGGAAGGTGAGGGAACCGAACCTTCGCTAAGCAGGGTTCATCTCCGTACATGGCGGCTGCTTGAGGGGTAGCCAGAGAGACCTCAGCAAATCCCCTCGTTTGACGACCATAACCTCGGCTGAGATAAGCCGCCCGTATACCCCGATTAGAGAACCACTCCAGCAGATAAAGCGCAAAAGGCGTTTTACCACTTCCTCCCAAGGTCAGGTTACCGACGCTGACCACTACACAAGGAAGGCGATAAACGGGTAACCATCCTCTATCGTAGAGCCAGTTACGAATAGAGACCCCAACTCCATACAGTAGAGCTACCGGCAAAGCAGCCAAACCGAGAAATAAGCGTCCTACTTGTCTTGCATAGCGACTTATTCTCGGCATGCCGCAAAGTAGATAGTTTTGCTGTGTGATTCGTTATGACTGGACCCTCGCTGAGGTCGCTGAAATCTACCGTCGCCCCCTCCTGAATCTGATAATGGAGGCGGCTGCCGTGCACCGCCAGTTCCACATACCTGGTCAAATACAAGCCTGTACGCTTCTCTCTATCAAGACGGGAGGCTGCCCAGAGGACTGTGCCTATTGTGCACAGTCGGTCCGTTACCAAACGGGTGTTCAAGTTCATCGGCTTTTGGATGTAGAAACGGTGGTAGAATCTGCACGTCAAGCTAAACGGAATGGAGCAACGCGATTCTGTATGGGGGCAGCCTGGCGCGAAGTACGCAGTAATCGCGACTTTGAGCGAGTCTTAGAGATGGTGCGTCAGGTACGAGCCTTGGGACTGGAGGTATGCGCTACGCTGGGCATGCTTACCCCGCAACAAGCTGTAGCCCTCAAAGAAGCAGGGCTCACGGCATACAATCACAATTTAGACACGTCAGCTTCTTACTACGGTGAAATCATTACGACGCGCACTTACGAGGATCGCCTTCGTACATTAGAAGTGGCCCGAGCGGCTGGCCTCAGCCTCTGTTCAGGCGGTATTTTAGGCTTAGGGGAATCCGAGGAGGACCGCATAGCTTTGCTCCACACACTGGCTACCATGCAACCTCATCCCGAATCGGTTCCCATCAATGCTTTAGTTCCTATTCAAGGCACCCCCTTAGAACATCAAGAACCACCTTCGGTATGGGAAATGGTACGGGCCATCGCCACCGCTCGCCTCCTCATGCCGCGCAGCATGATTCGCCTGGCAGCGGGACGTGAGCGCCTCTCCCCCGCCGAGCAGGTCTTATGCTTCATCGCTGGAGCCAACTCTATTTTTTTAGGCGAAAAGCTCCTCACAACCCCGAATGCCCCTCTCGGCGAGGACGAAAAACTGTTTGAGATACTGGGGATACAACCCCTTCCCGCATTTGCAAACGCTTTACATGAATGAGTTAGCCTTGCAGCGGTGAAAGTACCTGGCTGGATTTGGTGGAGTGTAGCGAGTGGGCTTTACGCTCAGCTTTTACCGAACTTAGGGGGCCAGCGCGTGGGGATATCAGCCCTCACCTTTTTGCGAGTAGACCCCTCCCCTCGCTCGGTAGGTATGGCCGGAGCAGCCGTCACCATCAAAGGCGACCCTTATGGGGCCTACTGGAATCCCGGCACCCTGACTCACCTGCCGTTTTTCGGCATGGCTGCTTCTCATACTTTCTGGATTGCTGGACTGGATTATTCTTATGTAACCTTTAGCGTGCCCTGGCGTCGTTCTTATCGTATAGGCCTACAAGCTCAGTTCCTAAGTAGCGGACCCATAGAACGCCGAACCGAGTTCCAATCGACTGGCACAGGCGAATACTTCACAGCGACCTATTGGGCTATGGGTCCCGTAGTGGCCTATGAGTTCAGCGACCGCTTCTCAGCAGGCAGCAGCTTCAAAATCGTGCGAGAGCAACTGGACTTCTTCCAAGCGACGACCTGGCTGGTGGATGTAGGTTTTCTTTATCAGACAGATGTGCGGGATTTTCGCTTTGGAGTGATAGTGCAGAACTTTGGCCCGAACTCCCGGCTGCGCGTGCGCCGCAATAAGCAGGACCAAGCCCCCTCTATTTCCGCCAGCTCCTACCCGGCTCCAACCCTTTTCGCTATTGGAGCAGCCATTCGAGTAGTAGAGAAAGGCTCACATCGCTTGGAAGCGGCGCTCCAACTCAACCACCCCAACGACAACGCTGAGAATCTCCGCTTGGGTTTGGAATACACCTATGCAGGCTTTCTTTTCATCCGAGTGGGACAGAAGGTTGGCGTCCAAGAGCAGTATATCCCTACGGGGGGCCTGGGCGTTGCCCCAGGACTTGGACGCGGCCGGCTTAGAATAGACTATGCGGCTGAGTGGATCGGTCGCTTAGGACTGCAGCATAGAGTTGGACTGCTATGGCAAAAAGAAGTCTCCTCTTCCTCGCGCTGATACTAATTAGCTGCGGGGACTTTTTCGGACGCAAGACAGACCTTAGTTTCATAGAAGTGCCCGAATATGACAATACTCTGATCGCTTATGTCCCCATTCTGCCCTACTGGGAGGGATTTCAAGCACCTGTAGATATTTGCGTAGGGTACGATGAGCTGTATTATGTAGCTGATTCCCTCGCAGGCTTGATTGTGTGCTTAGACGAAGCCGGCAGACGAATCGGCACCTTTCGCTTGCCAGGGGTGCATGCCGTGGCTCAAGATCGGCGATTAGACTTACTTGCTGCAGCTCCAGCCGACACAATCATTGGCGGTCAGCGATACACGCTGGACGCTATCTATCGGATCCGTCTCCGAGGTCCCTCAGGGTACGGACTCAATCAAGCTGTAATTGTCAGCCGCTCTATACATCCCTTTTACTTTAAAAGCACTTTTTCAACGACGGATACCTTGGTACGCTTCAGACGCATCGCTGTTTTGGGCGACAATAGCTACTACGTAACCCGTAACGGACCTGACAACAATCCCGTCAAGTTTGGAGGACCTGATGATGCGGTCTTGCGCTTCGGAAGCCGAGATGAATGGCAAGAGGCGATTGTAGTTGAGTCAGCCACAGGCTCACAACCAGACTTCTTCAGAAAAGCTTGGGGTATAACTACTCGGGCTCGTCCCCCTCAATCACCCTTTGTATCCACTGCAGAGGGGTTCTGGGTCGGACTCACGGCCCCTGGACTACCTCTGAAGGTCCATTCTGTATTACCCCGAGAGGGAGAACAGGGACGATTTTATGAGGTAGAGTTTCGGTGGGTTCAAGGTGATAGCACTGTAGCGGATGGATTTCTGGCGACGCCGGGTCGCTTTGAGCGTCCCGAAGGAATCGCCCTCACGGGCGGAGCTCAGCCGTATTTGATTATCGCCGATGCGGGGAAGGATTCGGTTTATGTCTTCACCCTCTCGGGGTTAGAGGGGGTAATGCCCCCTCCAGCCGCCGGTACACGGCGTCCCGTCAAGGTCTCCTTTGGAGGGCGAGGGGTAGGTCCCCTTCAAATGCAGCGTCCTACCGCCGTAGCTCATCATAAACGCATCCTTTACGTAGCGGATGCCGGAAATCGCCGCATCATGCGACTGCGCCTGACTACCGACTGGTAGTAGGGCTGGTCTCTCCCTTACCTTTGTGGCGAACACCTCATCCCTATGCGCATCGGTATCGTAGGCGTTACGGGCTTGGTCGGACGAACCTTCCTTCAGGCCCTTCCCTTATATGGTTTCGAAGAAGCTGAAGTTTACGGAGCTGCTTCCGAGCGGTCCGTCGGGCAGCGAATCCCCTTCCGTACAGGCGAGCTGAAAGTGGAATCTATAGAGTCGCTCTTCCAACGGGACTTGGATATAGTGTTTTTCTCGGCTGGGGCCTCGGTGAGCCGAGAATGGGCGTTGCGCTTCGCTGAAAGAGGCATTCGGGTAATTGATAACTCCTCAGCTTGGCGATTAGAGCCAGGGGTACCCCTCGTCGTCCCCGAAGTCAATACCCACGCCATCGGTGAAGCCCGACTCATCGCTAACCCAAACTGCTCTACTATCCAGTTAGTAGTCGTGTTAGCTCCCCTGGCTAAGGCTTTCGGGATTGAACGAGTCATTGTCTCAACTTATCAAGCCGTTACGGGTACAGGCCAAAGGGCTGTAGCTCAGCTCATGGCTGAAAGAGAAGGGCGCTCGCCCAATCCCCCTGTGTATCCTCATCCAATAGACCTCAACTGCATCCCCCAATGCGATATATTTGAAGCTGAAGGCTACACCAAGGAAGAGTGGAAGATCATTCGCGAATCCCGCAAAATCTTAGAAATGCCCAGTTTGGCTATCACAGCTACGGCGGTACGAGTCCCTGTTTTAGGGGGACATAGTGAAAGTGTGAATGTTACGCTCACTCGTCCCGTTTCGGTGGAGGAGGTACGAGCTGTGCTGTCCGCTGCGCCCGGGATCATTTTACAAGATGAACCTGAGCGCCATTTTTATCCCATGCCTCGGTATGCCAGCGGACAAAATGAGGTATTCGTAGGGAGAGTGCGTCGCGATACTTCTCACCCTCATGGTATCCATTTGTGGATAGTCGCTGACAATCTGCGAAAAGGCGCTGCCACCAATGCCCTCCAGATAGCGCAACATGTATTGGGTCTTTAGAAAACGACTTGGAGCTTATGTCATAGCAGCGGTTTTTTTTGTAGGGTGGGTTTTAGGGCTAGGGCATGTCGCTCTCTTTGATTGGGATGAAGTAAATTTTGCTGAGTGCGCCCGCGAGATGCGTCAAACGGGCGAATATCTATATGCTCAGATCGGCTTTCTACCTTTTTGGGAGAAACCTCCTCTCTTTTTCTGGCTCCAAGCTCTGAGTCAATCTCTATGGGGAGAAACCGCTTTTGCTGCCCGCTTGCCTAACGCAATCATTTCCTTTTTGACCCTTATTGTGTTGTACGAGACAGGACGAGTCTGGCATAGCCATACTTTTGGATTGACTTGGCTTTTTTTATACGGCATCTCTCTCCTACCTGGATTTTATGCGCGCAGCGGTCTTATAGACCCGCTCTTCAATCTCTTCATGCTAGGGGCGCTGCTATCAGGGGCGTCGGCATTTCAGTCGAGAGATCAACGACTTCCCTATGCTACCTACGGCCTACTTTGTGGTCTAGCCACCCTTACGAAAGGACCAGTCGGCCTGTTCCTGCCCAGCTTAGCCTTAGCCACCCTCAGCCTGGGAAAACGACGACTAAGCCCTCTACTAAAATTATCCATCATTGGAGGGAGCGTGTGGATTGCACTCGTAGGAGGATGGGTGCTTGCCCTGTATCTAAAGGGCAAAAGCAAGCTCTTAGCCGACTTTTGGGTGTATCAGTGGCGGCTCTTTTCCACGCCTGATGCGGGACATGCAGGGCCGTGGTTCTACCATCTCCTTGTGCTCGGCATAGGGGTATTCCCGGCCTCTTGGTGGGCATTCGGAGCCCGCCAACTGCATCGTCTCCCCCTTGGCGGACAAGCTCTTCTTCTTATGACAGCTTGGACTATCATCATATTTAGCGTTGTGCGAACTAAGATTATCCACTATTCCTCTTTAGCTTACTACGGGATTGCCTATTTAGCGGCGTGGACTTGGAGTGAGAGACGCTACTGGATCAACACGCGCGGATGGCTGCTTTTAGGGCTGGGAGGGTTTATGTTCGGACTATTGACTATCGCTGCGGGCATTCTGATGAACCAGAACTATCGCTGGATAGGTTTGATACAAGACCCGTTTGCTCAGGCTGTGCTTCGCTCTGAACCTATCGTCTGGACGGGGTGGGAAGGATGGGCGGGCTTTGTACTGATTTCAGGACTGAGTCTGATTTTCCTCCGTCGGATGGGAAGCTGGAAGCGACTGGGGCTTGCAGGTCTCGTGCTTATAGTTTGGGAGGCCTTAGTTCTATCTGCATTTGCACCTCGGGTAGAGGCTTACACTCAGGCTCCCTTGCGCCGATTTTGCGAAGAGAAAGCGGCGGAAGGGGCTATCGTCTGGAGCCTGGGTTTCAAAAGCTACATACCTTACTTCTATGGGAAAATGCGTCCTGACTTATCGCCTCGTCTTACAGGTAGTTTTGAGTCTTTTCAGACCCTTTTACTCTCTGGCGACCTTTCCTGGCCCGTGTACTTTGTGAGCCGCGTGGAAAGGTATCAAACCTTCGTAGAGAAATACAACTTAGAAGTCATAGGCCGCCGGGGTGGCTATGTATTTTTAAAGGGGGGACCCTACCGACCTGAAGCAAAAAGGCCATAAAAGAAGGAGAACCCTTTTGGCTATGCATGAGTCGCTACGGAGATGCCGACGTTGAAAGCAACAGAGTATCCGTTAGGTTTAGCGGGCCTGAGCTTTTAGGGCGGCGAGCCGGGCTTCTAGTGCATACAGCTCGTCCCTATACTTGGCTGCTGTAAGGTACTCTTCGGCCTCGGCAGCTTCTATCATGCGACGACGGGTCTCTTCTATTACCGCTTCCAATTGGGTAGGGGAGAGCGTCTGCATGCCAGGTAGGTCTAAAACCGAAAGCAAGCTCTCCGCTGCTTCCGTCATAAGCTGCTCTTGCCGGCGCCCTGCGCTGCGAGGCACAATCCCGTGAGCAGCATTATAGGCCAGCTGCTTCTGACGACGTCTCTCAGACTCCTTTATAAATCGTCTCATGGAGTCCGTAATACGATCTGCATAAAGCACCACTTCTCCATCTACGTTCCGGGCTGCTCGCCCCGCTATCTGAATAAGAGAGGTCTCCGAGCGAAGGAAGCCCTCTTTGTCTGCTTCCAAAATAGTTACCAGAGAAACCTCAGGCAAATCCAAACCCTCTCGCAGTAGATTCACCCCGACGATTACTTCTATCTCTCCCCGGCGGAGCTTGTCTATAATCTCCACCCTCTGAATAGCATTCAGGTCTGAATGGAGGTAGCTTGCTGCGACCCCTAAGCGTAAGAAGAAATCGGCTACCTCTTCGGCCAGTTTCTTAGTGAGGGTAATAACGAGGGCTCGCCCCCCTTGCTTACGATGCCGCCTCACTGTCTCCAGGAGGTGGTCTATGGCACCTTCCATCGGTAAGACGTAAACAGGCGGGTCCACTAGCCCCGTAGGACGAACAATTTGCTCCACAAAAGCCCCTCCCGTTTGTCCCATTTCATAGGGGCCTGGCGTAGCGCTGACGTAGATTACCTGTTCCACCAAGGACTCAAACTCCTCAAACCGTAAAGGGCGGTTATCTAAGGCAGAGGGAAGGCGAAACCCGTATTCCACTAAGACCAGCTTGCGAGATTGATCGCCTCCTATCATTGCCTTGAGCTGGGGCACTGTAACATGGCTCTCATCTATCACCGTCAGAAACGGACGAGGGAAATAGTCAATCAGCGTGTAAGGTCGCTCACCCGCAGCCCGTCCTGTAAGATGTCGAGAGTAGTTCTCTATGCCGTTACAAAAACCCAAAGTCCGCAGCTGCTCTATGTCGTACAACGTACGCTTACGCAGTCGGACGGCTTCTTCTGTTCTTCCTATGGACTCTAAGTAGCGAGTCTGGGCTTCCAGCTCCTCTTGAATGCGGGCTATGGCGACTTCCAACTTCTGAGGAGAGAGAACAAACATGTCGGAAGAATACAAAGTGAGCTCGCTCAAGCGCTTCTGAGGACGCAGCCCTGAGGGGTCTATCTCTTCTATCCCCTCTATGGCAGGTCCATAAAAACTAACTCGGTAACCTTTATCGGAATAGGCAGGGAAAATATACACCCTATCCCCTCGTGTCCAGAATGTACCAGGAGTCGAGCCTTCGCTGGTGCGGCGATACATCATTTGGACGAGCTGGTGGATGAGAGCTTGGCGGGGGTATCGCTTCCCAGGCGAAAGCTGGACCACATGCCGAGCAAACTCAGCAGGGTCTGACAAGCCATATATCGCCGAAACCGAGGCTACCACTACTACATCCCGTCGTCCACTGACCAGCGCCGTCAGAGTCTCTAAGCGATAGCGCTCTATTTCTTTCAGGATACTTAGCTCCTTCTCTATGTAAGTGTCTGTAGCGGGCAGATAGGCTTCCGGCTGATAGTAGTCATAGTGCGATATCCAATAGCAGACGAGGTTGTGAGGGAAAAACCGCTTGAACTCTGTATAAAGCTGCCAGGCTAAGGTCTTATTGTGGCTCAAAATAAGCGTCGGGAGCTGGACTTGGGCGATTACATTAGCTATCGTGAAAGTCTTACCCGAACCCGTCACGCCAAGTAAGACCTGGTGCTTTTCTCCGCGCTGAATCCCCTCTACCAGTTGAGCTATAGCTTGCGGCTGATCCCCCAGAGGAGTCAGCTCACTAACAAGCTGGAATCGCATTAGGAGAGGTTAACCCTTTTGCTGCCCTGCCAAGTTGGTCTCTGTAGGACATAACCACCTTTGCGACTGCTGAGCTTCATTCGTCCTCATAAAGAGGGGGAAATCGTTGAGGTTCCACTTCTCGCATGAGCCGATACACACGGTCTATGATAAGCTCAGCGCTGGGCTTTGAGAAAAAGTCCCCGTCACTACCGTAGGCAGGCCGATGGTCCTTACCCGATATAAGGAGAGGGGGCGAGTCTAACCAGAAGTAACCATTCTGCTTGTCCAAAACATGCCAAAGCATATAAGCGGTGGCCCCACCCGAGACATCTTCATCTATAAAGGCAATCCTGCCTGTCTTTCGGAGAGAAGACCCAATAACCCCGTGAAGGTCAAAAGGCAGGAGGGTCTGTACATCAATCACCTCGCACGATACACCCAGTTCAGCCAAGGCTTCAGCGGCTTCTATGGTTATTCGCACCATAGCCCCGTAGGTTACAAGGGTAATGTCAGTGCCCGAGCGCAAAACTTCAGGCACACCCAGTGGCACTCGGAACTCGCCAATATTCTGGGGCATAGGTTCGCGAAGGCGATAGCCATTCAGCACTTCTATAAGAACAGCCGGTTCGTCAGCACTTAGAAGCGTATTGTAGAATCCGGCAGCTTGAGTCATATTTCGGGGGACGAGTAGATAAAGCCCCCGTAAAGACCCCAGTAAGAGCTGCATCGGGGAGCCTGAATGCCAGATTCCCTCTAATCGGTGGCCTCGGGTACGGACAATCAGGGGCACCTTCTGCTTGCCTACGGTACGCCAAGAGAGCGTGGCCACATCGTCCGACAGAATTTGTACTGCATAAAGCAGATAGTCTAAGTACTGGACTTCTGCGATAGGGCGCAAGCCACGCAGCGCCAGCCCTATACCTTGTCCGACTATAGTAGCCTCACGAATGCCCGTGTCGGCGACTCTAAGAGGACCAAATGCGGCTTGGAGTCCAGCGCATCCTTGATTGACATCCCCCAGCTTACCTACATCTTCGCCAAAGATAACAACCCGCGGATCACGCCTCAGAGCCTCTCGAAAGCAAGCGTTGATGATGCGAAAGCCCTCCACATGTTCGGCTTGGGGGGAATACTGAGGGGGTATGGGTGGCACTTGCAAAGCCGTACCCCTATACAGCAGAGAATCATAGCGCTTCTCTAAATCGGCGTACCGCTCTCGGTAAAGGCGAGACAAAGCTTGGCCCACGGGGCTGCCACGGAAGCGTCGCACACTCCGATGAAGGATTTCAAATACCTCTCGGTAAGTAACTGGCTTGAGTTTCTCTAACGCTGAGCATTCCTCGGAGGGAGGGAGCAGCTCTAAGACCTCTCGCTGAAAGGTATAGATAGGTCGCAAATAAGCCTCCCAAGCTCGGCGCTGAGCAGAGCGAGCCTCGGCTGTAGCTTCTTTCTCTATACCATCCAGCTCCTCGGCAGCAGCTAATCCCGCTTCTATGAGCCATGCTCTCATACGCTGAAGTCCATCGTGGGCTCTCTCCCAGGCTAAGCGCTCTTGGGATTTGTAGCGTTCATGACTACCTGATGTAGAATGTCCTTGAGGCTGAGTCAGTTCGGTTACGTGGATGAGGGCAGGCACGTGGGTCTCCCTCACCTGCTGAGCCACCTTTATGTAGGTTTCTACTAAAGTCGGATAATCCCATCCACGCAGCGTGTAGATTCGAATAGCGGGGGACATCCCTTGGAGAGCCTCGGATATGCTAGCCTTAGCGGTTTGCAGCTCCACGGGAACGGATATTCCATAGCCATCGTCCCAAACGCTCACAATAGCCGGTGCGCGCAGGACGGCCAGAGCGTTGATAGACTCCCAAAAGAGTCCCTCACTGGTACTGGCCTCTCCAATCGTACCCCACGCGATTTCATCGCCATTTTGAGAAAAGTCGGTGAAAGCCGCAAGCTCAGGCAAATGACGATAAAGCACCGAAGCCCAAGCCAGTCCAACCAGCCGAGGCAGCTGGCTGGCTGTAGGGGATATGTCAGAGACGCTATTTTTTAGACTGACCAAGCTGAGCCACCTGCCCTGGTCATCTAAAAAAGCCGTAGCGAAGTGATTATTCATCTGGCGCCCCCCCGAGGCAGGTTCTCGTTCAGGATTCGTATCCGCATAGAGCTGGGCAAAAAACTCTTCTGGCTTCATAAGCCCAGCAGCTAACATGAAAGTTTGATCTCTATAATACCCTGAGCGAAAATCCCCCGCTCGGAAAGCATGAGCCATCGCTAACTGAGGCAGCTCCTTCCCATCTCCAAAAATGCCAAACTTAGCCTTGCCTGTGAGAACCTCCTTGCGCCCGATGAGGCTAAGCTGACGACTCAAGTACCCTATATAATAATCCCGCAAGATAGCCTCCCGAGTCAGCCCGCCAGGTAAATCAACCGCCTTCACATGACTCATGGAACAAAGATAGCCCTTTCACTTAAAGAGAAATCAACCCTAAAAACCGATAGCTGCGCTAAACAAAGATGGCCAACTGAGCAAAGGCACAAGAGCAGGCATACCCTGAGCAGGACCGAGCATGGCTATCGGCAGCCTCCTTGAACCCTCCCCTAAAGACAAGCCGCCTCTAATCAACAAAAGAGCACCTCAACTTGCCCGAACAAGATAAGCGTATCTACCCCTTTCAATCCATTGGGGCAAAGAACCCTTTTACTTGCTGCATCCCAGTAGGGGTATATATACGCACCACAGCAGGGCCGAAAGGTCGGATTATCCATGTGCCTTCGCCGATTTCTCTGACTTCGGCAGATATAGGCTGCCCTAAGAGATTCCAGGCCTCGAACAAAGGCTGGACAAGACTGCGGATGGTAACGCCTGTCGGGCCTATTTGATAGGCGAGGGAGTTAGAGCTAAGCTGATGGATGGCGACTATGCCATCTAAGTCCGCACTCAAACGGTCAGGCGGTTGCCAAGAGGTAGCATCCGTCACTCGCACATATTTTGCCCAAGCAAGTCCCACTACAGACAAGTCAAAGGCGTCCCCGCCCGACTGAGAGGGGTCCTGCCAGTTTATAGGGCCTGAGCAGCCCATGCAGCCTGTTGGCGTGCGTCCCGCCAGTCCTTGCCCAGTTATGGAGTCAAAAGGAAAAACGACCCAGTTTATCCCGTCTTGAGAGACCGATACGATCATCCACTCGTCAAAGACCTGGCCACTTCCATAGCGGAAGGGGTTTTCAAAAACAGTAAAATCGGGACCCGGCCCATCGGCTATGGGCGGATCAAACTCCAAAGCAATAAATCCCCCCTTCCCCAAGGAAACCACCTGACAGGGGTCAGCGCAAGGATTGGTGGGTGTTGCCGAAGTGCATATTTCTCCCAGCACATTGTATGGGAAATACTGAGGGTCCTGACCGAAACTCTGGGAGGAGCCCAGTTGATAACTATACACTCGCACAGGCCAGATACTGGGAGAAGCAACGGGCCAGCAGCGAGGGCCGCATGCACATTGAGCCCATACAAACCCCACTAAGGCTAAACTAAAGCGGGCGAAGGCTCCCCCCACAGTACGCTACGAAGGTAGGGCGTAATAAATATCCCATTTGGGTCCGACGCCCTCTGAATGTGAAGAAACCGTTCTAGCTCTGGATACACCCGCCGAAGGTATTCCGCAGAAGCGGTATGCAATTTTCCCCAGTGAGGCCGTCCTTCATAGGCTTGGAAGATAGCTTCTATCCCCCGAAAGTAAGTCTCATACGGCATCCGATGGTACATATGCACAGCGATAAAAACACGGTCGCCTCCATAGGCTGGACTTAGGGGAATGTCATCTCCTCGGACATATCGGTATTCTATAGGGAAGCTCACAGCCGGCTGATGCTTTTGTATCCAGCGTCGTATTTCCCGTAAAACTTCCGGGCCGACAGCAGCTGGCACCCCATACTCCATTTCTCGGAATCGCACCCAGCGTGGCGAGGCAAAAATGCGATAAGCCTTATCCACCCGTTCCTCAGCGGTCATACTCCGTCCAGCAAAACGGCAAATAGCTGGACTTTTTCCGGGAAAGAGTTGAGCCAGCTTATTGACCACCCAGAATCCCCCATTTTCCCATACCGCATCAATCATCCAACGCCGCCAAAGCGAGGTGCCTCCAGCCACCTCACTGACATCTGTCAGCTTCACCAACCCCACCTCACTATAAGGGAACCAGAAAAACTCAAAGTGCCTATGCCGCTCAAGGTACTCTTGGCTTTTCTCCAAAATCTCTTCCAGCCGTTCTAACCGCTTGACAAGACGAAGATAGTATCGCAGCTGCACGCGCACCGTAACCTGGGTAATCACCCCCAAAAGCCCAAAGGATACTTGAAGGGCACGAAAAAGCTCAGGCGACTCTTCAGGATAGACATCTTGTATCTCACCCGTACCGTTGATCAACCTATAGTGCGTAACTTGAGTGGCAAGCACGCCAAAGGCCCGCCCCGTGCCATGCGTACCTGTGCTGAAAGCACCAGCTATGCTTTGACGGTCAATATCACCCTGATTGGCAAGAGAAAAACCGACTCGCCAAAGGCGAGGGAGAACCCGATAAAGTCGGGTGCCCGCCCAAAGCGTAACAAGCTGCTCTTTAGGAGAGAGGGAAAGAAGACCCTGCATCTTGTCTAAGGATAAGAGAAACCCTTCGGTCTGAATGAGAGGCGTCCAAGAGTGCCCAGCCCCCACGACCCGAATAGAGCGCTTGGCCTCGTTAGCTGCATGAACTATCTGTACAATCTCCTCTTCTCGCTTAGGATAAACGAGCTGATAAGGAGAAAATCGGAGGGTGCGTCCCCAGTTGGTGTAGGGCATATGACAAAGGTACAGGATGCCTTTGTGAAAAGCTATAAGTAGAAGTCGGAGACCCTATTCCTTAGAGCTTATTGCTCAACTTAGCTGAGCTGCATCTGATTTTGAGGGTTTGAGAGCTACTCCCGAAAAAGCAAGCCCTTCCCTAAGGAACCAAGCTTGATAAACGCGGGAAACCCTTTCCCCAGCTAACCTGCGCTGACGCCAAAAGGAAAAAGGCAGTGCGTTTTTTGCTTACATTTGACCTATGCGGCTCTTCCTTTTGAGCTTAGTGGGTTGGGGTATCCTCCGTGCTCAGCCTGAGAAATATCCCCCTGCCCAGCAGTTTCCGCGATTCCTGTTTTATACCCTGGAAGGGCAGCCTTTTACAGACAAAGATTTGCCCCCCCCTCAGCGAGGAAGGCTGGTATTTTTCTTTGACCCCTACTGCGACCACTGCCAGAAACAAGCCTCTTTTATGCGAGAGAATGCCTCGTCTCTAAAGGACGTCCAACAGATATGGGTCTCTACCGAGACCATGGAGGCTATTCGCAAGTTTCAAGAGACCTATTTGAAAGCTCTGCCTAACACATTCGTGTTAAGGGATAAAGACTTCAAGTTTGACTCCTTTTTTGGCTACAGCGTGCCTCCGACCATCTACGTATATGACCGAACAGGCAAACTGCGAGGGGTTTATCGAGAGGAAGTACCAGTTAGTCGGCTTTTGCAGGACTTATGAAGGAAAGCGAGCGGCTGCACGTCCTGCTCATAGATAACCATGACTCCTTCACTTACAATATCGTAGGACTTCTGCGTCTGACCAATGCAGAGGTTACCGTTCGTCCTGCGGACGATATTGCTCCCGCTGAGATATATCATTATCCGTGGTCGGGCATTCTTATCGGACCTGGACCGGGGCACCCGGCTTACTTGGCCGATGTACTCCCCCCGCTCATGCGACCCGCTCCCGTCGCCCCCCTCTTAGGGATATGTTTGGGGCATCAGTACATCATCCACGTTTTTGGAGGCAAAGTAGAACCCATGAGGCGACCCTTGTTTGGTGTCCAAAGAATGATCTATCACACAGGCGAAGCCCTATTCTCAGGGTTACCCAACCCTCTCCTTGTAGGCTTATATCACGCTCTGCATGCCAGCCATGTGCCAGAGCCGCTCCGAGTTATCGCTCAAGATGAAGAAGGGCACTGCATGGCTGTCATGCATACCGAGTATCCGATTTATGGCTTGCAGTTTCACCCGGACTCTATCCTCACCCCTGCTGGACGCCTCCTAATAGAAGCATGGGTGCGCAATCTCACCCCTTCTCTAACCAAAAATGTTTAGCTTAGTCCATATATGACCTCGCCTCCTCTCACGGTTTCTCATCCCCCTTTGAGTTGGACGCTACATACCCGCTCAACATACAAGTTTGCCCAAGCTGGCCAGCCCAATGCTGCTCCTATCGTTTTAGTTCATGGTCTTTTTGGAGCTCTCAGCAACTGGGACAGTTTCCTGCCCTTTTGGGCAGATCGATACTTGCTGTATGTGCCTATTCTACCCATATACGAGCAGAGCAGTATTGAACCTTCCCTGGCGGGGCTTACGGAATACCTGAGAGAATTCTACATAGGCGAAAGTCTATCGCCAGCGATTTGGATAGGTAACTCTTTGGGAGGGCACTTAGCTCTACTATTTGCCTACCATTATCCAGAGGCAGTGCGAGCTCTTGTTCTTACGGGTAGCTCGGGCTTATTTGAAGAGGGTATGGGCAGCTCCTTCCCAAAGCGAAGCAGCCGAGAGTTTGTCGCTGAGCGGGTGCGTTACACCTTTTATGACCCTCGCCACGCTACACCCGAGCTGGTTGATGAAGTTTTTGGCTTAGTCAACGACAGCTATAAAGCCCTTCGTATTCTAAGGATAGCCCGTGATGCACAGCGTCATTTTATCGGTCCCCTCCTCCCTCAAATCACCGCCCCCACCTGCCTCATCTGGGGGCTGAATGATACCATTACCCCCGTTTCTACGGCTTATGGCTTCTTTCACTTGCTACCTGCAGCAGAACTACACTTCATAGATGAATGCGGGCATGCCCCGATGATGGAGCAGCCTGAACGATTTCATGCCATACTGGGACAGTTTTTGTATAAGCTTTCACTATGAAGTCACCCAGCTTAGTTGTGGGGTCTTTAGCTCGGCATGGACGGGTCTTCCTAACGCCTGATAGTCCTGTCAGCTTAGCCCGAAAGCTATTCCGAAAATATCCAAGACTTTCTCATCTCCCCCTCACATCCTCAGAGAAGCGATACTTAGCTCTATTGCCTCGCCAATCGTTAAGAGGCGTGCCGTCCTCAGCCCCCGTAGAAAATCTCACCCGATTTCCCCTCCCCCCCCTCCCCCCTTACGCCACGATATACGACGCGCTCCAGCAAATGGAGGAACACCAAGTAACCGAAATGCCTGTGGCTTCAGATGATGGAGTCTACTTGGGACTTGTAACGACTGAAGCCCTTGTACACTGGTGGGCTCAGCTGGGAGCTGTCCAAGAGCCCGGCACCGTACTTATCCTTGAGTCTACCCTGCGTAACTACAGCCTCACGGAGATCGCTCAGTGCTTAGAATCAGACGAAATCCGCATCCTCTCTGCCTACCTCCTGCCCCATTCAACAGACCCTCAACGCACATACATTGTTCTCAAAGTGAATAGTATCTATCTCTCCCGCAGCATAGAGTTGCTAAGCCGAAAAGGCTATCCTTTGGTAGCCCTCCATGGAGATGCCCTGATGGAAAAGCAAGCGAGAGACCAGCTCCGAGCCCTCCTGCGCTATTTAGACCTGTGAAAGGATGCTACGAATCGGACGCCTTCATATTCTAACCGATACCTCCCTCCAAAGCCGATTCGCTCATGTAGACCTGACCCGAATGGCCTTAGAAGCGAAAGTTCCCACTATACAATACAGGCGGAAAGACTTCTCCCGCGAGCAGCATCTCTCCGAAGTCCAAGAGATAGCTAAGTTAGTCCGCCGCCACGGTGCCCAGCTCATAATCAACGACTACCTAGATGTAGCCCTTGAAATAGGGGCGACAGGAGTCCACTTAGGGGAAGCGGATACACCCCTACAAGAGGCCTTCAAGCACCTGCCGCCATTTACAGTCGTGGGTGCAACCGTACATTCCTTGGAGCGGTATGCAGAAATAGCTCACCTGCCTCTGGCATATGTAGGTGTAGGCCCTGTGTTTGAAACTCATACGAAAAGCATAGCTCGCCCTCCTTTAGGCATAGAGGGGCTGCGGGCTTTCGTGGAGGCTATAAAACAACCTGTGGTAGCCATCGGAGGTATCACTCCTGAGCGAGCCAAGCTGCTATTTGAAACCATACCTGGCCTGCATGGCGTAGCGGTTCTCTCGGCTTTTTGTACAGCTGAGTCACCTGTTGCTGTCGCTCGGGCTCTTTTGCAGAGCCTCCCTCCAGAATAGGACAAGTTTTGCCTCCCCCGCTAACCTAAAGAAGGCATCCCCCCTAAAGCCCGCCTTTTCTGAGAACATCACCCCTGAAAAAGTTCCGGCCGGCTTTCAGGCAGCATCTCTGCATGAGCCCCAAGAGGGGCAACACGCACCCAAAGCGGTGGAGGTGAAAGCCACCGCCGAGGGGTATCAACGACCGCTCGTAAGGCCATCTCCCAAGAGAAACCACTCATGTAAAGCCGTCGAAGAGCCCCCCAAATAGACAAAGAAGGGCTATTGGCTAAGCTATCTGTACCCAGCAGAATCCGATCGGGATAGCGGCGCCAGAATTCCATATCGGGCAGGCGCCGAAAGAGGTAGAGATTAGCCTCAGGGCATAGTACCACATACAGTTGCGGAAAGCGCTTTAGAAGTTTCTCCATGTGCGACCGAGGCACTTCTGTGCTATGAACCAGCCACAGAGCAGGGGCTCGGCGGTACATCTGGCGCAAATGCATGAGCCATTTCACAGGACGGGGATGCCTACGAAACCGCCGCAAAAACGAGTAAAACGGCCCTGCGCCTCGTTCTAACCATAAAGCTTCCTCTACGCTCTCAAAAAAATGTATGCTGCGAGGAAAAGTTGTAGGCAGGCGAGCCCTTCTTAGAAGCGGACGACTAAGGGCATAAAAACTATGGGGCGTGCAAGGATAACCCCATCTTTGTAGCCTTCGCCAACGCTGACGGGCTTCTCGCCCCCGCAACCCGAAAAATTCGGCTAAGGGTTGAACGCACGCCTCTCGCAGAATGGCTTGAGAAGGTAGAGGAGTGTTTTGATGTGAAACAAAGGCGCAGGTTCCCTCTTGAATGGCGGCTTGTATAGCCTCATAGATTGATTCGGCTCTGGCTGCTCCACGCTGAGGTCCCATCCGCTCTATAAAGTCTATCATGCCATGTCCTGGCGCAATCTTAGCCTTCAAATGAGAGAGCTCTAAGTGGGTGTGGGCGTTGACCCAGCATGGGCTCAGAAGTCCAGAGACCCATTGGGCTTCGGGGTGGGGTGAATCGCTTATTTGAACGATATGCCCAGCCTTGAGGTAGACGGTGGGGCGCCGCCAAAGCCTCCCCTCATAATAAAGCCATTCGGGACAAAAAGCACCCGAAGGCGCCGTCAAGCTCGGACCTCTAACATGAGATAAGGACGCCAAGAGTGATCTATCTCCTCTGCACCTCGGAGCCAAAAGAGGAGATAATGAGGACGCTTAGGACGAAAGAGCATGGACATGCCAGCTTGTTGAGGCGTACGGCTGCCCTTGCGACGGTTACAAGATTCGCAGGCGGTTACGAGGTTTTCCCAGCTATCATCCCCTCCCTGACTGCGAGGAATGACATGGTCAATCGTGAGATTATGCGACGTACCGCAGTAAGCACAACGAAAGCCATCTCGCCGAAAGATATTCTGCCGAGTCAGCGGGATATGCTTGTAAGGGATAGGCACATAACGCATCAAACGGATGATACTTGGAAACGGGTATTCAGCCCGAACCGTGCGGAGCTTTCTATCCGAGCGAGTCTCTACGACTTCTGCCTTGTTTTTGAGAAGTAAGACGATAGCGCGTTTCCAGGTCGTGATGTGGATGGGCTGGTAGTCGTAGTTGAGCACGAGGACCGCCACAGCTCGCACTTTGTGCTAAATAACGAAATCTTGTGTTAGAAGAGTGCGAAAGCTGTGGAAATTATGCATAGGGAGAGCGGTGAGAGGGGCAATATGGACGCCTTGACTGGGTGTAGCATGAAGGATACGATCTTTGCCGATGTATAAGCCCACATGAGAGAGGCGAGAGGCTCCCCGAGGTGTAAAAAAGACTAAGTCGCCTATGCAGGGGGTTTCTACAGCTAAAGTGCATTCGGCTTGTTGATACGCATCGCGCAGGAGAAGGCGGCCCCATAGACGATAAATAAGCTGAGTTAGCCCCGAGCAATCTATGCCAAAAGGCGATTTCCCTCCCCACTGATAGGGCGTACCTTGGAATATTTTTAGGAGTTTGGGTAAGGGTAGGACAGTGCCCCAAGGCGAAAGAGCCTCTGATACTGTCCATAAGTCACCCGTAGCAACAATCCACCTACCACTTTGTGGAAAAATCGCCCCCACAGAAACTCGCCCTTTCCACCGCCGATGATGGAAAAGTGGAGCTTCCCGCTTATATACTAAAGCCCAGCCCGATCCGTCATAGTAGGCTCGTTGGAGGCTGCCTACCTCTACCCAACCGAGGTACCCATCTAAGTGACCTCGGACCAAGCACCACCCTCCTTGTGTCTCCAAGATTTGCTGAGGCTCACCCCATAACAGTTCGGATACCTGCTCACTTCTGTGGGAAGGCTCTGCCCGTAGAGGTACTCGAGCCACATTGGGTATCCATAGCCATTCACCGCTGGACATGATACCTCAATAACGAGTGAATGACCGAGCTCACCACCCCCTCCCAACGCCCCCCATAGGCTTCCGTAACCTCTCGTAGAACATCCGAAAAAGCGCAGGCCACGCCCCCCACGTACCGAATAGGACGCTGAACACCCCAAATTGCCCACGTTCGCTGGATAAAAGCAGCGAATCGGCCTTTCACGAGAGCTACCACCCACGGATGAGCTTTCCAGCTGTGGAGGAAATAACTAAACTTAGCAAAGAAAGCCGAAGGACGCTGACTTCTATAAGCGAGACGCCGAAGTTCAAGGGGAGCTGAAGCCTCGGGGTAGGGGTTCTCCCGCCAGAAGTCGGTCTCAATATCCCTCGGCACCTCGCCATGCAGGAGAGCGCTAAGAAAACAGCGACCTATGTCTGCACCACTTCCCTCGTCTCCCAACAGGTATCCATGCCCGCCCGCTTGCTTTTGAATGGTCTGCCCCTCCCAGAGAGCACAGTTAGACCCCGTGCCTAAAATGGCAACCACGCCTGAATGGGCCCCCCAAGCAGCACGAGCAGCCCCTAAAAGATCATGATACACGAAGACCCGATCGGGCGGAAGCTGAAAAGCCTTTATTAGGAGCACCTGTATAGAGGATCGGGCGGCCTCACTGTGCAGCGCCGGTCCATAATAATGGATTTCCCCAATAGAAGCCCCTTGCCCCCGTAGCATTTCGGCTGCTGCATAGAGCTTTGTCTGAGCGGCCTCCCAACCTTCTACTTCAGCATTGAGCCCCTCCGTTCGGAGAGGCTCTTTTGACTCTACCCCCATCCAATCTGTTTTAGTGGCCCCCGCATCGGCTACCCAAAGCACTTTACAAATAAACGCGGTTTGCTTCGTATCTTTGCACCATGGCTACCAAAGCAAAGGAAGTCTCGCTGGAGACCCGCATATTAGAACTCTATAAACAACTCGTCGTAGAGGGTAAAATCAAAAAAATGTCCGTCTTCTCCTTCTGTAAAGCTCTGGATATATCTGAAGCCGACTTTTACAAGCACTTCGCCTCCTTAGATGCAGTGGGCCGCAAAATATGGACCTCGTACGCTGAAGAAGTACTCGCCGCTTTGAAGGGGTCCGAGACTTATCAAAACTACTCAGCTCGAGAGAAGATATTAGCGTACTTTTTTACCTTTTTTGAAACCGTTGTGAAGGACCGCAGCTTCATCTCCAAAACCTACACTAACTTCTCCCTGCTGCGAGGCTATCAACGCAAGTTCCGGACTCACATGGCAGAAGTCATCCAAGAAGGCGTGATCGCTGATGAGATTCAGTCTCGTCACTTGGAGAACCTATACTTAGATGTGCTTTGGGGCATACACTGGGGGCTTATCCAGTTCTGGCTCAATGATGAGTCGGAAGGCTTCCAAGATACAGAAAAAGCGATTGAGACCTATCTACGGATTCCTTTAGAACTGATGGGGCAGAATGTGCTGGACAGCGCTTACGAGGCTCTTCGCTTTACCCTCAACCGCTTGAAGATACCGAAGATTACAATCCTTTCTTGACGGCGGCGTCAATCGCTAGGCGGATAGCCCTACTCAGCGAAGCCCAAACGCTGGGCATGGCCCAGCGTGTCCGTGAGCTCCGAGCCGCAGGTAAAGCTGTATTGTCTTTGCTACTGGGCGAGCCGGACTTTCCCGTCCCCCTCCCCCTTCAAGAAGCCGCTATTGAAGCTATTCGTGAAGGACACGCGCCCTATCCTCCTGTGGCTGGCCTTTTGTCTCTACGAGAGGCTATTGCCGAATACTATCACCGAACCTATGGCCTGCCTTACACTCCTTCCCAGGTCGTCGTCTCTAATGGCTCTAAGCAGGCTATCTTCAATGCCCTGCTCACGCTCATAGAACCCTACGATGAAGTCATTTTGCCCGCTCCTTACTGGGTCTCTTATTTGCCTTTGGTTCAGCTGGCGGAGGGACGCCCCATTATCGTTCCGACCACAGTGGCCTCTCACTATAAGCTCACCCCTGAGGCTCTGTCTGAGGCGCTCTCTCCTCGTACGCGAGCCCTGATTCTCTGTACGCCCTCTAACCCAACGGGCAGCGCCTATTCCCTCGCTGAGCTTCAAGCCTTAGCCGAGGTCCTCCAGCGGTATCCTCAGGTCTGGATCATTTCCGACGAAATCTATGAGCTCATTCGGTATGAGGATCGGCATGTCTCACCTGCCCAATTGCCTGAGTTATACGACCGCACCCTCATTACTAATGGATTTTCCAAGGCCTTTGCTATGCCGGGATGGCGTTTGGGCTATCTGATCGCCCCGCGCCCCTTAGCGGAAGCTGCAACTAAGGTCCAAGGCCAAACAACGGCTGGCGCTAACATCATAGCCCAGAAAGCGGCCCTCGCTGGTCTGAAAAGCAATCTTTCTCTTTTACTTTCCCCCATGATACAAGCCTTCAAGGAACGGCGTGATTACATCTTTGCCTACTTATCGGAATATCTGCCTGAAACCAAACCTTACCTTCCCCAAGGCGCTTTCTACTTCTTCTTAGAAGTAGCCGACTTTTTAGGAAAGAAGACTCCTACAGGTCAAACCGTTCTGGACGCCGATGCTTTAGGCGACTATCTATTAGAACAAGGCGTGGCTGTGGTACCCGGAACTGGCTTTGGCTCTAATAAGCATGTGCGCATAAGCTACGCCGTCGCTCTGGCGGAGATTCAGGCGGGGTTACCCCGTCTTGTGGAGGCCCTTCGTGCACTGGCTTAGAATAACCCTCGGAATCCTTCTCCTTCTCGCTGCTGCTTTAGCCCTCCTTCAAGGTCTGACGCCCGTATATCGCTTTGACGACCAGCCCACACCATTCAGAGGAAAAGGATGGTACAACCCCTTTGAAGGCGAGACACTAACCTGGACTCGGGCTAATTTTCATATTCACAGCTACGCTTGGGGAGGCCTTACCAACGGTCACCAGTCCCCTGCTGAGATTCAGCGGGTTTATGATAGCTTGGGGTACAGGTGGGTGGGTATCGCCGACTATCAGCGAATCAATCCCCATAGCCCTATCCCACTGTACGAACACGGATGGAGTGTGGGAAAGGTTCATCAACTATGTTTTTGGGCAGAAAAGGTACGCTGGTGGGACTATCCCCTTTACCAGAGCCTCTCTGCTAAACAGCACATCCTAAAACTTCTCAGACCTACCACGCCGTTTTTAGTTGTCGCTCACCCCCGTTTCCTTCATAGCTACACTGGAGATGAATTGGCAAAGCTGGGAGGCTATGATGCCATAGAAGTACTCAATCGGTATGGCGATTCGGTAGCGGAGTGGGACAGCGCTTTATCCTCCGGACATTATGCTTCCATACTTGGCAGCGACAATGCCCACGATGTCTATAACCTTCATGAGGTGATGAGCCGCTGGACCGAGATAGCTCTTCCATCTTCGGCATCTGAAGAGAGTCTTAGAAAAGCTCTCTTAGTAGGTCGTACAGTAGGATACAAGAATCGCACACCTTTCCCCCTACAATCCAGCGAGTACCCTCTCTTCTCCCGAATCACCATGCGTGGGGACTCTATGCTGGAGGTAAAAACCTCTATGCCCGTAGATAGCTTACGCATAGTGGGACAAGGCGGACAAGTAAGGTCTACTGCCTATCAAACAGATACCCTCTCTTATCATCCCCAAGCAGAGGATACCTACCTGCGCATAGAAGCATTCACTAAGGCCGTGGAAGCCTATACCAGCCCCTTGATTAGAGGTACTCAACCGAAGCGCCGCTTGATTCCTCCTATTGATATGCGGCTCACGATTCTGCAAGGAGTTGGATGGATGCTTACCTCTCTGTTTCTGATTTTGCTGGGACTTCGGCTTCTGCGCACCAAATACGATAAACGATAGCAGGATATACTTCACGTTCGGTAGCTTGAACGAACGCTTCTATATCATGCGCCGAAAGACCTCCCACTGGGAGACGAACCTGATAAATCATGGGCCCTTCGTCGTATCGCTCGGTTACATAGTGAATCGTAAATCCACTCTCCTGCGCTCCAGCAGCAGCCACCGCCTTATGAACATGCGAACCGTACATGCCTGGCCCCCCGAAGGCAGGAAGTAGAGCGGGATGGCTATTCAAAATCCGCCCCGTATATTGCCGAACTACTTCGGAAGGCACTAAGGCCAGAAAACCCGCTAAAGCTATGAGACGCACTTGATGGGTCTCGCAAACCTCCAACCACTCAACTGCTTGGTTCTGAATATGAAAGACTTCAAGGCCCATGGAACTTAGGGCAGCGACACTGGCCGAGGGGCGATCTACGATACCTATGACAGAAACTCCACGTTTCTGAAGGTAGTGAGCCACAGCCGCCGCCAAACGCCCTCTGCCCGAATAAGCTATAGCACAGACGGACATGGATCGGGTTTTTTACGGGCAAAGTCGGCTTCCTCTTTCATCCCAAGCCGCTCGGCTGTTTCGGCGTACAGCCGCCATAGCTCAGGGACGTAAGGATTTACATCTAAGGCTTTGCTGACAAACTCGTGGGCTTCTTCCACCTTACCATCAGCTAAAAGGAGTTGCGTCCAGCGTACCTGAGCAGGCACATAATACGGGAACCGGCTAAGAAAATTCTGAATAACGGTAGCCGAAGAGGCGTGCTCCAAACTAAGGGCCGACCACCTTAGGCTATCTTCCATCGTACGGAGATAGAAACGGGTTGAGTTCAAAAGACTTTGGAATGAGCTTATCTCGCCGCGCCGATAAGCCATTTCAGCTTTCAGCAGACGCAGGCGCACAGAGTGGGGCACCCGAGATAAGCCACTCTGAATATTCTCCTCAGCTCCACTGGTGTCCTTCTGCGCTAAGAAGAGGCGAGCCACCCACTCATACGGGGCATCATAGACAGCTCCTCGGTCTATCCAAGGACGCAGCACCGCCACAAGGGATTGAATATCTCCTCGGAGGTAAGCGTAATACCCAAAGCGCAAGAAGTCAGAGTCGCTCCACCCTTCTGCGGGTTCAAGTAGGGAAGTCTCTTGGGGACGTCCAGCCGCCATGAGAAGTAGGGCTATTTCTCGGCGGGCGGCAGCCTCCAGCTCAGGATAGGTTCCCCAAAGCCGACTGATCAGCGCGTAAGCTGCATCCCAGCACTGACTCTCAGCCAAAGCATAACCCGCGTAAAGCGAGTCCACGGGCGTCCCAGCCGACAAAAATATCTCTGCTGCACGACGCGAGCTTCCTATCCTTAGCAGCATCAAGCCTAACTGCCTAGCTACCCGAGGAGCCAACTCAGGGTCATTTTCCTTGAAGTAAGCCAAGGCTCCCATGGCATCTTCAAACTTATACCGTCGGATAGCCGAGATAAATCGCCCCAAAGCGGTAGTGTCCTCGTCCATACCAAGCCATTGAGCGTTCCAGCCGCGAAACCGCCCCTCCTTAAGGAGCCCACGTAAGCGAAGGTAGGCTAAGTTCTCTTGGGTAGCAGGGGATAGGGACTTCCATTCTACAATGTGTCGGGCTACGGTAGCTGCCCAAGTTGGCTTGTCGTAGCGGGCATATAAGATAGCCAAATGAGCATACGCTCGGGGCTCTCCAGGGGCGCGTCGGATCGCCTCCTTCCAATAGTAGGCCGCTGAGTCTAACTGACCCACCTTGTAGAAGGCATAAGCAAGCTGATTACATACCCCTGCATCGCCCCCGAACCGATGATAGTATCGCTGGAGGAGTTGAAGTGCCCGAAGGGGGCGGTCCATAGCCAACCAGACCACAGAGGCCTGAAGGGCGGCTGGTAAAAAGGGTTTGCTAAGGATAGAGCGTTCGTACCGTTCGGTAGCGCGTTCGACGGCCTCACGGCGCTGAGCTTCTAATCGCCCTAAGTTGTAGTTGATTTTAGCTTCGTATGGTAGGAGGTAAAGGGCCTCACGATAAAGGGCTTCGGCTTCATCCCATCGCCCTGCTATGAGGGCGGACTCTGCTCGGCTCACTGCATAAAGGCGAGCAGGCAGCCGCGTCGTAGGCCAGTCATTTTGAGCTTCTACGAATATGGTGCTTCCCAGGCTCAAGAAGTACACCAGGGCGAGGGGTAGCCTCGCACTACGGGCTAAGTCCCAGTAGGTCATCGCTCCTATCCGCCACAGAGGCAGGAAGTTCCACACCAAGTATAACATTATGCCCCCTGTACCCCCCACCAGCATTGCACGCCACAATCCAGCCATTCGGTAGGTGTAGATGTCCTGATGATTCCATCCATGATAGCCGAAGGCCCCTAAGCTAATAAGCCCCAATCCCACCCAACCCCAAAAAAAGGCCGCTGGATGGCGCAGCGATGAACCCAAGATGGGATAATAAGGCTGTAGCCCCACCAAGGCTAATAAAGTCCCCCCTGCCATCAGAAGAACAGCCAAAGTGTAAGCCTCCTCTAACGGCAGAAAGACAAGCAAGATTATAAGTCCAACACCTACCCCTAATATCATGCTCAAGCCTATCATCCCACGGCGCCGCACAGCAGATGGATAAACAAGCACCGTCAAAAGAGCGATAGGTATCTGGAGCCCAACGACTCCACCCGCTGCATAGGTTAGAACTCCATTTAGGGATAAACCATCGTATAAAACCACCGGCCCTCGCCAAAGAGCTGGAAGTCCTAAAACCCCTCCGACAAGGAAAAGACTTAGCAGAGCCGTCGGTCCCAATCTCAGTTGCCAAATGCCCGCACCCACAAGGTAGATAGGTAGAAGCACCACCAAGGCCAAGCCCAGCGACACGATGTAGAAGGGGTCTACCCCAGCCCAAGATTGGGCACTACCACTCAGAAAAACCCACGCAGCCCAAGCAAAATAGACCAGATATGGTAAAAATCCCTCAGCTCGGGTTGCTGCCGCAAGAAGAGCTGCCCATCCAATCACGACTAAAGCCCATCCTACCCCAAAGCTCTGCCAGCGAGGAAGTAGAATATCTACCGCATCCACCTCAAACGCCTGACGCACAGGCGCTTCTATGAGATATGTGCGGAAGTTTATTTCCACCTCTTGGATGGACTCTATGCGCTCCTCTTGAAAGGTAAGGGGCACGATAGCCTCCGAAAAGTCATAGCGAAAAATCCATCCCCCGACACCCCATACAACCCCGCTACATAGCAAAATGAACGCAACTCGTAGATAACGCTTCTCTATCCGAGGCAGTCCAAGCCAGAGCCCTCGCCAGTCCCATTGGTTCTCAAGCACGCCTACGCAAAGCTACGAGCACCACAGCAAGTAATCCAAGCATTACCGCTCCAACTAGGCTCCAACTAGACTGACTCAGAGCGCGCCAAACTTGAAGGGGCAATGCCTCATCTGACCAAAGCCAGCGCCCCTCCCGAAAGAGTACTTCCACCGATGCAGCCCAATCGCCGTCTTGAGGTTGTAACACATTGGCTATAAGAAGCGTAATCAGAAAAATAGGCGCTACCCACCGAAGTAAGAACCACTGCCCTTTCCCTAAGGCATAAGAGGTCTCTGCTTCAACAGCCTTCCATGCATGAGCTTTATGAAAAGCCCACCAGTGCCCTAAAGCCGCCACGGTCAGCCCAAGTGTACCCGCCACCTGATCGTAAAGCTCTAAGGTGCCCCTTTGATACCCCAGTACAACGGGCACCCCTAAAATCGCCATGCCTCCTACCATAAGCCATGTCCACCGACTCGGCTCCCCGCCTAAGCTCCCCGATAACCAGGTCAAAGCCACCCATCCCATAGCCAATAGAGAGCTAAGAGCCGCTAAGAACAGGAGGACATACCAACCTGCTATAAGCACCCGTCCCCCCCATTCTCTAAGTACATACGGCATTACAGTGAAGCCCATTCCGAACCCAGCTTCCCGCTGTACGTACTCCAAACCCAAAAACGCCGTTGTTATAGGTATCACAATAAGTCCCCCTAGTCCCACTTCAGCCAAGGTGTTGGCTAATACAGTTTGCGTACCCTCTCGAAGCGGATCAAGACGTCGAGCGGAAGCGGCATATACGGGATACATCGCAAAACCCACCCCAATAGAAAAAAATACTTGACCAGCAGCAGCAAGCCATACCGCCGGACGATACAGCTCCTGCCATCGGGGCGTGTATAGGTAGGCTATGCCTAAGCTGGCATCACAGGTAGGACATCGCTCCGTTGAGCCGAGGAATACCGCACCCACCGCTATCCCTATCCCTAATACAAAAAGCATCGGCATACCCCATAAGTTTAGCCATTCTAATCCCCTTCGCAGGCCCCGCTTCAGGATTAGCCCTGTCAGAACCCATGTGATGAACCAGAAAATTACCGCTTCTCTCTCCAAAAATCGCCGATGAAAGCCCGCAACCTCTGTCAAGGATAAAGCCGAAAAACTCCCAAGAACTGCATGGCACGCATAGCCTAGCGTCCAACCTGTCAGGTAAGCGTAATACGACCCTATTGCTATGCTACCATAAACACCTAAGAGTCCGATGTACCATCCTCTACGCCCGAGTAGGCTCTGAAGGAGCTCTGGGGCGCTTCGGCCTTTAGAGTGGACTCCAGCTCGTCCAAGCGCCATTTCCATCCACACGAGGGGTAGACCTACGCTTATTAAAGCTACGAAGTAGGGGATGAGAAAGGCCCCTCCTCCCCACTTTGCGGCTTGAAAGGGGAAGCGTAAAAAATTGCCTAACCCTACCGCACCCCCTATGAGCGCTACCAAAGCTCCCAAGCGACTACCCCAATGCTCCATACAACGAAGGTAGGAAGTCATAGTGGGGCATGCTGTTTCATCAACACGCAGCCTGAAATAGGAAAAATGTTTTACTTTGGAATATGGAATGGCGAACTTACAAGCCGCTTCTTCTGCCTCGAATAGCTAACCTACAGGAGATAGAGGTGTATGAAGCCCACGGAGGGTATGAGCAGCTTCGACGGGTTTTGCGTGAGATGACGCCAGCTCAGGTCATAGAAGAAGTCAAAGCCGCTAATATCCGAGGCCGAGGGGGGGCCGGTTTCAATGCAGGTTTGAAGTGGAGCTTCATGCCCCCTAAAAAGGAGGGTTTGCCTCGCTACCTCCTCGCTAATGGAGATGAGTCTGAGCCCGGCACCTTCAAAGACCGCCGCTTATTGGAGTTCAACCCTCACCTCTTTATAGAGGGTTGCCTTATAGCGGCTTATGCGATGCAGATAGATGCGATATACGTGTATATCCGAGGGGAATACGCCGACTGGATAGATAAGCTGCAACGAGCCGTTGATCAGGCCTATCAGCGGGGATATATCGGACATAACATCTTGGGAAGCGGATTTAGTACTCAGCTTTATATACATCGGGGGGCTGGAGCTTATATCTGCGGAGAAGAGACCGGGCTGATGGAATCTTTAGAAGGCAAACGCGCTTATCCTCGCTACAAGCCCCCTTTCCCAGCTCAGAAAGGGGTTTGGGGAGCTCCTACAACCATCAACAACATAGAGACTTTATCCCATGTGCCGCTTGTTTTACGCATGGGTGCTTCCGCTTACGCACAGATAGGGGCTCCGGAACACCCTGGCCCTATCTTATACGGCATCTCCGGTCATGTCAATCGCCCAGGCCTTTATGAATATCCTAGCGGCATGCTGATTACAGACCTCCTATACGAGGTGGCAGGCGGCATCCGCAAGGGAAGAAAACTCAAGGGGGTAGTGCCTGGCGGTTCTTCTACACCCATTCTGAAGGCTGATGAAATAGAGGGCGTACGCATGAGCGCTGATGCCTTACGCAAGGTCGGCTCCATGATGGGCACAGCTGGCATGCTCGTCTTAGATGAGGAGACAAATATGGTGCGTTTCGCTTATCGTATTGCTGCCTTCTATAAGCATGAGTCCTGCGGACAATGCACCCCCTGCCGAGAAGGCACAGGGTGGATGAAGCAAATCTTAGCCCGGTTCTTAGAAGGTACTGCTACATACGCTGATATAGATAGACTGCTCTCGGTCGCTAATCAAATAGAAGGGCGTACGATATGCGCCTTGGCTGATGCAGCCGTCTGGCCCATCCGCGCTATCGTCCAGAAGTACCGAGAGGAATTTGAGCGGGTTGCTCACCCCACCTTGATACCAGTCTGAGGACGGGCACGGTTTTTGATACCTTTGCCGTCTCTGGGCTATGCTGACCCCCATAGACATCCAAAACCAAACTTTTAACCGGTCCCTACGCGGCTACGACCCTGAAGAGGTCCGAACCTTTCTGCGTCAGGTAGCTCAGGCTTGGGGAGCTCTCTTAGAAGAAAAGCATGCTCTAAAGCAGAAAGTGGAGCAGCTTTCAGCAGAGCTCTCCAAATACAGAGAAATGGAAAATATCCTTCAGCGGACCCTTCTACAAGCGGAGGAGACCAGTCGCCTCACGCTTCAAAACGCTGAAAAAAACGCTTCGCTCATCCTGCAAGAAGCTCAGCGAAAAGCTGACGAGCTCCTTGCGACCGTTCAGCGACAAAAAGCTCAGCTTGAAGAAGCTATTCAGGTCCTTCAGCAGCGGCGCCAAGATATCCTTTTAGAGCTTCGAGCTTTCTTGACCTTGCAGTTAGAACGATTAGAGCAGCTTACCCAACTACCCACTCTGCCTCCGACTTCAAGTAGTTCGACTTCTCCAACCTCCAAATCAGGCACCCCCACACCAAAGACCCTCTGGGCATCTAAAATAGCTGAGAAGCTATGATCCTCTCAGATACTCAAATAATGGAGGCTCTGAAGCGAGGGGACTTGCGGATAGAACCATTCAGACAGGAAGCTCTGGGAAGCAACAGCTACGATGTTCATCTTAGCCCTTATTTACGAGTGTATGCCCAGCCGACCTTAGACGCCAGCCGGCCAGTACCCTCCATGGTTATTAAGATTCCCCCTCAAGGTCTCTATCTCGTGCCCGGCGTACTATACTTAGGAGCTACAGAGGAATACACGGAGAGCCATGCCTATGTTCCTTTTTTAGAGGGTAAAAGTAGTGTCGGTCGCTTAGGCATCCAAATCCATTCAACAGCCAGTAAAGGCGACATCGGCTTCTGTAATCACTGGACCCTTGAAATCTCGGTAATCCACCCCGTAAAGGTTTATCCGGGAATGCCTATTGGACAGCTTATATTTTTTACCTTGGCAGGAGCAGTAGAAACTTCCTATATGCAGCGCCAAACCGCTAAGTACGTCCAGCGTGATCCCCTCCCTGTCCCTTCCTATCTCTGGAAAAACTTTCAATCCCATGAAGATACCCGCCCATAAAGCCTGCGAGATCGCCAATCTCGTGGGAGGTTCTTTGGTCGGAGACCCGAATGTGTTAGCCACGGGCATCAACGAAATTCATCGGGTAGAACCGGGAGATATCACATTCACCGATGTCTCTAAGTACTTACGCCGAGCGTTGGAGAGCCCAGCCTCCGTTATACTCATCAATCAAGAGGTTGATCCGCCCCCTGGTAAAGCCTTGATTTACACCCCTTTTCCTTTCCGCAGTTTCAACAAGCTTTTAGAGCATTTCCGTCCCAGCGTGCCCGTGACTTTCCCGCCTGACCGACTCGAATACCCCGGCGTGCAAATAGGACAAAATGTCATCATTGGTGAAGGAACCTACATAGAGCCCGGCTGCCAAATCGGACATAATACTGTCATCGGTCCCCACTGCTATATCGGACGAAATACGATTATCTATCCAGGAGTCGTCATTGGCCCTCACACTTATATTGGCTCACATGTCGTTATTCAGTCGGGGTGTGTTATCGGGGGCGAAGCCTTTTACTACAAGCGCACGGTAGCGGGGTCTGAGAGACTTTTGAGCAAAGGGCGTGTAGTAATCGGCGACTATGTAGAAATCGGTGCTAACACAACCATAGATCGCGGCGTTACCTCGGACACCTACATCGGCGACCACACGAAGATTGACAACCTCGTTCAGATCGGCCATGATACCTTCATCGGACGAAACTGCCAAATAGCGGCTCAAGTGGGTATCGCTGGTACTTGCATTATTGAAGATGGAGTTGTTCTGTGGGGACAAGTAGGGGTGCCCAGTGGCATTCGCATCGGAGCCCGAGCTACCGTGCTCGCTAAATCTGGCGTACTTACCTCTTTAGAAAGCGGCAAGGTTTATTTTGGTTTCATCGCCAAGGAGGTTAAGAAAGCATGGCGCGAAATCGCCTCTATGGGGCGCCTGCCACGGCTCCTGCGCGTCTTAGACCCCGCCTCCGCAAACGGACACCCCGAGGAAAAACTCTAAACCATCATGGATACCTCTCGCGTAGCTGTAGTCCTCAGACGGACTCTTCGCATCCTATTTAGATACTTTTTACGAGGGGTATTCCTTTTCCTTCCTGCAATAGCAACCATCTATGTTCTCTGGCTTATCCTAAACTGGCTGGATAATATCCTACCGACAGGCACTCCAGGGTTGGGTATTCTCCTTCTTATTGTGGCGCTGACGGCACTCGGTTATATCGGCACGCACTGGTTAGGCCCGACTCTTATTGGTTCTGTGGAAGAGAGAATCCGCAAAATACCTTTCATCGGCTTCTTATACAGCTCTGTTCGAGAGCTTGTAGATACCTCACGTCGTTCTTACCGATTTGACTATCCTGTGCTTTTTCGCTTAGATCCGAACTCGTCCGTCTACTATGTGGGGTTTTTGACCCATGAGCAACCTCTACCGGGATATAATCTTGTCGCTGTGTTTGTTCCCTTCGCCTTTGCTGCCCTAACAGGTAAAGTTATATTTCTACCCCGCGACCAGGTAATACCCTTAGAGATGCGAGGATCAGATGCTCTACGACTGATTATCTCAGGAGCCTTTGTGACAGGACAACCTGTAAGGAATGGGACTGCCTGAGTCTCGCCTTCTGCTGAAGCTCCCCCTCCTAACCGTAGAAGAACTTACCCATGAAAAACGACTTATTGTTCATAGGGGGGTTTTTAGTGCTGTATGTCTCGTTTTCTACCTTCCTTCTGGAGAAGAATACTTTCTCACTGTACGGCAGTACCGTACCGCTGCTTCTGCTGTGTTTTATGAACATCCAGCTGGTATGATAGAGCCCTCAGAAGACCCCATAGAAGGGGCTCTCCGTGAGCTGGCAGAAGAAACCGGCTGGCTTCTCACTAAAGACGATATCATACCCCTCACACCTCACAGCCTCTACCCCTCGCCAGCTATATGGCGAGAAGAAGGCTACTTCTTTGCAGCTCGCCTTCAGGTCCCCAAACCCCTCATAGACTCATACCAAGCGGACCCAATCCGAGAAACAAAAGAGGAACAGCTCCGTTTAGCGGCTATTCCGAAAGAAAAACTGCCTCAGCTCACACGCAACCTCCAGACTATAGCGCATACATTCCTATACTATGCCCATTTCGGTGCTCCTGACGGAAAGCTACCATCCCTTTTTGGTTGAGAGCTTGCGTCAGCACCCTACGATACATCTAACGCATATTGAGAATCCTTCACCGGCGCTACTCTACGACGCCATTTCAGAAGCAGAAGTTTGGATCATGCGAGGGACGATTGCGGTAACGGAGGCGCTGCTGGAGAAAGCCCATCGGTTACAGCTCATTATTCGGGCGGGCTCAGGGGTAGATCACATAGAGAAAGAAGCTCTTAAGCGGCGCCGTATCAAGCTATACAGTACCCCTCATGTTAATGCTCTCCCCGTTGCTGAATATGTTCTGACTGCCCTACTAATGCTATCGCGACGATTCTTGATTGCTCATCACCACCTAAAGGAATCGGGCAGATGGCTTCGTCGAAACAGCATGGGTCGCGAGCTGGGGTCTCTGACGGTGGGGATTATAGGTTTCGGGCAGAACGGAAGTCGTACCGCTTACCTTCTTGCAGCTTTGGGCGCCCGAGTACTGGCTTACGATAAATACAAAGGGGGATTTGGCGGATTTGGGATCAGGGAAACGACGCTTGAGGAGATTTTCGCAGAAGCCGATGTCCTTTCCCTCCATATACCTCTGACCACCGAAACAAAGGGCTTAGTGAATGCGGACTTCCTGAGGCGTTTCCAGCGTCCAGTAGCTCTAATTAACGCAGCTCGGGGGGAGATCGTAGAGCTTTCGGCTATCTTAGAAGCTTTATTAGCAGGACGGCTGTGGGGAGTCGCATTAGACACTCTACCCTATGAACCACCAGAACGCTTAGCCCCCCCAGATTATGCAGTCTGGGAGCAGCTCAGACGCCACCCCGCCGTGCTGCTTACGCCTCATATAGCCGGTCTGACTGAGGAAAGCGAGTTAAGACTCGCTCGAGCGGTGCTGACCCTTCTGGAAAGTTGGCTGCACCGCCAATCCGACCCCTATAGCGATAAAGTATAAGCCGTATAGCCTTTGCCGCGCTAAGGTTCCCCAAAAAGGCACTGCCATCGCAATAACGCCTACGATGAAGGTGCCCCCCAGGATTAGAAGGATCGCCCGCAGGGTCCACTGCGCCCGGGCCGCCCAGTAGACTCCCAAGCCTGCCAAAACCCACACCTCAACCATATAAAAGAGCGGTAAAATCTTCTTGACTTGTCCGGGAAAAGGGCCAAGGAGTCCATAGGGTATCGCTTTGAGCCACCCCATAAGACTGCCCCAGAAGCTCGGTTCATAAGCAAGCTGAAATACACTACCCTCTACCACCTCTGGATGTATCCGAGGGTCTAATGCTTCCGTCCGATAGGTATAACACCAAGGGCCGATAACTTTCCCTAATAAAACAATGCTGACACCGACTACCAGGAGAAGAAGCCAGCGACTGTTCCAGCGATAGAGGGCGCCCATGACCACTGCAATAGGTAAAGCCTCTGGTCGCAGGAAAGCAAGCAGAAGCAGCGCAGCTGCTCCGCCCATATCCTTGATCGAATGAACCGAAGCAACCCAAGCCGTCCCATATAAGAGTAAAGGGATAGCCAGAGTGTCTCTCAGCGCCCCGGAGGTCCAGACCAGAGCACTGGGCATAAGGAACCAGACTATCCAAAACCTCTCGGGTAGCGCGCCTACCCTCTGCCAACGGCGGTAAGCAGCATACCCTAAAAGCCCTCCAGCGAGGGCCATGAGCCCTTGAAGCCCGTAATATCCTCCGCCTGCCGCAAGGTATAGAGGTACCAGCAAGCGATAAAAGAAGTAGTTGCTGGGCTCACTCCATTCATAATCATAGCCGTATAAGCGTATATCTCGGAAAAAAATCTCCCACCCGCGAGCCTCCCATGACGAAGAAAACTCTCGGAAAAGGAGAGCCAACCCATCCGCTGGAGCTGTGCCTAAGTAATAAGCAAGTCGTCCCGCCGTTAGGTATGCCTTTAGAATGTCGCCATGGCAATAGTAGTTGGCGTATAGCCACCCTACCCCCCAACCAGCTAATACCTTGACTATCAAGACAAAGTACAGCCAGAAAGGCGCACGGTGGTATTCTATGCGATACCCTATGTAGCCCAACCAGAAGCCTACTAAAACAAACCCCAAACCTTCTTGTAAAGGCGAGAGAGTAACCATGTAGTCAAAGGTTGTATCTTTCCACCATGGATAGGGAGAGAGAGCTAAGAGCTCGCATGCAGATGGACGAATCAGACCCGTTTTGGGCCCATACCTTGGGGGTATACTTAGCCGGACAGCAGCGCTGGTCTGAAGCGGAACAGGCCTTCAAAGAGGCTCTACGGCGTTCACCCACCTATTATGCGACTTATTATCAGTTGGGGTTGCTATATGAGAACCTCGGTCGCGAGCCAGAAGCTATAGAAGCTTTCCGAGAAGGACACCGCCTAGCCATGGAAGCCAGAGACCTAAGACTCTTAAGCGACTTCCGCATGAAGCTAAGTCTGTACCTGGGCATGGATGAAGCGTGAGAGAACCCGCACCAGCAAAACCGATTTAGGGCCTATTGCGAGCATCCGGGTAGCAGGCTCCACCGACATGCAAACCCACGCCTATCGGTCCCCTCACGACTGAGAAGTGCAAATACTCACACACCCTACTCCAAGACCTGCCAGCGCAAGGTAGTCCTCTCCCCGCTATCCAAAGTAATCTGTATCCCATACACCCCTGCCCGTACCTCGGGAAGGACCAGAGGAAGGTTTGTGGAGCCTCGACCCTCCCAGACTAAAGCCCCTAAGAGGGAATATATGCGAGCCGTATAGGGTACATTCCGCTCGGACTGTAGCGCCCAGAGCATAGCAGACCCATGGGTTGGATTAGGAGAGAGAATGAACGTAAAACCCGATGAGAGCGGTTGGTAGATAAAGCCATCGGAATACACCGATGGACCTCGCAGACCTGCGCCGTTTATGGCACGAATGCCGACATAATAGGTCTGATTAGAAATCAAAGTCCCTCCAGGAAGCGGTTCGGCTAAGTAACTGGTTCCAGAGCTATTCGTCCAGCCTATGATATTAGAGTCTCCCACAGCAGTGGCCAAGGTGTATTCATAAGCCTGAATACCCGATTGAGGATCTTCAGCCATGCCCCAGCTTGCCAGCAAGAGGGTATCCTGGGCAACTATATCTGTATCTTGCGCCAAGTCTTCTCCATCTCTTACATACCCAGCCCCCGTAGGAGGTGTCCAATCTACTCGCACATCCCGAGCCGGTGTAGAGGATAGGTTGCCCGCTGAATCCTGAGCTATACTACGGATTCGGGCTACATAATGTGAAGGGTTCTCTGATTGTCGCCGTATATCTGCCGTATCCCCCGGCCCCACCCGAATCGTTACCGTACCATTTATCGGGCGAGTACGATACACCTTGATGTTATTGTACTCGGCGATGGCATTGCCTGTACGCAAGGAGATATAGCTACCTGAAGCAATCGGATTAGAGTCTTTCCAGCTCAACACAAGAGCGTTATTGATATAGACACGATGGTCGCCTGTAATGCGGTCGTAGCTCCACTTGAAGTCATACCAAGTCCCAGCTTGGAAAGGGTAAGATACCTGAGCTACCGGACCACTTCCCCACGAGTTGTTAGTAACCTTATACAGCTGAACAGACTGCCCATCCAAGCGGAAGAAGACAAAGTAGGAATTGCCCCGATTTGTAGCGCTCGGGTCATCAGCAAAAATATGCAGACCCATTCGGCGATTAGTAGAAGTTCCTCCAACAAACCGTCCAGCCCAGTGATAAAGATAGCGGTTAGAGAGATTCTGACGCAAGTAAGCGTATAGGTTAGTATTACCTGCCTGAGCAGAGGTTTCATCCATCTGGCGAAGGACTGGGTCGCCGTTCCCTGGGTCGAACATTAGCCAAGTTCCTACAGCAGGTGTCCATTCTGGATGAAGGACCGAGCCAACGAAGTTCTCGCTGAAAAAGCCTCGCTCAGGGTTAGACCGCCAATCGCCGGCGCTATCGTACATGACAAGGTAATAAGCCTTTTCTATGCCGCTTTCGTTATCGCTATCTTGAAAAGAGAGAGGAAAGTTACCAGTCACCCAATCGGGAGCAGGTCCAATGTTAGTTAAGGGAGGAGTCTGATCAGGCCCACCTCCCCCACCTCCAAAAGTAGCGTTATAGGTAAGCTGCCAGCCAGCCATAGGATTAGAACAATCTGAGCGCAGCTCCAATAAAATGACACCACCCGTGCTTGTTACGGGGTTTGGCAAGGTCGTACCTGTCAGTCGCCTGAGCAGGGGAGCTGTAACTGTATCGCCATCATAAATGTACAAGTAATCACCTCCTCGCGGACTGCTATTGAAGTTATTTTCCAGGTTAAACTGTTGAAAGGTCAAGGTTATACTTGTAGCCCCTGGTGGAGCTATCTTGATAAAGTAGCGCTGGTTGTTGCTGTAGGCACCTGTCGGCCCCCCTGGGTCGTACACAGTGCCTGACGGAGCAGTAAGCGTCTGGTGGATAGCATAGCTGGGACCATTTATCAACCTGTAGTAATAGTCCCAGTTCCAGTGCGGACCCGGATCGGTGTGGCTTTGATTGTCGTACTGCTGATGTCCTTTGATGCGGATGCAGCTCTTGACAAGACATGAAGAGGTGCTTCCAGAACAAGCATTGCCAAACCAGACAGAGTTTCGGGGAATGTTCCTTCTCTGGCAAATATCCCGAACGAGAGCAGCCGAAGCAAGGTACATAGCGTTGGTATACCAGCTTGGATTATTGATGAAACCCTCATGTTCTAGTCCTATGGTGTAGTTATTCTCCGAACCCACATGCCATGCCTTATCAGCCTCTCTAACCATTTGGGTAATCTGTCCATCAGAGGAGCGCAAGACATAATGGGCCGATACTCCTGCATCACAATTCTTGAACCACGAGATACATCCAGCATAAGAGCCTTGGACAGTGTGAACGGTCACATGCGAGATAGTCGTTCCAGCAGGACGAGTGCTATAGTTACAGCTCGCAGCGGGATTCCATATAGCCCCTGCGTAGTCCGTATTGCTGGTCGTACGATAGGGGATACCCTCCTTAGTGTGGATTTCGTCTTCAGATATTATGACCCAGCTGGAGGAAAGGACGGGGTAGTTATCGCCGAAAAAATCCTCCAAACGAATAGGCCAAGGCGTAAATCCATATTTCTTAGATGCCTCTGGGCTTGTGAGAAAGCGATATATCTCAAAAAGCTCACTTTGCTGGGCAAAGTCATCAACAGAATTCGTCAACTGCGGTAGATAGCCCAGTTCTATCAGAATAGACGACTGAGCTGCATAATCAGTGGGGGAAATATTCTTCTGGGTTAGGACAGCCTCGTAGGCGCGAGCCATTCCTTCTACTTGTAGAGCCGGTGAGACCTTAAGCTCACCAGTAGAGAAACCCGATAGCTGAGCTATTAAGCGAAGATTCTCACGAAAGTAGCCTTTACCATTTTCTATCCAGCCGAAAAGCCCCCATCCTTGGGGCATTCCAGTACAAGCTTCCTCCGGAATAAGAGGTTGAAAGCGGCTCTGGGTATACGCTATTGCCTCCAATACCCCCCGAGGCACCAAAGGATGCTGCTCATAGGCCGCATCAAATAAAGCTTGGTAGGGGTTATCAGGATAGCGGGGAGCCTGCGCCCAAATCAGTCCAATAGGAAGCCATAGCCAGCGCATACTACAAAAGTAGTGAGCTAAGCTTTACGCCTGCAGAACAAATTCGGGCGAACTATTTACGTGTGCGGCTTTTCTGCCATTTCTCCCACCAGCGCTCAAATTCCCGTCGCCCACTCTCAGTGGTAAAGAGGGGTAGAAGTTCATCATGTAGAAGTTTAGGGTTATAGACTCTATCCGCTGCGAAGCGTAAGACTTCAATCCGACTGCTCTCATGATCTAAAGTCCAAAGAAGGTCTCTCAGTTGAGCGGCTGAGAGGCAGTGCTCAGGCAGGACCGACCTTAGTAGGGCTATACGGCTGGACTCAATACTCTGCGAGGCTACCTCTAAGCGAAAGTAGTTGAATTCTACTTCGCTCATAGAAGCCACAATACAACTCTGGCCCCACATGAACCCTCCCACCAGAAGCAGCCATATACTCCGCATTCACAACGAAGTAACATAATCCATGCCACTGTCTAAACATATCTCAAACAAAATTTACAACTTGGAAAAGGGGCGTCGCTGCTGAAAGCTCTCTACCGTCTGACGAATACCTGCTTCAAGGGTATAGCGGGGTTGCCAACCCGTAGCTACTCGCAGCTTCTGGATAGAAAGAGCGTTGTGGCGGAGCTCACCCGGCTTGGGCGGAAGATAGGTAGGAACGCTTTCCGCTTCAGTCATAGCCGCTATCAAATGATAAAGACGATTGACTGAAGTCGGTTTTCCCGTACCCACATTGAAAGTTTCGTTGTGAGTACGCTGAGGATACCTTAGCACTGCCAGAAAAGCAGACACTACATCTGCCACATAAACGAAGTCCCTTGTCTGTTCCCCATCCCCATAAATAAAGACAGGCTGTTTTGTCAGAAGCCTATGGGTAAATATAGCTACAACTCCTGCTTCTCCATGGGGATTCTGACGCGGTCCATACACATTAGCGAGGCGTAGGATGGTATATGGCATTTTAGCCAGCCCAGCGATGGAACGAATATACAGTTCCCCCGCTAGCTTAGCGATACCGTAGGGGGACTCAGGTTGAGGTGCCTCAGACTCGGGGATAGGCAGTTGAGGTTTTTCACCATAGATGGCCCCGCCTGTGGAAGCAAAGACTATCCAAGGGACCTGTTTGCGAAGAGCCTCTAACAGGTGAAGGGTGCCTATGATATTAATTTCGGCATCCCTCAAGGGAGCCTCTACAGAAGTACGGACGTCTATCTGAGCAGCTAAGTGGAACACTACATCGTATGAATGGCTAAGCAGATGACGACACAGAGCCTCTTTGTCCCGTATGTCTATTTCGTACAGCGGAACCTCTTGGGGGAGGTTTTCGCGCCGGCCCGTACTGAGGTTGTCTATCACCGATACTTCGTGCTTAGGGAGGAGAGCTTCTACGAGGTGAGAACCGATGAATCCCGCTCCGCCTGTAACAAGAATGCGCATTTAGGCAAAGCT
Organism: Bacteroidia bacterium; assembly: GCA_026414975.1. Classification (GTDB taxonomy): domain Bacteria; phylum Bacteroidota; class Bacteroidia; order SpSt-205; family SpSt-205; genus SpSt-205. The sequence continues at coordinate 91,312 of JAOAHZ010000001.1, forward strand.
ACACCAGCGCACCCGAAAAGTCGTGCCTTGTCCAGGTGCTGATTCTACAGCGATAGATGCGCCCTGTTGGGTTAGGATAGCATAAGCTATGGGCAATCCAAGCCCTGTGCCTTTTTCACCCGCTGTGCCGGGACGACTACGCCGCTGAGTCGGATCCCAAAGCCTCTCAAGCTGTTCTCGGGTCATTCCTATACCCGTATCGCTGATTTCTACTACGACTTCCTCCCCCTCTCTATAGACTCGCAGACTCACCTCCCCGCCCGATGGTGTAAATTTCACCGCATTAGAGAGGAGGTTATAAAGAGCTTCGGTGGTATAGACGGGGTCCCCCCAGCTTTGAAGTGGCTGTATCTCACTGCGCCAGCGAATGCCCTTAGCTTCTAACTGCGGGGCAATAAGGGCATGGAGCCGTTTAGCGATTTCCTCCCATGAAAAATGCTCCGGCTGAAAAGCTATCTCTCGCTGCGAAAGACGGCTTAGGTCTAAAAGGTTTTTGACATAGCGCTCTAACTCAGACAGGCTTTTCTCCAAAATCTCGGCATACCGAGTCAAAGTCGGGGAATTGCTTGTACTGGACCGCAGAAGGGCGGCAAGCTGCTTGAGTCCGCTCAAGGGACCGCGTAAATCATGAGAGACAATCTTGATCCATGCTTCTCGCTGAGAAGATAGGGCTTTGAGCTCCTGTATAGTAGAGATAAGATGAGCTGTGCGGGCCTGGACCTGCTGCTCAAGCTCCTCCAATAGGAGTAGGTGTCTTTCTCGCAGAGCATGAGCATACGCAAAGAGCTCTTCGGCTTCTTGACGAGGGAGGGTTTTTGGTCTATCAGGCGGAAATAAATCAGCTCGCCAACGCTGAACTAACTCTTTTAGAGCATTTATACTGGGGCACTCTAAGAGAGCCTTTAGATAAGCGATTAGGCCCTGCGTGAAATAGGCACGCTCTGCGAGATGCTTCTCGGTCTCGTAGCTTTCTATAGCTTGCCGAACCGTGAGACGCAAATCTTCCACCTCCCACGGCTTAGCGATAAACCGAAAAAGGCGAGCCTGATTGATTACTTTTCCAACATTTTCGGCACCGGCCTGTCCTGTAAGTAAAATGAGCCGACTCTCAGGGGAGCGTTTATGAGCTTCTATGAGAAAATCATCTCCGCGCATCCCAGGCATGAGGTAGTCCGCTATGATGACAGCTGGTTGATTCTCTAATAGATAGAGGGCTTCCTCGCCGCTATAGGCCCCCTCTATCCAGACCCCCAAGGGAAGTAGTTGAGCCGTAAGGGCTTCTACCACAGTAGGCTCATCGTCCACAACCATGACAGTATGCACAGGGCGATATTACTAAGGCGCCGCCGAATGGCACACTTTTCTTACTTTTGTTCTTGAGTTAGACCTTCCCAAAACGACCATTCCCAACGTCTCTATGACCGAAACAGGTCAAACGCTACAAGAATACGAAGCTCACCTACGCCGCTTAGACCGAGCTGACCTGCTGAAGGAGGCAAGAGCCGCTGGCTTATCTGCACCGCATCGTCTAAAAAATGAGGACATTATACAGCAGCTCGTTTATAAGCGAGCAGACCTTTTAGCCAATCTATTGAGGGAGACCACCCCTCCCACCCTCTCTCTTACAAATGGGGATTCTGAAGTCTCTGAGAAAGAGAATCGCCGCCCGCGCCGGCGATTCAAACGAGGGGAGCTTTTATCCATCTCATCCGAGAAAGTGGCTGAGGAGATAGCCGAACCTAACCTCTCTCTCGTAACGAATGAAGGCAATTCTCCTACAGAGCTCCCCCCCGAGGAGACCATCCAAGCGGAAGAAGAAATAATCCAAGTAGAGTCCTCGTCCTTTGAGGTCTCCCCCTCTCCCCCTACTACTCTTTCCGCTTCCCAGGAAACCCTTGCTCCCTCCCGAGAACCTCCTCTTGTAGAACTAATAGAGAAGGTTACGATCTCCGCCATGGGTGTGCTCTGGCTGGATAAGAAGACTAACCACGCCATCCTCCGATCGCCTTATTACAGTTACAAGTCTTCACCCGACGACATATATGTATCTCAGACGCTGATTAGAAAGTTTGGATTACGCCCAGGTGACACCATAGAAGGTCGCATTCGTCTGCCCAAAGAAGGTGAACGGTATTACACGCTGGTAGAGATTGAGCGAGTGAACGGGTTGCCCCCCGAATACCTAAGGGACCGCACTTCCTTGGAAAATCTCACCCCTCTATTTCCCACAGAACGGTTTCGGCTATCCGAAGGAGGGAATGACCTATCCCTTCGGGTGGTAGATTTATTCGCTCCGATTGGGAAAGGGCAGCGAGCCCTCATCGTAGCTCAGCCCAAGACAGGCAAAACCATCCTCTTGCAGAAGATAGCTAATGCTATTCTACAGAACCACCCCGAAGCCTATGTGATCGTACTTCTTATTGATGAACGCCCAGAAGAGGTTACCGACTTCGCCCGCAATGTACCAGCCGAAGTAGTAGCTTCTACTTTTGACGAACCCGCAGAGCGGCAGGTGGAAGTCGCCGAAATCGTGATTGAGAAAGCCAAGCGGCTCGCTGAGACTAAAGTTGATGTAGTGGTGCTGTTAGACTCCATCACCCGACTCGCTAGGGCTTACAATGCCGCCACCCCAGTCTCTGGCCGTATTTTGACAGGAGGTATGGATTCAGCCGCCCTTCATAAGCCCAAACGATTTTTTGGAGCAGCTCGCAAAATAGAAGAGGGAGGCTCACTCACCATCATATCTACCGCCTTGATTGATACAGGCAGTCGCATGGATGAGGTGGTCTTTGAGGAGTTCAAGGGCACGGGAAACATGGAACTTCAGCTGGACCGTCAGCTCGCCAACAAGCGCATATTCCCTGCCATCAATGTATTAGAGTCGGGGACGCGACATGAAGAGCTTCTGATAGACTCGGCTCAGCTTGGACGAATATGGCTATTGCGTAAGTTCTTAGCTGAAATGAAGCCTGTAGAAGCGACCGAGTTTCTGCTAGATCGCATGCGACATACCCGAAATAATGAGGAGTTTTTAGAGGTAATGAGCAAATGGTCGCAGTAGGGACGCCGATTTGGGCTATTTCTTTGGCGGAGCTGGAAGCATGGATGGAGGCAGAAGGCTATCCTTCCTATCATGCTCGGCAGGTGATGCGATGGCTCTGGCTGCGCGGCGTATCCGACCCTCTGCAAATGAGCGACCTACCCGCTGTTCTTCGAAGGCTCCTTCAAGAGCGGTTCGATTTCGTCCTACCACACCTGATCCGAGAGAGCGTGAGCCGGGATGGCACTCGTAAGTTTCTTTGGCGCATGCCAGAAGGGGGCAGCGTAGAAACCGTATGGATACCTCACCTAAAGCGACATACCCTTTGCGTCTCCAGTCAAGTAGGGTGTAGTCTTAATTGCCGATTCTGTGCAACAGGCCAGCTGGGATTAGAACGGCAGCTGAAAGGATATGAGATACTACTGCAAGTATATGCGGCACGCTACAGGCTAAACCTTCCAACTTCTCATGTGGTATTCATGGGGATGGGTGAGCCTTTGCTTAATTTCTCAGCCGTAATAGAAGCCTTGAAGGGCCTGTCACAGCGATTGGGATTAAGCCCAAGGCGCATTACCATCTCCACGGTAGGCATTCCCAAGGGCATTCTACGACTGGCAGAGTGCAAAGAGCCGTTTGAGTTAGCCTTCTCTTTGCACACCGCTATACCAGAGAAGCGCCGAGAGCTCATTCCTTTGGCGGCTCATATTCCTTTAGAAGACATACGCTCTGCCCTCGGAGTCTATTGTGAGCGTCGCCGAGAATGGGTAACCCTGGAGTATGTGCTTTTGGATGGCATAAACGACACACCAGCAGACGCAGAGGCCTTAAGAGCATTCGTCAGTCCCCCTTTATATGCTAAAGTCAATCTGATTGAATACAACCCAGTGCCAGGGCTACCGTATCGGGCCTCAAGGCGCATGCTAGAGTTTCAACAAGCTCTAATGAAGCGAGGTCTCTTAGCAACTATACGCCGTAGTCGGGGTGTAGATATAGCCGCCGGATGCGGCCAGCTTGCTCGTCGCGTATAGCTCACAGCTTTTGCCTAAGTCGCTTTCTCTTTACCTTTGCATTAGATTAGAATAGATGCAGCTATGAGTACTGTATTAGCTACACATGGACTCAACTTTCGCTCTGCCTGGTTAGAGCTGCCCTTTGACAGATGGGAGCTGATAGCCCCCTCTTGGGCTGCTCGCTATCAGCATTTGGAGGCTCGCGGGGAAAAAAGCCTCTATGAGCTGGATGCTTTCACCCAAGCGGCGGCTGATTTTCTGGCTTTGCAGGGTCTGGTTCGGTTCAGCCCAGAGGCCTGGAAGCTATATAAAGCAAGTGCGTATGATAGCCTACCTCTGGTCAATAGCGAAGTATATCCCTCTGCCTCAGAAGCTCATAACGCCCTCCAAGGGTTCGTTAAGGGGATGCAGCAGCTTCACCAGATGAGTCGCGCAGGAGAAGTTTTGGACGCAGCTACTTTGTTGAGTGTCCTCCAGAGCGTCCAAGGGCATCCCTTGACTTTTCGCACCGCTGCCGTGAATGGTCCTACCCTCGGGCTCTCTCCGACAGAGGTAGAATCGGCTTTTGGCGCCCTTTTAGCCGAGGTTCAATCTCAACTTGCCGCCGGCGCTTCTCCCATAGCTGTGGCCGCGTGGGCTCATTATACCCTCACCTATATCCGTCCTTTTTCTGATGGAAATGCTCGAGCAGCCTTTCTGCTTTCTAACTACATCCTATGGCGCGCAGGCTTGCCTGGGATACACCTCAAACCCACTCAGCGCCTCGGTTACTATCGTAGCCTCCAAAAAGCTGACGCAGGCGACCTCCAGCCGTGGGCTCAGCTTTTCGTTCAAAGTCTTCAAGAGAGCGTGCTGTTTGCTCTGAGCTGGGCGCCAGCTCATATACTCACCCGCGAGGAAGCTTTGCAAGCCTTCAATCAGCGTTTCGCTGACTGGCGAAGTCATCATGACCGAGAACGCTCTCAACGGATCATGAATAATCGCTACACGGTCTTTGACTATATGGAAGAAATCCTTCGCACTGCAGCTGCCGACTTAGACCAAAAACTCAAAGTGGAGGAAGGACGCGGCGCCCGTGCCCTTGTATCTAAGGCCTATCCCGATTCCCCGTACTACCATCAGTTCACGGCGGATATTGTGGAATACGCTCGCCGCCATGGATACTATTTCAACCGAGGACTACCTCGCGGCTGGTTCAAGCTCAAGTTCTCCTTGTCTGCCAACAAGAAGTATCAGCTCGTATTCTCCCTCCATCACGCTGGATACGAAGATGCTACCCTAGTCATGGGGGCTTTCCTTCACTTCTTGGAGCCCCTCAAGTACCAAAAGCGTCGTGTCTCCCGCCGTCGCGCCCCGCATCGCAAAGAAAAAGCTGTTTATCTCGTTGCTCCCCTGCCTCTCGATCCACCGCCTATCACTTTTTCTATTCGGCATGACGTAGCCAGCATTCGACCTGTCTTGAAGGAGTATGTGGATAAGCTACTCGGGGAAGCCATCACCCTTATCGGGAATGAAATCTATTGATATCCTATGGCTATAACTAAACCTTTGCCCCTGCAAGATGTGTATGCCTCCTCCGCTCTGAATACCGCTTCCCTGAACATTTATCACCTGGGCATGCTTATAGACCCCGACCATATCCTGTATGTTATTTCTACGGCTCAGCACGAGCCTCTTCTCATCCGCCTTTACAAAAACCGCGACGGCATAGAGCTATCTCAGTTCGCAGAAGCAGCTTGGCAGCAAGATGACTTACTTCGTAAGCGATTTGCCCGTGGACTCGTAGTCGTAGATAGTGACCGGTGGATGGTAGTTCCCGCTGAATATGTGCCTGATGGACAAGAGGTTCATTACCTCCGAGCTTACTATGATATCCGCGCCTCGGACACCGCCCTGCCTTATGTAGCTCACAAAGATGTACTACGCGGGAGTGGTGCAGCCTTCCTGTCCCTCTTCCCCAAAGAACTTCATGACTACTTTGAGGCACGCTCGGGCACGTTCCAGTATTGCCACATCAGCCACCGATATGTTCAGCTGACTCGCTTTCTCATGGAAAATCACCTCAATCATCGCTCACACACGGGGGTCGTATGGCTCTTCTTAGGGACGTTTTATTACTGCCTTTTTGCTGGAGCTCAGCTTCTCTTCGTAAATCGCTTTAGTTCTGCCACCGCTGAGGATGTGCTATACTATGTCCAGGGCCTCCATAACCTCTTAGGCATATCCAAGGACCAAGTTGCTATCACTGTAGCTGGATACTCTGGACTCAAGCCTTACGTGGCGACGATTTTGTACCGATTTTTTGGTGCAGGCTACAAGGACTTAGGCAAGATATACCCTGCTCCTTCTACCCTGAGGGAAGTAGGATTAGGGGTGGAGGACGTTTTGCCGCTGACCTTGCTTGGTGCGGATACTGCGGGGTAAGTGGCAGGGGCGAGCCATTCCTTTTCCGGAGGGAGCCCCTACACGCCCACTTACCGAAAAAGCACGAGAAGCCCTCTTTAATATCCTGTCTCATCGATGGCGCATAGAGGGCAGCCGGGTCATAGACTTATTTGCTGGCACAGGAGCCGTGGGGTTAGAGTTTCTGTCAAGGGGAGCCACCCACGCCATATTTGTAGAAAAGGACTACCGCGCAGCTCAGGCTCTGCGCCAGCTTCTCCGAGATTGGGAGGCGCCAGCTGAACTGCATCAAGTTGATGTGATCTCTTTTCTTCGGTGCTCGCCCACCGAAGCAGACTTCATCTTTGCAGGCCCACCCTTTCGATACTGGAAGAAAAAAGACCTTCTCACCCTAATCTTTCAGAACCGCTGGCTTCGCTCAGGAGGCTGCCTTATCTTAGAACATCCTACGTATGAGGATTACAATGAATACCCTGGTTTCTGGCGAAGCGAACGCTATGTAGCAAGCACACTGAGCTTTTTCATAGGTCTATAAACAGCCTCCACAAAACAAGGAGGCGAGGAGACAGGGCCCCATCCCCTCGCCCGTTGATACAAAAGGCTAGCCACTCCTTAAGGACAGCTCGTTCCCACGAGGATGCCTTTCACGAAGTTTAGCTGACAGGGCTGCCCATTACTCCCCATTACATTGACGACTTGGGTCAGTCCATTCTGGCCATTAGCGCGAAAAGCTCCTCCTGGACCACTAATTTCTATGAAGCCTTCCTCCACGTATATGCCTCTGTTTCCTAAGGCGCCTGGTATAGAGGGAAAGGTTCCAGGCGTAGCTCTTCCAATAGCGATCCAACCTTCATTCACGAGTATACCACGACCATATGTAGCTACAATATGAAGTGGGGCATCAGGCATTTGGGTGGCAATCCCCACCCAACCGTTACCTATGCCATACTGAATGCTCCCTAAACGGAAGTGATTATACATGCCCGCAATGAAAAAGCCTCCGGGTACATGATTAGGGAAGGCTGTAGGAGAAGCTGTAGGGTCTGGTGTAGGGAAGGGATCATTATTCCAAGGTCCAAAGGAAGCCTCACGGGTAAAAAAGCGATAACCGTTATAAAACCGGACACTGTACTGATTAGACAGGACTGAGCGCAGCGGCGAGATCGGCCGGCTGCCTAAAGGGCCTGGGTCATCCCCGATTTGATAAGAGCCCGGGTGAGTAGTAGAGACGTATTTACCGAGAGCTACAGCACCCGTGGCTGTGGCTTGGCTGGCAACTCCTGCTACGAAGGTTAGGGTCCCCGAAGCCCGTACATTCAAACCAACAGCGAAAGAGGCATACCCTATGTTCTCTGGATTAGCATGGTCGTCCTGATTAGGGGCGAACGGATCATCGGGTCTCGGGTTTATGCCCACAGCTCTCCAAGCAGAGCGTTCAGGCAGCCAGATTAGGCGATTACCTGCTCCACGAGGCAAACCTGGGATACTAGGGTAAGGAGGACCGCCGGCTAGGGGAGCGTAGATAGGTCCGGATGCCACCAGATGTCCATCCTCTTGATAGAAATGCCCCTTAGCAACGAGAGCAAAACGCTGCTCTGCTGCTGGTATGGCCGTGGGAGAGGCTATTACATTAGCAGCGGGCAAAAGTGCATTAGGATTATAGGCTAATACACCAGCGGAGAAAGAAGAGGAGACTGTACCGATGTACGGCGTAGCGTCTCCTACCGCTCCCCACACTCCTATAGCTCGCCCAGTAGCATTTTCGGCGATGCCTCTTAGAGCCACATTGCTACCTGGATGATCAGGACTAGTTGTACTACCCACACCAATCAAAAAGTTGGCGCTACCGAGCGTACTAACTTCAATCCCGTGGGCGGTTTGGCCAGCATTATTTAGAGCCGAGGCGAAAAGATTAGCACTTAGATTAGTTGCACCTACTGCCAGCACATTCACTTGCAGGCCTCCATTGTTACCCCCCTGAATATGTACTTGCTTAGCGGGTGCTGCGGTTCCAATACCTACTAAGCCTGTATTCAAAACCCGAATGCGCTCTGAGTTATTCGTACGAATCACCAAATCCACATTATCAATCGTTCCAAGAAAGTTGTTGTTCGGATTCGTACCACTATTCCCAGTAATCAGCCATGCATTGTTAGGAGCAGGAGAGGCTATTACCCACTGATTCAACGCTGCATCCCACTGAAGAAAATCCCCAGAGTTCTGACCCCGAATCTCCCCTAAAACACCTTGAGGATCAGCCCCAACCAGCCTCGTGGGTGGAGATAAAGGATTCAAAGCTCGTATGCGAGCTTCACCTGCTACATCCAATAGGTGCGTAGGCGTTGCTGTTCCAATACCTACCAAGCCAGTGTTTGAGACCCGTATCCGCTCTGAGTTATTCGTACGAATCACCAAATCCACATTATCAATCGTTCCGAGAAAGTTATTGTTCGGATTCGTACCACTATTCCCAATAATCAGCCATGCATTGTTAGGAGCAGGAGAGGCTATTACCCACTGATTCAGCACTGCATCCCACTGAAGAAAATCCCCAGAGTTCTGACCCCGAATCTCCCCTAAAACACCTTGCGGGTTAGCTCCAACTAATCGTAGGGGTGGAGCCAGAGGGTTCAAGGTTCTTATGCGAGCTTCACCCGCTACATCTAACTTGTGTGTAGGTGTGGTCGTCCCAATACCTACCTGAGCCAGCAGAGAACTAATCGCAAAGCATCCTATTATTAGTCGCTGAGTCATATCATGCGTAGATTGGGTTCTCTATCGGATTACAGTTACAGTTCCAGCTCTTTCAGTAGAACGGCCATCCCGCAAGTACCCCGTGACTACGAACACATACGCATCTTCAGGCACCGTTTCACCTTTTTGAGTGAGGCCGTTCCACCGAATAGGTCCCTCTCCTACCTGTTCTCCCTGCCAGATAAGAAGACCCCAACGGTCATATATTCGCAACCGTACTCGCTCAAAGCCACGATAATATATCAGGAACTCATCGTTGCTTCCATCTCCGTTGGGAGAGAATACATTCGGGACGTAGATAACAAAGGGCTGTCTCGTACGAGCCAAAGCAAAGTTGGGAGACGAGAAGTTAGTCCAGCCCGAGGCTTCCATGTAAGCACTCTGAGCCATTCCCGTTTGAGGAATACCAGCGCTTCGGTTTATGACGGTCGGCATTGCCTCCCAGCGAGCTGCAGGTATTTCCCAGTGAGAGAGGGTATCCTTATAGGTATCATTAGCCTCATCGTACCAGATGCGAAGGGTAAGGGGATCATTACCAGCCGATCGCTCTACAATATGGTAAAAGAACTCGTTTGCTTCATCTATAGGCGAGAGGACCGAGGTACGGTCATATCCCTCTGTAGTAGGATCCACATTAGCAAACCGGACGAGGAAGGTATGGGGAGCGCCAGAGGGTGTGATTTCTACAGGGCGATATCGGAAAGGCCCGAGCTGGCGGTCGCCAACAGGAAACAAATAACTGGCAGAACGGTCCGTACGTCGGCCAAGCCGACCACCCCCCGTACTACTCACAAATCCACTGGTGCGAGTAATGGCGGCGGGATCTACATTCTCCACCATCATCGTTTGAGCATTCGTTCTTAGCTCGCAATCATTCAGGACCAAAAGATTTTGTATCCGTCCATCTGCTCCCACCATTTCCTTTATGTCGCCTCCGTTATTGAAGAGAGCGAGGCTATTGTAGAAAGTAGGGGTTGGCCCTATCAATCGTTGATAACCTCCAACCAGATACAACCATCCTGTACGAGGAGTTACAAAACCATCCCCCTGAGAGGAATTAATCCAGTCGCCAGTAAGCCAGACGACTCCTCCGTCATTTTCTATGATACCCGTACCATCCACTTGGAGGTCGCCTGGCGGGGCACCTATGACCGCCAAGGTGTCTTGATTAGAGACAAAGACCACTTCGTCTCGGACATACATCTCTTGACCTTGTAGCTCGCCTACAAACATCCACAACAAGCCAAGCAAAGCCAGCTTTATTCGCATACCCTTTCGGCAAAGGTAATACTTTTTCTGGAGTTATGACTAACAAATGTACTTGGCTCAATCCAGTATCGCCATGGCTGGTGGGCATCCGGACCGGCATACTCTACACCAATCCGCTTTCCCTGAGCAACAGAGGGTGGGATGTAACCATCTTCATAAAGAAAAAGATTCGGGTGAGTGAGAGCATGTTGCCCCGACCACTCCAGGGGTATGCCCAGCGCAGCACAGAGAGAACCAGGGCCCACGGTTAGACGATGAATCGGTGCCCCCCTACGCCTTCGACTCATGAGGTCTATGCCCCACAAGGGCTCTCCCGAACGAATAAGCACGGCACATGGCTCCCCTTCTCTACCTGTGACGAAGTTGAGCATATGATGAATACCATAGCATTTGTATATGTAAAGGGTGCCTCCCTGTTTGAACATTGGCTCGGTTCGTTTAGTACGGCGTCCTCCATACGCATGACAAGCGCGGTCCAGTTCGCCAGCGTAGGCTTCCGTTTCGGTGATCCGCACGGCGGTTTCACCCTCTGGTAAGCGTGTGACAATGATCTTTCCCAAGAGAGCTTTTGCCACCGTCCATACATCCCGTAGAAACAAAGACTGAAATAGCGGAGTCCACCTATCCTGCTCCTGCGTCATCATTGGGTATAGAGAGCGAGGGCAAAAATTATACCAGAAGCCGCTCCGCCCAAGTGAGCCCAGTGATTGACATAACCTTGTCCTCGCCGAGCTTCATATACGCTATACCCCAGATACAGTAGCGCAAAAAGCCACGCCGGCAGGGGCAAAAACCAGACCAGAAGGGTGGCTTTGGGATAAAGCACGATAAAGCTGAAAACCACTGCATTCACGACACCCGATAAGCCAATGCTCAGATGATGGGGATTGTCTTTGTAGCGAAAGTAGGTGGCCGCTCCACTTCCTGCAGCTCCGACAAGCAGAAGCCCCGCATACAACGGGCGCCCGTAATAAAGCTCCATCTGCCGTCCAAAAGAATAAAAGACGAGTCCGTTGAGAAGTAGATGAAAGAGGTCTGCATGGAAAAAGGGACTAGTGATGAAGCGATACCATTCTCCTTGCGTTCGCACAAGGTAAGGAGAGAGTCCCCAGTGACTCCACCGAACTTGGGGATGGCTTATCCACGCCCATGTAGAAGTCAAGATAGAAATACCTAAGACTAGCTCTGTCAGGCTCACGCAGCAAAAATAGGCGGCTTCTGCTGGATGAGAACAAGTTTTTCTATTTTCGCGGGCGGTATGTACTGGACGCTGGAACTTGCTTCCTATTTAGAGGATGCACCTTGGCCAGCTACTCGTAATGAGCTTATAGACTATGCAGAGCGTACCGGTGCTCCCTTAGAAGTACTGGAAAACCTACGAGAGCTCCCTGACGATGACTCTATCTACGAGTCTATGGAGGATATTTGGCCCGATTACCCTTCCAGAGATGAATTTCTCTTTGAAGAAGAGGAGGAATAAACCCTGAAAATCGTTCCTTTATTGGATGGCTCAAATCGTGTTTGCACTCGTACTTGTAGGGGCGATTACTCTTTTTGCGTACCATGTTCGTCTACTGCGCCGTACCATTCTAATGGGACGCGATGTCAAGCTCCCTGGATCCCGTAGCGAGCGATGGTGGCAAATGGTACGCGTGGCTATCCTACAACAAAAAATGATGGACAAACCTGTGGCTTCGGCCGCCCACTGGGTCATCTACATTGGTTTCCTTGTCATCAACATAGAGGTCGTAGAAATAATCTTAGATGGGCTCACGGGAGAGCATAGGGTCTTAGCTCCTTTCCTTGGAGGCCTATATGACGCTATGACAGTCGGAGCTGAATTATTCTTAGCTCTGGTCTTTATAGCGGCCGTTGTCTTTTTGTGGCGGCGCAATGTCCAGAAAGTGCCTCGCTTTCATACCGCAGAAATGCGAGGATGGCCGCCCTTGGACGCCAACATCATCCTGTGGACAGAAATTGGTCTTGTTGTGGCCCTTCTTATTATGAATGCTGCGGACCAGCTGCTTCAAGCCCGCCAAATAGAACCTTATGCCGTCGTAGGAACCTTTCCAGTGAGCCGATGGCTAACCCCCTTTCTGAGCTCCTTTTCAGATGAGAGTTTGATTTGGATTGAGCGTGTCGCCTGGTGGGCCCACATTCTGGGCATATTGGCTTTTTTAAACTACATTCCCTTTTCCAAGCACCTTCATATCTTTTTGTCTTTCCCAAACACTTACTATGCCCCCATACAGCCGGCGGCTCAATCAGACCCCCTGCCTCAAGTAACTTCGGTGGTCAAAGAAGCTCTCGGCATGCCTGTGGAAAATGGCACGTCAGAAAGCAGCCCCTCCATCCTCGGTGCTAAAGACGTGACAGACTTGACCTGGAAGAATCTTTTAGATGCCTACACCTGCACAGAATGTGGGCGGTGTACGGCCGTTTGTCCAGCCCATCTGACCGGGAAAAAGCTCTCTCCTCGGAAAATCATGATGGACACTCGCGATCGGCTTGAGGAGATCAAGCGAGCCTTACACCGAAACGGCAAGTGGGAGCCCGATAATCGTTCTCTCTTAGGCGATTACATTTCGGCTGAGGAGATTTGGGCTTGCACAACCTGTAACGCCTGTGTGAGGGCTTGCCCAGTTCTCATCAATCCCGTCTCCATTATCACTCAACTTCGTCAATACCTCGTTATGGAAGCCTCCCAGGCATCGGAGAGTATCAACGTGCTGTTTGTGAACTTAGAAAACAATGGCTCGCCATGGGCCTTACCGGCCTCTGACCGAGCTAAGTGGGCTGAAAATCTCATCTGAACATGGCTGGAAAGACTTTAGCCGCATGGAGCGCCTCGGGAGAGAAACCCGAGATACTCTACTGGGTAGGCTGTGCTGCCAGCTATGACGATAGAGCTCAAAAGGTAGCCCGAGCTTTTGTCAAGCTCTTGGATGCCGCTGGCGTGAAATGGGGGATTCTGGGGACTGAGGAAACTTGTACAGGAGACCCTGCCAAACGAGCTGGGAATGACTTTCTCTTCCAAATGCTGGCCCTTCAAAATATCCAGACCCTAAAATCCTATGAAGTACAAGAGATCGTGGCCACCTGTCCCCACTGTTTCAATACGCTCAAAAATGAATACCCCCAGCTTGGAGGCTCCTTTCGAGTTTGGCATCACAGTCAATATATCCTCCATCTTCTCCAAACCGAACGGCTAAAACTCCCTCAAAACGGAGCGATGGATGGCATTACCGTCTTTCACGACCCTTGTTACCTTGGACGGGGCAATGGGGAGTACGATGCCCCCCGTTTTATTCTACGCCGAGCAGGCGTTCAACTCCGAGAGCCCGAGAGGCACCGAGACTTCGCCTTATGCTGCGGAGCGGGCGGCGCCCAAATGTTCAAGGAACCCGAGCCTGGGCACAAAGACATCAACATAGAACGCACCGAGGAGCTATTGCGTCTATCTCCTGCGCGCATTGCTGTGGGCTGTCCCTTCTGCATGACGATGCTCACTGACGGCGTGAAACACGCAGGCAAACAGGCAGAAGTTCGTGTATTGGACCTTGTAGAAATACTGGCAGAACGATTAGGCTTATAGACGCGTCCGCCTTCAAGCTCCCCCATAGGTGGATAGGGCTTACTCGCTAAGCCAAACCTCCTCAGACGGTCCCGAGTGGAATGTTTATGAAAGAACTCCAGTAAAGAGCAAGCCATTGCCAGTCCGCCATAAAAGCTGTGGGCAAATGGCTTTTTGTTAGCTTTGCTGTATGCAGTTTTCGTTCACCGAGGAGCAAAAGATGATCCGGGAAGCTGCCCGAAACTTTGCTCAAACTGAACTCCTACCCGGGGTCATCCAGCGGGATGAGACTCAAACTTTCCCTCAAGAGTTAGTCCATCGCATGGGCGAGCTGGGATTTATGGGCCTCATGGTATCGCCCGAATACGGCGGGGGAGGCATGGACACGATTAGCTATGTCCTACTTATGGAGGAGCTCTCTAAAGTAGATGCCTCGGCCAGTGTCATCGTCTCAGTCCAAAACTCTCTTGTCAACTGGGGTATTGAATCCTATGGTACAGAAGAGCAAAAGCGCAAATACTTACCTCGCCTTGCTCGAGGGGAAATCATAGGGGCCTTTTGCCTCTCTGAGCCAGAGGCGGGCAGCGATGCCACCCAACAACGAACCACGGCTGTGCGAAAAGGCGATCATTACATTCTCAACGGCACCAAAAACTGGATTACGAATGCTGGACGAGCTGGACTATATTTAGTAATCGCCCAGACCGACCCCACCTTAGGCAGCCGAGGTATTAGCGCCTTCATCGTAGAACGAGAGTGGGAGGGCGTAGTAGTCGGCAAAAAAGAAGATAAACTCGGCATAAGGGGCTCCGATACTCATACGATGATATTCAACGATGTTAAGGTTCCTGTAGAAAACCGTATCGGCGAAGAGGGTTTCGGATTCAAGTTTGCTATGAAAACGCTGGATGGTGGTCGAATAGGGATTGCCGCTCAAGCATTAGGCATCGCATCGGGCGCTTATGAGTTAGCTCTGCGCTATAGCACCCAGCGCAAAGCATTTGGTATGCCGATCGGCAAACACCAAGCTATAGCGGCGAAACTAGCGCGCATGGCAACCGAGGTAGAAGCCGCTCGTTTGTTGTGCCTTCGGGCAGCTGAAGCTAAGGATAAAGGTGAGCCTTACGGCCTACTGGCCTCAATAGCTAAGCTATATGCCTCCCGAGCAGCCATGTGGATAACCACTGAAGCCGTTCAGATTCATGGGGGATATGGCTACGTGAAAGAATATCATGTAGAACGCCTCTTCCGCGACGCAAAAATCACCGAGATATACGAAGGCACGAGCGAGGTACAACGCATTGTTATCTCACGTAGCTTAGCCAAGGGTGATCGGGTGCTTCTGACCGCCTAATCTGCTTATACCCTTTCTGATTGCATAATATCCCGCGCACTTCGCATGGAGGGCCCCAAGCTTTAGATAGGTGCTGGATTTAGAGCCTCTGCGGGAAAGACCTCTCTGGGGTAAAAGCACAGTGGTTTATAGCCCAGGGGGGTGCGGCAGCGCCTGCGGCGCTGCCGCACCCCCCCAAAACCTAAACCTTACCCACCCCCCTGATCCGACCCCCAGCCATCATACAACGCATAAGCCAAAGCCCCGTCCAAGTGGAGCCCCTCTCTTGGGTAAGCCCTAAGCCCGAAGCATTATCGGCAAAGCCGACTTCCATATTCCCATTAGGCTAATCAGGTCTAAGATTAGCTCCACTCTTGGCCCCTTGACCTGGGCCCAACCCGCTTTCGGAATAGAAGTCCCTAAACGATGCCAAGCCAATCCAGCCCTTTCCACGAGCTGGCACACTCGCTTGGCATCCCGATGAGAAACCGCAATGACCACTCGCCCCCCGTCCTCACCAAACCAGAAAGCGTCTGTACGAGCACCTTCTACCTGACTGACGGTAAAGCCCACCCCTCCAGCAAAAGCCATCTCCAAAAGCGCTATAAGCAGGCCTCCATCCGAAACATCCTGAGCCGCCAAAAGAAGCCCCTCGGAAGCCAGCCGAGGTAAGAGGTTTATTAAGGACCGCTCCGACCTTAAGGATAAACGAGGAGGCGGCGAATACCGCACTCCATGCCCTTCTCGTAGGTAATGACTACTTCCAAGCGTAGGATTGAAGATGGCTGCTTCATCGCCGATTAGGTACAACTCCGCCGTCTCCTGAGGCATAGCTAAGGGAACCCAGCTTCTCAAAGCGTCTTCTATGAGACCAACTACGCCAATGACGGGCGTTGGCAAAATCGGCCCGGTCTCATCTTGATTGTAGAAGCTGACATTTCCCCCAGTAACCGGCAGGCTGAGCGCTTCGCAAGCGTCCTTGAGTCCTTCCACCGCTTCTACAAATTGCCAGTATACCTCTGGGCTGCGCGGACTACCGAAGTTAAGGCAGTTAGTGATGCCGAGAGGAATAGCTCCGCTGCACGCCACCTGACGAGCGGCTTCTGCCACAGCTAAGGCTGTACCGATGCGAGGATTGGCCTCTACCCACCAAGGGTTCCCATCCAAGGTCATAGAGAGAGCCCGCTGCTGATAGGGTAAACGCCATGTAGGAGCCGTAGAGGGCAAATCAGCGGCACTCCCCATCGTGCCACCCCCTACCATGCGGTCATACTGCTCATATATCCAGCGCTTGTCGGAGAGGTTCGGATGCATTAGCAAGGTCCGGAGATGCCTTAGAAGGTCCTGAGGGGAGGCGATATCGGATATAGAGTCCTCTTCAAAGCGCTCTACTTCCTTGAGATAGTCGGGCGGCTGGCGGGGATGGTCATAGACGGGAGCCCCTTCCCCGGCTAAAAGCGCTTTCGGAGGCAGTTCGGCTACTTTCTCCCCTTTCCACCAATACTCCAAGCGCTCTTCTGAGAGTATTTCTCCTATGTCTATACAGGGAAGGCCCCATTTGTCAGCGATTTGCTGTACAGCCTCAACATCCTCGAGCCGAACAATGAGAAGCATCCGTTCCTGAGATTCAGAGAGAAGGACTTCTTGAGGTTGAGAGACTCCACCCCGCAATGGTACTTTATCCAGGTAGATACGCATACCGACGGCTCCACGAGCTGCTGTTTCAGCCGTAGAGCTGGCCAAACCCGCTGCGCCCATATCCTGCATAGCTACAATGAGATTGGCCTCTACCATCTCCATGATCGCTTCCACGAGGAGCTTCTCACGAAAAGGATTTCCTATCTGAATAGCAGGTAGATTTTCACGACTTTCATCGGTGAGTGTTTCTGAAGCAAACGCAGCCCCTCCGACTCCATCAGGCCCTGTCGCTGCCCCCAGATATAAGACCCGATTACCCACCCCTCGGGCGCGTGCACTCACCAGCTTATCTATACGCGCAATCCCTAAGCTAAAGGCATTCACAATAGGCTTCCCCTGATACTCTGGGGCAAAATAAGTCTCCCCTCCTAAGGTAGGTACGCCTAAAGCGTTTCCATAATCGCCGATCCCTCGCACTACCCCCTCAATCAGCCGATAGGTAGAATCCGTTATTGGATATCCGAAATGCAGGGAGTTGAGAGCCGCTATTGGGCGCGCCCCCACAGCTAAAATATCTCTGTGAATTCCTCCTACTCCTGTGGCCGCCCCTTGATAAGGAGCCACAGCACTGGGGTGATTATGAGATTCTACCTTGAAAGCGATAGCCCATCCGTCCCCTATATCTAAAATCCCAGCGTTTTCCTCCCCTGCAGCCCGCAAGGTACGGGCCCCAGCCCGAGGCAACTTCCTCAGATGAGTCAGAGAACTTTTGTAGCTGCAGTGCTCACTCCAAAGCGCAGAAAAAAGCCAGACCTCAACCGGATGAGGCTCTCGCCCTAAGAGCTTAATGATCCGCTCATATTCACCTGCATCAAGCCCCGCTATCTCAGCTATTGCACGGCTCGTAAGAAGCGATCCCATCTTGGTGTCCAGTTCTCAATAGAAAGCAGCACAAATATGGGCTTTCCAACGATGTGATCCTCGGGTATAGGACCCCAAAATCGCCCATCCAAGGAGTTATACCGATTATCTCCCATAGCAAAGTAGTAGTTTTGGGAAAAGGTGTATTCGGTCTGCGGCTTCCCATCTATGTATATCTGTCCTGCGGACAAATGAACTGTGTGCCCTTCATAGGCCTCTATGAGGCGGCGATATAGAGTGAGAGTGTAGTGATTGAGGGAAATCCGATCGCCTTTCCGAGGCAAATAAAAGGGTCCCCAGTTATCCAAGTTCCAGCGGAAAGCCGAGTCTTGCGGATAAATCTGAGACATATAGTAGCCGGCCGCATCTATAGCCCGCTTAAAGGTGTCTAAATAAGCCCCAAACTTTCTTTGAAACTCTTCTGCTAAAAATCGGGGCATATCTAAGAGATAGGTCTTATCGTCTAACGCTAACCAGTTAGGGTTGGAACTGCCTGAGGGCCGAAACCCATAAGGTTTCAACACCCGATAAGTCAGAGGCGCTCCACGAGTGACAACCTTATAGCGCTCTTGAACATACCGCGGGTGATAAGAGGGCTTCCCATTCACCCACACCTCACCTGCCCGAATCTCTATGGTATCACCAGGCACGGCTACGCAGCGCTTGACATAGTTTTCTTTCAAACTTGGAATATAGACAGGGCCTAACTCAGGGCTATTAGGCATAATATCGTCTGCAGGATAGTTGAAGACTACAATATCCCCCCGTTGAAGGGGTTTGAAGCCCGGCAGACGCACATAAGGGAGTACTATCCAATCCAAATACGATGGAATCCCAGTAAACGGTATGCGATTGTGGATAAACGGGATGGCAAGAGGAACCATCGGAAGCCGTGGCCCATAATGCAGCTTACTCACAAAGACTAAATCCCACGCCAGTAAAGTGCGTTCCATAGAACTGGTGGGAATAAGAAAGGCTTCCACAATAAACGTGCGCAGGAAAAGTATCACCCCCAGAGCGATAAAAAGCTCCTTCCACCAGCGATGACGACGGGTCTTAGAGTCAGGCTTAGCTGCCACTGCGGCAAAGATAGGGTCTCCCCTCTCCTTGCAAGAATAGATCGCATAGCTAAGGCCCCGCTCAGCCCATCCAAGTCAAGCTTCTATCTATTGGACGCTTAGTGCCCTTAGAATCGCAAAGTCTTTGGCGTGAGCATCCACCGCATTCCAGCAACCAGCCCTCTAACCCCGTCCCGTACAAAGGTCTCCGTTTCTATGTACAAAGGTAGACGTTTCATCTGATACACCCCTCGTCCATGAACAATCGTGCGGTCCCGACGCTCTCCTTGGAGAAGCCTATTTCCGAAATCGCTAACATGGGTGATGTCGCTTGTAAAGACATCACTGCCCCAGTTTGTAGTAGAGGAGTTCAAGCCCTGCTGGATAAAAGAGGCTCGTGCCTCTATGGTCAGCCCGGGAAAGGGTTGGTATCGGAGGATAGCCGTAAGCTCCCGAAGATTGGCTCCATAGGGATGAGCCATAAACTGTCCATGATGGGTCCAAGCCGCGGCTACGACGCTATGGCTGTAAGTGTAAGGCTGAACCGAGTTCAGTTCTACTTGTAAATCTAAGGTCGGCAGACCAAGGTCAAACCCCTTAATACCCACTTGCCAGGCGTATTTATTGCCCCACCAACCCCGTCCCTCTCTGCGTTTGCCGAAGTTGTAGTCATCTATAGCAAGCTGTCCATACACTTGGAGCCTTCTAAAAAGATTGGCTCGGGCGAATACGCCAAGCATTGCATTGTCAGGGCTTCCGAGGATTTGTTCGGCTGTTCGGTAAAAGATCACGGGGATGAAATAAGTCAGCTCAATGCCTCGATGCCCCCGAGGCGTCCAAGGATTATACATGATACCCTCAAACAACCCCAAGCTAATAGCTCGTGCTGGTCGCCAGATTAGTTGATGGAGAGCGAGGTATTTGCGGGGTTGATCCCCCCATATATCGGGTTTGTTAGGGATGTAGTCTATGAGCTGAGCAAAGAAGCTATGATACTCCCACGCTCCAAGCCGACCCCTCAGATGGAAGTACAAATACTCAGGGGGATAATCAGTCAAAAACAAACTCTGGAATCCCATACCCCAAAAGCCTTTATCACGTCCAAACTTGAGACGAAGGCTTGGATGAGGGGTATAAGTGATATAGCCTCGGGTGTTGAGGTAGTCAAATCCGCCGCGGCGAAATGGCTTCACGAAGGTCTCGCCCCATAAGGTTTGATAGACTTGATAGCGGTCTGTAACGAAAAAAGGAGGACGAGCCTGCGTTTCTAAGAGATCGGCATACAATCCAATTCTCCGTCCCAAACGCGCTCGTAGGTAGGCGCCACGAGTATTCTGATATAGGAGCCCTGTGGTATCCTTTCCGACACTGAGGCCTAAGAGCGCCCCAACATACAAGGCTCCCCAGGAAGTTTGAGCTCTGAGAACATCCCGTCCCTCCGGCAGAATCAAAGAAGCGATGCGAGGCCAGCGACGAGCGGGCAAGCTATCTGACAAGAGAAATAAAGCTCTATCGTACCGAGCTTGCTCTAAACGACCCATTCGGCTTGTGTCCGTGCGGGTCAGCAAGAAATAAGCCTCTTCTCGACCCCAAGGACGCGTTTCTATTGGGACGAATGTATCTACCCAGCCCCGAACATCCCACCGCTCAAAAAGCGAGTAAAGCTCACTGCCGGTGAACAGATCCGCGTCCTGCGCCCAAACTAAACTTCCCAAGACCCCAGCGCAGCCTAGCTTGAGAAGGATGCAGCCGCCTCGTCTCAAGCTAAGACAGAAGGTTTGGGCAGATACGTTCTACAGGGCCTTCTGACTGACGAGGCTATTGGGGTCTTCCGATAAGGTCCGCCGAATCGCATCTAAGAGCCCATTTACGAAACTGGGGCTGCGGGGAGTGCCGTATATCTTAGAAATCTCTATCCACTCATTCAGCGTGACACGGAGCGGTATGTCGGGAAAGTGCATTATCTCATAAGTGCCACAGAGCAAGATACACTTATCTACCATGAAAAGTCTATCCCACGTCCAACCGCGCAGATGCTGTTCTATGAGGCTGCGGAGCTGGGGCATTTCCTGCACCACACCGAAATACAGCTCTTTGAGGAATTCAGCGTTTTGGGGGGCTTCGGCCTGTGCGGCTTCATAAAGTTCCTGCAAGAGGTGGGCGAATACCTCCTCAGCTGGCGTCTCACTGACCAATTGAGCGTATATGGCTTGCATCACGCGCACACGAATTTTATGGCGTGGTACGATGAGGGGAGAGGCCCCTTCGGCTGTAGCCGACATACCTTCGGCATCAAATGACTTTTGTTCGCTCATGGTTCTGGGATTTTATGCGATGGAGAGAGAAAGGTTCAGTTGAGAGGTTCGGGTACGAAGGGTAGAGATGGCGCGTATGCGCTCTTCAGCAAGCTGCATGGCAGCCTCATGCGGGGAAACTCCTCGCTGCTCCGCCGTCGAAAAGACCCGTAGGGTCGCCTCGTAAATATACTCCGTGCGCGCTAAGGCACGGGGACGACTGTATCCCTCCAGCTCCGTATAAACATTGATTAGCCCTCCTGCATTGATGAGAAAGTCCGGCGCATACAAAATACCTCGGTCAGCCAGGCGGTAGCTGTCCGCCTTCTCATCGGCGAGCTGGTTATTCGCAGACCCAGCAATCACAGCGCAGCGCAAGTGAGGTATTGTGTCCTGATTTAGGATGCCGCCGCGAGCACACGGAGCTAGAATATCGACTGGATGAGCATACCAAGCGTCGGGGGAAACAGGATGGATGTTATATTGAGCTTGAGCTCGCTCCAACTGAGCTGCAGAGAGGTCCGTTGCATAGATCACAGCGCTTTCCTTGTGCAGGTTTTCAACTAAAGCCATGCCGACCTTCCCCAAGCCTTGGACGAGGACTTTGACGCCTTTGAGAGCATCAGTTCCAGTAAGCTTTTTCCACGCAGCCTTCATGCCCAAATACACGCCGTAGGCTGTAACAGGTGAAGGGTCTCCACTGCCTCCCATCTCTTCAGGCAAGCCCGTTACATAGGCAGTCTCCATGCGAATGTACTCCATGTCCCGAACAGAAACACCCATATCCTCAGCTGTGATGTAACGCCCGCCAAGACTTTCCACAAACTGCCCAAATCGCCGCAAAAGGGCTTCGGATTTGATTTGCAGGGGATTTCCGATAATGACAGCCTTACCCCCACCGAGGTTGAGACCGCTAACGGCTGCTTTATAAGTCATGCCCCGAGAAAGGCGTAAAACATCCACCAACGCTTCCTCTTCTGAAGCATAAGCCCAAAAACGCACGCCCCCAAGCGCTGGTCCTAAGGTCGTATCATGGATAGCGATGATGGCTTTCAGTCCTACGGCTTCATCGTGGCAAAAGACCACTTGCTGGTGTCCCAGCGTCTGCATGAGACTAAATGGACTCATACTGCAGAAAAAGCGGGGGTTTCTAAGGCAAGAAGTTCAGCTTCGCTGAAAAAGAAGCTGATTTCACGCCGCGCGTTTTCAAGGCTATCGGAGCCATGGACGGCGTTTCGTTCAATATTTTGGCCGTATAATGAGCGAAGCGTATTCGGTGCAGCTTTAGAGGGATCGGTAGCTCCCATGAGGTCCCTGTAGGCAGCGACGGCATCAGGTTTCTCTAGTACAAAAGCAATCACAGGTCCCGAAGTCATGAACTGGACCAAGGACTCAAAGAAGGGACGCTCTCGATGCACAGCATAGAAGGTCTCCGCTTGGACTCGGCTCAGATGCAGCATCTTAAGCCCGACGATACGAAAGCCTGCTTGCAGAATGTGGTCCAAGATTTTTCCTGTGTGCCCCGCCGCTATTGCGTCGGGCTTGATGAGTCCGAGCGTCCTTTCCATGGGCGCAAATCTACAAGTTTTTCTGCGGGTGGCTTCGTAGGTTTGCATATGCCATGGATTGTAGATGTACGGGCGAGAGAGATATTAGATTCTCGGGGTATCCCTACTGTGGAAGCCGAGGTTATCTTAGACACGGATCATGTTGGACGAGCGGCTGTTCCGTCGGGTGCCTCTCGGGGTTCATATGAAGCCTGGGAGCTGCGCGATGAGGACCCTTCTCGGTATGGCGGCAAAGGCGTACAAAAAGCCATAGACCACATTCATGAGCTGATACGCCCAGCTTTAGCCGATGTCTCGGCCTTAGAACAACGCGAGGTCGATGCCAAGCTCATAGAGTTAGACGGCACACCTAATAAGTCCCGCATAGGAGCCAACGCTTTATTAGCTGTTTCACTTGCTGTAGCCCGAGCTGCGGCCCAAGCTGTGGGGCTGCCTTTGTATCGGTACTTAGGAGGCGTTTCTGCTTACAAGCTCCCCGTTCCCCTCCTCAATATCCTCAATGGGGGCAAGCACGCTGACAATCCCTTAGATGTGCAGGAGTTTATGATCGTGCCTGTGGGCGCCTCTACTTTTACTCAAGCGTTGGAATGGGCCTCTGCCGTTTCGCTTTCCCTCAAACAGATTCTTCGGTCCCGAGGCCTCTCTACGAATGTAGGGGATGAAGGGGGGTTCGCCCCACCGCTTCGGGACAATACTGAAGCCATAGAGCTTCTCCTTTCAGCTATAGAGAAGGCGGGATTTACCCCGGGCAAGGATATAAGTCTTGCCTTAGATGTGGCGGCGACTGAGTGGTACGATGAGAAGGCTCGGCAGTATCGCCGATTCAAGTCTACCCAAGAGACAAAGACCACGGATCAGATGATACAGCTTTGGGAAAGCTGGGCACGCCAATACCCCATCTTCTCCATAGAAGACCCTCTGGCCGAAGAGGACTGGGAAGGATGGGAGAATCTCACGCGCACCTTGGGGGAGAAGGTACAGCTCGTGGGGGATGATTTATTCGTTACCCATCCAGATCGGCTCCTTCGAGGCATCCGCAGCGGTATCGCTAACGCTATTCTTATCAAGCTCAATCAGATAGGAACGCTCACTGAAACAATGGAGGTGATTCAGCTCGCTCAACGGGCCGGCTACCGAACTATAATCAGCCATCGAAGCGGAGAGACCGAAGACACCTTTATTGCCGACTTAGCTGTAGCGGTGAATGCGGGTCAAATCAAAGCCGGCGCTCTGAGTCGGACTGACCGAATAGCTAAGTACAATCAGCTCCTGCGCATAGAAGAGGAGCTGGGAGAAACGGCTCGCTATGGGCTCTAACGGCAAGTACCGCTGGATTCGCAGCCCATATGTATGGGTCACCTTGGCAGCGGTACTATGGATAGGTATCCTGGATACCCATAGCTGGTGGCAGCAGCGGCGCCTTGCCACTCGTCTACGCCAGATGCAGGAACAGTATGACTTTTACGAAGAGCAGATTAGAACGCTCAAGTCCGAGGAAAAAGCCCTGCTGCATGACCCTTACACCCAAGAGTACCACGCCAGAAGCCATTATTGGGTGAAGAAGCCCAACGAACGGCTTTTCCTCATCCGAAACAAGAAGCAAAGCAGGATGCGGTGAAATAATCGCTTTGAAGCAAAAAGGTATTCGAGCTGGCACGCTGGGTGGGATGCATGAGATGCTTTTTCTAAGGGGGGGGCGGCACCAATGGTGCCGCCCCCCCTTTATGAAAAAAATCACTCAGGGCAGTTGAGCTCCTAATTTCCAAGCGCATAGGAAGCCCGTGTGGTCTGGCCATTCCGTGTAAGCGGTCTCAAACCCCAGCTCCTTGAGTCGCCCGATGAGGGGAGCCGCTCCTCGGTGAAACTCCATTTACCCACACCCTGACTTTGGAGAGTGCCTCGTCAGAAGCATGCTGAATAGCTCATACTCACAGCCTTCGCAGTCTACTTTGGCTACATCTACCTCCTCCCATCCTATCTCCGAAAGAAGGGCGTCAAATGTTATCGTTCGCACCTGTATCCTGCCTCCTTGCTCTGGATTGAGAAAGCTGCATTCGGGCGCATCGGGGAGATAGGTAAAGCCTGCTGTTCCATTCTTTCCGCCGATAGCCACTGGGATGAGCAGTACTCGGTCTTGGAAATGATTTTGCCCTATCCGTTCTCGTATTTTCTCCACAAAATCTGGAAAGGGCTCCACAGCAGCCACAGCTTTGGCGCCTTGGAGGAGGAAGTAGAGGGTAGATTCCCCCTTATGGGCACCGATATCTAATACCCGAAGGTTCTGATACTTTTCACCGTATGTTTTATGGATGAAGATTTCGTGCAGGCAGCTGCTGAAGAAAAAGTCTATCACTGGTTACACAAGCTACAGCCGATGAGAAAGAGGCCCCGCTCTGGACAGAATAAGCAGGGTAGCCATCGGCTCAGAAGCGCTGTATTCCCCTCAAGACCTTAAACCCTCAGAGAGAACAAATAGCTGGGAGAGGAGAAGAGCTGGATTTTTCGGTTTTTTTACCTAATTTATTCCTGACCGAACAGCAGGTGAGTCTTCTCTTGGAGGTGAGGGTGCGACTCCCTCTTCGCTCACGGTATGCCTATCGCACGACTTTTTGCCGCTGTGTGGGGTCCCAGCAGCAGAGCGGAGTTAGGCCTCTATGCCAAAAACGGGGCATGGTTTAGAAAGCTGGTGTGGAGCAGCTTAGGCTTTGCCTATTTCCCTGTCTTTGTATCTGCCCAGCCTTCCCCCGACCTATGGAGAAGTCTCTGGATGACTCCCATACCCCCATCTGAGCAGTTCAGGCAGCTTATGCCCCTTGTTCAGTCCCTTTCAGACTCTTTAGCTCGCCAGCGAGACCTTCGACAGGAAATAGAGAACTTTCTCTTTCAAGTCCAGCCTACTACTTCACCAGAGAGTCAAGAAGCAAGAAAGCTGCTTGAGCTGCTGGAAGCGGGCTCTGGGGCGAGATATATCGTGGTTCAGTGCTACTACGGAGGTGTACTCGTAGACCAGCGGGTTTGCCTGACGGAGCCGCCGCAGGCTCTTTTACCGTGCATCATTCTCTGGCGGGGCTGTGTGGGCATAGGGGGGGTAGCGATCGCTTACGAAGCGGCTAAGCTCTCAGGAAACATCCCCTTCGATAGTGCAGGGTCTCCCGCTGCGCCAGTAGTGTATCCCAACCCCTCCGCAGGGGAAGTGTGGGTACGGCCGCCAGGGAAGGAGGAGTTTCTATGTGAAGTATATGACGAAAAAGGCGAGAAACATGTTTCGTATGTGCTCAAAGGGGAGGAGAGCCGAATCGTCCTTCCTGCTAAGAGGGGGCTATATTGGCTTCGGGTTACGCAGGGAGAAAAAAGGTGGTTGATCGCTGTTTGGCGGACAGAGTAGGGGAGCCTTTTTGAGGAGGGAAGTAGTGGCACCCCCTAGAGAAAAAAATGTACCCTCCCCACAAGCAACACAACGGCAGCCCAAGCTCGCCAGATCATGCCCAATAGGAAAAACCGTATGCTATCTCTTGCTTCCTCCCCCCTCGTTCATTGGATTGGATAAGCCTTGTGGGTTCTACGAGTGTTACTTGAAGGGGACCAACGCAGCCGTGGTAGGGGAAACGACTCACGGGTAGTCGAGAGGGATAGTCCCTTTACAAGAGTCTGATTTGGAAACGTCGCTTTCGACTACCTTTGTGCGCTATGACCGCGGCGACCGGCCGTGGGCGACGACAGCGAGGTTATACGCTTCCTGTCGCCACCCGGGGGCTGCTGAGGCTGTTGAGCCTACTGCTACTCAGTGGATGTCAAAAGCATGCAGAAAAGCCTGAGGAAGAACTCTTGCGCGTTACTTCTCCTTTGCGCAGGGATACCACTTTATCCCGAGAATATGTCTGTCAGATACGAGCGATTCGGCAGATAGAGATACGCGCCTTAGAGCCAGGCTATCTCCAAGCTGTCTATGTGGATGAAGGGCAATTTGTCCGCGCGGGTCAGGTTCTCTTCCAGATTCTTCCCTCCATCTATCAGGCGGAATACCAAAAAGCCGCCGCAGAGGTGCAGTACGCCGAAGTGGAGTATCGCAATGCAAAAGCCTTGGCTGATAGCGGCGTAATCTCACCCAATCAGTTGGCCCTCGTCAAAGCCAAACTGGAAAAAGCCAAGGCTGAGTTGGCTCTCACCCAGGCCCATCTGCAGTTTACTACGATTCGTGCGCCATTTGATGGTTTAGTGGGCTTACTGCAAGTGCGGGTGGGCTCTCTCTTAGAAGAAGGTGAGCTCCTTACGACGCTCTCTGATATCAGTCAGCTGTGGGTATACTTCAATGTGCCCGAAGCTGAATATCTTGAGTACGCCAGTAAGCTGAAAAAGGACAGCATTCTCCGAGTACGGCTACGCATGGCGAATGGGAAGCTTTTCCCCCATGAGGGGTCCGTAACCGCCGTAGAAGCAGAGTTTGACAATAAAACGGGAAATATCCCTTTTCGGGCCACTTTCCCGAATCCAGAAGGCCTTTTACGCCACGGTGAAACCGGAAATATCATCATATCACAACCTTTTTTCCAAGCGCTGCTCATCCCACAAAAAGCCACCTTTGAAATCATGGACAAAAAGTATGTCTATGTAGTGGAGGAGAAAGACACTCTGCGTGCTCGACCTATTGAGGTAGCCGCGGAACTGCCTCACTTATACATTGTGGCGAGGGGGCTCACAGAAAAGGATAAAATTCTTTTGGAGGGGCTTAATAAAGTACATGAGGGTGAAAGAGTGAGTTATGTATTCGTGCCCCCAGAAGAGGCTTTATCTGAGCTACACCTCCATGCAGAGTAATAAAAAGTAGATTCCCATGTTTAGTGGTATCCTAAAGAGGCCGGTCTTAGCGATTGTCCTGTCGGCTCTGGTTGTTTTCGTAGGGGTTTTGTCGCTTGTTCAGCTGCCTATATCGCAGTTTCCTCAGGTGGCCCCGACTACAGTAAACGTTTTTATCGCTTACCCCGGAGCAAATGCCGACGTCCTTATCAAATCCACTATTATTCCCTTAGAGCAGGCTATCAACGGGGTGCCTGGCATGCGATACATCATATCGGATGCGACAAGTGCTGGAGAGGGAACTATCCAAGTCGTTTTTGATCCAGGGACTGACCCAGATGAAGCTGTCGTGCGAGTCAAAATCCGTGTAGATCAAGTGATGCCGCTCCTACCTCCACTGGTTCAGCGAGAAGGTGTCATCATCACCCCGATTGACCCCAGTATGCTCATGTACATCAATCTCTACAGCACCGACAGCACGATGGATGAAAAGTTCTTATACAACTATGCCCTGACCAAAATGATACCCGAGATCCAGCGTATAAAGGGGGTGGCTCGGGCCCAGATTTTAGGGAGTCGGATCTATGCTATGCGAGTATGGCTCAATCCCGATCGCATGCGGGCCTACAATGTCTCCGCAGAAGAGGTCATGGAAGCCATGCTGGAGCAAAGTCTGCTCGCCCGTCCAGGACGCTTGGGGCAGAGCTCTGGCAAAGCAGCTCAATCGCTGGAATACACCCTCATCTATCAAGATAGATACAATAAGCCCGAGCAATACGAGAACATTATCATAAGAGCCGATGAAAGCGGAAAAATCCTCCGATTGAAAGATATCGCTCGCGTAGAGCTGGGGTCTGAGTTCTATGACATCTATTCAAATATCAATGGTCGCGCTGCAACTTCTATCGTTCTCAAGCAGATCACTGGCAGTAATGCTCAGGAGGTGATCCGAGAAGTGAAGGAAAAACTTCGCGAGTTTGAGAAGGACTTTCCGACCGGACTCAAGTACAACCTAAGCTACGATGTATCCCGATTCTTAGATGCCTCCATTGAACAGGTGCTGGAGACTTTGCGGGATGCGTTCATTTTGGTGGCCTTGGTCGTACTGGTCTTTTTAGGAGACTGGCGCTCTACGCTTATCCCCATGTTGGCTGTTCCTGTATCGCTGGTGGGGGCTTTCTTTTTCGTAAATGTATTCGGGCTTTCTATCAATCTCGTCGTCCTATTCGCCGTAGTGCTGGCTATTGGGATCGTTGTAGATGATGCTATCGTCGTAATAGAGGCGACCCATGCGCAGATGGAACTGGAAGGGCTCTCTCCTTACAGAGCCGTACAAAAAGTCATGCAGACGATCAGCGGCGCTATCATAGCGATTACGCTGGTGATGGTGGCGGTATTTGTACCCATTGCTTTTCTCAGCGGTCCGGTAGGGGTCTTTTATCGGCAGTTCTCTATTACGATAGCCAGCTCCATTGTTCTCTCGGGGTTAGTGGCGCTGACCTTGACGCCTGTGCTCAGTGCTATGATCCTGCGCCCTGTGCATGGGCATTCGCATGCTCCTACGCGATCGCTGTGGGGACGTTTCCTTAGAGCTTTCAATCGGGGTTTTGAACGGCTGTCCGAACGGTACGCTGGGCTACTGAAACTAATCGTTACGCAACGAGGCCTTACTCTGGGCATCATCGGGGCCTTTGTGGGGGGGATTGTCTTTATGGCTGAAATCTTACCTGAGGGCTTCGTGCCTAATGAAGATCAAGGGATCATCTACGCTGTTTTGCAAACGCCTCCTGGCTCTACGCTGGAGCGAACCTTTGCCGTCTCTCGACAGCTACAGGCTATCTGCGAAAGCATCCCCGAAATAGAATCAGCTACAGCCCTGGCGGGATATGAGATCATGACGGAAGGGCGCGGTTCTAATGCTGGAACCGTCCTCATCAACCTCAAAGATTGGTCGCAGCGTAAGCGCTCTGTCGCAGAAATCCGCGAGGAATTAGAGGAAAAAAGTCGTTCTCTCCCCGCTATTGTCGAGTTTTTTGACCCTCCAGCTGTACCCGGCTTCGGTACCTCGGGAGGGTTCTCCTTACGCCTGTTAGACAAAACGGGCACACTGGACTATCAGGCCTTCGATAAGGTCGTGCGGAAGTTCATGGATGAGCTCCGCAAGCGCAAAGAACTGACAGGGCTTTTCACCTTTTATGCAGTGAACTACCCCCAGTACGAACTGGTCATAGACAATCAGGTCGCTATGCAAAAAGGCGTCTCCATCGGTAAAGCCATGGAAAATCTCAATATTCTCATCGGCAGTACGTATGAGCAGGGATTTATTCGGTTTGGACGGTTCTTTAAGGTGTACGTGCAAGCCTCCCCAGAGTTTCGGCGGTATCCTTCTGACCTTCTCAACCTTTACGTCAAAAACGATAAAGGAGAACAAGTCCCTTACTCTTCCTTTATGCGAATGATCAAGAAGCAAGGCCCGAATGAGCTCACCCGCTACAACTTGTACAACTCGGCAGCGATCCGCGGGTTACCTGCACCCGGTTATACCACTGGAGAAGCGATAGAAGCCATACGAGAAGTCGCGGCCCAGACCCTTCCTAAGGGCTACGATATCGCTTGGGAGGGGCTCTCCTACGATGAAGCCCGCCGAGGGAATGAAGCTTTGTACATCTTTTTGGTGGTGATAGCATTTGTATACTTGGTCTTAGCAGCACAGTATGAGAGTTTTCTTTTGCCCTTTGCGGTTCTCCTGTCACTGCCGATCGGGATATTTGGGGCTTTTCTCATGCTGTGGCTCATGGGGTTAGCAAATGACATATTTGCCCAGATAGCGCTTATTATGGTGGTGGGGCTCTTGGGCAAGAATGCGGTCCTGATCGTAGAATATGCTGTGCAGCGGCAGCGGGAGGGCCTCTCTATCTCAGAAGCGGCGGTGGAGGGGGCCAAAATGCGTCTGAGACCGATCTTGATGACTTCCTTTGCCTTTGTAGCGGGGGTGATCCCGCTTATGTTGGCGCATGGAGCAGGCGCAGTGGGAAGCCGCACCGTAGGGAGTGCTGCCTTTGGAGCTGTGCTACTGGGGACGGTTTTGGGAGTCCTCGTTATCCCAGGCTTGTATTACATTTTCGCTAAGCTGGGTGAGGGGAAACAGCTTTTACAAGACCAAGAAGACCGATCTCTAACAGAAGAGTTTGTACAAGAATCTTTTATGAAAGCCTCGCTTTGGAAGCGTCTTACCCATGTGCGCACCCTGTGGCGGCTCAGACGCAGGCGTCGTTCCAAAACTCAGGTCTTATGAGAGCCTCGGCATGGCTGGTGCAAGTAAGTCTTTGGCTGGCGTTGGGCAGCTGCATAGGGCCTCGTGTCAGCCAACCCATCCCCCCTCTACGATTACCGACTCGGTACGCTTCTCTAAGTTCCGCTGATACCTTCTCCTTAGCTGCGGTACCTTGGCAGACGTACTTTCATGACTCTCTCTTGGTAGCCCTCTTAGACTCAGCTCTTCAGAATAATCAGGAGCTGCGCATTTTGCTAGCAGAAATAGAGATCAGCCGCAACGAGGTCAAAGCGCGGACGGGGGAGTATCTTCCCTTTGTTCATATAACCACTCAGGCCGACGTAGACAAAGTAGGAGAATACACCCGCTCTGGGGCCGTAGAAAGAGGGTTGGAAATAGAGCCAGGGCGCCCCTTTCCTTCCCCCCTCTCTACTTATCAGGTTGGCCTCGCCTCCTCCTGGGAAATAGACATCTGGAAACGCCTTCGCAACGCCCGAAAAGCCGCCTTCCTGCGCTACCTCGCGAGTATAGAAGCCCGACGCTTCGCCGTAACCAACCTCATCGCTGAGGTAGCGGAAAGCTACTACGAACTGCAAGCCTTAGACAACCTCCTTGCTATTCTCAATGAATACATCCAAATCCAGTCCAACGCCCTCCAGTTGATTCGTCTGAGCAAACAGGCGGGACGAGCCACCCAGCTCGCCGTCAACCGATTTGAGGCCCGTCTGCTCAACACCCAGAATCGCCGCTACGCCATCCAGCAGCGCCGCACCGAAACAGAAAACCGTCTCTACTTCTTATTGGGGCGCCTCCCAGGGACGATCCCCATGCGGTCAGAAACCTTTCTCCAAATCGTCATCGATACCTCGGCTTTGGCGGGCCTTCCTGCGCAGCTTCTTCAGAATCGTCCTGATATTCGTCAGGCGGAGCTGGAGCTAAGGGCAGCTCATGTAGAGACTCAGGTGGCTCGCGCAGCTTTCTATCCCAGCCTGTCTTTAGCAGGAGCCGTGGGGTGGCAAGCCTTTCATCCGACGGTCCTCTTCTTGCCCCAATCCATTCTCTATCAGGTGGCGGCAGAAGCTGTAACGCCTTTCATCAATAGGAATGCCCTCAAAGCCGCTTACGCCTCGGCTACGGCCCGCCAGCGCCAAGCCCTCCTCCGCTACGAACAGACTCTTATTCGCGCTTATACGGAGGTTCTCAATGAGCTGGCCCGTTTGCGTAACTTCTCCGAAAGTTTCCGCACCAAAGAGCGAGAGGTTCAGATTCTCACAGAGTCCGTTACCATCGCTAACAACCTTTACCGCTCTGCAGAGGCAGATTATTTAGAGGTACTACTGACCCAGATAGAAGCCTTAGACGCCCGCATGGAGCTAATAGAGGCAAAAATGGAACTTCTGCGGGCGCAAGTGCGATTGTATCGCGTCTTAGGTGGCGGCTGGCGGTGAGAGAAAAAACCCCCTCACTCCATAACCCAACCGAAAGCTCACTGCATCTTTCCTTGATTCCCATTAG
Organism: Bacteroidia bacterium; assembly: GCA_026414975.1. Lineage (GTDB taxonomy): Bacteria > Bacteroidota > Bacteroidia > SpSt-205 > SpSt-205 > SpSt-205. Next base: position 123,757 of record JAOAHZ010000001.1, read on the forward strand.
AGTTTTATCACATAGCTGCATACCCTACCCGCAGTAAGTTGATAGAGATGTACATGTCTGAGGTCCTGAATATCTATCTGCGCGGACGGTTGATGAGCCAGGGGGCTTCTCTTTGAATTAACCCGAAGGCACCTTCTCTGTAATCCCAGCACCCTCTACCCAAGCAATGGGGGCTTCTACCGCTCAAAAAGGCCCTTACTTTGCTAACATGGCCCATAAAAATTCTCCGCCGCCTCTATTGTGGATAGCTCTTTCTGCACTCCTGACTCTACTTTATCTCCCGATTACACTCAATAACCGAGATATATTCATAGGCTCAGCTGAGACGCTGGAGGACTGCAAAAAAAGTGATTATTGTAGGCCCAATCTACACTTATTTCCGATTAGATTTATCGCTGAGCAAGGAGATTCGTGGAGTTATCTACGGCCTATAGAGTACGCTTTCACACAAGGTATTTACTGGGATGACTATAGAATGCCGGGCTATGGAGCAGTTTATGCGATTTTTCTATTTATCACAGGAAGCAAGGACCTATCCATATGGTGCCTCATTATCGTGCAAATCATCTTATGGAGCGCAGCTGTAGGACTAATAGCTAGAGAAATGGTCATTAGAGGTATAAGCCGTAGATCGGCCTGGCTTTTTGTAATGCTGGTTAGCCTCTCCCCCGCCTCCTACTATGTAAGGTCACTCAGCACGGAAAGTCTTACAGCGTCAGCGGGTTTAGTCGGAGTACTTAGTTTGATGCGAGGGTGGTATGGATTATCAGGCTTTTTATTGTCATGGGCTTTCTTTATGAGACCTGTTCATGTTCTGTGGATAGTAATAGGTTTCATTTATGTAGCAAGCCGACTTGATATCAAGAAGCTATTCTTTTTTTGCCTCCCTATTTTACTGATAGAAGGCGCCTGGGTCGGGCGGAACTATATCCGATACGGCGACTTTCGCCCTCTCACGGGTAGCAAAACGACATTCTATCCTCATGTTTATAGCCGATATGACTTTCAAGCCATAGAGTTGTATAGACGTACCGAACAAAGCGATATGAGAGAGGCTATACGAGGCCGCAACCTAATCAGCCTGCTTTTTTGCTACGATTCAACCCCTCCCGCCCTTGAAGACATACCTAAAATAACACCCAACTACCTACTCACAACGACCTGCCCCCCTGAAAGCCTACACACAGCTACTCAGTTGGCCTGCGACTTGAATCATTCTCCTTCCTATACGTACATGCCGCCTGAAAGCCTTTTCTATGGGAAAAGGTATGTATCCCCAGAAGCCTATGTCATAAACTTCGCGCCTGACTCCAATGATTGTGAGAAAGAGAAGAGACTGGTAAATATACTGAGGACTTGTTCAGAAAGCCTGAAAAGATACAGAAGCCAGAATCCTCTCTTTGTCGTGAAAGCCTTTCTACATCATATATTCGGCACCTCCTACGCCTACTCTCATTACGATAAGGTATCAAGTAGCATGAGAGCTACACTCAAGCGTTTATACTACAGTGCATACAGTTGGATTTACCTCGTAGCCTTCATCGCTTCCCTCTACTACCTCGTCATGGGGGAGGGTCTTTCACGTCTATCTGCTTTGTATGCTGGATCAATACTGATGGCCTATGCAGCGATTGGATTAGTGGAGCGAAGGTACATAGAAAGCGTATCGCCTCTCCTGATGATTCAGTTTATTTACCTATTACAGGGAGGCGAGCAATCACTCCGGCGCCTAATAAACAGGTATAATCCTTGCAAACTTCGGGGCATGCAGTAATGGGTATGGGCCAACCATATCCTACTTCCCTTCCCCTTTTGTTTGTATGGACATGGCCAAATCACGAGGACTGCGAGCCTTCGTAGAAAAGTTGGCGGCTGCGGGGGAGCTGCGTCGGATTCAGGTACCTGTATCACCACATTTAGAAGTTACGGAGATCACCGATCGTATCACCAAAGCTGGAGGTCCAGCTCTGCTCTTTGAGAACACGGGGACAGCCTTTCCCATCCTTATCAATGCCTACGGCTCTGAGCGACGCATGGCTCTGGCCTTAGGCGTGGAGGACATAGAGAGCATATCTCGGCGCATTTTAGACTTATTTCGGCAGATTGCGGGGCCCAAGGCTTCACTTTGGGAAAAACTCGCTCTCTTACCTAAACTAAGCGAAGTCGCCAGCTATCTCCCACGCCGCTGGCGCAAAGGCAAACCTCCCTGTCAAGAAGTCGCACACATAGGAAAAGAGGCTCGCCTGTCCATGCTACCTATTCTCACCTGCTGGCCCCAGGACGGCGGCCCCTTCATCACTCTCCCTATCATCCACACTTATCATCCAGATACTCGCGCACGCAATGTCGGCATGTACCGGGTACAAATTTTTGATGACTATACCACGGCGGTACATTGGCAGCTTCATAAGGTATCGCGTCGCCACTATGAAGCCTGGAAAGCTCGAGGTGAGCGAATGCCCGTAGCTATCGCTTTAGGTGGAGACCCCGTTTATGCCTATGTGGCTACAGCTCCCCTGCCCGAAAACATTGACGAATACATCTTGGCGGGATTCCTTCGCAGAAAAGCCGTAGAGCTAACCCCTTGCCTGACTCAGCCTATAGAGGTTCCAGCTGACGCAGATATAGTCATAGAAGGGTATGTAGACCCGACTGAACCATTAAGACTGGAAGGACCTTTCGGCGATCACACGGGCTACTACTCCTTGCCTGATTATTATCCCGTTTTTCATGTTACAGCTATAACGCACCGAAAGGATGCTATCTATCCTGCCACCATCGTCGGAATCCCTCCTCAAGAGGACGCCTGGCTCGGCAAAGCAACCGAGCGGATATTTCTGGCTCCCTTACGGCTAACCTTCCTGCCTGAACTGGCAGATATGGAACTCCCCATAGAAGGCGTTTTTCACAACTTAGCTATTGCTTCTATTCATAAAGAGTACCCTGGACAAGGCATGAAGGCTATTCACACATTATGGGGAGCGGGGCAGCTTATGTTCACTAAAATCGCCCTCATCGTAGATGCGGATGTAAATCTGCGCGATTACTGGGCGGTAGCTCGTGCCCTCGCTGCTCAGGCAGACCTGCGTACCGATTTAGTATTCTCTCAAGGACCTATTGATGTATTAGACCACTCATGTAGTCAGATGGGCTTCGGAGGCAAGCTCGGCGTAGATGGCACCCGTAAGCTCCCCGAAGAGCGCCTTCTACCGCCTGTTATGTATCCTGAACCCAACCTTACAGACCTTAGCGCAGAAGCCCTCCAAGGAGCTTTCCCAGAAATCCGAGAAGTGAATACGCGGCTCATAGAGAGAGGCATTCCTGTGTGGATAGGACGCTTTGAGAAAACACAGAAGCATCACGGTCTTCGCTTAGGCGAAGCTCTGGCTCGGCATCCAGCATTTGCCGGCATCAAGCTGCTTCTCTTGCTGGATGGGGAGATGCCTATACAAGACCTAAGCGATGTTTTCTGGCGGTTTGCGAACAATACTGACATGCGCCGAGATACCAAACTCATAGAGGACGCTGAAGGTCGTCCTCACCTGATTCTGGATGCCAGTACGAAAACCTTAGACTTGGACGGCTTCACCCGAGACTGGCCTAATGTAATAGTTATGTCCGAAGCGATCATTCGTCGTGTGGACGAGCGCTGGGCAAGTTATGATCTGGGTGGCTTTATCCCTTCACCTTCCCTCAAATACAGGGCGCTCCTAAGAGGAGAGGGGGCAATAGCTCACACGGGGCAGAAGGTCGCCTCTTAGATTTGCAGGGGATGCGCCCTGTTTTCAATTCAGCCCAGATGCGCCGGGCAGATGAAATCATGCAGTTGGAATATGGATACTTAGGGGTCTTACTCATGGAAACAGCTGGTCGCCGCGCTGCCCGCCTTATCCAGAAGCTCTATCCTCATACTCACCGTTTCATCGTAGTTGCCGGAAGCGGCAATAATGGAGGAGATGGACTTGTCATCGCTCGTTATCTGCGCAGCATCGGTAGAGACATCTTCATTCTCCTTACCAAGCCTCCAGAACAGCTTTCCGCTCTTTCTCGGATTCAGTACGATATTCTCACTCGCTTTGGCCTAACCTGCCACATATTGAGTCCAGATAACTTGCGTAAGCTCCAAGCTTTTGCCGAGACAGACCCCAAGCCTGTGCTGATAGATGCTCTTATAGGCGTTGGCTTAGAACAAACTCTCAAACCTGCTCAAGCCTCTCTAATAGACTTTCTGCGTACTTTGCATTTGCCAGTCGTGGCTATAGACTTGCCTTCTGGCTTGAGTGGAGACACAGGGGCTCTAATAAATGTACCCTTACGCTGTGAGCATACGATTACGTTTCAAACAGCTAAGATTTGCCATTTAGTGACGCCAGCAGCCTTATACTGCGGCAAAGTTCATGTCGTAGATATCGGTATGTATCCCGAGGTGATTGAGCGGATTGGGACCCGTACATTCTGGGTGAATCCGAAAGATTTGGGACGGTTTCTACCTGTGCGCCCCCCTGACGCCCACAAAGGGACTTTTGGACATGCTCTAATAGTAGGGGGGTCGCGAGGAAAAGGTGGAGCTGCTGCCTTAGCCACGATATCTGCTCTTCGGGTGGGTGCCGGTCTGGTTACAGCTATCATACCCGGTTCGGCTGCCAGTAGCTTCCACCGCCGCATTCTGAGCGGTATGAGCCTTCCCTATGGAGATGCCAACTTTGCATACCTAAATGAAGCAGCCGGACTCTGGGCCCGTCAACACCTTCCCGGCAAAACAGCCATCGGCATCGGTCCAGGTTTAGGCAATATGCCGGATACACACAGCTTTTTGAAGGAACTCCTCCCTCAGATAAAAGTGCCCTGTGTTTTAGACGCAGATGCGCTAAATATAATCGCTGAAGAAGAAACACTGCTGTCTGCTTTACCGGAGGCGTGTATCTTGACCCCTCATCCAGGCGAAGCCGCTCGGCTTCTGCGCACGACCCCAGACCAGATTCAGGCTCGCCGTTTAGAAGCTGCCCTTCATCTAGCCCAAAAAACAGGAGCTATTGTCGTGCTAAAGGGAGCCAATCCTATCGTAGCCACCCCCAAAGGAGAGTCCTTCTTCTTTTCTCTCACTGAGCCTGCCCTAGCTACAGCCGGCACGGGCGATGTCCTGACAGGATTCATAACGGGTTTTCTGGCCCAAGGAGTTGCTCCCTTGAGAGCCGCTTTGCTTGGAGTCGCCATACATGGATTAGGAGCCCGGCTCATCACCCGTTGCATACACGAGGCCGGCATTACCGCTGCCCTTCTGTCCCGCCAAGCAGGGAGGGCTTTGGCTTTACTTCAGCCTCGCAAGTAACCTTTTCTGTACAGCGTTTTCAGAGCTCGGGTTGTAAGCCGGAGCTCCACGATCTGTCCATTCAGCAGAAGTCGCCGCCGCTGAAGATTGAGATCAAACCGACGCTTAGTGTGCCGATTGGAATGGGAAACATTATATCCAGAACGGGGGCGACGCCCTGTTACCTCGCATACACGAGCCATGCCACAAAGGTAGGGCGCTTAAGGCATATACCACAGTCGGCCATGAAAAGGTCCAACCTGCCACACATAGCAGCCCGCTGAGAGTCCCTCAGGTAGCTGGTAAGTTGAACCCGACACCCCTAACTTTACCTCCCAAAGCAGCTTCCCTGTGGGGTCATAAAGCCTAAATAGCTCTCCTTCTAAACGCCTATCGGTGCTGTAGAGCTGGAATGCGCCTGCAGTAGAATTAGGATACACCCAGACTTGAGAGGTGGAGCCGCTTGACAAGCTACCAGAAATTGAGACTATCACCGTCCAGCTTAGGCTATCTTGACAGGTACCGTCACTTCGGTGCAGCCAGAGAGTATAAGTCCCTGGCTGCGTAAAGGTATGCATGAAAGACAATCCTGTGTAAGTCTGACCATCTACGCTCCACCGATAGGTATAGGGCAGAGCGTTCTGCTCGGCCGCCGAGAAGGGTTCGCCCACTGAGAGAGTTAACCCGGGATTGAAGGTTATAGAGGGGTCTTGAAGGCGCTGAACGGTAAGGGTAACTTCATCATACCCCCAGCAGCCTGCTCCATCGCGCACAAGAAGGCCGTAGGTACCACTGCTGGAGGGATAGATAACAGGCTGATTCTGCCCTGAAAGCCAGTAGTAGGCTGTCGCCGTAGGCGCACTCGGAACCAAGCTATCACCGAAGCATATGAGTCTGTCCGGACCCAAATCAACAAGCGGTGTATTTCCGGCGATAAAGCAAGCATACCAATTGAGCGCCTCCTCCGCATGAGCAATCAGGTCGCTTAAGGTGGTCGCCCCTACCAGAGCAAACGCAACCGTATCAACTTCTCCAGCTAAGAGGGCAACATTTTGAGCGGCGATAAGAGCGAATACATCTCCAGAGCTATTCGAGCCACCTGCATTCCCTCGGAGAAGAGCTAAATACGAAGATAGTCCAGCAAGGAAGGTATCTACACGCCCGACTCGCCGCAGGGCCATCTGTCCAGACAAAAGCACTGCCCCTATAAACCGATTCTGAGCAGCATTGCGAACATACACTAAGGGTAGAGAAGGATGAACCACCGCTACATCCGTGGCGGGATTATTTCCTACATCAAAGTCTAACCACCAGCCGATAGACAAGTCGGGATAATCCGTAGAGGAGAGATTCTGAATGCGATAGATAAAAGCAACGAAGGGATTCGCTGGTTCATGTCGCAGAGCATAGGCTTGCGCTTGAAAGGCGAGTCCTTTTCCGGCTATGCCGCTGGGAGAGTTCTGTCCTAAGCCGCGGCTATCCATAAAGCTAACCCCCCCGATTTCATACAGTCCTTGAATGGTATGGGTAGCAGCGGTCATCGGAGAGAAATGGTTGTACATAGAGCCTAAAGGGGCTCGAGTGCTTAGGTGGGCACTGGTATCATCGGCTACCACCAGACCTCCTTCAAAGAGCCACGACGAGGCAGCGTTTCGCCAGACTGCCCCTCGGCCTTGAGTATTAGCCGGTGGGTCGTAATACCCAACACGCCCGTTCCCACATAGCGTAGTACGAAGTTGAGCTGAATCCAGATGGACGTAAGCCGGATTAACACCCGATAACTCAACCACTTGGTAATCCGCATACCCATCATCGCCAACGAATCGGAACACAACGGGCAGCCTTGCATTAGGCGGGCAAGAAGGGAGAACCTGTAGAACGAAGGGGGTGGCTTGAATATGAGTCTGGAGCGTGCCTAAGTTCCCTATAGTGTAGCTTCCCTGAACGACAGCAAGATGGGGCGTGAGGGGTTCCAAGCTCACTGATAAGTTTGTCGCAGGGGATAAGTAGTTGATGTAAGTAGCCGCTAAGTTGAAAGTTTCCCCAGCGAAAAGGAGGTTGTCATTAGAATCGTACGCTTGCCAGGTACGCACGCGACAGGAAGGTGTGTCTCGAGTAACGACAGCTCGGTAAAGATTGATACGACGCCCAAGGCGGTAACGAAGCTGAGGGAGGTTAGCCGGTTCCACAGAATCCGCCGTAATACGCAGTAACTCGGCTATTTGGTAAGCATTGAGATCAGGTCGCCAAGAGCGAAGTATAGCAGCAGCGCCAGCTGCCTGTGGCGAGGCAAAAGAGGTAGCGATGCCAAAAGAAAAATAGGAGTTCAGTCCCGTGGTTGTGATGCCATGTCCTGTAGCCGCAAGGTCTATGCCATAATCCACCTGTACCCAGCCATTCCAAACATCGTTCTGATCTACGGCTGTTACAGCCACCACTCCATCGTATTGAGCAGGATAGAACTTTGCGGGAGTGTCAGGTGGCACATTCCCGGCTGCTGCGACAATAAGCGCATCATAGGTATTCACAATCTGAGAGATAAAGTTCTGGGCTGCTTGACTGCGGAAAGTGCCCCCCCACGAGCAGTTGATAACTTTTGCCCCCTGCTGGGCGCTGTATAAGATGCCGTCATAGGCGGCCCACAAGATATCTTGGTCGTCAGGGGCTGTTTTCACAGGAAGGACCCTACACCTAAAAGCGGGGGCAGCGATACCTATTCCGTTGTCTGTCGTAGCTCCTGCATACCCAGCGACCCAAGTGCCATGTCCTGGTGAAGCCCGGCGAGGATCATTATCGGGAGCAAAGGGACCAGAGCCGCTATAAGTCGCCCCGACCAAATCCCAGCCATGAAAATTATCTACATACCCATCATTATCGTCATCTACCCCATTGATGGGGTCATCCCAGTTATAGGCGATATTTTCAACGAGGTCAGGATGATCAAATCGTACGTCTGTATCTACGATCGCCACCACTGTGTTCGTATCACCCTTGGTACTGTCCCACGCTGCCAGAACCCGAAGATGAGAGAGGCAAAAGTTGTTAGAATGCAAATCGTTGGGCGTGTAGTTTATCTCACAGGGCTCGCCGGAGAGAAGGGCCATCGGAACATACTCTGGCTCAGCATATAGTACAGCAGGACTCCTACGCCATAGCTTAGCCACATAAGTAGGATGCAGGTCAGCTTGATACTCTAAGATGAATAGGGGATTTTTAGTATCCAGGGTGGGGAATCGCTTCTGGATGCGCCCATTTATTTGCACACGAAGCTCTTCTAACTCTTCCGGCAGCGGCTTTCCGATGAAGTCCGCCCGAAGCTCAAATAAGATTCGTCCCGGCCATATTTCAGCTTGCGCCCACAATAACCCCAGGAGTAGCCCTATGCGCTGCATGAGAGATGAAGGTAAGAACTTCTTAAGGGTCAAACACAATCTCTGTCTCGGACTCAATCAGCTCCTGCAGCTTATACTCTTTATCAACGGAGACTTTGCCCTGATGAGTCAGGCGAAGGATGACTACCTCAGCTGAGGCAGGTAGAACAGCTGCAAAACCGCCTTTTGCATCCGTCTTTGCGGTGCCAAGAACTTTATTAGAGACTTTGTCTATAAACTGAATGGAGAGGTCTGCCACCCCCGCTCCTTGTTTATCCACGACCTTGCCTGATATGGTTTCCATGACTATAACCACTTCCTTTTTGGGGGCAGGTCGAGGTGATACCGCTCGGGTGGAACTGGAGCGAGGGGTTAGAACTTCACTTTGGGAGCGACTCTCCTCCTGGGCCCATAGTAGAGAGAGGGCGAGAGCGGTCCAGTAGAGCCTCATAACCCAAAGTTAACGAAAAAATGCCATCCTTTTCCCCACCCGACTCAACTGCAACCTGGAGTTTGCATATTTGTAAAAGTGGATGTGGAACAGCTTCAGGCCCTCCTAAACCTCATAGACGATCCAGACCCCTATATCCAGTCTCACATAGAAGCCGTCCTAATACAAGCAGGGCAAGCCGCCATTCCCCTTTTGGAGCAGAAATGGTTAGAGGCAACCGAACCTCAAGTCCAGCAGCGCATAGAAGAGCTTTTAGACCTCATTCAGCTGGAGATTGTGGGCCACCTTCTTTATCAGTGGCGAATGGGGGCCGAACAGCCCCTTTTCCCAGCCCTCATGTATGTTGCCCAGCTTAGTTACCCCTCCCTCAACATCGCAAAATACACCAGTGCCTATCGCCGGCTTACTCACACAACTTGGCTTCAACTCCCGTCTCATGGAGACCCTTTTGAAAAGCTCCTCATACTCAACCGACAGCTTTTCGTTCAAGAGCGATTTCAGCCCGAAGTGACCCGTCCAAACGCTTCGCGCCATTACTTCATCCATGAGGTACTGGACACCCACAGAGGCAACTCTTTCTCTCTCACCCTTCTATATTACCTTTTAGCCTCAGACCTTGGCATGCAGGTCAGTGTAGTCTCTATCGGCTCCCATTATTTGATCCGCTACTTTGATGGGACACTTCATTTTTACATAGACCCTTACAAGAAAGGGGTCGTCCTCCTTGCCACCCAGCTTAAGCAGCTGCTCCAGAATGCCAACTTATCTGATAACTTAGCTCATTATGCCTCCCTGTCCCATCCTTATCTGATTCTAAGGCTCACCCAACACTTAGAAGAAGCCTACAGGGCCGAAGGCAGACCAGACAAACAGCGGTTGTACGAGTCTTTGCGCAAGAAAATAGATGTACAGTTATGAACAAGTAGCCTTCGGCCCGATCAAAGCCTGAAAGAGAGACTAGAGTCAGGAATCGCTGCGATTATCAACAGCACGGGATACGAGACAACCGTCGGAATAGCCTCAAGGGGCTTTATGGAAGGGGCTACCACCGGCCTATTTTAGCCTCTCGCTGGCTGCATCCAAACTACACCCATCTAAGCTGAATATACCATCCGCATAGCTCTATATTTGCCTGCGTGCAGCGCCAAGCCTGGATAGGGGTATTCCTTATCACTCTGCTGATGTTTCTATGGACCTTATGGATAAGTCGCAGTGGCGTACCGCCCTCTCCCAAGACCTTAGCTGATACTCTAAAGTCTCCTGAGAAGCAGGATACTTCGGTCAAAACTCCCATAGACTCAGCTTCTCTAAGCGCCCGTCTCGGCACTTACGCCCGATTTGCTCGGGGACAAGATAGCCTTCTTCAGGTGAGAACCCCACAGGCTACCTTTGAGTTTGGAACCCGCGGAGCTCGCCTCCACCGATGCGAACTCAATAACTTTTATGGGCAGGGGTCTAAGCCTATACGCCTATGGGACTCCTTGCAGAAACATGCTTTTATTTTCGCTGAGGGACGATCTATCATAAGCAGTGATCAGCTTTATTTCTCTCTTATCCATGCCCCTCAAAAGTCCCTTCTCTCCGAGGAAGATAGTGTAGTGTTTAGACTGAGCTTAGCACCTGATACTTTTATTCAGGTAAGCTATTACCTCTCACCCTCCAGCTACCATCTCAAATCTTATATCTCCTTCGTTGGGATGAAGGATTATCTGCGTAACCCGTACATCTCCTACTCAGTTAGCTACGAAACACCTCAGACCGAACCCTCTATAGAGGCCATGCGTCCCCACTGCGCCCTCTATTACCGGCAGGCCGACGAAGTAGAGTCTCTCAGCCCCGATGAAGATGAGATGGTCCAAAAGGCTCTTCAAGGGCGTATTCGCTGGGTCTCTGCCAAGGGTCAGTTTTTCTGTACCATTCTCCAAGCTTCAGAAGCCTTCTCTGCCGCTACTCTGACCAGCTTTCCTTTTTCCAAGCTACCCCGATACCACATGGACCTACAGCTTCCTATCACGAATGGTCAAGCTCATTTATTGTGGTATTTGGGACCCACTCGATACGCCCTAATGCGCTCTTACGATGAAATGTACGAAAAGCAGTTGAGCTTGGGCTGGAGTTTCATTCGTTACATCAATACGGGTTTCATTATTCCAGTTTTTGGGTTTCTTGAGCGGTATATTCCCTCATACGGCATTATCATTACGATACTGGCGCTGTTAGTCAAAATCCTACTTTCTCCCCTCACCTGGCGCAGTTATCTCCTCGGCGTGAAAATGCAAATCGTCAACGAACTACCAGAAGTCAAGGCTTTGGAGCAGAAGTATAAAGATGACCCGAATAAACTCATGATTGAGCGCAGCCTTCTTTATCAACAACTTGGCGTAAGCCCTCTGAGTGGATGCATACCCCTTTTGCTTCAGATTCCGATATTTTTTGCTATGACGAGCTTCTTTCCAAATGCCTTCGAGCTACGACAGCAGAGCTTCCTCTGGACAAACGATTTATCGTCTTACGACACTCTAATAAGCTGGGGGATCGACCTGCCTCTCATAGGAGATCACCTCAGTCTCTTTGCCCTACTCACAGCTCTGTCTACGCTGGCTTACACTTACTTCATGCAGCAAGGGCAGACTTCCACCCTGCCAACCCTCAAATGGCTCCCTTATTTATCGCCGGTGATATTCTTCTTCTTCCTCAATGGCTACTCTTCTGCGTTGAGCTGGTACTACTTCGTCCTAAACATCTTGACAATCATCCAGACATTTTTGATGAAGAGATTCGTAGATAAGGAAGCCCTCATAAGGAAGATTCGTGAGGTTCAAAGGAAAAAGCAGAATAAAGTACAGCTAAGCGAGCAGAGGGCTCGCATGCGACGGCTCTTAAGAAAGTAGGGTTTATCGCATGAACCTAATAGTTGACAAACTAAAAGCTGACCAAGCGGGATAGGCTGCCAGGCCAATGTATAGGGTATTCAAAAACTATTTTGCTACTTTTGTAGCGTGCTGCGGGGATTGTCTATTGTATCATGCCTTTGGGCTCAGAATGTGGGCATAGGCGTCTCTAATCCCACTCATAAACTTCATGTGTCTGGCGGACTGGTTAGAGTTGAAGGTCTCAGCGGTACTGGGATAGCTCTGGTTGGACTTTCCCCTTCAGGTGTAACAGAACGCATAGCTTTTTCGGGCAGTGCAAGCGACTTCTTTAGGGGAGATGGAACATGGGGACCAGACCCAGGAGACTGGAATCTAAGTGGCAACGCTACCACCAATCCTTCTATTCACTTCTTGGGTACTACTGACGCCCAATCCCTGCATCTGCGTACTAATAACGCAGAGCGCATGAGATTTTTAGTAGATGGTCGTATATTGGTTGGAACGACTTCACCTTTGCATTCCACCTCTGTACTCCAAGTATTAGGAGGAAATACAAACAGGGCTGTGTATGGCTGGAAGTCCAGTAGTAATGGAGTCAGCGTAGTTTTAGGCATAGCGACGGCTAGTGGCGGAGTGCGAGCGGGGGCGATAGGATATGGGAGCCAGTCGTCTATAATAGGCACAACTACTTTGGGCGTCGGACTTGTTGGCATGGTTGGAGTTACCGACTTTTTGCACTGGGATATGGGACCCGGGATTGTAGGCTCCAGCATAAATCACGGTGTAGTGGCTTATGCAGAGAATACCTCAGGAGACAGGGCAGCAGGCTGCTTTGAAGCTCCCGTGTCGGCGAATCAAACCGCCCGAGCTCTGGTAGCAGCATTCATCGGCGGCACGCAGTATAAAATTTGGGGGATAGTAACGGGGGGAGGTACCTTTACACCGCCAGGTACAAGTACGGTTATACAGGGACCTGAGGGGAACAGATATGCCCTCGTTTGCCCCGAGGCCCCAGAAATCTATCTTATGGACAGAGGAGAAGCTTTATTCCAGGGGGGACAAGGGGTAGTTGCCTTTGATCCTGCTCTATCGTTCAATCTTTACACGGACTCCCAGTATCCAATGTATGTCTTCGTCCAGCCAATAGACCGAGACTGTGGTCTATATGTAAGCGAGCGTCATCGAGGAGGATTTGTAGTAAAGGGGACTGAAGAGGAGTGTGAGACTCGCTTTTACTGGTGGGCCGTGGCCCGCCGCAACGACACCTACACTCCAGAAGGATTGCGCATCTCTCGCCATGTAGGCGTACGCCTCCCCATTGTACCCCCTAACCTGCGATGAATATGGTCCGAGCCATCCATATAGGGCTTGCTATCGTAAGCGGCTTTGCCCAGAATACTTACGTTGGCATAGGTACGGCAACACCGACTCATAGACTTCACCTAAGCGATGGGACCTTACGAATAGACAATTTGTCAGGGACGACCACAGTATTAGCCCAGACCGATGCTCAGGGGGTATTGGGACGCTTCACCAGCGCTCCTGGGCCCGATTATCTCTTGACAGGCAATGCCACGTGGGGCTCAGACGCTACAGATTGGAAACTGCTTGGAAATGCCGGCACTAACCCCACTAACAATTTTGTGGGAACGACAGATGCTCAAGACTTTCGCCTGGGAGTTAATGGCACGACTCAGTGGCGAATTCAGAGCACAGGGGAGCATCTGGCTGGAAATCATACAACCGCTGTCCTCAACAACGCTCGCCTTTCTATAGATGCACCAGCAGGATGGATTGGAGTTTATGGACGCGTAACAGGCGGAAGACGGCCAGCTATCCGGGGGACGGTAGGCGATAATTCTGCCGGCCCAGCAGTAGGCGGCATCAGCACAGCTCCAGGTGGATGGGGGGCTATTGGCATTGGTAGTGGAGCGACGATAGGTGACCTCCCCAATAGTGGAGGAGGTGCTTACGGAGTCGGTCAGCAAGTCGGCGTCATAGGTACTCATGCAGGCACTAATCAAAGTGGCCGCTCTGGAGGTGCTTTTGCAGTCCGCGATGCTGGCAATACCTACAACTGGGTATATGTGGCAGGGTACGAGGGAGGCAATCAGCGTAAAATCTGGGGGGCTGGCACCGTCTCTACGACCATTTACGATATATCCTCTAAACAAACTCATACCTTATTCGCTCCCGAAGCCCCAGAGGTGTTATTTTGGGACCAAGGACGCTTTGTCCTCACAGCCCGAGAACAGTGGATATCCATAGACTCTCTCCTCGCTCTACACCTTGCACCACCCGTCTCAGTGTATCTCCAGCCATGGGGCGATATCTCGGTTAGGGTAATAGAAACAACGGTTACAGGGTTCCGAGTACAGGCAGACCGCGAGCCAACAACACCCATCTACGTATCTTTTCTCATCCAAGCCCGTCGAAAAGGAACTTTGAATAGCCCCTTCCATGAGGAACGAATGCCCCACGTGGACCCTACTCGCTTCTTCTCCCCCTTTCGTCCTGTTACCATTTACCGCACGCCGAATACTCTTCACGACTCCAATCCCTGACCAACATGCATACACGACTACTTTTGGGGATAGTAGCAGTTGGGCTAGCCCAGAATGTGGGCATCGGCACCTCTAATCCTACCCATCGTCTCCACTTAGCAAATTTGTCCTCTACAGACTTAGGTCTCCTTCGAGTAGAGGCGCTCTCCACCACTCATGGAAGCCTCGGCACCTTCTCATCCACAGGTGTATTGGGTCATGTAGCTAAAACAGGAAATTCAGCAGACCTTTTGCAAGGGGATTTGACTTTTGGCCCTGACAAGACCGATTGGCGTCTTACAGGCAATGCCGGTACTGCCCCCTCTTCAAATTTCTTAGGAACTACGGACAACCAACCCCTTGCGTTTCGCACCAATAACTCTGAGCGTATGCGCCTACTCACCGACGGACGCATTTGGATAGGGACTACAAGCGATCTGACTCCCAGCAATAATGTTCTGAATGTGCGTTCAGACGATGCGGCCTCAGCTCGAGCCATCACAGCTCGCTCCGATACGATAGGGCTGTACGGAGAAGCTACCAGCGATTTGGGTCCTGGAATAGCGGGCGTATATAGCGATTTAGCAACAGGCGGCATCGGATTTTTCGCTCGGGGAAATAACTTAAGTAGTTTCCCTACTAACATCAACCCAGCTGGATTCGTAGCGCAGGGAACCGTATGGGGGATTATGGGGGAAGCTCGCTCCACTTCTATTTCACCCCGTATGGGCGGATATTTTACGAACACCAATGCTACCACTTACTCACGCGTCGCAGTGAGAGATGGTACGAACACATATAAGATACAAGGCACAGGCAGTGTCAATACCGTCATCCAAGATGGACAGGGAGGCGTACGCCTGATGACTGCACCCGAAGCCCCACAGTTTCTCTTTCAAGACTTTGGTGAAGGCCTGCTGAAGGAGGGGAAAGCCTTCATTCCCGTAGAACCGCTTCTACTGCCCCATATCGTAATAGAAGAGCTCCAAGTATGGGTGACGCCCTTGGCCCCTTGCAAGGGTCTATATGCTTTGCCTACCCCGGAAAAGGGAGGGTTTTTTGTATATGAACGAGGGGGAGGTAAAAGTGATATACCTTTCGTGTGGGGCTGGGGAGCTCCTGTGAAAGGTTGGGAGCGATTTCCTCGGGTATCGTCTCCTCCTAAATCGCAGACCCCTTCTCAACCATAGAGACTAAGATTGTGCATTTACCAAAAGAGGAGGCTGCACTGCTATCCTATAAACACTCTTAGCGCACAACTCAAGACTTTCATAGGCAGGACAGCAACCTGTTAGTACGGAAGTACGCCATCCCTATTTAGTCGTTCGGCTTACGAGCAAGAGGGTATCTTTGGATTGATGAGCTCTTTATGGGTTTCATCAGCGAACTGGGTTACAAGGGAGCCCCCGCCTTGGTGGCTTCGCTGGTCTTTGCGGTCTATCGTTTTCCTACAAATCCTATTGGTTAGCTGGGACGCCCTAAAACTAATGGAACCCTACGGCATTCGGCGGGTTCAGGCAGACTGCGCCGCTTACTTAGCCGCAGCTCGGAGTCTTCTTCAAGGCAAGCTTCTTAAGACCCCCTCCATCTTTGAGCCTTTACCCCACGGATGGATGCATGAGTGGCCTTTGGGATATCCCGGAGCTATTGCCCTCGCTACATCTATTTCCGGTTTAGACCCTTTTTACTCCAGCCGCTGGCTCAATGTAATCCTTCTCTTTTTGACCTATGCCCTTCTGCTGTACTTTTCCCCCAAAGAGGCAGAGTGGCTATTTCTATTCATTTACCCCCCGAACTACACGTGGAATGTTGCTTATGCTCTGTCCGAGAACTTATTCATACCCCTTCTTATAGCGCTCGTAGGGACATTTCAGAAATATTACGAGCAGGGTCGTGTAAAATGGCTTTTGTGGATAGCTATTCTTTCATGGGGCATTTTCCTTACGCGATATGCAGGTATAGCTGTAGGGGCTGCGCTGGGTCTGTGGGGACTCTGGCACTTATTTCAAAAGAGGTGGTCATCTGTCTTTCTGTGGAATGCTTTATTCGGCCTCCAACTTATTGTAGCTGGAAGCTACTTCTATTGGAACGCCTTACATCATCCCACAGGAGAGACCGGCCTAACTATCCGAGATATGCCTATGCCTCCTGATCTTTTATGGCAAATTTGGGAGCTTGTTCCTTTTATTCGGTTTGTCGGGCTCGTGGGACTTTTGGTTTTAGCGGTGCGTGTGTGGAGAGGTGCCGTGCCTTTTTCCGAAGTAGAAAAAAATCGCAACGCATTCCTTATACTGCTCTTTTTCACTCAGGCCGCTTTGTACTTCTGGAGTATGGCGCAGGATCGGATTGGGATTGTAGACATGCGGCATTTTGTGATGATAGGATTGCCTCTGCTGTGGTACTGGGGCTATCTCCTTTACTGGAGCTTGCCTCCTCGCCTCCTTCTCGGCATAGCAGGGCTATTTCTTGCTTGGCAGACACGCAATACATATAGGCACTATCGTTGGGCATACGAGAGGTCGTATGTACCCTATAGCTACACGGAGGAGGTGCGACAAGCTTATGACACTCTACCACCGAATAGCTGCGTCATCGCGGGCAGCTTGGCTTACCCTATTAGAGGAGCGAGAACCGATTTGTGTCTTAGCCAAAAAGAGGCCTACATACCTATCCTCTTGCGAGATTGCAAGTGCTTTTACATAGACTGCGGGCTGATGGAAGAGCGAACCAAGCTCGGGTTAGCGGGAGGGATTATCTGGATTTTCGCTCGGTACTGTGATAAACCCTGCCTTGGCCCAATATGCCTCAGGAAGATAGGCTGTATAAGCTCAGACCAGAAGAACTGGGAAGGCTCTCGGTAGCGGATTACCAGAGGGCTCCAAAGTTTCCCATCCGACTCCTTCTGGATAATCTGAGAAGCCGATATAATGTGGGTAGCTTACTTCGCACAGCAGACGCTTTCAGAGTAGAGCGAGTTTATTTAGGAGGCACTACTCCTACTCCACCTCATCCGGAAATCCATCGCAGTGCCCTTGGAGCAGAAGAAAGTGTGAGCTGGGAAC
Source organism: Bacteroidia bacterium (assembly GCA_026414975.1). GTDB lineage: Bacteria > Bacteroidota > Bacteroidia > SpSt-205 > SpSt-205 > SpSt-205. The sequence continues at coordinate 141,365 of JAOAHZ010000001.1, forward strand.
CATGCTACGACCCTTTGGTGCTGGTGGAGAGGATGCGAGGGGAAGGCTGGACCGTCGTAGCTTTAGAGCACACGAACTTAAGTGTCAAGTTGTGGGAGAGTTCGTGGGGTTCACCTCCATGGCTAGTCATCGTAGGCAACGAACTGACTGGGGTTCAAGACGACCTTCTCCGGCGCAGTCACCTAATCGTAGAAATCCCCCAGTTCGGGACGAAGCATAGCCTCAATGTAGCCGTGGCAGGTGGTATCTGCCTATACGAGATGGTGCGCCGGCTCAAGGGCGCAGAATTTTTTCATAGCGAGGCGGGTCCGTAAGGATTTGCCGAGCTTGCTGCACGACGGGGTCGCGCGCTACGATAAAGTCATACTCCCCTTTGATGCCCAAGCCATGATAAGCCCGCAGCTGCCCTATGAGAACCCTTAGGGCTGGTTCTGAGTGCTTGAGCTGAGCTATGTAGTATTCTTGGAGAGCTGTTTCAAGGTCCTTTAGGGCTTTCTGCACGGAAAGGGTATCGGGTAGTTGATGGCGGAGAGCTGATAGGGGCCCCTCAACTTCGGCTCTAAGGGCTACTGGATAGGCACGAAGTGAATCTAACAGCGCATTTACCTGAACAGCCGAAGGCAATTCTACGGTCAAGCTGGCGGAGTCACGAGGGATTTTATCTCGGTGTTGGGCCAAAAAGTAGAAAAAGTACGGCTCAATCCGCTCGCGCTGCGTTGTAGTTAGGTAGGATTCTACCTCTATGTCGGGGGTTATGCCGCTGCCCTCACGAATAGGACGACCATTCCGAGTTCGGAAGATGCGTTCAGTCTGCGACCCTTTGGGCAGGAGCTGAATACAGCGTCCAGCCGCCGTGTAATACCTCGACACGGTTATCTTCATCTGGGTATTTTCAACGAGGGGGCGCACCACCTGTACGAGTCCCTTGCCGAACGAACGTTTCCCAATGGTCACCGCTCGATCTAAGTCTTGAAGGGTTCCAGCTACTATTTCAGAAGCGCTAGCGCTGTGCTCATTGATAAGGACCGCCAAGGGAAGAGTGGGTTCAAGGGGATGCGACTGGGCATAATACTTTTGATTAGACTCAGCCATACGGCCGCGGGTCTCTAAGAGGAGTTCTCCCTTGGGGAGAAAAAAGTTTAGGATGTCCAGGGCTTCGCTCATCAAGCCCCCGGGGTTATCTCGCAAGTCAAGGATAAGCCCCTTGAGAGGGGACTGAGTCTTAAGGTGGATAAGATGCTGCCTAAATGCCTCTGCACAACCGCGGCTGAACTGGGTGAGAGCGATATAGCCGATCTGCCCAGGTAGGATAGCGGTATAAGGCACAGATTCAGACTCTATCTCGGCTCGCGTTAGACGCAGCTCTTGAGAGCGGCGAGTAGTGGGGTGAAAAACCTTTACCGTTACGGTAGTTTTAGGCATACCGCGCAGCAGCTTCTGAATCTGCTCCAAAGAGAGAGCGGAGGTAGGCTGCTTTTCAATCTCCAGTAGTAGGTCACCAGGCTCTATACCAGCCTTTTCAGCCGGACTACCTGGGAGAATGCGCCGACATAAAACCTTCCCCTCCAAAGGTTGAAGAACTAACCCAACCCCCGCATATTGTCCGCTTTGTTCAAGCTGAGCTTGTGTAACCTCCATAGCACCGTAGAAGTTAGTATAGGGGTCTAACTCGTTGAGCATACTTTCAATAGCTCGGGTGGTAAGCTTATCTAAGTCAGGCACATCTACGTAGTTCTGAGCCAGTTCTTGTAGGACTCTACCGTAAATCTCAATATTACGGCCGAGACGATAAAGAGGGTCTTGCCATGAGAGCACTAAGAGTCCCACACCTATCAAGCCCAGAGGGAGAAACCGCTGCGCATGTCTCATCCTCATAAGGTACAGCAAAAATCCGATACCTTTGAGGAGATGCAAAGATGGGTCTGCCTCTTAACTTTAGGTGCCCTTATAGCTCAGAACGACTTAGATGCCGAACGGTGGAGCCAAAGCATTCCACAGGGCTCAGCCCGCGCCATAGCCATGGGAGGAGCTTTTTCGGCCTTAGGGGGTGACCCAGCTAACCTAACCCAGAACCCCGCCGGCTTAGGCTTATTCATGCGAGGAGGCCTATGGCTCACGCCCACTTTATCAGTGCCCACAACCTCCACTTCCTATATCGGCACACAATCGGATAGTCGTTCTCACCTTGGTCTGAGTCAGCTCGCTGTCATCTTCCACGGAAGGGGGGGGAAAAAGATTACCCACTGGAACTTTGGCTTCGGCTACAATCAGGAAGGTTTCTTTGTGCAAAATAGCCGCGCTCAAGGCTTCAACCCCCGGAACTCCATCACGCAATCATTCGCAGAGCAGGCGGAAGGGATTCCCGATACTTTACTATTTGGTTCTCCTGCTCTGGCCTACAACACCTTCGTTCTAAACACAGGCGGTAGTCCCTCAAGCTGGGGCATTATAGATGTTGTCTCCACCAATCCTTGGCGCTACCAAGGCGTGTTTTACAATGGCGGCATTTTCCAAGAAATCGCTCGGCAAGAGAGGGGGCGTCTAAACACCTGGAGTATTTCAGCTGGGCTCTGCTATCAGAACACAATATTTTTCGGAGCTGCCCTCCTTATTCGCTCCTTATCTTATACCAATCTCTACCGTTTCCGAGAAGTGGACACCGAAAACCGCTACGATGGATCTCATAACACTTCGCCAGCGGATGAAATGGTCTTCCGCGAAAAATACACCTCCAGCGGCAGCGGCGTCGGACTGTCTGTAGGGATGATCGTAGAACCGATAGACTACCTGCGCTTGGGTGTAAGCTTCATCACGGGCTCTCGTATCCGCATTACAGACGAATACACAGCAGACATGGAATTAACGATGGATGACGGAAAGACAGCCTCTGCTTCGTATGAAGAGCCATTGCAGTTTGATTATCGTTTTACCTACCCTTATAGAGTGAATGCTGGCGCTGCCCTGATTATCCCACAGCGGGGTATAATATCCGTAGAAGCGGACTATTTAGACTATCGAACTGTGAGCTTTAGTTCAAGAAGCTACTCATACGACCGAGAAAACGAACTCATAGAACGCTCGTTCAGCGGAGCTTACAATCTGCGCATAGGCACAGAATGGCTTATAGGAGAAGGGATAAGCATTCGGGGCGGCTACGCATACTGCGCTCCTGTACGCAATCCAGAGGCCCGTCAATACTACTCGGACCCAGCTCGTCCCAATGAGCTGACTACCTTAGCCATGCAGCGACAGTTTATCTCTCTGGGTGGTGGCTATGCACTCGGTAGCTTTTTTGTAGATGTGGCGTATGTGTATAGCATGAGTGCCCAAAAATATCTCCCATATGTGGTGCGTTCTCCATCTTATGCTCCAGCTCCGGTTGTAGTCATACAAAACCGAACCAGTCGTATTTTGACCACCTTTGGGTTTCGTTTTTGATAGCTATGCGGGCTCTGGTTATAGGAGCAGGCGGACAGATTGGACGAGCTCTTGTACCCGCTCTTCTTGATTATGGCTATCAGGTTTTAGCAACTGATATTGTTCCCTTAGACTATCCTACGGCGACTGCTTATTTGGATGTGCTGGACAAAGAAGGGCTCCGCCGTATCCTCCGAGAGTGGCAACCTGAGGCTGTATATCACTTAGCTGCCTACCTCTCGGCTAAGTCTGAAATGGAACCCGAGCGAGGGTGGAGCATAAATCTAACCGCTACCTGGCAAGTCTTTGATGCTTGTGTGGAAGCAAATGTAGACCGGGTCTTCTGGGCAAGCTCTATTGCAGCATTCGGCCCTCACACCCCTCGCGAAGCAACTCCTCAGTATCCTCATATGGACCCCATCGGTCTTTATGGCATTGCCAAACTAACAGGCGAAAGACTGGCGGAGTACTACTATTATCGGTACGATTTAGACGTGCGCAGTTTGCGCTTTCCAGGTATTATAGGCCCCGGCTATCTCCCCCAAGGCGGAACAACTGACTTCGCCGTACATATGTTCTACGCTGCCCTTCACGAGAAACGCTATACCTGTTACCTCCAGCCAGACACGAGGCTGCCGATGCTCTACATAGACGATGCGATATCAGGCATTATTCGGTTGATGCAGGCACCGAGAGAAGCGATTACCGTACGAGGGGCCTACAATATCCATGGCATGAGCTTTTCACCAGCGGAGTTAGTCGCAGAGATTCAAAAGGCTATACCAGAGTTTGTGTGCGAGTATGTGCCGGACTTCCGCCAGAAGTTAGCAGAAAGTTGGCCCCGGAGTTTAGATGACAGTTATGCTCGTCGGGACTGGAACTGGCGGCCTCAATACGATCTGCCTGCTTTAGTTGAGGCTATGTGGAAAGCTTTGGCGCTACATGGACAGTCGTGACTTGGCGCCTTACATAGACTACACCCTGCTTCGCCCAGGCTGTACTCGGGCAGAAATAATAGCCTTGTGTGAAAGGGCCATAGCACGCCACTACGCCGCTGTATGCGTCCCTCCGTATTTTGTCCCAGAGGCAAAAAGACAAGTAGAAGGTTCGCCGGTCCGAGTAACTACTGTAATAGGGTTTCCCCATGGCATGCATCTCACTGAGGTCAAAATCAGCGAAGCTTACTTAGCCCTACAGATGGGAGCCCAAGAGCTGGATATGGTGATTAATCTCGCTGCTTATTTTTCGGGGGATGAACGATACGTTCGGGCTGAAATGGAACAGCTTGTAAACTCTACTCATGAGCATGGGGGGCTGGTCAAAGTTATCTTGGAAACAGCGCTTTTGACCCCCACCCAGATTCAAGAACTCTGTCGCTGGGCAGCAGAGAGTGGAGCAGACTTCGTCAAGACTTCCACAGGCTTTGCGGCCAAAGGTGCGGATGTAGAGACTGTACGCTTGATGCGACAAAGTGTGCCAGACTCGATTGGAATAAAGGCTTCTGGTGGCATTCGCACGCCCGAAGTAGCTTGGTCCTTGATTGAAGCTGGAGCGACCCGTATCGGCACTTCTACGGCCTTATGAAGTACCTAACCTGGTGCGTTTCTCTCCTCTTCGCCCAAGATCAATGGAAATCCTTTCGTCCATTCTACCCGTCAGCCATTCTTTATTCCTCTGAGATACCTCGGCTTGCCGAACCCGCCCCCATACGGGTGGAATGGAAAGTCGCTCCCTCCGCCCAATCCCTGTATGATAAAGTACTTCAGTATAACCGTACGGCCGTAACTGTGCCCGGCTACAGAATTCAGCTTATCACTACCGCTGTCCGAGCCGAAGCCGACTCTATGCGATTTTTTCTACTTGAAAACTACCCTGAGCAGAGCGTGTATATGCTCTACGAAGCACCTCTATATAAACTACGCGTTGGAGACTTCTTGGACAGAAAAGAAGCGGAGGTCTGGTTAGAGCGTTATCGTCAGGTTTTCTCTGGAGCGTTTATTGTTCCTGATAAAATATTGCGCCCATGAGAGGCTGGCGTCTTGGATTTTTACTGATTGGGGGATTATGGTTGTTGGGAGGTTCTATGCTATACGTTACGGTCGTGGAAGCAGAGGCTCATCAGCAAGCCGAAGCTATAAGGCGGACACTTATCCTTCTAGCGCAGTTTCATCGTGCTCTCGGGTCTGGTGAGACGGTATCGGATACAGTCTTACAGGGGATGAGACGGCTTCCAGAGGCGGCAGAAATGGAGCCGCTTCTGCGGCGCCTGGAGGAAGGAATAGAAACAGAAAACGACCGACAGGCTCTACTGCGTAGTGCCATCTCCTTAGAAGATCGGTATTATGCCGCCCTCGGCGCACAGGAAGAAGCTCGGTATCGCCGTCTTCTTATGTGGTTACTCCTACTGGGCATAGGCTCCTTGACGAGCATTAGCATGGGCGCCTTTCTTCTTTACAAACAGCAGCGTCAGACGATAGCAGCTCACGAGGCGACTGCGGCTGTCCTGCGGAAGTGGCACCAAGGAGAATGGCAGATTAGCATTCCACCCGAAGCTTCCGAATCTAAGCTGCTGCTAAACCTGCGCAGCGTATGGCAAAGCATAGATACCTTTCTATCAGCTTTGGCTGAGGGTAAATTGGATTTCGCTCTCCCCCCCATAGACCATCCCGTTCTGGACCGGATAGAAGCGCTCCGCCGAACACTGCGTCAGCGTTGGGATACTCAATCTGAACAAGTGCTCACTTTACGCAGTTTAGCGGCCTTCAGTGAAATCCTCAAAGAATCTCAAACAATTCCTCACTTAGCGGACCGTACGATCACGCTGTTGTGTCGGGAGCTGGGCGCTCATATGGGGGCTTTATTCGTCCGAGAAGAGGGATACCTAACCTTAGTGGGAACATACGCCTACGACTTATCTCAAGCGGCTCAACGCCAGTTTCGCATAGGTGAGGGGTTCGTAGGGCAAGCCGCCGCTGAGAAACGCTTGCTGCGCATTCATCCCGTTCCGCCCGGTTATTTGAGGCTTCGTTCTGGACTGGGTGAAGCCTCTCCCCATACTTTACTGCTAATACCTCTCATCTTTCAAGATGAAGCCTACGGCGTGGTAGAACTCGCCTCCTTAGAAGCCTTCAGTACTACTGCGGAACCCTTTCTGCAAAAAATCGGCGAGCATATCGGCGCTGCCTTAGCCAACTTCATCTCTCGGGAAAAGCTCACGGCTTTGCTCCGAGAAGAGCAATCCCTGCGCAAGACCTTAGAAGAAAAGCAATCAGCGCTTCTACGCAGCACTCAGCTCATGGAAGAGGCCCAGCAAAAGCTTATAGAATCGCAGACCCAGCTCGCCAGCCAGATTAGCGCTATTCGCAGTGCGGCTCTCGTCGTGGAATTGGACACGGCTGGTCTCATCTCCTACGCTAACGACGCCTTCTTGTCCGCAGGGCAATACACCTTAGGGCAGTTACGAGAAAGTTCTTTCCTTGAACTTATCGTTGACAGCAGCTTAGCGGATGAGCTGCAAGCTGCTTTCTGCTCTCACACCACCTGGCAAGGTAGCCTTCCCCTAAGGGCTTCTTCTGGAGAGGTATTCTGGCTTCAAGCTACATTCGCACCCCTACAGGGTGCAGCCGTCTCAGGCTATATTGGTATATGCTTTGACATTACCCGCCCAAAAGTACAAGAAGAAGAGCTACGTCGCATGCTGGAGCAAACTCTTCTTCAAGAAGAGCGGCTACGCGAGACCAATCAGCGCTTACAAACCCTAAACGAAGAGCTCCTCCATACCCAAACGGAACTTAAGGGCCAAATCGCCGCCGTGGGTAACGCAGCTATTGTTTCTGAGACTGACCTTCAAGGCCGAATCATTCGCACCAACGAACGCTTCTTAGAGATTTATGGCTATAAAGCCGAAGAGGTGCTTGGACGAAACCATCGTATTCTAAAGTCGGGCCATCAGAGCGATGAAGTCTTTGAAGAAATGTGGCGCACCATCTCTCGGGGAGAAGTTTGGCGAGGGGAAGTGCGCAACCGTTCAAAGCATGGACAGTATTACTGGATTCTCCTCACGATTACACCTGTTCTGAGCCCTGAGGGTAAAGTTCTCAAGTACATTGGGGTAGGCTTTGACATCACCGCTCAAAAGCGCCAGGAAGAAGAGCTACGCTCGGCATTAGAGCTATCTCAGGCCCAGCAGCGTGAGCTACGGACCTATACCCAACAGCTCCAAGCAGCTCAAGAAGAAATGCGCCGCACTCAGGTAGAGCTGCGGGGACAGATCAATGCAGTCAATAACGCCGCTATTGTCGCTGAGACAGACCCCGAAGGACGCATCACTTTTGTCAATGATGCGTTTTGCGCTATTTCAGGTTATGGGCGTGAAGAGCTTCTGGGCCAGACTCACGCCCTACTCAAATCGGGAAAGCATGACGAAGCTTTCTATCAAGAGCTATGGAAGACCTTAGGCCAAAAACACGTCTGGCGGGGTATATTCTGCAATAAACGAAAGGATGGGAGCTTATATTGGATCGGCTCTACTATCACACCTGTATTAGACACACGGGGCCGACTGGTGAAGTATATCGCTGTGAGCTTTGACCTAACAGCCCAGATTCAGCAGGAAGAGCGACTTCGAGCCTATGCAGAAGAACTGCGCCGAGCTCAAGCAGAACTACGAGGGCAAATACTCGCTGTAGGAAATGCCGCCTATCTTATGGAGACGGACCTCACGGGAGCGCTGCTGTATGCCAATGCTGCCGCTCTGGAAGCTTGGGGCTACAAATGGGAAGAAGTCGCAGGACAAAATCTACGCTTCCTAAATAGCGGCCACCATCCCCCCGAGTTCTGGTCAAACATGTGGGCAACTATCCAAGACGGGCGCGTCTGGCAAGCCGAAGTGCTCAACAAGTCTCGCACAGGAGAACTCTACTGGCAACTTCTTACCATCACGCCCATCCGAGACCCAGAAGGTCGCCTGTTCAAGTACATTGGGGTAGCGTTTGATATTACAGCTCAAAAGCGTCAAGGCGAACGCATCCGCCATCTCCTTCAAGAAGCCCAGGAAAAAGAGCGTTCTCTGTCAGCTTACGCCAAACAACTGGAGACGATCCAAGCCCAGCTTTTAGAGACCCAGTTGGAGCTAACCGGACGCATAAACGCTCTCAATAATGCAGCCATTGTCTCCGAGACCGATCCCGAAGGACGGATCACCTTCGTCAATGATGAGGCAACCTATCTATGGGGCTACACCCGAGATGAGCTCATAGGCCAACCTCATAGCATTATCCGCAGCGAAGCCCACCCTCCCAAGTTTTTTGAACGAATGTGGGATCGCATCCGGAGTGGCTTCGTCTGGCAAGGAGAAGTTCAAAATCGAGCCAAAGATGGTAGTATTTTCTGGGTGTATCTCACCATCACGCCAGTTTTAGACTCCTCTGGAAAGCCCTATAAGTATATCGGCGTTGCTTTTGATATCACCCGCCAGAAAGTACAAGCTCAGCGTCTAAAAGAAGCTCTCCGCCAAATAGAAAACCAAAGGCCCTCCGAGTACATAGATAAGATTCCCTGGTTCTTGACCGATAAACAAGGGGTGATTCAAGCAGCAAGCCCTGCGACTCTCACCTTACTGGGATATTCAGTAGAAGGATTTATTGGCCAGTCAGCCCGAATTCTCCGCAGTTCTAAGACGCCCGACTATCTGCTTATGGACCTATGGGCAACCATCGGACGAGGTCATCCCTGGCATGGATTCATAACAAATAAAGACGCCCGGGGCGAAGAGAAGCTCTTCTTTCTAAGCATCTTACCTCAGGAATCCCACCATTTAGCCATTCTACTTCCAGCTGCGGAGGCTTGCGAGCTCCTCAAGACGGAATGGCTCAAAAACTACGCCCCCATAGAGCTACTGCAGGAGTATGAACTTCGCCTTCAAGCAAGAGATTACGAAATCGAGGAGCTAAGACGAATCATACAGACCCTTCAGGCATAGAGAATAAGGCTCGAGAAAACTTTCCAATAGCAAACTGCTCTAAGACTACTACCCTCCCAAGACACGCTCGCCTAAGCATGAAGTTGGGGGGCGCTGGCTAAGCCAGCGCCCCCCCCAGTAATCCAAACTCTTAGCCTCTCTCTACCGCTTTACCCAGCGCAATCGAGCGCCTCCCACCTCTACCACATACACACCTGCACTCAGCTGGCTCGCAGGCAAGGCAACTCGCTCCTCAGCCGCGAAACCCTCCCATACCAGCTTACCCGCCGCATCCCAAATACGCACTGAATGACCCGACTCGCTTAGCTCAAGCCACGCTTCTCCGTCAGAGGGATTAGGGTAGAGCGTAGCATTTAGGGTTCCTGCTTCCGACAAGCGCGCTTCTACGACGGAAGAAAGATAAGTAGCGCCTGTGCGCTCTATAGCCCGGATTCGGTAGAAGTAGGTTTTATCACGGCGAGGGGTCAGGTCTTCCCATTTGTACTGGCCTATCTCTCCCTCTCGCTGGACATACTGAGCCGGGTTTAGAGTTTCCAGTCGCTCCCAGCTTAGGCCATCCTCGGAGCGCTCTATCTCATGTTGAGCAGCTTGGGACCAGTCTTGGCGTATAGCATATCTCAGCTCTATAGAGTTAGACTTTCCGAGGGCTCTTACATAAATAAACTGAACCGCCAGGGGGCTCGGGCTCTGAGCGATGGCGAACTCTGAAAAGTCAGGCACCTGAAGCCGACCCGTCTGATGAGCTTGGTCGTAAGGTGATCCCTCACAGACACCTTCAAATCCAAAAAGCCCAGGAGAACCTGTGGGTCTTTTCACCACAGCATAGCCTGTACCAGAGGCATTAGTGTAGTTAGTCGCAAAAAGCCGTAGGTGATATGGAGGCACCGCTCCTCCTACTCGTTCTATAATCCAGTATCCGTTGTCTAAGTTAGGCAGAGTACCAAAGCTTGCCCCACAATCGTTTTGTACAACGCAGCTTGGAGGCACTCCCGGCCAAGGAAGAAACTGGGCTACAATATGAGTAGCTGTAGGAGCCGCACTAAACTGTACCTCAGCTCGCTGGTATCCCTTCCCACTGGGGTGATGACCAACCGGAAGGTAATACCATCCATCAGGCACACTAACATTGAGACGACGACGCAAAACACCAGATACATAGCTACTTGCATTCCCCATCGTAACCACAGAAGCCGATGGAGTACGAGCATAGGTCTCGTGTCCGTGGGTGTAACCATCTATCACCCCTTGCGTAAGCGTCAGCGTACCATCAAACTCTAAGGGAGTAAGCAGAATGAGACGATAGCCCACAGCTCCTTGTGCCATGGTGACATGATAAGGGTCTCCTGATCCATTGCGGCGATAGGTTTGATGATTGGCCGGGCCGGTGAAGCGGATGTGGGAATTGGGATGAGCTATTAGCGTCGCCCCTGCCTGGAGCCAGTAATTTCGGCAAATATCCAACTGTCCTGTACCGGTTATAGTAAGCGCCGCCCCAGGCTCTATAGTTATGTCGCGACAGTGTGCCACACCACCGTCTATGACTGGATCATTGATGGTATCAGGAATAACTACATCTTTTGTGCAGGTAGGTAGTTCGCAATCACCCCAGTTATTAGGGTTGAACCAGTCGCTACTCACCTCACCAGTCCATAGCCCCGCCGGCCGAATGAGGGTGATAGTGGCATTTTGCGTACCCGTTGGGTAAAACACATTGCAAGTCGTGTTGCCACAAGCCCGAGTGGCGTTGATGACAGTCTGGATAGAGATAGGATAGGTGCCCGATGGTAAAGAAGGGTCTATTTGAAACTGGAAGCTGAAGCTCATAGAAGTACCGGGCCCGTGTCCTGCTTGGAGTCCCCATGTAAGGATGGTATTCCCCCCTGAGGTAGAGATTTGCGGAGCATGCGCGGTGAAGTTCTGAATCGCCACAGTACTACCGGTTATAAATACGCCCGCAGGTATAGTTACGCGCACACTATCATTTACTGTCGTATTACCCGCTCCTAAGTTTAGAATAGAGATTGTGTAAGTATGCACACTCTGACAGCCATACAAGGTAAGGTTGGGGGCAGTGATATTAGTGGCGTAGGGCACGATTACATTAGTCAGAGACACAACGGGTGAAGCAGCGATCTGATACGACACTTGATTACAGACATTTTGGAATACGGTGAAAAAGCTGATCTGACCGCCGCTAATGTAATTGCAAGTGGTAGCGACCCGAAAGCGAATCTGGAGGGTATTATCAGGCGCAGGGGCGTGAGGCATGCCAGTAGCAAGTGCGGCGATTTGAGTAGGGAGGTTCCAATACCTCAGGGAAAAGAAGGATTGGGGAGCAGCGATAGGCACCCATGGGCTACCCATAGGGTAGGACGCCTCAAAAGAGCTTGGAACCAAGTTCATCCCTGGTGGCATGATAAAATAGAGGAAAGGATTGTACCCATAGCCTGAGCCAGCATTTGTCAAAGTCACAATGACAGTATGAGTATCGCAAAGCTCCGCAGGATTAGGAGTGACGGTTGAGGTTATTTGGATAAGAGCTTGAGTGGGGGTGTAAGTTAGAGTGTCTCTCGGAGCCGAAGCCAGACAAGCATAAGTGGTGAGATTACTGGGATAGCCAGCACAATCCCATCCCACTCGCACCCAAAGCGTATCTACAGGGGTGCAGGATAAGATTTGTGCTCGTACATAAAAGTATCGGTCGCTGCCCGGATTGATGGTACCTATCGGGTAGTAGCCCCCACTCGGACTGATAGGGGTATTGGTACTCCCATCTATTACCTGAGTAACGGTCAGATTACTATGCTGAGTTTGGAAAAATAGGAAAGCATGAGGAGCTGCGGCGACATTAGAGATGTTAGATACTTTCACGTACCACTCCACCACATTTTGCGTAGCGGTAACCGGGTTAGTCACAGCCTGGATGGTTAGACGAGGCCCCCTATACCTAATCCGAACTCCTCCAGGAGGGATAGGGGAAGTTATAGAGCCGCTAAGACGCCCATTGAAATGAACCGTATAGGATACAGGCAAGTCTATATCAGGTAATACTGCACAGGAGGGAACCACCTTGAAAAATAAAATCCCAAACATCCCGTCATCGCTCCCCACGTGCGGACCCCCTCCATTTGCAGTGAAAAGGTTAGACACCTGAAAAACAAGAGGCGAGCTATTCGGGCTCAAGGGTTCTGCACTGCCAGGAGAGATAGTTTGATTGGTACAGGTAGCTGCAGTACCACTGGGGTTACCCTGCGTTCTCTGATGATCTAAGTATCCGCTGCCTGGGACATAACGCCAGCCCGCTGGTAAAGTTACCTCTATCTGGCTAGGCAGGGACCATAGACGATACTCAAACGGAAATACATTCCCAGAGCAGTAGTTGGAACAGCAGGGACCGATACTAAGATAATGGCGCAGGTACAGCAGAAGGGTATCGCATCCCACAGGCTCAAAAAGCTCGGGATCAGTCGTATGAAAGAAGTATCCGACTAACTCCATGGTAGCCCCCCAACTGCCACAGGCAAAGCGCTGATTGGGTGGGTGAGGGGAAAGATCGGCCGAGAGAGGGTCCGCATTATTCGTAGTGTAGAGATACGGCACTGCATTCACAGGCCCGAGAAAGCCTCCGGGGTTATCCGTAGCCCGAACCTGCAGCCAGACTCGCACAGAGTCTCCCGATGTCCATACAAACCCACCTGGCACAATTCCTGCACTAATGAGAGAAGCGTCTCGAAGGTCTACAGCAAACCGATTGCAGTCAGGCCAAGTGCCACACAGTGTGCTGCTAAGTAGAGGTACCTGCCCTTGATAAACAGGCCCCCCTCCTGCTTTACGTATTCGCACATATGCACCCACGGGCGTAAAGCGATCTCCTTCGCTCCCTAGCTCCAGGATAGCCCATGCACTTTGCCAAGGCCCACCTTGGACTTGGGCTTCAAAGTAAGCTGTAGCTGTGTCTGTGATCATCATCCGATCGGTGCGGATTTTGGTCATATCTAAGGTCCCACCCCCATCAGGCACACCGTTGTTATCGTTGTCTGGCTCTCCGTAGGAGGTCCGACGGAAGGTGAAGTTGGTCATAAGTAAGCCTTGGGGACAGGCCACTGGGCAGTTTAGATTGATGGTAGTGGTCTGAGGCATGCCGTAGCAAAACCCATTTGGATTGCATGTAGGATTAGGATTGAAGAGCACTTGACTGGTAATGGTAAAAGAGCCCGCAGTTCCGCAATTCAGCACGAGAGGAAGGCATACGAAGGAGTTCTTGAAGGAACCTGTAGGCCAAGCTGTCTGCCATCCAGCCGGTCGGCTGTTATGAGTAAATACCACCGTCACTGTATTGCCCACTACACTGACCGAGGTAGCAGGCCAAGTGAGCTGAATACTAGGATTATTCCACTGGGTACCGATCCAGTTTATGGGACCTCCCGTATAAGTGACGCCTGGAGGCAAAGTAAAAATCCACTCAAAACGATAATCCGGCGTAGAGGGTGAGCCGCCACTATTGATATACCATGGATTGGCAAACCACTCTGTATAGTTCCCAGGCTCTTCACCCAGAGTTACACACAGGTCAAAGGTCTGGTTGTTATTCACAGTTCCCGGGTGAACATTCGTTAGGGGGGCATTAAACTGAGCTCTGTAGTTGCTACCTCCACTTGTACTATAGGGTTCGTTGCAGGCTCCTCTGTAGGATACCTCCCAGCCTATGCTACGGATATTTGGGCGAGAATATCCATGACAAGCTGATATATCGCACAGATAGTGGTCAAACTCAATGTACAAGGTATCATTGGGACTCAAGTTGGGGGCTCGGAGGGTTAGCTTACGAACCACATTAGATACACCAAAGCACCCCGTAGAACTTCCAGCTTCCGCACTGACAATCTGGCGAGGCAGGGGAGAGCCATTAGCTCCAATCCGCACTGTCAAGCTGCCCGTGTCTATTCGGGCTATCATAGTCGGATTGTAAAGGCTGCTGGGAAACTCTGAGATAAATAAAGTAACCTCTACCTGATAAGCAGTGCCTGTCCCAATGTTAGCTGCACGGAAGAGTACTCGGCTGCCATTACCAGGTTGATCACCGTAACAGCTCTTCTCGTCTATGAAGATGATGGCGTTACCATTGGGACTGAAGGAGCCTGTAGTGATATTAGGTGTTTGTCCACTCGCAGCGACGGAGACTCCACCAGTAGTCGTGACCGTCTGGCAAACCTGGTTATGACAGCCCCATTCAAGAGTAAAGTTAGAACCCAAGTCATTACATGCCTCTACGCTATAGCTCACAGTGAATGAGACAGATTGGCCCGGATTTAGAGCTCCAAGTTGCAGGGTCAGAGCATGGGGCGTATGTGAAAGGATAGTGGCCCCCGTAGCTCCTGTGATAACAAGATTGGCTCCAGAGGTTTCTATATGATGAAAAGGCGGAATAGGCGCATTCCCCGCGTTTGTTACAGTGAAAACCCGCGTGAAAGTCGTAGGCGCCACTGGAACAGTGTGCGTCTGGTTAGTTATAGAGGTGTACTGCAAAGAGCCATAAAGAATGTTATACTGATAGCTTGGCGTATAAGTATAGCTTCCACCTCCGCTCCACGTAAGGGTATAAGTATTCTTGATCTCGTTGTTTTGATCCGCAAGAAATGGTATTACGTCACAAGCAGCATAGGCTTGATAAGTAAAACTTACAGACTGCCCTGGCGCAAGGTCAGGCAGAGCAAACACAGGCTGATTCGGAGGTAAGGCTGACACAAAGTTTGCCGGAGCTGTAACCGAGCCCGCCTGATAAAGCACGCCAGGTGGCATCTGGACGGCAAGCTGAACTCCACTTAGCGTAGCTGAGGTGTTATTGCTGACGCTAACCTGAAAAGTTTGAGGAGAACCGCATACCTCTAGGGTCGGTTCGCTGGTCAGGATAGTTTGAGCCCACAGCAGAGAAAGTCCACAAAGGACCTGCAGAAAGGACATATCTCGCCACAACAACGCAAATATACGGGGCGTAGGTTATAGTTGGTTGCAACTGCAAGGAGAGTATTAGCATTTACCACCTACTATTAGGGGCTTAGTCTATCGCAACTAAGAGCAAGGCGTACGATACCCCTAACCTCCTTAACGAGATAGCAGACGAAGAAAGCCCTCATCCCCTAAAGATGAACTTGACACATGATGGCTGTGTAGATACAAGGGCCATCTACCTTTATAGCCCGAAGTCTGGTAGTTGGAAAGCTAAGGATATTTAGGACGGTGAGGACACTATTCTTTTGGTCCCTAAAAGATTTAGAGCTAAATCCGTCTTGCAAGCATCCATCGCAAATGGCCCCCGCCGTCGCGATTAAGGACAGTAGAAAAACCTCTACTTTGCCATAAGGTAGCTATCGTGAGAGCATCAGGAGGGAAAAGCTCAATCGCTACCGCCCCTTCTTCCGATAATGACTGCTCAGCGAAAATCGCCATAGCCTCATACAAATAGGTGTCCGAGCAGAAAATGGCGTCAGGCGGCTCATAAAGCCTAACATTATCGCTCGTTTCGGCATATCTGCTCCATGGTACATACGGAGGATTACTCACAATCAGGTCCCACTGTGCTGGGAAATCAGGCGGAAGCGCCTCTTTTCCAAAGGCAACTCGTTCTACTCGAATCCGGGTCTGCAGGAGAGAGGCGTTCTTACGAGCAGTGAGTACAGCTAATGGACTTTTATCTATCGCATAAACAGTGGCCTCTGGAAAGCCCCGAGCCAGAAATAAAGCCAATGCTCCTGAGCCAGTACCGATATCTAAAATCGTTTTAGGAGGCCTCCTAAGGAGGTTCCGTAAGGCGTAAGCCCATGCTTCCGTTTCTGGACGCGGAATAAAAACGCCCGAGGGCAAATAGAGCTCCATCTCAGCAAATACAACCCGTCCTGTGATGTAGGCCAGCGGTTCCTGATGAAGGAGTCGGCGTAGAGCCGCTTCCCACTGCGGCAAAAGTGCGGGGGGAAAAGGTTTTCGGCCTCCAGAGTCAAGCCAAGCAAAGCGCCACTCAGGGAAAACGTGAGAAAGGAGGGCCCGACAGAGCGCTTCGGCTTCGTAGGCTGGATAGACCGCTTTGAGTCGCTCTATGGCCGAGCGGCGTACTTGGGCCAGACTCACCGACTGGCCACCCATTCTAAAGGATTTACGGGCGTTTTGCCCTTATAGATGAGGAAATACAGCTGCGGGGGCTCATTTTCAGACGAGGTCCCCAATCGACCTATTGGCGTGAGAAGGCTCACCGTCTGCCCTGGCTGTACAAAGGTGTCTCTAAGGCGGGCGTATACCGTACGATAAGGTCCATGCTGGATTATGACGACCTTGCCTTGACCGGGTATAGAGGTTACGGCGGTTACCTTGCCAGAAAAAACGGCTCGCACTTCGGCTTCTGGAGGTCCAGCCAAATAAACCCCGTGATTGGTAACTAAGCCTCCGCTTTCATCCTCCACGGTACCAAAAGGACTTGTTACCACAAGGCGATCCGACGCT
Source organism: Bacteroidia bacterium (assembly GCA_026414975.1). Classification (GTDB taxonomy): domain Bacteria; phylum Bacteroidota; class Bacteroidia; order SpSt-205; family SpSt-205; genus SpSt-205. The sequence continues at coordinate 158,253 of JAOAHZ010000001.1, forward strand.
ATAGGCCAAGGCAGATTGCCTTTGTTTTGCTCAAACGCCCCAGCCAACCGCCGCTCTGCTGCCGTCAGGCTGATCTTTTGGGCCTGCTCCACCTCTACTCGGATCAGCTCATCTATTCGCTTCTGGATGCGCTCTAACTCCTTGCGCGATTGCGCCAATCGTTGTCGATAAGAGGATTCTTTCTGGCGAAGGGCTCGATAGAGCTCTCTTTTCTCAGCTTGGGTACGCTGCAGAGCCTGAGCTTGCTGAACGTACAAAAGCATAAGCCGATTTTTCTCCTCCCGGTTCTTCTTCAAGGCAAGTGACCGACTTTGAAGGAACTGCTGCGTGCGATTGATTAGCTGAAGCTGCTCCTGTCGAAAACGAGAAACAGCCCTAAAATAGAAGAGTCGCTCGTAAGCCTGACGAAACGACTCCGCACTGAGGATCCATACCCATGGACTGATCTGTCGTTGAGTCTTATCTAAGAGATAGAGCATCCAGACATAGTTCCGATAAAGCCGACGCAGGTCTCTCTCAAGGGCTTGACTAACGGTAGCGAGACGATAGATATCTTGCTCTAAGAGGTTGAGCTCCTGCTGCAAGCTATATAGCAGACGCTCACGCAGAGCGATCTGTCGTCTCAGCAAAGAAAGCTCAGCCAGGGACCGCTGCCGTTCTTTTCGGGTCTGCTGGAGAAGCTCCTGAGACTGTCGTAACTCCATTTCTATCTGCTGGCGACGGCGCTCTAACTTTTTACGCTCGGTAGAAAAGTCCGTCAAACGCGTTTGAATCTGCGCCCAGCCTATCCCAACAAAGAACAGCATCAAGAATCCTATCCAAAGAGAGGGGAGAGAATGCCCGTTATTTACCGCATAACTTGTTAGGGGCCTTGATTTCATCGTCCCAAATAGGTCAGAAGGGCGGCGATATCGGCCGGACTGACCCCACTTATCTGACTAGCCTGCCGGATAGTCCTCGGGCGATACTTCATGAGCTTTTCACGAGCCTCGTACGACAAAGACCGTAGCTGCGTGTAATCCAGATTCTCTGGAAGCGGCACCTCCTCCAACCGATGAAGCTTTTCAGCTTGCATTCGCTCCTTTTGAATATATCCCGCATACTGAATCTCTATCTCTGCAGTTAGAGTCGCCGTGGGGTCTAACTCGGCAATGTAAGCTCTGAGGGAAGGAAAGGGCTCGGTCAACTTCTCCAAGCTGAGGCGAGGCCGTACGAGAAGGGCACTCAGGGAGGTCTTTTGAGAGATAGGACTTTCTCCCTGCGCTTCAAGCCAAGCGTTTATCTCTTCAGGCGATACTTTGGTCGTGGAGAGAAGCTGTATAAGTCCTTCCACTTGGGCCTTGCGCTTGAGCATTCGTTCATACCGAGCGGGCGAAGCTAATCCGAACTCATAAGACTTTTGAGTGAGGCGCAGGTCAGCGTTGTCTTGACGGAGCATGAGCCGAAACTCGGCTCTAGAAGTAAACATGCGATAGGGCTCATCCACCCCCTTGGTGATGAGGTCGTCTATCAAGACTCCTATGTAAGCCTCGTCTCGACCAAGGATGAAAGGCGGTAATCCTTTGACCTTAGCAGCAGCATTCATGCCAGCTATCAAGCCTTGGGCGGCCGCTTCCTCGTAGCCAGTCGTTCCGTTTATTTGTCCAGCGAAAAATAGATTCTCCACCAGCCGAGTCTCCAAAGTATGTCGTAGCTGATAAGGAGGAAAAAAATCGTACTCTATGGCGTAGCCGGGCCGGAACATGCGAGCCTTCTCTAAGCCTGGTATGTGCCTGAGAGCTTCCGCTTGTATAGCTTCTGGAAGTGAGGAGGAGAAGCCGTTCAAATAGACTTCTACCGTATGACGCCCTTCTGGCTCTATGAATAGCTGATGGCGCTCTCGGTCGGCGAACCGCACTATTTTGTCTTCAATAGAAGGACAATAGCGGGGACCGATGCCTTGAATGCGTCCCGTAAAGAGCGGCGACTCGGAGAAGCCCCGGCTAAGGATTTCATGGACTTTAGGATTGGTGTAAGTGATCCAGCAAGGCAGCTGGTTAGTAAGAGGAGGGGTATCCTCAAAAGAGAACCGCCCAGGCGGCTCATCCCCTGGCTGAATCTCCAATCGGCTGTAGTCTATGGTACGCCCATCTAAACGGGGAGGCGTACCAGTCTTCATCCGGCCTGTTTCAAACCCGATCTCGCGGAGCTGTTGAGTCAAACCCTGAGCGGGAGGCTCACCGATGCGCCCACCCGTCTGCTGAGAGAGACCTATGTGAATCACCCCACCAAGGAAAGTACCTGTAGTGAGAATAACAGCCTCTGCGGTAAAACTCTTGCCGGAGCGAGTATAAACACCCTCTACTCGCTTTTTATCGGAGGACAAAAGGAGACCTACTACAGCATCCTGCCAAAAAAAGAGTGTGGGTATCTGCTCCAAATGCCAGCGCCAGCGTGCGGCAAAAAGCGCTCGGTCGTTCTGAGCCCGGGGACTCCAGAGAGCAGGGCCTTTGGAGCGGTTGAGCATTCGAAATTGTATCATGCTTTCGTCGGTTACGATACCCGAGAGCCCCCCCAAGGCATCTATTTCTCTTATGAGCTGCCCTTTAGCGATGCCACCCATAGCAGGATTACAGGACATCTGACCGATTTTGGTCATGTCCATCGTAATCAGAAGCACGCAGCAGCCAAGGCGGGCTGCTGCTGCCGCCGCTTCGTTGCCGGCATGCCCGGCGCCTACGACAATAACATCAAAATCCCGGTCGGATCGTTTCATGTGAAACAGTCTTTGCCCAAGCACTCAAGCATAAATCCTCTGCCTCTCGCATCTGACATCGGGCCGAGTCCGAGTCATCGTTCAGCCCACAAAGATGAAGGATGCCGTGCACCAAGACGCGCCTAAGCTCATTAGAAAAGGTCGTGCGATACAGGCGAGCGTTCTCCTTGATCACCGCCAAGCACACAAATATCTCTGCCATGTCGCCATAGTCAAAGGTGAGAATATCCGTGGGTCTGGTATTGCCTAAAAATCGTCCGTGAAGATCGGCGATGGTCTCCAAAGAGACGGCCCAGTATTCTATCGGCATGGGCTCTCTTGAATCCATATAGAGCCTCCAGCAATTCTGCAACCATTCTCTGTGTCGGCGAGCTTCTCGAAGCTCGCCCCTGAATCCATGAAAGCGAATCACAGGATAAACCGAAGCTCTACGCATCGTCCTCCCTGATGAAAGACGACTTCATCGGCCAAGTTTCGCATTATGAAGATACCTCGTCCGGACTCTCGCAAGAGATTGTCGCCTTGGGTCGGATCAGGTAGGCCAGAAGGATCAAATCCTTGTCCTTCGTCTTGCACTTCTACAACCAGCATACGATCCAGCGGACTCCATTGGAACCGCATAAAAACCCGCTTATCTGGCTGTTGTTGATTCCCATGGAGGATAGCGTTGCTCAGAGCCTCGGTAACCGCGACGATGAAGAGAGGGATTCGGTCCTCGGGCAGGCCTACGACATAAGCCACCTCTGTGAGAACCTTCTCCACCCGTAGGAGTTCGTCTAAATGGCTTTGCAGAGTCTCCTCTCGAATGTAGCCTTGAGATGTAGTCTGAAGGCTAGTCATGGCTGTTTGAAGAACTCATTTATGAGACGCTGATAAGCTGGTTGATACAACCAGAGGGGTGGCGTAGGTCGGGCTGGAGCTTGCTCCAAAACAGGGACAGGATAGGAGCCTGTAGTACGCTGGAAAAACTGTTGAGCCGTGCGGGACTCACGCGATTGGTCCATCTCCCTTTCTTGCTGAGAACGCTCATACTCTAAGAGCCGGGTGAGGATAGCCTGCTGGCGCATAAGTCTCTCACGAGTGATAGCCCCGATGAGTAAATCCTTTTCAGCTTTCTGCATCTCTTCAATCAAACTTTGGAGTTGTCCAGCTTCGCTGGGGTTCTGACGCAGAAGCTCCTGAAGGCGCAGACGGATAAGCTCCTGCTGAGCTGAGAGACGAGCCCGTTCTTCAGGACTGAGCCCACCAGGCGACTCGGAAGAAGGATTAGGTGATAGAGCTTTCTCTAAGGCTTCATTGAGCTGCTTTTGAAGTCGCTGAGGTGAAGGTCTTGGATCACTTTTCTGCGAGGGCTGCGAAGAGAGTCGCTGACCTTGACGACCCTGTGAGGGGTTAGGTGAAGGGGGGCCATTTTTGCGACGCACTTTGAATGGTCGCTGACAAGCCCCTCCTCCTTGACGGCGATCCCGCTGATGCTCTTCCAACTGAGCTAAAAGCTCGGTCATGAGATTGGCCAAGCGATTGAAGCCTTGAAGAATATACTGTTGGCGCCGAATAAGCAGTTCCGCCTCAGAAAAAGACAGTCCTTGAAAATACCGATCTATTTCACGAAGCAGGTCCAGAATGGGCTCTTCTATAGCCGGAGAGCGCTGTGCTATAGCAAAGAGGGTATCCCGCACTTGGCGATAATCGCGGCGGATGTCATGCTGCTCAGTTATGAGCGGTTGGGCGGCTGATAAGAAGCCGCTGGATTCTTGAGCTTTTTTACGAGCTTGTTCCTGACGAAAGGAAAGAGCCAAAATCCCCTTGAGTAAAAGTCGGAGAGCTTCATACTCTTCGGCCTGTTCCTCAGCTGCGCTCTCTTGCATGCCCTCATCCATCGCTTTCAAAGCCCGTTCTAAGGCTTCTGCGGCCCCTTCTTGAGAGCGACGAGGATTCATCCCTTTTTGAATTTGGTCTATGGCTTCTTGCATCTGCCGGGCAGCATTTTTGAGGTGTTCTCTCGCCCGAACTAAGCTGTCTCTCAAAATCCCTTCTTCAATATGTCGGTAAAGCGAATCCACTTGCCTATATACCTCCTGTGTTTCCGCTTCTAAGCGAGCTTGAGGTGGCTGAGCAGCCTGCTGGAGAGAATCCGTAAACTGGCTGAGCTGACGCTGCCGCTCTATCATGTCCAAAAGTTGAGTCATAAGCTGCTCTAAGAGACGCTGCCGTTGATACGAGGGCAGAAGCGATTCTAAGCGGGATAGTTTATCTTGCCACTCTTCAAAGGCTCGTCGCAGCTCCTCTTGAAGCTGCTTCATCCGAAGGGAATCATTGGATGGCATCTGGGTAAGAAGCTGCTCAGGCTTTTGCGGGTCCATCGTCTCCAAAAGCTGCTGGAGCTGCTGCATCTGTTTGAGTAGCTCGGGTGTGAAAAGCTGCTGTTCAGCGGCCAGCCTCTGTAGCGAGCGGAGTTCACTTCGTATAGTCCGAAAGCGTTCGGAAAGCTGGGTAGCCTTTTGACTACTCTGAGAGAGGTCTTTATCGGATAAGAGCTGATCTATCGCTTGACGCAGCGCCTTAAGATCCCGAAACAAGGAATCCTGGAGCTCAGCGAAAACCTCCTGTCGCCCTCTATCTTCCATCGGCTCCAAGGTATAGACAATGCTACGGCTAGACTTGGGGCCTGTAACTTCGTCGTTGTCCCAAACCTCCACGTAGTATTCCAGCTTGTCTCCAGGTTGTATGCCCAGAGCGCGCCAGTTTTGCTGAAACCATAGCTCCTGCTTCGCTTCACCAGAGATTGGAATATCCACCGAGCGATACTTAGGCTGGGAACGCCCTGGGGTTGCGCTCTCAGCTATCCGATACCATAACACCGCTTTAGTAAAGCCATAATCATCCATCAGCCGTATCCGTAGCCGCTGCTCCCAAGTCTCTGGATTGAACCATTCTACAAAAAGCTGGACCGAAGGATAAAGATCAACTTGACTTTCCACATAAATAGCAAACGAGTCGGAAAAGAAGTCATCCGAAAGGTGGATGAAAAATCTTTCAGACTCAGTTACGATAAAATGGCCCTGCCAAGTGTCCTTCGCTTGCTTGAGAGAAATTCGGTCGGCATGAAGGGCATAGGGGCGATCACTTTCTATGCGAAAAGAAAGCTCTACCCTACTACCGCGCAAGACTTGAAGGTTGGGCTGAAAGAGCGTATCGGGAGAGCGCTTGGTATAGGCAGGATACACGCATATGAGCCGAAAATCGTGTAAAAGGGGGGGACGACATACCCGAACCGGAATGGCCCGCAGCTTGTAGCCGTTAGCTTCTATATGAAGGGTAAAGCTCTCGCGCAAGCTAGGCAAAGTGAGGGCGTATCGGGTGGCAGAGCGCCTTTCTAACGGTAGAGGCCCCGTTTCACAGCTGGCTCGGAGATCCTCAGGCAATTTCTCACCCTGAAGATGAAAGGTGAGCCGTAAGGAGTCGCCTTGCCGATAAAACTCTTTTAGGCCCTCTATCGTTAGGGTATAGGGTAAGGGACGAGCAAAGGCCTGATTGGGTCGTAGAAATCGATAAGCCCCTTGTCGGAAGAGGGTAGGACTGAACACCCACAGAATCCCCCCAACCGCAATAATCCCAAGAAGCAAACCTGCGTAGCGGCGAACCTGAGCACGGGGAAGGGATACCTCCCATGGAATCACAGCAAGCTGCCGCATTCGCTCCTCTATGGCCAGTTCGATGGCTGAATTTGCGTGAGCATCCGTTTGGGAAAGCTGGAGAGCGTTGAGGAGTTTATCTCGCACCTCAGGGATACGGCGTCCAATCCATCGAGCCGCCTCTTCATCTGATAGATAGCCCCTTAGACGGAGACCATATTGGAGAATCGGCCACACAACCCAGTGCCCCAACCACCCTACCGTAACCCCTACCCACAGGAACCATAAAAGTCGCCGTACAGGCACATCCCACCAAAATACCCCTTCCGTGAAGGCCAGCACTAAGAACATTAGCCCACTCCATCCCAGCGTTAGGAGTAGACCCCTCGCCACTTGTATCCGATAATACGCTGCTCTAAACGCCGTCAGCCTCTGTCTTAAAGTGTCAGTCATGGTTTGTCTGCTTTACAAAGATACAAACCCTCTGCATACTGCACGAATAGAGCAGCTCACTTTTTTTCTCTATCAAGAAGCATCTCACCCAGACCCTGGTCCGCCTGAGGAGGGAGAGGAATTTTGTTATAAAGTAGCATGCCTACCCTGTGGGAAAACATAAAAAATGCGTGGGGCAACAGCTCCGCTGCTCAAAAGCTGGACCCTAGTCTGATGGAGAAACTGGCCCAGAGCTTCCCCATGCCCGTTTTCGTCTTAGATGCTCGTCAGGATAAGTTTTTGTGGGTTAGTTCAGGTGCCCTTTGGCTTACGAAGCTATCGGCAGGAGAGTTATTCGCTACGCCTGCTATTTCGTACTTGCAATCACAGTTTCACCCTGGTGATACAATCGCAGGTTTGATCCGAGAGAGGATTCCCCAAGCTGAAGTAGCCCTTACTTATGAAGGAAACTCCCAGACTGCCCACTTGGTGGGCTATTGGATAGAACTTGAGCCGTATATCTACGCTTTAGCGCTGCAGGATGTTACAGAGCTGCGGATAGCTCAAGAGGAACTCGCCCAATACGCTGAGGAACTGCGTCAGCAGGTGGATACGCTGACTGAGCTGAAAGAGTCCCTACAGAGGACGAATCAACAGCTATCCGAGAGCAAAGAGCAACTTCGCTTGTTGGCTGCGGTAGCTGCTTTCACCGACAATGCTGTAATCATCACCGACGCTGAGGGACGAGCCCTCTGGGTCAACCGAGGGTTTGAGCGTCTTACAGGCTATACCTTAGAGGAGGTAAAAGGCAAAGTACCCGGCCGTCTTCTTCAAGGACCCGATACAGACCCTAACACCGTCATTCGTATCCGAGAGAAACTTCGCCATAAAGAACCTTTCTCCGAAGAGATTCTCAACTATACCAAGGATGGTCGCCCTTATTGGCTCCGACTTTACATAACACCCCTGACAAACGAGCTCAATGAAGTTACCCACTTTTTAGCCATAGAGCTAGATATTACAGAGGAAAAGAATCGTATGCAAGAGATGGAGCGCCAGCTGGAGGACATCCGCCAAGCTCAACTATACGCTAGCCGCATCTTCAAGCGGTTTCTCCCAGCGCCTGAGGGTTTGAAGGGCTACTTTTCTGACGTGCAAATATGGAACGCACCTCTTCATGGAGTAGGAGGCGACTTTTACTTTTTCGCTGCTCAAGGCACGCAGGTCGTACTGGCCTTAGGGGACAGCACGGGTCATGGAGCTGCAGCTGCTCTTATTAGCGCTTATGCCCTGACCTCACTCTGGCGTGGTACACGCGAGCCTGTACAAGCTCTATCGGCCCTGTATGAAGACTTATTGGAAGGGGTAGTGTTGAGTGGAGAAGGGGAAATGCATACAGAAGGCTTTGAGTTAGCCCTTCTGAGATACGAGCCTTACACACAACGACTGGAGTACCTAGGAGCCAAACGACCTCTATGGATTTTCCGAAAAGGTATTTTGGATGAAGTCAGGGGTTTGCGAAGCGACATTAATCCAAGCACTGCTCTTGTACAGCCTCAGATTCAGACGTTTCGGGTTCAGAAAGGCGATCGGTTGTACCTGTTTTCCGACGGGGTTACAAGTCAGCTCAATCCGGAGGGGAAGAAATTCTCCGCCCAGCGTCTGCGTAGCTTCTTGCAAGTCAATCAATACCTACCCTTGAGTGAGCAGATAGACCTACTGCGCCAAGCCCTAGAGCAATGGCGGGGGGGCTCACCGCAAACGGATGACATCCTCATCATGGCTTTAGAAGTCTAAATAGATTTAGACCTGCTTAGGGGCTTTCGGGTTTGGGCATGGAGCGGAGAAGCGAACCGCTTAGGCGGGATTTTGCTGCTGGGGTGCAGAGCCCTGGGATTGGAGGTAGCTCGGGGGGGGGCGGGCTGGCGCTCAGGCGCCAGCCCCCCCCCC
>JAOAHZ010000001.1:167033-453379 GCA_026414975.1 Bacteroidia bacterium
TATAAGAGACAGTCTCAGACCCCCCCCCCCTCAGACTGCAGCAACCGCCGCTCATCAACAAGAGGACGCGACTAAAGACTCTGTTCTTTCCCCCAATCCCCTAAGCTCAACAGGCTCTTTTCAACACAAGTACACCCAATGAATCTCTTGAGCTCTTTTACTCTGCCGTATCCAAATCTTCTATCGGTGTAGCCGCTACTTGGATCACCCCGCTTTGCATCAAAAGCGGACGAAGCTGCTTCTCTATATCCGCTGCCAACTCAGGGTGATCTCTAAGGAATGTCCGCAGATTCTCTCGCCCTTGAGCTAGCTTCTGCCCCCCATAGCTGAACCAAGACCCTGACTTCTGTAGCACGCCTAACTGCACACCCAGGTCTATAATCTCGCCCAGCTTAGAAATGCCCTCCCCGTACAGAATATCAAACTCAGCCATCTTGAAAGGAGGGGCAACCTTATTCTTGACCACTTTGACACGGACTCGGTGCCCGATTACATCGGCACCTTCTTTGATGGTAGCGATGCGACGCACGTCCAACCGAATAGAGGAATAAAACTTGAGGGCATTTCCGCCAGTGGTCGTTTCTGAGGGACCGTATATTGCCATGGTGCCTATCTTTTCTCGGAGCTGATTGATAAAGATGGCGATGCAGCGTGTTTTTGAAATAGTTGCCGTGAGCTTACGCAGGGCTTGGGACATTAGGCGTGCCTGAAGCCCCATTTTGGAGTCCCCCATTTCTCCTTCCAACTCGGCTTTGGGGACTAAAGCGGCTACCGAATCTATGACCACTACATCCACCGCTCCAGACCGAATCAGTGAGTCAGCTATCTCCAGGGCTTGCTCACCGTAGTCAGGCTGTGATATGATGAGCGAATGGGTATCTATACCCAGTTTCTGAGCATATAAGGGATCAAACGCATGCTCCGCATCTATAAACGCGGCTACGCCTCCCTGTTTATTAGCCTCTGCGATTACATGGAGGGCTATGGTTGTCTTACCTGAGGCTTCAGGTCCGTAGATTTCTACAATTCGTCCACGAGGTAGTCCTCCCACCCCTAAAGCCACATCTAAAGCCAACGAACCCGTAGAAATCACCTCAACACCCTGGTCAGACCGTTCATCTAACTTCATAACCGTGCCTTTCCCATACTCCTTCTCTAACTTTTGCAGGGTGGCTTGGAGGAGCTTCTGCCTCTCCTCAGACAAAGACGGCTTCTTTTCCCCAGTCATATACTAATCAAAGGTAAGAACTTCTCGCTGAGAATCAGGATGAACCTAATATATTTGCAAAGGAGGTAGTTTATGCATCCAGTTCTACTTAGCTTGATCCTTCTTCTCCTGGGCTACGCTCAGGAAGAGCGGCTTACGCGAGGGCTTATTAGTGTAGAACGCCCTCCAGCCTTGCAGCGTACGGAAGATCTCACCCGAATACAAGGCCGAGTCATAGATAAAGAATCTGGAGAGCCGCTTGTAGGAGCGGTAATACGTCTTGCTGGAACCGATATAGGGACTCTAACCAAGTTAGATGGGGGGTTCCTTCTCATCGTTGACTCTAAGGAAGTATCAGGAGATGCTCGCCTCCTAATATCCTACGTCGGCTATGAAGAGAAAGCACTGCCCCTAAACGAGCTAGAAAAAAGCGGCAATATCGCTCTGGCCCCATTGGGTGTGTCCTTGCGAGAGGTGCTGATTTTGGCTTCCACAGCTAATTCGCTCTTGACCCCTCTAAATTTTACTAAGATGGAGTCTAAGCAGATTTTAGAGCTGCGTGGTTCCCAGGAATTGACAGAGGCAATACGATTCTCCCCATCGGTTTATGCTTCAAGAGAAGGCGGGGGGTGGGGTGACTCTCGGCTAAACCTGCGCGGCTTTGAGCAGGAGAATCTCGCCGTACAAATCAATGGCATTCCTGTAAATGACATGGAAAACTCCCGAATTTATTGGTCCAACTGGATTGGTCTCTCGGACGTCTTAGAAGAGGTACAAGTCCAGAAAGGACTGGGTAACGCTCGGATTGTCCTTCCCTCTATTGGAGGGACACTCAACTTACGCACGATATCACCCCAAGCTGAACGCCGTTTTATCTTCACCAGTGAAGCATCTAATGTGTATAGTGCTCGTTTGAGCCTCTTGTATCATTCAGGTCTTACTACGAACGGCTGGGCTATCACACTTGCTGGCAACCGCGCGGTAGGTCCCGGTTATGTGCCGGGCACTGATTTTAGCTCATGGACCTACTATGCCACTGTATCCAAGAACATCGGCGATCGGCATCGTCTCCTTCTCCAGGGCTTCGGTGCGCCGCAGTGGCACTATCAGCGCTTTACTTACCTTACCCAGCGGGACATAGACACACTCTACCGCAGCCCTTTTCATAACTACGACTACGGGTACCTAGATGGACAGCGATATGGCAACTTTCGCAACTTTTACCATAAACCCCTCATTAGCCTGAGTCACTTCTGGACGATTTCAGAACGGGTCAGCCTACTCAGCTCAGCTTATGTGTCTTTTGGACGAGGTGGAGGTTCTGGTATTCTCAGCGTGCGACGAGAATGGGATCGACTTCAATCCACTTACCGACTGCCAGTTCGCTTTGACGGAATTATACAGTGGGAACAGATACGAGCGGATAACCGAGCCAAACGCGACACCTTGATTCAACCCAACGGCGATACTCTTGTGGGCTTCGTAGCGAATCTGATCCATCGCAATTCCGTCAATTCTCATAACTGGTATGGGATCGTCTCAGCTCTCAACTTAAACTGGGATCGCATACAAATAAATGTCGGCATAGACCTGCGATATTACGTGGCATTCCACTACCGAGTAGTTACGAATCTCTTTGGAGCGGATTTTTGGATAGATACGTTTGATGTGCGACGAGGGGAGCGAATCCAGCTGATCCTGCGTGACACGGCCCGCCCTATTCCACATGCTCGTCTCACCCGAGTGGGAGACAGGGTGAATTACGATTATGACTCGTTTATTAGCTGGCTGGGCGGCTTCTCTGAGATTAAGTATCAAAGTGGGCCTCTGACTGCTACGCTTGTTTTAGCCGCAGCGAACACGGGCTTTCAGCGACGCGAGAACTTCCGGTATCGCCCAGAGGAGCGTCCGCTCCTCTCGCCTGTCATCCGTATCTTTTCATACACAGCCAAAGGAGGGATCGGCTTGCGCCTGACAGACCAGAGTTTGCTGTACATAAGCGGAGGATACTTTACTCGACCCCCGTTTTTTCAGTTTATCTTTATCAACGATAGAGCAGGCAACGAAATCGCTCAAAACTACGATGTGGAGAAAGTGCTTCAGGGAGATGTGGGCTTCCGATGGCAGAGCTCTGGGTTAGTCGCTCAGTTTTCTGCCTATTGGATTCGGTGGAAGGACAAGGTACTTATGTCCCCCAACATCTCCTTACCTGACGGAAGCTTTACGCAGGTCCGACTCAATGGATTATCTGCCCTGCATCGAGGGTTGGAAGCCGAGATAGGCATGCAGCCACTCGCTTGGCTCAAGGTTTCATTCGCAGGAAGCTTAGGGGATTGGCGCTGGGAGCGGGATGTATTTGGGATCGTGCGAGATAACAATCAGCAAATTGTAGATACTCTTCAGCTATTTGTGGGCGGATTAAGAGTAGGGAGTGCACCCCAGACGCAGCTCGGTGGCATCCTAAGGCTTGCCCCGACTCCTAATCTGTATTTCACGGCGAGCTATTTCTACTACGACCGTTTCTGGGCAACTTTTGACCCAGAGAGCCGAACCAATCCCGTAGACCGCGCCCAGCCCTGGCGGCTTCCCGCCTATGGACTCATGGATGTAGCGGCAGGCTATGAAACGTCTATTAGCTCCGATATGCGTCTCCGACTCTTCGGTAACCTCCACAACCTGTTAGATACCCGATACATTGTTACAGCCATAGATGGGCCCTCACACGATAGACGCACCGCTCGCTTTTTCTATGGTTTCGGCCGCACCTGGAATATCGGCCTAAGTCTCCTTTGGTAGCTCATCGCCCCTTAGGCGAAGCACTCCCTCGATCGCTATTGCGCACACATACAATTGAAGCCACTCTACATCTAACCGATAGCGGGTATTCGCCACTTGATTCAGGGCGTAAAAGAGCGTGAAGACTAAGCTGGACATTAGAACATATAAAGTCAAGCGAGGATAAAAGCGTAGCCCGTATAAGGTTCCTATGAGAAAGAGGGTATTTATGAGTATGACGGGTAGCTTTCTCACAACCCAAAATTTTAGCGATTGGTCATTCCAGTAACGGGGCACAATCCACCAGAATATGGCGGCTTGTAGCAAGGTGCGACGGACCAACTTAGGTAGGCCTTGTTGAGTCAAAATTTCCCGGCTAAGTTTTTCAAAAGCAGGGCCACTTACCGACTCAGGCAGGCGGAGAAGAGAGTCCATCGCACAAGCCAACGAGTCAGAAACGACATAGTCTGGCGATACAGCGATGCCGAAACACCACGAGACCGCAAAGGTATGCTGTCCTGCATACGTTTTCGTCCAAGTAAAATAGCCAAATGTTGAGTAACCGCGCAGCGCCCATGCAAAGATAGGCAAAAAACCCACTAAAACAGTCCGCCAAAGCAGTCGCTGCGGCAAAACCCAGATTAGCCCTATAGCCATGGGCAAAAATGCCATAGGCTTTTCTATCCACATGAGTCCCCACCACACTCCTACAAAAGCGAGCCAACCCCAGCTTAACTTCTCTCTCAGTCTATACACTCCGATCCCCCACAACGCTGTGAAAAAGATAAACAGAACTGTATTCTCCAGCACCGTAGGGTAATACAAGAACGAAGGATGTAAAGCAAAGAGCAGGCCAGCCAACTTACCAATCGTAGGTGAAGCGATGTGGCTCCCTAGGCGATACATGATAAAAGGCATCCATGATAAGAGCAGATGTTGAACTATCACAGGTTGCCACAAATACGACGGATCCCCACCAAGCCATAAAAACAGAGCTAAAAAGAAGGGATAAATAGGACCTTTCGCTGTGGTCGGACCGCGCTCGCCAATGCTAAATCCTTCACCTCTGACTAAGTGTAAAGCGATATCCAGGTCCTCAAATCCATTGATAGGCAAGCGTGCTATAAACTGGAGGGCCACACGAATGGGGAACTGTAAAACAGCTATGAGCACGAATAGCCGTTCGGGCTGACCCCACAACCTACGAAGCCAGTCTATCATGAGTTATGCTGATTGGACCGCTGGAGGTGCCTTTCTCTATCGCGCTCCGTTTTTTTCCTAAGCTTCTGCTGAAAGGCTTGATTGAGGTCAACATGAGTCTGATTGGCCAAGCAAACCAATACGAAAAGTATATCAGCGAACTCCTCAGCCAAAGCCTCTTTAGAGGAGTCTTCACCTGGTTTGAAGGTCTGCTCGCCGTAGTGTCGAGCCAGAAGCCGAGCCAGCTCTCCAACCTCCTCTATGAGGAGCGCCATATTAGTCAGAACACCATAGTACCCTTTTCCCACGGTTTTTATCCAATCATCCACGACCCTTTGGAGCTCGGGGATGGACAACAGGTTATTCTCGGAGGGAGTCATCGTACCAATACGCTAAGGTCATAAGCACTCCGTAGTTGTGCCAGCGTTGGAACAATCCAGAGGCCACATTATTGACTCCATGCCAGAAGCGCAGTCCGAAAGTTAGATAACCTGGACCCGCTAAATAGCCGGCTCCCAAGCCAAGGTTTAGCGCCAGTTCTGCCCGGCGGACGTCGCTGGCTTCCCTACGGCCAAACCGAACCTGCCGAGTCTCCACCTCGCCTGTGAGATTGTCTCGCTTCCAGTATTTACCATGGACCAATAGTCCAGAAGAAGGGCCGGCTTCTATGAAAAGGGCCTCAAACTTTCGCATCCAACGCCACACTCCTAACAAGGCTATGTCGGTGCTCCATATAGTGTAGCGGTAGTCATACAGCAAGTTGCGGTCTGTAGAGCGTCGCTGAGTAACACCGATTTCGCCCTGAATAGCCCACCAGCCCTTCGCATCCAACTGCTGTTGAAATGCTAATGCGCTATGAAATCCTCCACCCCAATAGGACCGGGAAACGATATTATCAGCCTGAGTCTGATACTGACCCCAGTTCAGTCCAACTCGGGGCGCAAACAGCGTCCTTTTCGCTTGTTGAGCTAATACAGCACTCAGATAGAGATACGGTATAATGTACAGGCGCATGAACAAAGGTACGAAACTCGCCCTTCTTATAGCCTTCAGAGAGAAAATGCCAAAAGGAGTATATCATCGGTCTGCTCCACACCTTCGGTTTTCCAGGCCTGCCACTTTTGTGTGAGGTGGCGGGTCTGAGAGCGTGGATCACCCAAAAACAAGGCACACTCTGTAAGCCAAGACACGAATGTTTTTCGCCCGAGGCGCTTTCCTCTTGGGTCTAACTGATCCGTAATCCCATCCGTGAAAAGAAACAGGGTAGCCTTTGTTGGATAAGGCAGAGCTATAGTCGTATAGGACTCAGGGGCTTGGCCGGGAACAGACCAGCCCAAGGCACGCCGTCCGGAGAGATTTTCGTCTATGCGCCCATCGGGCTGGAGAATATAAACAGGGCGCCCAGCTGTGGCGATGTAAATCGTCTCTTGCTGGCGAAGGGGTAGAGCAACAAGGGCCACTTCAGCCCCTTCATTAGAAAGCTGCTCCCCCAGACGGATGTCCCAGATGTCCGCCAGCTCCACTCGGACCTCCTCCAGAGCTTGATGAAGAAGCGCAGGCGAGGCCAGCTGCATAAGCGCTTGATGAAGCATAGACTGAATCGTAACGGCAAGCAGAGCTCCACTACTCCCGTGCCCCGTCGCATCTCCGATTCCAACGTATAGCCAATCCCCCACTCGTCGGGCGACGATGAAATCACCTCCTACGAAGGCATGAGGCCGTGCCACGGCCGAGACACGTTCATACCCCCATGTATCGTACAAAACCTTTGTTCGGAATAAAATAGTGCGCTGGTACCGCTGAGCCGCTCTAAGCGAGTCTTCTAACTCTTGACGACGAGAGTCAGACTCAGCCCTTGCTGCTTCCAATGCTTCATTGACCGCTATCAGCTCCTCCTGGTTCTGACGCAGCTCCTCCGCCTGCACTTGAAGCTCCTGATAAGCCTCCGCCAGCTGTCGCTCCTGTTCCTTTTCTCTCGTCAGGTCTATGATCCCCACCATAATACCGCTTAAGGAGGGAGACTCAAATGGAAACGCTCTCAGCAACCAGTACTTAGGACCATCTGGACCGTGGCGCTCTATGGTTTCCTGTACAGGAGCCTGAGCCTGTTGAGCCTGAGTTATTAAGGCTTCTCCTACCTGTACCGCATCTCCCAGTATATCTTGAATGGAGAGTCCTTCGTAGAGTTTCTTGAGAGGAAGCTGCAGGGTCTCCATTAGAAGTTTATTGGCGAAAGTGATACGCCCCATCTTAGATGAATCATTCGTCTGGAGTACGAAAAGAGGGAGAGGCACATTCTGCACAAAGGCATGCAACTGCTCTCGAAGAGTCTTAGCCTCGCTCTGAGCTTTCTCCAACCGCTGGATGACATCGTAGTAAGCCTCGGCAGGTAAAAGAAAAAATGTCTCTATGCCATCGTTTTCCTCTATTATGTGCTTAGACCAGATGCGGCCATTTTCGTGGAGAAAGTCCCATGGAGGTATTAGGAGGGCCTGCTCTTGAATCTCAGGAGAAAGCAACTCCCAGGCCTCGTTCTTGGCTAATACCTTACCCTTGTCCTTATGCCATCGCACGCCTGGAAAAGGGGCTTTTAGAGCCGCTCCAAGTCCCAACATCTCTAACTTATGAACCGCCCACCTGAGCCGCCATTTGCCGCAAGGCCTCTAAACTCTGAGGAGTAGCGATCTCAGCGGCAATCTCCAAGTTAACAATAGGGTCAACGACAATACTTCCATCTTCGGTTTCCATATGCCAAGTAAGCCCCCAGGCTCGGCGATCGATTTGCGCCGTGAGCGTAAAACTGGCTCGGGGTTGTCCAACTATATCCTTAAGAACGAGCCCTTTGAGCTCTCCCTCTAACCGTATTCTGTGCGTAACGCCTTTTATCATAAGGTCTCCTTCTAAGACAAACCGCTTGAGGGGCCTCCACCGTATTGCTGTACTGCGGAAAGAGATGTGAGGGTACCGCTCTACATCCAGAAAATCAGGGCTGCGAAGATGTGCATCTCGCGCCGGCAAGTCTGTATCTATACTGGCCGCTTCCACTTGAACTTCTACCTGGAGGTCAGAGAAGTCGGGAGAGCTACCCTTCACCGAGGCAGTATATCGCTTGAAGCGCCCAGACACCTCCACCAGTCCCATGTGCATAATCCGAAAGCCTACTGTCGTGTGAAAGGGGTCCAACTCCCAAGTAGAAATCCGAGGAAAAGTAGCCGCCTTCCGCTCTAACTGACGGCTCTTCACCGCCTTTCCATCGGCGAATCCAAGCCAGCTAACTATACGCTGAATCAAACTCATATTCCTAAGCTTAGAGACTTCTTACGCTATGGCAGTAAGTTTAGGCCCAAAGATACGCCATTTATACAGAACTCTCAGGCCGAAGGGCTTTGTCCTCCTACCTTTGGAGGGTGAGATACTTGATGGGGCTATGCCTTCTTTGGGCTCAAGGGACGATTCGTGGCTCTGTGATAGATAACGAAGGGGAGCCAGTAATAGGAGCTCAGGTTGTAGTTTTCCCCTTGCAGAAGGGGACTCTAACGAACAATGAAGGGCTTTTTTCCCTGACGGGAATTCCGTACGGCAAGTATCGGCTACGGGTTTCAGCTATCGGTATAGATACACTTTGGCAGGAAGTAGAAGTCTCTGCTCGGCGACCGGTAGCTACACTCAAGCTCCAGCCGACGGTTAGTGCTGTGGCATTAGAGGCTGTAGAGATCATAGAAAGTGTCGCTCCAGCTCGCATAGACCCGACTCGGGTAACGATAGCGGTTACGCCTATCTCGCCGAGACAGATTCTACAGCTTCCCAGCTTTGGAGTGCCAGATGTAGCTCAATATCTCCAGGTCCTCCCCGGTGTCGTTTTTACAGGCGATCAGGGCGGCCAGCTTTATATCCGAGGCGGTACCCCTATTCAAAATCTGACATTATTGGACGGGGCTATCGTATACAGCCCTTTCCACACTCTATCGCTCTTTAGCGTTTTTGAGACAGATATTTTGCGTCAGGTAAATGTGTATTCGGCTGGGTTTGGAGCAGAGTACGGCGGGCGGATTTCCTCTGTTATAGACCTGCGCACTCGCCCCGGCGACTTTGAGAGGGTGGGGGGGCGAGTATATACAACACCTTTTGTAAGCGGTGGCCTCGTAGAAGGTCCGGCCCCATTTCCAAAGAACTCCTCATGGATGGTTTCAGCTCGTCAGGGCCATATTCAGCCTGTAGCCCCCCGGCTCTACCCCTATTTGAGAGACTCTTTGCCTTTTCAGTTCCAAGACCTGTATGGAAAAGTTACATTCGGACGAGGCCCTGACCAGCTTAATCTTTGGGGTTTCCGTCAGGTAGATCAGGTGGATTTAGGGCAAAATGGCCTTAATCGCTGGACCCAGTGGGGAGCTGGCTTGAACTTTTCCAATCTCCCCTCCAATACTCGCGTTCGCATTACGGGGAACCTTGCTTACACGCGCTTTGCTAATACCTTTGAAGACCCTCGGGAGCTGCGACCCCGTTATAGCGAGATTGGCGGCTTCAACGGGGGTTTTACCTTTTCCTACCTATTTGGAGCGGATGAACTTGCCTATAGCGTGGATGTACGCGGCTTCTCTACGGACTTCCTCTTTACCAACGCTTTGGGTTTCATAACCCAGCAGCGCCAGAGCAACACAGAGTTCGCTGGCTGGTTTCGCTACCAGAAGACTTTTCGGGAAGTGCAGCAAGATGAGGCTGGAGAGCTTCGTTTTCGTACTCGGGCGGTCTTGGAACCCAGTCTGCGATTGCATTTCTACAACACCTACGGTTACATTTCTGTAGAGCCCCGCTTGCGAGCCAAGTACAACGGAACCCATTGGAGCCTTCAAGCCGCCGCTGGACGCTATGTTCAAAACTGGGTGGCTGCAGTTTCGGACCGGGATGTGGTGATCCTTTTCCAAGGATTCCTCACCGCTCCTGAAGTACCAGCGAACCAGCAGCTTCGCCACCCTCTGCAAGAGGCCTATCATCTTACTTTCGGGGGAGAATACCAACTCAAAGATTGGCTCCTCGGCGCTGAAGGGTGGTACAAGCGATTCACTCAGCTTACTATCATCAATAGAGATCGTCTATTACCTGAGGATCCGCCTTTCCTTACGGAGGTAGGATACGCTTATGGGGCAGACTTTACCGTGCGATACCAGAGCCCTCGCTGGAGCCTTTACAGCACTTACAGCTATCAGTACAACTGGCGAAGTGATTTTCGGATAGAGTACTTCCCGCTGTGGGATCGGCGCCATACGGCAAACTTTCTTGGTACTTACCGCTGGGGCGGATGGCTGAGCACACCTCGCTTGCGAGAGAGCACTTGGGAAGCATCCCTACGATGGACCCTCGGCTCTGGCCTCCCCTTCACCCAGACCCTTGGGTTTTTTGAGAAACTCCTTTTGCTGCAAGGTTCTCAATCGCCTTACACGATCCAACAGGGACAGCTTGCTGTCCTTCTGAGTCCTAACTATAATGCTGCTCGCCTTCCGGCTTACCACCGCTTGGACCTCACCCTCAAACGGCGCTGGAAGTTCGGAGCTACTTTCCTGTTAGAAGGCAACTTTACGCTCCTCAATGCCTACAACCGCCCCAACCTTTTCTATGTAGATAGAATCACCGCCCGGCGGTACAATCAGCTTCCTATCTTGCCAACTTTGGGAGTAACGGGTATCTGGTAGAGAAGAGACGCGCCCTAAGGGAATACACTCAATTCACATAATAGCGGATGGTAAAGTAAAACCGGTATGCCCACCTCTCCCAGACCGGCATAGCATCGCGTTGAGGGTTATAGTAAATCTCGTTTTGAACATTGCGAGAGCGGCGGTAAGGCTGATTCACGAAGTCCCACACCGCCAACCTTAACTCCAGTCTTTCGGAAAGGTAATATGTAACTTGAGCCTCTCCTATTAGCCAGCCATAGACTGCCCCGATTTTAGTATGAACCCCTATGATTAGGATAATCGCCCGTTCGGTCTATCAAATACCAGCCTCGGGGGCGTATGTACTGAGGACTATAGATGGTGCGAGCTTGCTGAGGTAAAAAAATAGCAGGGTTTAGATCACTCGGTCCTCCGGTCGTGTCTATCATGAAACCCAACTGTCTCCCCCTGAGCGCCTGCTCTTCCGCAGAATACCAGAGTCCTTCCTCTGGCTTGCAACCATCCTCCCTTCCAGTCCCATCTCTTCTCTGCGTAGGGATGCAGATATTACCTGAAAAGCTCGGCTCTCTGTAGAAAGCACCTGAGCGTATATCTCATTGGGTCCATATAGGTCTCGTTTGTATTGTAGTTGCCCACTTTGGGTAGAGTCAGTGTACCACATACATCCGCTTTGGGGTATATGGTTTTGCTGCTATACTAAGCCCACTTGTAATCGAGCTTGCCACTTCTGACCTTGAAGGACCCAAGCAGGACGCAGAATGCTTAGTAAAGAGCGTTGTATGAGAAAGTTGGAGTAGAAGTTATCCACAAAACCCTGACTTTGTGCGTCTATTCGCTGCTGACCTCGCTGAGCGGAGATTTTATGGCTCTGATTAAGTAAGCTAATACCCTCTACTATGATCAAGTGTCGGCTGGAGAAGAGGTGGGCTATGTTCCGAGAGACCCCCCTCCTCGGCTGAATAGGTTAGTCTGGCCTGAGCTCGTTAGGAGGGGCCTGAAACGCCACTCTCCCGTCAAGCTGTCAAAGTCTCTGTTTGAAACCGGGCTTTTACATATTACTCCGAGGCGGGTATAACCTAAACCACACGCACAAAGTTTAGGAAAGAAAGCAGACCTTGATAAACATAAGCTCATTAGGCCCCGACTAGGAAAGTAAGAACTCTTAGCCACAAATAGCCATAGCACAACATGCATATACTTAGCCAGATGAAGAGGCGACTGGGAGAAAAGACGAGGGCGCTATGGACGGGAAGCTATGTACTACGGATTAGGGGATGCTTTTGCTATTTCGGGATGTAGGATATACAGCAAGGTATACAGAGTCTGAAGCGGATCGGCGTAGGGAATGCGAATCATCGCCTCTGGTACTGTAAATATCCGCTTATACTGCACGGCTGGGCTATTATAGACTTCTGGGCAAATCCGAATCAAATCATTCACTGCTTCCTGAGCATTCTCTGGCAGGATAATAACTTCAGGGAGGGCTTGGATTAATGAGTCGGGTGGGAGGAGGGCTACAGGTCGGTTATCAGCTGCTTTATAGATAACTGTGCCCCCGGCTTGTTCTATGAGAGGGACTAAGGGATGAGACTGCGTAAGCACACCTCCTGGGAGCTCAGGGGATAAAACAGCCACCCTAAATCGCCGAGCATCCTGAATCTGGTTTTTATGGAACTGAAGCACCTGCATTAGACTATCAGCGATGTGTAAGATGGCTTTGCTATCATACACCTCCCCCAGTAAGCGGAAGTGGCGCAGCCAAGCCTCAGGAGACGTCGGGTGATAGACGTAGACTTTGGATTCTGGAAAGGTAGAGATTTGGGATAAATGCGTTACCCAGACCCAGTCTATTTGAGCTCGGTAGAGTGCCTCGGTCAGAGATAAAGAGTCGTCGCAGCGTAGAAAAAAAATCCGAGTGTTCTCCCCCGTACCGTAGCAGCCCGCCACAACGCGCTCAGCTAATCCAGCTTTTTCCCATAAGGGAAACGCCTCAGGTGTAGCAAGGGCCACGCGTTTGGGAGCAGTAGGCAAATACAATTTCCGCCCTTTATCATCTGTAACCTGTATGCCGATTAGGGGGGCTTCGCTGAGCCAAGAAGGAACCATTTTACACCCTCCCAGTAATAGGATTCCCCACAGGATGCCCACGAGCCGCAGCATCAACTCAAAGGTATAGCATACTGTCTTAGCAATCCAGCTTCGTGAGAATAAGCTCATCTGATGGGGAAAGCGTTTATTCTTCGTACGTTTTCACGCCCCGTATGATCTGTACTGCTCAAGCCTATAAACCTTAGGACTGAAAAAGAATGTGTTGAAAGAAAAGTTGATCCCAAACTTAGGCATACTTCCTTTTGCCGTTAATTATACCGCCCTACATTTGACGCCTATGACCCCTCTTAGATGTGGTGCTATCATCTTAAGGCTTTTATGTTAGGGCATGGGCCCAAGCGAACCTGGGCTTCCAACAGCTCCATCTACAGAATGGTTTTATAGAGAATAGAGGACAGTGGCCTTGGAAGCTCTATTTCTTCTTCGTGCCCCTGGAGCAGATTTCTGGATCACCCAATACGGTTTAAACCTAACTTACTGGCGCATAGAAGCCTCTCCAGAAGCCCTCTGGTATCTCATACCCGGAGGGAAACAAAGTAGCCAGTTAGGGAAGGAACCTGTGCTCTTAGGTCACAGAATACGGATAGATTTGGAAGATCATGCCCCTTTGCCTCTACCCGAGGGGCGACATCCACTGCCAGGCTTTCATCACTACCTCAAAGGGAACGACCCAAATAGATACATACGATTTGTCAGCTTTTACAAGGAAGCCTATCTGAGAAACGTCTACATTGGGATAGACTTGCGATTCTACTTAGACAATGGGTTGCCTCGATTTGATTTTTTAGTGAGTCCCTGGGCGGACCCGAAACAGATTCGCCTTCGCATCTCTGGAGCGGATACGATTCATTTATCAAGGAAAGCCCTCGTGCTGGGCACCCGCTTCGGGACAGTGCAGCTCTGCGACTTGCGGGCCTATCAAGAAGGAAAGGAAATAGAAAGTTATTTTGTAAAACGGGGGGAGGTCTATGAGATAAATCTTGGAGCTTACGATCCCAGCAAGCCACTGGTCATAGACCCCTTGGTGTTTTCCACATACGTGGGGGGGAGTGGGTTTGACATCGGTACAGGGATAGCTGTAAATGCTGCAGGCGAACCTTACATCTGTGGATGGACAGCGAGTCCTAACTACGATATAACGGCTGGGGCATTTCAAAACACCTTCGGAGGGGTGGATTGGGATGCCTTTGTCACGCGTCTCACGGCTTCGGGTAATGGGCTGATTTACTCCACCTACTTAGGCGGGACAGCCTTAGACCAAGCTGGCAACCTAGCTATAGATAGCGATGGCAACGCTTACATAACTGGCACTACCAAAAGCATGGACTTTCCTGTCACGGCTGCAGCCCGCCAAACAACCCATGCGGGTGGCCCATTTATGTACGATGGGTTTGTAACCAAGTTAGACCCTACAGGGGCAAGCCTTGTATATTCTACCTACTTAGGAGCTACTGGAGATGATGGCGGAATCGGTATTGCTTTAAACAGTCTAAATGAAGCATTTATCTCCGGCTGGACTGGGTCTTCTTCTAGTTTGAACGGTTTTCCAGCTACACCGGGAGCTGTACAGGGTACTTATGGCGGGTCTGTCCATGACGCATTTGTCAGCCGGCTTAGTTCAGATGGTAGCATGCTGATCTTCTCCACCTACATTGGGGGGAATGGAGATGATAGAGGTTTGGGTATCGCCCTCGATGCCTCCGGCAATCCATACACCACGGGCTGGACAAGTAGCACTAACTTTCCTCTAAACACCCCCTTTCAAAACACATATGATGGAGGAGCTTACGATGTATTTGTGGTCAAGCTCAACTCAGCCGGTAATACTCGCTTATATTCCACTTATATCGGGGGTAGTGGGGACGATCGCGGTTATGGGATAGCTGTAGATCAGAGTGGTTCAGCTTATGTAACGGGGTGGAGCAACAGCCCTAACTATGACGTCACAGCTGGTGCCCTGCAAACGACTTACGGCGGAGGCTCATACGATATAGTCGTATAATCCTTCGGGGAACACCCTGTCTTACTCCACCTACATCGGAAAGACTGGGGACGACAGAGCTTTAGGCATAATCGTTGACAACTCCCAGAGAGCTTATATTGCTGGTGGCACCAACTCTGCTGCCTATCCTACCTCACTAAGCGCTTTCCAGACGGCGATCGGAGGGGGTTACGATGCTATCGTTACAGCCCTTAACCCAACAGGAAATGGGATTGTTTATTCCACCTTTATTGGAGGGAATAACACAGATATAGGTATAGTAACTGCTTTAGACCCTAGTGGAAATCTATACCTCGCTGGTGGGGCAGGTCCATGTTTTCCTGTAACCCAAGGTGCCTTTCAAACAACCTGGGAAGGGGGATTGGCTTCGTTTTTAGGAGTTCCCTTTGCGTCGGATGCCTATGTGTCTAAGTTTTGTCTCACGGCTGGATGTGGGATAGCCTGTGGCGGAAGCTGCAACTCTTGCAGCCCCTTGAGTGCGCAAAGCCTACATTTAGAAGCGGCAGAATGGAGCGGTAATCTGGCGCTGCTTCGCTGGGAGTGGCGAGGCGGTTATCCTCATCCTCTGGAATCCTTTATCGTGGAACGATTAGAACCCGCAGGCTGGCGTCCAGTCATCCGATTAGAGCCAGCCACGACCACTTACTTATGCGAGGCCTATCTGGATCGGATAACTTACTTTCGCCTTCGTGCTCATAGCCCAGAAGGGCATAGCACTCTCTCTAATATAGCTGCTCTCTATCCGAGAATGGAAGAATCCCCTTTTTCCGTAGTTCCTAACCCAGCCACCGATGCCATTACTATTTTTACAAATCGCCCTGGGGAGCATCAATACGAAGTGCTGAATGGGCAAGGCCAAGTGGTCAAGTCCTGGCTGATTGTAGGTGAGTCAGCTCACCTTAGTATAGACTTACCGGCGGGGCTTTACTGGATACGCCATAAAAAAAAGCGGGATGGTCCAGAAGCTCCTCGTAGCTAAACCTTGAGCCCTACGCCAAGGAGGCATACCTGAACCGCAGGGCAATTGGCATCCATACAACATTGGTAGCCAACGGCAAGTTGTAGCTCTCCTTTTCACCCTAACGTTGCGAAAGTCTATCAGAATAGGCGGCGGCAGCGCCTATTTAGGGCCGTTCTATCCAGCCCCCTACAACTACGCTGTCTCCCTCATAAGCCACAGCAGCTTGGCCGGGTGTGATAGCCTTGACGCCTTCAGCAAAAACAGCTTTGATTCGACCGTCAGACAAGGTATATAATCGCCCTTCATGTCCAGGGTCCATGTGCCTAACTTTTATCCGCACTGGGTAGCCTTCATAAGGGAGCGAAGGATACCGGTGCCAGACAACTTCCCGCATGATCAAGACGCGCTGGGTTAGGTACTCTTCAGGTCCGATGACGATGGTATTGGTCTCAGGCTGTATATCTATGACATAGTGAGGCCTTCCTAAGGCGGGAAGCCGGCGGCGCTGCCCGATCGTATAGAAAGGATACCCTTCATGCGTACCCACTACATACCCCTCTACATGACGGATCACTCCTCCCTTGAGCGACTCTATAAAGGATGGAGCTTTTTTTCGTAGAAACTGCCTGTAATCTCCCTCTGGAATAAAGCAAATCTCATAAGAGTCCTTTTTGTCAGCGACTCGACTAAGCCCCCATTCTGCAGCCAAGGCGCGTGTGCGAGCTTTAGTAAGTTCTCCTAAAGGAAATAGCGTCTGCGACAGAACCTCTTGGGAGAGGCCCCACAGCACATAAGACTGATCCTTGGTTAGGTCTACTGCCCGCTGAACAAAGTATCTTCCCCCTTCATAGCCAATCCGAGCGTAATGGCCTGTGGCTATAGCCTCGCACCGAAGCTGTTTAGAGCGCCTAAGAAGGGCATCCCACTTGATGTAGGTGTTACACAAAATGCATGGATTGGGGGTTCGTCCAGCTAGGTACTCCGAGACGAAGTGGTCTATAACAGCTTGTCCAAACTCCTCTTGCAGGTCTAAGATATAATGAGGAAATTCGTAGGCCACCCCCACACTACGGGCATCGTTGATATCGTCTAAGTTACAGCAGCCCGTATTTTTCCGCTTTGATAGGTCAGCGCTGTCATAACTCCACGTCTTCATCGTCAGTCCGATAACTTCGTGTCCCGCCTTCTTCAAGAGAACAGCGGCTACACTACTATCTACGCCTCCACTCATCGCTACGAGTATCCGCATGATGTGCCTAACAAATCTATCCTCACCGCTAAGGAAGGATTTTTTTCCTCTTAGGAGCTAAACTCTACCATTCAGGTAGAACAGCCGTAAAAAGAACGGCTTAGGTCTGCACCTTTGTTACCAAAGTAGCCGCCCACACGAAGCAAGCCCAGGCGGTAGAGCTCCCTTCGGGTTGAGCTCCCGCCTGTTTCGTTTTAATGGAGCGGCAATCGCCAACGCCTTTTGGATAGAGGGTAAGCTGCCCAGACTCTTTAGGCCCATTTGTCTGAATGAGCTCTCGCCTGGCTTCTTTCCTTCAGGCATTCCCTATCTATAGGGTCAGGGGTATGCTCTATGCCCTTTACGCAGGGTTAGGAGCCGCCCTGGGTTGATTTCAGCCCACGAGCTTCTGGATCAGCCCTAAAATCAACTGCCCATCTCGTTGTCGGGAAGGGAGAATGCCTTTCTGCCGAGCTTCTGTTTCGCGGAGAAGCTGGAGAGATTTTAGACACCTGTCAAGGGGTATGTGCCGCATGGCTCGTTCGTATACCTTGGCTTGAAAGGGGAAGCGCAATCCTAATCTATCCTGTATTGCTCTTGTTATGGGGGGAGTGCGGGTAAGGTGAAGCCGAGCGACATTCTGGTAAAACACGCGGAGATGCCCCATAACCTGAGCCAAGGGGTAGTTCCTTACATCCTCTGCAAAAGCTGCCCCCACTTGTAGAGCTTTTCCTTTGTCTCCGTCCGCCAAAGCCTCGGTTAGCTTGTAGGGGGTATATTGGGGAGACAGCCCCAGCGCCTCTGCCACTTCATCAGGAGTTAGGGGGACAGCCCCATCTTGACCTCGGTATAAGCTGAGAAGCTCTAAGGTCTGATAGAGAAGGCGTAGGTCAGACCCTAAAACTTCCACGAGTAGAGCCGCTGACTCAGGCGGAAGAGAAAGTCCCCATCTTTCAGCTTGATTCAGCACCCAATCCACGACCTCTTTGGGCCGAAGGGAAGAAAAAGATTCATAGCTAATCGCTGAACCTGCGGGCAGCTTGGGCTTGTCTGCTTGTGAGAACTCCAAGATAAGCCGAGTGGTAGGAGCCGGGTTCTGGAGGTAGTGCTCCAATAGCTTAAGCTCAGCTACACCTAAGGTCTCTGCTTCCAGTAGGAGAACCACCTTATACGGAGCGAGAAAGGGGGGTTCATAGAGCTGAGGAAAAGTAGATTCTCCAAAGGTTTTGCCTCGCCAGATAGTCAGGGCGAAATCGGCTGGCAGGCCTTGTAAAAGTTCGTCTATGAGGGCTTTTCGGCGCTGGGTGCGCCGAAATTCATCTTCCCCATAGAGTATCCAAATCATACTCGGGTGGGATGGGGTTGGCGCAGGACGTCAGCAAGCCCTTCTAAAAACACAAGCAAACGTTTAGGCGAATGCATGCCTCCGACCTCTAAAAGTAGGGCTTTGTCTGCCGGACTAAACTGAAAAGGAAGGCGAGGTCGCTGCTGATCCATGTATTCCAAAAGGGGCTGAAGGGGTACTTCAGGGGAGAGAGGCAGACGGGCTTTCTGACGGCGCACCTGGATGTAAGGCAATCCCAGCTCATCCCCAAGCCAGCGTAGTCTCATCACATCGGCTAAAAGGAGAACCTCTGCCGGGGGAGGACCAAATCGATCTAATATCTCCCGCAATACCGCTTGAAGACTCGCTTCATCCGAGCTACTGCTCAGCTTTTGGTATATCTCTAACCGAGTCGCTGCGTAAGGGATCCAAGTCTCTGGGATTCGGATCATCCAATCGCAGTCAACTGTGCAGCGAGGTTGTCTTTTTCCGGAGGATGTCTGAAGGGTCAGACCTTCTTCCTCTTGGATTTGAGCGATGGCTTCTTCTAAGTACTCTTGAAAGAGATCATAGCCTACTTCGGCGATGAACCCACTCTGCTCTCGTCCAAAAAGGTCCCCCGCTCCACGCAACTCTAAATCTCGCATGGCGATTTGAAAGCCGCTACCCAAATCGCTAAACTCTTCCAGAGCCTCCAAGCGCCGTAGCGCTTCTGGACTCAGAAAATGTAGGCCCGGCACTAAGAAGTAACAATAAGCCCGCCTCCCACTGCGTCCTACGCGCCCCCGAAGCTGGTGTAGATCGCTTAAGCCAAAGCGATGAGCGTGATGAACGATTATGGTATTCACATTCGGAATATCCAAGCCAGACTCCACGAGATTCGTGCTAACCAGCACATCTATCTGCTGATAGATGAAAGCAAGCAGAATGTCCTCCACTTGTTTAGCAGGCATTTGAGCATGAACAAACGCTATCTCGGCTTGAGGGAGAAGCTGTCTCAGCTCCTGGGTAATTTTCGGTAGCTCCTGTATCTGGTTATGGACAAAGAAGGCTTGTCCCTCCCGACTGAGTTCGCGTTCAAGGGCTTCCTTTACCAGCTCCCAAGAGAATGGCAGGACATGCGTCTCTACGGGTAGACGATTTTTAGGGGGCGTGGTAATAAGAGAAATGGAGCGAATGCCATGTAGCGCCATCTGAAGGGTACGCGGAATAGGCGTAGCACTCATGGAGAGCGTATCCACCGTAGGGTACTTCTCCCGCAGCTTTTCTTTCGCCATGACACCAAACTTGTGCTCCTCGTCTATGATCAGTAATCCCAAGTCATGAAACTGCACATCATCGGACAGCAGGCGATGCGTACCTATGATGATATCTATCTCCCCTTGAGCCAGCTTTTGAAGAAGGCGTTTTTGTTCCTTGGGGGACTGGAGGCGACTCAGAGCGCCCAAACGAACCGGGAAGCCTTCCAGCCGAGCTTCCATGGTGCCCAAATGCTGCATGACAAGTACCGTGGTAGGAGCTAAGAAGGCCACCTGCTTACCCTCCTGGACCGCCTTGAACGCCGCACGGATTGCTACCTCTGTCTTGCCGAAGCCCACGTCCCCACATAAAAGGCGATCCATCGGATGAGGGCTCTCCATATCCTTTTTTATCTCAGCGATTGCCTGTAGCTGGTCGGGAGTCTCCTCATAAGGGAAGCGTGATTCCATTTCAAGCTGTTGTAATGTGTCGCTACTATAGGCGTAGCCGGGTAGCAGACGCCGTTTCGCATAAAGACGGACCAAATCTATGGCCATCTCACGCAAGCGGCGGCGAACTCGCTCGGTTGTACGCTGCCAGTCTGAGCTTCCCAGTCGGCTAAGCTTAGGTTCAGCCTCCCCTATAGCCCGATAGCGCCCAATCTCGTTAATCTGAGTAATCGGCACATACACCACCGCATCATCAGCGAAAATAAGTCTCACCCCTTCCTGGGGGGGGTCTGACTTGGGAATCGTAACTAAACCCCCAAAGCGAGCTATACCGTATTGCCTATGGACGACATAGTCGCCAGGTTGAAGTTCATACAGCTCTCGCAGCGCCAGCGCCTCACTTCGTCTAAAGCTACGATGAGTTGGAGGGGCATAAAACCGCCGAAATATCTGATGGTCTGAATAAAAAGCCCGCTGAGTCTGGGGATCATAAAACCCCGCTGATAAACTGCCTAAGTGATAGACTACAGGGTAAGGGAGCTCCGCTTGTCTTAGGAGACGCTCTATACGCGCCTGCTGCTTTTCATTTTCCGCATATAAGTGAAGCGTCTCCAAGGGCAGCCCCCGTAAATGGTCATACAAGAGAGCCAAGTTATGGGGGAAACTGGGCTGGGGATGTGTAGGATAAGCCAGCACCTCCGTGGGAGCTAAAGCTGGCTCATGGCCGAGCTCCACCCCTCGACCAGCTAAAGACAGAAAGGTTGTTTCAGCGGCCTCATCTCCGAGGCGCTTTAGCTGAGCCAAACAGCCCTGCCCCTCTATTAGAATAATCTCGGCCTCCGAGGGCAAAAACTGATCTACCGTGGCTATGGGCTCAGCCTCTATAGCCGTAGGAGCTGGGAGCAGGTAGGCTTGGGTCAGCTCACCTTCTGACAGTTGGGTGTCAGGGTCGAAGCGCTGGATGCGGACGAGCTTATCCCCTTCAAATCGCAGACGCAGAGGGTGTACATGAGCATAACTGAAGACGTCCAAGACCGACCCGCGCCATGCGTAT
The DNA here is from genome assembly GCA_026414975.1 of Bacteroidia bacterium. GTDB lineage: Bacteria > Bacteroidota > Bacteroidia > SpSt-205 > SpSt-205 > SpSt-205. The sequence continues at coordinate 188,251 of JAOAHZ010000001.1, forward strand.
TCGCCTGGCATACTGACGGTATCCGTTTCGCTAAAATCGTATGCGCTCAGAAGCTCCAAAAGGAAGTCTCGATCAGCCGTACCGCCAGCATCCAATCGGAATACATGAGACCGCCACCTTTCAGGACTAGGCAGCTTCTCGGCTAAGAGAGAGGCCGGGCCTACGATTAGCCAGACTTGACCCGCTAAAAGCTGAGTGATATAGTAGCTGCGCTCTAAGGCGAGAGCATTCTGCACAGAGGGGGAGGCTTTGGGGGAATGGGAAAGCACAGCTATGGGGGCTTCAGCTCCTGAGAAGAGCCTTAGGTCAGCGGCCACGGTCTGAGCCATTTCATCATGGGGTAAGAGGATAAAAAAGGTTCTTGGGCGCTTCTGGAAGGCGTAGGCTATCCAAAGCGCAGCCGCTGCACCCCGCAGCCCTTGGACGTGGGCAGGCCGCTTGAGGGCTTGAACTTCTGGGAGATTTAGCTCCATCATTTCGGACTAAGGTAGAAGGTCTCGGACAGCTTCGTCAAGAGTCGGATAAGTGAAAGAGAACCCTTCGGATAAGAGACGCTGAGGCACCGCATAGACCCCACGCGTGAGAGTGAGTGCCATCTCACCAAAAGCGAAACGGAGCGCCGACTCGGGAATGGGGACTAAGAGAAGCCCCTTTTTGCGGCGGAGGATAACTTCTGCCAGCTCCTTAGCGCTTACAGGCTGGGGAGCTGTGAGGTTATACACCCCCGTTTTAGCAGGCTGTTCCATAATCCATAGGAAGGCCCGCACCACATCTGTTAGATGAACCCACGAAAATCCCTGCACCCCGGGAAGGAAGTAACTACCTATTCCGAACCAGAAGGCGCGGCGCAGCTGAATCCAAGCTCCACCCGTGCGAGCCAAGACGACCCCCAACCGCAAGATAACCGCAGAGGGAGAGGCTTCTTGCGCGGCCTTTTCCCAGGCTTGGGCCAAGCCAGCCAGAAAGTCTGTCCCCGGTGGGCTCGTCTCAGCAAGCCGCTCCATGGAGAGGGTGTGCCCGTAGTACCCCACCGCAGAGGCAGATAAGAGCCGCGCCTGAGGGACATAGCGCTGCATCCATTGGCTCAACTGATGGGTAAGTTCCACCCGACTCTCCCAGAGCTCTCGCTTGTAAGTCTCTGTCCAGCGCCTTGCGGCTATATTAGCCCCAGCTAAGTTTATTACCGCCTCTATCTTCTCTTCCGAAAGGTGGGGCGGGATGTGACGACCATCCCACTGAATAAAGGCGGGGGACTGTGGAGCCTGACGAGTCAAGACAAGCGGCTCATATCCCGCTTTCCGTAAAGCTGGGATTAGAGCTTGCCCGATAAGTCCTGTACCCCCCGTCAAAAGTACCTTTCGCACAGCCCTCCTAAACAAATAGCACGCCCGACCCCAGTTCTACAGCTCCAGCCTTCATTGATACCCATCTGACTATCTTGCCGGCTTATTTAGGCTATCCGATTCGCCCCCACGGCCTAAGTCCAGAAGAGCTTTCCCCATTACTGAGGCGGCAAGGTTAGACGACCCTTGAGTATCTCTTGAATGAGCTGCTCAGGGGGCTTGCCCAGGGTCTCAATCGAACGGCGAGCGTCTTTGGCTAACTCATGGTCAGGATAGAACCGCAAAAAGTCTTCGTACCGCTCACGCGCCTTGGCTGTGTCCTGCAAGGCCGTCTCATACAGAAATGCCTCATAAAACAGGGCTTTGGGAGCCAGAGAGGACCGATGTCGGAATCGCTCATCCACCTGCCGTAGAATCCCTACAGCGCGGGAAGCATCGCCAAAATAAGTCCCGTAAATCTCAGCCGCTTCTATCAAGAGCCGGGGAACTTCAGCGTGATTGGGGTATTTCTTGGCAAATGCTTCTTCCTTGCGCGCAAGTTCTAAGGCAGTACTCATGAATAAGGAGCTTTGGGCCCCCTGTTTCTCTAACAACACGCGGAGGTCCCTTTGGAGCTTGCTTATTTCATCAAGCTCCGGCAGGCGTGGCGCACATGCCACGAGCAAGAGTCCTATTTCACTGACAAGCTTCAGCCAGCGCATGGAGTGGAAGGGTTTGCTGCGTGTGATGATGGAGGTCCTTGAGCTGAGCTGTTTCGGTTTGTTCTTCATGAGCTCCTACGATGACTATCCAACGAAAGCCCCGACGCTGAGCGTATTCCAACTGTTTAGTGAGCTTTTTAGGAGCAGGGTAAGCGAAAGCCGATTGACCCGCAGCATGGAGGGTACGCACTATGTGCTGCACGTAGGTAGGAGAAGCATCTATCCAGGCCACAAGGACTGACGAGGGCCCAGCTTCCGAAGCCCCTGTATCTTCCAGCAAAGCAAAGATTCGCTCAATGCCGAAAGAGAGTCCCATCGCAGGTAAATCAGGCCCTCCGAAGTCAGACACTAAGCTGGCATAGGCTCCGCCTGCGGCAATGCTTCCTACTCCGCTCCCCGGCACCCGTATCTCATACACATAACCCGTGTAATACTCCAAGCCCCGCGCAAGTGTAGGGTCCCATTTCACTCGGAGGGCTTCATCCGAGGAGCCTAAAAGAGAAGGTAAAACAGACAGGTCCGACTGCAGAGAAGGCACCTTCGCTATCTCATTGAAGAGCGCCTCTGAGACATCCAGGCCAGGATTGAGCCAAGCAGGTAAAGTATATCCCTCCTCTCGGAAGAGGGCTTCTACAGTAGGCCAGCCTATCTTATCGGCCTTATCTAAGCGTGCGCAAAATGTCCCGAACTGTTCGGCAGGCCACTTTACTTCTTGAGCGGCATATTCTAAAAGGGCTCGGTGATTAAGGTGTAGCACAGCTCCTTGGATTCCGAGAGCCTTTAGCCCGGCCCGAGCGATATCTATCATCTCTAAAAGGGGGACGATACCTTCTGCCCCAACAATATCTACATCACACTGATAAAATTCTCGGAAACGCCCGCGCTGAGGGCGATCTGCTCGCCAGACTGGCTGAATCTGATATCGCTTGAAAGGAAATACCAGCTCCCCTGCATGCTGGGCCACCCAGCGCGCCATGGGAACGGTAAGATCATAACGAAGCGCTTTGTCTGTAATGTAAGGCAGGAGCGTAGTACTACTCTGAGTAGCCTCATCAGGCACACCAGCGAGAAAATCACCTGAGTTTAGGATGCGAAAGAGGAGCTTATCCCCTTCCTCCCCGTATTTGCCCAGGAGTACAGATAGAAGCTCCACGGCGGGGGTCTCCAAAGGCTCATACCCGTATTGTTCAAAGATTTGGGCCAGAGTATGGAGAAGGCGGCGGCGGCGCCTGACCTCAGCTGGGCCAAAATCCCGAAAACCTGAAGGTAAAGCTGGACGAACTTTTTCAGGCTTCAGGGCCCTTGGCAAGGGACTCTACTTTCGCTGCTTCCAATCCCTCTCGTATCGCTGCCGTGATGACCCCAGTGATTAGCTCTATAGACTTGGTGGAATCGTCATTAGAAGGAATAGGGAAGGTTACCTTAGTGGGGTCAGCGTTCGTATCCACGATAGCAAACGTAGGGATATTGAGGCGGTTAGCTTCAGCCAAGGCTATCTCCTCTTCTACAATATCCACGATATACACTCCAGCAGGGGGAAAGTGAGGCATTCGTGCAATGCCCCCGAGAAAGCGCTCCAGTTTCTCCTTTTCACGAAGCTTTTGAAGACGCTCCCGCTTAGAAATCTTCTCAAAGGTACCATCGCGCATCATGCGCTCAATAGCTTCCATTTTGGTGATAGAGCGGCGGATGGTCTTATAGTTAGTGAGCATACCACCCAACCAGCGCTCAGTGACATAAGGCATGCCAACGGACTCAGCCATCTCTTTGAGAATCTCTCTTGCCTGCTTCTTCGTTCCTACGTACAAAATGGAGCGTCCTTGACGAGCAATTTCTCGCACCGCTTTGGCCGCATCTTCTAAAAGGCGCTGGGTCTTGAGAACATCTATAAGGTGGATTTTGTCCTTTTCCATGAAAATGTAAGGGCGCATGCGAGGGTTCCAGCGACTGCGCAAGTGCCCCAAATGAACACGCGCCTCTAAAAGCTGCTCTACTGTAGGGATGTACATACTATCGCTTGGAAAACTGGAAGCTTTTGCGGGCTTTCTTGTGTCCGTAGTGCTTGCGCTCCACTTGGCGGGAGTCCACGGTTAGAAGGCCGGCTTTGCGGAGGAAAGGACGGCGAGTTTCATCCTCTTGAACGAAGGCTCGGGCGATAGCCAAGCGTAGGGCTTCAGCTTGTCCCTTTATGCCTCCTCCCTTCGCATAAGCGATAATATCATACCGGCCAGGGTCTAAGCCTAATACCTCAAAAGGACGCAGAATCTCAAGCTGATAAATCTCCGAGGGAAAGTACTCCTTCCACGGACGGCGATTGACTAAAAACCGACCCGAACCCGGACGCAGATAGAGCCGAATCACAGCATTTTTTCTGCGCCCTACGGCATGGATATAGCTCTGCAAAGTAGCATTCATACAGGTAGGGTTATAGGTTTAGGTTGCTGAGCTGCATGCGGATGATGAGCGCCAGTGTATACAAAGAGGTTCCTTAGCATACGGACTTGAAGGCGGTTTTTAGGCAGCATGCCCTTGACTGCATGACGAATAACCTGCTCGGGTGTAAGGCGATAGATGGGAATATGACGCTGACCACCCGGATAACCCGTGTGCCGAATATAGACCTTCTGCAAAGGCTTTTTGCCGCCGAGGACAACCTTTTCTGCATTAATCACAATGACTGCTGCACCCAAATTCCATTGAGGAGCAAAGTAGGGCAAATGCTTGCCCCGCAGCAGACGGGCTACGCCGCTGGCGAGGCGTCCCAAAGGCATCCCTGTCGCATCTACAACAAACCATTCTCGGACACGACCTTTTGGCCTCACCATTGGCGTCCGGTACAAGGGTAGGCTTTTCACAGCGGCAGCAAAGGTATAAACTTCTCTGCATATCTACCTTTGTAGCATGCAAACCTATACTAAGGAGGAAATTCAGCAGCGTCTGACTTTTTTCCCTGAATGGCGCTACCAGCAAGGCAGCTTAGTGCGAGAATACGAGTTTGAGGACTTTTTAGGGGCGTGGTCCTTCTTGACACAGGTAGCTCTCTTAGCGGAACGCCACAATCACCACCCTGAGATTTGGAACGTATATAATCGGGTGCGCCTTAGTTGGAGCACCCATGAGGCAGGGGGTATCACAGAGCGAGACTTTACTCTCGTGGAAGAGGTAGACCGGGCGTATGCAGCGACTCGCCGTGCGTATAAGAAATGAGTCGGGCCTCCCCCTGCCTGAATATGAGACGGAAGGCGCAGCGGGGATGGACTTGCGGGCAGCGCTTAAGGCTCCTATCACTTTAGCTCCAGGCGAGCGCCGGGCCATCCCCACAGGACTCTACATAGAGCTCCCCCCTGGCTACGAAGCCCAAGTACGACCCCGCAGCGGCTTAGCTCTTCGCTATGGTATCACCCTGCTCAATAGTCCGGGCACCATAGACTCAGACTACAGAGGCGAGATCCAAGTGATTCTCATAAACCTTGGCACAGAGCCCTTTACGATAGAGGCAGGCATGCGGATAGCCCAACTCATCGTGGCGCCTGTGGTCCGAGTAGACTGGCAGGTAGTTGAGAGTTTGAATTCAACAATGCGGGGAACTGGTGGATTCGGTCATACAGGGGAGTTATGAATCCCACCCACTCGTTGGCTAAAAGGATTGAGTAAATGGTTGTAGCCTCCTATCCAAGTCCCCATCCATGAGCCAACTCCGGGCGGTTTTGGGGTGGGTGCTTCGGTTTTATCCCTTTCAGCTACCCTTGTATCAGCTGCGGCGGCATTTTATTCTCTCCCTTCTGTGGGTCTTCCTCTGGCTAATCGCCTTGGGTCAAGTAGGGCGAGGTTTTGGTGTCTCGGAGCTGTTCTACAATCCCGCAACTGGCATTTACCCAGATTTTGGCTCTACACTGGCTTGGGGACTATCGTACGGGATTTATGTCATAGCTTACCACCTTACCACCTACCTTTTAGACGGCCATCACGCTGGATTCCTATTGCGCGAGAAAAATCCCTTTCTCGTCTATGCTCTCAACAATAGCCTTCTACCACTTGCTTTTTGGCTGTTTTACCTGCATACCTATACTCAGTATCATCACGAAGACCCGAATTTCGCTGAACAGCTTTTAGGCCATGTCGTCGGTGCTCTGGGTATCACGAGTGTCTTACTGATAGGGTTAGGGCGCTTTTCTCGGGATATTTTTCGCTTGGGCAAGCTTGGGCTCCTTTCACCTTATCGCATCTATATGGACATATCAAAGACTCGCCTCTCTGCCTCAGAAGAGCATTATTACGTTGTGTTTGGCAAAGGGATTCAAAGCACCGCTGACTTCGTTGCCGTAGATAAGAAAGCTCTGACGAAACTGCTTCTCAAGCATCACCGAAATGCCTTTATTGTGGAAATCGGCTTAGTGGCTCTCATAAGTGTCTGGGGCTACCTTCAGACCTTATTGGAAATCTACATGCCCGCTGCGGCTGCTTTCTTGATATTCTGGGGCATCTTATATATGCTCTTTGGAGCGGTGAGCTTTTGGCTAAGGCAGTGGGGCGGCTGGGCCCTCGTGACCCTGATAGGGGGGCTGGTATTGCTCATTTATCAGAGTAGCCTGTGGGAGAGCCGTTCGGCTTATGGCCTTCGATATACAGGCTATTCCCCTCCCCCAAGCCATGATACCGAGAGAGACTCTCTTGCCTTGGTAACCTGCGTGGAGGCCTGGCAACAGAAGCAGCAGGATAAATCACCGCCCTTAGTATGGGTACAAGTATCAGGCGGAGGCTGGCGTTCGGCTTTTTGGACCTTGACGAATCTCCAGCTTCTGGATAGCCTATCGGGGGGACTTCTGTGGCGGCGATGCTTTGGGATTTCAGGGGCATCGGGCGGGCTAATAGGAGCGGCTGTTTGGAGAGAACTTGGCCTCTTTTACCCAGAGCGGCACTTAGACTTATCGGAAGCGTACTTCCTCACGCAAGATGCCCTGAATCCGGTCATAGCTACGGCGGTAACGGGTTTTTTTGTCCCAGCTCTTCGGTTTCGGGATAGCTTGAGCCAGGAGACATACCCTAAGGCTCGGGAATATGCCTTTGAGAGGGCGCTTATACGACACAGCCGGGCTTTTGGGGACAGACGCCTTGGGGATTATACGCAACCAGAACGCGAGGGACGATGCCCTCTTCTTTTCATCACCCCTGCCCTTATCCCAGCGGGCAAACAGCTCCTCATTAGCAGCCAACCCTGCGGACCTCTGCTGAATCAGGGCTACATAGAAGAGCTGCGTCGCCTTGTGCCCGACAGCGATCACCTGCGTCTGACCACCGCTCTCCGAATGAACGCTTCTTTCCCTTTTGTACTGCCTCCCGTTCGTTTGCCGACAGCCCCTGGGTTAGAAGCCGTGGATGCGGGCGCCATTGACAATTTCGGAGAGCTCATAGCCCTTCGATTTCTATGGAATATGCGGGAAGTAGTCGCTCGGCATGCTTCTAAAGTAGTTCTGATAGAGATACGCGATCTGCCTGAAAGTGCACCTCCATCGGCCGAGTCGGGACGATCGGCCTTAGCTGACTTTGTGAGACGGTTAGGCGGGCTATACTCCTCCTTTACAGGAGCACGACAAATCTTGACCCGATTTTCTTACCAGATTATGCGAGCCAGCTATCCAATCCCGATAGAAAAACATGTTTTAGCCTATCAACCTCGCCATGGACGCTATCCGCCCTTAGGCTTCACGCTGCGCCCCTCGGATCAAGCCGTCATGCTAAGTACGCTAACCGACAGCATTCATGTAAGGCGACTTAAGCAGATCATAGAAGCCATCAAATAGCTACCTTTGTTACATGCGGCTCTTACTCCTCATCAGTGGAGGTGCAGCCCTGACCCTTTGCAGTCCAAATCCCCCTTCCGCCCCTGAATCCATGCAAGCAAAAGTCAAGTTAGAAATCCCGGTGGAGCAACTGATCTTACCTTACTGTCCTGAATGTGAGATGAGCTTTCATCGTTTTCCTATTGCTGATACGCTGACTTATGACGGAAAACTATATGGTTTTTGCAGCGAAGGTTGCAAGAAGGCCTTCGCTAAACGGATGGGTATCTAAGGTCTTCCTGAGCCTTATCTGGCTTAGTGGATGCTCTTCTCCCTCTTCAACAGACGCTACGGAGGGCCAGCCTAAGAGGGATACGACTTATGCTGTACCCTGGGAGTTAGTGGAGGTGTATATGAAAGCAGCTCCTTCCCCTGTACAGGTGGCCTTGTGGCTTCGTCAGGAGAAAGTTCCTTTCATACGAGGCTCTCTTCATGATCCTACTTTGTCTGGGCGTTACGGGGGCCTTCAAGGGGCAGCTAATCTTGGCATTTATCTGACTGACATGGCTTACGCTCATGCCACCCAAAACTATCAAGATGCTTATGAGTATCTCTCTTCCGTCAATCGTCTGGCCGCCCGATATGGATTAGACGATATCCTATCGGTGGAGCGCATACGAACCTTGGACAACCTCCAAGACCAGCCCGATAGCGTTCAAAAGATTTTGACGCAATACTACAGAGAAGTCCAGGAACGCCTTGAAGAAACAGGCCAGCAGGCTATGCTACGCCATATGATACTGGGTGGCTGGATAGAGAGCTTGCACATCGCTCTGGTCTTGCTGGAAAATAATCCCTCCAAGCAGCATTTGGCCCAAATGATAAGCCTACAAAAAAGCCTTCTTCCGCTTATTGTGAAGCTGTACGCCGTGGACTCTACAAGCCACTCTACTTCCAGGCAAATCCTTGGACATCTTTATGAAATTGAGTCCGCTCTACGAGATATACAGACGGAAGCATCTCCCCCCGTCACCCAGGTCAATAAGGGAGTGATTCAGATGCAGTTTAGAGAGGGGCCGAGACTCTCTCCAGAACAGATTAGCACTATCAAGCAGCCCGTTCAGAAACTTCGTCAACATGTCATCCAAGTATGAAAGCCACACTCATAGCTACCCCACTGTTATTCCTGTATGCTCAAGTCCCTTGCAAGCAGCTTATCCCGAGCTGCCGGGAAGCGTACTTAGAAGATTTTAGCTGGGACGGCCGATACTGGCGCGCTGAGTTATATGGAGGGGAAACGACGGAGATATACTATACCTTTTTCCCGGGACTGCGTTACCGGCTCATTCCCTGTGGCAGCTCCTCCACGAAAGCGGCTCCTCACCTTCGCATCTATAACGCCAATCGAACCCTACTTTTAGACACCCGCCAACAGGGGGATAGGCGATATTGGGATTTAGAACTAAGCAGTACTCAGCTCATGGTGATAGAGCTGTACTATCCCAGCGGAGATGGGTGTGCAGCCCTACTGATAGCCCATCGTATTTCTATGGAGGCGTCCGCCCGCTGATAAGCCTACCTTTGTAGAGTGATAGTCTGGTGGATTGTAGCTGCTTTCGCTGGAGCCGTTGGCGTGCTTCTGGTGCCTTCTCGCTGGGTCTGGCGGGGGGCATCCCTGATTATAGGTGTAGTAGGTGCCTGGCTTGCTTACGAATACACTCTTCGCGCTCCGCTGGAAGTCACCCATACCCTAAGCACTCTTTCATTTCGTCTGCCGTGGTGGGGTACTCCTACAACCGAGGGATGGTCTGCGCGGTATCAGGTGCAGCTCTTCTTTGCGTCAGACGGGACTGCTCTCCTCTTGGCAGGTGGGGTTACGCTCATTCAGCTTATTTTGAGCTTTTGGACGGGCTGGACCTTCTCGCAACCGCGTTTCCAGATGGCAGCTCTGCTCCTCCTGCAAGGCTTCACCCTATGGACTATTTTCTCATATGACCTTATCGCCTTTTATGTGGGGTTTGAGGCCGTGCTCTTTCCGATGTACTACCTTATTCTGACGCTTAGTCCGAGCGGTGAAGCGACTCGGCGCGCCGCAATGGAGTTTCTGCTTTACACTTTGGTAGGTTCGGTCCCTATGTTAGGGGGCATTCTGTATGGAGCCTCTGAAATAAGCCGAATCCATGGGATTCCCTTCACGACAAACTATTACGATTGGCTCAAATACCCCCTGCCAGACAGCGTTCAGTTGGGTATTTATCTCAGCTTTGTCTTAGCGTTTTGGGTAAAGTTGGGGCTCTTCCCATTGCATGGGTGGGTGCTCAGTTTATACAGGCAGGCTCCCCTTGCCTTGGTGGTGGTTTCTTCAGCTCTGCTGACTAAGCTGGGGGGTCTGGCATGGCTGCGTTGGGCCCCAGCCTTTCCTCAGGCGCACTTTACCTTAGGTCCCTACATAGGGGCGCTTGCTGTAATCTCCCTTTTAGGAGCTGGCCTGGGTGCCTATTTTCAAAAGAGTCTACGCTCTTGGCTTGCTTTGGGTACTATATCTCATCTGAGCATGGTAGCTGTGGGCATAGCGGCCACATCCCCAGCTGGAGGTAGCGGCGCAGCCTGGATGATGATTAGTCATGCTTTGATTGCTGCCCTCCATCTGCTCGTAGTCGGCGTCCTTATAGAGCGAGTCGGCAGCGATGACATATCTCAGATGGGTGGCTTGGCTCGGACTATGCCCCAGCTCACTGCCTTGTGGATGCTCACGGCCTTGGCTTCCATAGGGCTACCTGGACTTATACAGTTTCCAGCCGAACTGCTCATTCTTACAGGCGCATACGCCTCTTACACCTTGCAGCGAAGTGTCTTTGTAGCAGCTCTTTTAGGGGTTCTTGTCTCTGCGGTGTACACCCTTCCCGTGCTTCGTAAAGTTCTCTTTGGCTCGGATAGGGGGGGGTATAAAGACCTTTCACCTGCTGAGATAGTCCCGCTTTGGGTTTTGGGTCTATTGGTCCTTGTGTTAGGCTTTGCCTCTGCTCCCTTTCTCTCGGAGATTCAACGCACCGTAAGCCCCCTAATGCAAGCTATATTATTTCAGAGCTTAGGGGTACGCTGAAGCGTAGCATTTATCTTACCACTCAAATGATTAAGCGTAACATGCAGCGCTCCTCGCAGGGCAGCCTCCTTGAAGGGGATTCAGACGGGCCTCTACACTGCACTAAAAGCCTAAGGACCTGACAGCTTGTTTTCAGGGTCATCCTATAGACAGCAAAAGGTTAGCTGGGCCGAGCATCGGATGCTTCAAGCTGCACCTGAGGCTCCTGCAAAGCACCTACAGCGTTCCAATCCACGGATACCACTGTGCGCAGCATGTCCTCTAAGGTTTCAGCCCGCCGAATAAGGAGAGGTTTACCATGATATATCAGGAGTTCTGCAGGACGGGGGCGAGAGTTATAGTTGGAGCTCATGGTGTATCCGTATGCACCTGCATTCCGTATACCTAATATGTCGCCTTCTCGGACTTCCACGATGAGGCGGTCCGAGCCGAAAGTGTCTGTTTCGCATAGGTATCCTACGACCGTATAAATGCGCTTAGGCCCCTCTGGTCGGCTGACATTCACTATCTCATGATAGGCATCATACATCATGGGACGGATAAGGTGATTGAAGCCCGAGTTGACACCGACGAAGACCGTGGCGGGGGTTGGCTTAACCACATTTACACGCACTAAGAGGACGCCCGCTTCGCTCACTATAAACTTTCCCGGCTCAAACCATAGTTCTATCGTGCGACCCGATTCAGCTGTAAAAGTATGATAAGCCTCCTCCAAACCCTCCGCCAAGCTCTTTAGGTCTGTGGTTACGTCATCAGAACGATAGGCTACTTTGAAGCCGCTCCCAAGGTCAATAAATTCTAAATCAGGAAAATCCCGCGCTATATCAAACAAGAGCCGCACACCCTGTAAGAAGACTTCTGTATCCAGTATGTCCGACCCCGTATGGATGTGTAGCCCATTCACGCGGAGGTTCCAGAGCTGGATAATGCGCGTTAGGTGCCGCAGCTGCAGGATAGATATGCCAAACTTAGAGTCAATGTGGCCAGTGGAGATTTTAGCGTGCCCACCAGCGTTGATGTGCGGATTGAGCCGGATACAGCAAGGCACCGTATGGCCATACATTTCGCCGAAGCGCTCCAACATGGGAATGTTATCTATATTTAGTCTGACCCCCAGCTCTATAGCTCGTTTGATTTCCTCAAATCCTACACCATTCGGCGTAAAGAGGATATCTTTCGGCTGGTATCCAGCCCGCAGAGCCAACTCCACCTCTTGAATAGATACGGCATCAATACCTACGCCCGTTTGTCGGAGCAGCTCAAGGATGGCGGGTGTGCTCAAAGCCTTCATAGCGTATAGGATTCGCACGGGAAGCCGACTAAAGGCCGACCTGAGAGCCTGAACCTGCCGAGTGATAACGCTGGCATCATACACATACAACGGAGTGCCGTATTGCAGAGCCAAGTGTTCTACATCCACGCCTTGTATCACATAGCGTCCATTCTGTAAAATCATGGGCTATTGTATTTGGGTGCAAAGTAGAGGGTTTTAGCTTAGAGCCAAGCGCTGAGGTTGCCTTAGGGAGACTGAGAGACGCTGGGTGAGGCGATGAAGGTTAGGCCAAAACGCTATACGAACGCTGTGTAGCCGTGAGAGCTCCAATAGCTTGGGCCAGCCGAGTCAAAAGCGGCTCTATGAAGGGTATGGCCTCCTCTTCTGGAAGAGCCAGCGCCCGTTCTAGCTCCCCTAGTAAGTAAGGGTCGACAGCTCCTATATCCCACAGTTCGGGGAGGCGGGGGAGGAGGGGATAGCGGCGTAAAACCTCCCACGCATCTAAGAGATGCCGATGGCGCGTACCCTCCCAAATATCGGTAACTATTAACTCCCTTACGAGCCGCTCTGGAGGAAATTCTGTAAGGGTGCCCAAGCCAGCCCATACCTCTAAGTTCCACTGGGCGGCTTGCAGAGCGACTTTAGCTGTCCAAAACTTGGCTAAGTGAGTGAGAAGCCGGAAGAAGGCATACCTTTCAGAATAAGGAGGCTTCTCCAGCCAGACCGTTTCCAGCCACTGTTCCGTGAGCCATGCCAGCGCCCCTGCCCAGCGGAGCCGTTCATAGTGCTGAGCCAGTTCATGGCGAAAGAGCGGCTGCTCAACAAGAAAGCGCCCAAAGAGACGCCGCTGCATAGCGAAATGGTACGCCTGAGCGAGGGCATGGAGCCCATGAGCCACGACCCCGATGCTATTAGCCACCCGAGACAGATTAAGCACCTCCAGAATGTAGTAAATCCCCTGCCGAGCTTCCCCGATAAGGTATCCTTCGGCATCGTGTAGCTCTACCTCGCCAGTAGGAACGCTTCGGGTACCTATCTTATCCTTGAGGCGCCGAACGAGGTAGTTGCGTCCGAGGGCGTAGAGGCGTTCACGCGGTACAATAAATAGGGCTATTCCTTTGATGCCAGCTGGGGCACCTTCCGGACGAGCCGCCACGACAGCTAAGTCTGCACCTACATTGCTGGCAAAATACTTTTCTCCCGTCAGATACCATAGCCCATCCACAGCCCGCGCCTGAGTCCCTACATGAGCGCCTAAGTCAGAACCTCCGCCTCGCTCCGTCATCCAAGTAGCACCCTGACCAAAAGGCGGCTCTCTACGCGATAAAAGGCTCAGAAACTCCTCTCGCCGAGCCCCCGTATAGTACTTGTAAATAGGTACCCACGCAGAGAAGGTAACCGTATAAGGACAATACAGCCCCGGATCGTAGTAGGAGGTAATAAACCCCAGCAGAAAGCTAAGCCTCCAGTCATGCCGCTCGGTAACTTCGTACAATATCCCGGCAGAATACCCAGCGCTAAGAAGGTATGTGTAGCTCGGAGGATATAGGATTTCATCTACTCGCTCTCCAGCGGAATTGAATTGGCGCAAGTGAGGAGTACCCAAGCGATCAATGGCCACAGAAAGAGAAGCGCCTTCGGCTTCCCACCATGCTTGGTACGCCAAAACCCGCTCTGATAGAGCTAGCCCAAGCTCCTCGGACAAGAAGGCTCCAGGCCCTCCCAATAATATATCTTCTCTCATACGGGCAAAAAATACAGCTTTGCAAGCAATATTAGGACGGGGATTGGACGGCTTTCCATGTCTCTTCTATCGCTTGAGCAAGGGGGATGCCATCGTATCGCCTACGAAAAAGCCGATCTCGTATAGAGACTGTACGATTCTCAGCCTCCTGCGCGCCGACAACCCAGATTAGCGGTATTTTCTCCTGTTCAGCTTCTCGGATTTTCTTTCCCAGCTTTTCGTCTGACTCGTCTATAGACCAACGTACTCCTCGCTGAGCTAAATCCCGGGCAATTTCCCTCGCATATTCTACATACTTTTCACTCACGGGTACGATCTTGACCTGAACAGGGGCAAGCCACAGAGGTAGCTCGCCTCCCGTGTGCTCTAAGAGCACACCAATAAACCTCTCAAACGACCCCAAAATCGCCCGGTGTATCATAACAGGGACATGAGGCTGTCCATCCGGACCGATGTATTCTAACCCGAAGCGCCGAGGCATAGAGAAGTCTAACTGAACCGTCCCAAGCTGCCAACGGCGCCTGAGGCTATCTCGTACAATGAAATCTATTTTAGGCCCGTAAAATGCTCCTTCGCCGGGATTTATTTGATAAGAAAGCCCCGCCGATTGAAGCGCTGCAGCTAAGGCTCCTTCTGCTTGGGCCCATAGTTCTAGCGACCCAATGTACTTCTCTGGGCGAGTGGAGAGATAAATCTCTCTTTGAGTAAAGCCAAAAGCGTCATAAACCTCATTCACAAGGTGCAGCAAGTCTGTGATTTCAGACTCTATTTGGTCAGGGGTGCAGTAGATGTGGGCATCATCCTGGGTAAAAGCTCGTACCCGAAAAAGACCCGTAAGCACGCCTGAGAGTTCATGCCGATGCACCAGTCCAAACTCAAACAGACGCAGAGGCAGGTCCCTGTAAGAGCGTCGCTCGGTCCGATATACAATCGTGCTTCCCGGACAGTTCATCGGCTTGATGGCATAAGGCTGCTCATCTATTTCCGTGAAATACATGTTTTCTCGGTAGTTCTCGTAATGACCCGACTGCTCCCATAAGCGCTGTGTGAGGATAAGGGGGGTCTTAATCTCTTCATAGCCGCGTCGCAAGAGCTTCCCTCGCATCCAGTCTTGAAGGGCATTAAGGAGACGCATGCCCTTAGGGTGCCAGAAAGGAAAGCCCGGCCCCTCCTCATGAAAAGAGAAAAGCCGTAGTACCCTGCCCAGATGCCGATGGTCGCGTTTGGAAGCCTCTTCTAAGAAGGCTACATACTCATCCAAAAGTTGCTTTTCGGGGAAACTTATCGCATACACTCGGGTGAGTTGAGGCTTGCGGCTATCGCCTCGCCAGTAAGCCCCCGCTAAGGACAATACTTTCACTGCACGAATAGGGCCAGAGTGCCAGAGATGAGGACCTTTACACAAATCCACGAAGCCACCGGACTCATAAAAAGTGATATCATCGGGAGGAAGCTCACGAATGAGCTCTACCTTGTAGGGGTTTTTCTGCTTCTCGTAGTAATCAATCGCTTGCTCCAAGGACACCTTCTTGCGGACAAAGTACTCGGGCTGACCTGCAAGCTCTAAGAATCGTTCCTCTATGCGTTGGAAATCCTCAGGAGAGATGGGGGAAGAGCCGAAGTCTATGTCGTAATAAAAACCATTCTCTATCGGCGGGCCGATGGTGGGTTTAGCCTCAGGACGCAGACTCAAGATAGCTTCCGCAAGAATGTGAGCGCTGGAGTGCCAAAAAACATACTTCCCCTCAGGGGCATCCCAACCCAATAGATGGAACTCCGTATGATTTCCAACGGGGGCTTGAAGCTCATGTATTTTACCGTCGGCTTTAGCGGTTAGGATAGCGGTGCCAGCGGGGAGTCCCAGATGCTCTAAAATAGCATACAGGGGCTCGTCGGCCTCAGCTTGCACTTCATAGGTTTGGCCTTGCCAGTGGAGGAGACGCTGCATACCCATGCAAAGCTACGCACCTTAGCTCAAGGGGGTAGCTCATTCATCCGCTGGTGTTCATCTACCCCGTAGTATGCGGAGCTTCCAGTGATTGATTAAGCTATGGTCAGCACAAAAGAGCCTTTTCTAAGCTGAACAATCCACATAAACCTATACGAAGCGCATATCTTGATTAGGAGTGGTATATTTGCCCCCGTGAGCTTGTGGAAAAAAGATCAGCCTGTGAATGGCGCTCTAGAAAAAGCTCTATCGCTCTTAGGAGAAGGGAGCCACACGAACGGAGACCTCTCAACACCCGGGAATCTACGAATAGAAGGCTCCTTTCAGGGTAAAATCAAAGTAGAAGGGCGCTTAGTCATTGCGCCCTCGGCTGAAGTCAAAGGAACCATTCAGGCAGGACAAGTGCATGTTGCAGGACGATTTTCTGGAGAGATTTTAGCTGATGAAAGTATAGAGATAGCTCCCACGGCCCATGTCCAAGGGCAAATAAGGACGCGCCGCTTGGAATGTGAAAGAGGCGCCGTCCTCCAAGTACATTGCTTGGTAGGGGAAGAGGTATATCAGAAGCCAGCTCCTGAGCCAGCTACTCGCAGTAGTAATAATAAGAACCACCGCTGAGGCATATGCCCAGCGGGAGGGGGAGACGTTGGATTAGCTTTTTGATCCTCGTGGGGCTAAGCTGCAAGGAGAGGATAAATCCAACGCACCCATCGGACTGGATAGAAATACGCCAACGCATACCCCCTTACGAGGCAAGAGGATTCAAACTGGAATGGATAGATACAGCCGGACAGAGGCTTTTATTATCAGCCCAGTCTGTCGCTCGCCTCAAAAGAGGAGATACCACGGTATGGCTTATGGAGAATGACATCCGTGCTGTACACCTAAGCACTACAGGAGAAACGCTAGAAACCCTCCGCAGTCAGCGAGCTGAAGTGTATCCAGATAAGAGGCGCTTCATCGCTGAAAGGGAGGTTTTACTCACGACGGCAGAAAGTCTCCGATTAGAGACGGACTTCCTATACTGGGAGCAGGAGCGAAGTCTGATTACGGCTCCAGGATGGGTTCGCCTCCAGACCCCAAAAGAGCTCTTGAGAGGAGAAGGCTTAGAATATCACACCCAACACCGAACTTATCGGTTGAGGCGCACGAGCGGAACGGTTCAATCTCCCATACCGTGAGCTGGGTTGTTCTAGCGAGCTTGGCTTTAGTACTGAGTGCGTGGGCTTCGGGCGGAGAGATGGCTTGGGTCAGCGCTAATCCTCTGCACTGGGAGGCTTGGCGCGTGCGATACCCGCGTCGATGGCGCATAGCACAGTTTTTCTTGAAGCATCCTCGCCGCCTGCTGATTACCCTATTACTGGCGAACAACTTGGCTCTGGTGCTCTTCTCAGCAGCCCTCAGCCGTCTGGTTTTGCCCTTAGCGGCTTGGGAAGCTGAAATCGGTTTCTGGGCAGAGACTCTAATCGGTTCCTTGGTGCTGCTAATAGCAGGAGAATACCTACCTAAAGTCCTTTTTCGACGCTGGCAAATAGCTCTACTTCCTCTCATCGTGCCTTTCACCGCTCTGACCTATGCCGTGTTATCGCCACTGGTGGAGGCTTTGTACTTTCTGACACAAGGGATGTATGCGCTATTTCGGGTAGAGGAAAAAGCTTTTTTGAAGCCTATTTCACGGGAGAGCTTAGCTCACTTTATAGAGGCACCCGAACCGCATTTTCAGGCCGTCTTAAGCAAGGCCTTGGCTCTAAGTGAGACCCCCGTCCGGGAGATAATGGTCCCAAGACGAGAAGTAGTAGCGATTGAACGCAGCGCTTCCATGGAGATGCTGCGACGCACCTTTATAGAGTCTGAGCGCTCGCGCATTTTGGTATATGAGAGGGATTTAGACCATGTCGTTGGATATGTGTATGTCAGGGCCCTGCTAAGACAGGCGTCTTCTATTTCTGAGCTGATTGAGCCCGTCGGTTTCGTGCCAGAAAGCATGCCAGCTACCCGCTTATTAGAACAGCTTGTCCGAGAGAAGGGATCCTTGGCGGTCGTTGTAGATGCCCGGGGCGGCATGGCTGGATTAGTTACCACTGAAGACTTAGTTGAAGAGGTATTTGGGGAGATTCAAGACGAGCATGAGGAGCCAGAACACTTAGAACAAACCCTTGCCCCTGGCATCTATGAGCTAGACGCAGCCCTGGAGATAGATTACCTGAATGAAAAGTATGGCTTAGGGCTACCGTCAGATTTGGCTGTAACGCTCGGTGGGTTAGCCCTCCACTTTTTAGGATACATTCCCCAAAAAGGCGCCACCTGGGAAGCCTACGGATTGAGATGGGAGGTCTTATCCGCCACCTCTAAGCGTATCGTAACTTTACGACTCCAAAGGATATGACAGGCTATAAAACCATAGACCCGGCGACCCTGAGCTTGGCTGAATGGCACCCCTACCTCATAGGAAGCGTAATTCCACGCCCTATAGCCTGGGTCACCACGATGGATAAAGAAGGGCGGTTGAACTTAGCCCCTTTTAGCTACTTCGGTGCATTTAGCAGTAAGCCCCCCGTATTGGCGTTCTCGCCCAGCACCAGCGCCCGAACAGGTATGCCCAAAGATACGCACCTAAACCTCTTGGAGGTGCCTGAATGCGTGATTCATATTGTGCCTTACAGCCTGGCAGCGCGCATGAACATCACTACGGGCGAGTACGAACGAGGCGTAAATGAAATAGAGCAAGCGGGTCTAGAAATACTCCCCTCTGTAGCAGTTCGTCCCCCCCGTATCGCAGGCACCCCTGTACAAATAGAAGCCAGCCTCCGGCAGATTATTCCCTTAGGAGAAACGCCCGGGGCAGGTCAGCTCGTGCTGGTGGATGTCTTGAGGCTTCACCTGGCTGAGTCCATATTAGACGCCAAAGGCTATCCAGACCCACGAAAGATGGACGTGATAGCCCGCTTGGGCGCCTTCTGGTATGCCCGCGTTACCTCGGAGTCTATTTTCTGGATGAAACAGCCGCGCAACCCTTCAGAGGTCCTTGCATGGCATGAACTCCCCCGGGATATTCGAGAGAGCCGCATCCTATCAGCCTCAGACATCGGGCATTTATTAGCCCATCGTCCAGCGGATGCAGAACTGCTCTCTAAGCTCCCTCCTCCAGCAAATCCTCAATCCCTTCACCAAGATATGAAAGCGCTCCTCCCAGACCGAGCGGCAGAGGCTTGGGCCCTCTACCTACAGCGTGTGCAGTTCGCCTGAACATTTCCCTACCTTTGCTTCATGCCTGCCGCAGAAAAGACTCTTATTTATCCTCAATGGGGGGCATTTGGATTAGAAGCGCAAAATGGAGGTGCTTCTACGGGCAGGGCCATTTTGTTGGATGAGTCCTCCTCCCATGCTAACCTATCCCCGGTGGATGGGCAGCCTCTTCTCGCTGTCCGACACATTTCTCTAAGCACTTACGAAAAAGTCATCCAGCAAGCCGAGCGAGCCTTCCTATCCTGGCGCTTGACCCCAGCGCCCAAGCGTAGCGAAGTCATACGACTCTTCGGAGAAAAGCTACGCCGTGTCAAGCCTGATCTAGCCAGGGTCATCAGCTATGAGATAGGAAAGACCTACCAAGAAGCGCTTGGAGAAGTACAAGAGGTAATAGACATGTGCGACTTTGGCGTGGGATTATCCCGACAGCTCTACGGACTGACAATAGCTTCGGAACGGCCTCACCATCGGATGTTCGAGCAATGGCACCCGCTCGGTGTCGTGGGCATTATTACTAGCTTCAACTTTCCCGTGGCAGTTTGGGCTTGGAACGCTATCATTGCTGCAGTATGCGGCGATACGACCGTTTGGAAGCCTAGCGAAAAGGCCCCCCTATCCGCCTTAGCCATATTCTCTGTGCTGAGAGAAGCAATAGAAGAAGCTGACACCCCAGAAGGGGTATTTAATCTTATAGTGGGCGATGCCACCCTCGGCCAGCAAATGGCCAGCGATCCCCGCCTACCCCTTATCTCTGCCACAGGCTCCATACGAATGGGACGCTCCGTGGCTCAGCAGGTTGCTAAAAGACTAGGCCGTTCTATATTAGAGTTAGGCGGCAACAACGCCGTCATCGTATCACCGCATGCCGACTTAGACCTCGCCCTAAGGGCGGTAACCTTTGCTGCCCTTGGCACCTCGGGGCAGCGATGCACCTCATTACGCCGCCTTATTTTACATGACTCTATCTACGAGGAATTTACTTCGCGGCTCCTTCGGGTCTATGAACAAGCCTCCCAGCGAATCGGCAATCCCCTCCTTGAAGAGACCCTACTGGGCCCGCTTATTGATAGAGCTGCTGTCCAGCTCATGCAGGAAGCCCTAAACGAAGCTAAGGCAGCTGGCGGAAAGCTCCTCTTTGGGGGTGAAGTCCTCTCTGGCACCGGCTACGAAAGTGGGTGCTACGTACGACCCGCTATAATCACAGCCGAAAACCACTGGCCCGTGGTGCAGCGAGAGACATTTGCCCCTATCCTGTACTTACTCAGGTACAAGAGCCTGGAGGAAGCCATAGCCATGCAGAATGGAGTGCCTCAAGGACTCTCCTCCAGCATTTTCACAAACAACCTTAGAGAAGCCGAGTTCTTCCTAAGCCCCGCTGGATCCGATTGCGGCATTGCCAACGTAAATATAGGCCCCTCTGGGGCAGAAATAGGCGGTGCCTTCGGCGGAGAGAAAGAAACAGGCGGCGGACGCGAGGCAGGGTCCGACGCATGGAAAGCCTATATGCGCCGCCAAACCGTAACTATCAACTACGGCTCCGACCTTCCCTTAGCGCAGGGCATTCAGTTTGAGGTTTAATCATGATAGCCGGGAAGAAGGTTGTTGTCGTCCTTCCCGCTTACAACGCCGAAGTTACCTTAGAAGCTACCCTGCGAGAGATAGACCGTAGCTTAGTAGACGAGATTGTACTCGTGGATGACGCCAGTCAAGACCTCACAGTCAAATTAGCTCAGCAGCTGGGCATCAAGCATATTATCGTGCATGAGTGCAACAAAGGTTACGGAGCTAACCAAAAAACCTGCTACAAGTACGCCCTTGATCTGGGAGGAGACATCATTATCATGCTACACCCTGATTATCAGTACACCCCTAAGCTTCTCCCGGCTATGGCCTCCCTAGTCGCTTCAGGATTCTATCCGGTCGTGCTGGGCTCCCGCATATTGGGAGGAGGCGCCCTAAAGGGAGGTATGCCCCTCTATAAATACATCGCTAATCGCTTGCTTACGGCTTTCCAGAACTTCTTCATGGGCGCTAAGCTCTCCGAATACCACACTGGTTACCGAGCCTACAGCCGAGAAGTTCTAACAACGATTCCTTGGTGGAGAAATAGCGATAACTTCGTCTTTGATAATGAGTTTCTCTCTCAGGTTATATACGCAGGCTTCCCAGTAGGCGAGATATCTTGCCCGACGCGATACTTCCCCGAAGCCTCTTCTATTAACTTCTACCGGAGTATCCAGTATGGCCTTGGTGTGATCCGAGTGACAATCCAGCACATCTTGGCCAAGCTAAGGATATATGTCCATCCCCGCTATAAGATGGAACCAAAAGAACGATTAGGAAAGCTACCGGCAGGAAACAAGCCGTTCATAATACCATCCTCACCAGCTACCCGCCACGCTGGCTTATCCTCGTAAGCAGGCTTTACACCCTCTGCCAGTAGGCATAGGGAGCTTTTCCAACCGGATTCGCTACGCTGAGAGGTCTATGGTCAATCTGAGGGCGACTCACGAAGAATCTGAGTTAACTTCACTATATCACAGCAGGTCTCAACCGCTTCTTGCTGAGGAAGGGATGCCCCTTCCAGAGCGTATCGGATCCACCTGCGAATGCAAGGAATCTGCCGCTCCCAGTAAAGAGCTTTTGCTGCTCGCTGCGCGCCCTCTATCCAACAGTCGTAAGAACGAGGCGAAGCAGCTACCCTCTGAAGAGCATCGGCGATTACCCTCGGTTTCCATGAATCTACTATCGTACCACACCCGTAATAGCGAACGATCCTCTGTATCAAGGGAGCTTCTCCTGCCAAGACAGGAATGCCTTGCTGCAGGTAATCAAATAGCTTATTTGGCAGAGCATAGCTATGATTGAGCCCGTGGGGTAGCTCTCCACAGACTCCTAATGTAGCTTGTCTTGTATACCCCTCTAATACCTCAAAGGGCACCATCCCAAGAAAGCGTACCCGTCCCTCTAAGTGCTGCTGCTTCACAAGTTTTTCTAAGTGCCTCCTTAGGGGTCCGTCCCCTGCTATCCACAGCTTCCAGTCCTCAGCGTAGCTTAGGGACAGTATGAGTTCCTCTAGTCCTCTGTGAGGATGGAGCATCCCCTGATACAGAAGAAGCCTATTCTCCAACCTCGGGCGGGCAAAGCCACAGCGGCGCAGAGGGAGGTTATAGACAAGCCATACATTCCTACTGTACTTGCGCTGGAAGTACTCAGCGATGGGAGGACTGACCGTAATAATGTATCTGACCCGAGGATATAGAAACCGCTCAAGGGTCTCCCATATTTTGCGAACAACTGGACGATGAATAAGGAAGGGGGTCTGGGTAAACAACTCCCGGCTATCTAGCAGAAGCACCTTACGGCGAAGCCGAGCCGCCAGCCATGTGCCCGGCAGCGCTGCCAAATCATTTGCGATGACAGCCTCCCACTCAAGCTTAAAGAGAAGGTGAAAAAAGAGTCTTAGGTTTGCTAATAGAAAGTATAGAGGTCCTCCCCTCACAGGAACCCAGAGACGCCGAACACGATAGGGTCTGCTTTCTAACCCGCCTTTTTTGCCAGGAGCTGTGATTCCCACGACTTCTGTATCACCCAGCTCCATCGTAGAAAGAGCCATCTTGTGAAGACGCTGATCATATATCACATTGTGGAGAATACAGTGGATAAGCCGAGGCATAAGTGAGGGAAACCCAAGTAAAAGCTCCTCACAAAGGTAGATAGGGTGGACCCATCTCCCTGTTCCTAAGCCGTATTTGCAAACCTTTCCCAAAGCCTATCCACAAGGAACCTCCTAACTCATTATCCTGTGCATCAGTCGCTTTTTTTGTTACCTTAGAACTATGCTCCACATATCCACACCCTTGCCATCAAAGGAGGAAGTACATAAGATGGTACTGGAATGGGGATACGTGCCTATACAGCCTCCTGCTGGCATAGACCTTTTTGCGGAGATAGAGCGACTCAAAAGGGCAAAAAACGCTGTTTTGTTGGCTCACTACTATCAAGATGCGGACATTCAAGATATAGCAGACTTTGTTGGAGATAGCCTTGGGCTCTCTCAGAAAGCGGCTGAAACGAATGCCGATATGATTGTGTTTGCAGGCGTGCACTTCATGGCGGAAACGGCAAAAATTCTCAATCCTACTAAGAAGGTAGTAATCCCTGATCTAAATGCCGGCTGCTCTCTCTCAGACAGTTGTCCACCTGAGGCTTTCGCTGCATTCAAGGCGAAGTACCCCGATCATAAAGTTGTCAGTTACATCAACACCTCTGCTGCTATCAAGGCAATGAGCGATATCATTGTAACCTCTTCTAATGCAGTGCCCATCGTGGGGGCTCTGCCCTCAGACTGGAAGATAATCTTTGCTCCTGATAAGAACCTTGGGTTATATGTCATGCGGAAGACGGGTCGGGAAATGCTGCTTTGGGAGGGAGTCTGTATGGTACATACTATCTTCTCTCATCAGAAGATACGGGCTTTGCGTCTTCAGTATCCAGACGCAGAGCTTATCGCTCATCCTGAGTGTGAGCCGGCTATTTTGGAGCAGGCGGACTTCATTGGCTCTACGACGGCTTTATTGAACTATGTTATTCAATCTCCGAGAAGTCGCTTTATTGTAGCTACTGAGTCGGGCATACTCCATCAGATGCGTAAGGCAGCTCCGAGTAAGGAACTTATTCAAGCTCCAGCTGAGTACTCTTGTAGCTGCAATACCTGTCCTCACATGAAGCTGAACACTTTAGAGAAAATCTACAACGCTTTGCTCTACGAAGCTCCTGAGGTAACCCTCTCGGTGGATATCATGGAAAAAGCGCGCCGTCCTATAGAACAGATGCTGGAGCTGAGCCGGGATTTAGGACTGCTCTCTAAAGGATGAGAGAGGCTGAGCTAATTGCCGCTATATCTGCCCAGCTTAGGGGTCAGCATGAGCTTCTCGTCCAGGGAATAGGTGATGATGCTGCCGTATGGGTATGGGACGAGAAGTACTATGGGCTTACTTCGGTAGATATCTTGCACGAGCATTGGGATTTTGATAGAGTGTATCATGCTCCTCTTTACATAGGGTATAAGGCAGCGACATCGGCTATCAGCGACATATGCGCGATGAATGGGCAGCCTCTCTTTTTACTTGTATCTGTTGGTCTTCCGAAGGGGCTTGCTGCCTCCTATTTAGAAGACCTCTATAGGGGCTTGCGCCGTGTGGAAGATAAATACGGGGTGGTAGTAGCGGGAGGGGACATTTCGGCTGCCCGCGATCTCTGGATCAGCGTTACTGTGATAGGGCGGGTAGAGCGAGAACGCATATGCTACCGTAAGGGAGCCTCTCCCAATCAGCTTGTTTGTGTTACAGGCGACTTAGGTGGGGCTTATGCAGGGCTCAAGATTCTGCAGAGGGAAAAAGCTGTATTCTTGCAGAATCCTGCGGTTCAGCCTGACGTGTCCGGCTTCACTTACATTGTAAGCCGTCAGCTCAAGCCCGAGGCTCGGTGTGATATAGTGGCACGCTTGAGGGAACTGGATGTGCAGCCTACGAGTATGATAGACCTCTCTGATGGATTAGCAGCTGGTCTTCACGCACTGGCTAAAGCTTCGGGGTATGGGATGCATGTATATCTGGATCGTCTGCCCTTTCATGAGCAGACGCAGAGAGTAGCTGAGCTATATGGTATGCCTCTGACAGCTTTTCTCCTATATGGTGGCGAAGAGTATGAGCTTCTCTTCACGATCCCTCTTTCCTCCTACGACAAGATTAGAAAGGCCCCTCAGATACACGTGATAGGGTATGTGCGCTCAGATACGCGGCAGGTTTTGTTAGAGGACCCCTTAGGCGCTGTGCAACCTATTCAGGAGCTGAGCTGGGATAGTTCCAAGGCTGAATACTCAAGTGAGGGGGCACCGAAAGAGAATCCTTCTTAGTCCAGTAGGAGGGCAGAACTACGGACAGCCTTACAGAGGGAGATTTATCTGCTTTAGGCAAGGGAGTAGGCTTGGTAGTTTTCGTAAAGAATTTGTGTATCTTGCGGGCATGAAACAGCTATCGCTAATAAGGGTGGCTTTTGCCCTCGTGTGGGCCCAGCAGCCAAATGGACTTCTGGATACGATAACAGATCTCGTGCAGCATCGGGAGTATAAGGTCTTAATGCGAGATGGTGTGCCTCTCGCTACGAGTGTCAACTTGCCGATATTTTCTGACACAGCCCAAATTGAAGTAGACCTAAACTCGGTTTGGCCTGGATTGGGTCGGCGGCGTATACGCTTTGCTTATCCAGGAACTCAGTACTTTGTCTATCCTGACCAGCCTGACCCGTATGCTCTACCTGTCATGTTTACACGAACGCCTTATAACAAAGGCGGTACAGAGCTTAGCAAAGGTTATGCTCTTTTAGGATACGCAGGTATAGAACAGGATATGCGGGGTCGCTACCGGTCATCGGGTGTATATCTCCCTATGTACAGTGACAGCTGGGATAAAACCGCCTATGTTCAGCATATAGGCCCAAATGCAGGACATCCCTTAGATATTACCCCGAATAAACAAGCGAACCTGCATGAGGATGGCTGGGATACATACCAGTGGATTCTGAATGGGCTTCTGTATGACCGCGATGGAGACGGGAACGACGACGCTCTTCGTTGCAATGGAAAGATAGGTATGTTTGGTGGCTCGGCCTTAGGCAATACCCAGTATCAGCTTGCAGCAGCTCATCGTATAGATCCTAATCTTCCAGGCCTCAAGTGTCTTATGCCCGTTGTGGCTTCTGGAGAGTTTTATCATAGTGCTGGCCATCATAATGGTGTGTTTCGAGAGCGCTTGATTGACGGGTGGTTACGCGGGCAGGTGGAGTTTTATGGCCGATGGGTGGCTGGTCCAGCAAATCCATACGATTCTATCCATACTCTTGCTGACTACGGACCGCAGATTCAGGAACCGATTCAGGCGGCGGAGGCCTGCATAGATTTCTGGACGACCATGAATGGCGCTCATTACCCAAATATGCCGGCTCGGGCCGTTATGGATATTAGTCATGCAACCTTGGATGATAATGGAAATCCGCAGTGGAGAGGCTCGAGAAGCCGCTATGAAAACATACAAGTACCCGTGTATAACCTCACGGGATGGTGGGATATATTCATAGATGGGCAGATTCAGACTTGGCAATATCTTATGAAATACCTACCCCCCTCGCTCAAGCGGTACCAAAAGATCGTTATAGGTCCTTGGGCTCATCAAACCATAGGGACACGCAGTACGGGTGATATGCGGATTTTGCCGGATGGGCGAGACCATCGGTATCCATCAAATGTGATAGAACAGTTCAATGTCCCAGATGTCTCCAGTCTCAATGTTCAAGCGGCTTCTAGGCTAGTCACCTCTGAGGTCGTAGGATGGTTCCGATACTTTTTAGGAACGCCTACTTTTCAGTTGCCTCCTGATACAGCTTGGCAAAGTGTGGGGAATAACATCTTTGTGCGAGTTCCAGCCGATACCTTCCGTGCAGGATTTTACGACTTCTACAACTTTTTGAATGGGACAGCGGGCTTGTCCAACTTTCCCATAGAGATTAAGATGGGCGCCTCGGGGACACCTCAGCGGTGGACCATTACCATTCCTGCCACGGGACAGTCTGTCTTTGGTGATACCACGAGGCAGCCTATTTCTGCACCAAACTATGAGTTTGATGCTACACAGCCCACGGGACGGGCTAATGTGCGCTTTTACGTGGTGGGGCCAGTAGCAGACACGCTAAATCGTCATGTAGGGAACTATTGGTATAGTACTGATACCTTTCCTTTGCCTAACTTACCTCGTCTACGGCTTTACTTGCATGGAAATGGACGGCTCTCTGAACATCCCCCCCAATCGGTTGAACCTACAAGGTCTTTCGTAGCCGATCCCGATGATCCTGTCCCTACCCACGGCGGACCCAACATGATCGTGTATACTCCCGACCGGGCGCGCCTGAGCCAAGGACAAATGGACTTTACAGACCCTCTCTATAGAGGCCTTGTCTTGGATCGTCCCGCTCGCTATACTATAGATGGAAAGAACTACTCCGACTTGATCTCGTACGTCTCAGATGCCATTCCCGAATCATTGTGCATAGCTGGCTTTCCCGTAGCCCAGCTCTTTTTAGCTCTTAGGCCACTCTGGGGAGCTTTTGCTGATTCAGCTAATGGGGACGTAGTGGTGCGAGTCTTAGACGTGTATCCAGATGGGCGTGAGTATTATGTATTTGAGGGAGCTTGTAATGCTCGCGCTCGGGAATACGCTGAGAGCTGGGCCGATGGACGAGAAGATACCTCCAAACCTTGGTACAATCTCGTCTCGGACAGCGTGTATAAATGGCGATTTCGCATGCTGCCTATAGCCTACTGCTGGGGGAAAGGGCATCGTATCAAGGTCCTCATCAGTGCTACCAACTATCCCCGCTACCAACCTTGTCCAAATGTGCCGCTCATGCCTTATGAGTTTTATCGTCGGCGTCCGTTTGATAACACACCCTATCTGTTCCGTGGCGTACCGATGCTGCCCCGCCGCAATCTTCAAACGATTTATTCTGCTCCTGATAAGCATTCCTACATAGAGCTACCTGTCTTGGGGGGACGCTTCGTTTCAAGCCTAACCATAGGAGAGCCAGACAAACTACCTCAAGCTATACTCTATCCTAATCCGGCCGGTGAGTACGCTGTTGCAGAAGTAGACTCCCCTGGTGCCTACACCATAGAGGTCTTTACGCTCGCAGGACAGCGTATATTTTTGGCTTCGTTTGCTCAAAGAATTGCCCTCCCGACTTCGCAGTGGAGCCCAGGTGTGTATATGGTGCGTATAGGGTCGGAGTCAGGCGTTATTCTCGGTACCCACAAACTTGTGGTAGGGTGGTAAAACGGTCAGGGAATGGGGGGCTTGCGTGGAAAGTCGTGAGTTCTGAAAGTCCTTTGCGGTCCAGGAAGCGGGGGGTCTGAGGGTTTTCGGGCCTATTGGGTGGGCGCGGGGCGGCAGCTACCTCAGGTAGCTGCCGCCCCGCGCCCCTGACCTATAACCGTACAGCCTTAGAGGATACGGAGGATTCCGGGGATGAAAGGCATCTCTCAGACTAAAATCTCCTGCTTCATAGAGAACCCAACCGACTCTCTATCCAGTCTAAGAGCTCTTCTGGGCACCGATAGGCATCGCAGGCCTGACTTTCTGAGAAGGCGATCTAGTTATTAGGCTTGCATTCAGCCCTCGGGTAGACTGGGCCTCCCAAGTCTAACTCTTAGAAGACACCGCATCATGTAGCAAAGGTATAGACGGCCGATGGGCTTTTCGGCGATCTAAGAGATAGGCCAGATGAATCTCACGCAAGATGTAGAACATAGACCCGATAAAAGCTATGCTTACGCCCCGCCAGCCTAATCGCCAACCTCCCTTGACGAATAGACTCTTGATGAAGCGAAAGCTGAAGCGGAGAAACCCCCGAATCCAGCTGGGTTTACGTCCTGCTTTGTACAAGGCTTCTGCTTGAAGCCGAGCGTATTGGCTTGTGCGGAGGAGATTCTCTTCGGGAGTGTTGTAGGTGTAGTGCCACAGCTCTCCATGTAGGGTGTAGATTTTGGCAGTAGGGGGCAGCAGCAGTTTTTCGTGGACGGGGTCTTCACTCCATCGGGCTATATCGCGCTGAAAGAGGCGAATCTTCCAGTCAGGGTACCAGTCCCCCGAGCGAATCTCGGCGCCGCAGTATATCCCTATCCGAAGCATTCGGTACGCATCGGCTTGCCACTGCCCTTTTTCCCGGAGAATAGACTGCTGCAGTTCAGGAGATAGGATTTCGTCGGCGTCTACAGAGAGGATGTATCGGCCTCGGGCAAGAGAGTTAGCGAAGTTTTTCTGACACCCATAGCCGTCAAAAGGGCGTTCATACCATCGAATACCCTCAATGGTATGAGCGATTTCCTTGGTACGGTCCGTAGAACCACTATCTACGATGATAATCTCATCGGCTACGCCTTGGAGAGCTCGCAGAGTGAAGAGAAGGTAGCGTTCAGCGTTGTAGGTGATGAGGACTGCAGAGAGCTCCATCAGTAGGTACTTCGGATAGCTTCTATGGGATGGAGACGAGCAGCGCTCCAAGCCGGAGCCAGAGCACTTAAGAGTCCTACGGTTACAGTAACCCCTACGCTCCAAAGTAAGTCTTGCGGGGCTATGGCTAAAGAAAGCCCCTCTTTCGCTGCCCACTCAGATAGAGCCATGGTTAGAGTGCTTGTTAGGCCTAAGCCTACTATTCCGCCAATGCCTGTTAGCAGAACGCCCTCTATCAGAAAAAGCCCAAGAATGAATGACTGCGGGGCTCCCATAGCGCGCTGAATCCCAATCTCTCCCCGACGCTCTCTTACAGCTACATATAAGATATTCGCAACGCCAAATCCCCCAACCAGCAGGGCAAAGCCAGCAATGAATAATCCCACGGTTGCTACATACCCAGAGACTTGGCGCACTTGGTCAAGGAGAGCGTCCTGTCTGTTGATGGAGAAGTTATCGGGCACCCGGGGAGGCAGATGGCGGGTCTGGCGGAGTATCCCTCGCACTCGTAGTTCTAAAAGGTCTATGGGCAGAGCTTCAGGGTTTTTAGCCCGAACAAGTATGGTTCTATCCCCTTGAAATCGTTCTAAACCGCGTAACCGATACATAATCGGAAAGGGAATGATCATGGCTTGATCCATGTCTCCACCAAAGCTCCCTTGCATTCGTAGAACACCGATAATCTGAAAGGTCTGTCCTGAATATCGGAAAGAGAGCCCTACGGCTTCTTCACTGCCCGAGAGAGAACGAGCCAAACGGCTTCCTACGACGGCTAAAGCCAGACCTCGCTTTAGTTCCTCCCTCGTAAAAAATCGTCCTGACCGCAGCTCTAAGGGAAAGACGGCTTGGAAATCCCCTGTGATACCTATGACGCGGGCTTCCTCTGTGCGATTTTTGAAGGTAATCTTCTCTAAGGACCGATCATACCGAAGAGCAACCCAAGCTTGATCGCCCAACCCACTTTGGAGAGCTTCATAGTCTACGAGGCTCATTCGGGGACGGCGGAAATACACACCCCAGTCCTCTGCAGAAAATCGCCATGGCAAATGATGAACATACACGGTAGAAGCCCCCAATCGCTCAAATCGGCCAACGATAGAGCGCTCCATAGAGTAGGTGAAAACCCGCACAGAGGATACAGAGAATATACCCACAGCGATCGTGAGAAGGGTGAGCAAAGAGCGGCGTCGGTGGGCACTCATATTGCGGACCGCTTGGCGAAAGGCTTCTCCGAACATGGTATCTTTGCCACCTACAAAGATATGAGCAGTCGCCTCTCAGACTATGCTTTTGAACTTCCGGACGGTCAAATCGCCCAGTATCCCCCTGAGCCGCGAGGAAGCAACCGACTAATGGTCTTAGACCGAGAGTCAGGGCATATAACCTACCATACCTTTTCGGAGCTGTCTAACTTTTTAGAGGCAGGTGATGTGATTGTCTATAATGACTCGCTTCCATTTCCTTGCCTCCTGATAGGGCATAAGGAGCGAAGCACCTCGCCTGTAGAGGTCCTTTTGCTGCGGGAGTTGGACGCTGAGACCCACCTATGGAATGCCATGGTAGAGCCTGCTCGTAAAATACGAGTTGGAAACAAGCTCTACTTCCCTGGGAGTAACCTAACAGCCGAAGTCGTAGATAATACAACTAGTCGAGAGCGTGCCATCCGATTCATCGTGCCGCCTGGGGAGTCCTTTAGGGCCATGATAGAGAGCATCGGGCTTATGGCGCTGCCTCGGTATATCAAGCGTCCGCATCGCCCTGAGGATTACAGGGACTTTCGTCCGCTCTGGAATGGCATTCCGGGCTCCGTCCAAGCCTCCGATGCCAGTCTTCCCTTTACACGGGTTATCATCCGCGAGTTAGAGGTAAAAGGCGTTGAGTTTGTTCCCGTCACCTTGCATGTAGGCGCCGCTAACTTTCGTCAGATAGAGGTAGAGGACCTGTTTAAGTTTTCCATGGATGCGGAGTGGTTTGAAGTAAAGGAGTCCTCCGCCGTGCGGATCAACGAAGCCCGTCGGGCAGGCAAACGGGTGTTGGTAGTAGGTGCAAGTGTTCTCCGAGCTGTAGAGTCTAGCCTATCTGCCTATAATGACCTCAAAGCCACCGAAGATTGGACGGTGAAGTTTATTTTTCCCCCCTACAAGCCTGTTATCCCAGACGCCTACCTGACCCAGCTTCACCTGCCCAAATCGGCAGGCTATATTGCCACAGCCGCCTTTGGAGGCTATTCGCGCGTTCGGAAGGCTTATGAGACCGCTCTTGAGAAAGGGTTCCGATGGGGGTGTTATGGAGACCTTCTCCTAATCATATAGAGGATAGAGTACTAAGTCTATGCACTCTTTGGCTCGAGACCTCCGGCCCGTGTGGGTGCAGTTGGCTGGAGGAAGTGGAGTCCGATTTGGAGGAACGCTCCCGAAACAGTTCCGGCGTCTGGGACGAAAACCCGTTTTGGTGTATGCTGTGGAGACATTTCTGGAGTTGTATCCAGAGGGTATCGTCATCGTTGTCCTGCCTCTGGCGCATTTTAGATATGGAGAGAGACTTCTGCGGAAGGCTTTTCCTCATGCGGCGCTCTATCTTACAGTTGGTGGTCCTACGCGAAGCGGTTCTACAGAGGCAGCTCTTACTCTTTTGGAGGATTTAGAGCTACTGAGTCAAGAGTATGTTATGGCTTTTCACGATGCGGTGCGCCCCTTTGTTTCCAAAGAGGTCATAAAACGCGCCATTGAAGCTGGAGCCGAATCAGGAGCAGCGGTGTGTGGCATTCCAGTAAGTTTTTCTGTACGGTTAGTAGAAGGTGAGGCATCTCACGCCATTCCGCGGAATAGAGTATGGGAAGTTCAGACGCCTCAGGTGTTTAGAGGGGATATTCTACGGGAGGCTTGGAGGCGGTTATCTCCCTTGTCGGATGAAAGTTTTACGGATGAGGGCAGCTGGGTGGAGGCGGCGGGCTTTACTGTAAGGCTCGTAGCAGGAGAACCCCAAAATCTTAAGCTCACTTATCCCATGGATTGGGAGGTAGCACGGAGCTGGCTAAAGCGTCAGAAAACCTCGTCATGAAGGGCGCATGTTGTACCTTTGTAGAAAGGCGAGATAGCTCAGTAGGTAAGAGCGCAGGATTCATAATCCTGAGGTCGCGGGTTCGATTCCCGCTCTCGCCATAGCGGGGCGTGGCGCAGCTGGTAGCGCGCAGCGTTCGGGACGCTGAGGTCGCTGGTTCGAGTCCAGTCGCCCCGACGAAACCCCTAAAAGGCAGGGGCACTCTGAGCTTCTTCACCGTTCTAAAAGGTGATTGCCCTCTTTATCCATGCTGCATAGTCGCAGGACGCCAAAGACTTCCCGTCCGTTCCCTTGGTCGCTTCATTCACTCCTTCAAAGCCGCTAAAAGGTCGTAGCCCTTTACGAGCATAGGTCTTTATGAGGTGATTTGGAAAAACGAGCTTTTAGATGTCCAAATAGGCTCCTCCCGCTAAGCGGGTTGCCCCAATGGCCCAAAAAAGGGATAGGGCTTATCATGAAGCAAGCTGAGCGACAAGCTGAGCTAAATATGGAGCGGCTTCCTGCATTCGAACCCCATACCAACTGAAGTAATCACCCCGAACCAAGTGAATACTGGCTTCAGGCCACCACTGCTGGACTTCGGGAATGTGTTTAGCCTTGAAGGGGTAAGGCTCATCGGATAGCAAAATAACATCCGGGTGTAATCCAGTTGGGTCTTCTATAATAGGATAGCGCCCTGGGCGTGCTGAGGCTACATTCGCCCAACCTAAGCGTTCTATCAGACTACCGATGTAAGTTTTCGCTCCAGCTGCCATGAAGGGCTTTCGCCAGATCAGATACAGCACCTGTAGAGGACGGGTAGCCATCGGAATCCGCTGAAAAGCGGCTTCTATAGACTCTACAATACGCTGGGCTATACTAGAGGTCCCCGTAATATCCCCCAGCTCCAAAATGCTATGAAGAGCCTCCTGATAGCTTTCTACATTTGTTACATAGGTGGGGGCGATAGTAGATAACTTTTCCACATCCTCTCGGGTGTTTTCCTCTTTTTCGGCGATAATAAGGTCAGGCTCTAGCTCCCTCACGAGGTCTATATCCACCTTTTTTGTACCGCCGACTACAGGGACGGTCTTCACCGCCTCAGAAGGATGGATGCAGTATCGAGTGCGTCCGACGATGCGTCCCTGAAGACCGAGAGCAAATAGCGTCTCCGTTTGAGAGGGACATAAGGATACGATCCGCTCAGGATGAACGGGAATCTCTAAAGATCGTCCTAAGCTATCGGTTACGCTGCGCATCGGCTTCATAAAGCCGTACGATTTCACTCACTAATGGGTGGCGTACAATATCGCTTTCCGTGAGTCGTACTACAGCTATGCCGGCTACTCCCTCCAAGAGACGAACTGCATGAAGAAGCCCTGACGCCTCGGGCCGAGGCAGGTCTATTTGACTTAGGTCTCCCGTAATGACGACTTTTGAGTGATGACCGAATCGGGTGAGAAACATCTTCATTTGAAGCCGAGTAGCATTTTGGGCTTCGTCCAAAATGATGAAAGCATCATTCAAGGTGCGTCCGCGCATATAAGCCAGCGGAGCGATTTCTATGACGTTCTGCTCAAGAAGCTGTTGTAGTTTTTCACCTGAGAGCATCTCCTCTAAAGAATCGTACAGGGGACGCAGATAGGGAGCGACTTTTTCCTTTACGTCGCCTGGGAGGAATCCTAAACTCTCCCCGGCTTCCACGGCAGGGCGGGTGAGGATGATTTTGCGAATCTGCCTTTCTCTCAAAGCCTTGACGGCAAAGGCCACGGCGGTGTAGGTTTTTCCCGTCCCAGCGGGTCCGATAGCGAAGGTTATGTCGTGTGTCTCTATAGCTTGGGAGAGGAGGCGCTGCCCTTCTGTACGAGGGGCGACAAGCTGGCCAGATGCAGTGCGCAGGATGGAAGGACCTCGGTCTAATGAAGGCACAGCCTCCCCGCTGCGAAGGCGACTGACGATTTCCCGCACGCGCTCGCTGGGCAGCCGCCCATGGCGACGCACCTCCTGAACCATAGCCTGAATAATCTCTTCCAACCGCGCCACCGCTTGAGGGTCGCCTTGCGCCTTGATACTGCTACCGCGAGCTACAAGCTTAACGGAAGGATAGGCACTCCGAAGAAGTTCTATGTTTTCGTTGCCCACACCGTAAAAGCTCAAAAGGTCTATGCCTTCTAAAAAGATTTCGCTCTCCGTAGTACTCTTCTCCATCTTCGGCGAAGATACCCTTTTACTGAGCACGGAAGATGAGAAAATCTATTAGAGCCCGCATCGGAACTGTGGATATGTGGGGAAGCTGATCCGCTAACGCATAAGCCCGCTGAGCATACTGAAGCAGAACAGACTCAGTGTATTCAAAGGCGCCTAACGCTTCTAACTCGCGACGGGCTTGGGGAAAGGGCATACGCAGAAGAGCGCGCCGCTGGGCGCCTTTCACCTGAGAAAAAGCCCACAAAAGAGGAAGCGTAAATCGTTTTTGCTGTCGATCAGCATCGGTGGGCTTGCCTGTAAGCTGGCTATAGCTCCAATCTAAGAGGTCATCGCGTATTTGAAAAGCTATCCCGATAGCAGTACCCATCTCTGCCGCAGTATCTATAACCGAAGGAGAGGCCTCAGCACTCCATGCCCCCATGCTACACGCTGCGCGAAATAGAGCCGCTGTCTTTTTTTCTATCACCTCAAAGTACTGGCTTTCAGAGATGCTTTCTGCTCGCATACGCTTGAGCTGAAGAAGTTCGCCTTCTGCGAGAGACTCCACCGCCTCAGAGGTGTATTGGAGAAGTTCAGGGGCTTTGTACCGCAGAGCCAAAAGCAGACCTCGTGCTAAAAGCCAGTCGCCAAAAAGTACAGCGATACGATTTCCCCACAAAGCTCGGAGCGAAAAAAACCCTCGCCTGTAGTCGGAGTCATCCACTACATCGTCATGAATAAGGGTGGCGTTGTGAAGAAGCTCTACCAAGGTCGCTCCTAAATGAGACATAAAGCTAATCTGCCCTGCGGCTCGGGCGGTGTAGAGAAGAAGGAGTGGACGAACTTTTTTCCCACCGCGGCGTAGGATGAAACTCCCGAGCTTCTCCAGAAGCCAGCTATCCCGATAAACAGCACTGCGTAAGGTCCTCGCATAGAACTCCTCAAATGCAGTCCATTCTGGCAGAGCAGACTGGAGGTCGCGAAGGGAAAGGCGAGACGCTGTGACGGTAGGCGTCATGTCAGGGCTTTCCCCCTAAAAACAAATAGTTCAACACCCGAAAGACCAGTAAAAGCCATAACCCCAGCCCCATCAAGAGCAGAACGATCTGGTTGAAGGTGGGTGTGGACATACAAAGTCCCGCCACGCACTTAAAAGCCGTGAAGAAGGGCTCATAGGCCCCCCCCGTAGAGGTAATGTACCCTGGCTCATAGAGCCGGTAGTATCGCTCTCGGCGATAGAGAATCTTCTGAGGACTTTGCGTAGAGAGGACGAGACGCTCTAAGGCGTCATTATGGTACCGTAAACGAAGCTCAGAGGGCAGAGCGGACTCTTCGAGAGATAAACGCCCTGAAATCTGACGCAGCCGTTGGCGCAAGAGCTGCTCTAAACTATCCGCAGAAGGAACCCCCCAGCTACGGAGGTAGCTCGCTAAATCCCCTCGCTGGCGCCGCAAGGGTAGCTCGTGAAGTAGGTGATATCGCAGGAGAGACTGCTCCGCCTTAAGGGGATACAAGTGACGCTGATAAGGGTTCTCTGTAAAGTGTAAAACAGCCTGGGCTTCATAAGCCCAGCGAGTAAAAGAAAAGTCCGCCAGAAGGGGTACGGGACGCTCGCCTCGCAGCAGAGGGTTGAACTTATCGTATGGGATCACAGCTCCGCTTAGAACCAGTTGCGGAATGATTAGGATGGGGATAAGGACATAAATGGGTACGGGCTGGGTAAAAGTGTCGGATAAGTTGAGAGAGAGAAGGTTGCTCAGAAGCGCTACAATATAGAGAAGCATCCAAGTAGCTCCCCAGTTGGCCTCTATGCCGATAAGTAAAGCGACGACCCCCCAGTATAAGGTTACCTGTATAGCCGAGAAGAGGGCCACCCAGAATAGCTTGGCGTGGAGGTAGCTAAACCAGCTCAGATGGAGGAAGGCTTCCCGAAGACGAATCTTTCGATCGCGCAGCAGCTCCTCAGCCGACGAGAGCATGCCCAGGAAAAGGATGGCTAAAATGTTGGTAAACAGAACCGTAGGTAGGTTGTCATTGCCAAAAAGGGTATAGGGCTGGCCTTCTGGATAATAACGGAGCGTGAGCCCTACGATAAGGCCCAGAAGAGGTGCTGCTAAGACGAGGGCAGCGGTAGATAGACGAGTGCGCCACTTACGCAGTCCCTCTCGGGCCCAGAGTACCAAGGCCTGCCGCCTTACCGAAGCAGGCGGGCGCGCTCGGGGCGTCGGAACCTCTACCTGGGTCTTTGGAGGCACGTAGTCCCGCCAGAATATCTGATACCACCGCTCAGGAGGGACATGCCGCTGCTCAGATATGCGTCCTGTTTCATCTATGCGCTTTTGTTGGACAATGTCAAAAAGCGATTCTGGCTCTACACGACGACAGCTTGGGCATTCCACCTGCTCGCTCTCTACTAAACCTGCAGCCCGACGAAAGTGCTGAAGCGCAGCTATGGGGGAGCCCCAGTAGATGGTATAACCCCCTTCATCCAAGAAAAGCAAATGGTCCAACTTTTTGTAAATCTCTGATGAAGGCTGATGAAGGGTGAAAAAGACAATGCGGCCCTCTCGGGCAAGCGCTTGAAGGAGCTCCACAACCTGTACAGCATCAGAGGAGGAGAGTCCAGAGGTGGGCTCATCTACAAACAGAACCAAAGGCCCTCGTACCACTTCTAAGGCGATATTTACGCGTTTGCGCTGCCCCCCGCTAATGACTGGATGAAGGGGCGATCCCACGGGAAGGTGGGCTACCCCACCTAAGCCAAGGAGCTTTAGAGTCTTTTCTGTGGCTTCTCGGGCCTCTGCATCGCTTGGGTAGGCTAAACGAGCTGCGTAATACACATTCTCCCAGACTGTCAGCTCCTCTATTAGGAGGTCTTCTTGGGGAACATACCCTAAGAGCCCTTGAATGGCTCGGCGCTCCGTGTGAATGTTTCGGCCATTGAGATAGACCTTTCCTCCAGAAGGGGTGATTTGCCCGCTCAGGAGACGCAGTAGCGTGCTTTTACCCGCTCCGCTTGGACCCATGATGCCTACAAGTCGCCCCTGCACCACTTCAAAACTGACTGGATGGATAGCCACTCGGCCATCCTTAAACTTATGCGTCAGACGGCGTACCTCCCACAGTAACCTCTCTTGAAAGGGAGCAGGGCGAAACTGTTCCAGTACCTCCTTGTACGATAAAACGTATCCTTTCACCCTCAATAGCGAACCCTCACTAAAGACCCGTATCACATCGCCATGGACCCAGTGTCCATTCAGATGGGCTTCCATTTGTACTCCCATCAGCCGCATGAGGATAAGTTCCACTGAAGGCAAATACAGAAATGCCACGTACCCGCTAAGAGGGAGTTTCAGGTGCCGTACGGAAGGCGCCACTTCTTTATCAGAAGCCCCTACAATTAGAAGCTGAGGGGAGTCTATGTCTCGGATTCGTCCAGCGTGAGCAAATCGCTCTATGAGTACCCGCTCTGACGGAGGAATCTCAAACTCTCGCGCCATCTCCTCCAGAAATCGCTCTTCCTCTGGCTGAAAGACCTTGTCAGCGTGAGCAAGCTGCATGACATACGCATAAAGGAGGTATCGCAACGATCGCGGAAGCTGTTGGGCAACGGAGCGCAGAATGACTGTAGGGCGCATTTCGTTAGGACGGGCGATATACTGCTGAATCTTCTGAAGTTCCTGCTCGGGGTCCACACCCAGTTCCCGCAGAAGCTGCCTCAGGACAGAGGTCTCCTTTTGAGAGAAACTCCCTTGGAGGGCAAAGTAAGCTAAAACTCGGGCTAGCCCGTCCAGCAGAACTTCCTGCATAAAGCTGACAAAGATTAGGGATTCGCCTGATACCTCTCTATCCGCAGGAGGCCTCGCACTTCAGCGAGAGTCCGTATGACGCTCAAGAGGTCAGGTTCGTTATGCACATACAGCTCTATGATGCCTTGGAAATACGAAGCTCGCCCCTCTATCCGAATGGAGCGGATATTTTTCCGTTTTCGGAGGGAAATGACTTTGACAATATCCAAAAGCATGCCCTGTCGGTCCTCCCCTTCTAAAAGGAGGGCAGCAAGAAACTCCTTTTGGGGCGTGGGTATCCATCGCAGCGTACGCACCTTTGTGCTGTCTAAAGAGAGGAGTCGCTGGATTTCTTTGCATGTGGTGCGGTGAATGACCAGTCCATCGGCTGTTACATAACCCATTATGGCGTCAAAAGGTATGGGGTAGCAGCACGAAGCGTAAGTGTGGGGTTCTTCATTTTGGCCTACTTCTATTGCTCCGCTTAGCAAGCCAAGTTGCTGGGACAACTGGTCAATGATAGGGGTAGTCCCTTGTGAGAGGCGTTTGAGCCGGATAAAGTCCTGTATGCGAGTCAGGTCTATCTTATGCTTACCCAGTCGGTACCACAGTTCCTCCAACGATGGTAGGCACAGATACCATAATAGCTCGCGTATCATGGGGTCATCTGGGCGAATCCCCATGTGGCGCAGGCGCCACTCAAATATGGCTTTTCCGCGCTCTATCGCCTGTTTTCGCTGTTGTTTGAGGTACTCGCGGATTTTGAGACGAGCGCGAGCGGTCTTCACAAACGAAAGCTGTTCCTCAGAGGGTTCGGCCCGATCGCTGGTGATGATTTCTACTTGGTCAGCGTTTTGGAGAACGGTATTCAGTAAGACTGGGCGACCGTTGATTTTGGCAGCAATCGCATGCCTTCCAACCTCAGAGTGTATTTCGTAGGCAAAATCCAGCGCCGTAGCTCCGGCGGGCAGTACGCGTAGCTCACCCTTGGGGGTGAAAACATATACCTCCTCTTGGGCAATATCCAGTTGTAGCTCACTCAAGAGGTCTACCATCGGCAGGTCTGGTGTCTCCAAGAGACTTCGGATGCGATTGAGCCAGCGTTCCAGCGCCTCATCGTAAGCCGAGGGGTGTCCATTCTGCCGGCCCTTGTATCGCCAGTGAGCTACCAAGCCATACTCAGCGGCTTCATGCATGCGACGAGACCGAATCTGAACCTCTACCCACTTTCCCTCTGGCCCCATAACGGTGATATGCAGGGCTTCGTAGCCTGTAGCCTTAGGTTGAGATATCCAGTCGCGAAGGCGATGGAGGTTGGGGCGGTAAAGGCTCGTAATAATAGAATAGGCCCGCCAACAGTCCGCTTTTTCCGTCTCAGGTAGTGAGTTCAAAATGAACCTTACGGCGAAAATATCATACACCTCTTCAAAGGGTACCCCCTGCCGCTTCATTTTCTGGTAAATAGAGCTGATACTCTTGACCCGACTCTCTACTTTGAACGAAACGGGGAGTTCGGTTTTGAATCGTTGCAAGATCGGCTCTATAAATCGCTGGATGTATCGTTCTCGTTCGCGAGCGGTCTCTTGAAGTTTGCGAGCTATCTCTTCGTACTGCTCGGGCTCTCGGTAACGGAGAATAAGGTCCTCCATCTCCGTCTTGATGGCATAAAGCCCTAATCGGTGAGCGATGGGCACGTAGATGTACTCTGTTTCGGCAAGAATCTTGGCCTGTTTCTCAGGTTTGAGTCCGGCGAGCGTGCGTAGGTTATGAAGGCGGTCGGCAAGTTTGATTAGAGCTACGCGGATGTCATCCGCCATCGTGAGCAGAATCTTGCGGAAGGTCTCTGCTTGGACAGAGTCTAACGGGCTTTGTACGCGAGTGATTTTGGTGAGGGCTTCTACCAGTCGGGCTACGGTTTCACCGAACTGGGCTTGAATCGTCTCTATATCCGTATCGGTGTCCTCTATGACATCGTGCAGGAGGGCCGCTATCACCGCTGATAGGTCCTTGAGCCCAATCTCTCGCACTAAGATGAGAGCCACAGCGATGGGGTGGAGAATGTAGGGTTCGCCAGAGCGCCGTCTCATATCGCCATGCTGTTCTACGGCGAAACGAAACGCGCGTCGGAGCTCTGTACGGCCGCTTTTGTCTAAAAAGTCCCCACAAGCCCGCAAGAGTCGTCTATAGGCTAAGAGAATAACCTTCTTTTCTGCTTCGGCAAAGGTCTGCTCCCATCCCCGCGTCATGAGAGGAAAGATACAAACTCCTGCCGCATCTTTGCTAAATGTGGCGCTTGGGGGTAGTTTGGGGACTAATCTTACAAGCCCAACCCCTCCTCCCCTATAAGGAACTGCATCAACGACTTTATCCTATCGTGCGCGACACTAATCGGCGAGAATGGCTACCCCGACTACGCCAGGAAATGGAAGCTCTACGCCGCATAGAATGGAACGACCGTTTCTTTCGCGAAATCGTAACCTTGTATCTCAATCAGAGTGATACAGTATCGGTTTTGGTTCGTACGGCTGCTCGTTATCTTAAGGTAGACAGCGCCGCTTTGACAAGGCTATTCCTGCCGACTCATGACCGGTCGGCCGATGTTTCGTCCTTGAGCTCTGCTTATAGTCTTCTTCTGCGGGATGCGAAGGAGGATTCGTCTCATACCGGCTACCTCTTGCGTCAGGGTGCCCTGCTAGCGCAAAGCACGATGGAAGCCTGGCTTACTGCCTCTGAACAGCTTCCTCTATCTCTACTCGTAGAAGCCGCCCTAAAAGGCTATCTGAGGGCTTTGATTGCCGCCTACACCTTCTTTGGATTTGATGAGTCTTCGGAGAGCTGGCGTGAGAAAATGCGCGTCATAGAAGCTATTGGCCTTTTAGAGTATTACGCCTATGGAGAGAGCGCTAATGCATTTCGGGCTTGGAAGCGGGGCTTATTGCGATGATAGCAGGACGGCGCCCTTCCTTCATTTCAAGCGGTACCCGAGGCAGCCCCATAAGGACTAAGTTTGCGGGAGAGAAATGGCTCGTACCCTCTCCCAACCCCCTCATTCTTGGCGAGAAGCTGTAGAGCTCCTTATGCGCACTGTGGTAGCTGTGGCTCCCTTAGTTCTCCTTATTCTACCGGCTGACTTCTTTGACCAAGGTCCTCCCCTATGCCCTTCCCAGCTCCTACTACCCATGAACTGCCCGGGCTGCGGTCTCACCAGAGGCACTCAGCACCTCCTTCACTTAGACTGGAAGCAAGCTATGGAATACAACCCTCTTGTAGTCGTAACTACCCCCATGCTCGCTTGGCTCTGGCTTAAGCTTCTCAGAAGCACTCTATCTTCTTGGGCGGCGATGACTAAGCGACTCTTGTGGTCAGCTTGTTTTGATAGTTGCTCTAAGTGAAGCCCCGAGATTAACTCTGGATCACGATGCGCCTAAGGCTGCAAAAAGAATACCTGCTTGTAGGCTTATCCAAGGCTGTAAAAGCCCCCCAATCCTTCTGACAGGTTTTTAGCTCGTATCGAAGGGAAAATACCCCAGCTTGTCCTAAGCCCCTGTTACGGTATCGCTAGCTAAGGCTTATGTATGGACCTTCTAACGAAAAAGGTTGGCAGGGCCCACAAGTTGAAAGCGGCTCCAACCAACAGACCGCCTATGATGGTAGTTGCAAAGGGGCGCTGAACCTCCGCTCCCGCTTGCTCTGAAAAAGCCATAGGGAGAAGTCCCGCCGCAGCTATCGCACTGGTGGCTAAAATAGGACGGGTTCGTTCATATAACGCGTACCACATGCGCCTGAGGGGATTAGTGTAAGGCAAGTGGTAGAAACGATTCAGCAGTACAGTGCCATTTAGGGTGGCTAATCCGAAGGAGCCGATTAGCCCGATAGCCGCTGATAAACTAAAGGGCATGTCTCTCACTAAGAGAGCTAACATGCCACCGGCTGGGGCCGAAAGAGCTATAAGTAAGATTAGGCCGATGGCCTGCATTCTGCGCAAGGTAAGGTACATCAGAAGGGTTATGAGACTGACGGTAGCAGGCACAACCCAAAGTAGCCTTTGTTGAGCTGACTGGTAATTTTCCCAAGCCCCCCCGAAGCGCACACGGTAACCTGCGGGTAGAGGGAGGCGCCGAATGTACTCGTCTAACTCTTTTACCACTGAAATGACGCCGCGTCCTCGCACATTGATCCCTATCTGATAAGTGCGCTCGCCCTCTGCGTGAGGAATTTCATTATAGGAAGGAACGAGGTGGACTTCGGCAACGCGTTCCAAAGGCACCCATCCCCCTTGCTGAGTAGGAAGGACTAACGATTGGGGGTCTAGAGGTAGCGTTTGAGGAGATAGCTTAAGAGCTGTAGCAAATCGCCATCCCTCTTCGGTGATTACTGGTTTGAGAGGAATACCCACTCGGTAGGCTTGCACCCAGTTTAGGGCTTCTCTAAGGTCCACTTTGTAAAAGGCCATGGCTTCAGGCTTCCACCGAATAACAACCTGCTGAGAGCCGTAAAAGAGCGGACGAGACAAATCCGCCACGCCGCTTACCTTTTCGCAGTACTGGGCAATCAGCTCCCCCCAGTACCGAAGCGTGTCCAAGTTGGGTCCGATTAGGCGTAGTACAATATCCGTCCTTGCTCCTGCTAAAAGCTCATTGAAGCGCATTTGGATCGGCTGTTGCACGCCGATGAATATCCCCGGGTAGTGGGCTTGGACCAGCGCTTTTATCGTATCAGCCAGCTTCTCCCTAGACTCGGGGACCGATGAAGATAAGTTGAGAATGAGATCAGCGCTTTCTACGAACATGGGGTCCAACGGAATCTCTGAGGTGCCTATCTTGGCGACTGCCTTAGTGAATCTCCCGGGAAGCTCTCTCAGAAGGAGTCTATGAATGGAGTCGCAATAAGCTATGGTCTGATTGAGGGAGCCCCCTAAGGGCAAGCGGGTTTCTACGGCAAAAGCCCCTTCATCCAGCTCAGGGAGGAAGATCGTCTCGGAGAGCCAAAAGCCCAAAATTCCTGCGCCTGTAAAGGCGCCCCAAACACCCAGAGCCAGCCAAGGACGCCGTAAGCTCTGCCGACAAGCCGTTCTTACAAGCCACCATAGGCCCTTCATCAGCTTGCCACTCAAAGCCAAAGTATGAGGGCGCAGAATCCGTCCAGAAGCCCAAGGCACCACCGTCAAGGAAAGGATAAGCGCCCCACTCAAGGCAAATAGCATGGTCCAAACCATAGGGCGAAACATTTTTCCCTCCACTCCACTCAGGAGAAGCAAGGGCAAATAGACTGAGAT
Source organism: Bacteroidia bacterium (assembly GCA_026414975.1). Taxonomy (GTDB): domain Bacteria; phylum Bacteroidota; class Bacteroidia; order SpSt-205; family SpSt-205; genus SpSt-205. The sequence goes on from JAOAHZ010000001.1 coordinate 231,739, forward strand.
TACCACCAGCTCTCCCAATAAACTGGCCTGCCTAATCTGGATAGACCCCTCTTCCGCCGCCCGCATTCGGTCTGAGTAGAAGGAAAGCCGCACCATCACAGCTTCTACAAGGATAACAGCCCCATCTACAATCAGACCAAAGTCAATTGCACCCAGACTCATGAGGTTGGCTGAGAGACCTGTGGCGCTCATCAGTCCTAAGGCAAAAAGCATAGAAAGGGGAATCACCGCTCCCACTAAGAGGCCAGCTCTCCAGCTCCCTAAAAGCAGGGTTAGAAGTCCTATGACAATTAGGGCAGCCTTGAGTAAGTTAGACACCACTGTTTCCAATAACCGCCGAATGAGCGCTTCTCTATCCAAAAATGGCTCTATCCGAATACCATAGGGCAGCCGCTTCTCTAAGGCCGCGATGTTTTCCTTGAGGAGCCGCACCACACGAGCGGTGTTTTCGCCTTTACGAACGAGTACAATCCCCCCTACGACTTCTCCGAGAGAGTCCTGTAAAAGGGCCCCGTATCGAGGCAAGTAACCTTCTCGCACCTCCCCAACGTCTACGAGACGAATCGGCTGCTCTCCCCGTATAGCGATGACAGTAGCTCGCATATCGGCGGAAGAGCGCCAGAGCCCTTCGGCTCGTAGGCTAATGGCCGTGCTTCCACGCTCTATGTATCCTATACCTATGAGATGATTCGTCGTGAGAAGGGCACTTTCTACCTCCGTAAGCGTAATATTATACCGGTGGAGAGCTTCAGGGTATAGAAGGATTTCCCACCGCCGCACATATCCGCCAAAGCTGCTGATATCGGCCACCCCAGGGGTCTCTAAGAGGGCTCGTCGCACGATCCAATCTTGTATCGTACGCAGTTCTGCCAAGGATACATTGGTCTCGGGCTTGAGGATGTATTGATACGCCTCGCTGAGCCCCGTACTAATCGGCCCAAGCTCTGGTTGAACGCCTGGCGGCAGTAGGTCACGCACAGCTAACAACCGTTCCGTGATTTGGCTTCGCGCTTGATACAAGTCCGTACCTTCTTCAAAAACGATTGTGATGAGGGAGAGCCCCATCCGAGAAATAGATCGCCACTCCGTGCGGCGCGGTATCGTAGCTAAAGCTGCTTCTATCGGACGCGTGATGAGGGCCTCTACCTCGGTAGCTGAATATCCAGGCGCATACGCATAGACCTGAACTTGGTTGTTCGTGATATCAGGTACAGCGTCTATCTGAATCTGAGTCAGCCCATACAGCCCAACCAGTAAAAATAATAGCAGAATGCTTAGAGAAAACGCCGTAGAACGAATGCTCAGGCGCAGGAGAGCGGCCCACATCCTTGGCAAAATACTACCTTTGTTATGTGAGTGGTGACTCTGATACTCCGCCTTTTCGGTCTGATCCCCATTCTCGGCGATCTCAGATGCCTATGGTTTCGTCTGGAGCCCAACCATTTGATCCCAAGCGGACTCAGATCGTAAGCAGCGAAGGCTCGGCTTTGCCAGACCCGACCCGCACCCAAATCTATCAAGGTCCAGGAGCGTCCCCTCAACCCCGCCAAGCCCCTCAAAACCGCAAGATTGTGGGCTGGCTCATTAGCTTCTCCTTGCATCCCAATGGGGTAGATTTCCGCCTGTACGAGGGCCGAAATACGATCGGTACGGACCCTAAGTGTGATATTGTGATTCACGATCCAGCGGCCTCAGGACATCATCTCACCATTCTTTACCGAGCCGGGCAGTTTCTCTTTAGAGATGAGCTTAGTACAAACGGCACCTTTATCAACGGTACTATGCAGAATGAGGGTGTTTTACAGGATGGAGATCGCATCCAGATCGGTCATACAGAGTTCCGTTTCCGAACAGTGTGAGCTCTCTGGGGCTTATGAGAATGAAGGGGTATCTACTGATCGGGGTCCTTGCATGGGCTCAGCCTGCGGATTTAGTTATCTTGGTGGAGACCAGTCAGCTTACCTGTGGTAGGCCCATAGACCTCATGCGGCAGGCCTTGAGGGGTTTATGCGGCCACAGTTCTGGCGAAGTGGCAATAGGAACCTTTTCTAGGCTTCAAGGGGGTCAAGCGGTTATTTGGCTGACTACGCCTTCCCAACCCCTCCGTGATATAGACGGATGCCATCAGCTACTTGACCGCCTCCGCTCCCCGTGCGACTCTATTTATCGAGTCAACCTACTCTATGCAGTGGAAGATGCGATAAATAAGGGGTACGGCTCAAGTTTACTCGTACTAACCTCAGGTAGAGAGACGGGGCGCGGTCTTACAGTAGCTGAGGTTCGGTACTTAGCCAAAAAGAAGGGCGTGCGTCTCTATATAGCCTCTATCGGCTGGCTTGTGAATGATGAAGCGACCCAGGGGTTTCTGAAACAGTTAGCCGGCACCTTAGAAGGGGAGGAAGGGACTTTAGTTATCATAGACCCCACATCTTCACACGCACTGGATAGATTGAGAGCATTCGTGGAGCAGGTTTGGCGCCGAACAGAAGCCGCAGTTCGGCAGCCTGAGACTTCTGAGGCATCTTTGCCCAGTGTGAAAGAAGAGACCCCCCCCCTTTCCTCCGTGCCAGTATGGGTTTGGATAGCCTTAGCGGGGGTGGGGACTCTGATTGCTTTAGGACTGGTAATCAGACTTTTACGTCCTAAATCCACCCCTCCATCAGATACAGTCTCTGCACCATCTCCTACCCCTTTAGTCTCCCTCGCTCCAGCTCCGTGTCGGCTGATTATCTACTACCCACATACCCAACAAGAGGTAACTCTCCCCTCTACAAATGTTCCTATTACAATCGGACGCGCTTCCGATAACGCCATCGTGATTACAGACTCTACCGTATCTTCTCGTCATGCTCGGCTCTTCCTTCAGGGGAATCGGTGGTACATTCAGGACTTAGGAAGTACTAATGGAACCTTTGTCAATGGACAGCGTATCACTCAGCATCCCATTCAGGTTGGTGATAGAATCCGCATGGGTGCTATTGTGATACAAGTTGCTGGCTGATGCGTTGTTCGTTTGTCTGGGCGGTGGAGACGCATGTAGGGTACCATCGAGAGCACAACGAGGATCAGTACGCTTCCTTTTCTTGTCCGATGGGTACGGCGTTTATCGTGTGCGATGGCATGGGAGGTCATGCTGCCGGTGATGTAGCCGCAGCCTTGGCTATCCAGAAAATCAAAGAAATCTTAGATACAGCTCGTCCTACCTATCCAGTTGCGTACTGGCTGCGTCGAGCTTTTTTTCACGCTCACCATCAGATTCAGGCATACGCCCAACGAACCTATGATACTCTTACCATGGGTACTGCGGCTGCTCTTTTGCTTATTACCCCAGAGGGAGAGGCCTGGTGGGCTCATACGGGGGATTCGCGCCTCTACCTCTTGCGAGAGGGACGGCTCCATCGTCTGACGCATGATCATAGTTATGTGCATTTCCTGGTAGACTCAGGATACATAAGTCCTGAGAGCGCTTTTGGCCACCCTCAGAGTAACCAGCTAATTTTTACCTTAGGTGCCTCAAGCCACCTTACCGTGGTAGATGTCTCTCCTTATCCTCTGAGGATACAAAAAGGCGATCTATTTCTACTTTGCTCGGACGGCCTAAGTGGGCTTGTACCCGATGAACGCATAGCCGAGCTCCTCCAAGCTAATAAAGCTGTTGCAGACCGGGTCCGATCCCTTATCCATGCAGCTTTAGATGCTGGGGGGTATGATAACATCACTGCTTTGCTAATAGAGATTACAGCTGCGTCTAATGACCCCAAGGCATCCTCAAAAGGTCGCCTCTGGACTACTATAGGGCTTGGAATCGGAGCTATGCTAATAGGCTTTTTGATTGGGCAAGTAGTTCCCCTTAGGACTCGGCCCACCTTAGCCGAATACCCTGATCCTTTGGGGAGAGGCCGCATTAGTCCGATCCCCCCTTCTTCGCAAATGAAGATCGCTGAGGGGTTAGATAGCTTACCATCTCGGGACACTCTCAAGCCCTGACCCTTCTAAGGTAAGAAAGCGTTGGTCAGTTGGCTATAAAGGTTCCAGTGAGCGTTTTGTAGGAGGGTCGGGGTTAGCCCTGGTCTGAAAGGCTCTAAGAGCTCTGCAGTAGGTCGGTACAGAAGGGCTCTCTTGGCAGTCAGTTTGAGCGAAGGGAGCAGCCTGGGGGTCCTAATCTACCTCCCATATTCCTGGTTCTACTACCTCTATGCTGTGGCCATCGGGGTCTCGGAAGTAAAAAGAGCGCCGTCCATGTCTCCAAGTTGCCTCGCGTTCAATAGGAATGCCCTGAGCCTGAACATACGCTTTCCATCCTTCATAGTCAGAGCATTCAAAGGCGATGTGCTGAGCACCCTGGGCCCAATGGGGGGGTAGCTCGGAGTTTCTCGCAGAAAAGCTTGCTACGAAACACAAAAGCATGTCTGGCCCTACTTGAAAGAATACAAAGCACCCGGGCTTTTCTGCAACACAGGTAAGGCCTAACTTCTTCTCGTAGAAGTGCCGAGTTCGCTGGGTATCCTGGACGTATAGGCAGGTTTCTTTGATATGGCTAAGGGAGGCTGGCTTTGAGCTGCTCGTATCGGGCATCGTAAGTTTGAGTTCCGGTGCAGCCCATGTCTTGGGCCCGTTGGCGAATATTTTGTATGCGTTCCCCAGGGTCAGGATGGGTGCTAAGGAAAGCGGGCGGGCGTGCCCCTCCTGCTTGGGTAATATATTCAAAAAAGTAAGCCGCTCCGTCAGCTTTATACTCCGTCGGGCACAGGTAGATCACAGAATGAGCGTCTGCGTCTCGTTCGTGGCCTCGGCTAAATGAAAGGAGAAGAAGGTTAGCTGCGATTTGAGCTATGAGACCCGGATTATCCCGACCTGAGATAAGGCTAATCAGAGTCTGCAGGCCGTAAGCCTGGGTGAGAAGTTGCGTAGTATGACGACGGTCCGCATGAGCCATCTCATGACCTAAGACGCCTATGAGTTCAGCCTCGTTTCTCAAATATTTGATAAGTCCCGTATAGACATAAATGTAGCCCGCTGGCGCACAGAAAGCATTCAGAGTCGTGTCATCGCGGATGATACGAATGCGCCAGGGGAACTTATCGGCGTATTGGAGCTTGCCTGTGGCTAAAATCGTGTTGCGCATGCGATAGAGGTGAGCGTAAGCGGCAGCATACTGGGCCGAGTCCAAGATGGGATACTTCTGAGGATTGGACTCAATCTCTTGCATGACCTGTTGGCCCAGCTGGAGGTCGTCTTCTACGGTAAAGAGATTGAACCAGGGCTGGTCGGGGGTATTGTTATCCCGCTTTTTGCAGGTCGTAAGCAGGATCGCCGCAACAATCCAAATGGCTTGTCGTCTCATAGTTTTACAAACGGAGTGTAGAAGGACTGACCACTTCCTCGGGAGATAATATGAAGGAAATACAAACCTGCCTTCCAGTGTTTTACAGACAGAACGAGTTCAGTCATGCCTCGATAAGGCTGACGCAGGAGGCTTTTACCTTCTGAGTCATAAATTTCCATGTCATACCAGCCAAGAGCGCCATCTTGGAGGGAGATAGTGAGCTGATCAGAGGTAGGGTTAGGGTATACTTGCAGTTGGGGGGATTGGGGCAGGGTGAGAGAAAGCTCACGCAGGTGGAGATAGGCTTTCTCTGCATCGGGTAGCCCGTATCCATAGATCGTATCGGGTGCATGGGCCCGATCAGCTGAACGAATCAGCGCCTCTCGAATAGCCCAGCCCGGCAAGGTAGGGGCAGCTTGCCATAAGCAAGCCGCTAAACTCGTCATCAGCGGTGCAGAAAAAGATGTACCACTGGCTTGTTGAACTGTGCCTGAAAGTCCGACAATGTAAGTGCCCCAACCCATGGCCACTAAATCCGGCTTAATCCGTCCGTCTGAAGTAGGTCCTCGCGAGGAGAAGGGGGCAATTTGACCCGCTGCGTTGATGGCTCCCACCGCTATCACACTGTCTGCATCGGCAGGGGCTGTGATATAACGCCAAGGTGAGTTGCCTTCATTGCCCGCCGAAGTAATCACCAATAGCCCTTTTTGGGCAGCTATGCGAGCAGCTTGCGTCGTAATAGCGGTCTGGCCATTCATGTCAGCGTAAGAGTAATTCTCGGCTGGGTCGTCAAACGTGCTGTATCCCAGAGAACTCTGGATAATATGGGCTCCAAGAGAGTCAGCCCATTCAGCAGCCCGAGCCCAGTTCCATTCTTCTATTTTAGATTCTGAGAGCGCATTTTCGGTACGAGCGAGAATGACAGAAACCTGAGGGGCTCCTCCATGATACCCTAACTGAACGGTATCATGGGCTACAATTACTGAAGCCACTTGCGTCCCATGAGCATTATCGCCAAATATGGTGCTGTCCCCCGCTACAAAGTCATAACCTATTATGTAGCGTCCCTCTTGAAAGAGATGTCGGAAGGCGGGAATCTGATCCATGTAAGGAAACCCCGCATCCAAAATAGCTACTCGAATCCCCCGACCCAGGAGTCCCATTTGATGGAGCATGGGTAACTTGAGCTGATCCAATTGCACCTGATTGGCACGGGTGAGGGTCTTTTTAGGGTCTAAGGGGGAGAGCGCACCAGTTAGGCTCGGGTTATCTTTAGACCTCGCTTGGGTCAGAGGCTCTATACACTGAATGAAGGGTAGCCTATAAATCTGTTCTGGGTTTTGGGTCTCCACCAGGGCTGCATTGAGCCAGCGAGAAGCACTCCATACCCGCCCATGTTTGGAGAGCTCCTTTATCCACTGCGACGACACAGGTAAGTCGGATGAAGAGATAGGTATACCTTGAAGCCGGCGCCGCTCCAAAGCTGCCGGGGATAGATACACCTCTGGATAGGCTAAGAGGGAATCTGGCTTGCCTTGAAAGAAAGCGAGATACAGGCTCTCCTGCGCCCACAAAGCGCTTAGCCAGAAGGCTGCCACCAGCTTGTAACTCATCATACTACCTTGGAAACACAAATATAGGGTATTATTCAACCACGGGCCCATATGGTCTCTTCGCCTCCTAAATAGACAACTGCGATTAGTATTACTCCTTGGACTGAGTGTAAAGTGCAGCATGGGTCTAATAGGGACGTTTATAGTTTATAGCATAGCGCACCTGCGTACCTGGTGTAAAGTGCAGCATGGGTCTAATAGGGACCCGAACCGGTGCCTCTTCTTAGATTGGAAGAAACTCTGAAAAGAAGTCTAACCAGTATGAGCGATTGGCCTCTCCTTGCTTCGGCTAAAACCTTATTAGGGAAAGGTTTTTGGAGCCTAACCGCTCAGCTTACCTTCCTATACCTTTGCTTGAATGGTACTTATAACGGGAGCGGCCGGCTTCATCGGGAGCGCCCTGGCAGCTTATCTGAATAAAGAGGGCTATACCGATCTCGTGCTTTGCGATGATTTCTCGCGTCCAGAGAAACGGCTAAACTGGATAACTAAAAAGTATCGCTTTCTCGTTGAGCGGGTGCACCTATTTGAATGGCTTGGTGCCCACAAACGAGACGTGCAGGTGATATTTCACATAGGGGCGCGTACCGATACGACCCTGACGGATGAGGATACCTTCTCTCGTCTCAACACCGCCTATTCCCAGCAGCTATGGCGTTTAGCTGTAGAAGCGGATATCCCCTTTTTTTATGCCTCCAGTGCAGCTACGTATGGGGATGGCCGCTGGGGATTTTCGGATGATGAGCAGCATCTCCATAGGCTTGAGCCGCTCAATCCGTATGCTAAATCTAAGCACGCCTTTGACCTATGGGTAATGACCCAATCCGAACAACCCTCTCGCTGGGCAGGCTTCAAGTTTTTCAATGTCTATGGGCCTAACGAATACCATAAGGGCCCTATGGCGAGCGTAGTCTGGCATGGGTATAACCAGATCAAAAGCGAGGGGAAAATGCGGCTTTTTCGTTCTCACCGACCCGATTACGCAGATGGTGAGCAAAAGCGAGATTTTATTTACGTAAAAGATGTGGTGAAGGTCTTAGAGCATTTTTCTCGGGAGCGAATGCCCTCAGGCATTTACAACTTAGGCACGGGTCAGGCGCGCACTTTTCTGGATTTGGCTGGGGCTCTTTTTGAGGCGATGGGGCGAGCCAAGCGAATAGAGTTCATAGACACGCCCGCTGCGATTCGCCAGGCCTATCAGTACTTTACCCAAGCTGAGATGCGGAAGCTGAGGGAAGCGGGCTACACTCAACCATTTTTTTCCCTTGAGGAGGGTATAGCCGACTATGTGCAGAATTACTTACTCCCTGAGGTGCGCATATGGTGAAAGCGCTGTATATTTGCAGACGCTGGGGGGTTAGCTCAGTTGGTAGAGCGCCAGCATGGCATGCTGGAGGCCAGCGGTTCGAATCCGCTACCCTCCACGGGGAGTTAGCTCAGGTGGTAGAGCGCCAGAATCGCACTCTGGAGGTCAGCGGTTCGAGTCCGCTACTCTCCACCGGAGAGGTGCCGGAGTGGTCGAACGGGCACGACTGGAAATCGTGTACCCCGACAAAATCGGGGTCGGGGGTTCGAATCCCCCCCTCTCCGCCTCGAGAAGCCCGATAGCTGGCCCCTCGAAGAAACCAACTTTCTCCCTACCTTTGTAGCATGGCAAAAAAGAAGGGCAATCGCATTCAAGTTGTTCTGGAATGTACGGAACATGCATCCAGCGGACTGCCCGGCCCCTCCCGCTATTACACCTGGAAAAATCGCAAGAATACGCCCAATCGGCTGGAGCTCCGCAAGTATAATCCCATCTTGCGTAAGCATACCATTCATCGAGAAGTGAAATAGCAGAGAACTATGGCTAAAAAGACCGTAGCTACATTCCGATCTGGAGATAAAAAGGCTGGCTTCACTCGTGTGATTTACCCTGTGAAGGATGCCCAAGGACGTACTCGTTTTCATAAGAAGCTGATTTCCTCGGATCAGCTCCAATCTTTTCTGGCCCAGCGGCAGAAGTAAGAAGGCATGCGCCTGTATAGCGTGGAAACGGGGCGCTTTGCCCTAGATGGGGGTGCTATGTTCGGCGTAGTGCCCAAAGTCATGTGGGAAAAGCTGATCCCCCCTGACGAGCGGAATCGCATCCCCATGGCGATGCGAGCCCTCCTAATAGAGGAAGGGGAACGCCTCATCCTCGTGGATGTGGGGGTCGGACATAAATACACTCCAAAATTTGCCGACCTTTACGCCATAGACCATTCTACATATACGCTCAAGGGCGAGCTTGCAAAGCTGGGTTTCTCTCCCTCCGATGTTACCGATGTGGTTTTGACTCATTTGCATTTTGATCATGCAGGGGGCAGCACAGAGCAAGCAGGGGAAAAAGTCATACCTACCTTCCCCCGAGCCAAGTACTACGTTCAGCGAAGTCACTGGGATTGGGCTCATAATCCCAACCCTCGTGAGCGAGCGAGCTTCTTTCCAGAGAACTATGACCCTATCCAAGCTAACGGTCAGCTCGTGCTGGTAGAAGGAGAAACGGAACTCATCCCCGGCGTGAAGCTGCGTCCTGTGCACGGTCATACAGAAGGACAGCAGCTTGTGGAAATATCCTATAAGGGTAGGTATTTGCTTTATGGGGCGGATCTCTTTCCGACGAGTGCTCACCTTCCCTTGCCCTATGTGATGGCCTATGATGTGCGTCCTCTCGTTAGCTTTGAGGAGCGGCAACTTTATCTGCCTCGGCTGGTGCGGGAAGAAGCGATAGTATTCTACGAGCACGACCCTGTCGTAGAATGCAGCACAGTCGTAGAAAAAGCTCCTGGACGCTATGAACGAGGCGAAACCTTCCTGCTTAGAGACCTATGAGCAACTCTAAGTCGCTCTGGGCTGTGGAAGTCGCCCCAGCCGCCCTAAATGAATACGCCCGTAATACCTTGGCAGAGACATTGGGAATCGTTTTCACGGAGATTGGTCCTGACTACATCCGAGCTCGGATGCCCGTTGATAAGCGAACGCGCCAGTACCTGGGGATTTTGCACGGAGGGGCTTCGGTAGCGCTGGCTGAGACTGTTGCCAGTACGGCCTCCAATCTTGTCGTCAACCCCCAAACACACTACTGCGTTGGCTTAGAGATAAACGCAAATCACCTTCGCTCCGTAAGAGAGGGTTATGTTTGGGCTGAAGCTCGCCCCATTCACCTCGGGCGCAGCACCCATGTATGGGACATTCGGATTTATGAGGAGGCCACTAGCCGACTAGTGGCTATTGTGAGGCATACGGTTATTGTTCTGAGTCGGCTCAACCAGGGGGTCTCGTAGATGCTTCTCGGACGAGCTATAACTGCGTTATGGAGGCGGGGACTTAGGAATGTAGCGTTGGCTTAGCTCAAGAGGAAAGAGAGCTTTCACCAAGGCAGAGCCCATCGCAGGTCTAAGGGTACTTGTACGCTCCACACGAAGCGACGCAGTATGTCTTGAAAGCTCTCAGGGCGTCCATTCGGGAAGGCATCCCCTAAGAAAGGAAAATACCCCCCCGCTATAAATCGGTCCCGAAAGTGGATCACAGGAAGCCCTATGCTCAAGCCCCAGTAGGAACGGTTATCTGCGGGCAAATATCCAACATCGGTGCGTAGGACTATGAAGGAAAGGACGGGCAGGGGAATCTCTACATTCCCAGCAAAAAGGGTGGTAGCCGTCAAGGTATCGCTTGGGAAGCGTGCAGCCCCTTGCGTCTCTACCATCTGCTGCCGCAGGAAGCGAGTTGGGCTCTCCCGGAAACGGTCTAAAAGTACAGCTTCACCTAACGGATCATATCCAGCCGCTCGGAACCGTAGGTAGTCGGGCGAGTCGTCGGCTGTCCAACCCGCATACGCTCGCGCCCAGGGGCGCCACCGCTTGAGAGGGCGCCACATTAGCCGCCCCTCCGCCTCAGCGCGAGCGTGCCCTTGTAGGTCGTGGCCTACCGAGAGCATGCCATATAATGTGAGGACAGGTTCCTCTCGGCGCGCCTCCCAATCTAAGGCTACATAAGCTGGACGCCCTTCATTGATCCAGCTATACGCTCGGCTTTCTAAGTCCTGAGATGCCAAATGATGGCTACGCAATCGCAAGACGTGGCGCCAAGCGAGTCGATCATACGCCCGTCGCAGCGTAGCTTCCAAGCTGGCTTTAGTACGCCAAAAGCTCGCAAAGCTAGCGCTGCGCAGGCGCAATTCTACCAGTTGGATACGGCTATCCGCTGGAAAGGCTCGCAGCGTGAGGCCCACACTCCCCCGTAGGTCCTGTCGCAGCGGGCTGTACATCGGGAGAAGGTGAAACTCCCCTATCCGTTTCGGGAAAAGGCCGTGGTAGACCCCTAAACCTAAAAGCAGCCCATCTCGGTAATTGTACCCAAAAGCCGGAAAGAATCCAACATGAGTCGTATGTACCTGCGGTAGTCGGAAAGGGACGCCAAGAACCACTCTCAGGTTGCGCCACTGTGAGAAAAGTCGCCGATGGTAGAAAAAGTTATTACCTACTCGCCGCTCGTAAAGCATAAGCTGGGGATTGACGAGGAGGACTTTGGTCTCCCTCGGCACAGCAATCGTAAGGCTACTATCTAAGGGGAGGCGATACTCCTGCAGAACAAACTCCTCTCTATCCACAGCTATACCCTCTATCCAGAAGGGACGAGGCAGATACTTTTTAGGCTCCTCCAATCGGATTTGATAGGTAGTATCCGAGAGACGGCGAGCGCGCAGGCGAATATCTACTTCGGCATTAGTGCGCAGGTAGCGCAGAAGCCCTTGTCCTGGCAAACCCTCCTGCTCTAAACTCTCAGCCCAGTCCTCAGGGTAGGGATGACGAAACGCCCACTGCCGAAAATAGCGCTGCATGGCAGCATCCCAGCGCTCAGGCGTGAAAGCAAACACCGCCGAACGCAAAATGGTACTCGTCTGCAGGTATACGCCTAAGGCATACGAAAGAGAACTTTGTTCGTGAGAAGGCCGAGCCGGAGCGATATCGGCATTCAGGTGATGATAAGCAGCGCTTTCCAGCGACATACTACTTGCACTCCGAGCGCCTAATCCCCGAATCATTTGAGAGGGGTCAACCGTGAATGTAGCGCTTTCCGTTAGAATACGCTTTTCATAGTAGGAGTTGATCCCTTCATCTTGCCATGGAGAGAGCCTTTCATTAGACGCCAAAAGCCCCTGAAACCAGTTATGTCCTACCTCATGGATGACGATCTCCCGGAGGGTATTCGTATCCCTCGTAGGGATAATCACCGTAATCATTGGATACTCCATTCCTCCACCGGCCTTTAGTCCACCCTCTACGGCCGTTGCATGGGCATAAGGGTACGGTCCTACCTCCTGACTGAGCTTCTGTATAGCCTCTGCGATGTACCGAGGAGCGTATTGCCAGGCTTGGTAATAGGGGAGGCTGAAAACGCTTACACAGGCTATTTTGCGTCCATGAGGTAGCTCTATCGTATCGCTCACGAGGCCGTACCGTGGGTCCGCAAACCAGGCAAAATCATGGACGCTATCCTGTACAAATCGCAGGACCTTATAGCTTGGACTGATGGTCGTATCGGAAGCCCAAGCAGGTAGATTAGAGGGTGTTTTCGCCGATCCTGGGAATGTGAGTTTGAAGAAGAGTATTCGGCGAGTCTCTGCGCCGCTGGTCATTCTGTCAGAGGGCTGCTGAGCTATCCAGGCTCGGGTCGCCTCTTCTCGCTGGCGCAGGCGCTCTATCTCTTCTGGGGTCTGCAAGACGCCCGTAGCTGCGACTATGAAGTTCTCGGGGACTTCTATTTCTACCTCGTAGCGTCCCCATTCGCTATAAAACTCCCCCTGGTCTAGGTAGGGGAGGGGGTGCCAGCCTTTGTAGTCATATACGGCGGGCTTGGGATACCACTGGGTTATGGAGTACTGTACTTTTGAACGCCCCATACGGGAGAATATAGCGGGTACTTTCACACGAAAAGGGGTCTCTATGACACAGCTCTGTCCGGGCGGGAGTGGCTTAGGAAAGGGCAGCCATGCCACGTCGGGCGCGCGCCGAAGAAGAGCCCGACTGTGTCCTTCTGCAGGCTTAGGTCCTTGATGAGCCGGCAGAGGACTTACAGCCTGTCCATCTACCCGAAACGCTAAACTGTCCATGAAGCCTCGATCCGCCGGCTTTGCATAGTGAAATTCCGTCCGCCCTGCGATACGTTGCTGCCGATCAAATGGAGTGTTTGGCCTCTTGTAAGCGTTCGGCCATAGATGGAAGTACACCCCTAAGAGCGAGTCGGGGCTGTTATTTTGGTAACGCAGACGAAGGTAGCCATGGAGGAGGTGTCGCTGGGGCTCTAATCGAACCTTGATGAAGTATTCCACTCGCTGCTGGAAGTAGGGCTTCTGCGCTGTAAGTATTGCAATCAGCGCTGGGTATACTCGCATTAGGCGCATGAGGCAAAAGTATAGCGAGCCAATCGGCGTGTTATATGTTCTACATTTGCAGAGCGATGAAGGTCAGTGGGTGGGGCGGCTATTTGTGGGCTCAGACTCAGCTTCTACCTTATGAGGGCCTTATACGAGGCAGGGGAATAGTTCGGGGTTTGGGTCGCAGTTACGGTGATGCTTCATTCTATGGAAAGGGTTATACGTGGCATACGCGGTCGCAGCAGAGGATTCTCAAATGGGAGGAGGGTACGCTCGTAGCGGAGGCTGGGCTGAGCTTGTATGACCTGATTCGGCACATCCTACCCAAGGGATGGTTTCCACCCGTGGTGCCTGGTACGCAGTTTGTTACACTTGGGGGAGCCTTTGCCAGCAACATCCATGGTAAAAATCATCATGTAGAGGGCAGCTTTGCCGACCACATAGACTGGATAGAGCTGCGTCTCCCTTCTGGGGAGCTGCGGCGTCTCACACCAGCTGAGGAGCTTTTCTGGGCTACGGCTGGAGGTATGGGTCTTACGGGTGTCATAGAGCGCCTCCAGCTTCGGCTGATTCGCATTCCTTCCAGTGTAGTGCATCACGAGGTGCGCCAGCTTCGGGATTGGGAAGCGCTGCTCAGCGCCATAGAAGCTGAAGAAATGCACTATCCCTATGCCGTGGCCTGGGTGGATCACACAGATTGGCGCAGCCGGGGTATTTTGCATTTAGGGCGTTTTGCTGAGGCGGGCGAACTCACCTTTCGACGAGCCCATCGGCTCGCTTTTCCCATTACTCCGCCATTTTCGCTTATCGGCCGCCTCACGGTAGAGCTTATCTCGGCCTATTACTGGAGGAAGTATAGGCCAGGTACCCGTTTGACATCTTATGCAGAGTTTTTCTTTCCCTTAGATGGTATCCAAAGGTGGAACTCCGCTTGGGGGCGGCGCGGCTTTGTGCAGTTTCAGTTTGTGGTAGAAAAAGTCGTTAGCTTAGAACGGCTCTGGAGGGAGCTTCAAGCGGCACCGGCTCGTAGCTTTCTCACGGTTCTTAAGCGGTTAGGACCTCAGCGGGGCCCCTTGGCTTTTTCAGGGCCAGGCTGGACATTGGCGATAGACCTACCTGCCACGAGAGAGGTAAGAGCCTTTCTCGTACGCTTGGCAGACTTGGTGGCCGAAGAGGGGGGGCGTATCTACCTTACCAAAGACAGCCTTCTCCTGCCGCAACAAGCTCGAGCTATGTACCCCAACTGGGAAACCTTCCGTCAAATCAAGGCTCAAGTGGACCCTGAAGGATGCTTACGCTCTGATCTCAGCGAGCGTCTCCGCCTGACCGAATAGGGTGGGCTATCTTTGCCGCGATGGACTATAAGAAACAGACGCGTCTCTTCGGGGGGCTTGTCTTTCTCGTAGCGCTTCTTACCTACGGGCTTACTGTCGCGCCCACCGCCAGTTTCTGGGACTGCGGCGAGTTTATCGCTACGGCTAATGAACTTCAAGTACCTCACCCACCGGGAGCCCCTCTTTATCTCGTGGTAGCCCGCCTTTTTGCCCTCTTCGCGCCCTCTTCGGATAAAGTGGCTCTATTTATCAACTGGGTCAGCGTGTTAGCTGGCGCTTTCACCTCGCTCTTAGTAACATGGGTAACGATGCACTTTACCAAGCGAGCGCTGGGCGATCCTCAAAGCCTGCGGGTAGGTCTCTCGGGATTAGTAGGGGGGCTGGTGTCTACCTTCGCTGACTCCGTCTGGTTCAATACCGTGGAAGCTGAGGTCTATGCGCCCAGCGCCTTCTTCACGGCCTTAGTCATTTGGCTGATGTGCGTATGGGAGGAAACGGAGAGCCCTCGTCGCCAAAACCAGCTTTTGATCCTCATTGCCTTCGTCTTCGGACTTTCTATCGGGGTACACCTTCTCAACCTCCTCACCTTGCCGGGCTTAGCTCTCATGTACTATTTCCGAAAAGCAGAAAAGGTAACCTGGCGGGGGGCACTCTTAGCCTTTCTAGTAGGAGGGGGGATCCTGGGCTTTCTACAATATGGGGTCATTCAATACACTGTCTCCTTGGCTTGGCCTTTAGAAAAAGCCCTCGTTGGTACCATCAATCCTGAAACGCAGGAGACGACGGGCTTGGGCTTACCTTTCGGGAGTGGCTTGGCTCTCTTCGTCATCCTTTTATTCGGAATCTTGGCGGCCCTGGTCATGTATGCTCAGCGACGCCAAAATGCCCTCCTCAGTACGGCAGCGCTGAGTCTGCTCTTCATTTACCTCGGTTACTCTTCCTATGCTGTAATCTTTCTCCGCTCGCAGGTCAGCCCCCCTATAGATGAGAACGACCCCAGCAACGTACCCAACTTTCTTAGCTATCTCAAACGGGAACAGTACGGGGAGACGCCTATCCTATGGGGTACCCTGTATAACGCCGTTCCTATTGGCACAGAGGAGAAAGGGGAGATTTACCTCCGATACCCTAACGCCAACCGCTATACCTACGATGGGCCCCGGCTGAGTTACAACTATGCCTCTAAAGACTATCGGTTTTTCCCCCGCATGTGGAGCCCCTCCCACTACTCGGGGCAGGGACCCTTCAGCTACACTAACTATGTACGCAATAAAGGTACCGATCCGCAGAGTCCCTACGACGATAAACCGACAGGCTTAGAGAATCTGCGGTTCTTTTTTCACTACCAGCTGTATCACATGTACATCCGCTATTTCCTGATGAACTTCGTCGGGCGCGAGTCAGAGGTTCAAGACAGCCGATGGGAGAGCGGCTTGGAGTTTAGCCGTCTCAAGCATTTGCCGTCTCACAAGCGCAAGGACCCCTCTAAGGCTCATTACTACGGGCTTCCTCTGCTTTTAGGGATTTTAGGGTTGAGCTGGCATTACCAACGCAATCGCCGACACTTTGGGGCTATCGCTGCGCTCTTCTTTTTTACAGGCATAGCTATCATTCTCTATCTCAATCAGCCTCCTAATCAGCCTCGCGAGCGGGACTATTCGTATGTAGGCTCGTTTATCGTCTTTGCGATATGGGTCGGCATGGGGGTCGCTGCCTTAGCGGAGACCGCCCAGCGATACCTCAAGCGCAATCTGGATATGCCTGTAGGAGTTTTGTGCTTAGGGGTGCCAGTCCTCATGGCCGCTCAAAACTGGCGCTCCCATTCTCGCGCAGGGAACTACGTGCCACCTGACAGCGCCTATAATTTCCTCATTTCCTGCCCACCTAACGCCATTCTCTTCACAAACGGTGATAACGATACTTTCCCCCTCTGGTATCTTCAGGAGGTGGAAGGCGTGCGCACCGATGTGCGTATCGTCAACCTAAGCCTCCTCAACACCGACTGGTATATTTCTCAGCTCAAGTATCAAACGACCAATGGTGCTCCACCGCTACCGATTTCCATCCGAGATGAGATATTTATGGGAGATAAAGCAGCAACCATGCCGTTCCGACGGCAAGAGCTGCGTTTGCCCATAGATAAAGTAGCTTTCCTTCAAAACTACCCCGAGGGGGCCCGATTCACCGCCGATACACTTGCAGACACCCTCGTGTGGATAGTCCCTACACGAGGTAGCGAAAATCAAAGCTATCTCCTCAAGCAGGATTACATGACAATGGACATTATCCTGACCAACCTAAAACAAGGCTGGAAGCGCCCTATTTGCTTTGCGAATACCTTGCCCAGCTTTAGTTACATGGGACTACAAGACTACTTGTATGTACGGGGGCAAATCTATGAGCTTCTACCCCTCAAACCTCAGGGTAGCTCGCGTCCTAACATCTATAACGCCCCCATTCAGGATAGCCTCACGCATGCGCTTCTTACCCAAGTTTATAGGTATCGCAACTTAGATCGGCCAGATATTTTTTACGACACCAATACGCTCCGCATGATAGCTAACTACCGATCTGTGTTTTATCGGTTGGCTGATCACTACATTCAAAAAGCCGATACCATGAAAGACTCTACAAAAGCATCCGCTCTTAAGGAGAAGGGGCGTGAGCTACTGAGGTATTTACGAGGCCGGATTTCAAAGGAGAGCTGCCCGATGGAACCCTATCAAATCGCCCAGGAGGCCGGACTATGGTTGGCATTAGGGGACACCGCCGAAGCTAAAGTTTTATATGCAGCCTCTCTTCAAATGCTTAAGGAGGAGGTGGCTTATGCCAAATATGAGAAAGCTCCTTTGGATGACATGATGACCTACGGCATAGATATGACGGCCAGAGGATTGGTGGCATTAGGGGATACGCTTTTATCGGCCGAAGCGATGCGGCTATATGAGGAGAGCCGTACTGTTTCTGGGGCTCGCTCTGGGTTTTAGCTGGTCTCAGCCCGTCTGGATAGAAAGGCAGAACGAGCAAGTTAGTCCTCCCCTAAGGGCACAGGCTTATCGTATAGGCTTAGATGAATGGGTTCTTTTTTTGAAAGTGGAGCTTGAAGCGTGGCTTCCCTACGCCTTTGACACGGTTATTCCTACTAAGCTCCAGGTTTATACAGAAGAGGGCTTAGCGGCAGAAACCCTAATAACGCTGCCTACTGTACCGCAATGGAAGGGCTCAGTAAAGGGGCGCTTTCCTCCAAGTTTAGGGGGGGAGATGACGGCTTTGTATCTGTCTTTTCCCGATGCGCCCCAGGGGACTTTCCACACCCGAGTCTATTGGCGCTCGGGTTGCACACCCATTTGGGTGGAGTCTGAGACCTCCATTCTAAAACCGCCTATCTACCTGCGCAACATAAAGGGGGAGGTCTGGCAAGCCTCGCCTGGGGATAGCTTATGGCATGTCGCTTTTGAAGCGGCTAAAGTGGATACTACTGTGCCCCTCCCCCCCTATGTGCTGCGAACTTCTAAGCGACCTTACCCTCCAGCGCACATGGACTGTGCATGGTATTTGAGGGGCGATACGAGCTCGCCTTTTTGGACTTGTGAAGGGGAGCCCTTTCGGTATAAGCTACCTAAGCCTTCACGCACTACGCCCTCTCTTTCGGACTGGCGGGCTGCCTACAGGCTTTTTTCAGATAAAAAGGTGGGGGAACGGACGGATCGCGGACTGGTGTATCTCTTTTATGGCCCGCCACCGCTGCGCCTACATACCCCAGCACGAGAAGTGTGGGTTTATCCGCAAGAACAGGTGAGTTATCACTTTGTGTGGGAAAAGGGAAGTTGGCGGCTCATTCGCCGTTTGGAGTATCAATCGGTATGGAAGCGCCGATAGTTACGGATTTACGTGCGCTGCGTCGGGCCTTAGAGAATGGTGTATCGGCTGAGCGAATCGTTTGGAGGCAAGGAACCGCTCCGCCTCCTGCTCTTTGGCAGCTTATCAAGCGGTACAGCATTCCATTCCAGCAAGTTCCGCCCTCTGCTTTACCCGTAAGGAAGGCTAAGTGGGCCGCTTACCTTAGCCCATTACCGCTGGCATCTATGCAGGCATGGCTAGGGGTAGCCCCTCAAGGCATCGCGGTAGCTGCCTTAGGTATCACCGATGTAAGGAATGTCGGAGCCCTTCTGCGCAGCGCAGCGGCGTTCGGCGTGAAATGGGTCCTCCTTAAAAGCGAGGGTAGTCCTCTTCTTTCCTCCGAGGGAATCTGGCGCAGCAGCGCTGGAGCACTCGCTCACCTCAATATCGTGCGAGAGCCTCGCGCTCTCCACGCCCTTCAATCCTTGAGAAGTAGAGGGTGGCGCTTAGTAGCCACAGTGCCGCCTTCCTATGAAGCTACTCCCTATACCGAATACAACTGGCATGAGCCGTCTATTCTCCTCTTTGGTGATGAGGAAAAGGGTCTGCCCGAAATCTATCTCCAGTTGTGTGATGTCCGCTTAACCATTCCGCACCTTCCGATTGTAGAGTCCTTGAATGTAAGCGTAGCCGCTGGTATTCTCCTTGCTACCGCATACGCTCGCAGCTTGCCCTAAGCCCATTCTTTATAAACGAGATAAGTGCGCGGGGTAGAAGGGCGATAGGCAGGGTTGAAAAGGTTTATCCTGAAAGAAGGCTTGGATGAAAAGCGTACGCTATGAGCTCAGGACCCGCTCTCAGAAGGAAAACTCCCTTTGAATCTAAGGCCTGACTCTCCGAGATGATTGAGCAGACGGTGGAAACTCTGTCGTGAGGCAGGGCGATTTTCTTTACCTTAGAGGATATGGGAGCGAGCCGCAAACTGCGTTTATGGGGCATTTTCTTCTTGATGGGGTTGGGGGGTATGACTTTAGGATGGCAAGTCTGGCAGGCTCGCAGGGCGGCTAAGCATGAGGCTTATTTATCTGCTTTTCGGGAGGCTGAGTTCATACTTCTGAAGTTGGAGGTTGCTTTGTGGCAGCAGGAGAGTCGGATGCGGTCTGTCTTATACGAGAAGGTCTCAAGAACAACTTTACCTCCTACGCTTCTGCGTCAGCCGGAGCTTCGGGGTACGCTCCGAGCGTTAGAGGCGGCTCTTCGGCGCTTACCTATCCCTCCGGACCCGCTTTTGCGCAGTTTAGTGGAACAGGCTCTTCTTTTAGAGCAGCGACATGCGGGGTGGCGTCGTGCCATAGAGCAGAGCGATCGCAAGGATCAGTATTGGCCCGCTGTAGAACAGTATTACGCCGAGGGCCCAAGCCTCCTCGCAGCGGTAGAGGCAGAGGTTCGGCGCATGCGAGAAGTCCTCTCTAAACAGAGAAATGCCTTAGTTACCGCCTATAAAGAAAGCGAAGAAGCAACCGCCCTCATAGGGCGTCTGATGATTGGAGGACTGATTGCAGGGGGGACCTTGATTTTACTGTTAGTAGGTCGGGGTGAGGAGCAACATCTTCGTAGTGTAGCCGAGGCGATGGCTCGCATGGAAAAAGCCCCTCCGCTATCTGGTTCATGGCTACCTTTGATTCAGTCCTACAATCAACTCCTACAACGGTGGAACTTACTCAATGCCGCTATAGAAAGCCTTTCTGAGCAGAAACCCCTAGCTTGGGAGGAGCTCAAGACCTCTGTAGGTCCCGTCGTAACCGACTTAGAGGGTCTGGCACAGCGCCTCTCTCAGCAGGAGAATGCCCTGCGCAAACTCACCGAGGATAAACGAGCCCTCATGGAGGAGCTGCAAGCCACCCAGGATGCCTTCACCTCAGAAGTAGAACTCTTAAGGTTGGAACTCGGGGCCCTCTATAACCTCTTTCCGCTCGCAGAGACAGACGAGGAAGGGCGATTTGTCAAGCAGAATGATCTTTTCATCCAAACCTTAGGGCAAGTTCAAAGCCTTTCAGCGTTATCTGCTGAGTTAGTGGCTTTGGTTAAAGCCAAAACCCCTGTTCAGGGAGTTTTTCAGTACAAAAATCGCTCCTACTTGTACGCCTTTCTCCCCTATAGACAAGGCAAAACTGAAAAGGCGCTGCTGGCTTTGGCAGATGCGACGCAAGTGCAGGAGCAGGTCCGTACGGCCGAGACGGCTCTCCGCTCGGTCCAGAAGCGTCTGCAGGAGACTGAGGAGACCCTTAGTCGCCTTCACCAGCAATACGCTGCCCTCCAAGCCGAATACACCCATGAAGTAGAACGCCTCTTGAGACAGCGACAGAGCCTCCAGACCCTCCTAAAGCTCCCGGCTCTACAGAAAGGAGAAGTTATACAGGGTCTTGCGGCGATAGCTGAGGTGGCTGCCACTTTAGAACCGGAGGCTCGCTACAGCTTCTGGGTATTCGGAGAGGAGGGGGAAGGGCTTCACTGCTTAGAAGCCTATGACCCCACGCTTTTGAGTCATTCTAACACCTTAGACTTGCCGCCTGACGTAGCAGACTGGGTGCGCCTTCAAGTAGGCACTTCTGGTCCTCACCGTCCAGATATACCAGCTTTGCAGACTTACCTCAGCCAAAGAAAGGTCCATGCTCTATGGATGTTTCCTATTTATCTAGATGAGGAGCTGGCAGGGGTGTTCTTTGTAGAGCGTATATCCGAAGCCGTCCCTCGCGATACCGAGTACTTCGCCTTATTAGCCCGAGTCGCTTCCCTTCTCCTCCAGCAAGGGCATCGCAAACTCGTGGAGCAAGAACTTCTCTCTTATTTAGAGCAAGCGCAGGCTCTGGAAGAAGAGCTTCGGCAAAACATAGAGGAGTTGGAAGCGTCCGCTGAGGAAATGCGTCGTACTCAAGCAGAACTTCGCGGACAAATCACCGCTCTCAATGCTGCCGCTCTTGTGATTGAGCTTAACCCAGAAGGGCGTATCATATACGTCAACGATGCGGTGTTGAGGCTCTTTGGATATAAGACCGAAGATATCCTTGGGTATCCGTATACTAAGCTTCGACGACCCGAAGAGGCCCCCTTAGTAGAAAAGCTGTTGGCCCAGCTTAAGACAGGCAAGTCATGGCAGGAGGTGGTGTCTTATGTAACCCCTCTCGGTGAGGAGGTATGGATTCAACAGACTATCACGCCTGTTCAGCAGTTGGATGGAGAAATCTACAAGTTTATCCTGGTTGGCTTTGACATCACCTTACAGAAGCAGCAAGAGATGGAAATACAAAATGCACTCATGCTGGCGCGGCAGCAAGAGCTGCTCCTGCGGGAAAATACAGAAGAACTTCGTCGCAGCAATGAAAACTATCGCTCCTCGCAGCTTCAACTTTCCGCTCAGTTGGAAGCTCTTAAGAATGCCGCATGGCTCTTTGAAACCGATGGAGAGGGCCATCTTAGCTACGTAAGCGAAAATTTAGCTGAGTCGCTTGGGTATCCCGTAGAAAAGCTGATTGGAATGCATTATGGAAAGCTCTTTTCCGAGCGCCAGCCTCTCGTTATTCTCCAAGGGCACTGGCGCAGTATCCAAAATGGTCAAACATGGAAATCCGAGGTAGAGTTAGAGGGAGCTTTCGGACATACCTATTGGGCTATCATGTCCAGCACCCCTGTAATAGATCGTACTTCAGCTGGACACCGAACCTTGATCAAGTCCATCAATGTGCTCTTTGACATTACCGAGCAGAAACAGCAGGAGTTCCGACTTAAGGAGCAGCAAAATGCGCTCTCCCGCTTAGCAGCCCACCCTGCTCTTCGGGAAGGCGATATTCCACGAGCTTTCCAAGTTATAGCTGAAGTGGCTTTGGAAACCTTCAAGGCTTATCGGGTCAGTCTATGGCTCTACGAAGAAAATGACTTGGCTCGCTGTGTAGCCGTAGCCGAAAAAGAGCCTCACTCCCATTCGGTCGGTACAGTCGTAAATCGCTCGCTATATCCCATGTACTTTCAAAGCTTAGAGCGAGAGCAGGTGATCGCTGTAGTGGATGCTCTCTCAGACTTGAGGACGCGAGAGCTGGCTCTGCCTCTCTTCAAACCTAATAATGTGGCCAGCGTTTTAGATGGGGTGATCCGTACGGGGAAGGATGTGGTCGGGCTTATTAGCGTAGAGCATCGGCACACTAAACGAGAATGGCAAGTGGATGAGGTCAACTTTCTCAGAACCTTGGCAGCCTCAGCCGCTTCTGTCATAGAGGAGGAGCAAAAAGCCTACGCTCGCCGGCTTAGTGAGATGAATCGGCAGTTGGAGATTCAGAAGCGCGAGCTGGAGGAGGCGATGAATGACATTCGAGAGAGCATCAAATACGCTAAGCGAATGCAGAAGAACATTCTGCCTTCGGATGCTCTGCTGGACCGATACCTTGGCAAGGAAAACTACTTTATCATTTGGCGTCCTCGAGACAGGAATGGAGTGGGCGGCGACTTTTATTGGTTTAGCGATGCCCCCGGCGATTCGTACATTATTGTGGTGGCGGATGGGACGGGTCATGGCGTCCCGGGTGCCTTCATGACCCTAATCGGCAGTATTCTCTTAGACCAAATTATCAATAAGAGCCGCATTTTCGTTCCCGACCAGATTCTGCATGACCTTCACATTGGCGTCCGTCAAGTGCTTCGACAAGATGTAGAAGGAGAGGAAGTTGCCTCTCGAGACGGAATGGATATCGCTCTGGTGCGCTACTTTCCAAAAGAATATCGCCTCCTCTACGCAGGGGGCAATCTCCCCCTCTATTTTGTCCATAATGGGGAGCTCAAAGAGATCAAGCCTGATAAGAAAGCCATAGGAGGAGAGCAGCTTGAAGAAGAGCGATTCTTTACCACGCATGAAGTGCAGCTTACTCCGGGCGATGTCTTTTTCCTCTTTACGGATGGGGTCGTTGACCAGTTAGGCGGCCCCGACGAAAAGCGCTTCGGTACGCGTCAGCTAAAAGACTTTATCATGGAGACGATCCACGAGCCTGTGATGTCTCGTCGGAGAGCTTTATTCAATATGCGCTGGAAGGAATGGAAAGACTACGGAAAAGATCGGGAACAACTAGATGATGTTACGATGTGGGGCATCCGAATCTGGTGAAAGCGCTTCTTAATCTGCGCTTCATATAGGTAGGGCTATTTTGCTTCATGTGGAAGTTGCGGGTGGGCCTCGTGATAGCTATTCTCTGGGCCCAAACGACTCCCCGCCGATATCGGATTTTGGTGCGAGATGCCCAGACGCAGGAGGCATTAGCGGGGGCAACCGTGGTGCCTCAAAAAGCGGGCTTATCTGGTGCCTTAACAGACTCCTTAGGTGTAGCCACTCTTTCCCTCCCTGTCTCTGCTGAAACCCTGTGGATAGAAGTACGATACATGGGGTATGAGCCAGGCCGCGTGCCGATTACATCTCGCACGGGACTCTTGGTAGATATTGTCCTCTACCCAGAGGGGGTGCAACAGGAAGCAGTGGTGATTGCTGGCATTCAAGAAACTCGTACTGAAGTAGCCCTTCTCTCAACCCTGCAGCAGATACCTCAAATTGCTACAGGCCTCTCGGCTCAGACGATTCAGCAAACCCCCGATCGGACGGCCGCGGCTGTTCTGAGTCGCATTACAGGGGTTTCCTTAAACGATGGACGGTTTTTAGTGGTTCGTGGCATGAATGAGCGCTACAATCCAATTCTATTCAATCGGCTTCCTGCTCTCAGCACTGAACCCGATAGCCGAGCTTTTGATCTGGAGCTTTTTCCAGTCGGTATCATAGACCAAGTCCGAGTTTATAAGACCCCTGCGGCTTATCAGACTGGAGAGTTCGGAGGGGGGCTGGTAGAAATCCTCACGCGGCGTAGCACCGATAAACCCTCTATACATTGGCAGCTACGAACAGCCTACTTGCATGGTACTACATTTCGGCCAGGGCTTTACAACATAACCAGCCCCTCTGATCTGTGGGGAGGAGGTGTAACTGCCCGAGCCCTACCCAACGGCTTTCCTCAAGACCTCAATACTCTTTCTGCTATGGAGGCTCAGGCTTGGATGCAGCGCCTCCCCGAAAACTTTCAGTTGCGCTCTGTCAGAACCCTTCCACCCGCAGCCCAGTTATCTATTAGCTATGGGGCTCCTTTGTCTCAAAAGCTATGGTTTGTGGCCGGGGGGGCCTACAGCCGCAGTTATCAGACTATGCGTATAGAACGAAATCGGTATGAGGTGCTAGTTCTGCGGCCTGGAGCCAACGCCAAGCTCTTTAGCTACGAGGATTACCAGACCACCCAGATGACCCGCTCTTTTGGTTTTCTGAATGTGCTCTGGATGCCCACGGCGGCGCATCAAATGGAGCTGAATGCGTTTTTAGCTCGGCTTGCGGAGGATGAGACGATTATTCGGGAGGGCTTCTCCTTTTATCAGCGTGGTAGCGATGTGCCCTTCCGAAACTACAGTATGCAATACTTAGCCCGAACCTTAGCTTCTCTCCAGCTTGGAGGGATGCATCGTTTCGCTGAGCGAAGTGCCCTACGATGGGACTGGGGCGGTAATCTCACCCTGCGTGAAGAGCCGGATTATCGTAGAGTACGCACCGTACGAGATGCAGGGGATACCATTTACCGCATCATCCTCCCACCTGGGCCGACGACTTTTGATGCAGCTCGCTTTTATAGCCAGCTAAGGCAGTATGGAACCTGTGCTCAGCTCTCCTTTCTGACCGAGGTAGCGGGTTGGAAGCTCGTTTCAGGCCTTCAGGGAGAGCTTAGTAGCCGCAAGTTTTGGGCTCGCTGGTTCTCTTATACGGTGCCTCCTACGACTTCGCCCACTTTTATTCAGTATTGGACGGCCCTCCCTATACAGGAGGCTTTCAGGGGGGAAAATTTACGAATGCTGCGTTTGCGAGAGGGGACGAATCCCACTGACCGCTACGAAGCCCTTCAGTATGTGGGAGCGGCTTACCTCTCAGGGGAGAAACGCTTGGGTCGCTTCTCCTTTCATATCGGCTCAAGGTACGAATACAGTGAGCAGCGCCTCCGCTCCGCTACGGCGACCGCTCCTGTCCGAGTGAATACCCCTTTCCCGCTTCTCATGCCTTTCGGTAATCTGTCTTATGCCCTAAAAGACAATCAGAAACTGCGTTTGGCTTACAGCCGTAGTCTCAACCGACCTGCTTTGCGAGAGCTGGCACCTTTCCTGTATTACAACTTTGCCTTGGAAGTACAGCAGGCAGGTAGCCCCGACTTGCGTCCCGCTTCTCTTCATAACATAGACCTGCGATACGAATGGACTCCTTCGTTAGACCAGCTCGTGGCCGTGGGGGCCTTTTACAAGCATGTAAAGAATCCCGTAGAGACTTACATCATTCGGGGAGCCGACCAACCTACGGTGGTTTTTAGAAATGCGCCGTATGCTAACCTATTTGGTGTTGAGTTGGAAGCGCGCCTGCGACTCTCCCGTCTGTTTTCTATTCTCATGAATGCGGCCTATATCTGGAGCGAAGTAGATATGGGGCCGGCGGTAGGGGGCACCTTGCCAGGCCAGGCCCCTTCGCAAGCTCGCCTGCGTCCCCTTCAAGGCCAAGCCCCTTACCTCTTCAATGTCGTCTTATTCTATCAATCAGCCGATGGGCGCTGGGAAGCTGCTACCTCGGGCCAACTCATTGGTCCAAGGCTCTGGTGGGTGGGGGATAACTTCAATCCCAGCATTTTTGAAATGCCGCGCCCTATCTGGGATGCAAGCCTGCGACGCCAGTTGGGTAAATACTTCTACATCCAACTCCAAGCCCGAGATATACTC
The DNA here is from genome assembly GCA_026414975.1 of Bacteroidia bacterium. Classification (GTDB taxonomy): domain Bacteria; phylum Bacteroidota; class Bacteroidia; order SpSt-205; family SpSt-205; genus SpSt-205. The sequence continues at coordinate 258,076 of JAOAHZ010000001.1, forward strand.
AACACCCCTTTCGTCTATCGGCAAGACAGCGACCTCAGCGGGCGTATCAACCGCCGCGAGGATGTTATTTTCCGATATGTACGGGGTTCAGAATGGAGCCTAACCTTAGGATGGAAATGGTAGGCAGATGGGGTAAGAATGTCCTAAGGCGTGGAAGGCAAGGCCGAAAGCGTGCATCGCTTCCGCTCAGAGTCCGTCCAGAATAAATAAGAAGTCCCTTTCCACGAGAAAAGCCAAGCCTCTGCGCAGGTAGGGTCAGGGAGTTTCGCAGGTTTCATATTATCCAAGCGTGTGCCCTCATAAAGGAGGTATCCAGTAGGTATGCGCAGAAGGAGCCGATACACATGGCCGTCATGCAAGAGATGATAGGTGGTTCGCTCGGGTACGGGGCTCAGAAATAAGCCTTTTTGAACTAAGGAACCCTCCCGAGAAAAAACGCCATAGACAAGGTCCCATCTACCTGAGATATGACCTAAGCACAAGACCAAGATTTCACCTGAAGGCAGACGGTAAAGTCTGGGATACAAGTGATGGTTATACCCCAAGGGTGAGGTGTGCTGCCAACGCCGCTCTCCTGTTGAGGAGACGGCTATAACCCGGAGGGCCTGCTGATAAGGATCCGGCGCCTCTTCACAAAAAGCGAGATATAAACCGCCCTGTTCATCGGTGATAGCGTGAAGGAATCGCTGAGGTTTAGAGGTGGGAGAGAGGAAGGTGGGATTATTGGTACCGATCGGCCCAAAGCTATAAGCGATTTGATACCTGCCGTTTAGCTCTTCTTGCCAAACGTGGTGCACTTGAGTAACATCGCCCGCAAAAGCCAAGAAGGGGCTATTCTGGAAGGTGCGAGTAACGCGCCAACCTATCTCAGGACTTAGAGGGGCTATGCTGCGCAGGTAAAGGTCAAATCCAGTCTCCTCCATGCTGCGGTTATCCGTCCAATAGACATACAGACGGTTTGAATGAGCCAGCCACTGGGCTTCGGTTTGGACTCGGTCGGCGTTGCATACAGGCAAGGGTTTAGAGAAGAGCTTTTTCCCTTGGGGCGTCAGCGCTTGCACAAACAAGTCAGATTCTACATCTGTTTCCTCAGCCTCCCACAACAACCATAAAGTATCGCCCTGGAGGTGAAGCTGAACGCTTTTCTGGGTGAGGGGCAGCTGCGGACCTATGGCTACACCTAAATCTGGCCAAAGCGGTTGGCCTTCTGCTGATAGAAGCTGAGCGTAAAGTTGGGGGCGGTCTGCGCTGTCCCGATCATCGCGCCACAGTAGTATAAGACGCCCATTCCATGTGGCTGCGCTAAGGGCTGAAACCTGAGCGTAAGGGCGTTTAGTATTCCCAGCCAAGCGGCGGTGTAAGCGAATTTCCCCTTGGGTAGTCAAGAGGGCTATATGCGGCTGTGTGCCTATTTCACCCTCATCATCTAAATAGGCCACCCAAAACAACTGAAAGTCTTGGGCAGCAATCCTCAGGGAATGCTGCTGAGAGGGCCTTGTTACTAGCGGGCGTCCTGCAAACTCCCAGAGGGGCTTTCCCTCGGCTGAATAACGCTGGAAGTAAATGTCGCCTTGCAGACGACGATAGTCTATCCATAAGGCGATAAGTTCGTTCTGAAAATAATCTAAGACAAGTTGGGTGCTGCGTTGAGGGCCCGGTAGCCGCACTAATGGGACACCTTCAGGGGAGAGAAGGGGCTTGCCAGTAGAGATGTCTATCTGCTGGTAGTACAGGTCCCAATCTTGATGCCGACTGTCCTCCCATACAACGAGCAGTTCTGTGCCTCGCTTGTAAATCCGAGCCGACTGCTGATCCCCCGGCTCTCGGCAGATGGGTACCTCATATAGGCGGGACCCCATGCGATTGTAGCGCACCAAATACAGGTCCTTACCAAAACCCGATAAAGAAATGCCTTCATACACGCAAAGCATGCCTCCAAATCCATCACTAATAATATCTAAACCCTCTGTGCTATGAGGAAGCTGAGAGAGGGGGCGAGCAGGTGTATCAGACTTGCCTTGCCAAAGCCATTTCTGGAAGAATACCTCCCAGCGGTGGCCTGTGTAGGTCTCCCACAATACAAGAAATCCTTCTATACTGCCTCCAATCAAGCGGATGTGACGACAAGGCGATTCAGAAGAAAGCACATTTTCAGACAACAGTTGCCCTCTGATATCCCAGAAGTATAACCTAAGTACATTCTCTCTGCGCAAGAGGGCTACTAATCCACCAGCCGGCTGAGCCAAGAGAGCAAGCTCCTGAGCAGGGAAAGGTACCTCTGCGTTCCACCAGATGACCCCGTCTTCATTTAGGCCCCGCAGGTAAGTTTTATTAGAAGTGCTCCAAGCTATGTAGAGCCAGTTTTTCTCTCCAAGGCTGGCTTGCCAGGTCGTTACAGGGTCTTTAACTCCGCATGAGAGACACATACCGTTTTTGCCGAGCGGCTCGTATCCGCTGGTATCAATCAAATGCAGGTATAGATGGGTTGTTCCTTCTCGGTTAGATAGATACCCTACCCATGCTTGTTGAGCATACCCCGAGAATAGATGTAAGTCTCGAGCAACCTGCTTGTACGCCGTGGGAATCTGCCAAGACTGGCTCCAGAGAAGTAGAAGTAGCATCCCACGAATGTAATCCTAACATATCGCTCCGATGTATATTTGGGGGTGATGAAGGGATACCGGCTCGGGCTTCTAGCAGTCCCATTGCTGATAGGAGGGTGCTGCTCCGACTCTCTGGCTTATGACTCGGAGGCTAAACGCTTTGATTTGAGTGCCCCCTTGGCTATTGGTGGCAATACGCTGAATGGAGGCCTATGGATACGCCAAGTCCCCTCCGCCGAATGGGGCTATTCTGCCCAGATTCAAGTAGAAGGCCCGTATGTAAGCACTACTAAGGCCTTAGGTATCGTTACGATAAATGACAAAGGAGAATACGAAGACCGATTTGTGATATGGGGGGATGGGAAAGGTGTGGCATTCGCGCCGTTTGAGTTTCGTGCTCCCATAACGGTGAAAGAGATTCTCGCCAAAGATTCAGAGCACCGCTGGCCCGATTATGTCTTGGCTCCGGGGTATCGCTTGCGATCCTTATACGAGTTGGAGGCCTATATTCGTCAGCACAGCCGATTACCCGGCCTGATTTCCGCGGAAGAAGCGGCTCAAAAAGGTGTCCCCATGTTAGAAATCCAACGCATCTTGGTGGAGAAAGTAGAGGAGCTGACTCTCTACACCATAGCTCTTCAACGCCAGATAGACTCTCTCAAACAGGTAGTCTTAGCCACTCGCCAATCGTGTAAATAATGGAACTTCGTTACCTTTGCTTCGGTTTTTCAGATACAAATGAAATCCGCCATGCGTAGTCTATGGCTCCTGATAGGGTTTGTGTGGGCCCAGGATGGCAAGGCTCTTTTCCAGGCTAACTGCGCATCCTGCCACGCCATAAATCGCCGAGTTGTAGGTCCTGCTCTAAAAGGTGTCCATGAGCGATGGGGAGGGGATGAAGCGGAGCTCACCAAGTTTATCCACAACTCTCAGGCTTACATAAATGGCAACTTCAAAAACTCGGCCTACGCCAAAAAGCTCTATGAAGAGTACAATAAGGCCGTGATGACGGCCTTTACTGCTTTGTCGGATGCGGAGATAAAGTCCATTTTGGATTATATCAAGGCCGAAACGGAGGCTCTCTCTAAAGCTAGCGACTCAGCTCCCGCAGCTGTGGCCGAAGGGGGTTCTAATGCTGCGGGAGGAGGTGGAGAGGTTAGCCCCATCCTCTGGGTGCTTGTTCTGGCCTTAGGAGCCATAGCTATCGCCCTGCTGGTGGCCACGCTAGCCCTATCTCGTCTCTTGCGACCTGAACCTGAGCCATCAGCCGTTTCTCAGCCTGCAGCCATAGAAAGGATTCGTAAGCTCTTGGTGTCTCGACGCTTCATTGCCCTGGCCGCCCTGCTTGCCGTCATTTGGCTCACTAACGCCACCATTAAGAAGGCCCGCTCTGTCGGGCTTCATAAGGGTTATCAACCCGTTCAGCCTATCGCTTTTTCTCACAAAACCCACTCTGGTGAATACAAGATAGCCTGCCAATACTGCCATATTGGCGTGGAGAAAGGCAAGTCGGCTACGATACCCTCTACCAACATCTGCATGAACTGCCACACTTATATTCAAGAGGGCTCCCGCTATGGCACGAAGGAAATCGGCAAAATCTTGGCATCTTGGGAACAAGGCAAGCCGATAGAGTGGGTCCGCATTCATAATCTGCCCGATTATGTCTACTTCAATCACGCTCAGCATGTCAAGGTAGGAGGTATCGCCTGCCAAACCTGCCATGGGCCAGTAGAGGAAATGGAAGAAGTTTATCAGTATAGCGACCTTAGCATGGGATGGTGTATAAACTGCCACAGACAGACTAAAGTGGACCTCGCAGCGAATCCGTATTATGCTCGCCTCCACGAGCAACTCAAAGAGAAGGAAGTTACAGTGGAAAGGATAGGGGGGTTGGAATGTTCCAAATGCCACTATTGAGCCTATGCAAGAGCTGGATAAAGATATCCCCGTAGAAATCCTCTGGGGTGAGGACTCCAATACGACTCGTCGCGACTTTCTCAAATGGTGCGGCATCACTGTCAGTGCAGCTGTTCTGGCGGCTTGCGAGAAAACGCCTGTAAAATATGCCCTTCCCTATGTCAAAAAGCCCGCTGAGCATTTGCCGAGCCTCCCGGACTATTATGCAACGACATACTTTGATGGGCAGATATTTCAATCTGTTTTAGCCAAGGTACGGGAAGGTCGTCCCATCAAGATAGAAGGCAATCCTTCTTATCCGCTCGCGGGTGGAGGCACCCACCCCAGGGGTCAAGCCTCAGTACTTTCCTTGTATGACCACACACGCCTTCAGAAGCCCAAAATAGACGGTAAAGAAACGGACTGGGCGGCTTTTGGTGCGGCTTTCATGGAGAAGCTCAAAGCTCAAGATGCTTTGGGTCGCTTCATCTATCTCATTACGCCTCCTCTCATCAGTCCATCTCTTCAAGCACTCATTCAGGAGTGGCTCGCTGTGTTTAAGAACGCTCGTCATGTCATTTACGCTCCCGAATCATACGATGCCCTCCTGACCGCTCATGAAGTAATATTTGGGCGGCGCGTGGCGCCCACTTATCGCTTTGATAAAGCCGAAGTGATCGTGGGATTCAATGCAGACTTTTTGGGCACCTGGTTGGACCCGACCACTTTTGCCTATCAATGGGCCCAGAACCGCCAGCTTTATGGGGACCGCACTGATCTGAGCTATCACATGCAGTTTGAGTCGGTGCCCACGATCACGGGCCTGAGTGCAGATCGTCGTGTATCGCTCTCGCCAATAGAGATACAGCGTGCGATTACCAGCCTTTATAATCGGGTGGCCGAGTTAGCGGGTCAGCCCCCTGCCACGAACGATCGGTGGGATACCCCAAAGGGCGATATCCAACATGCAGCAGAGCGATTATGGAAGGCTCGCGGTAGGGCCCTCGTAGTTGCTCGCTCTCACAGCCCCGCCCTTCAGGCTTTCGTCGCTGGTATAAACCTTCTACTAGACAGCTATGGAAATACAGCCTACGTGCAACCAGCTTGCCTTCTGAGGAGCGAGAGGGATAGGGACTTCGAGACTTTTCTCAGCGAAGCCCAAAAAGGTCAAGTTGGAGCTGTTCTGTTTTATCGGATAAATCCCGTCTATGATTATCCCGAGTCCGATGCAGTGGAAGCTGCACTCAAAACCATTCCTCTCACGGTCGCTATCCATATCCATGAGCACGAGACAGCCCGAAAATGCCAATATGTATTGGCTGAGGATCATTACTTAGAAAGCTGGGGTGATGCTCAGCCTTACGAGGGTCTTTATACCCTTCAGCAACCTACCATATCCAAGATTTTTTCAACGAAGTCGTTCCCAGAGATGCTTCTTAGTTGGCTGGGGCGAGGAGAATCCCATATGGACTACCTCAAGTCCTACTGGGAGAAAAATGTATTTCCTGCGTACAAGGAGTTTGCTAAGTTGGGTAATGCTGGGAAGCTACAGCCGTTCTGGCCTTCTACTGAGCCCTTCCTCCCTACTGAAACTGCAGAGCTCTTTTGGTTGAAGGCCTTAGAGCGGGGTGTAGTAAATATGACTGTGGAAGTCCCTGAGCCTCAGCCCAAAGCCAAAATCAACTGGAATCCTTCTCAGTGGGTGGCACAGCTTCCCGAAATGCATGAGGACATGTCCTTATCGGTCTATGTGTATGAGAAAGTGGGTATTGGTGATGGAATGAATGCGGGCAACCCGTGGCTCCAAGAGCTCCCGGACCCCGTTTCTCGCGTCGCATGGGATAACTATGCCGTGGTGTCTCCCGTCTATGCTCGCCAGGTTGGACTGAAGTCCAACGATGTCATTCGCTTGAAAGTAGGAGGAGTAAGCGTTGAGCTCCCTGTTTATGTTCTGCCTGGAGCCGACCCCAAGACTATAGCTGTCGCTATGGGATATGGGCGCACAGCAGGGGGGCGAGCTGCCGTAGGGGTTGGCAAAAATGCGTTTGTCTTTTTCACCAAGGCGCCTTCTGGTCATCGCAGTTGCGTCGCTTTGGGCGCTTCCGTCGAAAAGTTGCCTCAAACTTATGAGCTGGCTCGCATTCAGCAGTGGGAAACCTACGTGGGGCGTGAATACATCCGAGAAGCCTCCTTATCAGCCTATAAGGCTGACCGCCATGCGGGCAATCACGAAGAACCCAAGCTGATTAATCTCTGGTGGAAAGAGCATAAGCAGCCTGGCCACCGGTGGGGAATGACTATAGACCTGAATCTATGTATAGGATGCGGGGCTTGTGTCGTGGCGTGTGTGGCAGAGAATAATATCGCTGTTGTGGGCCGGGACGAAATGCGTCGCGGCCGGGACATGCACTGGATACGGATAGACCGATACTTTACTTCCATAGCTGGACACACAGGTAAACCGGAGGAGTTTCCCCCTGCTCCTCCAGAGGACTTTCCACGAGCTTTCTTCCAGCCAATGTTATGCCAGCACTGTGACCATGCTCCTTGCGAGACGGTCTGCCCGGTCTTAGCTATCGCCCATAGCTCCGAAGGTATCAATCAGCAAGTGTACAACCGGTGCGTCGGTACTCGTTACTGTGCGAATAACTGCCCCTATAAAGTACGCCGATTCAACTGGTTTGATTATACGAATGCGGAACGGTGGGTCTTCAATCCCGTTGATGAACTGGGCCGTATGGTACTCAATCCCGATGTAACGGTGCGGGCCCGAGGAGTGATGGAAAAATGCAGCTTCTGCACGCAGCGCATCCAAGCAGCTAAGTTAGAGGCTAAGAAGCAAGGACGCCCTCTCCGAGATGGAGATGTAAAGACCGCTTGCCAACAGGCTTGTCCCACCGGTGGCATCGTCTTTGGTGATCTTAATGACCCAGATAGCCTCGTCTCTAAGCGGTCCGAAGAGCCAAGGGGTTATTATGCCCTCTCAGAACTCAATGTTCGTCCTTCCATCCGGTATATGGTCAAGATCCGAAACGAAGAACTCCCTCAAACCCAACATGTATAGCTATGTTTGAAAGTCCGATTCGTGAGCCTCTCATCTTAGGGCATAAAACCTACCGCCAGATCACGACTGATCTGGCGTCGCCCATCTTAGGGCCTGCGAGCTGGAAGTGGTATTTGACTACTGCCTTTACAGCGGCGGTGATGCTCGCTGGCTTTGGAGCCATTGCCTATACCTTATGGGTAGGGATTGGTACGTGGGGACTCAATAAAACCGTGGGTTGGGCATTTGATATCACCAACTTCGTCTTCTGGATAGGTATAGGGCATGCAGGCACCCTTATATCGGCGATTCTTCTGCTTTTCCGCCAACGCTGGCGCATGGCTATAAACCGAGCCGCCGAAGCCATGACTATATTCGCTGTGATTTGTGCTGGTCTTTTCCCCATCATTCATATGGGGCGTCCATGGTTGGCGTTCTGGTTCCTCCCCTTGCCAAATACCCACGGTTCTCTATGGGTGAACTTCAACTCCCCCTTGCTTTGGGACGTCTTTGCGATAAGTACCTACTTCACTATCTCTCTGCTATTCTGGTACACGGGCCTTATCCCTGATTTAGCGATGGTGCGAGACCGAGCCAAGCCGGGTAGCTTTGCTTACTACGCTTACAGCATCCTATCTTTCGGATGGACGGGTAGTGCTAAGCAGTGGCAGCGGTTTGAAGCGGTATCGCTCGTGTTAGCCGGGCTCTCCACCCCGCTCGTTCTCTCGGTACATTCCATCGTGAGCTTTGACTTCGCTACTTCCATCCTACCGGGGTGGCATACTACTATATTTCCCCCCTATTTCGTCGCAGGGGCGATTTTCTCGGGATTTGGGATGGTACTTACGCTGATGATCATTACTCGAGAGGTTTTAGACCTCAAGGATTACATCACTTTGGAACATATAGATGCAATGGCCAAAGTTACCTTGGCTACTGGGATGATGGTAGGGTTTGCTTACGCCACGGAGTTTTTTATTGCTTGGTATTCGGGTTCTTACTGGGAGCGGTATATCTTCCTCAATCGGGCTTTTGGTCCTTATTGGTGGTCTTACTGGGCGATGGTAAGCTGCAATCTCTTGATCCCTCAGGTCTTCTGGTTTAAGAAGCTTCGCCGCAGTCCCTGGTTTGTGTTCGTCATCTCCATCTTCGTAAATATTGGCATGTGGTTTGAGCGCTTCGTTATCATTGTAACATCCCTCCACAGAGATTTTCTCTCCTCCTCATGGCGTATGTATACGCCTACTTGGGTAGAGGTTACGATTTTTGTAGGAACCATTGGTCTTTTCCTTACGCTTTATCTGCTTTTCGCTCGGTTTCTACCTGTTATAGCTGCAGCCGAAACAAAAAGTATCCTAAAAACCTCTGGCGATCAATATGCGGGGCTTTCTTGGGAGGCTTATCAAACTAAGAAGCGCCAAGGAGCTGCTGCGCCTGCCTTTCAACCTGCCATGGACCCTGATACCCCTCAATCATAAGGACTATGGCCAAATATCTGATAGGGTTGTACGACGACGAGGATAAGCTTCTTTCAGCTGTAGAGGCCTTCCAAAAAGAGGGTATTCCTATTCATGAGGTCTGCACCCCTTTTCCTGTTCATGGACTTGACCATGCCCTTCATCTGAAAAAATCACGCCTTCCAGATGCAGCTTTTGTTTATGGAGCGATGGGTACCCTTACGGCTCTTTCCATGCAGATATATATGTACACGATTGATTGGCCTATAAATATTGGTGGTAAGTCCCACCTGCCTTTTCCAAGTTTTATTCCCATAACATTTGAGCTGACGATCTTATTTGCTGGAGTACTGATGTTTTTATCCTATCTCTTTGTCAATCGCCTCTATCCTGGGCGTAGAGCGCGAGTGTATGACGTTCGTCAGACCGATGATGCCATGGTGATGGCTATCGCTGATGAAAAAGTCTGGGACCAAGCTCGCGACCTCTTTAGGAAAACTGGGGCTTTTGAAGCCAAAATCGTAGAGCTATGAGAGCACATGCCATAATAGGCCCTCTTTCTATTTTCCTGGTGGTTATAGTCATGAGTGGATGTGCAGCCACCGATCCTCGAGACACGGGGATAGAATACGCTCCCCAGATGTACCACTCTATTCCTTTGGATCCTTACTCTCAGACTGACTATTTTGCGTACTCTTCAGATGGAAAGCATGTGAGAGAACCCGTCGCTGGGACCGTCCCTCGGGGTAAAGCGGATTACCTCTATCCCTTTCCTAATACAAACGAAGGCTATGAGGAAGCCGGCAAAAAGCTCAAAAACCCCCTGTCCAAAACTCCAGAGAATCTCGCCGAAGGCAAAAAGCTCTACGAATACTACTGCATTCACTGCCACGGAGAGAAGGGGAATGGACTGGGCTCCATCGTACAAGCTGGTAAATACCCACAGGTGCCTTCCTATTACGGTCCACAGCTTCGGGACCTCCCTGAAGGAAAAATGTTTCATAGTATCACTTACGGGAAGAACTTAATGGGCTCTCATGCCTCTCAGCTTACCCCCGAAGAGCGATGGAAAGTCATTCTGTATGTCCAAGAACTGCGTGCCAAAGGCCTTGCTGAAGAAGCTCAATCCAAAAACTAAAACTCCATAACTACCTATGGCTCACGAATCTTCTCATACAATCAACTGGAAGGAGCGATTTACCCTTCCTCCTCATCTCCGCAGGATTCTGGTATATGCCTTCCTAATAGGCGTAGCCTTGATAGGGGTAGGTCTTTACCAGGCTTTTGCGGTGCATCATTCGGAGCACCATGGTCACCATGCGGCTCCTTGGCTTAGTCGCCTCTCGGCAAATCTCCTTATCACCTCCATGTACGCCTTAGGGGTGAGTGTGCTCTCTATGTTTTTTATGGCGGTAGGTTATGCGGCTAATGCAGGATGGTACGTCCTCCTCCAACGCATACCTCAATCCTTTGCTCGGCTTTTGCCTTGGACAGCGGGCCTCTTAGCCGTCGTAGTCGTGTCTTTCTCAGGGGTGCTTTATGAATGGACGCATGCGGATGTTGTGGCGAAAGATGAAATACTCCAGCATAAAAGCGGCTATCTGAATCTCCCCTTCTTCATAGTTAGGCTTGTCATCATTCTTGGGGGGTGGCTGCTGTTTTGGCGGGGTTTTGTTTGGAACTGGGAGCAGCTGGATGAGACAGGGCAGGTACGCTACTTTCATAACCTTCGCCGTTTAGCGGCAGGCTTTATTGTATTCTTCGCTCTGAGCTGGTCAGTGGGTAGCTGGGATTGGCTCATGAGCACTTCTCCGCACTGGTTCAGTACCATGTTTGCTGTTTACAATTTCGCCAATCTCTGGATTACGACCTTATGCTTTATCACCCTTGCTGCTGTCGTCCTCAAGCTCAATGGATTTTTATCGGGCGTCAATGACAGTCACATCCATGATTTAGGGAAGTTTGTGTTTGCATTCAGCATCTTTTGGACCTATATATTTTATGGTCAGTTCATGCTGATCTGGTATGCCAACATTCCGGAAGAGACCTTCTGGTTTTATGAGCGAATCCGAGCTCATGTCAATCCCCAGTATGTGCCTATCTTTTATCTCACGATTGTCTTGAATTTTCTTCTGCCGCTGCTGGGGCTTATGAGCGCAAGCATAAAGCGAAATTATGCGTGGCTGGGGATTGTGTCGGGGACGCTCCTTTTTACCCACTGGCTGGATACCTTTATGGTTGTTATGCCCTCTGTGGCGGGCAAGGCAGGGGGGCTTGGTCCAATGGAGATAGGGTTCTTCCTTGTAGGCGTGGCCGGAATCCTGTGGCAAGGGGCTCGCTATTTAGAAAACGCTCCCGCTCTCATGGCTCGGAATCACCCATACCTGGAAGAGAGCGTACATCACAGCTACGAGCCTATTTAGACAACGGTCTACTAAGGCAGACCATAGGGCTCTTCGGCTTATTTTTGCCGCATGCGGTACTGGATTATCGCTATCGCCACTTTTTTGTGGGCTCAGCCTGATCCGCAGTCCAAGGAAGAGCTGAATCGCAACATCCGATTTTATCGGAGCATCGCTCGCCGCACAGGGGCTTTTCGCACGAAAGCTCTGCCTAAGCTCAATGGCATCCGCTGGCAGCTCAAGATTCAGAATGGCGTATCTGAAACCTCGGCCCCTGTGGCCGCTGGTATGCGCGTATTCGTAGGGGGGAAGGATAAGAATATGTACGCCATCAACCTCTCAGATGGAAAAATTTTCTGGAAATATACCACTGGGGATTATGTGGCCTGCCCAGCAGCTTACTACGAGGGAAAAGTCTACTTCGGCAGCGACGATGGATACTTTTATGCTCTGGAGGAAAGCAAAAAGGAACTCTGGCGCTTCCAAACGAACGCTGCAGTCCAGTCTCCCCCTGCTATCACAGGCGATGTTATCGTTTTCGGCAGTCATGACTACAATGTGTATGCTTTAGATAGAAATACAGGTGAAAAGCGTTGGGAGTACACTACGGGGCGTGTCGTTCAATCTGGGCCCGCCATCGCAGAAGGAGTCGTTTACGTGGGGTCAGACGACTACAACCTTTATGCCTTGTCGCTTAGCGACGGGAAACTTCTATGGCAGTTCCGTACTGAAAATGAGGTGAATACTACACCTATCGTGTCTAAAGGGATAGTCTTTTTCGGTAGTGATGATGGGAACTTGTATGCTGTAGATGCTAAATCAGGCCGAGAGCTTTGGCGCTTTAGCACGGCTGGTAAAGTAACAGCGTCTCCAGCCTTAGCGGAGGATATAGATGTGATATTTGTAGCCAGCGAATCCGGCCTTTTAGCTGCATTAGATAGCAAGACAGGGCAAGAAAAATGGACTTTTCGCATTAAGGGAACTTTCAAAGCCTCCCCGGCTCTGGCAGAAGGATTTCTGTACATAGGAGCCATGGATGGGCAGTTTTATGCCATAGAAATACCTACAGGTAAGGTTGCTTGGAAGACTAAGCTGGATGCACCGATTCAAGCGGCAGCTCATGTTTTAGACGGCTCGGTGTATGTATTGACCACGGCGGGCACTTTATATGCGCTGCATTGAGGGTCTATTGGTATTTTGGAATCTACTTATGGCACAGCCAATAGCGATCGCCGTACACGGAGGGGCTGGAGCTATTACACCTCAAAATCTATCGCCCAGCAAAGCCCAAGAAATAGAAACTTATCTCCGTTCTGTCGTAGAAGAAGCCTATCAGTTGTTGGAGCAAGGGCGCATGGCATTGGAAGTGGTGGAAGTCGCTGTGCGTCGCTTAGAAGACGCAGGCTACTTCAATGCTGGACGAGGTGCTGTCCTAAATGAGAAAGGCTTTGCGGAGCTGGACGCCGCCATCATGGATGGAAAGACGCGACGAGTAGGGGCGGTAGCGGCGACTCGCTCAGTTCAAAATCCCGTTACGCTGGCGCGTCTGATCATGGAGCGAACAGAGCATGTTCTGATAGTGGGAGAGGGAGCGGACAGCTTAGCTAAGCTCTGGGAGCTTCCTCCTCTACGGAATCAAGACATGTCTCAGCCAGAGGTTATCTGGACCCAGGGCACTGTTGGAGCCGTAGCTCTGGATAAATACGGTAACCTTGCCGCAGCTACCTCTACAGGGGGTATAGCTCGTAAAAGGCTCGGACGCGTAGGGGATTCTCCTATTATCGGTGCAGGTACGTATGCCGAAAATGGGCTCGTTGCCTTGTCGGCTACAGGACATGGAGAGTACTTTGTCCGGAGTGTGTTAGCGTATGATATCGCTGCCCGCCTGCGATACGCCCGTTTATCCCTAAAAGAAGCGATTCAACAAGCCTTCAAAGAACGCTTGGAGCCTATTGGCGGTACGGGAGGGGTCATTGCTGTTTCGCCTCAGGGGGAGGTGGCTTTCTACTTCAATACCCCTGGGATGTATCGGGCAGGTAAAGATGCCCAAGGACACCTCAGTGTGGGCCTTTTCCGATGAGCCCTTCTCTACCTGGATGGGTGCAGGAGTTGGCTCGCCAGTATTACGCAGGGCGTACTGTGCTGTTCATCCTCCACGGAAATATCCACGACTATGTATGGAGTGAGGGCAAGGCTTACACACCTCGAGAGTTTTACGCTTCTGTACTCTTCAGGCGGAGAGACTTACTCTTTTTTTACAATCGGGCTTCTGGTCTCTTGCCGAGGGATGCGACCTCTCAACGAGACCTGAATGAGTTCCTCCGAGACTCTATATCAGTGCCTCGGTCGCCTGCTGAGCTTTTTCCTCTTCTTTATCAGTACTTTCAGCGAAGGCTCAAGGATCGCCGTCGATTAGCCCTGATTATAGAGTTTGCCGAAACGCTGGTTCCAAACGCTGGGGGATACTCTTCAGCCGAAGAGCGCATCACTCTGCTTCACCTCCTTCAGTGGGCGCAATCTCCCCTCTTTTTACAGTCCGATATTACTGTGCTTTTGCTGACTGAGAGTCTAAATGAGTTGCATCCCAAGCTGGTATCTAATCCCCACCTTTCAGCTATCCGCATCCCTTACCCCATGGTGGAGGAGCGTCGAGCTTTTATAAGCGCTCAGTGGGAGAGTCGCCCTCTGCTACAAGAACGGCTCCAGAATCAAACCCTTGAGTCCCTTACGATAGCTTTGGGCGGACTTACGCTTGTTCAGATAGAGAAGCTCTTAGCCGAAATCGCCGAGAGTCCGACCCCGTGGACTGAAGCTCAGGTCATAGAGCGTAAGAAGCAGCTCGTAGAGGCTCAAGCTGGGGGCCTCTTAGAGTTTATGAGCACTCACCTTACCTTGGATGCGGTTGCGGGACACCATGCAGCTAAAACCTACCTCCGACAGGTGGCCCAGGCTTTGAAGAGGGGTCATACCGCTGTGATTCCTATGGGTTTCCTTATTACAGGACCCGTGGGCACGGGCAAAACCTTCCTTCTTCGTTGTTTCGCCGGCGAGATAGGCATGCCGATGGTTCAGCTCAAGAATTTCCGCTCCAAATGGGTGGGAGAGACCGAAGCGAATCTGGATCGGATATTGTCTTTGCTGGAAGCCTTGGCGCCGGTAGCAGTAGTGATAGATGAAGCGGATACCCAGCTTGGAGGACGAGAGCGTGAAGGCGATGGAGGAGTGAGCGCTCGCGTCTTCGGACGCATGGCTCACTTTATGAGCGACCCGCGTCATCGCGGTCGCATTTTATGGTTTTTAGCCACAGCCCGTCCAGACCTCCTTCCTGTTGATCTCAAACGGCAAGGGCGAGCTGAGGAACACATCCCTCTTTTCCCGCCTACCACTCCTCAGGAAAAAAAGGAAGTAGTAGAAGCCCTCGCAAGGCGACTGGGCATAGGCGGTCTGACTTTCCCTCAGGAACCCGAGCTCTGGGAAAAGCTGCCTGCCTTCTCTGGAGCTGAATGGGAAGCGGTGCTTACCCGAGCCCGCCTTCTGGCTGTCGCTATGGGGGCGCCTCAAGTGGATTGGTCTCATATAGAAGCGGCTTTAGAGGACTTTCTTCCCCCTAGCTACCCAGAGGAAGTCGCTTACATGACTTACCTTGCTGTCTTGGAATGCACTCGTCGCAGCCTGCTTCCACCCATCTATCAGAATAAGACAAGAGAAGAGCTTTTCGCTCACCTTGAAAACTTGAAGGTGCGGATGAGAGGATGAAGAAGTAAGTCCTACCAACCGAGAAGCCCATAACAGCTTCGGGGTAAGGTAGGGCTTCAACCTGGATATTCTTCTCATGCCGCAGTTCAGCTTGGGCTTCGGAGAAATCTACCCTAACTGAACCAAGCCAAGGGGAATGTATGTCTCTGCCTACAAGATGGCGTTGCCGCTGAGGGGAAGAAGGGTAAATTTCCTATGGATTTGAGTCAAGATTTTTCCAGCGACTCAGGGTTGAATCCAGTTGGTCTGGATGGAAGGCAGGGGATTGTCTGGGCTAAGAAAGGCGTAAAAGGCTTGCTGGGCAAGTGGTACCTGGCTTGGGAGATAGAGTTATCTTTGCAAGGGTATTCGTTATCCCGTATGCAGCTACCATCGGCACAAACTCTGAATCAGCTTCTCTCTCAGTTGGCTACTAACTTAGCTCAGTATGAAGCTAATGAAGCCTCCCTGCGAGAACGGTTGGGGGCCCTAGAGCGAGAGCTCAAAGACCGTGGACTGATACTTGACCGCTTTGCCATAATCAGCGAGACAGACACTCGAGGCATCATTACTTACGCCAATTCCAAGTTTTGCGAAGTATCTGGCTTTACATTAGATGAGCTGCTGGGTCGGCCCCATAACATTGTGCGGCACCCCGATATGCCGAAAGAAGTCTTCAAGGAGCTATGGGATACCATAAAAGCGGGTCGAATCTGGCAAGGAGAAATCAAGAATCGGCGCAAAGATGGTAGAGCATACTGGGTGTTAGCAACTGTCGGTCCGTTGTTAGACGCCGAAGGCTACCCGTTTCGGTATGTCTCTATGCGAGTGGACATCACCCGCCAGAAAGAATTAGAGGAGCAGCTACGTGTGGAGCGGAACCAGCTTGCCCTTGATCTTTTCTCCAACTTAGAACTTGCTCATGCCATACAGCTTGCCCTACTGCCCTTTGCTCCAGAGGGAGAGACTAAGATTGAACTGCCGCATTTTGTCGTCTGGAAGCCTCTACAGATTGTAAGTGGAGACTTTTTCTGGGCTCATGAAGAAAAGGGGCGTCTGCTTATTTTCGTGGGTGATAGTGTAGGACATGGCATGGCAGGTGGGTTGGTGAGTGCCTTATTTCTTCAAGAGCTGCGTCATCAGGTGATAGAACGCGGTATATGGAGTCCAGAGCGACTTGCCGAAGAGCTGGATGAAAGGCTCAGCTATCTTTTCCGCCGGAAGTTGCCTATACCTGTAACCGTGGACGGAACTATTCTGCTTATAGATCGCATCCGATTGAAGCTTTCTTACGTCTCTCTTCGCGGAAAGGGCTTTATAGCGAGACAAGGTGAGCTAATCCCTTTGGAGCGATATCCTTTTAGCTTTGGAGACTTGCTCGGGCAGACAGCCCAGGAGCATACCATTCCCCTTGAGCCTACGGATTACCTGTATGTGTATAGTGATGGTATTGCCGATCAGCAGGATGAAGAGGGTAAAAAGTTTGGCACCAAGCGGGTGGAAGCCCTTCTCTCAGAGCTGATGCGCCAACCCTTTGATAGGCAAAAGGAGTATTTAGAGCGTGCCCTTCGGGCATGGCAAGGTAATGCACCGCAAACGGATGACATGCTCTTTTTAGGACTTGGCTTGGCCTAGTGAGTGTTGATCGGACTGTTTGGCTGCTCACACCGAGTCGGCTGGAAGCTGAGGCTATCCGACCAGCCGCCCATCCCTACGCAGTTCAATATACGGGTGTAGGAGCTTTGGCTACCCTGCATACCCTCTGGAGGCGTTACTTTACAGAACAGCCAGTAGCCTTGAGTCTTATTGTAATTGGCATCGCAGGCAGCTATAATGGCAAACACCCCTTGGGCTCAATAGTCTATGTTGAAAAAGAAATCTGGGGTGATTTAGGAAGGCGATATAGCCGTCGATTTATACCGACCCCTGAATGGCTGCGGGATGGATTTCCCTTAGAATGGATGGCGCCGCCTTCTCCTTTATCCCTGGCTCGGGGTATCGGCCTTACTTTACACGCTCTTAGCGCTAATCGGCGCGAAGCCCGTTATTGGAGCCGTTCCTATCCAGAGGCGACGATAGAAACACAGGAGGGTGCTGCCTTTTATCTATTCGGACACGCTGTGGGGGCCCCTGTTTATACTTTCCGGGCCATATCTAATCAGGTAGGGCATCGGCGTTGGGAAAGGGAGGCAGCCTTAGACTCACTTGCTACCTTTACGAGAAATAATGTGGTACCTCTATGCGAACGGTTACTGGCTGGAGACTCTTCCGCCCACCCGAGGTGAGTTATTCGGAGACGGCGTCTTTGAAACGATAAGAGTCTGGAAAGGGCGATGCTTGTTCTTATCGGATCACTTGCGTCGCCTCAGAGAAGCAGCCCAAGTTCTTTCTCTTTCTATCCCCCTTTCCCTGGAAGTCTTGGAAGCAGAACTTACTCGTTATGGTCAAGCTCATGAGGAAGCGCGTCTCAAACTGGTTCTATACAGAGCGGGTGAAGGGACATATGCCCCGCCCACATCAGAATCGCATCTGCGGTTAGGCATAGTACCCTTAGCAGGAGGCTCATTCCCGCTTGGGGTGGCTCAGCGACTGGTAGTGTTTCCAGGGGGCTTCACAGCATTCACACCTTGGAGTGCGTATAAGACGCTCAGCTCAATCGGATATGTACAGGCTGCAGCTTACGCTCGGTTACAGGGCTGTGATGACAGCATAGTCCTCTCGGCTGAGGGCTATATCGCTGAAACGAGCCGGGCTAATCTCTTCTTCTGGGATGGCAAGGTGTTACATACTCCCTCCTTGCGTACGGGATGTGTACGCGGCATTCTTCGTGCGCATACCCTTCAAGCAGCTCGTCAGCTCGGGGTTCAGGTGCGGGAGGGATTTTACCGTCCAGAACAGCTTTCTGAAATGCAAGAGGTATTTTCCACGAATGTTATCCAGGGTATTGTCCCGATTTTAGGGATTCGCGGAGTGGGTATTACTTATCGCATCGGGGATGGAACGCTCTCAGAGGCTATAGCTCGGACTTTGAAGTTTTAGGAATCACCTTACATAGGCCTGACTTTTTTGCAAAGAGGGCTATATTTGCTGCATGAGGCGAATTTTACTCTCCGTCCTTATCTCTGGATTCGCATGGGCGCAGGAAGAGCGGGAAGTACCCCGCCTCCTTGAGAAATCTAAACCTTCAGCTCCTACTAGCATAACCCTTCAGGGTGTGATACGAGATGCAACAACGAAAGACCCTCTGCCTGGTGCCTACATACGTGTCAAGGGGAACTTAGCGGGTACGGTGTCTGGATCGGATGGGAGCTTTCGCCTCGCTGTCATAGGGTCCCTGCCTCTGACCTTAGAGGTGAGTTATATAGGCTATCAAACGACGGAAGTACAGGTTACTTCATCCGAAGCCATCCAAATCTTTCTGAAAGAGGGCGGAGTGGCAATGAGAGAGGTCGTGATTAGCACCAGTCGACTACCTGAGACTGTGTTAGAAGCGCCTGTAACGGTTACTCGGCTGGGAATCCGAGAACTTCAGGCCGCACCAGCCGCAAATATATTTCAGCAGCTCGCCACGATGAAAAATGTAGATGTTAGCTACCAATCTATCAACTTCCCTGTAATCAACACACGAGGTTTCGGCGGTCCAGGAAACCCTCGATTTGTGCAGCGTGTAGATGGAATAGAGATGATAGCTCCAGTTTTTGGGTTTCCTGTTGGGCTTCTTTCGGCACCTCCCGAGATAGATTTAGAACGAATGGAGCTTACAGCAGGTCCTGCCTCTGCGCTCTATGGCCCTAATGCATTCAACGGGTTATTAGACATGTACTCTCGGCCTCCTCGTCAATATCCAGGTCTATCCGCATCTTTTCGCCTCGGCGTCAACCACCTTGGTTCTGAGATTTCCACTCGTCCTTATCTTCATCTAAACGCCCGCTATGCACAGACCATTTTAGAACGGCTCTCCTTCAAGGTTTTAGCAGAATATTTACGAGCGACAGATTGGCTGGCTACCGATTACAGTGATCAAGGTAGTTATACGGGGGCCGACCCTCAATATACCTCGCCGGGCCTCCAGAATCCAGGCTACGATGGTGTCAATACATACGGAGATGAGGTTCGCATCCTTAACACAGCTCTTGGGCCTCTCCCTCAACTTTTTGGAATAAACGAGCGCTTTTACATTGCGCGTACGGGATATAGAGACCGAGACCTCATTAACCCTGAGGTGTTTATGCAGAAATATACTGCTCAGCTTCAGTACTTTTTGACGGACAACTTGGAGCTTTCCTGGCGCAGCTTCTTTTCTAACGGGAATACGATTTATCAGGCTGCTAATCGTAATGTATTGCGCAACGTTCTATTCCATCAGCACAAAATAGAGCTGAAAGGCCGTCGCTTCTTTATCCGAAGTTATGGAAGCTGGGAAAGCTCTGGGCAAGCCTATGATAGTCGCTTTACAGCTATTTTTCTCAATCAGTGGGCTAAGCCTGATCCGGCTTGGTTTGTTCTCTATCATGAAGGATATGCTATGTACAGTTCTCATGAGCAGGCGCGTCTGTATGCTGATACGATCACTCAGCCCTCCCCTACTTATGCGGCAATAGCCCAAAACGTAGGACTACCCCGTGGTCCTTTTCGTCGGCGATTAGAGCCAACAGACCCTAACTTTCAGTCCGTCGTAGATGAAATAAATCGAGGATACATTCGTATCAATCGTCAAGCAGGTTTTTACGACCGGTCTGCTTTCAATCATCATGAAGTGCAGTATGACTTGTCCGATATTACAGGAAAGTGGGTGGATATACTGATAGGAGGGAATCTTCGGCTCTTTCGCATTAAGACCCGAGGAACCCTCTTTTCTGATTATAACGGACCCTTCTGGGTTCATGAATATGGAGCATTTATTCAAGCTAATCGCTGGTTATTCGATCGGAGGATTCGTTTTCTGGGCTCTATTCGTTATGATAAAAGTCAATATTTTCAGGGGCGATTCACCCCGCGCATAGCTCTATTATATGCTTTTGGAAAAGAGCGACAGCATAGTCTGCGCGCTTCCTACCAGACCGGCTTCCGGATACCTACTCTTCAAGACCAGTTTATTGCTCTAGACATAGGGTTTCGCTCTATTACCTTGGGGGGCACTAAGCGAACCCGCTCTATATTCGGATTAGATAGATTTGCTTTCTCGCCAAGCGCCGTTCAAGCATATCAGCGTGCTGCAGCGGGTGTTCAGGATAAGGACAGCCTTGCAAGGTTAGCTCGGCAATACCTGGTTCCTATTCGGTTAGACCCTCTCCGCCCAGAATTTACCCAGCAGTATGAAGTGGGGGGACGCTTCCAGCTCCTGCAAGGTCTATACATAGATGTGGAGTATGCAAGGGCTCTTTATCAAGATTTCGTCTTGTATCGGCGGGTAATCTCCTCAGAGCCTCTCTATGAGAATAACTCTACACGCCCGATAGGCCTTACTAATATAGACCCTTCAACGGAAGAAGGTCTTACTAATCTGCGAGACGGGCGCTTCTACGAATATAGTACAGCGACTAACTATGAGGAGCGCGTATTCGCCGAGTATGCTTCAGCAGGGATAGAATATGCTATCACACCCAAGATACTGTGGACGCTCTCCTACAGCTACGCTATATTGGTATTGTCAGGTGTATCAGACCCGAGCCTCCTACCTAACTTCAATACACCCAGGCATAAGGTGGGTAGCGCATTATACCTTACGGGCTTTGGTCGCTGGGGAGCAGGCCTAAACTATAGGTGGATAGATGCATTTAGGATGGATGGACTTATCATAGGTCCAGTTCCAGCCGCTCAGTGGGTAGATCTACAGATCTCTTACAACGTGCCCAAGTGGAAGACTCAGTTTCGGGTTGGAGGGCAAAACTTACTCAATACTCGGTATGTTCAAATCCCAGGAGGCCCTCAGGTGGGTGGAATCTACTATTTCCAGATTATATACGATCCCCTTCTGCGATGAGCTGCGGCAGCTCAGTTGCCTGTGCTTGCCCCTCCCCGAACGGCTTTCAAGTGTTGGATTAGAAGTGAGTCTATTGGCTACAGGCTAGGGTCATACCCGAAGAGAAGCAAGATGAACAAGCTGGAGAGTAGCCTAAACAAAGTTACGGATTTTTTTCTCTGAGGTATTAGGGGCGACGAGTATACCTTTGTAGCGATGAAGACCTCCCCTCTACATTTTATTTTGAGCCTATCCGCCCTTTTTGCCCAGCAGTACTTCCCCTTTGCGATAGGGCATTCGGCTGGAGTCTTAGGCGCTCAGATCAACCCCGCTTCCATAGCTGACAGCCGATATAGGTTTGATCTCCTGTTTTTTGGTACGAGCCTGAATCTCTCCAATAACTATGTAGGAGCTCGCCGAGAGCTGCTCACGGACTTCATTCGATATGGTGGAGATTTTCCTGATACGATAGACTTTCAGAAGACTTACTTGGTGGATGACTATCAGAATACCTCGCTCAAGCAGGTTCGCTTTGAACAGCAGGTTCTTTTGCCCAGCTTTCTCCTAACTTTAGGAAGGCGTTCCGCTATAGCCCTCAATCTGCGTCTGCGTAACCGATTCAGTCTGAATAATGTAGATTATCGTTTGGCCAAGTTAGCCTATGAGAGCTTGGAGTATCCGCCTTATTGGCGGCAGTGGATTGATGCTGGAGACCTTAGCTTTCAATACGCCACCTACTATGATATAGCGCTTACTTACGCTCGAGTCTTAGTGAATAGTGGTCGTCATCTCCTAAAAGGCGGACTCACGTTGCGATACCTTCATGGTGTATATGGAGCTTACTTCTATGTAGACCAGCTGCGGTTTCGCTATCAGTTTTACAACGATGACTCTTTGGCAATACAGGATGGTTCTCGCTTCTACTGGGGTCATGCGAAAGATTTTGATTACGATATTTATACCAAGATCTCAGAGCGCCCCTTTGACAATCAGACGCGGTTTTCTTTAGCAGGGGATGTGGGCTTGATTTATGAATTTCGGCCAAGGTATGATAGATATGTATATGACATGGATGGTGAGGTGGGATTAGAGCGCCGAGATAGGGATCGCTATACATTGCGATTAGGGGTGGCTCTGCAGGACATTCGCTCAAGGATGAGGTTTGTGAAAGGGCCTCTGAGTAACCAAATAGAGATTACCCAAAATAGGCTGGATCAGACGATACACGAATGGAATCTTCGCCCCGTTCGCTTTCGATCTGTCAGGGACTTCAACGACACCCTTAGAAATCGTTTTGGTATCGCAGACAGTAATCCTGATTTTATTTTGAGGAACCAGATAGCTCTCAATTTAAGCTTGGATTGGCACATCGGAGGGCCTTTGTATTTAGGAGGTCTTGGGGTGATACCGTTTGGAAAGGATGACCTACGCTTGCGGACTTTACGCTTTTTCTCTATATACCCCCGTTTAGAGACTCCAGTCATTACGCTGGGCATTCCTTTCACCATAAACGAGTGGGGTGATCGACTTTGGGGTGCTGCTGTGAAAATTGGACCCTTTGTAGTAGGTACAAATAGCTTGAACTGGGTTTTTGGACAGCCTACGCTGCGTACGGTTGATTTTTACTTTATGTTCAAGAGTGGTATTCCGTATCGACGCCCTCGAGATAGAGACAAAGACGGCGTGTCTGATAAGCGGGACATGTGCCCGACGGTAGGAGGCTTGTGGGCGTTCCAGGGCTGTCCTGATAGCGATGGAGACCACATCCCTGATAAAGATGATGTTTGCCCCTTGGATCCGGGCGTGCCTAAGTTTCAGGGTTGTCCTGATGCCGATGGAGATGATATTCCAGACAAGGAGGACGCTTGTCCGACCGAGTCGGGCGTAGCTAAGTTCAAGGGCTGCCCTGATAGAGATGGTGATGATGTGCCTGATAAAGACGATATCTGCCCGGATGAAAAGGGACTACCTCAATTTCGGGGCTGTCCTGACTCCGATGGCGATGGCATTCCGGACAAGGAGGACGAATGTCCTGCCCAAGCGGGACTTGCTGCGTTCAAGGGATGCCCTGATTCAGACGGCGATGGTATTCCCGATAAGGAGGATGCTTGCCCTAATCAAGCAGGACTTATAGCGTTCAAAGGATGCCCAGATACAGATCGAGATGGAATCCCTGATGCAGAGGATCGCTGTCCTGATCAACCTGGTCCTGCTGAAAATAAGGGTTGTCCATTTGCCGACCAGGATAGGGATGGCGTATTGGATAAAGACGATGACTGTCCATTTACTCCTGGTACGCCAGCTAATCGGGGTTGTCCTGAGATACCCAAAGAGCAGAAGCGCATACTGGATATGGCGTTTCGAAATTTAGAGTTTGAAACCGCCAAGGCTATCATTCGTCCAAGGTCACTTCCCTATCTGGATACACTGGCTATGCTCCTTATAGATAATCCCACCTATAAGCTCAAAATATCAGGGCATACCGATAATCAAGGCACGCTTGAATATAACATGAAGTTATCTAAAGCGCGAGCCGAAGCCGTTCGCAACTACCTGGTCTCGCAAGGGGTATCAGCGGATAGATTTATTGTGGAATACTTCGGTCCGCTGCGACCTATAGCCTCCAATGCTACGCCTCAGGGCCGAGCACGAAATCGTCGGGTAGAGATGAAGGTTGTATTTGACTGAGATGTACTTCTCTCTGGCTCTGCAAGAAAGGAGGGCCCGCCTTAGGATGGGTGTATTAGATATTGACTCAATGCAAAGGAGGCTTGCTGACATTTCCCTGAATAAGCGCCATCTACTCTTAGGGACATACGAAGAGCAGAACTAATCCGATTGGGAAAGGATGCGGTCTATTGACAATCCAAACTCTGGCGGTGAAAGGACTTCAGTACCTTAGCTGAGGGTAGGGTCTCTTAGTTGGGTATGTAGATTTTCCGAGCAAACTCCCCATGAGCTGTGCGCCACGATAAGATATATAGCCCGGGTAGGAGTTGAATCTTACTGCCCTGACTGGGGAACATACGAGCCACGACTTGTCCCTCTAAGTTATATAGGGTGGCTTCGCTAAACTCCTCCCGAAAGCTCAGCTCATGGGACTGAATCGTAAAGGGAAGGGAGGCACCTTGGTCCGGGTTGAGGGTTAGCGTAGCCGTGCCGGGGGCATCACCGCTAGGGGAGCCGTTCCCGTTTACGGCATTTGCAGCAATATACCATGTGATAGGTCCGACGTTTGTGGCAGGGGGGGTCCATTCAAAAGTCCATGTGCCTGAGTTGGAAACGCCCTGATGAGCGATGTAGCGTCTCCCGCCCGAGCCCGTCTGGAGCACTACGTTACTACTACTTCCTGTGGCAAGGCCTTGATTGGGGATATTCTGCTGTCCCGATTGCGCACTTAGAACGGTAAGCTGAAATCCATAGCGAGATAGGCTGGGGTGGGAGACGGTTAGGGTAAGGGTAAGAGGGGCTCCCCCTGGCGCATAGGTTGAGAGAGGGCTGCCATTATGGGTGAGGGCGATAGTAGGAGCGGTAGAAACGCCTGCATGACAGCTTGCGCAAGTACCTTCATTCGGGGCTCCGCTATATCCAACCGGCGGTTGGCTGGAGTTAGCTTCCTTGAAGGCTATCAGAGACAGGCTCAGGGCCCCTATCCAGAGAAGTAGGGTCTTTTGCATAGGCCTAATTAAGAGAAAATTCAGGAAAAATCAGTAAGCTCGTGCAAAAAGCACACGCTGCTGTGAAACTCGTCCTGAGTAGATACATTTTCCCAGTTCAGGGTTTGTATTGAAGGGGATACAGCGAATCGTTGCGCCTGTTTCCTCTTTGATAGCGAGTTCGGTTTCAGTTGTGCCGTCCCAGTGAGCTAAAATAAACCCGCCGGCTTTTTCTAAAATATCCCGCATTTCCGCGTAACTATCCACGACGTGAGTCTGACTTTGTATACGCGCTTTGGCTCTCTCAAAAAGAGCCAGCTGGGTAGCTTCAAGCCACTCTGGAATGCGCTGTATAGCTTCTTGGGTAGGGTAAGTCTGCTTTTCACCCGTATATCGCCAAGCTACCTCTAAGGTATCGGTCTCTAAATCCCTTGGTCCAAGAGCAATGCGTAATGGCACGCCCCGAAGCTCCCATTCGTTGAACTTCCATCCTGGGCGATGCTGAGGGTCATCGTCTACTTTGATGCGTAGGCCTTTAGCGCGGAGATGCGCGGCTATTTCGTGGGCCTTAGAGACGATAGAGGCTCGTTCCTCTTCACTGCGCCAGATAGGTATAATGATGACTTGGATGGGCGCAATCTTGGGCGGGAGAATAAGCCCCTTCTCATCGCCGTGGGAGAGAATAACCGCCCCGACCAGCCGAGTAGAGACTCCCCAGGAAGTTGCCCAGACGTACTCCAGCTCATTCTGAGCGTTCAAGAACTTTACATCAAAGGCCCGAGCAAAGTTTTGCCCCAGGAAGTGCGAAGTCCCCGCTTGAAGAGCTTTACCGTCTATGAGGAGGGTTTCTATGGTGAAGGTTTCTACAGCCCCTGCAAAGCGTTCGTTAGGTGTTTTGCGGCCTTTGATAACGGGAATCGCCAGATACTCTTGCACAAACTCCTCGTATAGGTCCAACATGCGCAACGCTTCTTGGAGGGCTTCCTCTGCTGTGGCATGCGCAGTATGACCTTCCTGCCATAAAAACTCGGCTGTACGCAAGAAGAGGCGGGGGCGCTTTTCCCAGCGAACTACATTAGCCCATTGATTGATAAGGAGGGGAAGGTCTCGGTAAGATTGAATCCATCCTCTAAAAGCGTCCCAGATAATGGTCTCAGAGGTGGGACGGACTACAAGGGGTTCTTCTAAGGCTGCCTCGGGGTCTATGGATACGTTACGGGTTTCGGGATTTGTCTTGATGCGATAATGCGTTACGACAGCGCACTCCTGAGCGAAGCCTTCTACATGCTGAGCCTCTTTAGCTAAAAAACTTAGGGGAATAAAAAGCGGAAAGTAAGCATTTTGATGCCCGGTACGCCTAAAGGCCTCATCTAAGGGCCGCTGGATATTTTCCCACAAAGCCCAGCCGTAAGGTTTGATGGTCATGCAGCCTCGCACAGGGGAATGTTCTGCGAGACCGGCTCGTTCTACTATTTCGTTATACCATTCACTGACGGTCTGCATCGGGATTGGCATGAGTTTCGTATATTTGTCAGTAGGCAGCAAAAGTAACACGACCATGAAAACGGTAGTCCGACTTTGGATAGGAGCCTTAGTGCTCCTTTTAGCGTGGGGCTGCGGAGCGAGTCGCTCTGCCAGCACGGCGCAAAATGACACGTATCTCTCTGCAAAAGAACGGTCCCGCCTAAATCAGTCGGTGCAGAGCTCAGAAAATAGCGGTGATGTCGATGCTCGCGCCGACAACTACGAGAGTTCCGAGCGTCCTTCTCGACGACGGGACTGGGAGGATGATGACTACTGCTACTCTTGCCGCATTCGGCGCTACTCTACAGGGGTTTGGTATGACCCATGGTTTGATCCGTGGTGCGGCCCTGGGTGGGGTTGGAGAAGGTCTTGGTGGAGTCCTGGTTGGGGCTGGTCTGTGGCTTGGGGACCCAGTTGGGGCTGGGGCCCTACTTGGGGATGGGGGCCTACTTGGGGCTGGGCTGCTATGCCGGGATGGTACTATACGCCTGGATGGGGATGGACCTATTACGCAGGTCCCGTCTGGTATGATGGAGGATGGAGCGCTGCTCCTTCTCGTCGCCCGAACTATATGCCTCGCACCTACACTGCCCCACGAGGCAATACAGTATATACACCGCCTCGAAGCAGTTCGGTAGGTACGTCTACACCGCCTCGTCGCACCGCTGCTCCTGCACCCGCAGCGCGCCCTTCTCCTGCTCCAGGCGTGCGCAGTACTTACGATCCTGTGGGACCTCGTCCCAGCGCGTCGTATGGGGGTACGGGAGGAGGTATCCGGACCTCTACAGGTGGGGCTCGTCCTCGGTAAAAATGTGGTACAAGAGCTTACTGGAGCTTATTGGGCGCACCCCTCTCGTTCAGCTTAACTCTGTAACCCGAGGGGTGCCCTCCACTGTGTTGGCTAAAGTGGAATACTTCAACCCCGGGCACAGCGTCAAAGATCGTATTGCCCTTAAGATGGTAGAGGAAGCAGAGCAAGCGGGGCAACTACGTCCCGGGGGTACCATTATTGAAGCCACCTCAGGTAATACGGGAATGGGGCTTGCCCTCGTCGCTGCCATTAAGGGCTACCGTTGCATTTTTACCGTGCCCGATAAGCAATCTAAGGAAAAGATAGATGCCCTTCGTGCTTTGGGAGCTGAGGTAATCGTTACCCCTACAAATGTTCCCCCAGACGACCCTCGTTCGTATTACAGCGTCGCTAAGCGCCTCGCTCAAGAAATCCCTGGCGCATTTTATCCTAACCAGTATGATAACCTCCACAACCGTCAGGCTCATTACGAAACCACAGGGCCAGAGATTTGGGAGCAGACCGAGGGGCGCATCACGCATTTCGTTGCGGGAATGGGTACGACCGGAACCATTTGTGGTGTGGCTCAGTATCTCAAGGAGCGAAATCCAGCTATTCAGGTAATCGGGGTAGATACCTACGGTTCGCTTTTCCAGAAGCTCCACGAGACGGGTCAGATAGACCCTAAGGAGATATACCCCTATCTTACCGAAGGGATTGGGGAGGACATCGTTCCAGCCAACTTAGACCTCTCTCTTATAGACCGCATCATCAAAGTAACCGATCGAAATGGGGCTCTGATGGCGCGCAAGCTGGCTCGCTATGAAGGGCTTTTCGTGGGATGGTCAAGCGGCTCAGCGGTATGGGCTGCCCTTCAAGTGGCAAAAGAGCTATCCCCTAAAGATGTTGTAGTTGTGCTTTTGCCTGATCACGGTACCCGTTATCTGAATAAAATCTACAACGATGGATGGATGCGCACTCAAGGCTTCTTGGAAACAACTTCGGAACTCACAGTCCGCAGGGTTCTTGAAACAAAAAACCGAAAGACGCCTGGGCTTGCTACAGTGTCTCCTGCAGATCCTCTGCGCAAAGCCGTGGAGCTGATGCAGCGGTATGAAATCTCTCAACTTCCCATCCTTGAGGAGGGTCGTATTTATGGAATTCTGACGGAGTCTCGGCTGATAGAGGTACTGATGGACGATCCACTTGCTAAAGATCAACCCGTGCAGCGGTACATGGCGGATCCCCCCGCAATAGTCCTTCCCTCCACTCCTGTGGATATAGTCTCTAAGATGCTGACTCGTGAAATGCCAGCGGTCCTAGTACAGTTAGAGGATGGGGGTTGGGATATTTTGACGCGCTCGGATATTCTTCATGCATTAGTGGATACGACCATGTGAGGGGGCTCTGGTTATTTCCCCTTCTGTGGGCTCAAGCCCCTGAAGTCTTGCGGTTCATACCGGGGCGATACCGAGAAGGTAAGAACCATCGCATAGACCTTCACAATCCTACTTCAAAGCCCATAGCGTTGGGGGGCTGGCTTTTAGTAACGAGAGACTACTCGGTTAGGTTACCTAACCACTTAGTTCTTGGCCCGAACCAACGTCTGAGCATAGGTAAGCTGGGGGGTGATTTGCGTTTAGACGGCTATCCAGACTTTTTGATTCGATTTCCTGATGAAGGACAGCCGGGAGCTTATGTGGCTCTCATAGATGAGCAAGGGCGGTTGCGCCGAGGCTTATATCTCGCACCGTCCCCCCAAGTGCTTTTTTTGCCAGACTCGGGGTTGAATATCACCCGAGAAGGCAAGCGCTTATACTTTGCTTTACCTTCGGAGACGGCGCCGATATGGGAGTATGTTCCATGGGAACCAGACCCTATCATAGGGGTCGTGCGTATGGGCGATCGGTGGCGTTATACCGTGGCGGATGCGGAGCGCGAGGCACGCCTATACGCTCCTATTCGGTTTCCCTTCCTTCTGGCTTCCTATGAGAGAGAGGCTGTTCATCTTTCTTGGGAGTTAGAGAGTTATGACTTTTGTGATGTTTATCGGATTGAGCGTTCAGAAGGAGGGGCGGGTTGGCAGATTATAGCTCGGATGCCCTGCCCGTCTCCTAAGCCGGGCCGCCAGCGCATAGAGTACTACGATACACGGGTAAGGGAAGGTCAGACTTATCAATATAGGCTGGTCTATGAGATGCCTCCTTTACTCCGACTGGAGTCAGCTATAGCTGAGGTGCGATGCAAACGAGAAGAAAAGCCTCTTCAGATGACCGCCCAACCCGGCTATCTTCGGCTCCGAGTCTCTCAATCTCAGCCTCTAAAGATACGACTTTTGGACTCCTACTTTACTGAACGGCTGCGGATATACGACGGGTGGGTCAATGGAGGGGTGGAAAATGTCTTCGTATGGGATACCAGTCGAGTTCGGCAGGGAAAATGGATTATAGTTTGGACTGCAGGGCGGCGCTACTGGATTGAGCTACCTGCTCGGTGAAGGCGACAAAGATTGCTTAGCAAACAGGCTACGGTAAGCGGGCCGACTCCGCCGGGAACTGGTGTATAAGCTCCAGCTTTAGACAGGGTTTCGGTTTGTACGTCTCCTATTAGTCGCCCTCCTTCCCGATGGATGCCTACATCTATGAGGACTGCTCCAGGCTTGAGTCCCTCAGGGCCAAACCAGTGCGGACGCCCTACGGCCACCACCACGATATCAGCTTGTCGGGTGTAAGCGTAGAGATTGTCAGTACGGCTGTGGCATAGGGTAACAGTAGAGTTACCGTAATGAGCCGCGCGAGACAGTAAAAGGGCTAATGGCGTCCCAACAAGCCTTCCTCGTCCCACAATAGCCACATGCCGGCCTTCTGGAGATATGTCGTAGTAGAGGAGAAGCTCTATAATCCCCCAAGGCGTCGCTGGAGCCCATAACGCTCGTCCTTGAGCTAAGAGCCCTAAGTTATGGGGATGAAGAGCGTCAGCGTCCTTATGAGGAGCAATAGCGTCTAATACCCTTTGCTCTGATAGGTGAGCTGGCAGGGGAAGCTGAACAATCATCCCTGTTACCTCCGGCGTCTCATTGAGATGCTGGATCAAATCCACGACTTCTCGGGTCGTGGTCCCCTCGGGGAGGTGATGTAGGACGGCCTTTATTCCTACTCGTTCGGCTTGTCTGAGCTTATGAGATACATAAATTTGACTGGCCTCGTGATGCCCGACGAGAATCACGTCTAACCGCAAGGACTTGCCCTTGGCATACTCTGCGACTTCTGAAAGGATTTTTTGGGCGACGGGCGCGCCTCGGAGTACTTGACTCATGTGTAGCCAAGTATTTTCAACACTTGTTTGCTATTTTGCTCCTCATACAGGACCTCAAACTGCGGCTGGCCATCTCGGTCCCGTCTGATAAGAATATGCCTCGGCGTAGGGATAAGGCAGTGATGAATACCCCCTACGCCACTAAGTGCCTCTTGGTAGGCACCAGTGTGGAAAAAGCCAATGTAAAGTTCCTTGCGCGTCTTGGGTAAAAACAGGACATTCGTATGAGCATCTGTGTGATAAAAGTCCAGTTCGTCGCAGGTGATGCCTCCCAAAATGACCCTTTCGTATTCGGCACTCCAGTTATTCAGAGGTAGGATTATGTAGCGCTGTTTGAGAGCCCAGATATCAGGCAGGGTCGTCATCAGGCTGCCATCTAAAATAAGCCAGCTCTCTCGGTCGTTTTGACGCTTTCGCTCCAAGACCTTGAAGACTACAGCTCCCGATTCTGCAACGGTATAGCTACCGAACTCTGAAGCGATATCGGGTTCTTCCACACCATGCTGAGTGCAAGCTACTTTGAGTCGTCGCACAATCTCCCCAATAACGTACTGGTAGTCAAACTCAAAATCTAAGGAGCTTCGGAAGGGCAAGCCTCCGCCAATATTGAAATAGCGCAAGCTGGGGGCTTCTTTTTTGAGCTCGCAGTAGAGAGCTATCATTTTGTCCAGTTCATTCCAGTAATAAGGGGTATCACGGATGCCCGAACTGATGAAAGAGTGCAGCATGACGAGCTGGAAGTTAGGATTAGGCTTGATCTTCTCCAGATAAAGGTCTAGGACGTCATCAGGACGAATCCCCAGCCTGCTGGTGTAAATGGGGAAGTCAGGGCGCTCTTCTATAGAAACTCGAATCCCCAGCTTAGCCGGTACATCTAACTCGCTGGTGTAGAAGTTTATTTCTCGTCTCGTGTCTAATACAGGAATGAGATTCTCAAATCCATCATGGATTAGATCGACGATGCGCTGAGCGTAAGTAGGCGTCTTGTAGCCGTTGCAAATAATCATGGTGTCCTTTTTGGAAATAAGGCCTCTGCGTTCTAAGGCCTCCACTATTTCCATGTCAAAGGCCGAAGAAGTCTCAATATGTACGCCATGCCTTAGAACTTCCTCTAAAACATGACGAAAGTGTGAGCTTTTCGTACAGTAAGCGTAGATATATTGGCCATGGTAATCATTTTTGAGGAAGGCTTCTTGGAAATAGAGGCGTGCCTGGCGTATTTTTTTACCGATGATGGGCAAGTAGGTTAGCCGAAGGGGGGTGCCAAACGTTTCCACTAACTCTATAAGGTTAATGCCATGGAAATAAAGCTCATCGTCTATAACTTCAAAGGGCTCTTGAGGAAAATCTACGCTGAGGTCCAGAAACTCTGCGTAACTTTGCACTCTGCAAAGATGAGACTAAAATGTAAAAGTAAGCTGAGCGCATGGGTCTTCGGGTTGTAGCCATAGCCTGCGATTGGGGAGCGGGGCAGCCCGGGGGAGCTGCAGGGGTTGAAAGTTGGTATGCGTTAGGGCTTCATTACAAGCATTTAGCTTGGTTAGAGGCTGAACATCTCTGGCTAAGTCCCACGCATTCCAGGCCTCCATGGATAGAGACAGGCCGTCATGTTTATGCTCGGCGGTTGGATGCCTGGCTTGACTTTGCTGGGGAGGTAAAAAAGGCCCTACAAGCCTTACCTGTGGATGAGAGAGTACTTTTTCTTACAGGAGACCATAGCTGGGCTGGGTGTATTCTCCCTGTTTTGGCCCGGCGAGTTGGACGCCTCGGAGTCATTTGGATAGATGCTCATGCCGATATGCATAACCCTGCCACCTCTCCCTCTGGCAACCTCCACGGAATGCCCCTTGCCATGATCACCGCTATCAATCAAGAACGTCATCACCCAGTGCCTGCTTTCACTTGGGCCTTATGGGAGCGCCTCGTAGAACCGGCTATTCAGCCGCAGGATATCTTGATTTTGGGATTGCGCAGTTATGAGCCCCCTGAACTGGACCTCATCCAACAGCATCAGATGCCCTACTTTCTGTCTGCCGACATAGCTAAATCGGGCATAGACGCTGCCCTACAAGCGGCCCGTGTTCTGATAGAGAGGACCGACGCATTATATGTGAGTTTGGATGTAGATGTGTGGGACCCGAGCTTTGCGCGGGGCACAGGTGCCCCAGCTCCGGGGGGCCTGAGCATCGCTCAAGTTCGTGCCTTCCTTCAAGAGATAATCCTCCACGAGAAACTTAGGTTCTTAGAGGTAACAGAGATCAATCCGCTCTTGGACCGAGACAATCAGACAGCGCTTTTTGCCTATGGAACGGTCCGCCCTTTCATAGATGGACAGCTTCATGCGGGCAAGTTGGGGCTGGAGTAGCGGTCTATGGATAGGGATGCTCGCTGCTCAATTGCCAGCGCGATATGTACTCAAGGCAGATGGGTTGGGCTTTGTATGGCGAGAGTTCCGCCTCTGGGGGGAATACAGGCTTTTTCGGTGGGCGCCGCCTTTTATCGCTTCAGTGGATAGGCACCGATGGGATGGACTGACCCTGTGCGTCGGCTTAGGTTATTTCCGACGATGGCCGCTGAGAGGAGGGCTTGGGCGGGTGGGGCTGCGGTATTATCCTCTTCGTCGCCCGTATGCTCCCGAAGGGCTATGGGTAGGTCTCCATGTTGTAGGCGCTGGATGGGGGGTCCGGCGTGAATCCACCATGCTTTCGGTAGCTCCTAGCTTGAGTATAGGCTATCAGTTTATCTTCCGTCAGTCTTATGGAGGGGTCATAGAACCCCTTGTATGCATAGAACCACATTGGCGTCAAGACTCGCCTTTTAGCTTAGTACAGCTTGGCGTGAATGTAGGCTGGGCTAGCCGACGATGGAGTCGCCGTAACCTGCCTTGAAAAGGTCCCAAGCAAGGCCTTGGAGTGGTCGCCTTTCTCTTGCACGGCTCTCTCCGCAAAAATCTGTACCTTTCCTAAGATATGCCTAAATCGTCGGCGGCTAAAACACGCTCCTTCTTTCCCTCTAAATATCGTTTAGAAGAAAATCGCTCGGACCGGCTTTCTAAGAAGGATAAAGCCTCCTCCTTTCCTGCAGGTAAGGGGACAACTTTATATCACCTTCGCCAGCGAGCCTCAAGGCGAAACACTTCTACTCAAACCATACAATCTAATCCTAAGCTGCCTACAAAGAACCTCCCTGCACCTGGTCCCCCAGAGCTACCGCAGAAGATTCGTCTGGTGCGGTATGTCGCTCTGTCAGGCGTCGCCTCGCGACGTGAAGCAGTCAAGGTTATCAAAAATGGCCAAGTAACCGTGAATGGTCAAGTTGTACGAGAGCCTTGGGTCTATGTGAATGTAGAAACCGACAAGGTTACCTACCGCGGGCAGCCTATTCGTCCAGAGAAGCCTGTTTATATCCTCCTCAATAAGCCTAAGAATACCATTTGCACCCTCCGAGATGAGAGGGGACGCCCGACTGTGATGGACCTTTTAGAGGGGGCTCCTAAGGTGCGCCTGTATCCAGTAGGGCGATTAGACAGAAATACGACAGGTATCTTGATTCTCACGAATGACGGGGACCTTACTCAAAAGCTCTTGCATCCTAAAAGCCAAGTGCCTCGGGTCTACCGGGCGACCACGGTGAAGCCTATGACTAAAGCAGTTGTAGAGAAACTTTTAGAAGGGGTCCCTTTGCCCGATGGGGTAGCACAAGCAGATAAAGTCGTTTTAGAAGACCCTTATACCCTTCTTATCACCATTCATATTGGGCGCAAGCATATTGTCCGTCGGATGTTAGAATATCTCGGCTATCGCCTCAAGTCTCTGGATAGGATTGCCTTTGGGCCGATTACGCGCAAAGGCGTTCGGCGAGGCCAGTGGAGATATCTTACCGCTCAAGAAGTAGGATGGTTGAAGATGCTACCTGACCCGAGGAAAAAACCTACTTAGAAGCCTCTGAGCCTTGACGCACGCCTTTGTGGCTGCTCATCCTTATGCTTCTGAGGCTCCGAGGTGGTAGGGGCATGCCTTGTGTCCCAGCTCTTATCCGTAGGTTTCGCTTCTTAGAGATTCCCATCGTACTTCAGGGTTTGCGGCAGACCGATACATCCTTTTTGTACCTTTGCTGCCCATGAAGGGACACTCAGGGAGTCAGAAACGCTTCAAAATAACCGCAACGGGCAAGATTATGCACAAAGCCACGGGGCGCCGCCACAACTTTTCCTCAAAGTCTCATCGCCGCAAGCGCGCGCTGCGTAAGGACCGACTGGTGAAGCCGTCTGACCGGTTTGGCATTTCCCTTTTGACCGTACATCTCTGAGATTATGAGAACCAAAAATAGAGTAGCTTCACGAGAGCGTCGCCGGCGCATCCTGCGTCAGACTAAGGGTTATTGGGGACGGAAAAAGAATGTATTTCGCCATGCCCATAATCAGCTCCAGAAAGGGCTTGTGTATGCTTACATCCACAGGCGGCACAAAAAGCGCTATTTCCGTCGCCTCTGGATTGTGCGTATCAATGCTGCAGTCCGACCTTATGGGTTGTCTTACAGTCAGTTCATGCACAAGCTCAAAAAAGCAGGGGTTGCTATAAACCGCAAAATGCTGGCCGACTTGGCGGTGAGTCAGCCCCATGCCTTGGCTACGCTTGTAGAGCAGGTGAAGGCAGCCTAATGGGAGTAGCTTTACTTTTCCCTGGTCAAGGGTCTCAAGGAGTAGGGATGGGCCGGGCTCTCTATGAAGCGCATCGAGAGCTACGGGGCCTATTTGAAGAAGCGGAGTCTATTTTAGGTATGCCTCTCCGCCAATATATGTTTGAGGGGCCTGCAGAAGCCCTGCAGCGCACTTCTGTAACACAACCTGCGCTTTACCTGCATGGTTATGCTGTCGCCCAAGCTCGCAAAATACCAGCAGCAGCTGTGGCGGGACACTCTCTGGGAGAGTTTACTGCTTTGGCTGTAGCAGGCGTGCTATCGTTTGCGGATGGTCTCAGACTGGTGAAAGTTCGGGCTGATAGCATGCAGGCGGCCTGCGATGCTCATCCCAGCACGATGGCGGCTATTATTGGCTTGGAGGATAAGGTCGTAGAGGACCTATGCGCAGAGGCTTCATCCATTGGAATCGTCGTTCCGGCTAACTACAACTCTCCCGGGCAGCTTGTCATATCGGGAGAACTTGCAGCGGTAGAAGCTGTGATGGAGCGAGCTAAAGCAGCCGGAGCCAAGCTCGTCAAGAAACTGGCTGTCAATGGCGCATTCCACTCTCCTCTTATGGAGTCTGCACGCCATAACCTTGCAGAAGCTATAGAATCTCTTTCGTTTCAGAAGCCCCAAATCCCCGTTTATCCGAACGTAACGGCGACCGCCGAAACCGACCCTGCTAAACTCAAATCCTTGCTTATTCAGCAGCTCACCGCTCCCGTTCGCTGGACTCAGACTCTCCAGGGTATGTGGGCGGATGGGATTCGTACCTTTTACGAGCTTGGCCCAGGAAACGTCCTCGCTGGACTGACTCGCCGTACCCTTCCCGAAGCGGTCGTCGCTTCTTACGACTCCTAAAAATCTCTTACCTTCGTTCAGTATGGCGAGCTTGGAAGAGCTTATCAAGACCGCTCTTCAAAAACCTGATCTGCGCAAATCCGTGAAAGGTATCTTGGAACAAGCTCTTGAGCAGCTTGCAAACCCCTCTCTCCCCGACGACGAACGTAAAAGGCTCTTAGATCAGGCTGAGAAAATAGCTAAGGAAAACGCTTAACTCCCTGGGCTTGTACCTTGGCAGAATAGAAGGCTTGCATTAGGCAGCAACCTCAGAAAGTGCCCCTTGATTCATTCCCTCTTACTACGCCATAGATATTTGTCCTATTGAGGCTTAGCCGGGTCAGACCCTTCCTCATATGAAAGCTCTTCGCAGCGGATGCTTTAGGGTTTTTCCCTTACGCCTCTTTTCTAATGGTGTGATAGGGCAGCAGAAGGCCGCTCTGTTGAGCTAGCTCTACGCGCTGTTTTAGGAGCACCTGATGAATGACTAAATGTTCATTATAGGTCGGACTTTCAGGCTCTAATGTACGCAGGATGGATAGGTTCTCCTCTAAAAGCTGTTGTATGTGGTTCAGGTGGAGGAGATTCAAGTTTGTCTCAACGACTCTGAGGACATCCTCTTCTAAGGGACTATCATCCCACGATTGCCAGTGAGGGCTGAGCGTATACCGCTCCATCAAGACTTCGCTTAGCCAGTCCTGAGCTTCGGGTTCAAGTTGTTCTGCTAAATCGGAAAAAATGGGGGGGTCGTTTTTCACCCAGTCGCAGAAGACACGACGCACCTTTTCAGCGGTAGAGTCAGCGAAGCTTAGATGGCGAAGCTCTTCTTGAAGGAGCCTCCATACAGGAATACCTCCATACATAGCTGTAGGATAGCTCAAAGCCATCCGAAGAAGTTCTCTCTCTGCTGTAATCCGCTGAGGACTGTAAAAATGAGGGGCAAGTGCTACGGGCCTTTCTACTCGGGCGTAGCTATCCCAAAAATCCAGAGGAATTTTTAGGGCTCTTTCTATCTCCTCTGCATAAACGCGTCTCAGAACAGGATCGGGGATAGTGTGTAGAGCTTCACCGAGTTTCTGGATGAGCTGATATCGCTGTTCTGGCGTATCATGGGGGATATGCTGAATGAAGAAGATAGGCCAGGTTTGGGTGTTTTGGAGGAGTTCTCTTAAGGCGGCTGGACCTTGGGTTTTGATTAGTTCATCGGGGTCCTTGGCTGAGGATAGAGGGGCTACGCTCACAAAAAATCCCGCAGATAAGGCTGAAAGAGTAGCTCGTTGGGTCGCTGAGTGTCCTGCTTCGTCGTTATCGTATAGGAAAATGAGCCTACGTGTATAGCGCTTTAGTCTGTGGAGATGTTCGGTGGTGAGAGCCGTACCACAGGTTGCTACGGCTTCTGGGAAGCCGGCTTGATGAAGGCTAATCACATCCATATACCCTTCTACGACTAAGGCGGGTTTGTCTTTGCGCAGAGCAGAGCGTGCCTGATATAGCCCATAAAGGATGTCGGACTTTTGATAGAATGGTGTATCGGGTGAGTTGAGGTATTTAGGTTCTTCTGTTCCTAAGCTCCGCCCAGCAAAGGCAATCACAACGCCCTGTTCATCTTGAATGGGAAAGATAACACGACCTCGGAAGCGGTCATAAAGTCGCCCTGTGTTTTCACTGCGGGCAACTAGGCCGGCTTGTATCAGTAGCTCCTCCGCATAACCTAATCGCAGGAGATAATCAGCGAGAGCTTGTCCATCGGGAGGCGCATACCCTAACTGAAACACCTCTATTGTTTCTGGGAGTAAGCCGCGCTGGCGGATGTAGGCTTCAGCTGGAGAGCCAGCAAAGTGAGCCCTGTAGAATCTAAGCGTCTCCTGATAGAGATGTATGTAGCGTTGGCGCTCTTTTGTCTGAGAAAGGGCTTTGTCTGGGGCTTGGGGAAGGGGTATGTTGTATCGCTGGGCGAGCTTGTGGAGAGCTTCTCTATAAGATAGACCTTCCATCTCCATCACGAAGCGAATAACATCCCCACCCTTGCCCGTAGAAAAGCACTTGAAGATTTGTTTAGTGGGGCTTACAGCAAAGGAGGGCGTTTTTTCTGGTTTGAAGGGGGATAAACTCCAATAGTTTGCCCCTTTCTTCTTGAGAGGCAGGTACTCGCTGACGACCTCTACAATATCAGCGTGTCTCAGTACAGCCTCTCGGAGCCAACTCATGCCTCTAAGATAGGGGTTTGCAGGAAATATCCGTGGCTCTTTACCTTTGTGTAACTATGCGATACGAGATTCACCCTGGTAGCGCTAAAGTCAGCCCAGCTCTCACCGAATATGTGGAAGCCCGCATGAATAGGCTTTTTCAGGATTTTGCGTTTATCCTGCACGGAGATATTTACCTCCATGAGGCCGGTGTGAAAAGCCCCTCGCATGAAGTTCGTTTGCGCGTACAGGTGCCAGGTGAGACCCTTATCGCTGAGGAAAAAGCGAATAACTTTCAGGAGGCTTTTGATGCTACGCTGGCAGCGGTACGCCGCCAGCTCACGCGGTACAAAGAGACGATCCGTTCGTGAAGTGAAACCGTTTCTTGCACCTTGGATAGCTAACCTTACGACCTGCCTAACTGCTAAAAGCCTTAGTTCGGGCCTGTTTCCAAAGTGCCAGGTCCCCCGCGGGGGTTTGACAGGTATTGAAGAGGCGTGTTCTTCCAGCTTTGGGCGATTTTACCTCAATCTTAGCTGTGCTGAATCACGGACGGTAGCCGGCTGATTCATAGAGCTGTCGGTATCGTTCTATGGGCATTTCCAAGAGTTCGCGTAGCGACACTCCCTTTTTGTCGGCATACCGCCGAACGGCTTGCCATCCGAAATACCAGCCTAACCGAGGGGGGGAGTCTCGTCCAAAGTCTTTGGTAAAGGGTTCTTCGCCGATGTACGGCTGGATAGTAAAGTAGCGACTTTCTTGCAGGTAGGGTAGGAGTTCCTTGTATGCAAAGCGGGCATTTTCCTTTAGCCAGTCTAAATGGGCTTGGGTATAAAATAGCCGAAGTGTATCGGGCAGCTCGGGGAGGAGCTTTTCTAAGGCATATAGCTGAATGCCATGCCACACCATGTAGTCTACCATCTTAGGTAGATGATGAGGAGCCAGCTTAGGCATCTTATGACGGATGAGGCGTAAGGCTACAAAGACAGGGAAATGAGCCTCTGTGAGACGCCTCCGAATAAAGTAGGGTAAGTCAGGCGGGTAAAATCCAAAAGTATCTGAGATGAAGTAATGAAGGCCTATCATGAGATGCTTTTCGCAGAGCTGGCACATGTCCTGCTCCATCGTCAGAGCCCCTACAGGCGCATAGCCTGTTACGAAGGTTACGACTTGGGGCAAAGAGTCATGCGGATAAAGGAGCTTCCAACGCTGGAAAAGCGGCTTGAGTTTGCTCACAAAATCATAGTTGGGAGGATAGCGTTGCAGAACCGTGTCTATAAGCCATTTGAATAAGCTATCGCTGCGAAGTCGGTTTATGTCTTCTTGGTAGATGCTATCGGGTACACTTTCTCCCTCATACACACAGTCATAGAAAAATGTTCGCAAGCGAATGGAATCAAGAGGGGCAGGGGAGAGTTGGCGGAGGGCTATTTCGCCTCGCCATACCTGAAAAGGTATGTCAGGCAGGCGCTCTTCTCTTTGGCAGGCGTTCAGTATAAGCCCACATAGCGACGCAAGAGCCATTCGGCGGAAAGGAGAGTAAGGATAAGGGCGAGCCATAGGCTCCACTCATGGAAAGGTATAGTAAGTCGCTGCGAAGTTATGAAAGCGGATGCAGGTAGAGCAGCCTTTAGGCTCTCTGGAATAGCCGCTCTATTTTCCCAAGGTATGTATCGCCCCCCCGTAGAACGAGCAATGTAAGCTAAGTAAGTCGTATCGCGTCCAAGATTCTGGAGCTCGGCCGACCCGCTTTCCACTAGCAGGGCGCCAGAGAAGAGGGTGGTTTGTCCGTCGCTTACCTTATAGGCGTAGACCCCTGGTGTGTCGGGCATCCAGAAAGCTTCTTGTATGCCTTCGGGACGGGATTGGAGAGGCAGCGAGCGGCCTGCAACAGTAAGACTTGCTCCAGCAGGCAAGAACCCAGACCAAACGACTGCTTCACCTAAGGGCACGGGATTGCGCTTTGGCGCAAACACCCATCGGCTTCGCTGTAATCGCAGCCCCTCCTGGAGCTCAGCAAAAAATACTGAATCCCACTGCTGCTCCAAAACTGGAGAACCCCGAAGTCGCCACCATCCTTCCCCAGCTAACACAACCCGCAGCTGATTGCCTCGATAGAGCTTATAGCCGATGGGCCGCCCCCACCCTAAGTCTATAGGTTGAGCTCCTAAGGGAGGTCCTACGGTGCGAAGGTAGAGCGTTACATCCCCTTGTAAAGAATGACTAACCAGACTGCCCCATTGTCTTAGGCCTACCTTTTGGAGAAAGATTTCGGAGGGCTCTATGGCTCCCCAGCTTAGCCAGAGGTAAGCGCTTGTTGAGAAGAGCCTCTCTGCCCACGGTTCATCCTCCGAACGAGCGGGAAAATTGTAGAGTAAATGCAGGTCTTGCGGCTGCCACTGTAGCGTTTCGGGATTGACCGTGTAGCCTGCAGGTTTGCGAGCTGCTATGAGATAAACAGAACCCAATCGCTCCAAACGGCTCCGTAAAAAGGCAATATCGGGTGTGATTTCCCCAGCCCAGAGAAAAATGCGGACTTTTTCGGGGTGAATCTCTACGAGGACCGTACGCTGATTGTTAGTTGGATTGGGGTCGGCGGGGTCTTGTACCTCAAAGGAGAGGGTATGAAAGCCTGCTGGAAGGGGGGGGAGCCGCAGGCTATAGCGCTGGCTACCAGCTGGTATAGAGAGGAGCACCTGTCCCTTGGGATGCTTAGCGATAAGGCGACTCGGGCGGTCTGCATGGCGTAGCCGCAGCTCTACGGCTATCTCCTCCTTTTCGGTAATCCAAGGCGGCAGGTCTACACTTTCTAATCGTAGGTCTTGAATAGGCGCAGCTGGTCCGACCCCTATCGTCCAAATAGGGGCCTCAGAGGGGAGGGCCGCAGACTCCCCATTTTCTTGACCGTCCGACAGGACAACGAGGGCGGCGGCTTGGGGGTGGCTTCCCAGGGCTTGTCGTATAGCTAAGGTTAGTTGACTTATTTGCCCGCGTCCCGTCAGACTATCCAAAGGCTGTAACCCTCTGTCAAATGCATATGAAACGGTGCGCAGCCCTTTTTCTTCTAACTCTCTCGTTAGGCTCTTTATACCCTCTGAGTAGGTTTGAAGGAACTGGGCGTCTCTCCAAAACACACTTTCGCTGTTATCAGCCAAAAGGACAACTAGGGGTTTCTCTTCTGATGAGATGTGCCGAATCAAAAGCGGCTCACTCAAGAGAAAAAGTAGGGCCCACACGGCCGCAGCCCGCAGGGTCGCCAAAGCTAATAGCCATCCTTTCGGGACTCGTACAGGTAGCCGATAATAGCTCCATAGGGCAAACCCTATCGCTATTAGGGCTGCGGCGGCTCCTCCTACAGCAACGCTCATAGCTCCCCTGCAATGATATACTGGTCCCGAGTCGGCGACTGCCGCAGTATAAGTTCGCCTAAAAAGCCCGTCAGAAATAGCTGCACGCCCATCAATAGAATCGTAGTACCCAAATAGAAAAGAGGCTGCTGGACGACCTCACGCCGCACTGTGCCATATGCTCGGAGTTGGAAGAGCTTATCGGCTATGAGCCACCCAACAATCCCTAACCCAACCATGAACGATAGGATTCCCAAGCTACCGAAAAAGTGCATGGGGCGCCGTCCAAATCGGCTCAAAAAGCTAACGGTCAGCAAATCCAGAAAACCGTACAAGAACCGCTCCCATCCAAACTTGGTGTAGCCATACTTACGGGGATAGTGCGTAACCACCTTCTCGCCTATCTTCTTGAATCCGGCGGCTTTCGCTAAGTAGGGGATGTAGCGGTGCATTTCGCCGTACAGGTCTATGGATTGGGCAACGCGAGCCCGATAAGCCTTGATACCGCTATTGAAGTCATGGAGGGGTATGCCTGAGACAAGTCGTACTACGGCGTTGAAGAGGCGGCTGGGGAGGCGCTTGGAAAGGGGGTCTTGGCGCTTTTTTTTCCATCCGCTCACGAGGTCGTATCCCTGTCGGGTAATCATGTCGTACAGGGCAGGGATCTCATCGGGTGAATCTTGGAGGTCAGCATCTAAGGTAATGATTACCTCGCCTCGAGCTTTGCGAAAGCCGACATGAAGAGCAGCCGATTTACCATAGTTGCTCAAGAATCGCACTACCCGGAGGAAGGGGTACCGCTGCTTTAG
Source organism: Bacteroidia bacterium (assembly GCA_026414975.1). Lineage (GTDB taxonomy): Bacteria > Bacteroidota > Bacteroidia > SpSt-205 > SpSt-205 > SpSt-205. The sequence goes on from JAOAHZ010000001.1 coordinate 300,327, forward strand.
CGATTCTAAGACGCTCCAGGTATCATCGGTGCTGCCATCATCTACAACGATAACTTCGTACGCTGCATAGCGTCCATCACACACGCGGTGAATCCACTCTATGAGTTCGGGCAAAGACTCGGCTTCATTGTAGGCAGGGATGACAATGGAAAGCTCCACTTAGAGACCTAGAATTTTGAGTTCGGTGCGCCGATTTTTTTGCTTGTTCTCTGGCGTGTCGTTAGGGGCTACGGGACGCGATTCGCCGTACCCCCGAGCTATGAGTCGTCCAGACTCAATCCCTCTGGAGATGAGATAGTCCACCACCGCTTGAGCCCGAGCTTGGGAGAGTCGTAGGTTGTACGCCTCCGAGCCATCGCTATCGGTATGACCTGCGATTTCTACCCGAACCGATGGGTTCTCTCGGAGAAACTTTGTCACGCGCTCTAACTCCTCTATGGACTCTGGGCGCAGCGTAGCTTTATCGTAGTCAAAGTAGATATTTCGCAAGACAATCGCTTTCTCCGCCTCTACGGGAGCCAGAAGAAAGTCTCGCTTGGTCCCGCCCTCTGGTATCTCTATAGAGTCTCGGTAGGGGAAATAGCCTTTATGAATAATCTCTACATAGTAAAATCCAGCCGGCAGACAGCCTTTGAAGCTGCCGCTGGCTTGAGAGGTTATACGACGGCGAGTCCCGCTGCGGTCTACGAGGAAAATAGCTACATCTCGGAGGGGTGTGCGTTGGGTCTGGCTGAGTACGAAGCCCTCTATACAGGTCTTTGTAGCGGCGGCTGGGGAAAGGGTCAAGTCCACACGCAAACCTTGCGGATAATGCTCCCGACCGAGCGAAAAGATCTGCATAGCCGGCTCATACCCTTGAGCTTCTCCTTGAAGGCGATGGTTGATTCCCAAGGGGGCTTGCGTTTCGTAATAGCCCTTGGCATTTGTTACGAGCTCCCCGATAACTTCGCCGGCTTGGGTGGTGAGACGAACCGTGGCGTTAGAAATAGGTGTATTTTTCCCCGCCTCGGTTACGTAGCCAAAGACCCGCAGCCGCTGAACCCGACGTAGCACTAAATCCCGATTGACACCGTTTCGGCGGATGGAGTCGGGAATGTCTTGAAGTTTAGGCAAAACAATACGCTCTTCCACTGAGGGATACCCAGGCGCCGTACCTTTCAGCAGTAGGATATGGCGCCCTCCTGTTACTTCAAACTGAAAGGGCTTGCCTGGGGTATAACGCTGTACCTGAAAGGCTTCTTCTCTGCCACCCACTCGTTCTAAAGCGGTAGTATCTATGAGGGAAACATTGCCTGCAATCTCCTCTCCTGTGTCTCCATCTATGAGCCGTCCCCGAATAGCTATCATGACAGGCTTCGGAGGATTGACGGGGATGTTGCGATGCACATTGATAGCATGATCATGGACGGAGGTGGTGATGAAGTCCACGTTGTCATCTCCATTGACGTCGCCGAGGCTAAGCGAAATAGGCCACTGGCCTGTGCCGATACGATGGCGGTCAGATAGACGACCTTTACCATCGTTGAGGTGGACATTAATAACATTGTCTCGGGCCGAAACCGTAACCACATCTAAATCGCCATCCTTGTCAAAATCCCCCAAGTAAAGAGCAAAGTTGTAGTTTCCAGAAGGTTGGATTTGCGGCTCTTCCCAGCGACCGTAGCCCGCGTTGAAGAATGTGGCAATGGAAGTACCGATGTAAGTGCCGATGACGATATCTGGTCGATTGTCTTTATTTAGGTCTCCTATATCCAAGGCCCAAATGGAAGCTGGGGAACTAAGACGCTGTCCCTCTCCAGCATAACCGTTTTTCCCATAGAATATCAGGAGAAAAGGTTCTTCCCCGCCTACGACGATATCTACTTTGCCATCTCGGTCTAAATCCCCAGCGGCAGCAGCTCGGGGACGATTAGGGGCGCGGAGAACTTTATACCCTTGTAGGCTTCCTCTGACATTACGAAGCAAATATAGGCTGCCCTCATCATGACATACAACCCCTACATCTAACTGTCCATCCCCATCCCAATCACCGCTGATGAGATGGTGGGGACCCTTGCCCACCGAAAGAGAACCAGAAAGCGGAAGGCTGCCCCGTTTGTCGTTAATGTGCCAGCCTACTCTGCCTTCGCTGTACGAGATGACTACAATGTCCATGGCTCGGTCTTGATTGAGGTCTATAGCAAGGGGCTTCCACACATCCTTAAGCGAAGCGAAGACAAAGTTGCGAGGGAACTCAGCTTGGCGGTTATTTACATATAATGCTATCTTTCCCTCTGAGCGGCAGGCTGTTACGATATCCTCCCACTCATCGCCTGTGAAGTCAAAAACCGCCGTGCCCCATGGATTGCGGCAGCTGGCTATAGGGTAGTTGGGTAAAAAGACTTGACCCGAAATAAAAATGGTGCTGTCCTTTCCAGAACGATTGAGCAGCTGTGCCCAAAGGACCCCTTCTATCAGCAGCCCGAGCAAGAGCCACATGCCCCAAAAATACGACAACCCCCTTGCGATGTACAGAAGTTTGTACCTTTGAGGGACACAGAGAGTTTTATGGAAGGGCGAGAGGTGTATTCAGTCAAAGTACGCGCGGGGAAGCGAACTTATATTTTTGACGTGCGGGCCACGCGCAATCGGGACTATTACATCACTATCACAGAGACTCGTCGCGATTTCTCAGGCGAAGTGAGTCAGAAGCAGAAAATCTTCCTGTACAAAGAGGATTTTGTCAAGTTTCAGCGGGCTCTGGATCAGGTTATCTCTCATGTGCGGACAGACCTTCTGCCAGATTATGAGTACGAGCGTCCCGCTCCGGATAGCGACGAGAGAGGATCATACTGATGCGGGTCCCTGGGTTTAGCCGTTCAGCGATGAGGGTGGCTTGCTCGCCATAAAGTTGCTTGAGGCGGGTGATGAGATTGGAGAGGCCTACGCCTTGCCCGATGCGGTCTAACTCTATGCCCGGGCCGTCGTCAGAAACCCGAATAATAACCTGACCCCCCTCCTCCCTCACCTCAATCTCCATCTGTACAGGTCTCGTAACCCGACCTACCGCATGCTTGATGACATTTTCAGCTAAAAGCTGTATGGCAAAAGGCGGAATACTAGCGATAGGACAGGGCTGCGATACATTCCACTTGATACGGAGACGCTGCCCAAATCGCTGCTGCTCAATCTCTAAGTAATCTTGCACCAGAGATAACTCTTCCTCTAAGGGAACTACCACTTGTCGTGCATGAGATAAACTGCGTCGTAGGAGCGTACCTAAACGACTCATGAGGGATTCAGCTAAGGAGGGATTCTCGCCTACCAAGGACTGAAGGGTATTGAGGGCGTTGAAGAGAAAATGAGGGCTTAGCTGTCCTCGCAGGGCTGCTAATCTGGCTTCATGAGCAGCCTCAAAAAGCTCTGCATGGCGGAGGGCTATGCTTAGCCCAGCGGCGAAAGGTAAAAGACGCTGAATGTCTTCTAACCGCAAGCGATAGGTACCCTCTTTCAAGCAAAGCCAGCCATAGGCAGGAAGGGGTAGAGCCACATCAGGTAAGAAAGATATTTTCTCAAGAGGAAAGGGGGCTGGCTCTCCCATCCGTTGTATCCAGGGGCGCTGACGCTCTGGTACTGAGTCAGGAGCCTTTAGAATAGCTATCTGCGAAATGGAAGCGTAGGCCTGCAGGGTCTCTTCAGCGAAGCGGATAAGGTCGGCTTTTTCTATGCGTTCCCAGAGGCGGGGGAGGCGCTCTTGGAGGAGACGGACGCGTCGCTGCTGGCTCTGAAGAAGACGGCGGATGGTTTCAATGAAGAGCAAGCTGGCACCCAATCCAGCTGCACCCAAAAGAAGCTGAGCCAAAGGATTCTGGCCTAATAGAGCCACGCCGAGACCTGCAGGTACAATCAGCAAACGAAGGGCCATAACGCCTGGTGGTAATAACTGAAATGCCCGCTGCACCCAGGGTAGGTATTCCAATATGCCGACCATGCCTAAAAGGGGGAGCAGGATAGGCCCTCTCAACCCCACCCAAACGCCCCATAATGCTGCATAAAGAAGAGCTATTCGTTTAGGCAGCCACAGGGCCAAACTGCCAATGATGGCCTCTGCTAAAAAATACCGAGCTGGCCCTTGAATGAGAAAGGGCAGTCCTACTAAGGGTAAAAGGAGAGGTAGATGCCGAGGAGCAGACCCCCGAAGGAGTGTCCAGCTCCCCCAGAAGGCTAAGCTGATTTGGCCTAATAGAGCTCTATCGTAGAGCCCTTTCCCAGCCCACAGAAGCCACAAGCTACCAAATAGAAAGAGGGTCATTACGAGAGCGGCAAGCTGAGAGGGTGTCCGCTGAGGGCTTCCTTTCTCTGCAATGAATAGAAGCAAAACAATCCCGCCTAAAAGGACTGTCAAAGTCAAGTTTGTCGTCCAGCGATAGCTCAGCTCTGACTCGGGCCACCCCAGTACAAAAGGCGCTATACTCTCCACAAAAATGAGATGGGTTTCGCCTTGTCGGCTTATCTCGTATAGGAATAGCTGTTGATGGCGCTCAGCGGGCGGTATATGGGACAGCTTACATGCCGGCTGGTAATCCACCCGCAGCAGGGTATCGCCTATTTCTACGGCGTTTTCGCTGAGAGTAGGTAGTTTGCTCTGAGCCACCCATTTACAATCGCTGGAGGGTCGCCAAACAATCCCATCGGTCAAAGGAGGCTGCCAGCCTGTCAGAACATGCCATGTAAAGAGCCCACCTAATCCAACCAAGAGCCCCCCTAAGCGTCTCACGGCACTCGTGAAATGTATAGAGTATTAGTCCGGAGGCGTGCCCGGAGGGGCATGGAGACGGTAAATATCACTGTATCACCATGGCTGACGTGTCCTAAGTCTTTCAAGATATGCAGGACATCTTGAATGGTGTCGTAAGTGCCCTCCTTACGGCGATAGTAGTAAGCCCTAACCCCCCATAAAAGGCTGAGCCCGCCAAGAATGCGGGGATTAGGCGTAAAAATGAATATGTCGGTCTGGGGTCTCCATCGAGCAAGCTGAAAAGCCGTATAGCCCGAGTAAGTTAGTCCTACGAGAGCTCGAGCCCCTACCTCTGAAGCCAGCGTGCAAGCTGTCCAGCATACTGCATCAGAGTGATAAGTGGGTGAAGTAGGGCTAGGCTGCCCGGAGAGCCGATAGATTTGGAGGTCGGCCTCAGCTTGACGAAGGATTCGCTGCATCTGTCGTACCGCTTCCACGGGATAGGCGCCTACTGAAGTTTCTCCGCTCAGCATGACTGCATCGGCACCATCCAGTACGGCATTGGCGACATCTGTAACCTCCGCTCGGGTCGGGGAGGGATTCTGAATCATGCTCTCTAACATTTGGGTGGCGACCACGACGGGTTTGCCCAGAATATTACAGGTACGAACGATCCGTTTCTGCCAAAAGGGTACTTCTTCCACGGGGATTTCTACGCCTAAGTCGCCGCGGGCCACCATTACGCCGTCGCTGAGCTGAATGATTTCCTCCAGATTTGCTAAGGCCTCTGGGCGCTCTATTTTAGCCATGATACGCGTGCTGGAGCCAAAACGCCTCAGCATTTGTCTCACCATTTGAATATCCGACGGGTAGCGCACAAATGATATGGCTACCCAATCCAGCTCCTGCCGAATCACTTCTAAGAGGTCCTCCCAATCCTTGTCAGAGAGGGTAGGTAGCGAAATAGGGCGTCCTGGCAGGTTGATTCCCTTGCGGCTGCCTATGCGATCGCCTGCTATAACTTGAAGGCGAACGCTGCTCCGCTTATCGGTTTCTAAAACTCTCAATCGTACTCGTCCATCTTCCACCAGCACTATATCGCCGGGTTCTACATCCTGAGCTAAGGTCTCATATTCCACGGGTATCGCCCCGTTAGTGGGCTTTGTAGAAAAGATTACCACATCGCCTGCACGGATAGGTATCGGTTGGTCAAGTTTACCAATGCGCATTTTAGGTCCCTGCAAATCGGCTAAGAGCGCTATATGAGTGCCAAGCTGGAGGTTGAGCCGCCGCACTCGGTCTATGACCTGACGGTGGGTTGCCCAGTTTCCATGGCTCAGATTCAGGCGTATCACGTCTACGCCTGCTTCAATGAGTTCTCGCAAAACGTCCTCTGATTCACAGGCTGGACCCGCCGTGGCGATAATCTTGACTCGGTTATAGGAAATGGCATTCATATTCACCCAGGAAAAAAAGACCTTATCCAGATTTTCAGCTCTGGTAGGCCCTCTTCGCTACGGGCAGAGATGAAGCCCTTCCAAATCGCCTTAGGAAAAGCGCCTAAAAGAACCCGCCGTTGTTGATGACGCTCCGATTGAGAGAGCTTATCTGCTTTCGTAGCCAGCACAGCGTAAGGCAAGCCGAGATGCTCTAATAAGCGTACCCACTCTATATCCAACCGCTGGGGTGGATGCCGACTATCTACAAGCACGCAGATCAGGGGACGCACCTTCTCCAAGAAGAGGAGTTTTTGTCGTAGCCAGGATTGCCGTTGGGCTTGAGAGACGGTAGCATAACCATACCCTGGCATATCTGCCCAAAGAAAGGGGTCATCGGTTTCATACAACCACACTGCGCGTGTGCGCCCTGGTTGGCTGCTCACAGGGGCCACGGCCTTGCCTATCAGGCGATTTAGGAGTGAAGATTTGCCTACATTTGAGCGACCTGAAAAAGCTACTACAGGCTTTTGAAGCACATCACCTGAAAAGACAAAGCGGCGTCGCATGGCCTACCACCTTTCTCCAGCTAACACGGATAGACAAAGCCGATTTTGAGGCGGATATGGCAGACAAATGTAGGCGGGGTTATAGGCGCAGTACGGGAAATAAGCCCGATTGAAGTCTAAACAGGCTTTCTTGCCCTGAATCTCTACCGGCACATACCGTCCACCCTCGTAGCTAAGGCCCTGAGCAGCCGTAGAGTCCCAAAAAGCTATATAAGGCTCTTCACCCCCTCTGCTGCCATAAACTAAAAGTGGAGTGGGCTTTTTACAGGAGTCCAAGGAGGGTAAATCTACCCACACTTGGCCTATCACGGGTGCTAAGGCCCTTGGTAGAGCTTCATACCACCCTACTATCCTCCAACAGCTATCTAACCTAAAATAACGCAATCCCCTAAAACTTCTGCGGTCTGGCGTAGGAATAGGAGAGCGTTCGCTTGTTTGGAATACACTGTCCTTGTATAGCCGAGCTGCTTCCAAAGTTTTAGCGTACTCGCTCCATGGCAACTCGCAAAGGGGGCGAAAAGCTGGTTTGCTTTGTTTTTTCCGAGGTAGAAGAAGGACTCCTACGATCACCAAGAGGATAGAGAGACCTACCCAGATTGTCCGACGCATTAGTCTAACCGAAGCCTTTCCATCAGCCGTATCAAGGGTTTGGTATATAGCATCGTGTAGAAGTGTAAATTCTTGACGCCATGGGCCAAAAGGTCTATCGCTTGTTGGTAGGCCCATTCTAAGCCGATTTCTAAGACCTCCTTGTCATCTTTAGCCTCCAATACGGCCTGGGTCAGAGGCTCGGGAATAGAGATATGAAATGACCTTGGCAAGGAATACACATGCTCACGCTTTGTAAGAATCTTGAGACCAGGAATGATCGGGATGTAAATCCCTGCCTGACGAGCCTTTTCCACAAAGGCGTAGTAGTAGGCGTTGTCAAAAAACATCTGGGTGATAGCATAACTGGCGCCTGCATCTTGTTTACGCTTGAGATTAGCGATGTCAAAGGCGAGATTGGGGGCTTGATAATGCTTCTCTGGGTAGGCAGCGACCCCTACGCAGAAGTTGGTGGGTTGGGCATCGGTTAGGTCGTCCAAATATCGTCCATGATTCATGGCGATAATCTGTTCCACTAGCTCGTAAGCGTACTGATTGATAGTGCGATCGGGGCGGGGGGGACGAGCGTATGTTTCTTCTCCTTGAAGGGCCAGTACATTTTCAACCCCGAGGTAATGTAGTTCTATCAGGGCATCTTCGGTCTCCTCCCGAGTAAAACCATGACAGAGCAAGTGAGGGACGGGTTCTATGTTATACTTATACTTGATAACAGCGCATATCCCGAAAGTTCCTGGGCTGCGGCGCTTGACTCGCCGGCGAAAAGTACCATCGGGCTGCTCCTGCCATACCACTTCGGCGGCATGACTGGTGATGTTGATATAGCGGGGCCGATGGGGAATAAGACTCTCTACAGCGTTATACACTTGGTGAATACTGCTGCCCCGCCGAGGCGGAATAATCTCTACGCTAATAAAGGGGCCTGTTTCTCTCGCCAAGATGTCGGCGATTTGCATGCCTCAAAGTTCCCAAATCTCAGCGAAATACTCAATCAGCGCTTTCCGCAAAAAAGCTCGCTGTTCGGCCGGTTTCCATGAAGGAAGCGGACGCGTGCGCTCCCATTGAGGCCATCCATCTTGATCTTGTCCTACTTCTCGCACGTACCCAGCTCGCTCTAAGAGCACCAGCGTACCTAACTGAATAAGGTTGAGCTTTACGGTTCTCTCTTCTCCTTCAGGAAAGTAGCCCATCCGATTCAAGCCAACCAGAAAAAGCGAGACCTCCTCTGAAGGTGTAATGGCGTATCGCCGTTCTATTTCTGCGCAGAGCGTTTCCCAATCCATTCTACTACAGGGTGCAGGCCTGGTCCAGAGGAAGGCTTTGACTAAGTCCTTGGTGGAGAGAGCTCAGATGGTTAGGAGGGGAGCTTGAGTTTTTCATAATCGGCCAGAAACTGCGAAAGCCCCTTTTCGGTGAGAGGGTGCTGGAAGAGCTGCTTGATGACGGAAAAGGGCATGGTGGCTACATCAGCCCCTTCCATAGCAGCCTGTAGCACATGAAGCGGATGGCGAATGCTTGCCGCCAGTATCTTCGTCTGAAAGCCGTAGTTGTCAAAAATTTGACGAATTTGACGAATCAGTTCCATACCTTCATGACCGACATCGTCTAATCGCCCGATAAAGGGGCTCACGTAGGTTGCCCCAGCCTTCGCAGCGATTAAGGCTTGTAGAGGAGAAAAAATCAAGGTGCAGTTGGTAGGGATACCTTCTTCGCTCAGAGAACGCAGAGCTTTCACCCCATCGGGAATAAAGGGAATCTTGACTACGATATTAGGCGCAAGGCTATGTAGATGTCGGGCTTCCGCTAACATGTCTGCATAGCCCGTGCTGATAACTTCAGCGCTTACAGGACCCCTTGTTAGACGAGCTATGGCTTTGTAATGGGCATCAAAGTCTCTGACACCAGCTTTGGCCATGAGCGATGGATTGGTAGTTACACCGTCAAGGATACCCAAGGCTGCCGCTTCCTCTATCTCAGATAGCAAGGCCGTGTCTATGAAAAACTGCATATTGCAAAGTTAAGTCTGAAGCCGTATTGGCCCATGATGATTTTCGGGCTATCTATTGAAGCAGGAAAAGAGACGGCGTTCCCTATCAAACCTTAGGTTCGGTATCATACCGTGAGAGCGCGTGGATTTTTGTTTATTTGGCTATGCGGGCTTCAGCCCTCGCCATTCTAACGCTTTTTCTAAATGGTTGCCTCAAGCTAATAGATGTAGATGTACCATCCGATGCGGGCGAGTGGGTTATAGAGGCCTACTATAGCGATGAGGATAGCGCGGTAGCTCGGGTGTCTCAGACCGTACCGTACTTCGGAGAAGGCCGCCCTCTCCTCATTTCTGAAGCGTTAGTTACCTTGGAGGAAATAGAAACCGGAGCCATCGATACGCTGCGATGGCGAGATTCCCTGTATGTAAGGGTGCATGGGCGGGTCTCTCCTCAAGCGGGCCATACTTATCGCCTGCAGGTGCGCATAGGAGAAGAAGATATACAAGCCATATCTCGCATGCCCCGTCGGGTCCCCTTAGATACTCTATTGGCTTTACGACGCCCCTCTTCAAGTTCGTCTTCCCAAGAATATCGGGTGATCGCCTTCGCAAGGGATCCGCTTGGGGAGCAGAACGCTTATCGAGCCCGCGTTAGGAGGAACGATACCCTTTTCAACCGAGCTTTTGAGTGGATATACGCTGATGACCGCTACATAGATGGGCGTCCTATTGTATTTGAGTTTCCTTACCCTCTGATGGTCGGTGATACGATTAGCATAGAGATTATGGCTCTTCCTATCGAGGTTGTACGGTACTACGACCAGGTACTGAGAAATGCTTTTGGCGGAAGTGGTGGATTCAGCCCACCCCCTGATAACGCCTACTCCAACTACACAGGTGGTAAGCGACGGGTATGGGGCTATTTCTTTTGCTACGCCAGTGATAAAAAAGGCTTACGAATCCAGCCATAGCCCCACTCAACATGCCCATCATTCGCCCTATACGGGGTAAAGTCCCTCAGATTGGACGGGATACCTTTATTGCAGAAAACGCCGTCATAATCGGCGATGTACTCATAGGCGACTCCTGCAGCATATGGTACCACGTCGTGATCCGAGGAGATGTTCATTTTATCCGAATAGGGAACCGTACCAATATTCAAGATGGAGCCGTCCTGCACTGTAGTTATCAGAAAGCCCCCTTGACCATCGGGAATGAAGTAACCATCGGTCATAGAGCTGTGATACATGGCTGTACGATTGGTGATCGAGTCGTGATAGGAATGGGGGCTATCATACTGGATCACGCTCAAGTCCCTGATGATGTATTTATCGCTGCTGGAGCCCTCATCCCTCAAAATGCTAAGCTGGAGTCCGGATACCTTTATGCTGGAATCCCTGCTCGTCCCATCAGAACCCTCTCGCCTGAGGAGCTGACCGAGCTGAAGTTATACGCCGATCGGTACGTGATGTATAAAGCCTGGTATGAGTCTGTAACGGAGGGGCTGGATTCACCTTTATCCACAAGTTCCAAACAAGAACTACAGGGCTAAGGTCAAGCCTTTCTCCTAAAAGTGGAGCCTTTTCTTTACCTTAGGGCCCTATGCGGGTCCTCCCGGGATGTGCGGTGAAGCTACAATATACGTTGTCCGATGAAAATGGACAGATTCTGTATCAAAGCGAGGAGCCTTTAGAATTCACGGTGGGAGAAGGGGAAGTCTTACCTGCTTTTGAAGAGGCTATTTTGGATATGGAAGTAGGGGAACGGAAGACCTTTACCCTTACACCGGAAGAGGCCTTCGGTCCGTATCAGCCAGAGTGGGTATTTCAGCTCAGTCGGCGGCAGTTAGAGGGCGATGAGGGAGAACCTATACAACCCGGACAAGCCCTTACCCTCTACACTCCCGAGGGAGATGCAATACAGGTTTATGTATTAGAGGCTGATGAGCAAAGCATACGAGTGGATGCTAATCATCCTTTAGCGGGTAAAACGCTCACTTACAGCGTAGAGATTATCAGCATAAGCTAAGGTATGGCAGGCAGGAAAACTGCCGCTTCCATTCAGCCTCAGCCCCAAGCCGAGAGGCTTTTGTTACGCCCATCAACGCTGCGAATAGGTATTCCGCGAGAAAAGCACCTTCAAGAGCGGCGGGTTCCCCTTATACCTTCTGCTGTGGCGACTTTGACGGCACGGGGGCATGAGGTAATCGTAGAGCATCGGGCTGGCGAATACGCCTCTCTTCCCGACAAAGAATACGTAGAAGCAGGGGCTTCCATCGTTTATAGCTCGGAAGAAGTTTATGAGCGAGCGGATTGCATCGTGAAAATCACACCCCCCACTGAACGAGAGCTTACCTTTTTTCGTCCGAAACAAGTACTCTTTTCTGCAGTCCATTTAGGCTCTGTTCGTCAGGAGTACATCCAAGCCCTCTTGGAGAAGAATGTAACAGCCATTGGGTACGAGTTTCTCCAAGCCAAAGATGGGAGCCTTCCGATCATGCGGATCATGAGTGAGATAGCTGGTTATGCAGCCATACAGATAGCGGCAGGTCTTTTAGCGCAGCAAGGTCGGGCTACCTTACTTGGCGGTATCACGGGGGTACCGCCCGCTCGCGTGCTAATCTTAGGAGCTGGTACCGTCGCTCTAAACGCCGCAAGGGCCGCTCTCGGCTTTGGATGCTCTGTAACGGTCTTAGATGAGGAAGTCTATCGCCTTCAGCGTCTTAAGGCGGCTCTGGGCTATCCCATCGCCACGGGTCTTATCCAGCCAGAACTGCTGTACGAGCTGCTCCCGCAAACCGATGTGCTAATCGGAGCTTTATATCGCAAGGGGGCTCGTGCTCACCTCGTTGTAACCGCTGACATGGTCGCTACCATGGCCGAAGGTAGCGTCATCATTGATGTCGCCATAGACCAAGGAGGAAACATAGAAACAAGTGTCCAAACCACACACGATCTACCCACTTTCACGAAATATGGTGTGATTCACTATTGCGTGCCTAACATTCCCTCTCGTTTCCCTCGTACCGCTTCTATTGCTTTTAGCAACGTTCTCCTTCCTATGCTTTTGCGTCTGTCGGAATATGGTGGTATCCGTTCCCTTCTGGCTGCGGGGCACATGCTAAAAACAGGCGTTTATACCTACGGGCGCCACTTGACCAATCATACTTTGGCTCGGCTGCTTCACATGGAGTCGTTAGATGTAGAACTCCTTGTTATTTGAATCCTGAAAGAGGGATACACTTAGGGGGGCCCTTTCTATCCTGAGGGCTGATCGCTAAGGGCTGTTTCTGATAGAACAAACTTCCGTTAGATAGAGCCTAAGGTCGGGAGCATGTCTCTAAACGGCTAAATTTGCCGACATGACGACCATCACAGCCGACCAGGTTAAGAAGCTTCGAGAGACCACAGGAGCGGGGATTATGGATTGTAAAAAGGCTTTAGAAGAGGCCCACGGAAACTTTGATATGGCGATTGAGATTCTCAGGAAGAAAGGCCATAAAATGGCCGCCGCTCGTCAAGAGCGCGATGCTAATGAAGGGGCTGTTTTCGCAGCGGTTAGCGGCAAGATAGGTCATATGATTCTCTTATCCTGCGAGACTGATTTCGTGGCGAAAAACGATGAGTTTAGGTCCTTTGGGAGCAAGGTAGCCCGACTGACTCTGGAACAGGATATCAAGGGTGCCGACCAAATCGCTCGCCTTTCCATAGATGGAATGCCCCTCTCTGAGAAGTTAGCGGAACTTACGGCGAAGATTGGAGAGAAAATGGAAATCAGCCGTTGGGCTCGCTTAGAAGGTGAGTATGTAACGGCTTACATACACTTAGGGGGACGCATTGGCGTTCTTGTAGCCTTGCAAGGGGTTGAGGGCGTGCCCCCCAGCATCTTGGAAGAAGTTGGACAAAATGTGGCTATGCAGGTTGCTGCTTTACGACCTGTGAGTGTAAGTAGGGACCGCGTGCCTCCTGACCTTATAGAAAAGGAAAAGGAGATTGCCCGAGAACAAGCCCGAGCTGAAGGTAAGCCTGAAGGTATGCTGGAAAAAATCGCTGTAGGTAAGCTGGAGAAGTTCTTCAAAGAGGCGGTCCTTTTGGAACAGGAATATTTCAAAGACAATCAAAAGACCGTCGGGCAGTACCTTAAGTCTATCGCCCCTTCGTTATCTGTTTCAGATTTTGTGCGATTTCAAGTCGGGGGTAAGTGATGCGATACCGACGCATCCTTCTCAAGCTGAGTGGCGAAGCTCTGATGGGCGACAAGCCCTACGGTATAGATGCAGCTCGGCTTCGTTACTACGCTGAGGAGATATCCAAGGTCGTTCGCAAGGAAGTTCAGGTGGCGGTGGTTATCGGGGGTGGCAACATATTTCGCGGCATAGAAGGTAAAGAACAAGGGCTGGATGAAGCTCAGGCTCATTACATGGGTATGTTAGCGACGGTCATTAATGCTCTGGCCCTGCAGAACGCTTTAGAGCAGATTGGAGTGCCTACCCGAGTTCAGTCAGCTATTGAGATGCAGCGCATATGTGAGCCTTTTATTCGGCGCCGAGCGATTCGCCACTTAGAGAAAGGGCGAGTAGTTATTTTCGCTGCTGGCACTGGTAATCCCTTTTTTACGACTGACACCGCTGCTACGCTTCGAGCTATTGAGATAGGAGCCGAACTTTTACTCAAAGGCACTCGTGTAGATGGAATCTACACAGCTGACCCTGAAAAAGATGCGACGGCTCAGCGTCTTACCCGCGTCTCTTATCAAGAAGCTCTTAGTCGTCGCCTAGAGGTGATGGACCTCACCGCTTTTACTCTTTCTCAAGAGCACGGTCTTCCCATGGCTGTGTTCAACATCAACGAGCCTGATGCGCTCTACCGCATCGTGGCGGGTGAAAATGTAGGTACCTTGGTAACTACTTAGGCACCTGAATAAGCTGCTTCAAGTTAGGAGAAGCTCTCGGCCTCCACAGGCTTCAGCTTTTCCGTTATACTCCCCTGGCCTTAACCCTTCGCGTTTTGAACTGTAAAATCCCCTAACACCAGAGCTCCTCTTATCCCCCATACACATAATCTCTCAACCACAGAACGATTCTGCATTATTAGAGGCTCGGTTTTATCGCAAGAGTGTAATCGTCAGCGTCCTTCTTATAGTTTGTCCATCTATTGTCTTACCTTCTATGTAAGCGGCGTAAACCCCCTCAGGCAAGGCTTGACCGTTCTTCGTACCATCCCACTCTATGGTACCTACTGGGGTGTTGAGCTGCTGGGTGAGAATCAGATTACCCCATCGGTCATAGATAGAGAGCCTTATGGTTTGCAAGCCCGAGTAGCGTACTATATATCGGTCATTGATGCCGTCTCCGTTTGGAGTGAAGGTATTAGGGGCGGAAATTCCCTGCGAAAAAACGACCCGTAGTAGATATTGAGCCGTGTCTTGGCAGCCATCGGCGGAAATAGCTGTAAGCACGACAAGGTATTCTCCTTCTGTGTTGTAGGTGGCGGTGGGATTTTGAGCGGTGCTGGTTTGCCCATTGCCGAAGTCCCACTGGTAACTGACTGCTCCAGTAGAGGTATTGGTGAAGGTAACGGTGTTCTGGTCAGGCAAGGTGAGCGTAGGCGGGCTCGTCGTAAAGCTGGCCTGAGGGGTGGGTAGAATCTCTACCTGGCGTTGTACCTGGGATGAACAGGTTGCACTAGCAAAAGCAGTCAAGGTAACAGTATAGGTGCCGGGTCGAGTGTAAGTGTAAGTAGGATTCGGGACTGTGCTTGACTGTCCATCTCCGAAGTCCCATCTTACTTGAAGGGCATTTTGGGAGCGATTGGTGAAAGAAATGGGCACCCCCACACAGAACCTGAGATTAGTATTGGGGGTGAAGTCTGCCGCCGGATTAGAGATGACCCTGAGGGCTAGCGTATTGCTGGTGTAAGAAGGGGCGCTGCTGGTGATGCGTACAGAATAAATGCCTGCGGGCGTCCCGCTCGGTACGCGACAACCTAAAGATCCACTGGTGGCGGTCTGAGCAATCGGACAAGAAACAATCACATTCCCCCCTCCGTCGCGCACTTCTACTGTAAAAGTGTTGCCAGCTGCAAAGCTAATCCCGACACTACTGTACTGGACATAAAAGCTATCGCCTGCGCAGAGGAGTGTGTCGCGCACGCTCAGCGCTTCTAAGCGATCACCGCCAACTTGAACGGTCGCCTGGCAAGTGCCAGAGCAGCCCGAACCAGCATGAGTAACAGTGAAAGTAGCTGTGTAGCTTCCACTTGCCGTATAGGTATGGGTGAAGCTCACAGGTAGATTAGAAACCCCATTCTGGATCAGGGGGGCAGTGCCATCCCCTGGATTGAGCGTTACATTGAAAGGGCCAGAGGGCAACCCCGTGCCAGAAACCTCTAAACTCACCGCCGTTCCAGGCAAAACAGAGCTTGGTATAGCAGAGCAGGAGAGACTCTGCATATTGATCACATTAATCGTAGCTGTGTCGCTATAAGTTGGTGGTGTTGTATTAGCGGCGATCCTCACTTGGTAGGTACCGCTGGCTGTCGTATTAGGTACAGACAAGCTAATCGGACTCGCTCCGGAAGCAGAGGCTATAATCGTACCGCTCACATCAAAAAGCTGCGCCGTAAAGACCGTACCACCGGGAAAGTTCTGGGCCGTATAAGAAACCGTTAGGGTGCTGCCTGCGCATACCGCTGAGGGGGACACCGAAGCGAGGGCAAGCGTAGGTGCAGCTGGCGTTTCGTAGTATATCTCTACCTCATCTACACCAAAGGAGGTAACTATGTTTGAGCCATGATTCCCATCATCATTGAAGAACTCAAATCCTACCTGTATAGTCTGTCCCCCTGATACGCCTGTCAAAATAAAGTCTGCTTGCTGCCAAGTGGTTTGGCCTCGCAGGACAGGGCCCACCTGCTGCCATGCTCCGCTTCCTATGCGGAAGTACGCTATACCCCCGGAGAGAGTGGGATTGGCTTGACCTGTCCAGTAGAAGCGAAGATGAACAGGCGTTGCAACGCTTGCCGGAATGCTCACTGGAGGGCTGAACGAAAAATACCTCTCGGCACCAAGGCAATCCCCACTAAGCCCGAAGGTTATAGCTCCAATGTAGGTGAATGGGGTTGTATTGCCGCCACATCCAAATGAGGTCGGATTATAGGATATGTACAGGAAGTCGCTTTGAGGGCTGCCTGTGATACTAGGGGGCTGATTAGGAGCGGCGGGAGCTGTGTAAGGGTTACTTGTTTCGCATATGCACTGAAGAACTGCATTCGCTGCGGGGACTATAGCGACAGAACTATAAGGAGCGCCCCGCACCCATCGGTTGCCATTAGAGGGAGAGTTATGGGTATGACCTGAGTTGAGAGTCCAGCCTTGGAAGCCTGAGTTGAAGTCCCATAGTTGAATCCGACTCTGGGCAAAAAGAATGGCTAAAAAGCTCAGGGTATGTCGCATGGGGCAAACTTATGGCTTCTTATGCAGCCAATCTGACCTTGTAAGCTGAGCGGCAAAAAAGTATAGCTGAATGGTACAAAGGCTTCACCTGTTTGTAGAGGTCAGAAAGGATACCCTACGGCGAAAACATACTGACTCCTTACCCCGCCTATAGGAAACTGACTTAGGACCCACCCTTTTGCGGGATCAAAGATTTGCTGGGCTATGTCTAATCGGATCACGATTACAGAGAAGTCCCATCGCAGTCCGATCCCACCTGCTAGGCCTGGCAGGGGGCTTTTGTAGAAGATACCTCGGCTGTCTTCAAAGAGCGTGGATACGAGAAACCATACATTCCCTACATCTATGAATGGGGCAAGCTGAATGCCGCGGTATAAGTTTTGCCGCCATTCAGCGTTGACTTCTAAGAGCAGCGTACCCCCCGGGGTAAGGAATAGATTTTGGGGAAATGTGTAGCGCCCGGGCCCTAAAGCACCAAACTGCCAGCCGCGCATGCTATTAGGGCCGCCAACAAAAAATCGGTTCTCAAAGGGGAGGTCCAAAGAATAGTAAAGGCCCTGCCCCCATCCTAAGCGTCCTCTCAGGAAAAGCTGTTGATGGGGGCCTAAGATGGCACGTCGCCAGCGCCCTTCTACCAAGGCTCGCACAAAAATCCCATATCGAAAGCGGTTGAATAGACTGTTATCACGATAGGAGCTATCTATCCAAGGGTAAGCCAGTGCAAGGATATGTTCTAAAAAGAAGGGCACCCAGCCTCCTACCTCCAAAAGGGCAGAAGAATAATCCCCGCTGCCTCGGGTGCTACCAAAGTAGTTTCGGTGGGTAGAAACTTGCCATGCGGTTATTTGGGTCAGACGAGGGAGATAATCCCGCAAAATGAGGGTACGCACTAGGGGAGAGAGGGCTTCTATCTGGGCTTCAAAAGCAGGCGAGAATCGGCTATCTACAAAAGTCAAGCTGAAGGGGGTCCAGGTCTGTTCTTCTTGCCGTCGGTCCCCAAAGAGAAAACGCGTCTGCTGACTCCAGCTTACGGTGGCGTAGCGCCGAAAGAAGTCTATTTGCCGTATATCTTGGTAGGAGAGAAGAAGGGTAAGGGTTTTTTGGGAAAGGGTAGAGGGTAGAGGGCGAGGCTTATTGTCTCGTAGTCGTAGGGTTCCTTCAGGCAGGGTTAGAGCGACCTCTCCAGCGATGTTGTAGAGGGGAAGAGGGGGTTCATCAGGACGACGACGGAAATAGCTTAGAGCTACTTGAGCCCGCGTGCGGCAGGCCCAGCCCCGTCTAAATAGGGACAAATGAGCAAGGCGAAAGTTTAGGCTTGCCCCAGGCAGGGGTAAGCTACCTACTAAGGGTTGGGTGGACTGAAAGCCTTCTACGCCTAAGCTCAAATCAACCGGAGGACGCAGCACAATGTCGTACTGTACATCCAGCGAATCCCGGTCCTGATGAAATAGAGAAGGGCCTACCCACTGTACGACCTCTATCCCCTGAAGAGCGCGCTGGGAAGCCTGAATCGCTCTCTGGTTGTAATGTCCTTGGGGAGGGTAGTACAGCCGAGCTAAAAACACCCTCGGGTCCAAAATGCCCTCGGCTCGCGGCTCGGTGCGAATAAGAACGGATGAGAGTTCAATCCCCTCTGCTGGGGACCGCTCCGGCGTGTGGACTGAGAGAGAAATATGCCGTTGGACATAGCGTGAATAACCCGCAGGCAAAAGAAGATGCACAACACATGTGGGTTCGCCCTCTTTTTGTCCGCCGATCCATCGGCGTAAAATGCCTTTACGCCGTTCTGGAGCTTGAGGCTTGCTCATCGTGTCTATCTCCCACAATAGGGCACTTAAGGGCAGGCCCTGATACCCTTCCGATAGGAAGAGAGCATGCAGCTCCTCACGTAAAGCATCCAATCGCTTTAGGCGATAAGGCTCGCCGACAGGCAAAACCTGCTTTTGCAGATAGCTTTCGGCCAAGCTAACTAGCACTGAATCTTCGCCCTCTACATCTAACTCACGGATATACCAGCGGGGGCCTGGCCGAATCCGATAAATGACTTGGACTTCTCGGTCGTTGATGGGCTTGATTTGGGCTTGGATAGCCGCTCTGAAGTATCCTTCTTGAATATAAGCCTCCTCTAATAGCTCTACATCGCGCTCTACGGCTCGCGCTGACAGTAAGGTAGGAGCTTCTCCGAGCTTATCTCGGAAGACAATACCCAACCGATAGGTGTAATAGCGTAGCTTAGGTATGCCTCTCAGAGTGCGCCAAGGTTGCTTGTTGCTCTCTAAAAGAATCGTACCGGCCCAGTAGAACTGCAGTCCCATCCGAATCCCCAGAGCCCGGCTGTTGCTGCGTACGTAGAGGGGAGGTAGCTCTTCTAATATATTACCCCGCAGGATGGGTTCCCGAGCGATGAGCCGCTCCTCTGACGGAATAAACCGCAGAGGAGAGCAGCTCACCATCCAGAGAATGCTACCTAAATACCACAGGCTGCCCTGCTGGCGTCCCATAAAACTGGCCTTCGCAAAAGCTAAGCTGGCCATTTACCCATACGGCTCGTACGCGTCCTTGTAGGGTATGGTTGCCGAGAGGATGCCATGCCACCCGACCATAGTGAATAGGAGCGGCTGGGGGAGGAACTACAGTGGACTCATTCGGTGAAAAAAGTACGGCATCCGCCCATAATCCTTCTTGAATAGGACCTCTCTCCTGAATGCCCCAGCGCCGAATAGGTGCATAAACCATTTTCTCTATCCAGAAAGCAAGAGAAAGTCTTCGAGCTCGCCCTAAGGTCCATAGCCAAGGCAGTAAATAGCCGTGAGCTGGAGCTCCACTCGGCGCTTCGTTATAGGAGCGCTGTTTCTCAGACCAGAGATGGGGGGCATGATCGGTCCCTACTATCTCTAAGGTTCCGTCTATGAGTCCCTCCCAAAGTCCCTCTCTGTCGGAGGGAAACTTCAAAGAGGGGTTGCACTTCAGTAGATGGCGATAGGTGCGGAAATCCTCAGCGCTCCACTGGAGGTATATGGGACAAGTTTCTGCTGATACATGAGCAGGACGCGCCCGCAATAGGCTGACCTCCTCAGCCGTAGTTATATGCAAAATATGCAGGGGCACTGCACTTTGGGGGGCTTCTGCAAGGAGCCATTTCGTGCTCTCTATACAAGCCTCAGGTGGGCGCATGCGGGTATGTAAATCAGGCACCGTATCCCAATCTACGCCTTTCCACTGAGACTGAGCTGCTTGGATAAGGCTTTCCTTCTCGCTATGAAAGATGAGTCTTACGGGGCTCTCTCGCATAAGCTGGCTCACATAGCTCTCATCTGTAACTAAGAGCTCCCCAGTAGAAGAGGCAAGAAATACTTTCACACCAGGTACCTGCATCGGGTCCAATCGTTTTATTTCCTCTATGTTATCTTCTGTCGCTCCGAAGTAGAGGGCGTAATTAGTCCAGCTCTGACGGCTGACATGATACAGTTTTTCCCTCCAACGGTCGAGCGTCGTAGTCGGCGGTACAGTATTGGGCATATCGAAAGCAGTTGTTACACCGCCAGCCAGAGCTGCCCGAGTTTCTGTGTAAAAGGTACCCTTATAGGAAAGTCCCAAGTCTCGGAAATGTACATGCGTATCTATGAGCCCGGGCAGCAAATAGGCTCCTCGCCCTTGAAAGGAGAGTCCGCGAGCTTTGTCGGGTATCCGCCCCACGGCCGCCCAACGCCCCTCTCGTATCCAAGCATCGCCTGTTACCTCACCGTCAGGTAAGAGAATAACTACATCTCGGATGAGCCAGTTCATGTACGCCACAATAATGAGGTATCCCCATAGCTTAGGAACCGAAATCCGTGGTTCAGGGCGTAAGTATAAACGGCCTCTATACCATCTCGCCCGATAAACGCCTGCACTAATCCCAAAAGCGTGCTACCAGGCAAATGGAAGTTGGTTATAAGCCCTTCACAGAGCTGAAAGGGGTAGCCGGGAAGGATATAAAGGCTTGTCATGCCCTCCAAAGTGTCGGGGAGGGCCGAGAGAGCCTCCTGAGGAGAAAGGGTCGGAGTCTCCTCCTGCCAGATTAGGGGAGAGAGGGCTTGAGGCCTTTGACCCCGGGCATATAAAACCCCCAACCAGTACAAACTTTCTACAAGCCTCAGCGTAGTTGTGCCAGTACAGACTATCGGCCCCTCACCGTGTCTTAGGGCTTCTAAACTGTCCCGCCGAACAATAAACCGCTCGGCATGCATAGGGTGCTTTTCAGGGGTCTCAGGCGTCTTGAGCGGGAGAAATGTACCTACACCCACATGAAGCGTAAGCGGATGAAGAGTTATACCTTTTGCTTTCAGCCTCTCCCATACGGCCGGGGTAAAATGAAGACCTGCTGTGGGAGCAGCTACAGAACCAGGGGACTCTGCATATACCGTTTGATATCGCTCTCGGTCTGTGGGATCAGGCTCGCGATGTAGATAGGGGGGAAGAGGTGGAAGTCCTACCGCCTCTACCACGGAAAGAGCTGATAAGTCTGGTGGCGTCCATGTTGCAAGGAAATAACCTTGCCGGTCATCTACCTTTCCCCTCCACCGCAGATGTAGGGTTAGGGAGGGAGTAGTCCATATAACTTCACTTCCCCGCCTCCAGAATCGTCCAGGGCGATATAGTCCCTTCCATATCTGGGGAGAGCCGCTATACCAGGTGCCTTCTACGATTTCTGTCAGGAGCACCTCGTGTTTCCCTCGCTTAAGTCGGGCTGAAATGACCCGACTATCATTATAGAAGAGTCGTGTCTGAGCTGGTAAAAATTCATCCAAGTGCAGAAAGGTAGTCTCCAAAATCTGTCCAGCCCGATAGATAAGGAGTCGAGCATCATGACGTTCAGGAGAGGGGTATTGAGCGATGCGGTCAGGGGGTAGCTCATAGGACCATAGCACCTACCAAAGTTATGGGTTCCCTCATGGATGATTTTTCCTCCTTTCCCTTACAAAGGAAACAGGTCCAGAGAAAGAGCTTCCCAAGCACGAGGGATAAGCTTGCAGAGAGAGACTGAGGCTAATCTTCGCAATCAAAAAAACTGCGCCAGAGTTCTAAGCTCTGGCGCAGCTCTGGGAGAAACTCCGTGAGGCCGACTTAGACTATTCCGCAAGTACCACCTTTTGCTGTAGCCTTAGAGCTTCTTCATCCCTGACTTCCAAAAGATATACACCCTTGGGAAGGCCAGAAAAAGAGATGGGATAGATATCGCTGCCATTCGGACTGAGCCGCTCTTGCCTAAGGACTTGCCCTGTAAGGGTGAGCAGCTTATACTCTATCCAACCTGAGTTCACCCCACGAAACCTGATCCAGCCTTCTGCGCCCTGAACTGGATTAGGAGCAAAAGAGACATGAGGCTGGGAGGCCAGAAGAGATGAAGAGAAGTCGCCATCCGCTACACGCAGGCTGTCGATGTACAATGTATTCCCCATCCCCGTGCGATTTTCAAAGCGAATAAGCACATTCGTGCCTACGTAAGATGCTGGTATGGCTATTTGTTTTCGGACCCAGCTATTGTTAGCATTCTGAGGGGGTATAAGTTCAGTAGGGTAGGTAGAAGTTGATGCAATAGCACTTCCTGTTATGTCCAAATCTTCTGCGGCTTCTTCGTAAAGCTTTTGCCAGGATACACCGCAGTCGTTGGAGATATAAACGGCAAGAGTATCGCCGTATAAGAGCGTAGTATTAGAGGAATTGCCCCAGAGTACTGCACGGTAATGTACATCAAATGAGATGGTGGGGTTGTTAGCCGAAGAAGGTATGGCAATAGGCGGGGTGATTAGATAGTCCCGCTGACCCCGATTGAAGTATCGGTGGTTGCGGATTCTGACCATGCCGTTGCTATTCCCATAACTGCCACGACCTGTAGAGGCATAGCGCTCCCATGTGAGGTTGCTATTCTGAGTAGCGAAATCTGGATTGACTACACGCCATCCTGGGGGTGGGAAAGTAGTTGCTTCAAACCGTTCCACAAATGGATAGCTAACCACGGCGGATGGGTCCCGTACCACTATGAATCCCGTGTAGGTCGTGTCATCGGTGGCGAAATGATTTTGTACTTGGAGATAGACGTCATAAGTGCCTGGCGTAGACGGCGCTATGATAGTTGCACAGGGACCCGCATTAGAAGATGCAACGACGGTGCTACCCTGGCGGATTTCCCACTGAAAAATGTGGGGTTTACCCATGCTGTAGCTGACAAAATTTAAGGCTTGGCCGGGGCACACTACACAGGGAGGTTGCTCACAGCCCCTTAGGGCGAAGTTAGCTAAGGTGCGTCCCCAAGGACCGGTACCCGTTGCATTAAGGTTGCTGGCTTGCCACTGCTGACGATCCGAAGCTGTCGCAAGGGCAGCTCTCATTCGGGTGGCTTGCCCTTCAGTAAAGAGGTCCATAGAGCTATCATCTACATAATCCATAAAGTTTCTGACTTGATCAGGTACATCCCCACCCAGGATAGCTATATTTTCAGCGCAGGTGTTTTGCCTGCGAGCTGCGCCGTAGTTCGCTTGTCTGCTGGGTGGTGTATCACATACTCTATCACCCTGGTTGCCGCAGTTGGAAGAACTCATGCCAGCGCACCCCCCCTGGAAGGTATGGTAAAGGTTGAGGTAGTGTCCATTTTCGTGCGTAGTGGTTTGGCTTCTCCCAGGAACTCCAAAATAGTCTGCTATAACAATTACCCCCTGTTCCCCCGGAGAACCGCCTGGAAGCGTTGCGACTCCCAGCACGCTGCATCCTGCGATAGTTGAGCATAAGGTACGAACGACCCATATGTTTAGATACTGGTTCCGGGGCCATCCAACATTCGCCTTCAAGATATAGTCATTTTCTTGAGAACCATCTATATGTACCTCGTTGGAAGTTAATCCAGCGTTGCTGTAGTGGGTGTAGGTTATGCCAGAGTGGGGCATACCTGACGGGTCCTTTGTAGCTAACGAAAATTCTATACGGGTATCTACCCCAGAGCTATACCCTTTACTGTAAGGTCGCTTGCGATAGTCGTCAAATAACTCTCGCATCT
This sequence comes from Bacteroidia bacterium, assembly GCA_026414975.1. Taxonomy (GTDB): domain Bacteria; phylum Bacteroidota; class Bacteroidia; order SpSt-205; family SpSt-205; genus SpSt-205. The sequence continues at coordinate 324,127 of JAOAHZ010000001.1, forward strand.
GATGAAAGACCCGAGAAGCAGGTATGCTGTCGGGTGCTCCAACGCCTGAGTGGATGATGTGGACGACGACCGGAATAATATACTGGGATGTTTCTGGGCATGTACTAGTGGTACGGAACTGGGCCCCGTTTGCTTCTATCCAGGCAGCCATTGCAGCTTCAAGCTGCTCGCGAGCTGTAATAATTTGAGGATTCTGTCGAAGCTCTTCTTGTAGATGAAGGTCGGTGCCGCATATAGGGCGCTGAGCCCATATCACGGCTGCGATGAGAAAAGTGTAACGCATAATGCAAATCTAAGGACTTTCTGCTTAGGTAGGTGAGTCCCAAAGAACTTCGCAGGCGCACTCTTGACGAAACCTTTTCAAACGTTCCTGACATGCAGGTGAAAGGGGATTTTTCCTAACATCCAGTAGCTTTAGATTCGGCAGAGTGAATACCTCTTCTGGTAGATCGCTAAGTTGATTGCCTTGCAAAACTAAACGGCGTAGCGCTTTGAGTTCACCGATACCCAAAGGTAGACACCGAATGTTATTATAGGCTAAGTCAAGCTCCTCCAAGCGTGAGAAGTGAAAAATTCGAGAAGGCAAGCTGGAAAGTTTATTGTGAGAGAGGTCTAAGACTATCAAACCTGAAGAGCCATATAGCTCAGTCGGAAAGGTGGTAAGATGGTTGTGAGAGAGGTCTGCTTTTCGGAGAGTAGAAGGCAGGTGAAGATAAGGAGGGATTCTGTTTAGTTTTAGGTCATTCAAACTCAGCTTATGAAATGTAAAGGGGTGCATCCAGTGATAAAGCACGGTCATAGTAAAAACTAAAGCCAGAAGAATCACCAATACAATTTGAGAAGCGGTAGTTTGCTGTGTGGTGAAGGTAGATTGGGGGGATGAGAAGGGGGTAGAGCTGCGGCGTGCTACATGCGCAGCCAATCGTAGGTGATAGGCTAAACGCAGATGAGGCGTGGTCAAGACCCGGTAAGCTTCGTTGAGACGCTGCATTTGCTCCTGCGCATCAGGGGCAGGATTCACATCGGGGTGTAGGACCTTAGCTAACTCTCTATATCGCTGCCTGATTAATGACTCGGATGCACCAAAGGGTAACCCAAAGAGATCATAATAAGTTTGGATGCGGCGCATAGATTCAGGAAGACTCTACTGCTGGCAGTCTAAGCCCATATTGCTGGGCCCATTTCCACAGGTATTTAGCCATGATATCAAACTCTACATTCACGCGATCGCCACGCTTGAGCCTGGCAAAAGTGGTGTGCTGAAAAGTCCAAGGGATAATAGCTACCCGAAAGGCTTCCCGTTCCACATTGGCGACTGTAAGGCTGACGCCGTTTATAGCGATAGAGCCTTTTTCTACTACGTAAGGAGCCCATGGCTCAGGGAGAGAAAAGGTAAAGTAATAGCTCTCACCTCCCACTCGGCTAATCTCTAAGACCTCCAAAGTCGTATCTATGTGCCCTTGTACGATATGTCCCTCTAAGCGAGCCCCGATGGGCAGGGCTCGTTCTAAGTTTATTCCATCGCCTAAGTCGCGTTCGCCCAAGGTAGTCCGAACAAGGGTCTCATGCACAGCCTCTACACAATAGAACCGATGTTTGATAGCAATGACAGACAAGCAGGCGCCGTCATGGGCTATGCTGTTTCCAAGCGATAGGGCATCTACGAAAGGGGCTTGTATCCAGAAGCGCCGTCCTGAGGCCATCGTCTCTATGGCTTGTATCGTTCCTACAGCTTCTACTATTCCTGAAAACATAGTTCAACGCAGTAAAGTGATAGGACCAGCTTTACGATAAGAGCGAGGCTCTCTTGTCTCCAGCTCGGCTTCTATGACGAAGTAATAAGTACCTTCGGGGGCTGGGCGTCCGCGGTGAGACCCATCCCATAGGTTGTCTATATCTCTACTTTCACTGACTAAGCCTCCCCACCGGTCGTAAATCCAACAGCGTATAGAGCGTATATTTCGGTAGATAAAGGGGCGGAACACATCATTTATACCATCTCCATTCGGGGTAAAGGTGTTAGGTAGCATGAGGACAGGGCAGTTATCAAAGCAAATGGGGGCGCCCAAAGGGCTTTCATTGCCGCTGGTATCACGGGCGGTGAGAGCAAAGCAAAAATTGAGTGTATTAGGAGCGCGCCAACGGAAGCGGCGTTGAGGCTCTTGTACATAACTCAGAAGGGTGTATGGACCATTGGGTTGCTCAGCTAAATATACACCGTAGCTTCCTACATCTCCTCCACACGTGCTATCTGGAGCCTCCCAGCGAATATCTACAACATAAGCCTCGCAATCTGCTTCTGCTTGATAACTCGTAGGGTCAGGCAGGCAAGGAGGGGTTGTGTCCCGCGGTGCTTCGCAGGCTTTATTAGAGGCATTCCACAAAGGCGAGCGGACTCCGTTGACCCCATAAGATCCACGGCTCAGAATGTAATAGCAGTAAGTCTGGTCATTTTGAAGCCCATAGTCTACATAAGTAAAGACTTGACGGCCCGTTGCTTGAACGGGTATAGCTGCAATCTGAACGAAGGGGCTGGGCTGGGGAGGATCGGCGCGGTAAATGAAAAAGGTATCATTAGTCCAAGGCACATTCTGCTCCCATCGAAGGACGAGAGCTCCGTCTCGAGGCTGAATAGTAAGAAATAGGCTAGTGGCCGTATTACTGGAAGCTACTTCTCGTCCTGTCCCATCTAAAAGACGCACCCGATATCGGTAGGGACGTGTACTAGTGGATAAGCCGCCTTGATCTAAATAGCCATCCGTAGTCAAACCTGTAGCGATTGTTTGAAAGTTCGTCCCCGTGAAGCCTTCCGTTCGCTCCAGCGTATAAGTATAAGGAGGCGGGAAAAAAGTGCTGTCTAAAATTAGGGGCGCTTGCCAAGCTACCCAGATGGCGCCGTTCGTGCCATCCGTGGTGTGGACACTATCCTGAAGCATAAGGGGAAAATTGATAGGTAAAGTGATACAAGCCTCCTCACTTGGGCAGCTTAGACTACCTCTGTACCGAGCTCGTATGCGATAGCAGTACTGAGGACTAAACTCCAAATCCGCATCCGTATAGGTCGTAACAGAGCCCAGAACAGTGGCAACTAACTCATAGCCTGTCAAGGGAGCTCTACAACAGGGGGTATCTACATAGCTTCGAGGGGCTGGAGAACGATATATTTCATAAGCATCGGGTGGACAAGCTGCGGGTTGCCAGCTCAAAGTAATCTGACGAGGTCCCGGTGTTAGAGTCAGTCCTGAGGGAGGAGGGCCTATCACATAAATCCTCGTTACAGCATTGGCAGCGAGGGGGGGACGATATTGAAGGTTATCGTGAGCATACCAGTCTATCTGATAAAAGTTGGCTCGGATGTGTTCGCACACTGTTTGCCAGTTGAGGGTTGCGCTTACTTCAGGTGGATTGACAGCTGTAAGAGGAAATGTATTAGGGAGGATGGTAGCAGGGCTGGGTTGGGCCTGAAAAGGGCCGTTGAAACCAAGTCCAGCGTTGTTTAGGTAGAAATAAATGCTGTCTCGGGCATCAGGGTCATAGGCTCGCACAGGAAAAGTTAGGCGTCGCCCGGCTGTGATGCAGGTTTCAGCTGGGGCTTCTATCACAGGAGGGCGATTTTGGCAGGGCGATACGAAAATCGCCATGTCGCGAACTACATACCCTATGCGGCGTCCATTTCGGTACTCCTCTATGAGGATGGCGATATTGTAGACCCCTACCTGCTGAGGCGTATCCCATGTAATCAGTCCCGTTTGTCTGTCAATAGTAAAGGTTCCCCCAAAAGCATCGGGGAAGCGATAATTGGCGACGGGGATAGGATTCTGCATCACGCCGGGGTCGTACTGCCGGCAGGGAATCAAGCTATACACTAAAGAGTCCCCATCCGGATCGTATGCGCCGGGATTGTGTGTCCATAAGCGCCCAATGCAGGCGTCGTCTATGGGCTCGTTGAGTAGAATGGGGGAGTTATTTATACCGATGAAGGGGTTATTATTGAGGAGGGTCTCTACGTAAAATGAGCTAGCTCCTGAATTGGTCATGTTACGCACATTTTCCACGCGGGCGAAGTCAGCAAAACGCAGCTCGTACGAGCCGGGTCCTGGAAGAGTGATTTCTACAGTGTAGTCGCTGCGCTTGACACGAGGGCGCAGTCGCGTGCCGATGCGGGCGGGGGCATTACAACCAGGCCCACTGGGACCATTGGATCGGGGTATGTTGGTATAAGCAGCAACGAAAGTCTTTGTATTCCCAATCACGCTCCAGACCTCTAAATCTACAAAACAGCGGTCCACCCCAGCCGCAGCGGAGTCAGAATAATACGTAATCGTGACGCGGTATCGGTTTGGAGCAATGTAGGTATAGCTGATTTGGCCTGCGAGTCCATGGGTCGCTCGCAAGGTTGGTAGCAGCAGGAGAAAGGGGAGGACTTTCCGCATTTGAGTACCACAAAATAAACATATTTGTGCAGTGCTATTAGAGCAGCTCGTAGGTGCCGCTCAAAAGATTGTGATAGGTCAGCGAGAATCGTTGGAGCATCTTTGGACGGCCTTAGTGGCAGGTGGGCATGTTTTATTAGAAGGTGTGCCTGGTGTGGCTAAGACGCTGATGGCGAGCACCATCGCTCGTCTATCGGGATTAGAGTTTCGGCGCGTGCAGTTTACGCCTGATATGCTCCCTTCAGACCTGACAGGAGGCTTGGTATATGAAGGACCCGGGCGCTTCACAGTGCGTAAAGGACCCATATTTACTCAGGTACTTTTAGCTGATGAAGTGAATCGGGCTCCAGCCAAAGTACAGAGTGCTCTGCTGGAGTCTATGCAGGAGGGCCAGGTTACCATCGGAGAGGAGAGTTATCCTTTGCCTAAGCCGTTTTGGGTATTGGCGACCCAGAATCCCATAGAGCAGGAGGGTACGTATGCCCTTCCCGAGGCTCAGGTAGATCGGTTTCTCTTCCGCGTGGAGGTCTCCTACCCAACGAGTGAGGAGGAAGAAGAGATTTTGCGGCGATGGGCTCGTCATCAGTATCCTGAGCCGCCTGCGCCCCTCCTTTCTGCTTCAAAGGTATTAGACTATCAAGATCAAGCCAACCGAGTAGAAGTGACTCAGCGGCTGGAGCAGTACATAGTGCGATTAGTACGAGCTACTCGGGCGCCTGAAGCCGCTGGTATTAAGGGCTGGCAGCATAAAATAGCTTATGGGGCTTCGCCCCGCGCAGCTTTAGCTCTTCACCGAGCGGCACGAGCTCGGGCCTTTCTCTTAGGACGCTCTGCTGTGCTGCCCGAAGACATCAAGGCTGTGGCCCTTCCCGTCTTACGACATCGGATTATTCTATCTTACAGCGCTTTAGCCGAGGGCATCTCATCCGACTCCTTCATTCAATCACTCCTTTCGGCTATTCCTTATTGATATGAAACGCGCTGCGCCCGACTGGTTGCTTTACTTTCTGGCTTTCACTCTAATGAGTGTAGGTATCCTGAACCTTTACTCTATAGAGGATTTTCCAGCCTGGAGTTGGAAGTACGCATATGTGAGGCAGTTTACATGGGCTGGTATCAGTGTATTAGCCATGGTCTTGGCTAGCCTTATAGAGGGACAAGTCTGGCGCTACTTTGCTTATACTCTGTATGGTCTTGGGGTAGCTGTTATGCTCCTTACGGCGGTTACCGCTCGAGAAATCAACGGGGCTCGAGCATGGTTGAGCATCGGTCCCCTTCAGATTCAACCGGCGGAGTTTATGAAGATAGCTACGGCTCTGGCGCTCGCGGCTTATCTAACGCGTTATGACTTTCGTTGGGGACAGTGGCGCGACCGCCTCATGGTGGGTGTACTGATTGGGGTGCCTATGGCTCTCACTTTACTGCAGAGTGATACGGGTACAGCTCTGACTTTTGCCGCCTTTTTGGTGCCTTTGTATCGATGGGGCCTATCCATTTGGGTCATCCTAATACCCGTTATACTGGGGGGGCTGGCGTTTATGACCCTTCTGTATCCATGGGTCTACATAGCTTCCATCCTAACCGTTCTATTGGCTCTAGTTTACTTTTTTATCCTTAAGAGGCGCTATCTAAGCCTTCATATCGCTCTGGCTGTCCTACTTTGGGTATGGCTTGGGTTTTCAGGATATCTTTACCATGAGGTTTTGGCACCGCATCAGCGGCAGCGTATAGAAGTGCTTTTGGATCCGTACAAAGACCCTCTGGGTTCAGGGTGGAATACCATTCAAGCTCGGGTTGCTTTAGTAGCAGGCGGCTTGACAGGTCAAGGTTATGGCAAGGGCCTTCAGAGTAAGTTAGATTTCATTCCGCAGCGGCACACGGACTTTGCCTATTGTAGCATTGCAGAAGAGTGGGGGTGGTTAGGGGGGGTGGTAGTCATAAGTCTGTACCTCTTTTTTCTGCTGCGTATCGCATGGGTGGCTGAAAGTACAAATAATCGCTTTGCCCTGCTGTATGGATATGCTTTATCCGCTCTACTCTGGATACATTTACTGATCAATGTAGCTATGATTGTGGGACTACTCCCTGTAGTTGGGATTCCCCTAATCTTCATTAGTTATGGGGGCTCCTCTTGGGTAGCGATAGGATGGGGGCTGGGTATTTTGCAAAGCTTTTATCGTGAGCGCTGGATGCGTCTATTTGGATAGAAGGGCTTGTAAAAGCGGCTCTTCAGTTATCTCTGATAAAAGAGCGGGTTCTTGGTGGATACATTTCTCCAGTAGTTCAGCTGCTTCAGCGGTGCGTCCTAACCGAGCTAAAAATAATGCCCTGTAGTAAAGCAGTTCAGGGGTTTGCTGAGGTAGCTCACTGGCGCGTTGGAGAGCTTCTTCCGCAGTTTGTGTATCGCCAAAATGCATGGCCCAAAATGCTTTATGGGCCCACCAGCGGGGATTCGTAGAGTCCTGCTTAAGAAGTTCATCTAACACATGATACGCTTCTCTGACGCGATTTTGCTTAAGGAGCTCTTCGTAATGCGAGCGCAAAGCAGGTAGATAAGTTGGGCAAACAAGTCTACACTGTACCAGAGCGGAATAGGCCTCGGGGTCTCCCAGCTTCTTAAGTAAGCGGTATTTCTCATACCACAGCTCAGGGCTATTCGGAAAAAGACTAAGCCCTACATAAAGGGGTGTAAGAGCTTCTCTTAGCAGGCCTTCTTCACTTAGCCGAAAGCTCTGCCCCAAGTACTCGGCGACCATGACTAAGAACAAAGTTAGACAAAAGTCGTACCTCTCAAAACCATCTATGCCTTAAGCATAAATGCCCCCCATCGGGGGGCACCCAGAACCCATCTATGAAGAGCGAATAGACTCCAATAGGAAAAGGGAGCATGGAAGGATAGCGTCGGGCAGGCGAACCTTGTAATTGGCGCTACCTTCTGATGCTTTTATACGCAGGGAAGGCAAATGAAGTTGCATAGGTAGGTATCTTTGTCCTGTGAAAAAGATGTACCCAGAAGTTCTCCCTTTGTCTTCGGGAGAGGGCAGCTGCCTGCTCATAAAATGGATTTCACAGCGTGTAGTCGGTTTGATTTGTAGGTTTGAGGGGGGGGCTCTCCCTATAGGGCAGACGGGGGGCTCAGCTCTTGGGTTATACTTCCAACCCTCCCGAGGACTTGATTGAGAAACTCTTAGAGTGGGATACCCAGGCTCTACTCTGGATAAATACAAATGGTATGGAGCCATGGGATACAATTGCTTGGTACGGAACAAAAGGGTGGATCGGTATTCCTCTGTATCTCGTGGCGAGCGGTTGGCTTCTGTGGCGGAAAGGGAAACAGGGTTTGCGAGCCTTGGCGGTGATTGTAGCGATTATTGCTGCGACGGACCTTATCTGTGCCCGCATACTCAAGCCGGGTGTAGGACGGCTGCGTCCTTCTCATGAACCTTGCCTATCTGGGCGCCTTCGGCTTTTGCATGGCTATAGGGGAGGGTTATACAGCTTTCCCTCTAATCATGCGGCGAACACAGCAGCCGGTAGTGTAGCGTTTGCTTTATACATTCGTCATCCTCTCGTATGGCTGATAGGTGCGCTCTGGACTTTTCTGCATAGCTTTACGCGGGTGTATTTAGGGGTGCATTATCCGAGCGACATTTTGGCTGGCTGGATAATCGGAAGTCTTCTATCCCTCGTACTTTTGAAAGTTTATCAGAGGCGGTATGCTTAATCACCCAGTTCTGTGGGGTTTTATAGCCCTTGTCTCAGGATACTTGATATTGGATTTAGGACTTTTGCATCGAAAAGTACGGGTTCTCACACTGCGTCAGGCGGCTTGGCAATCGCTCCTCATAGTTCTAATAGCTCTCTCATTTGGCGTGTTTGTGTATGCGCAAAAAGGACGAAGCGCTGCGGCTGAATACTACTCGGCTTATGTCATGGAGTATGCCCTTTCTATGGACAATGTCTTCGTGATTTTGCTCATCTTTCGCTACTTCTCTATAGAGCCTCAGTATCAGCATCGAGTCCTGTTTTGGGGGATAGTTGGTGCTATGGTCATGCGAGGGATGTTCATATTTGCAGGTGTCCTTATAGTGCGTCAGTTTCACTGGGTTTTGTACTTTTTTGGTGCATTTCTGGTGTGGGCTGGCATCAAAAATCTATTTTTCCGCTCCGATGAACCACCTGATCTGAGTAAGAATCTTCTTCTACGATTCTTGAGTCGCTATCTGAGGATTACGACCGCCCCCCATCAAGGAAAGTTTATTATAAAACGCCACAACAAGCGATACTTTACGCTGCTTGCTCTTGCCCTGATGATGGTAGAATTCACGGATTTGCTATTTGCTGTGGATTCTATTCCGGCAGCTTTTGCTATAACTCAAGATGAGGATATTCTGTTTAGCTCCAATATCCTTGCGGTCATGGGACTTCGGTCTATGTTTTTCATGCTGGCGGCGGTGATTGATCGCTTCTGGGCATTAGAGTATGGTATTTCTATTGTGCTGGTTGGGATCGGGCTTAAGATGTTTCAAGGCCTTATGGGCTTTCATGTATCAGCCGAAGTCTCTCTAATATTTATTCTGGGCGCGCTTAGTCTGAGTATTCTTCTCTCCCTAATCGTACCCAAACGAGATGAGACCCCTGCTACCCCATAAGCGATTAGGAAGGCGAGGACCCTGGCTGATCTTATTGCATGGGTATATGGTGGATGGAGGCATGTTCATGCCCGTGGAAAGCACACTGGCTCAGCATTACAGATTGTTGATCCCCGACTTGCGGGGCTATGGTAGTGCGTGGTCGTGGGAAGGGCCTTACACCTTTCTCCAGAGAGCCGAAGATGTAGCTCGTCTTATAGAGGCATTTTCGCCCAGCGAGCCCGTCTGGGTTTTGGGCTATTCTATGGGAGGGGTTATCGCTCAAGTCCTTTTGAAGCACTATCCAGAGAAAATAAGAGGGGTGATTTTGGCCTGTACCTTTGCTTACAAGCCCCTTACTACCTTAGAACAGTGGCAGGGTCGCCTGCTGCCCCGTCTCCTGAAGCTTCTACCGCCTGCTTCTTTAGCGAACTTGCTGTATCCCCAAGCATTTGGTACGGAAACCTTTCCGCCCGAAGTGGTGGAGTGGTACAAAAAAGCTCTTCAGCGCACACGCTTAGAAGTGCTTTTAGCGGATGCAGAGAACCTATTCAGCTTTGATGGGCGTCCCTTTTTGGCTGCTATCCAGAAGCCTACTTTGGTCATAGGAGGAATGGCGGACCTGATTGTTCCGGCTCATCATAGCCAGCTCATAGCAGATAAAATTCCCAGCGCCCGTTTAGTCCTCTATCCGGGTGCAGGTCATGCTCTAATATTTACGCATAGGCGTCCTTTTGCTCGGGATATACATCGCTTCATTCTACAGGCGGCTCATACATCTGGAGAACCCAGTCCGCACTCTGTCCTGTCTCAATCTCAGCAATGATAGCTTCTATCAGAAGTTCCCGAGCGGGGTCGTAGGTTAATTTCAGATTGGAGCCGTATAAACGAGCAATGCTCTGCCAAAAAGTTGCTTGGATACCCCCTAAGTAGTCCTGAATCAGCGTGTAGACGTCCACACCTGTTTCTCGGTGAATGAGCTTGATGAGTAAAATACCCTGCGTCACGGTCATATCGCGTAAGATAGGCTCGTATTTGTCAAACAGGTCTTTTTTGAGCTGTTTAGAGTACCGTTTGTAATCACGGCTTTTTTCACCGAGGCGAGCGCGTTCATTATCTACTTCGCGTACGATGCGAGCAGCCTCCTTAGCTAAGGGGTAAACGAAATGCACATTACGGCGCAACCGTTGGAAAGCAGCCCACTGCTTACGCACTTCGGCGATGCGCTCGGGAGAAGGCAAAGCTGCTACAATCTCCACGGGGTTCATCACATAGATAGGAATGCTGTCTGGCCCTAAGAGGAGCTTATGAGGGGTCTGCGCATGCAAAATTAGAGAGACGGGCATGACAAATCTTCTTACCTTTGTGAAAATATGGCACTGGCGCATGAGCGAGTATTCGGCCAGCGAGCGGACCTGCTTCCTGTGGCGGCGTACAAAGCCTACATAGAGACCTACGGCTGCCAGATGAACTTTGCGGATAGCGAACTGGTAGCGGGGATTTTGCAAAATACGGGATACGGCTTTACCCAGCAGCCCGAGGATGCGGACCTCGTGCTCATCAATACCTGTGCGATCCGAGAGCACGCAGAAGAGAAAATCTGGCAAAGGCTAAGGTACTTTACTTCGCTGAAACGGCAGCGTCCTCACTTGATTATAGGGGTGATTGGCTGCATGGCTGAGCGCCTCAAAAAAAGGCTACTGGATGAGGCTCCCGTGGTGGATTTGATAGCCGGCCCAGACTCCTATCGGTATTTGCCCCAGCTTATTCGGCAGGTGGAGAGTGGGACTAAAGCAGTACATGTGCTTCTTTCCCGAGAGGAGACGTACGCTGATGTGGCACCCTTGCGACTCTCACCCAATCGCGTCAGCGCCTACATTTCCATTATGCGGGGCTGTAATAATATGTGCTCGTTTTGCATTGTGCCTTTCACGCGGGGGCGGGAGCGAAGCCGACCTTGGGAAAGCATCGTAGAGGAGGTGATTCATTTGGCTGAGGCGGGTTATAGGGAGATTACCCTTTTAGGGCAGAATGTAGACTCCTACGAGGACCGAGGGGTGCGCTTTGCTCATCTTTTAGCGAAAGTAGCTGAGGCCGCCCCCCAGGTGTGGATTCGTTTCGCCACCTCTCATCCTAAGGACATGCAGGATGAAGTTTTAGAGACGATAGCTCAACATCCTAATCTTACACCCTACATCCATTTGCCGGTACAGGCAGGGAGTGATGCTGTTCTACAGCGCATGAATCGCGGCTACACCGCCGAATGGTATCTCCAGCGAGTGGAAGCGATCCGACGCTATCTGCCTGATGCGGTGGTTTCTACAGATATTATTGTGGGCTTCTGTGGAGAGACGGAAGCGGATTTTGAAGAAACTTTGAAGCTGATGGAAGCGGCTCAGTTTGACTCGGTCTATCAGTTCATGTATTCAGAACGGCCAGGCACGTTTGCTGCGCGGCGGTATGCTGACGATATTCCACCTGAAGTGAAAAAAGAGCGGTTAGAGCGAGTGATTCAATCAGCTCAGGCGCTGAGCTTAGCCCGCAATCGCCTCCAAATAGGGACGCGGCAGCGCGTGCTGTTAGAGAAACCTTCACGGCGTGACCCAAAAGACTTTGTGGGTCGTACCTTTTCTGGACGCACGACAGTGGTCCGAGGAGCAGCTGCTTTCGCTAATCCTGGCGACATAGTTTTAGCAGAGATTACCGACGCTACTTCAGCTACGCTTATCGGCTATGTATCATGTCCTAACTGAAAGTCCTCGGGATATTGCTCGGCGCTTTCGTCTAATCGGGGAATGGCCGCCGTTTCTGCGCGCCGTGGAGTTAGCGGCTCGGGTTGCCCCTACTAATGTTCCTGTCCTCATTTTGGGAGAAAATGGAACCGGCAAAGAGATATTTGCCCATATTTTGCATCAGCTAAGCTTGCGACGGGACAAGCCGCTTTTAGCCATCAACTGCGGCGCTATTCCTGAAGGAACGATAGATTCAGAGCTTTTCGGCCACGAAAAAGGGGCATTTACCTCGGCTTATGAGAGCCGAAAAGGCTACTTTGAAGTAGCCAATGGCGGAACCCTCTTTCTGGACGAAATCGGGGAAATGCCCTTAGGAACTCAGGCGCGGCTCCTCCGCGTCTTGGAGACGGGGGAGTATTTGCGTGTCGGTAGTAGCAGGGTCCAGAAGACCGACGTGCGCGTGATAGCCGCTACAAACAGAGACCTGCTGGGCCTTATCCGCAAAGGAAAGTTTCGCGAAGACTTGTACCATCGTCTGAATACGATTACGATCCGCGTGCCCCCTCTGCGCGAAAGAGGACGAGATGTGGAACTGCTATTTGAGTTTTTTGTAGATGAGCTATCTCGAGAATGGGGCGTTCCCCCTGTAGAGTTAGATTCTGGGGCGGTGGAAAAATTGATGCGTTATCCTTGGCCTGGTAATGTTCGCGAGCTCAAGCACTTAGTAGAAAAGCTCCTTATCCTGCATCCAGGCCAGCGTATCACGGCAGCTATTTTACAGGAATATCTGCCCGAACGCGAGGTTCTACTCCCCGTGGTATATGAAGGGGGCTCGCCTCTGCCTCGTTCCGCTAAGAGGTCTATCTCGGAAGACCTTATTTATGCGAAGTTTGAACGACTGGAGACCCTTCTCCTGCGCATCCAGGATTCGCTCTCGCTTCTTCAGGAGATGACGCGCCAAATAGGGCAGCATATTCTAGATAGCGACAAAGGTCGTCTACCGCCTGCGACGCCTTCCTCAGACATCCAAGATTTTTCTTTGGAAGCAAACGAGCGACGACTCATAGAGGCTGCTCTTCGACATTACAACGGAAACCGTAAGCGAGCCGCTCAGGCCCTAGGCATCGCCGAACGAACCCTGTATCGAAAGATCGAAGATTATGGGCTTGAGGGGCTCTAAAGAGCTTATAGGTCTCCTTGGATGGCTATTGACAAGCTGTGCTTATTCATTTCGTAGTGGAGCCCTTCCGCCTGATGTACAAACGGTCAGCATTCCTCCTATCCAAAATGAAGCTTCCCTGGTCATTCCTACTTTGACGCAGACTTTTGCTGAAGCGCTTCGGCAGAAATTTATTTCACAATCACCTCTCAGCCTTGTCTCAGAGAAGGGGGATTTAACTTTATATGGGCGGGTTGTGGACTTCAAAGTAGCCCCTGTGGCGATTCAGGGGACCCAGCAAGCTGCCCAAAATCGTCTAAGCATTACGGTTCATATCCGATGTGTCAGCGCTCGCCATCCTGAGCTAAACTGGGAACAAAGCTTCATGAACTTTGCAGACTTTCCCGCAGCTCAACCCTTGACCGCTGTACAAGAGGTACTCATTGCTGATATTTGTGAGCGGATTGCCCAAGACATTGTGAATAAAACCTTATCTTACTGGTGATATGAACTGGCACGAAGTATATCTGCACATGAAAGCGGGGGCTGCGTTAGATGAAGCCCATCAGCGGGAGATAGCGGCTGCACTGGAGAAGTACCCCTTTTTCGCTATGGGACGGATGATGATGGCGAAGGTGGCGACGAAATTGGGTGACCCTCGGGCTCAACAGCTACGGTTTTTAGGTTCCTTGTATGCGCCCTCTCGTCAGTCCTATGCATTCTTCTTGGAGGAGCGAATGCGTCCTAAAGTAGCCCCCCCGCCTCGTCTGACATCTTCAGGACGGGAGTCTCAGACGCCCCCTGCTCGTAGCGAGCAAAAAGAAGAGCAGTCTCCTTCTAACGAGGAGCCTGGTCCCCCTGAAATGCCTTTCTCTGAGGCCTTTTTGCCCTCTCTACAGGGATGGGTGGCAGCACGCCGCACGCTGTATCAGAAGTTAGGTCAGCGCCTTCGTGCTCAGCTTGCAGCGTCTTCGGCTATGTTTCCTTCGGCTGTTTCTACCCAAAACGAATCATCCCCTGTTTCAGAAGAGCTAATAGCTCCGGAGGAGGCTCAGGCTTCCTCCTCAGCTGAGACCGCGCGTTTTCCCCAACCTACAACCTCTTCAGAGGCAGCTCCTGTCCAATTAATGGACAGGCCCCTTTCTTCCCGAGAAACTTCTACTTCCCCCCACTCGGAGCTAACGCCGACCCAATCTCCTCCCTTAGAACCTGACCCTTTAGAGAGCTCGCAAACATTCCGAAAACTTCCATCTACTTCTGCGAGGATACCCCATGTAGTAGCCTTCACTCCCTTAGGAGTGAGAAATCTACTGCAGTTTGAGCTGCCTAAGTCTGAAAGCGCCTCTGTACAACTTCTACCCGCTCAAGCAGCCTCAATTCAAACAGAATCTCCTGCTGGTCAGCAAATTCCATCATCAACCCCTACCTCTCCTGCATCGGATGAAATGTCCGCTACCCCTGAGGCTGAAACACCCTCCTTGATCTATCCAGAGACACTTCGGGAACAGTTCCACCGAAGCTACGTACCTCTGGAAGAGAGCCATGCTTCCGTACATTTATCGTATGAAACTTCCCCCTCCCAGCCAGTCTCTTCTACTGAAGAGAGCTCAGTGTCTGAGGAAGCGGCTGTCTCTATTCCGAAGGCTGGGGAGGGCTTTCATAGAGCCTACATTCCTTTAGAAGGGGTGGAAAATCGCATCCATCTTGATAGTTCCTCGGGGTCATTGGATGCTCCTTCGTCAGTAGTGTATAAGAGCGACAGCCCCATACGATCATTTGTACCTCTGGATATAGATGTAGAAGCCTCTATTCATCTACCTGTACCCGAAGTTGAGACAACGCCTCCTTCTGAACCCCTCTCCCGCTCTTCCAGCGAAGGTGAGCCTGCCTCAGCACCCCCATCGGAGCAAAAGCCGGGGAGCATGTGGCATTCCTTTTTAGCTGAGCTGCAAAAAGAACTACCTCTCCCTGAAGCGATGACTCAACCCGCGACTCGGGAGTTGGAAGGGCTTCGTCGGGAGTTTATTCGGCGATTGCTCTCGCAGCGACTTATCCAGCCTCATGCTGCTCCTTCTGTATCTGATACAGACCTCATAGATACGCTGATTAAGAAGCTGGAAGCCTTTCGACCCCATGCGCCACCGCCAGAGCGCGAAGTACCCGACCTTACGGTACCTAATTGGGAGCCAGCCGATACAGCCCCCCGTATTTATACGGAGACCATGGCTAAGCTCTACTGGTCCCAAGGCGATGCCGTGAAAGCTATAGAGGTGTATGAAGTGCTTATTCGTAAAAACCCCCAAAACGCTGAACACTATCGTCGGCAGATAGAGCGGATTCGTGCCGGTGAAAGTCCATGATAGAATGGATCTTTCCTCGGTTCTGCGTGAGCTGTGATGCGCCTCTCTTGCCTTCAGAAAAGGAGGGGGCTTGCCTGAAATGTCTTTTAGAGCTTCCTAAGACGGATTTCTGGTTTTTTCCCTGTGCGAATGAGGGCTACTATCGCCTTGCTCCTCATGCACCTAACCTACGTGGGGTGGTATGTGGATTTTGGTATGGGGTGGGAAGTCCGCTTCGGCGATGGATACAAGCGGCAAAATATGAAGGGCAACCTCGTCTCTTGTATGCTGCAGCTCGGCACATGGCTGCTTTGAGCGAGCGATATTTGCCTTTATCGGAGATTCAGGGCATCTTGCCAATACCCATATCGGCTCTCAGGTGGCGCAAACGGGGCTATAATCAAGCTGAATGGGCTGCACGAGGTTTCTCAGAAGGGTGGAATATACCCCTTCTTAGTCGGCACTGGGTTCGTCGCCCTAGCTCGGGTTCTCAACTAGGGCGAAAGCAGACAGCTCGCTGGATAGAACTGGAGGGAGAGTTTCGGTGTGTTCGCCCGCTGCCTTCCGTAGTGGCGGTAGTGGATGATGTACTGACGACGGGGGCAACGCTGGCGGCAGCGCTGCGCAGCCTACCCGCATCTACGGCGGCTTGGGTACTGACCGTTGGCATCACCCAGCGTCGTCGCTAACTTTGCCGTATGGCCATTCTACAGTTACGGGAAGCGCTGCGTGCGGCGTTGAGAGAGGAGATGCAGCGCGACCCTCGTGTCTTCCTTATGGGAGAAGAGGTAGGTGAGTATAACGGGGCCTACAAGGTCAGCGAAGGCCTGTTAGCTGAGTTTGGACCTCAACGCGTGATTGATACACCTATCTCTGAGTTAGGCTTTGCTGCTATAGGGGTTGGCGCAGCTATGGTGGGCCTGCGTCCAGTGATAGAGTTCATGACCTTCAACTTTGCTCTCCTGGCTATTGATCAAATCGTCAATCACGCCGCTAAGATGCTTCATATGAGTGGGGGTCAGTTTTCGATTCCTATTGTTTTTCGCGGTCCGAGCGGTTCAGCTGGTCAACTCGCTCAACAGCATTCTCAATCATTTGAAAACTGGTATGCAAATGTACCTGGTCTCAAAGTGGTGTCTCCGAGCACTCCTCGGGATGCTAAAGGGCTTCTCAAGAGTGCCATTCGGGATGAGGACCCCGTGATTGTAATGGAGTCCGAGCTTATGTATGGCATGAAGGGGGAAGTGCCGGAGGACTCTGATTTTCTCATACCGATTGGGGTAGCCGATATCAAGCGGCCTGGTACAGATGTAACCATAGTTGCATTTGGCAAAATGGTCCATGTAGCCTTAGAGGCAGCTCAAGCCCTCGAGCAGGATGGTTTGTCTGCGGAGGTTATAGACTTGCGCAGCTTGAGACCGATAGATTATGCAACGATTATTCAGTCGGTACAGCGTACCAATCGACTGGTAGTAGTAGAGGAGTCTTGGCCTTTGGCCGGATTGGCGGCGGAGGTGGCTTTTGCGGTGCAACGCTGGGCATTTGACTATTTAGATGCTCCGATTGTTCGGATCACGGGGGCCGACACACCGATGGCTTATGCCCCTACGCTGGTAGAAGCTTTTTTACCTAACCCTAAAAAGGTGGTGGAGGCGGCGAAGTATGTATCCTACCGGCTCTGACCTCGCGCTGAACGTATAGAAGCAGAGCGGCTGCAACGGCAGCGTTGAGCGATTCAGCTTGAGAAAGAGGATCGGGAGGTATGGACACCTTAGGCCATCTTTGAGGGGCTCGCTGAACCCCATGGGCTTCACTGCCGATATAAAGGCTATCGTACTGCGACCAATCTACCTCATGGGCTGGGATTCCCTTCAAAGCAGCGACTATGCAGCGTCCTTCGTAGCCCTGAAGCAGCTCATCCCAACGGTCTGTTCGTTGCACATTCAAGCGAAACAGGCTCCCCATGCTGGCCCGCACTGCCTTTGGGCTGAAAGGATCAGCGCTGTCAGCAGTCAGCCAGAGATGCTTCCACCCTAACCACTCCATAGAACGAATGAGCGTCCCTAAGTTTCCGGGGTCTTGGAGCCGTTCCACTAAGACAGCTGGAGGGAAGGGAGGAAAAAGGTAAGGTTGGGGGAGACGCAAAATGGTAACAAAGCCGTCGGGTGTCTCTTGTCCGCTGATTCGTCGGATTTGCCAAGAGGGCAGGGGAAAGGCTCGCTCATTGAGAGGAGAAGGCAAAAAAGGAGGCAATTCAGCTTGGTCGTATAATATAGCGTGGAATCGATCCAGACTCAGACTGCGAAGCGCTTCGGTCAGAAGCTTCCTGCCCGGTGCTATGAAGAGACCGGTAGCCCGACGATGCGCTGCGTCTTGGAGGCGGTAATAGTATTCAGGCGGATGGGGCAGACGAGGCACTGGCAGACTGCAGACGCTGCTGCAGACGCTTAATCATCTCTTGAGTGCGAGTGATTTGGGATTGCGTTTCCGTGATCTTGCCTTCTATTTCTTTGCGTAGCGGCTCACTGCCTTTGCCACGAGCTAAGAGAGCAAGGGTGTTTTGATAGCCTTGAAGGTCCTGCTTGTATTTATTCAGTTGAGCTCGCAGAGATTCTATGCTCTTGCGAATCTGGGCCGGGGATTGCCGAGCAATTTGGGCGGTCATCCAGGCTTCTTGGAACTGGGCTTCGGTTAGGCCAGCATTGGCAATGAAACGCTGAATCGCTTGTCGCTGCCGATTGAGAAGCCGTTCCCGATGAGAAGGAGCAACTTCTCCGGCTTGATCGTATTCCATGAGCTTAGCAACGAACTCTTCTAATTTCTCGGGCTTAGCTTGCTCGCTGAGTTCATCCATCTGATTGAGGAGGTGGATCCGCTTTTCTAAATGTTCGTTGAGTTTCCGAGCATAAGCCTTTTGGGCTTCTCGGAGTTGGGCTCCTACTTCGCTCAGTTGCTGGGTAACTTCAGCGATGGGGGGCTCAGCTTGGAATCGATGGGCGCGCCGCTTCCAAGGAGCCACTCGGGAGCGATAGATTTTGACAGCTTCGGGAATGTCGTTGCCCTTCATGTGTTTTTGGACCTCGCGGATGATTTGGCGGCCAACTTCGACTAAACGATTAATCTGTTTGCGGCGATATTCCTGGCTGAATGCTTCGGATTTCTCATTGAAGGTATCCAGAAGTTCGCTAAACTGCTGGTTGAGTGGAGCGTAAAATCGCCGTACTTCTTTAGAGTCGTCTTGGGCGAGGGATTTTTCTGTAAGGGTGCGCCATTCCCGCACGTACTGGCGAACTTGACGATTAGCTTCTTTCCATTCGTCGGGGGTCTGATAGGTTCTCTCTACCAGTGGACGCAGGAGCTCTAAAATCTGGCGCTTGCGGCGGAATGTGTCTTGGAGAATGGGATTCTTTTGTACGCGCTGGTAGGCTTGGGAGCGGAAAAGATTATACTGCTCGCGAAACTTACGAACAAGCTGGCGGTAGGTTTCGCCCAGCTCGCGCTCTTGTCGGCTATTCAGACGGGGCAGAGATTGCCATTCGCTCTGCAGGAGAGCCAGTCGGTCTCGCTGCTGTTGCCAAAACTCAAAGGTCGTCTGGGCCCCTTCGGGAGGGAATAGCTTTTCTATCTCTGCTACTATCTGGGCTCGCCGTTGAAACAAAGCGTTTCTTTCCCCCTCAAATATGTCCTTGTAGCGCTGGTAGAGGGCATCAAACTGTCCTAAGAAGTCTTTTATAGGCCGTTCTAGCTCCTTGCGGTCGCTTGGGAGTAGCTCGCGGCGCAGCCGCAACCACTCTCGACTGATTTGGCGCACCCGGGGATACTCATCTAACTGTTCATTAAGCACGATATCCTTGAGTTGAGCTAAGAGCATACGAGCCTTTTCAGCGTTTTCCCGGCAGCGCTGCTCGTAGGCTTCTCGAGCCGCCTCAAATCGTATCGTCGCATCTTCAAATCGCCGCTGAAATTTCTCTAATCGCGGAATGTCCTCCTTAGGGTTGGAGCGCCATTCGGACATGTGCTGATTTACGAAGCGCTTGAAGGCTTGGATAAGGGGGTTGTAGCTACGCTGGTAGGGTAGTTGGACTAAATACTCTGTCAATAGCGTAACTTCCGACAAATGGGGGCGGCGTCTTTCTAGCTCGCGTTTCAGATTTTCTGGACTTTCTGAAAGAAGCTCCTCTAAAGTCTTTCGTAGGTGCTCTTCAGGAAAAGAGACCTCCACATCGGGCTGCTCAGGGGTTTGATGCTCCACCATATAGCCCTACAAAGGTACAAGGAAATCGGCATACATTTGTGCTTATATGGGAAAGCTCATAGCTGGGATCGATTATAGCCCAGCCTCTTTATGCGCACTCGAAGCCCTTCTGCTTCTGCAAAAAGCCTTGAAAAACTCTATCGCTCTCTATCATGCCTATCAGTTGCCAAAAGGACTTCCATTCCTCTCAGCTCATGTCATAGAGGACATGGAGATGGAAGCAGAAAGAACAGCGATACAGAGACTACGCCATTTTTTGCGAGAATCTTTACCAGACCGGGCGGCGCAACGCATTCAAATCATTGCCCAGCGAGATTTTCTCACCGAAGGGTTGAGCCGGTATCTCCAAACGGGGCGATTCAGCCTTTTAGCGTTAGGTGCGCGAGGCGAAGCTGAAACCGAGTCAGAGCCTATCGGCTTCCATGCTCGTCATTTTATTCAGCACTCCCCGATACCTGTTCTAATCACATTTCCCCACACGACCGTAACTTGGAAGCGGCTTTTGGTGGCTTATGAGCCCAATTTTCGTTCGCCTGGGGGCCAGCGGTTTCTGAGACAACTTACCCGCAAGCTTAACCTTCCCGTGGCAGGCTTACCACTCTTGCGCCCTAATCCTAACCTGGACCGTGTGCATAATCAAATTCGGCGTATAACGCGGGCTACGGACTACCAGCGAGTTGTTTGGGACGGAGCTCACCTTGTGCGGCTTCTCCTTCAAGCCGCTCGTTCTTACGAAGCGGATGTCATAGCTTATTTCAGTGAGCCTCAGGGCATCCTTCAGGGCATGCGTTCTATGATGGAAACTGAATTAGATGGACAACCTGCGTGGATGTTTTTCCCAGGCTTCTCCCCTGTAGAGTAGACGTCTGAATAGAAGCCCTGCGATTTCTCATTTCTGGCGTCTTAGCCGAATCACGCAGCGCCTGCTCGGAGCCTATATTCCTCCTTGCAGGGGAGCCAGATCGGTTTTTCTCACTTTTGACGATGGTCCGACTCCTTACACGCCCTTTCTTATAGAGCTGCTGGCAGAATATGGACTGCAGGCTACGTTTTTCTGGACTTGGAGCCGCTACTCGGACAAAGTCATTCCTTCACTCCTTCCTCACCTCTGGGTGCACCATCATAAAGTCGCTTTACATGGGCTGGTTCATCTCAGTGCTTGGCGGGAAGCAGTCAGGGTTTCAGACCTTCGGCGAGCTATCCACCTTTGGAAAAAAGCAGGTGTGCCGCTCGTACCTGCTTATCGTCCGCCTTATGGGCACCTTTGGCCCCTGTTTTTATCGAGGTATCTTCACTTAGTATTTTGGGACCTGATGCCCCCCGACTACCTACCGACAAAGGGCTGGGAAAGAGAACTTTTGGGACGCTTACGGCCCGGCGATGTGGTCGTCCTACACGAACATGCCCACAATCGAAAACGGTGGCGTTCTCTTTTTAGCGCCTTCGTTTCCGAGGGGTGGCAGTCGGCGGCCCTACCGTTGGCGGTTCTGGAATAATAGGAGGTAGCTTGTCCATAGGTAGATAAAAAGGCACAAACTTTGGAATGATGTAGGGTAAAATCACAAGGTAAGAGCGCTGCCAGGCTTTTTCTCCTTCCATATAAAGTCCCCAGTCATCGCCGATCTCAGGGTTTATTTCGCCTTGAAGTTTGATCCGCAGCTTCATTCCTGGAAACACCCGATAGCCCCAGAGCTGATTCCATCGTACGATTTGATAGGGGGATACACGGTACTCTCGGGCTATTCTGTATAGGCTCTCCCCTGGACGAACGGTATGCCATAGGATACCTTTAGATGTGCTATAGGTCTGACTGACAGGCTGCAGCATCAGCTCTCCTCGTTCCATGCGGATTATCGCTTCTGAGACTTCGTGCGCAGCTACTGTAGGTACTCTCAAGATATACCCCGCAGGAACGATATCCGCCCTTAGCTCGGCGTTGTAGAACTTGAGCCAAGCCAGCGGGACACGCGCCGCTGATGCTATAATAGAAAGTCGGGTGCGTATGGGACAGAAAACCGTATCAACTTCTCGCGGTATATCGGGGAAGATAGGCTGGATACCATGAGCTTGAGCGTAATTCATTACGTAGCAAGCTGCAATAAAAGCTGGCACATAACCGCGCGTTTCAATGGGTAGGTAGGGAGCGATTTCCCAGTAGTTAGTGCGTCCGCCCGATCGCTTGATAGCTCGTACCACGCCCGCTGTACCGCAGTTGTAGGCAGCTATCACCAGCAGCCAGTCTCCTAATATCTGATAGCTGTCTCGAAGATACCGAGCCGCAGCATGCGTAGATTTGACCAGGTCATAACGTTCATCTATGATCCGATCCACACGCAGTCCATAGAGCCGCCCTGTGGCAGGGATAAACTGCCATATGCCTGCCGCAGCCATAGGGGATAGTGCCTCGGGAATAAAAGCACTCTCTATAACGGGAAGGTATTGAAGCTCCGGAGGGAGTCCATAGGCGCGTAGGATCGGCTCTATAACAGGCAAATAGTAATCAGCTAGCCCCAGAAGCTGAGCAGAGAGCGATGTTTGTTTGTAAAGGTACATGTAGGTGAACTGAAGGCTGATGGGGTTAGCCTCCAAGGGTATGGTGGTATGCAGGGCTTGGAGCCGCTCTTCAAATTCCTCCGGGCTAAGGGGGGTGGGTTCTGCAAACATGGGGGACATGTCACCCCCATCTCGCTGCCAAGCGAGATAAGCTCGCATGAGGCTATCCATCGCTGCCAAGCGGGATGACCAGTTTTGCCCCCATACAAGGGCCCAGCTACTGAGCCAGAGTATCCAACGCATACGCTGCTGCAAATAAGCGATTTTCAGCAAATAAGCCCCCCATCACTTGAAGCCCTATAAATCCTTGTAGGGGTATTTGTAAAGCTGGATGGCCGGTAAGGTTAGCATACACGGTGAGGAGGTCAGACAAATACATTTGAATAGGGTCCTGGGTTTTTTCTCCTAAGCGGAAGGGAGGGGTGGCACTGGTGGGCATCGCTATAACATCATAGCGCTGCAGGAGGGATTCAGTGTAATCGTATAGCAGTCGTCGCACTTTCTGGGCTCGAGTATAATACGCGTCGTAGTAGCCCGTTGAGAGCACAAAGGTGCCAAGGAGAATACGCCGCTTTACTTCTCTGCCAAAACCTTCACTGCGCGAGCGAGCATATAAACTTTCTATAGAGGAGGCCTCCTGAGTACGATAACCATAGCGTACTCCATCATACCGAGCTAAGTTAGAAGAGGCTTCAGCTGTCGTGAGGATGTAATAAGTGGGGATCAGATAATCCCAGTAGGGAAAATCTACGCTTTCCACCTCCATCCCTGCATTATGGAGCTTATTTATGAGCGAGTGGAAGGCGGTTTCTACTTCAGAGTGCAAGCCCTTAGGGAGCAGAAAAGCCCATCGTTTGGGCGGGGGCATTTCATGGGAGAAGGGTTCAAGGCTAATCGAGGCTGTGGTAGCATCCTTCGGGTCAAAACCGGCTATCACTTCATACACGGCGATGAGTTCTTGGAGGGAAGGGGCGATGGGGCCGATCTGGTCAAAAGAGGAGGCGTAGGCTATGAGCCCATACCGAGAAACACGGCCGTAAGTGGGCTTGAGCCCATAAAGGCCGCAAAAGGCGGCTGGCTGCCGAATAGAACCTCCCGTATCGCTGCCGAGAGCGACATGACAAAATCCAGCGGCCGCAGCAGCCGCTGACCCGCCTGAGGAGCCACCTGGTACATACCCTTCCAGTAGAGGATGCTGTACAGGCCCATAAGCTGAGTTCTCGTTGGATGAGCCCATCGCAAATTCATCGCAGTTAGCTCGTCCGATGCATATGGCTCCAGCGTTTCGCAGCCGTTCAATAACGGTCGCATCAAAAGGGGAGACATAACCTTCTAATATGCGGGAGGCTGCCCCTAAGCGATGACCAGCTACCGCTATGTTGTCTTTATGAACATAAACCAGCCCTGCCAGGGGAGGAAGGGGCTGACCTCGCTGATAGAGTTTATCCCAGTTCTGCGCCGCTTCTATGGCTTCGGTATCATACACTTCCAACAAGGCATTTAGGCGAGGGTTATCAGAGTAGATTTTCTGCAGAAAGCTTTCTACCCTCTCGGTAAATGTTGTATCCCCTCGCTCTACGGCGCGACGCAGTGCATAGTAAGAGTGGTTCATTCTAAGGTTTTTTCCTTCGTGGGAAGGGGCTCTTCTTTACGGGATCGGTCGCTCCCATCGCTTCGCATGGCTTCACGGAACTCCCGGATACTGGCTCCCAAGCCCCGAGCCAACTCGGGTAGCTTGCGTCCTCCGAATAGAAGCAGCAAAACGGCGAAAATCAAAAGCCACTCCCCATATCCAAGCCCAAACATGCGTCAAAGCTACGCATTTTTGTCCGATGCTGCCCTCTCCAGCCTTTATCATAGAGCGGACCAAAGTGCGCGATAACCTGACCTGCCTTCGCCGTGTCAAAGAGTCAGCCCAAATACAACTGCTTTTTGCTCTAAAGGGCTTCGCTCTACCCGCTCTGATGCCAGATATCCTTCAAGTAGCCGATGGAGTCGCTGCCAGCTCTTTGAACGAGGCTTTACTTGGGTATCTCCATAGTCGGAAGCCTGTTCATCTCTACGCCCCGGCGTATCGGCCGTCGGATGTGCCCGAACTAATACCCATTACGAGCACATGGATTTTCAATTCTTTAGAAGCCTATCATCGCTGGGTTGCTCATCTGCCTGAGTCTATGGAGATCGGTCTGCGAGTCAATCCTCATTATGGCTACGCTGGGGCTGATATATATAACCCGGGTCGTCCGGGCTCTCGTTTAGGCGTACCGCCTACAGCGACGACTCAGCCCCTTCCTTCTCGTATTACGGGACTCCATGTACATACTTTATGTGAAGCTAATGCGGAGGCTTTCGCCGTCCTTATACAATCTCTCTTGGAACAGTTTGCCCCTTGGCTGCATTCCATTCGCTGGCTAAACTTGGGTGGGGGGCACCTCATCACTCGAGTGGGCTACGACATAGACCTGTTTATAGAGACCATCCATCACCTAAGAAAGCGATTGCCCCATTTAGAGCGCCTATCTATAGAACCCAGCGCTGCGTTTGTCTGGGAGGCTGGGTACCTCCAGGCCCAAGTGCTAGATATTACCGAAACCGCTGGGCGCCAATGGGCAATGTTAGATGTCTCCTTCACAGCTCACATGCCTGACACTTTAGAAATGCCCTACAAGCCTATTATTCGTGAAGCTCTACCTCATCCTGATTTCGCGTATCACACTTATTGGATGGGTGGGGTTACCTGTCTGGCTGGGGATGAGATGGGGCCTTACAGCTTTGTCAGGCCGCTGGAGCTGGGGCAGACCTTGACTTTCCATGATATGGCCCATTACACTTTCGTCAAGACAACTCTCTTCAATGGCGTGGCCCACCCCGCCTTGGTAGTGAAAGAAGAGAACGGCTATCGGATAGTCAAAGCATTTGATTTTGAAGATTATAGGCGTCGGCTAAGCAACGGATAGTCCCCAAAACCTCTAAGTCAGTACGATAGGAAGACCAAGGAGCGGGTAGCGCTTTTTGCCTTTGTGTTACGCGAAAGACTGTGAAATCCAACGGATACCCCTCTTGGACGGTGGATGGCCCTAATCCGAAGAGGTGTCGCGGTAACTCTGCGAGAACCTTTACAAGGGAGGATAGGCCCTGCTGCTCACCTAAGGCCCTTTGAAGAAGGGACGCAGCTATAGGAGCCAGTATCCCTAAAGTAGGATGCCCTACACTGGCGGCAGACCACTCTAAGAGCTTCTCTTCCGGCGGGGGATTCATATCCCACGAAGCTAAGAGGATAGATGAATGCTCTAAGGCGCTACAGAGCACCTGCTGATCTTGTGAGCTGCGTAAAGGCGGATGAAGCTTCCAAACGGGGTCATATCCCAATAAATTCTCTGCATGGGCTGCAACATAGCTTATTGCTGTGAAGGCAGGTATGCCGTACTGCTGAGTCAGCTGAGCTCCTTCTGCTGTAGTAATAGGACCCACGATGATTCGCCCCCCATGTCTGCGATACAGGGCTGCTATCGCATGAATAGCTACGGTCTCTGCATAAGGAGGAATGCCTTTCCACCCCGACAGAGCTAGTTCTGGTGTCTCGGGAACCCCCGTTTCTCCTGAAGCGCCCTCCCAATAGGGCAAAAGAAACAAAGGCCCACCTACATAGCGGATGTAGGGAATAGCTTTATCTAAAGTATCCCAAGGTATGTAGCGAAGAGGAGGCAGAGACCACCCAAAAGCTCCTTCAGCTCGGAGGCTCTCTATCGGGGCAATGCGGTTTGTTTCATCAGCCCAAGCCGCTAAGAGATGCACATAAACTCCACTATATTGCGTTTCGTGGCGAATTTGAGCAAGAAGAGCAGGATCGTGCCAACCGTGCCATCCTCCCAAAAATACATGAGTGATACCCCCGCGCTTGGCTCGCTCCAACGCCTGTTGAATACTCTCAGCCGGTGCCGTCTGAGGTTGCCATGTCCATGTCCCGATATCTACCCACCCTGGCGACAATTCAGCCCGAGCCTCCTCCTGAGCTAAATACACTTTTTCCACGCCCCTCTCTTCCAGTTCCAAAAAGACCGTCTGTTGATGCCAGCGAGAAGAAGGAGATATGAGGCGCACCGGACCAAATCGCACTCAACAAAGATGAACAAACTCCCATGCAAGCGATATGTGGCCTATCTCAAGACAGAGACCATGAGTAAAGCTGACGCCGAGAGAAAAACGCCTCTATTCCTTTCGGTAGGCGTAGAGCCTTCTCAATATGCAGAGAATAACTGCCCTATATGTTTATTTGTGGGATGCGGCTTCTCATCGCGGCACTTGCCATCGGACTCGTACTTACCCTCTTGCTGATTAACCTGGGGGAGGAGATGACCATATACACCGATTTTCAGACGGCGGCAAGCCAGCCGTCCAAAACCTTTCATGTCGTGGCGGAGTGGGTAGATAGGGAGAATAGCTATTACGATCCCTCGCAGGACGTCTTTCATTTCAGAGCTAAGGATACCCTAGGAACGGTTCGTTGGGTGCAGTATCCTGACCCGAAACCCATAAACTTTGACGCAGCCCAACGAATAGTTTTGATTGGACATCATCAAGATACAGTCTTCTTTGCCGAGAAGATTCTCATGAAATGCCCTTCTAAGTACAAGGAGCCCTCTGCTCAAGTTTCCAGTTCCATGGCTCGTCCCGAATAAGCGGTTAGCTCGTCCTCCACTTGTAAGGGGGCTGTTCGGGCTGCCTCTGTCCTGCGGTTAGCGATGAGCTGCTCTCAGAAGACCGTGGCATACCCTAACTTCGCCTTGTGTCGGAATGGATAGCCTCCCTGCGAGTCCGCGGGTTAGTTCAGGACCATACTCCCCTTCCTGACAGGCCAGAGGCGTTGGGAGCTATGTACGTGGGGATAGACCCTACGGCGGATTCTCTGCATATTGGGCATTTAGCTCCGCTTCAGCTTCTCTATCATTTAGCTCAGCTGGGAATTCATCCTATAGTAGTGATTGGTGGGGCAACGGCACGTGTCGGGGACCCCTCTGGAAGAAAATCTGAGCGGCCGCTTCTGCCCCCTGAAGTGGTTCAGCAAAATGCCCAAAAGATCGCAGCGCAGGTTCAGCGTCTTCTCCCCTTCCCCTTCACTCTTTTAGATAACTATGAGTGGATAGGAGGGCTATCTCTTTTAGACTTTCTCCGAGAAGTAGGAAAGTTCATCACCGTAAGCTATCTTCTGTCAAAGGAAACGGTTCTCTCTCGCTTGGAGAGTGGTATTTCCTTCACGGAATTTTCTTATCCGCTTTTACAGGCTTATGACTTTTACTACTTATGCCGCCATAGAGGGTGTAGGCTTCAAATAGGTGGGGCGGATCAGTGGGGCAATATAACGACGGGGATAGAACTTATTCGTAAGCTCACAGGAGAGGAAGTCTATGGGCTTACCTGTCCGCTGCTGACTCGAGCAGATGGAACCAAATTTGGCAAGAGCGATTCGGGGGATAACATCTGGTTAGACCCGACCAAGACCTCTCCCTATAAGTTTTACCAGTTCTGGTTCAATCAAAGTGACGCCGATATACCTATGCTCTTGAAGGTATTTAGCTGGAGGCCTCTTCAGGAGATTCAGGCGATCTTAGAGGACCAAGCTAAGACACCTGAGCGACGGTTGGCTCAGCGCACCTTAGCGTATGAAATGACCGCTCGCGTTCATGGAGAGGACATAGCTCAAAGCGTTCAGCGAGCATCAGAGGTAGTTTTTGGAGCAGGGGATTTGGCTGAGTTGGAGCGGTTGCCGGCGACGCTGTTAGAGGCCATAGCTAATGATATGCCTCATTACACCTGGGCTGAACCTAACCTGCCAGTGTTAGATATCTTGGTAAGAATTGGTTTTCTCCGATCTAAATCAGAGGGTCGCCAGCTTCTCCTGCAGGGAGGGCTTTCCGTTAATCGTCAGCGAATCGCTGATGAAAGGCAAACCTTGGCAGCTATTCCTCCGCTTCGAGGACGCTACTGGCTCATCCAGCGCGGCAAGAAGCATTTAGCCTGGCTATCTATCTTGACTTGAAAGCTGCAAAAGCCTTATCTTTGCGAAAGTATGCCTAACCGCCTGCACTACTCTCTGCTGGTTGTAGGACTCCTCTGGGCTCAGTTGAATGGCACTTATACTATTGGCTCTGGAGGAGATTACAATACGATACAAGACGCTCTTAATGCCCTCGCCTCCCAGGGGGTATCGGGGAATGTAGTCTTTCAAATCCTACCCTCTTACACAGGGGAAGATATCAATACCGTCAATTGTCTTATTGTCAATCCTTACTCAGGCATGGGTACCCACAATGTAACCCTAACCGTGCATCCAACCCGAACGACCATAGCCGAAGTGGCCTTGGATCCCTCTTCTTTGTCATCGGAGCGTTTTGTTTTACGATTCAATGGCATTAATAACTTTACGATAGATGGGGGACCTAATCGCCTCTTGCGTTTTCGGGTCGGCTCCCCCGATGTGGGTTTGGGGGTGATCGGACTCATACCCACTGGTCCTAATCCTTGTCGGAATATCACAATCAAGAATATAGAAGTAGATGGTGGAAGCAAGAGTCAGACGAGGGTGGGAATCTATCTTGGGTCGGCCACCTCTTTTCCAGGAGCCCCTACCGTGGGGGGAAATCATAACAACCGTATAGAAAACTGCTGGATATATCGGGTTCAAGAGGGGGTTATTTTGCATGGAAGTTCTGCCAGCACGAGGGACATTGGCAATACCATATTGAGGTGCAAAATCGGTCATCCTAACTTAGTGCGTAGCTGGGGTGGCGGTGGTGATTATCGCTCTGGCATTGTGGCCGTTCATCAGGATGGGCTGCGTATAGAACGAGACACCATTTTCAATGCTA
Organism: Bacteroidia bacterium; assembly: GCA_026414975.1. Lineage (GTDB taxonomy): Bacteria > Bacteroidota > Bacteroidia > SpSt-205 > SpSt-205 > SpSt-205. Next base: position 353,095 of record JAOAHZ010000001.1, read on the forward strand.
GTAGTGACCAAAACTATGGATTCTCAGGTATCCTACTGGGAGCTCCTCCTGGATCAACCGTCTTTCCCACCTCAACAATGCCTTGCGTCAATACACACATAGCAGCAAACTGGATTCATAGCTTAGAGTATTCTGGCACAGGGGGATGGGACGTCAATGGTATGCGCGTCTATGTAGGAAGTGTCACGAACGCCAACGTATTCATCTACAATAACTTCATTGCTGGCATCATTGCAGATGGATTTAGCTCCCCAGGTGGTTCGTGGAATGCCTATGGAATTTTACTTCAGGGCTCTTCTAATGCCAACGCTGGAATTTATGTGTATCACAACTCTATCCACCTATATGGCACTCCTTCTACAAACTCCCCTCCCTCCACCTCTACTCCTTCCTGTATAGCGATTCGGTCGGGCATCACCGGAGGTGTGTATATTCGCAATAACATTTTGCAAAACGCGCAAACTCCTGCGGGGACCGCTTTGCCCACCCGTACTACGGTGGCGATTGCCTATGAGGGCTCCAGCCCCAGTGTGTTTGCCGAGTTAGACAATAACGCCTACTATGTAAGCAACGCAAATGGGGCAAGCTATGCTTTTGTAGGGGCTTTAGGTACAAATCGCTATGCTACAATCGCTGCGTGGCGTACGGCGGTTGGTGGGGGACGTGAGCAGAATAGCATCCAGCTTGCCAGTCCTTTGCCCTTCGTTTCTACTACGGACCTACACTTACCTCTCTCAGCTGCTGAACTCCCAGTTGAAGGAGGAGGGGTCTTTATTACCTCTCCATTGAGTATCAATACAGATATAGACGGCGAGTCTCGCCCTATTGGAACGCCTACAGGTCCCGATATTGGAGCAGATGAGATGCTGGTGCCTCCTTGTCCGAGCTCTATCACAGCTGGGACACTCAGCATAACTCCGGCCAGTGTGGAGGCGGGGTTACAAAGCTTTACGATTACGGCGGCTGGCCCTGTTACCCTTCCCGCTGAGTGGCAAATATCCATCAATGGAGGTCCATGGACTACTCTTCAGCCTTATCAGGCTTCAGCTCCCAGCATTACATACACGCCTCAGCAGGCGGGTACTTATGAGTTTCGGATTGTAGCGCGGGTGGCTCGGTATCATCAGACCTGCCCTGGTCTTCAAAATGATACTTCTGCTGCTGTCTCCGGCGTAGCTACCTGTCCCTCCAACCTTAGCACCGGCACGATCTCAACCAGTACCACGAGTCAGCCTGCGGGGAATCCATTTACTATCACATCAACGGGGCCTGTAAGTCTTCCTGCTCAGTGGGAAGATTCCAGTGCCGCTGGCGGATGGAATGTAGTGGCTCCCTACTCAGGTTCTACCTTCAACTACACGCCCTCATCCCCTGGCACCTACTACCTTAGGTTAGCTGCTTTACCCCCCACTGGCTGCTCAGGTTCCCCTTTATACTCTAATGTGCTTGTTTTGACTGCCACTGCCACTGGCAATACCATATTAGACCCTCTAAACATTACTCCTCAGACCCCTACCCGCACCGATACCACTGTAAGCGGAGACCTTAGTTTGCCCCCTTTTACCGATACTTATACGGGCCCTAGCAATCGCCCCACCCCAGATATATTCTTCATGTATATCCTGCGGGAATGCTTGGACTCTATCCGCATAACTACCTGTCCTACGCAGCCTCCTAATCATGATACTTACCTTCATGTTATTCACAAGAGAACTGGACGAACCCTTTATACGGACGGCGGGCGTTGCAACTTTCTCAACCAAGCTGAGATTTTCGCCTTTCATGATCCGGCTGCGACAGGAAGCCAGAATGTCACCAGCACAACGAGCTATCGGGCTGGAATGCGTTTAGCGGCTAATGATACTCTCATTATTGTGGTAGAGCACTGGTTTTCTACGTATGTAGGGCCATTTGTCTTACAAGTACAAGAGTTTCGTTATAACCCACTCAACCAGCCTACTCTGCCCAATCCTCCCTTCTTTGGCTCTGATACCAGTCGAGTCTGCTGGCGGGGGGGCACGGCTTATGATACCCTTAGTACGGGCATTAATGTGCCGGGCATCATTCATAGGTGGTACCGGAATGGGCAGCTCGTACCTGGAATAGATACATCCGTATTTATACCTCAATTCACACGCCCTGGAGTAGATACCATAGTTGTAGAGCTACGCTCAGCCTCTACCTCATACTGTGCCCCCGCCTCTGCTACTCCTCGGGACACTATCTATGTAGTAGTTGACTCTCTGCCAGATGTGCATTTCCTTGTGAACGGAAGCCCTTACTTTCATCTAAACTACGCTGATATACAGGCAACAGGTAGCACGGTATGCGTGGAATATATGGCTTCTACGAATGTCTATGATTCCTACACGTGGCGAATAGGAGGGTCTACCTACACGGGCCCAGGTCCTCATGTTGAGTGTTATGGTCCATCCGTGACATCGGATGTGGTTGTGTTGGTAACAACCAATGGAGCTTGTCTCAGGCGGGATACTCTATTCGTCACCATTGATCGCACCAGTAGCCTGTTAGCTTCCCACAGCTACATAAAAGCCTATCCTAACCCAGCGCAAGATGTACTTTATATCGCCTCAGCTAACTCGGGAGAAGCTGAGGTACGGATTTATGAGTTATCAGGGCAGGAGCTTCTGTCGAGCAGGGTGAGCCTAAGGGGTGGCGAACCATTCAGACTTCGCTTGCCTTCGATACCCATGGGCATCTATATATTAGAAGTCCGCTTAGGAGACCACCTTCTTAGAGAGCGCCTAATGATAGAGAAATAAAAGCAGCTATCCACAACCTGCATCTCCCCTCTCCCGTGCCCCGCTGTTCTCCCTATCTTTTGAGGTGGGCAGCGGGGCGTTAGTTTATTTTGGACCTTAGATGAGACGAACTGAGGTTGTGCTTGCACTTACAGTTCTGCTAAAGGGCCTCTGGGCTCAAAATCGTTCAGCTCTATATGAGCGAGCCCAGGGTTGGACTCGGCGTGGGCAATCTGATAGTGCCCTGGCTATCTGGCGTTCCCTCCTTTTGATAGAGCGCGATTCAATGGCCCTTGCTCTTATCTACCAGCAGTTAGGCTTAGTGGCCTTGCAACGACGAGATAGTGTAGAAGCTCTGCGACTTTGGAAAAAGAGCCTTCATTATCATCCAGCATACACCGTGGCTCGTCAAAACTATGGCTGGTTATATTCCAAACTGCGCCGCCCCCCTGAAGAAAGTCCCCTTGAGCGCACCCTGTACGAGCCCCATGTCATCCCATTGGAACGAAACCCTCCTTTCATGGGGAGTAGGCATGTCGTGGCAAAACCTAAAACAGTCTTATGGTTGCTGCAAGTGCGGGGGAAAGAGCCCTAATGTTGTGTAAAGGAGTTATATTTGCCTCATGCGGCGTTTACTCATCGCACTTGGAGCCTCATTGGCAGGACTTCTTGTATTCCAAATCAGTTGGCATCCTCAAAGCGTTTATCTAGAAAGCTCCGCCTCCTACTTTCCGTGGGAACCAGTCGGACCTTATAACTTGGGGCATATTCTAACCTGTGGCGTTCGGTTTGGGAATAAAGTATTCGTCGGCTCAGCTTTCGGGGGCCTATATGAGTCGGGGGACGGTGGTCGGAGCTGGAAACCCGTCCAAAGCTTTACTCTTAATCAGAATGGGGAGGCCGTATATAGAGCTCTTTCGGTTGTATCTCTCGCCGTAGATGGAAATAACCTATATGTTGGCACAGGCAATGTACCGCTATTTAATGCGGCTGGCGTATCTCATAGGGTTATAGATACGCTGCGGGGCAATATACTGGGTGGATTTGGTCTCCCTGGCATGGGAGTCTATGTATCGTCTGATGGTGGGAATACTTTTTCTAACCAAAACTCTACTTGGCGCTTATCCTATCCTGCTATCTCCTATCGTCCCGCTTATGAGGGAGCTGGGGCTGTCGTGAATGTCATAGACATAGCGGCTTCTGAAGGTAAAGTGGCGATTTTGGCTCCTGATAGTTTGCTTATATCCTTAGATGGGCTACAGACCATAGAGAAGCGGCCTATACCTGGCGGACGGCCACCTCGTAGTGTCACTTGGGGGGCGAATGGCACCCTATTTTTAGCTACTACGGATACGCTGTATCGTTCCGAAGATAATGGACAGAGTTTCACCCCCATAAGGGGTCTCTCCCTTCCTTCTGAGGTTACACAGCCTGGAACCTCCTCTGCCTACGGGCGAAGTGGATTTGGAGGCTCCACCATAGTCGTCCGAGCTGCACCTTCTAATCCTAATATTATCTATGCAGCCAGCGCTGGTAGCACGGGTAGGCTCATCTGTGTGTGGGCCTCCTCTGACAATGGGCTTACATGGAATGCAATCTCTTCTGCTCAGAATGCTTCATTCAATGTCCTAGACTCTGCAAATGTGGGGATTTTAGCACTTAGAATAGACCCTCAGGACCCTACTCGTATTCTTATTGGAGGTCGTCAAATATGGGAGTTCTCCCCTCAAAATGGATGGCAGCGCATCATTCCTTCTAATGTAGATGGCATCGTGCTGTCGCTGCCTCGGCCTATACGAGACTTTGTCTTTTTAGACAATGGAGCCTTTTTAGTGATAGGTACAGGGCGCCTTTTGCGCATCATAGATAATGGAACTCGGGCCGAGGATGCAACCCGCGGCATTCAGGCTTCTCCTATTTTGTCGGTTTCTATTGCTTCGAATGGCGATTTGTATGCTTCTGGTCCGACTCCTCTAAATATCACGATGCATTACACGGAGAGCGATCCCATAGGTATATTTAGACTCCTCAACTTGGGTAGTCCTTTTAGTCCCGTTACTTCACCTGTAGGATATGTGGCTGCCAGCATGCGCTTCCCCGGCTCAGCTTACTTTTCGTATCAAGGGGGGCGGCTGCGTTTATCTACGGATAGATCGGGGCGTTTCCTTTCGGTCTATAACCCTCCGGCTCCTTCTGCATTTTACAGACAAACCACCGCTGATAGTATTCAGCCACCTTCTAATCGTACCTCCTTTACGGAAGATCGTCCAGCAGCAGCTGGTCCTGTTTACCCGCCATTTGCTTTGGTGGAAAGTTTTCCCGAACTTTTGATTGATCGCAATAGGTATCTTGCTGGTGTATCGCATTTATTCATAGCCACCTCCCGCCATCTATGGTATATATCTAACTCTATCACCAATGTAGTGGACTCCCTTCAGTACTGGAGTCGAGTCAGTCCTACTTTTATTAGCAACCTCACGGCTGCAGCCACCATTCCTGACTACTACCGCAGCACAAACAGTATCCCAACAGCTATGGCGGTTAGCCTTGACGATAATGGGGATTGCACCGTGTGGATTGGCAGCTCTAACGGCGAGCTTCGACGAATCCAAAAGGCTCAGGACATTACTCTGGATCGGTCAGCCAGCTATAACTTTGAGAACCTCACACCCTCTATAGCTACCCTTTTAGAGGGCCGAACCATCAGCGCTATAGCGATTCATCCGAAAAATCCCGACCTTCTGGCTATCGCCACGAGCTCTTATCGGGGTCCAGATGCTCGCATATTTCTCACCACTAATGCCAGGGATGCCAATCCTAACTTCATTTCCATCCATGGCAACCTCCCTAATATACCTGTCTATAGCCTCTTCTTCCATCCAGACTCAGCTCGGCTGCTTTTGGCGGGGACCCAGTGGGGCTTATGGCGCTGTGTAGATGTAAGCAATCCTACATGGGAAGAGATGACAGGAGAAACGGTGGGGCGAGTACCCGTAACAGCTATCGCATGGAAGCCATACCGTTATCAAATAGATACAGTGGATCGTTCAGACCCCGAGGCGCCTGTGTGGGAGGCTCGAGCCCTCCCTGACCCAGAGCGTCCTATTTACATCGCTACATGGGGACGCGGTATTTGGAAGATTAGTAGTCGTTCGGCTACCTCTCTCCCTACGGCTGCTTCTGCCCAACCGATTCGGGTGGAAGCCTTTCCCAATCCCTTCGGAGAGGATATCAAGATAAAGTTATCAGCTCCTATGGGTACCAAGCAGATTAGCTGGCAGCTTCTCAATCTATCAGGCCAGCGATTGGGTGGGCATACCCATTCTGACCCTTTGCCGGCCGGAGAGCACACCTTCTCTTGGCGGGTGGGTCAGCTCCCCCTTGGTGTCTATTTCATACAGGTAGAGGCTATAGATCAGCAAGGCCGACGCTACGCTCAAACCTTCAAGCTCCTTCATCAGTAAAACTCATAGGCTTCTCTCAATCCCCCGTTCTATTGGGCGGGGGATTTTTTTTATACTTGCCCCCATCTATGCTGGCTATCATAGAGCTAGGAGGGCAGCAGTGGAAGGTTACGCCTGGCATGCGCATTGCCGTCAATAAGCTCCCCTACGAGGTAGGCGCAGAGATTATGATAAATAAAGCCCTCCTTGTAGAAAAAGACGGGCAAGTTTTCATAGGCAAGCCCTATGTGCCCGTCTCGATCCAAGCTAAAGTAGAAGCTCACATCCGAGCGCCCAAGGTAGTGGTCTTCAAGAAAAAGCGTCGCAAAGGCTATAAACGCAAGCGAGGGCATCGCCAACTGATGACTCTTGTATCTATTCAATCTGTATAACCTATGGCACATAAAAAGGGACTAGGAAGCACTCGAAATGGACGGGAGTCCGAGAGCAAGCGATTGGGTGTAAAGCTATTTGGAGGTCAACTGGCTCGGCCGGGCCACATTATTGTACGCCAGCGGGGGACCCGCTTTTGGCCTGGCAGTGGTGTCAAGATGGGTAAAGATCATACGCTTTTCGCTACCATAGAGGGGATTGTGCACTTCCGTAGCCGCAGAGGGCGCAAGTATGTAGAGGTTCGCCCGTTACTCCTTACGCCAGAAGCGTAGCTTCCCTACTGACTCTTGGATGAGGAGGTGAGCCCATGCTCCGATAGGGATAGGGAAGTTGGTTTCTTGATGTCCTACGGGAAAGCCACTGGCTATGGGTGCGAGAGAGCCTGTACTATCTGACGCTATTTGCTGGGGTGAAAGGCTATACTCCTCTTCTTCATCATCTGACATGGCGGTAAGCCCTCCTATCACCAAAGCCGCTGCTTTGTGATACCAACCTGCGTTGTGCAGATGCCAGCTCATACGGTCCAGCTTATAGTAGTATTCGCTTGTCTCCTCCCAGAAAAGGATAGGGCGGCTTTCCCATTCCTTTAGGTCAAGTGGGGTGCCGCATAGGGTTTGTAGGAGCGACAGATTGCCTCCTAAAAGCGGACCAAAAGCGGTACCCACTCGCCATGCGTCCCAAGGGCGTCGTTGCCAAGTTAGAGTGCAATCCAGCTCCTCGCTCTGCAAAAGCTGAAGCAATAGCTCAAGTGCCTTTGGAGATACTCTGTGAGGAATGTGGGCGGCGACTGGTCCATGTATAGCTACTATACCTGCCCGTGCAGCGCCCCATAGAAGCGGGGTGATATCGCTAAATCCAATAAGCCATTTAGGGTAGCGTTGAAGACCCTCCCACGATAATCGCCGCCATAAATGACTGACTCCATGCCCCCCTCGCACGAACCAGATAGCTCGGACTTCTGGATTATCTAAAGCTGCCTGAAGTTGAACAAGCCGATGTGCAGCTGTACCTGCCAGAGCCCCCTCTCGGGCAAAAAGGCCAGCCTCATACCTTACTTTCCAACCCTGATTTTCAGTAAACTCCATAAAAGGTCTAATGTCAGCCGGATATACCTGCCGAGAGGGGGCTACCAACACTATACTATCTCCTGGCCGAAGAGGGGCAGGCCATCGCACAGGCAAAGGTAGCCCATCGTATTTTTGTAGAGTGCAGTTACGGGAATGGATTTTCTGGACTAGTCTTTTGCTGGTGCTCTATCCATACGGCATATATCCTCCTTTGATTGTCGGTTTGGCTTGGATCAAGCGCCGCTTTCTTCCTCCGACGCAGCAGACACCCTCAGAATGGCCTGAAGTAACCATCGTTATTCCCGCTTACAAGGAAGCTAAAGCGGTCATACCCAAAATGGAATCAATTCGGCGGTTAGACTATCCAGCGGAGAAACTCAGGATTCTCTGGGTTATAGCTACGCATGAAGGGGATGAGAGCTTTAGCTCTACGATGGAGGCTCTTCAAGGTTATCCTGAGGCTGAAGTTATGATAGTGCCTCACCGAGGCAAGATACACTCGCTCAATGAGGCCAGGAAAGCGGTTCAGACAGAGTATGCTCTGATCACTGATGCCGATACAATTCTCTCGCCTGACTCTCTAAGACAAGCGGTATTAGAAGCTGTGCATCATCCGAAAGTGGGTTTGGTAGGGGGCAGCCGACGCGTGCTTCCTCACCAGCAGACGGTCAGCCAAAACGAAGCCTACTATGTACTCTACGATGAGCGCCTTGCTTGGGCTGAGAGCACTTGGGGATGTGCGCTGGGTGTGTGGGGGGGATTTCTACTGGTGCGAAAATCATACTGGGTAGAGATGCCCTCGGGTGTCGTGGATGATTTGTACCTAAACTTGGAAGTGAACCTGAGGGGAGGTATGACAGTTATAGCTCCGCGGGCCTATGCGTATGAGGCTGGTTCTGCCCTAATGCCCATAGAGTTTAGACGCAAGGCTCGCATTGCTTATACTGCTTTTCATACGCTCCACCAGCGATTTAGAGTATCAGAAGCCTTTCGGCACCCGCTGTTTCTCTTCTTTTTTTTCTCTCACAAGTTTTGCCGCTACCTCATAGCACCTGTGGCTCTTTTGAGCTTGCTTTTGAGCACCACGTTGCTCTTGGTTTGGTCTCCCCTCCCATTGTATTGGGTGATTTGGCTCTTTCAGGTGGGTGCATGGGTAGAGGGATTTGTACTTCTTCATTATCCTACGCTCAAGCTGCCTAAGGGAGTAGGACTGCCAGGCTACTTTGTGCTGGCTCACTTGGCTCAGTTGGTAGGCTTTTGGAAGTATATTCGGAGAGAGGACCCGCTTGTGGTCTGGCAGCGTCTGCCTCGGGCGGAAATGCAACCTTACTAAGGATGATTTGGACTCCAGAGATACAAGCTGCGCCGCCGCGGACAGAAACGCTAAGCTGGGATAAGATTCCATTTGGGCGGGTATTCAGTCGGCACCTTGCGGTAGCGCAGTACGCCGAGGGGTCTTGGCAGCGTCCTCGCATTCAGCCTATGGGTGAGCTGTCTCTCCATCCAGGCACATCGGCTTTACATTATGGCCAGTCTTTATTTGAAGGGCTCAAAGCCTATCAGCGGCCCGACGGCACTCGATTTGCATTTCGGGCGGAAGATCACTGGAAGCGACTCAATCGCTCTGCTGCCCGTTTGGCGATGCCTGAAGTACCTTACGACCTCTTCGCTAACATGCTAAAGGCTTTATTAGAGGTAGAACGAGACCTTTTCCCGCCTGACTTAGAGCATGCCGTGTATATCCGACCCCTGTACTTTGCTGCCGATCGCTGGCTCGGTGTGCGTCCATCGGAGACTTATACGCTTCTGATTTATCTCACGCCAGTCGGGCCCTATTACACGGGAGAGGTGAAGGCTTATGTGGAAAACGAAATGAGCCGCGCTGCGCCAGGTGGAACAGGTAGCGTCAAGATGGCAGGCAACTACGCTGCTGCTATGCTCAGCGGTAAAAAAGCCCAACAGTTTGGCTGCCAAGTCTCTCTCTGGCTGGATGCCCTCAGCCGAGAATACATAGAGGAGTTCAGTACCATGAACGCCTTCATCGTACAGCGAGGTCCTAAGCTACTTACTCCCCCCTTGGATAGGGGCACGATTTTACCCGGTGTAACGCGAGATACCATCTTGTATTTAGCCTCTCATTTGGGCATACCGGTTGAAGAGCGAGAGGTATCTATCTACGAAATTGTAGAAGGTATCACGCATGGGGAAGTTAGCGAAGTTTTCGGTACAGGTACGGCGGCCACTATTATGCCCATTCAGGCTCTTCATTATGATGGCAAGCTATGGACCTTGCCCTCTACTCATCCTGTCGCTGATGAGCTAAGCCGCAGCTATCGTCGTCTCCTAGCAGGTGAGCTAAGTCCTTCTAAGTCAGAGTGGATATGGCTGATTTAGACTTGATGAGTTTACGCCGTCAATATTCCCAGGCACCTCTTAGAGAAGAGCAAACCCCATCTGATCCCTACAACCTTCTGAAGCAGTGGCTCAGTGAGGCGGTTGCTGCCCAGCTTTTAGAGCCTAACGCCTTCACCCTTGCAACCGTAGATAAGGAAGGGCAGCCTCACGCTCGCATTGTACTGCTCAAAGGTATGGAACCCCCATACCTGTATTTTTACACGAACTATGAAAGCGCTAAGGCCCAAGAGATAGCCGATAATGCTCGGGTGGCGGCGACTTTTTGGTGGGATGTGCTTGAGCGTCAGGTTCGGATAGAAGGATGGGCCGAAAAGGCTCCTCCCGAAGTATCTGACATCTACTTCGCTACGCGCCCCTACGGCAGTCAGATAGGAGCATGGGCTTCCCCTCAAAGCCATCCTATTTCGCTGGCAGAGCTGGAGCAGCGCTGGGCTGAGTATTGTCAGCGTTATCCGGAGGGGAAAGTTCCTCGACCGCCCCATTGGGGAGGGTACCGGATTATACCTCGCCGAATAGAGTTTTGGCAAGGGCGGCCCAATCGTCTGCATGATCGGATCGTCTATATCCGACGTGGAGATAGCTGGCACAAGCAGCGCCTTGCCCCTTAGAGATTAGGGATATAAAATCGCTCTCCGTAACGATGGGCGAGATATTCCATGCGTTGGCGAAACCGCTCAAGCCCCGTCCATTCTACAAAGTGAAATACTCCCCCTGTGAATGGGGCAAAGCCCCAGCCTAAAATGGATCCCACGTCACCGTCGGCCTTTTCTAATAACACTCCTTCTTGGTAGGTGCGAAAGGCTTCAGCAACTTGCACATAGAGAAAGCGATCTTTGAGGTCTTCGTATGCCTGAGGGTCCACCTGACGGGTCGGAAAGAAGGTGCTTAGCTCAGGCCAGAGGTACTTTTTGCCACCTTCAGGGTATTCATAAAATCCTTTGCCTGCTTTTCGTCCTGATCGTCCTAACTTCTCTACGAAAAGAGCTCCTATTTCGGACACGGGATCATCGGCCAAGCTCAGCCCCAAATCAGCTTCGGTCTGGCGCAGGATGCTATACATGAGGGAGATACTTACTTCGTCCGCCAAAGCTAAGGGACCGACGGGCATGCCAGCTTGTCGGCCGAGGTTCTCTATGAGAGCTGGGGGTATGCCCTCTTGGAGCATTCGCAGCCCCTCTCGGACATAGGTTCCAAATACACGAGAGGTGAAAAAACCACGGCTATCCCGTACGACAATAGGCACTTTCCCAATCTGCTTGGCAAAATCTAACGACCAGGCCAGCGTTTCTTCATTCGTAGCTTTTCCTAAGATAATCTCCAAAAGGGGCATCCGTTCAGCAGGTGAGAAAAAGTGGAGTCCGATAAATCGCTCAGGCATGCCCGCCGCCTCGGCTAAACCTGTGATAGGAAGGGTAGACGTATTTGAAGCTAAAATCCCTTTTTCGCTTAGGTAGGGGCGAACTTCGTGGTAGACTTGGGTTTTGATGGGACGACTTTCAAATACCGCTTCTATGACAAGGTCTGCACCACTTAGGTCTTCGTAACGCAAGGTATAGTGGAGGCGTTTTTGAATGGAATCGGCTTCGGCTGCTGAGAGGCGTCTGCGTCGGACGGCTTTCTCGGTGAGATCTTGGGCGAAGCGTTGGGCATAGGAGAGGGCCTTCTCATCCGTATCCTTAACCCATGTTTCGTATCCAGCGCTTGCTGTTACATAGGCGATGGCTCGGCCCATCATGCCAGCGCCAAGGATAGCGACCTTTTGGAAGGGGGCGGGGGAAATAGACTTGGGGCGATGGGGTAAATGAAGAAGGCGCTGACGTTCAATAAAGAGCGTTTTCAGCATGGCCCGGGCTGTAGGGGTCATGAGGGTCTTGGCGAAGTATAGGCTCTCAATCTGCAGCCCTTGTAAAAAGGGCACCTGCAGCCCTTCGTAAATGGCACTTAGAGCATGCACTAAGCCCGGGTAGTGACCATAAGAGCGCTCTCGCAGGCGAGCAATAGCGGCTGCAAAGATGTTTCGTCCCATCTCGCTCTGAACTCTCGGACCTGAGAGCTGAAAATCAGGCTGATGCCACGGATTAGAAGCTCGGGGATGGGCCTGTAGCCACGCTAAAGCGCGCTCCATTAGAGCGTCTTGACTTGGAACGACCTCTTCTATGAGATTACTTTGCAGGGCTTCCTGAGGACGGAGACGCCGACCTTCTAATACGAGCTCTAAACTCCCCATAAGACCTATCTTACGGGGTAGACGCTGCGTCCCCCCTCCCCCCGGCATAAGTCCAATACTGGTCTCTGGTAATCCGATCTCTATGCGAGGGTCATCTACGGCAATCCGATGGTGGCATGCCAAAGCTAACTCATAGCCACCCCCCAGAGCAGCTCCATTTATAGCAGCTACTACTGGCTTGCCCCCTGTCTCCAAGCGTAAAAATACCGACTGGATTTGCCAGCTTGCCTCAAAGATACTCTGGCTGTTCTCAGTCTCCATGAGCCGCTGGATAGTCTCTATATCGGCTCCTGCAATAAACTCTTTGTTTTGGGAGCCGATGACAAGGCCTTTGACCGCAGAGTCGGTTAGAGCGCTTTCCAAAGCCTCAGCAAACGCTCGTACGCTATCCGCACTAAGGACATTCACTCGGGGCATGCCCCATAGCAGCAGCGCATAAGCTCCGTCACGCAGGGTCTCTATCACAGAAGCAAATATACATCACATCCCTAAGGAGCGTCTGGATGCTCCGTTTGTAGGCAACCTCTCTGCAAGTCAGAATTTTTTGATATATCTTTGCCCCGTACTTGAAACTGGCTTGGGTAATGCGAAGGTTTTTACATCGCTTTGAATGGGATGAGCAGACTTTGACTTTTAGGCGAATACCCTGGTCCCCTTGGCAAACTCTCAAGGCTATCCCAAGGTCTCTCTTCTGGGGCATGCTTGTCGGCGGTGGGCTTATACCTTTTACCTATTCGTACTGGGAGAGCTACTTTATTGAGTCGGTACAAACCGAAGTTCAGGCATTGCATCACGAAAAGAGACGCCTTGTAGCCAGCATTCAGAGTATAGAAGCGCACCGAGCGGTCCTGTACGAACGGGTTCAAAAGTTTTACCGTCCGCTTCTGGGGCTGCCGCCACTTCCCGCTTCTGAATGGGATGGTGGGATGGGTGGGGCGCCCTCTACACCCGAAGAACTCTCTCTCTATCGCGGGCATCGCCTTATTAGCGAGTACTTGTCTCTGCAGAAGCAGCTGGCCGAAGTGAATGGTCGATTAGAACGGATGCCTTGCCTGATGCCCCTGCAAGGGCGCATTCTTAGCGGCTTCGGCTACCGAACTGATCCCTTCACAGGGGCGTGGCAGATGCATACTGGGCTGGATATAGATGCCCCTTATGGAGCTCCAGTGCGGGCAGCCGCCGCAGGTAAGGTCATCTTTGCTGGCTGGGATTATGGCGGGGGGTATGGCATTCAAGTAGAAATAGATCACTTGAATGGATTAGTAACTAAGTACGCTCACCTGTCTCGCCTAGCCGTGAAAGAGGGTGATACAGTCATGCGTGGCCAAACGATTGGCTATGTAGGTTCCACGGGCTATTCTACTGGGGCTCATCTTCACTATGAGGTGATAGAGCGCGGTGTGAAGGTGAATCCCCAGAAGTACTTACTTTTACCTTGATATGTACCTAAGGCTCATTGCGGCTGGCAGGCTTGCCCGAGATGCAGAGTTACGCTCTCTTAGCAGCGGACAGGTGATTCGTTTCTCTATCCCCCACAGCTTGACGCTTTCCTCGGGCGAGGAGAAGACTCAGTGGATAGAATGCTCTTACTGGAGAAACCCCGGCGATAGCATAGAGGTGCTCAAACATCTTAGGAAGGGGGCCGTGGTCTTAGTAGAAGGTGTGCCAAGTGCGAGGTTTTATACCCGGCAAGATAATACACCTGGAGTTAGCTTAGAATGTCGGGTCACTAACTTGCGCATTTTGGTGTATGCTCCCTCAGAAGCGCTACAGCCCCCTGGAGCCAGCATGCAAGCTGACCCTGTGGAACCTGTGCCTCCAGAGCTGCCCGATGAAAGCGACCTGCCCTTCTGAAGCGTAGCTTACCAGAGTCTATAGCACCTCGGCTGTCTAAATACGTTGTTCCTCCGGCCCGCGTGCTCGTAGCTTTCAGCGGTGGGCCCGATTCGGTAGGACTGGCTTTAGCCCTCAGAGACCTCGGGTATGAACCCTACTTAGCCTATGTAAATCACAACCTGAGGGGGGCTTTTTCTCTTCAAGAGGCTCAGTGGGTGCGAGAGTTTGCTCAGCAGTGGGCTTTCCCTCTCCAAGTCTTGGAGCTCTCGCCTGATCGCCTTAGAGGGGAACGCGGTATTCAAGCTGCTGCTCGGCAAGCTCGGTATGCGTGGATGGAGCAACTTCTAAATGAGAGGGCTATAGCGTGGGGGGCTACAGCCCACACATGGGAAGATCAAATGGAGACATTTCTCTATCGCTTTGTGAGGGGGGGAATAGAGTGGGATTGGAGAGGTATTCCTTATCGGCGGGGAAGGTGGTTGCGCCCGTTGCTTTATACCACACGTCAAGAGATCATTCTCTACTTACAAGCTCAGGGAGCAGCCTACTTCTTGGACCATACTAACTACATGCCGAAATACCTTCGCAATCAAGTGCGCTGGTGCGCGCTTCCTCCTCTCTATCGGCTCAACCCTGATCTGCGCACATCATGGCTGTATCGATGGCGCCTGGCTCAGGCCCAAAGGAGGCATCTTTTACGATTATATGCTCAGTGGGAGGCCCAGGCCTTTCTTTCAAGGCCTTATGGCGAAATCTTGGTTAGGTCCTTGCCTATAGATGCTTTCTATCATATCCTAAGGCGACGATGGACTCTCACCAGTGAATCCTTGAAGCGGTTATGGCGACTATGGCACTCTAATCGGAGCGGTGCTTTGTATGAGAGCAATGCCACGATATATGTACGCACGCCTCAGGGAATTGAAAGAGGGGAAAAGAGTTTGTGGAAACCAGCTTGGGAGCCTTTAGAGCTATCTGCAGAGCCTGGCCAGTGGACATGGGGCCTTTGGCATATAGAGACCGGTACAGGGGAGGGGCCACCCGATTCTATCATGTGGGATAAAGTCAAACTGAATTTTCCTCTGCGAGTCCGCTTATGGCAAGTAGGAGACCGCTTAGCCCCGGCTGGGCTAAAAGGCTATACCAAAAAACTCAGCGATATCTGGCAAGAGGTAGGGTTGTATGGTTTTGAGCGCCGGCATGCCTTTGTTATAGAGGATAGCCGAGGTAATCTCATCGGAGCAGTAGGATATCGCCCTTCGTACGATACCATCCCCACGGCTTCCACTGCAGAAACTTTTTACCTTCGGGCGAGATATGGCGGCGCTCTCTCGGCTTTCTCCCCTACTTCGCAGCCCTGATTTGACTCGAGCGGAACTTTTCTTCAATCGGGAGCTGAGCTGGTTAGAGTTCAATGCTAGGGTATTGGAGGAGACGCTGCATGCTGTCCATCCGCTTCTGAGCCGCACTCGCTTTTTGTCCATTTTTTACAGCAATCTGGATGAGTTCTTCATGATACGCGTAGCAGGTATCAAAGAGCAAATCCGGGCTGGGGTCCGTCAGCGAGGTCCGGATGGGCTGACCCCTAAACAGACGCTACAACGAATCCGCGAGCGGGTGCGCCAGCTTTTAGCTCGGGCAGAGGAGATATTCTACGATGAAATCCTACCTGCCTTAGAGGCGGCAGGCATTTACATTTATCAGGGACGGCGCCTCCCTCGTTTGCCCCGCGAAGCCCTAGAACGATATTTTCAAGAGCAGGTATTTCCTTTGCTCACGCCCTTAGCCATAGACTCGGCCCATCCTGTGCCGCCTCTGAGGGGATTGGAACTGATTCTTTGGGTGGAGCTGCGCGATGGCTCGGCCTTGGTGCCTATACCGCAGGTACTTCCCCGTTTTGTCCCCTTCCATAGCGCTCAGCGATATGGTTTTTTGCCTATTGAGCGTTTAGTAGGGCTTTTTTTGGAGGAGCTTTTTCCTGGGCGAAAAGTGAAAGAGTATTACACCTTCCGCTTGACTCGGGATGCGGACATAGAGATATCTGAAGTAGAAGCTGATGACCTCCTTGAGCTGGTAGAGAAGGAGCTTCGGCGTCGTCGCTTAGGGGAGGTGGTGCGCTTAGAAGTGAGCGCCGACATGCCCGCTGAGCCCGTGAGGTTGCTCATGGAAGAACTGGGCTTTGAACCCGAGGACGTTTATGAGGTACGAGGTTTGTTGGGGTTGGAACGGCTGTGGGACATTCTGAATGAAGTGGATGAGCCGGGTCTACTGGATAGGCCGTTTGTTCCCGCTCTACCCCCTCCGCTGCAGGGCAAGACTAACATATTTGAGGCCGTAGCTCAGGGAGATATCCTCCTGCATCATCCTTACGATAGCTTTCTACCTGTGGTGGAGTTTATTCGGCAGGCTGCTCGCGACCCCCAGGTTTTGGCTATCAAGCAAACGCTCTACCGAACTACGGGAGAAAAGTCGCTTATTGTTCAAGCCCTCCGAGAGGCGGTAGATCGGGGCAAGCAGGTAACGGTTCTCATAGAACTCAAAGCTCGTTTTGATGAGGAATCTAATATCTATTGGGCGAAAGAACTAGAGAAAGCTGGAGCAAATGTCGTTTACGGCATGTTAGGGCTCAAAATCCACTGCAAGGCAGCCTTAGTTATTCGGCGAGAGGGCAACATCCTTCGGCGATACGCCCACCTCAGCACAGGCAACTACAACGAGAGAACGGCTATGATGTATACCGACATCGGTCTCTTGACAGCCGATGCAGAAATAACCCGAGACATCGCTGAGCTCTTCAACTATCTCACAGGCAACTCAGGTCAAAAAGAATGGCGTCGTTTAGCAGTGGCCCCGGAGAACCTTCGGGAGACTTTCCTCAACGAGATTGAACGATGCATGGTGGAGCATTCCCCTGAGCAGCCAAGCCGCATCATTCTGGTTATGAACTCGCTGGTAGATTCCGAAATGATACGCGCTCTCTATGCGGCCTCCTTGGCAGGGGTTAGGTCAGACTTAGTTATCCGAGGCATCTGTTGTCTCGTTCCAGAAACAGCTATAAGTGCCTCAATACGTGTTCATAGTATCATAGGGCGCTTTTTAGAACACAGCCGACTTTACATCTTTCAGAGTGGGGGACAGACGCGCGTCTACTCTGGAAGTGCCGATTGGATGCCAAGAAACTTGGATCGGCGAGTAGAGGTGGTCTATCCTCTCACAGGTCATCTTGCAGACCAGGCGATGGAGATAGCTGAGACCCTGTTAAACGATACCACCCATACATGGGTCTTGCAGCCTGATGGACGATATAAGCGTCGCTCCCTTCTCCAACCTGATTTACCATCTTTTTCGGCTCATATGGAGTTTTTGCGGCGCCGCAATCTCTTAAGAGGATAGCTTTATGGTCTACCCTGTCGTGGAGCACTTTTACACGCTCCAGGGAGAGGGGTATTGGGCGGGCAAACCGGCCTATTTCATACGGTTAGGGGGCTGCGATGTAGGTTGTACCTGGTGCGATACGCAGTACAGCTGGAGAAAAGAAGGATGGCCCAAAGTAACCCCCGAAGAGATTCTGGGGTGGGTGCGAAATACGGCGGCCGTCCACGTCGTCATTACAGGGGGAGAACCTACACTCCACTGTTTGGATGCGCTTATTGCTGCCTTTCGGAGTGAAGGGTATTTCACCCAGTTGGAGACTTCTGGAGCTTACCCGCCCCCGACGGTCTTGCCGGATTGGATTACCCTGTCTCCCAAGCGGTTCAAGCTCCCTCATTCCGCTTGGTACGCTCACGCCAGAGAGCTCAAAGTTGTGATCCATGCCCGAAGCGACTTGGATTGGGCAGAGGCGCAAATGAGGCTGTGTAGAAACGATGTTCATGCGTTTCTACAGCCTGAGTTTTATCGGCCGGAGGCGCTGGGGTGGATTTTAGAGTACATAAAGCTCAATCCGCATTGGAGACTTAGCCTTCAGTGGCATAGGTATTTAGGGATACCGTAAGGTTTGTCATACACCATGGCTACTGGTTGGCTCGGAAAGGATCAGATAAACGGTGCTGACCGGGATGCAAGTCCATTTTTCTTGCAGGCAGGGTGATAGGGGTACGATTTAGCGCTTGGTTGGATGTGTAGTTTTGCCTGATATGAGAGTAAATAGGTGGGGACAGGAAAGCCTATGTAAGATGACTTGCCTTCTGGCTGTAGCAACAGCCGTAGTCGGCTATAAGGCAGGAGCGCAGCCCCCACCACCCAAGGGAGTCTCTAAACGCGCTTACGACCTTTACTTGCAGGCGGTAAGATTAGCTCAGGCCCGACAAGAAGAGCGAGCCCTTCTTGTTTTGGAGGAGGTGCTCAAGGCGGAGCCAGCCTACGAGGAGGCCCTCTTGCTCCAAGGTAAGCTTCAAGTCAGCCGGCAAGCCTACAGAGAAGCGAAGGAAACAGGACGCCGCCTCTTATCCCTGCGTAATGCCTCGGCCAAAGGTACCGCTTGGGCTTTGTACTTCATGGGCAAAGGATACATGTCGGAAATGGCCTACGACTCGGCCGAAGCGGTATGGCGACGATTCGTTTTGGCTGCGGTCGGGCATCTTCCCCGTTCCCTTCAGGACGAAGGGGCTATCCTCCTAAGTCAAAGTCAAAGCGCCGCTGAGCTAGTGAAGCGACCCATTCCCTTTCATCCTCGGAACTTAGGTGCAGCGGTAAATAGCCCCGCCGAAGAATACCTCCCTAGTCTAACCGCCGATGGCCGAAGGTTGTACTTCACTTCACGACGACGGAAACCCGATCAGCCTGTCAATCCTCTGACAGGACCTGATGAAGACTTGTACTGGAGCGAAAGAGACCCTGAAACAGGGGCTTGGCTTCCGGCTCAGCGAATGCCTACCCCGATTAGCTCTCATAAAAACGAAGGAGCGGCCTTCTTTTCATCGGATGGGCAGTGGGCGTTTATCACCTTATGTGACCGCGCTGAGGGGCTGGGGTCTTGCGACCTCTATTTTTCAGAGTTGAAGGGGCTTATGTGGTCGGAGCCCCGCAACCTGGGACCTGAAGTCAATAGCCCCCATTGGGACTCGCACCCTTCCTTGACGCATGATAGAAAGAGGTTATACTTTGCCTCGGGTCGTCCCGGCGGCATGGGGGGGGTTGACATTTGGTACTCTGAGTGGAAGGAGGGGCGCTGGCAAAAGCCCATCAATCTCGGCCCGCCTATCAACACGCCAGGAGACGAATACAGTCCAATGATAGCCGCCGACGGACGAACCCTCTATTTTGCTTCTAACTATCATCCAGGCATGGGGGGGCAGGATATTTTTGTATCCTACCTCACCGATACTGGATGGACCCAGCCCAAGAATCTGGGCTATCCGCTCAATACCCCTGCCGATGAGCAAACGCTTTGCTTAGACGCTCGCGGGCACCTAGCGTATATCGCCTTGGTGCGTCCAGAAGGCTTTGGGAAAGAGGATATTTATGAGTTTGAGTTATGGGAGGGGGTAAGACCGCAGCTTGGCGCTACATACGTGCGGGGGCGGGTAGTGGATGCTGCTACCCAGCGACCTGTTGCTGCCCAAGTCGCCGTCATAGATTTAGAGCGTCGCGATACCATCCGAGCCCTTCGCTGCAACGAAGCAACCGGTGAATTCTTGCTTTCTTTACCTCTTGGACGGCGCTACGGACTCTTCGCTGAAGCTAAAGGCTATCTGTACTACAGCGGGCACTTTGACTTAGTTCGCAGTGACTCAGCCTATGAGCTTCTTGTGCCTTTAGAGCGGCTCCAGCAAGGGGCTCGGCTCACTCTGCGAAATGTATTCTTTGACTTTGATAAGGCTGAGCTGAAACCCGAATCTGAAGCTGAACTATTGGAAGTGGTACGCTTGCTCCGAATGAACCCTCAGTGGAGGGTGGAGATTGAAGGGCATACAGACAGCATAGGCTCAGCTGGCTACAATCAAGCGCTCTCCCAGCGCCGAGCTGAGGCTGTTCGGGCTTATTTGATACAGCAGGGCATCTCTCCTGAGCGGCTTACCGCTCGCGGCTATGGCTCCTCTAAGCCGATAGCCGATAATCGTACCGAGGCGGGACGCGCCCTCAATCGCCGAACCGAGTTGCTCTTCGTTCAGGGAAAATGAGCTCTGCAAAAGGGATCCTCTTAACAGGTCCTGGAACCTACACCCATCTCCTCACTAATGCCCTCTCAGAAGGTAATCGTCTGCAGGCTGTCATAAAATACTACCCAGAATGGGAACTGGTGTCCTCTAATGGGAGGTCAGTAAGAATCCCTCTCTATAAGTACAGCGTATGGGCCCTGTGGGCTGCATGGCGGCGCCTTCCCTATTGGGGGCAGTTTGAGCATCCGCGCACATGGCACTTTGCTCTATACGACTACCTTGCCAGACTTCATTTTCCCCCTGAAGCCCAGTTTCTCTGGGCTTGGAGCGGTACGAGTCTCTTCACGATGCGTCATGCTAAAAGGTTAGGCCTACCTGTATTTTTAGAGTTTCCTGCAGCCCATCCTCGTTTTTGGGCTGAGCTCGCTACAAAGACATATCGCTCTCTCCCCCTTTCGAAGGGTCGCTTTGGGATTCTCCCAGAAAGTCTCATTCGGCGTCAAGAAGCCGAAATCAAATCAGCCGATAAAGTGGTGGTGCTCTCTTCATTTGCAAAGCGCACTCTGATAGAAAAAGGTGTGCCCTCTGAAAAGATCGCTATCATCCCCTTAGGGGTGGAAGCGAATGTATTCACGCCAGCCTCACGACTCCTCAGGTCGCCATTTCGTGTAGTGTATGTCGGGCGTATAGACCCTCTCAAAGGCGTCCATGTGCTTCTGAAAGCATGGGAACGCTTGAACCTCCCTCAAGCGGAACTGTGGATTGTAGGTCATGTCGTGCCTGAGATGCAAAGGGTATTAGCCCAGTATGAGGGGAGGTTTAGGCTAATACAGGCTTTGTCTCGAGAGAAACTCCCAGACCTCTATCGCCAAGCCACAGTTTTGGTCTTTCCTACCCTGATGGATGCTTTTGGATTGGTATTATTAGAAGCCATGGCATCAGGTCTGCCTGTGATTGCCACGCAAAATAGCGCCGCTCCAGACGTATTGGAAGAGGGGATTATCCCCGCTGATGATGGAGAAGCTCTACAGGCCGCTCTCTTAGACTTCTACAAGCGGCGGGACTTAGAGGACATAGGCAGGGCGAATCGGGAGCGGGTAGAGCGGGGTTATACCGCTGCGCACTATTACCAGCGGGTTAATCGTCTTTTAGAGGAGCATGGCTTGTAATCTCCGCGTAGCCTATTTGCGGGGTCGTCCCGACGGTCATCCCATCCACAAAGCTTATGCTCAAGCAATTGGAGACAACTTTCATTATGTGGATGAGGTGGCAAGGTAACACGATTTAGCTTTACCTGCGCCCATTCGGTATTGGCGATGGCTTCAGAATGCCTTGAGGTTTCCTTATGGCCAATACGATGCTCTTCTGATTGAGGGACCTCACATATGGCCTCCTCTTGCTGGCCGGTGGCTTCAGATACCTGTGTGGGGTCTTATAGATGAGCATACCTTTTATTTTCTTCATGAGCGATACTTTCCGAAAACTACTCGGTTGGCCCTCACTTTTGCTTTACGACGCTACACGGGCCTTTTTGTAATAGGACAAATGCTGGCTCGATTAGCTAAGAGCGTCTTAGGCCCAACCTGTCCTCCCCTCTATATCGGCTTCAACGGTGTAGAAGAGCTCCGTTTAGAGCGCCTTCTGATGGTGAAGCCCTTGCTTGAGAATCCGACCCTTATCATCATTGCTCATGGAGAGGAGGGGTGGCGTACCTATTACAAAGGTTTAGACCTGTACATGGAGACGCTTACCCTTCTGAGGAGGCACATGCCCAGCATACAGGGACTGATTGTGGGGCGTTGGACAAAGCGAGAGCAGGATCGACTGTTTGGTCTATTTCCAAAGGCACCCGTCCGCTTTTTAGGCGCCGTGGGGGATATAGAGACAATCTTAGGAGAGACCAGTTTATACCTTCACTTAGCACGAGGAGAGGCTTGGGGCATAGCTGTCCAAGAAGCTATCGCAGCCGGCGTACCAGCAATTGTATCCGAATGGACGGGAGCCGCCGAAGTCGTCTCTCAAATATGGAGCCATGGGGTCGTCCCCCTCTGCCCTAAGACAGCGACTGAACGCATCTTAGAGTACTTCAGCCTGCCTGTAGCCGAACGCAAAGTCATAGCCGAACGAGGTCGCTCCCTCATAAGGTCCTCCTACACGCGTCGTCAAGCGGTAGAGCGCTTCTACCAGCTCTTTGAGGACGCCTGTCGCCGTGTATCCGTGAGCTGATTTTGTTATCTTGCACTCAGGTATGCTGCCTGAGCTTCAAACTTTATACCAGGAGCTGATCATGGAACATAATCGGTATCCACGCAATTATAAGCGGATTGAGGCTCCCACACATGAAGGACATGGCTATAATCCTCTCTGCGGGGACGAAGTTCATGTAACGCTGCGTGTGGAGGACCATGTCATAGCTGATGTTGGGTTTGAGGGTAAGAGCTGCGCTATCTGTAGAGCTTCTTCCTCCATCATGACTACACTTATAAAAGGGCAGTCCTTGGAGATGGTGGAAAGCCTTTTTCAAGCCTTTCATGAGCTCCTTACGCAGGAGGAGGCGCCACATATGGCTAGCCTCCCACCCGCTTTCCAAGAGAAGCTCCGAATTTTTTCCACTGTAAAGAACTTTCCAATGCGAGTCAAGTGCGCTACTCTCCCTTGGCATACTTTGCATACTGCCCTGCATAAACCTGCCGGAGTCGTAGCTACCACAGAATAATAATCGCTTATGGAGACCTTCTCCTTTCAGGACCCAGCCCTTCTCCAAGAAGCCATAATCCGTGCTCTCCGAGAAGTGTATGACCCAGAGATCCCCGTAGATATCTATGAGCTGGGGCTGATTTATCACATAGAGGTAAGTCCAGTAGGGGAGGTAAAAATTGTTATGACCTTGACTTCGGCTTTCTGTCCCGCTGCTCAACACCTTCCGGATGATGTCAAGAAGGCCGTAGAAGCCGTCCCTGGCGT
Source organism: Bacteroidia bacterium (assembly GCA_026414975.1). Taxonomy (GTDB): domain Bacteria; phylum Bacteroidota; class Bacteroidia; order SpSt-205; family SpSt-205; genus SpSt-205. Next base: position 376,300 of record JAOAHZ010000001.1, read on the forward strand.
CAAATCCGTAGAAGTAGAAGTTACATTTGACCCTCCCTGGGATATGTCTCGTATGAGCGAAAATGCCCGAATTCAGTTAGGACTTCTATAAAACCTCTGTAACTTTGGAGAATGAAAGTTCTCCTATGTACGGGTGTTTTGATGGGCTTTGTATGGTCGCAGAAGGCCCAGTGTATCTTGGTTAAGCTCAAGCATGCCTCTGACCTCACGGCCGACAACGCCTTGCATCCTTCTTGGGAGGAGAAAAGTGTCCGCCTCAAACTACCTGACAACTTAGAAGAGTCCTTTATAGACGCAGAGGATGAAGCTACAGACCGCTCCATTGCAGAATGTTTTACGCCTCAGCTCAAACTTATCACCGAGCGATACACCTATATCATAAGTTTAGCTTGCCAAAATCTCATCGCCTACCAGAATACTTCCCCTTACAAGCCATCTCCCCGTCGTGTTCAAAGTCCTATAAGCTTTACCGAGGATTTTCGCTATTTCCTGGAGAAATCCATTGAAAAATACATGAAAGTACCCCCTCGTCGACTTTATGCTGAATATTCGCTGGCTTATATTCCACCTACTCAAGGGGTCATCAAGTATGAAGAGTTGGACTTTCTCCTCAATCAGTCTCAACTGATGGAAGAAGAGGACGACGATGAGGACCCAGAGCCTGATTTGCCCAGCGAGTCTCCAAGTGATTGGATGGGAGAGGAACTGGAAGAAGCCGATGGAGAGAATGACTGAGCTTTTTGTTTTTAGCTCGTATGAGTACTCTATTAGCAATCGGTACAGAGGCTCCTGACTTTGCAGCACCTGACCAGTCGGGTCGCATGATACGCCTATCTGACTTTCGGGGTAAGAAGGTCATCCTCTACTTTTATCCTAAAGATGATACGCCTGGCTGTACCAAAGAAGCCTGTAATCTGCGCGACCACTACAAAGAACTACAAAATGCCGGCTATGTAGTCTTGGGTGTGAGCGCAGATGATGTAAGTTCGCATAAGCGCTTTGCGGAAAAGTATAACCTTCCCTTCCCGCTCTTAGCAGACCCTGACAAGTCTATCATCAAGGCCTACGGGGCTTGGGGCGTGAAGAAGATGTATGGTAAAACCTACGAGGGTACTCAGCGCATCACCTATGTGATTGATGAGCAAGGTCGTATTATGAAAGTCATCACTCAGGTCAAAACCGAAGCCCACGCTCAGCAAATCTTAGGAGAGGCATGAAGCCTCCCATCCAGTTCATAGGGGCCGGAGGAGCTCATGATGTTCATTTAGGGAACTCGGCTGCCCTCCTCCAATGGAATGGCAAGAACATTCTTATAGACTGCGGCTTTACTGTATATCCCAGCCTCGTTCGTCACCAGCTGGTAGAGGATATTGACGCCATTTGTATCACCCACCTGCATGATGACCATATCGGTAGTTTATCGGCTCTGCTTTACCATCGGCACTTTATCAGTAAGCTACCTCCTGTCCCTGTGATAGCGGGCATACCGGAGCTGTATTCCAAGCTTTACACCTACCTTCACTTCCTCATGGGAGAGGTGGAGCGATTTGCCCAAGTGCTCCTACCCAAAGGGTATGCTTCTTATATAGAGGCCATTTCTACTACGCGTTTGCATTCACCTCATATGCCGAGTTGTGCTTACCTTTTCACCTCATCTGAGATGAATCTGATCTACAGCGGAGACATTGGAGAACCCTTGCCCATGTTGAGAGATTCTGAATGGTTAGAAGCCCATCCATCTCTGTATGTATTTCACGATGTAGCTTTTCATCCGACGCCGTCTCACTGCTACTATCAATCGCTTCATTCGTTTTTAGGAAAGGTCAAGCTCTGGGGCTATCACTGCGACCCTCGTGAAGCTCCTAGCGATAATCAGATTCCTTTGGTTCATAACGAGCTGATGTTAGAGCGTTATGAAAGAGGAGCGAGATAAGCTGGTATTTTCTACTCGTCCGATTAAGGGGCCTGATCCGGAGGGGCCTCCCACTCCTTCTCGCCAGACCCTTCGGATACAGCGGCGCCGCATTGCTGGGGGAAAGGAGGTTACGGAGATCACAGGCTTTGTAGGGAAGCGTACCGATCTGGAAGCTCTCGCTAAGCGGCTCCGACAGGCTTGTGCCACAGGGGGTAGCATCACCGAGGACAAAATTCTCCTTCAAGGAGACCAAGTAGAGAAAGTTTTAGAGCTTCTGCGCCAAGAAGGCCACATCGCTAAACGTAGTGGTGGATAAGTGGGTCTTTGCTACCAAAAATCCCCATAAGTTTTCTGAGGTTTGTCAAATCGTCGGGTCTGCCATCTGCATAGAGACTCTTCCTCCCGATGTAGAAGAGGCTCCTGAGCCTTACTCTACTCTGTACGAGAACGCCCTATCTAAAGCCGCCTTTTATGCTGATCGGCTTCGCTTACCGGTGATAGCCGAAGATAGCGGGCTCTTCGTTCCGGCATTGGGGGGGCGGCCGGGGGTGCACACCGCTCGCCTGGGCGGACCTGAGCGCCTCTTAGAACTCATGCAAGGTGTGCAAGACCGACGAGCCTATTTTGTGTCCGTGATGGTAGCTTATCGCAGCCCAGACCAGTACCTCTTTAGTACGGGGTTCTGGCAGGGCTCTATTGCTCTAAAACCGGCTGGTCAGGCAGGATTTGGGTATGACCCAGTTTTTGTTCCGCATGGATATTCAGATACTGTGGCTCAGCTTGGTGTGGCTTGGAAACTTCAGCATTCTCACCGAACTCGGGCCCTTCATAAGCTGCTCGTACAGCTCTCCCAGAAATGAGACCTTTGCGGTATGCCCTATTGGGTAGGGATCACGGGCGGAAGTGCGTCAGGGAAGACATACCTATTAGAACTGCTTCGCAAAGCCCTGCCTTCCAATAAGGTAACCTTCATCTCTATCGATCACTACTATAAGGACCTGTCCTTGCAACCAAAAGACCCTGAGGGACGCATCAACTTTGACCACCCAGAAGCGATAGATTACGAGAAGCTCTATCACGACTTTAGGGCGCTTAGGTCAGGGCAATCTGTAACTCAACGGGAATATACCTTCAATCAGCCTGGTGTAGAGCCTCGGCTTTTGACTTTCAGGCCTGCTCCAGTTCTGATTGCGGAGGGGCTATTTCTTTTTTACTGGGCGCCGATCCGGGACTTATTTGACCTGCGGATATTCATGGAGGCAGAGGAGCCGTATCGCTTTATTCGTCGCCTTCAGCGAGATCAGAAGGAGCGCGGCTACTCGGCCGACTCTATCACGCACCAGTATCTTACGCAAGTTTTACCCTCGTATGAGCAGTTTGTGGCGCCATTGCGCCAGTACTCTCACCTTATCATTCAAAATCGGTACGGAGACCTCATGCCTGCGCTGAGCGTTCTGCTCAGTCATCTTAAGGGCGTAGTAGAGCGAAGCTCATAAGAGAGGATGCCCCTCAGGATGAAGCAATCCGTAGCTGCCACCAGTCAAAGGGGGCTCTTTTCGTCTTAGGAGGGGTGGATAAGAGAGGGGGATGGGTGGTAAGCCGGGTTCTGTGTCTACGCCTGCATTTCTCTAAGCGGCTTACCCGCCAGCTATGGGAGCGGTCATCGCTGGCTACTTAGCCTTGCGTCGGCTGGGGGTTGTCCGAGGGGACGCTTTTACCGTCCCTTTTCACCCTTACCTCAAAGGAGGCGGTATATTTTCTGTGACCCTGTCCGTCTGGGCCCCTTGCGAAGCCCAGCCTCCCCTTTCGGGGAGCAGCCTGCTCCCTGACGCCCGGACTTTCCTCCAAAAGCTTTCGCTCTCGGCGCAGGCGCCCCCATCCCCCAAATCAATATCATCTTTCTGCAAAATCCAGTCCAATAATCCTAAACTCCGCCCGACGATTAGCTTGCTCATCTGCATCAGAGAGTTCAGGATAGATCAGGGGTTGCGACTCTCCATAGCCAACAGATGTAAGACGACGGGGGTTGATCCCTTTTTGCGTCAAATAATTCACCACCGATTTAGCTCGGTTATTGGAGAGGCGGATATTATACTGCTCGCTGCCATTGGTATCCGTATGAGCTCCAATCAGGATACGAAGGGAAGGATTATTTTGAAGGAGGACAACCAGTCTATCTAGCTCAGCTGCCGCATCAGGGCGAATGTCATACTTATCAAAATCAAAGTAGATATTTTGCAGGACAATCGGGCGAGCTATTTCAATGCGATCCAAGTAAATGTCTATGTCGGCTTCCAGCTCCATGGACTTTGAGGCGTCACGGGTGGAGACAGCTACTTCGTTTGCGAGGTACTCTGGAGCATTGCCAATTAGACGATAATCCTTTCCAGGTTGTAGCGTGAAGCGGTAGCGAGCGCTCTGGTCTGTGTTGAAGGTATCGAGAGGAATGAGCCTGCCTTCTTTGGCTTCGTAGAGCGTGACGGTGGCAAAGGGGATAGGGAGCTTAGTAGTACCGTCGCGGACTGTACCTTGTACGGCAAGCTCTATCTTTACGACGGGGATCCGTTTGATATAGTAGATATCATCTCGCCCTCGCCCGCCGGGTCGGTTAGAGGCTAAGAAACCCAAGGAGTCTTGCCTGACCCAGAAAAGGGAAAAGTCATCGTAGGAGGAATTAATAGGAGAACCAAGGTTTTTAGGGGGTTGCCAGGAGGCTAAACGTCCTTCGGCTCGGAAAATATCATAACCTCCTAAGCCAGGATGTCCATCTGAGGCGAAGTACAGCGTCTTCCCGTCTCGTCCTACATGGGGGTAAATTTCGTTGAAAGGCGTGTTAATGATTTTGCCCGCATGGACGGGGGCCCCCCATTCTTTGCCCACCTTTTGAGCGTACCAAATATCCGTTCCACCCAAACCTCCATCTCGGTCAGAAATGAAATACATAATGTTTCCGTCGGGAGTGAGCGTCGGCTGTGCATCGTAAGTTGGGACGAGTTTCTTCTTGCCCTTGGAATTCACGGCCACTTCTCGTTTGCCTGCTAAGGCTTCTATTTTCTCAAAGGGGCCCCATTCTTTCTTCTGAGGGTCATAAGTACTCTGGTAAATACCACACCCCCAGTACTTGTGGTATTTTCCTTGACCACAGATGGTATAATACATTGTGAGTCCATCGGGCGCGATGACTGCGCCTCCATCGTTGGCTGCGGTGTTAACCTTCTTGCCGAGATTTTGCACTTTGCTAACCACCTTGCCGAGGAAAGCTGTGTCGCTCTTGAGCTGAACAACCCACAAGTCCGAGTAAGTCGGCTCCCCATACTCATAAAAGCGCTCTCGACTTTGCCCCCCCGTTCGATGGCTGGTGAAAATCAGAAAGGTGTCGCTCTTGACGACAAAAAGCGTAGGGGCATATTCGCTTACTTGGGAATTTACTGCAGCAAGGGCGCGCAACTCATACTCGGGTTTTTCGGCTAAGAGGCGTTCAGCTAATGTGCATCCTTCTATCTCTATCTCAGCCTGCTTACGCAGAATATCCTGAGCCTTGTGCCGGGATAAAAACTCTTGCAAGGTCTTCTTAGCTTCGGCATATTGCCCGAGTTTTTTCTGAGCGATGCCCAAGTCTAAATAGATCGTGTCACAGGTTTCTGCATTGATAGCCAGGGCTTTCTGATAGGCTTCTACAGCTCTTTCCGTTTCGTTAGTGTACCAGTAGCAACGAGCCAAACGATAAGCGGCATATTGATTATTCTGATCTAAGGAGAGAACCTGCTTATATAGCTCTGCTGCCTTTTCTGGATTGCGGTTGGTGTAGTATTCCTTGTCTGCTTCGGCGAGCAGTTTGCGTACCTTAGACGACTGGGCAAAGAGAGTCGCCAGCCCAGCACTTAGTAATAGTGCATACAGTCGCATGCCGCCACAAATATAGATAAAAGGCTAAGACCCTTGCGCATTCTTTACCTTTGCTTTATGTGGTCAACGGCTCGGGTGCGAAAGACTTTTCTGGATTTTTTCAGTGAAAGAGGACATTTGATAGTTCCTTCGGCCCCCTTAGTCAATAAACACGATCCCACGCTTTTCTTCGTGAATGCTGGCATGAATCCATTCAAGGATGTGTTTATGGGTTTCAAGGAGGCACCTGCTCCTCGGGTAGCTGATACTCAGAAGTGCCTCCGTGTTTCAGGCAAACACAACGACCTTGAAGAAGTGGGGCATGACACCTATCATCACACCTTTTTTGAGATGTTGGGCAACTGGTCCTTTGGAGATTACTTTAAGGCTGAGGCTATCGCTTGGGCCTGGGAGCTCCTGACAAAGGTCTATCAAATCCCCGAAGAACGCTTATATGTTACGGTATTTGGAGGGGATGAAGAATGGGGACTGCCCAAAGATGAAGAGGCTTACGCTCTGTGGCTACAATATGTGCCGACCGAACGGATTCGGTTCTTTGGGAGAAAGGATAACTTTTGGGAAATGGGGGACACGGGCCCTTGCGGCCCCTGCACAGAGATACATATAGACCTGCGTCCTGATGCTAAGGACTCGGCGGCTTCTCTCCTCAATACAGGTAATCCACTCGTGATAGAGCTTTGGAATCTAGTCTTTATCCAGTACAATCGCCGTAGTGATGGGTCTTTGGAGCTCCTTCCGATGAAGAGTGTAGATACAGGCATGGGTTTAGAGCGGCTTGCCATGGTTCTCCAAGGGCAGACTTCCACTTATGACATAGACCTCTTTCGGCGCTTGCGCTCTGCTGTAGAGGAGAAGACAGGCGTTCGATACGGAACGGGTGGCCCGACCGATGTAGCCATACGGGTAGTTTGCGACCACATTCGTGCGTTAGGCTTTGCCATGGCAGATGGACAGGTGCCCAGCAATACGGGTGCAGGGTATGTTCTACGCCGCTTGCTGCGGCGTGCTGTGCGATATGGGTATCAGTTTCTCGGTTGCCAGCAGCCCTTCCTGCATACGCTGATTCCATTATTAGTGGAGCTATACAGAGACACCTTTCCAGACCTTGAAGAACAGATGGATACCATCCAGCGGGTTATCGCCGGCGAGGAGGAGAGCTTTCTACGAACCTTAGGGCGTGGTATGGCTCGCTTAGAAGGGTTTCTCTCGCAGCATCGGGGGAATGTTATTCCGGGCGAAGTGGCTTTTGAGCTCTATGATACATACGGATTTCCATTGGATTTGACACAGCTCATTGCCCGCGAGCGAGGGCTTTCAGTAGATGTGGAGGGGTATGAGCGCGCTTTGGCTGCGCAAAAAGCTCGAAGCCGACAAGCCACTCACCGAGATTTCGGAGACTGGTTAGAAGTAGAAGAAGGCGAGCATTCTCACTTCGTGGGATACGATGCCTATGAGGCCCGTGTGCTTATTATACGCATGCGCCAAGTAGAAGGAGCTAAGGGACGAGAGTACCATGTCGTTCTTGACAAGACTCCTTTCTATCCAGAGGGCGGAGGACAAGTTAGCGATGTAGGGTATCTCCGACGGGAGCGAGACCGCTTAGAGGTCATCCATGTGTATCGGGAGCAGGACAGCATCATCCACGTTTTGAATGCGCTGCCCGAAAATCCCGAGGGAGAATGGTATGCGGCTATAGATATTGGTCGTCGGAAAGCCACCTCGCAGCATCATACGGCTACCCATCTCTTACATGCCGCCTTGCGTGAGGTATTGGGGCCTCATGTTCGGCAAAGCGGCTCTCTGGTAGCCCCCGACCGACTGCGCTTTGATTTTTCTCACCCTCAAAAAGTAACCCCCGACGAGCTGAATACGATAGAACGGATCGTGAATGATAAAATAGCCGCAGCCCTCCCCCGCCGAGAATATAGAGACCTTCCCTACGAAGTCGCTTTGGCCAAGGGAGCTCTGGCCTTTTTCGGTGAGAAGTACGGAGAGCGGGTGCGCATGATAGAGTTTGGGGGGAAGTTCTCTCGAGAACTGTGTGGGGGGACTCATGTTTCCAATACCTTAGAGCTGCGTTACTTCAAAATCCTAAGTGAGTCCGCCAGCGCAGCAGGCATACGACGGATAGAGGCCATCACCGGTGAGGCTTACTTTAGTTGGGTGCAAAGCCACTTTCAAGAGATGGAGCAGATTCGCGGCCTTCTCAAGCACCCCCCTCATCTTCTGAAGGCTGTGGAGAAGCTGATAGCCGAAAAGGCTGAACTGGATCGTCGTCAGGCTGCCTGGCTGCGCTTGTATGCTCAGATGCTCTTGGCTCGGTGGCAGCTGCGCTCCCTTTATCTTGAACAGGTAGAGCTGCCAGATGGCGTTGAATTACGGGACCTTCTGCAAGCTCTCCAGCATCAGCATCCTGAAGCCACCTTTATTCTCCTCGTTCCAGAAAAGTCAGGCTATGGTATAGGTGTAGCGGCCCCCCGAGAGGCGCAGCGAATCTTAGCCAGTATATGCGGCGCCTTAGGAGGTCGAGGAGGCGGACAGGCCAAGCTTGCCCTTGGCAAGCTCCCCTCCTTATCAGACCCCGTGAAGCAGATTTCGTCGTTTCTGCCTGCAATTCAGAGTCCTTTGTAAAGTCCAAGGGACGCAAAGAGGATCAGGATAGGGCTGTGCGGCTCAGGTAGAGCAAACTTTTTGGCTTACCTTTAGGCGTATGAACCGCTGGATAGCCTGCCTTTTAGGCTTTGTAAGCCTACTCGCAGCTCAGACAGCCTACGAAAAAGATATCCAAGTAGCCTTCTCCAAGGCAAAGAAGCAAAAGCGCCCCCTTTGGATTATGGTTTCGGCGACCTGGTGCGGTCCCTGCAAGGTCGTAGAACAGCGTGTCCTCACGGACCCACGATTTGTAGAGGCTCTGAACCGAGATTTTGTACCCCTCAAAGTGTATGCTGCCAGTGATGAAGAAAGTACTCCGGGGGGCGACTCGCTGGCTAAGGTGTATAATGTGAAAGTTTTTCCCACCTTTCTAGGGGTGGAGCCATCGGGTGAGCTTTTCTACCGAGCGGAGGGGGTTATTCAAGACTCCGAGAACCCTACGGCTTCTTTGACTGAGGGCTTTCTGCGAAGTCTAGAGCAGGCAAAAACCGCTCGCAAGGAACTACCCGAGATGCGCCGCCGTTTCCAGAGAGGGGAGCGCTCTTTGGATTTTCTGCGGAGCTACTTGTTGAAGTTAGCGGAGTTGGGTCAGAAAGAGGAGGGTACTAAAGTGCTTGAAGCCTATCTCAAAGTGGCTAAAACTCCTCGTATAGCTTGGCTGGGTACGCCAGGTTATGTAGGAATTTTAGCTCGCATCAGTGAATGGGGGCCTCAGTATGCTGAGTATGTGTTTTCTCTGGCAGATACGCTACGCCCGGCCGTTCCCTCGGACTTGTATGAAGCGATCTACATGCCTATTTTAGAAAAGAGCCTGGTCAAAAAGCTTAGCAGCTCCTCCCGAAAGGAGTGGGATGAGGCGGCAAGCATAGTAGAGCAGTTTATAAAGGAGCACCGCAGCCGCTTCCCTTTTGTAGAGAGCATGGCTCTAACGGCACTCTGGCAAAATGGACTGAAATCACCTAAGCCAGAAACTCGGGCGAAGGCTGCCTCCCTGGCGCTTAGAGCTGTAGCTTTGGAATGGCCCCTGGAGATTCCTAACGCAGAGGACCGTCAGATCCGAGCCCTAAGCTACAACAACTTGGCTTGGACCTTTTATGAGCAGGTGGAAGACCCTGATAAGCTCTGGGTAGCCGTGATTTTAGCTAAGCAGGCCCTGGCTTATGCGCCAGATGAATGGCATATTTGGGATACCCTCGGGGCCCTATACTACAAGCTGGGGCGAAAGCGTGACTCTTTAGAGACTTTGGATAAGGCTATTCAATTGGCTAAGCAGCAGGGCGTGCCAGAGAGTGATTACGAAGATACCTTAAAACTGTATCAGAAGGCGATGCAGCTTGGAGATTAGGGGGGCTGTCGGTAAGCATTTGCTGATAGTTTGTCCTTGAGGGGTGTATCTTCATCCTTGTGAGGGTGTAGAGGGGAGGCTGAAAATTTTTCGGGCGAGACAAGGTGGTCTCCTACTTTTGCATATGGCTGAGATATTTACAATACGCTGCAAGGGTTGTGGTGCATCTGTTGTATACGAGGCAACCCGCGAGAAGCTACAATGCCCCTATTGTAAGGGAGAGCAGGATGTGCCAGTTTCTTATGAGGGCATACAGGAGATAGACTTAGAAGCGGCCCTCAAAGCCGCCCAAGAAGCACGCGAAGCTATCCCAGAACACATCGTGCTGAGCTGTAGCAGCTGCGGGGCTCAAATCGCGTGTAAAGAAGCCCGTGCTACATGCGATTTCTGTGGAGCTGAGGCCGTGAGTGAAATGGCTCTAAAAAACCAGCCTATACGGCCTCAGGGGGTTCTTCCCTTCAAGGTGGAAGCTCGTTCCGCTCAGGAGGCGTTCCAACGATGGGTAAAGAGCCTTTGGTTTGCCCCCTCTGACCTTATGCGTCGCACGCGAGTAGATGACCTGCGCGGGGTGTATTTACCAGTTTGGACTTTTGACGCTCATGTATGGGCTCACTGGCAGGCCATCCCGGGGTATTACCGCACGCGCACTGAACGGTTTTTTGATCAGCAGACCCGCTCTTGGCAGACCCGCACCGTTACTTATACTGAATGGGGCCCCCCCGTCTCGGGGCACCACCGAGACTTTTTTGACGATGTATTGATTTCAGGCTTACGCAGCCTTCCCAACCATTATTTAGAGGGCGTAGGAGAGTTTGCTACGACCACGGACCTGCGGGCCTACGAGCCTGCTTATTTCTTGGGCTGGGATGTCGCCCTGCCAGATAAGCCCCTTCAGGAAGCCTGGGGCGAAGGCCATCGTCGCATATACGACATGACCGCTGAAATCTGCAAGAGAGCCATTCCGGGCGATACCTACAAGGACTTTCGAATGCAGCTTCAGCTCTCCGGACTCACAACGAAACTCGTATATGTGCCGATTTACATTCTGGCTTACCGCTACAGAAATAAGTCCTATCGGGTCGTAATTCACGGTCGTACAGGGGTCGTGAGTGGAGATCGTCCGGTGAGCTGGGTGAAGGTGGGTCTTGCTATCCTTCTTGGACTTGCTGTCATAGCAGGGCTTGCCTACCTAGCTCAGTAGAGCTTGTAAAAACCTCAGCCATCTCCAGCCCTTGTAGCATGGGCTCGCCCGAGGAAGTTCTCGTTTCCGATGGCAATCCTTGTCTAAGGATTGGGACAGCTTTTTCGGACGGGGCGGGCGGCTTTGCCGATTTTGCCTCGGCTGCGGGTTTCTTTCGCCAGTCGTGAGGCTTGCTGCTGCCTGATGTACTCTTCGTGTTTTGGATGATTGCAGTTGGCCCGTGGATCGCGGAATATACCGCAGCCCATCAGCCAAATAAGCGGTATGAGTAAGGCTTTAGTCCGCATCGCTATCTGATTGAGGTCCCTCTATCATCTGAAAATCACCTTGCTCGGCGAGATATGCCCGAATCTTCTCCACTTTATCTGGCAAATCGGGGGGGCACTGTGCTCGGCAGGTTATTTTTTTCTCCTGGCCTCCCATCTTGTAGTGTAAAATGAGAGAAGGGAGGTCCGTAATGTAGGGGTTGTCATAGACGTCCTTATAGGCTTCAAATCGTCCCTCTCTCAGAAGCTGATAGAGCTCAGAGCGTTCCTTGTCTGAGATACGACGAGTGTAAACGCCCACTCTGTCCACAAAGCGCTCACCGTAGTACCGGACCGTGCCATCTGGCAGGAGTTCAACCTTGTCTATGGGACATCGTCCGTAACAGCCAGTGCGAGCCACCGATATGTATAGGGTATCAGTCGCTGAGCCTTTGGGGGTAGGTTGGCTCCGTCCGCCGCACTGATGGACATGGAGCCACAAAAAAGCTGCTCCGCCGAGCATGTACAGCCTCATCTAAGCTAAGATACGCGAAAGCAGCTAATCTCTTGAAGAGTCGTTAGCTGTGGCAGGATGTTTTTCTCATCGCTACGCTATATAGGGTAAGCGGATTCCCCCTTTTCTCTACTCTATCAGCAGCTTCATCGTCTCAGTGCCCCGCTGGCTTCTAATCTGGACCATATAGAGTCCAGTGGGTAAGTTGCCGAGAGGCATCCTATGGAGTCCTTCTTTTATTTGCCACTGCGCTGACACCTCTCCTCTCAGGCTAAACAGGCGTACCTCTCCCTCAAAGGGTGCTTCTATCCACACCTCATCATGAGCGGGATTAGGGTATATTCGCCAACCCCGTCTGTTTAGCTCACCTGTCAGGCTGGTTACTTGCATTTCGGCTGTGCTGACCCCGCAGCCGTTATATGCATACAGCCGTAGAGTATAGGGGCCATTGCCTGCGTAGGTATGGGTTCCGGAAAGGACACCAGTGAGGGTATTCCCGTCCCCGAAGCTCCACACTACGCTATCTGCTCCCACTGCTTGACCCATGAAGGTAAGGATCCCGCCGGATAGGGAAGCTGAGAGGATTTGCGCTGTAGGCGGTCTATCCGCTACCACTATTGTGCGCGTGAAGGTTGTAAGACCACAAGAGGGGGTGTTGCTTCGCAGCGTTACATCGTAAATGCCTGGTTTGGTGTAGGTATGGCTAAAAGTCTGTGTGGTGTCGCCTCTGACAGTTCCATCTCCCATTTCCCACTGGAGGGCGGTGGGGTGGCCCTGCCAGGTGTTGGGGCTTTGTCTCTGGAAAAGGACAGGCTGTCCGGCGCATGCTCGGGTAGGAGCCTGAAATGAAGCGGCTGCAGCTTCCTTGACTTCTAATCGTAGGGTCAGAGTATCTCGCGCCCCATTACAAGCTTGCCAAATTTGATATAGGGTGTGGTGCCCTGGCTGGAATGGGGCGACGAAAGAGAGCGACCCTCCTGAGGTAGATACGACTTCAGGACGCTGACCGTTGGCATAGACTAGGCGCACACTTTCTATACCCCCTCCTCCATAATCTAAGATATACCCATAAGAAATCCATACTTGCGTGCCAGCACACACAGAGAAAGTCGCCTCACTCTTGTATGCAGATAAAACACCTCCTCCCCCTGGTGCACAGGTAGAGGGACCATCTTGAATCGCTCCAGGGCGCCCTAAGCCCTGGTTTTCTACGCGTACTGCCCATACTTCTTTCCAGACGCCGCAGGAGGTAATCAATTCACTCTCTATGCCGTACACGCCAGGGGTCTGGGGCAGCATGTAATCATAGGCTTCTGGTGCGCTTTCAGCCGTGAAGGTTACAGGACCGGTAGGCAGGGTAAGCCGCCACTGCCAAGAGGTCCCTCGAGGACGCTGAATGAGAGCGAAACGAATAGGCGTCCCTCCACAGTACGCATTCTGCATCATGGTCGGGGGTATGCACCAATCCTGGGTGCAGGACTGAGGGACTCGGGTGACCCGAGTATGCCTCCCCATCGGCTGAAAGGTATTGAGTGCTCTTATAGAGACCCCACTTAGGGTTTGAGTACCTCCACTGGGATGGTAAAGCTGGGCTTGGACATTCAGAGGGACTCCACTCCAAACAACAGTAGTTTCTACGGCTGTTTCAGATGGAGCGGTCCAGCCCGTCCCAAAATTCCATGCAACTTGATGACCAGGTTCTCTCGGAGAAAAGTTTGCCGTCGGAGTGATACTTAGCGTAACCGAATCCCCTGCACAAAAGACGGGATTGCGAACCGATATGAACCCATTAGGTGTTAGAGTAGTGACTATAGTAGGATTCCATGTGACTACATTTTCCTGACTTGTGCCGCAGAGTTCCTGGCGAATGCGTACCCGGTAGCCTCCGGCGGGCGGAGGGCTGGTGAATCGGTATGTAGGGGTGCGGCGAGGGCTTGTACCACTCACAGACCCTTCCCATGTTCCATCGTCTTCAAAGTCTACGATAGTTAGCCCCTGAGCCCCTAAAACGCCCATTCGGATCGGACTGCCCAGGACGTAGGTAGAGGGAGCAACTAATGAGGCAGGATTCAGAGTTGGAGCAGACTCTACTGTAACCGTGGTTTGTAGCTGAGTCTGACATGAAGGAGACCAGAAAAGGGTTACATTGACAGTATAGGTGCCAGGCGAACTATATACATATCGTCCTATTATACCCGTCGCATCAGTTGTGCCGTTGTTGTCAAAGTCCCAAGCTATCTGAGAAGGCAAAGGAAACTCGCTTGAATTAACGTCCAAGGAGAGCTCCACGGGATGTCCTACACAAAACCGCCCTAAAGGCTGAATAGCACAGGAGGGTATAGAAGGAGCGGGCTCTACGGTAAGCAGGGTCGTCATAGGACCTCCATAGGAAAGAGGAAGCCTTCGCCCTCGTGTATATACCCAACCTTTCACTTCGTAGATACCAGGATTGGAAGGAGCAGTAAAACGCCATAGCGTCGGCTTGCGAACCAGAATAGAATCGTACCGAGTGCCTCCTTGCTCGATCCAGACCCGGATAGAATCCACATCCGTAGTTGTAATATCGACAGAGATTTCTGCCATACCCCCCGGGCAGACCCAGTAACGTGGGCTTCCCAGGGTTCCCCAGGTACTTCGGGGCTGTAGAATCCGATACGACTCGCTTTTCTGCCCATTGCTACCCATGACCTCTAATCTTAGCGTAAGGAAGGGTGGATTAGAAAAAAACTCTGTAGTTCCTGCTTGGAAGAAGAAGGTATCAGCGGTAGAGGTAGAGGACGTGAAATACCCTGGCACTGTCTGAGCAGGCTCTAACTGCCAAGTCCAACCCGTGATACCCGCAGCCCCCATCCCCGCTGTATCTACAATTGCCACGAAGCTATCGCCAGGAAATACTAACGCCGGAGAAGATAAAGAAGGACCTGTAGGTTGCCTATTCTGGACGGCGTATATATGCCATTTACTCAGCGGCCAGGGAGCTATTTGGGCCTGGATAGTTGCACTCCACAAAAGGAGGGTCCAATATAAATCTCGCAGATTCATACGCTTGATTCTTTCACTACAAACCTACAGCATTTTTGTCAATAATGCAAGGTCATCTGGCCCTCTAACCCGAAAGGAGATACTCCTCCTATACAGCATTTTCTCGTCAATGATGCAAGAGCATGCCCCCTTAGCTAAGCTTTACAGACATTTACCTGACCCATGTTTAGACTGCTTCTGAACCAGAACTGGGAGGTGGTTAGCTGGTCCTATTCGGTCATCTTTTCTCTGCTTTTGTCTATTCATAGAAAAGATAACCGATGTAAAGGCGATACACCATATGTTTTGATAGCAAGGCGGTGTGTAGGTGTGGGATAACCTTTATTAGCAGCCCAGTTGTAGAGGGGATAGTCTTTATGAAGGAGCTGCATGAGCTGGTCTCGGATTATCTTGGCTACAATAGAGGCAGCGGCTATTTCGGGGAAGGTTTGGTCGCCTCGTATATAAGTTTCTACGCCAGCTTGGCGGGGAGCGTGCGGGCCATCCACGCGGATTCGAGCTGGCGATAAAGGTAGGCTATCTATAGCCTCCTCCATACTAAGAAGGGTGGCGCGCAGGATGTTAAGACGGTCTATCACCTCAGGTCCTTGCATGCCGATGCCGATGAGTGCGCCAGCTTCCATTAGACGATGAAATAGAAGGGCTCGCTGGGTAGGCGTGAGAGTCTTGCTATCTCGTAAGAGGGGATGAGTGAAGCCCTCAGGTAAAACTACGGCTGCGGCTACGACTGGACCCGCTAAGGCGCCACGCCCTGCTTCGTCTACCCCAGCAATCCAGGGCATAGTTCCACAAAGGTCGGTTTCCTCGTACTTTTGACGCATGGACCCTAAGCCCCCCTCTCTCTCTTTTACGGTGCTAACTGAAATGGTTTTCCCCAATCACGCCAACGCCCTGGGAAACCTAATGGGAGGGCAGCTTTTATACTGGATGGATATAGCTGCTGCTATTGCTGCTTATAGGCATTCACAGCGGGTATGCGTAACGGCTGCGGTGGATTATGTGAGCTTCCGTTCGGCTATCCGGGTGGGCGAGCTGCTCACCATAGAGGCTTATGTAACTCGCGCTTTCAATACCTCCATGGAGGTGTATCTACGCGTATATGCGCAGAGCCTACCTACGAATGAAAAAAGGCTATCTAACGAAGCCTATTACACCTTTGTAGCGATAGACCAGAGCGGCTGTCCCATTCCCGTTCCCCCTGTCGTACCTGAGACAGAGGAGGAGAAGCGACAATATGAAGGGGCGCTGCGTCGCCGAGAGATGCGACTGATTATGGCGGGTAAACTGGACCCCACCCAGGCTTCCACGCTTAAGCTCACCTGATGTTCGACTTAGAGTCTATCATCCAAGAAGCCTGGGCCGACCCCGTGCGCCTGACCCAGCCCCCCTACCAAGAAGCGATAGAACAGGTCATAGCAGACCTGGATGAAGGGCGACTGCGTTGTGCCGCCCCCGGGCCAGATGGAAACTGGATAGTACAGGAATGGGTAAAAAAAGCCATCTTGCTCTACTTTCGTTTGCGGAAAGCGGAGCCTATAACCGCTGGAAGCCTGCGTTTCAGAGATAAAATTCCCCTCAAGACTAAGTATCCCACTGATGTGCGGATTGTACCCCCTGGTGTGGTACGATATGGCAGTTACGTAGCGCCGGGCGTGGTAGTTATGCCAGCTTATGTGAATATTGGTGCCTATGTGGGGGAAGGTACGATGATAGATACGTGGGCTACGATTGGGTCTTGTGCGCAGATCGGCAAGGGGGTCCATATCAGTGGAGGCGTTGGGATAGGGGGGGTGTTGGAGCCGCCGCAGGCGCGCCCGGTGATTATAGAAGACGGAGCTTTTGTTGGTAGTCGATGCATCATTGTAGAGGGGGTGCAGGTGGGTGAAAAAGCTATCATCGGGGCAGGGACTATTCTCACTGCCAGTATGCCTATCATAGATGTAACGCAGGAAAAGCCCGTGGAATACCGAGGTTATGTACCAGCTCGGGCGGTTGTAATCAGTGGCATGCGAGAGAAGGTTTTTTCAGCGGGACGATACGGGGTTCCTTGCGCCCTTATCATCGGTTGGCGGCGTTCAGAACACGATGATAAACTGGCTCTCAATGCGTTCCTTCGGGATCTGGATGTGCCTGTGTAGCTCATTGTGGGCTCAGTGGGGCGTGGGTCTCCTTTTTCAGGGGCGGTTTAACTACGCAACCGATAGAGGGGACCCCGTACCAGTGGGATGGTTTTCTGATGCAGCCGTGGGCCTTCATGGGAAAAGCTATTGGTGGGGAGCAGGCTGGGAGGCCTCCCTCCTTTGGGTTTACAAAGGAGCTCCTGGAGAGGTACGCCTGCCTCTCGTCAATCAAGACTTCCACTCTGGACAAGTTACGGCCTACAAAGCCGTAGAGGGAGCATTTCGTTTCGGTCCGCGCTGGAAGGTATTCTACCCTAAAACGGGTTTGGTTGTCGGCTATCGGTATCAGCAGCGAGGGCTCAGTACCCATCCAACTCGTTCCGTCAACCGCTGGTATGGTTTTGTGCCGATTGGCTTGACCGTAGAACTGCCCGTTCAGTTTGGCACGACGGGATTGAGTGCTTACTATGAGATCGGCGTTTCCAATATATTGCAGCGTCCCCCTACAGGGGGGGGAGTGTACGAGGGAGCGAAGTTACGACGACTGCTTTTTGAGATTCATGTAATGTGGGGTGAAACTCGCTAAAGTTCCTTTATCTTTGCAGCATGAGTATCAAAAGCCGATTGGATGCAGAGCTACGGACTCAAGCTCTTCTGGCGGGTGGAGTGGAGCTACTGGCGTGGGATCAAGAGGTGTGCATGCCTCCAGCCGGGGTTCAAGGGCGGGCGAGTCTTATAGGGGTTTTAGCCACTTTGGTACATCAGCGGGTTGTTGAGACTATCTTGCCTCTCCTTAGAGAGGCTGAAAGCGATCCCAACTTAGACCCAGAAACTCAGGCGGAAATACGCATTTTATTGGAAGATGCCGAGATGATAGAAAAGCTCCCGGCAGATTTAGTGCGTGCTCTGTCAGAAGCGGCGAGTTTAGCTCAACAGGCTTGGGCTCAAGCTCGCCATCAGTCGGACTTTGATAGCTTTCGCCCACACCTGGAGAAGCTCGTTCATCTGTCTCGGGAGAAAGCCGCTGCTTTGGGATACACTCAGGAGCCTTATGAAGCCCTCCTTCGTTTATATGAGCGCAGCACCAACCCCCAGCAAGTTGAAGCTATCTTTGCCGAGCTGCGTCCTTTCCTAATAGAAACTGTAAGGCTTTGTCAGGCAAATCCTGTGTCGGGTTTAGAGGGTGTCTCTCTAAGCCTATCAGCTTCCGACCAAAGGTCTTTGATTCGTGAGGTCGTAAGCCGGCTGGGATATGATTTGAATCGGGGTCGCATAGATGAGTCCAATCATCCCTTCTGCACAGGCATCAACCCCGATGATGTGCGCATTACAGTCCGAATCTATGAGGATGATTTGACAATGGCTTTAGGGTCTGCGCTTCATGAGATGGGACATGCTTTGTATGAACAGGGGCTTCCCCGAGAGCCGTTGGGTTGGCCTCGTACGCATTCTGCTTCCCTAAGCGTGCATGAATCGCAGTCTCGCTTCTGGGAGAACCACATTGGCGCTTCCCTGGGTTTTTGGACTTTCCTTTATCAGAAGGTGCTGCCTGCTTATCAACCGGCTTGGCTGGATGAGTACTCTCCGCTCACCCTGACTCGTCGTGTCAATCGAATCCAGCCCGGGCTCATTCGCATCCAGTCAGATGAAGTGAGCTATCACCTGCATATTCTGTTGCGCTTTGAGCTTGAGCGGGCTCTCATCAACGGCGATTTATCGGTGCGGGATCTTCCCGCTGCATGGAATGAAAAAGTCAAAGCCTATTTAGGGCTAACTGTGCCTAACGATGCCCAAGGCGTACTTCAAGATATTCATTGGTCTATGGGCAGCTTTGGGTATTTTCCTACTTACTCCTTAGGGAGTCTGCTGGCAGCCCAGTTAGCCGAATCGCTCACTCAGACCTATCCTGATTGGGAAGACCAGCTTAGGGAGGGGGACGGGAGCCTTCCGCTCCATTGGATGAGGGAGCATATTCATCAGTACGGGGGGCGTTATCGCATGCAAGAGTTGTGTGAAAAAGCCACGGGAGCTCCTCTTTCTCCTAAGCCATTCATTCGGTACATTCAGCGCAAGGCAGCTCAGCTTTACGAAGGCCTCGCTATCCCTGCGTGAAGACCTCTTCGGTATTCCTTCGGCTTGCCCATATTCTACTAAGAGAGGGACGGGTCTTCTGGGTAGCATTTAGCCTAGTCACGCTTGCTTCTTTCTTCCAGCCCTTGCGTCCCTATCTCTACCGCTATGTCATAGACTATCCGCTCCGTTCGGGAGATATTCAAGCTTTATGGGGATGGGGAGCTATTCTGATTGGGACTACACTCTTTCATGCCATTATCCAGCGAGCTCAGATTCTTTTCACTCAGCGTTTAGCATGGAATGTAGCGCGCCGGCTTCGTCAGGCGCTATTCTCTAAAGTACTTCGTCTCTCTATCCCCAGCATAGAAAAATATCCCACTGGCATTCTCTATACCCGTACGCTTACAGATACCCAGACGCTCCAAAGTACCCTGGCTGAAACTATCCTCGTTATAGCTGGAGAACTTTTACAGCTCCTCTTTCTTATCGGGCTTATGCTGCTTGTGGATGTACAGCTAACCTTAGTTACGCTTATGGTCATGCCCTTAGGTATGTGGGCCTCTCGGTACTTTTCTCAAAAAATCCGAGAGAGTTTTTCTAAGGTACGCCTTTACATCGCCCGCATGAACGGCTATCTCCAAGACCTTATTCAAAGCCGAGAGCTGACCGATAGTACGGGCAGCGAGCCCTCTCTATGGCAGCGGTTTCGTCGTTTGAACCGCCTTTACTACCTCAGCTATAGACGGGTCGTAGGTTATTTTGCTTGGTTTTTTCCTACGATGGAGACGGTTACTCTAATAGGGCTTAGTGCGGTACTTCTGGTTGGTGCTTACTTAGTCCAGCGGGGGGAAACCACTGTAGGAGCGGTTGTGGCTTTTACCCTGTATCAACAGCTCTTCTTTCGGCCTTTTCGGATTATTGCAGATCAGGTCAATAGCCTTCAAATGGGGCTTGTAAGCGCTGATAGGATATTTCGCCTTTTAGACCAAGGAGGAGAAGAGAAGGCAGGAGGCGAAGTCCCTTCCACACCGCCTCCTTATGAAGTTTCTATTCGGAATGTGTCATTCGGCTATAAAGCTGATCAGCCTGTGATTGAGGGGCTTACACTTCATTTCTCCCCTGGGCGAGTGTATGGAATTACGGCACCGACGGGCAGCGGGAAAAGCACGCTGTTCTACCTTATCTTAGGATACTACGAGCCTCAGCAGGGGGATATTCGTATAGGGGGACTTCCCGTATCTCGCTGGGATAAGAGAAGACTGCGTGAGTTGGTTGCTTATATTCCTCAAGAACCTGTGCTTTTTGAGGGGACGCTTCGAGAAAATCTCACCCTCTACGATAACATCCCAGATGAAGCGATATGGGCAAGCGCTGAGAAGTTAGGTATCACGGCATATGTGAGGGGTTGGAGTTTAGACCAGTTCGTAGGAGCGGGAGGGACGGCTTTCTCCGCAGGGGAGAAGCAGGTAATAGCCTTGTGGCGTGCAGCTCTCCGAAAGCCAGCTATCTGGATATTGGATGAACCCACCGCTCATATAGATCCTCAGACGGAGGCTCTTATTTATCAGCGCCTTCGTCCTTTAGCTAAGGAGGCGATAGTTCTGGTGGTTACACACCGTCCCGAGGCGCGCCATTACTGCGATGAAATCCTCTCTCTCGTTGCCACCCATGCAGCCTGAACACTGGGTCGTCTTGCCTACCTACAACGAATCGGACAACATACGCTCTATGCTGGATGCCTTACGTCAGCTTCCCTTAGCTGTTGGTGTGCTGGTGGTGGATGACAACTCGCCCGATGGAACGGGAGATTTGGTACTCGCTTATAAGCGAGAGCAACCTACTTTTCCGGTGGAGCTCCTTCATCGTCCAAACAAGGAAGGTCTTGGGCGGGCCTATGAAGCGGGCTTCCGTTGGATCCTTCAAAATACCTCCGCTGCTTACATCTACGAAATGGATGCCGATTTTAGCCATCCCCCTGCGTACCTCCCACGCTTGGCGGAGGCTCTGAGGGAAGCTGACATGGCGGTTGGTTCTCGATACATCCAAGGCATCAATGTAGTGAACTGGCCTCTTAGTCGCATCCTGCTGAGCTATGGGGCAAGCTGGTACGTCCGACTCATCACAGGCATGCCTATAAAGGACCCTACAGCCGGCTTTATAGGATATAGACGATGGCTGTTGGAGCGGATTTTATCGGTAGGGCCAGTGCGGTTCAAGGGCTATGCATTCCAGATAGAGATGAAATACAAAGCTCTCTTGGCGGGGGCTCGGGTGGTAGAGGTGCCGATTGTCTTCGTAGAGCGGATAGCGGGTAGGTCTAAGATGAGCCGACAAGTTATCCAAGAAGCTATATGGGGGGTGGTCTGGCTGCGGATGCAGCGTCAGCGGCTCAAGAGCTTACTCAAACAGGAATCCATTCCCACAGAAAGCGGGGTTGTTTCCACTTCTCTTTCAGAGAGAGAGTAGCCTCCCACAAAAGCAAAGCGGGCTGTAGGTTCGCTTCTACCCCTTCAGCAATGCGAAGAAGGATATCCATGCCGATAGCTTTTTGGGCAACGGTCAGTTCGGGATGTTCTCTAACTAAAATAGCTCCCATGACGAGCACTTCCCCGAGCTGAGGGGCTTGGAGGAGCTCCTCAATAGCTGGACTGGGGTCTGCTTCAGGCTGAAGAAGGGTTCGCAACCAAGTCTGCAGGGATCGGATGGATTTCTCCATGGAGGCATCCCTAAGGCGGCGCAGACGGCCGTAACTCCCTTGAGCTAAAATGATCATAGGGGTAGGTAAGGGAGCTCCAGCAAGTTGTTCCAGTTGGGTTTTGGATAAAGGCGGGAACCTCCAGGTCTGACAGCGGGACCGTAAGGTGACGGGTAGAGTATCAGCTTGATTCGTGAGAAAAATAAATAGCGTGCGGGCAGGAGGCTCCTCTATGATTTTGAGAAGGGCATTAGCCGCTTGTCGGGTAAGGGTCTCTGCGTGCCAGAACCACACCACTCGCCAAGTTTTACCTGGGCTGACTAAACTCAATTCCTCATGAAGACGGCGTACTGTGTCTACGCCTAACGAAAGGCTACCCTTAGCCCCTGATAGAGCCAGTTCCCACTCAGACAGCAAGAGGAAGGGATTGTTTAGCAGAGTTTGCCGAAATCGTTGCACACCTTCTTCCAGCGAGCCTTTTCCTCCCGTGGGAACCAGAAGTAAGAGGTTAGGATGCTCTAATCTATCCACGAGTTGGCAGTTCCTACAAGTGCCACAGGGTTCCACTGGGTCTCCCTGACTACATAAAAGCGCTTTTGTAAGCATCCACGCTGCAGCGGTTTTACCTACGCCTTCTATCCCTTTCCAAAGCAAGGCAGGAGGGATACGGTCTGGGAAAAGAGAACGCCACTGAGCTTTAACCTCAGGGGCGTGGGGTACATCTATCCATCGCACGACCCAAAGGTCAGCATTCTATGCTATATGCAGCTAATCGGCAAGCTGTATTTTGTTGGTCGTGTCGTACCTTTGCTATCCGTATGGTTACGACAACGCACCAAGATTTCAAGGTAGCGGACCTCTCGTTGGCTGAGTGGGGACGCCGAGAGATTCGCTTGGCTGAAGCTGAAATGCCTGGACTGATGGCGATTCGAGAGCGTTATCGCGATAGCAAACCGCTCCGAGGTGCCCGTATCGCAGGCTGCCTTCATATGACCATAGAGACGGCGGTTCTCATAGAAACGCTCGTAGATTTAGGAGCGGAGGTTCGCTGGTCTTCTTGCAATCCTTTCTCTACCCAGGATCATGCAGCTGCAGCCATAGCTGCAGCGGGCATTCCCGTTTTTGCGTGGAAAGGGCAAACGGAAGAAGAGTACTGGTGGTGCATAGAACAAACCCTGTACTTCGGGAGTAAAGATCGTCCTCTCAATATGATCTTGGATGATGGAGGCGACCTAACTTGGCTGATTATGGAAAAGTACCCTGAGCTAGCGAAAAGTGTAAAGGGTGTTTCCGAAGAAACGACCACAGGTGTGCGGCGATTATATGAATACGCTGCTCAAGGACGCTTACCTTTTCCGGCTATTAATGTGAATGACTCCGTGACGAAGTCTAAGTTTGATAACATATACGGGTGCCGTGAGTCGGCTGTAGATGCGGTGCGGCGTGCAACGGGTATCATGATAGCTGGCAAAACGGTGGTCGTCGCTGGCTATGGCGACGTTGGAGCCGGTACAGCTCAAGCGTTTGCTGGAGCAGGAGCTCAGGTTATCGTTACAGAGATTGATCCTATTTGTGCCCTTCAGGCAGTAATGGATGGCTTCCGAGTGATGAAGATGGATAATGCTGTCCCTCTTGCTGATATTATCATCACCGCTACTGGCAATAGAGATGTGGTCGTGGGACGGCACTTCTTAGCCATGAAGGATAAAGCTATTGTAGGTAACATCGGGCACTTTGACTTGGAGATAGATGTTGCTTGGCTCAATAAGCACTACGGCCATACCAAATACACCATCAAGCCGTATGTAGATGTCTATAATGTGGAAGGCAAGGAGATCATCCTTTTAGCTGAAGGTCGCCTTATGAATCTTGCTTGTGCTGAGGGGCATCCTTCCTTTGTCATGTCCTGTTCGTTCTCTAATCAAGTTCTGGCCCAGATTGAGCTGTGGACGCGAGGCGAGCAGTATGAGAATAAAGTTTACACGCTACCGAAGCATCTGGATGAGATGGTGGCTCGCCTTCATCTTGAGAAGTTAGGAGCAGAGTTAGATGAGCTGACACCTGAACAGGCAGCGTATATTGGGGTCCCTATAGAAGGTCCCTACAAGCCCGAGTGGTATCGGTATTAGGGGGGCGGTTGGGGGGGGCGCCAGCGCCTTCGGCGCTGGCGCCCCCCCCAACAAAGCCTAACAATCATTCCCCTTCTCTACTCTTCAGGTTATGCACTCAATAGAGCTCCTTGACTTACCTAAGCCCCCCTTTGGTCCACAGGCTAAACAGCATCCTCAATCATCCTTGCGACCCTCCTGTTGAGATTACTCAAAAATCTCTCGGATTCGCTTCCAGAACCCTTTTTCCGTTCGCTTCTCCTTGGGCTGGAAAGCTCTAAGGGCTCTCATCTCTTCCAGGAGCCTCTTCTCTTCTCTAGATACTTTACTGGGGACCCATACATGAACCTGGACCAATAAATGGCCCCGTTTCTGGCTATTGTACCGAGGGAGTCCTTTGCCCGGAAGTTTGAAGACCTCACCAGAGGGCGTGCCGGGGGATATGTGCAGGGGAATCTCTTCTCCGCTGAGAGTGGGTATGGATAGAGTCGTTCCTAAGACTAAGTCAGGGTAGGATACCCAAGCTTCATAAATAAGGTCCTCGCCCTTGCGCGTAAAGATAGGGTGGGGCTTTTCATGAATCTCTATGAGGAGGTCGCCCGGTGGACCTCCCCAGGGCCCCCGATTACCCGCGCCTCGCAGCGCTAAGGTTATGCCGCCGGAGGCACCGGGTGGTATTTGGACGGTCTGTCTATATACCTTTTTTCTGATACCGACGCCCCCACAACCTGCACAACGCTCAATAATACGGTAGCCTGTGCCCTGACAATCCGAGCAGACTTGATATACAATCTGCTGAAAGAAGCCTCCTCCCACTCTATAAGCTATTTGGCCGCTTCCTCCACAGGAGGGGCAGGATTGGGGAGGGCGCTTATTAGAGCTGCCCGTTCCCCCACACAGTTCGCAGATTTCGTCCCGAAGGTATTCAACCTCCTTTTCCACGCCAAATGCGATCTCTTCTAAGGAAAGCTGTATTTGTATGCGAACATCTTCACCTGAGATAGCTTGGGGACGACGCCCCCCTGAGCTTCGCCCTCCAAAAAAGGTACTGAATATCTCTTCTACCGCTTGAGAGAAGATTGTTTCTGCGCTTCCCCCTGCTGAACCGACAGTGCCAAAAAGATCGTATTGGCGGCGCTTCTCTGGGTCGCTTAGTACCTCATATGCCTCAGAGATTTCTTTGAATCGTTCTTCTGCTTCTTTATTGTTGGGGTTGCGGTCTGGGTGGTATTCTAAAGCTAATCGCCGATAGGCTTTTTTGATAGTCTCAGCGTCGGCTTCTCGGCTGACACCTAAGATTTTGTAATAATCCTTTCTCATTCTGTGGTAATCACACGGGCGGGACGCAGAAGCTGACCTTGGTAAAGGTAGCCAGCCTCCACGACTTCTAAGATGGTGTGAGGTTGGACGCCCTCTGGTGCGGGAACGGTAGAGATAACCTCGTGATACGCAGGATCAGGTAGGCTACCTACTTCAGGTTGAATAACCTGGATGGAGAGCTTTTGGAGAATATGGCTAAACTGCCGCTGCATTAGTTCCAGACCCTCTTTGAGTCGGTCCAAATCAGGAGCTTCTCGAGCGGCTTGTAGCCCACGCTGGATGTTATCCAGTAGAGTCAGAAGGGGGCGAAGCAGGTCCATCTGAGCTGAAAGAATCTGCTGATGGAGGTCGCGCTGAACGCGACGGCGATAATTTTCCAGTTCGGCGGCGGCACGCAAAGCTCGGTCTTTCCAGACTTCTACCTCAGTTCGCAGGTGAGCTACTTCCTCTTCTAACTCAGAAGAGGCGCTCCTGCCTTCTTGCGCCTTAGAAGGAGGAACAGTTGTCTCTTCTTCCAGCCCAGAAGGGGCAGCTGCCTCTTCCAAGAGAATTTGTTCAGTCGTTTCAGGATTTTTCGTCAGGTCGGTCTCTGTCATAACTGAGAGGGATAGGTTTGCTTAAAGGTCTCCCAGCTCATAAAACGATGGAATCCCCCTGCAAAGTAACGCAGTACCTCGTCCATGAGACGGGGCGCGATGTATCCTCTCAGGACGAGGAGTACCGCTCCGGAGGGCTCCATCAGCACGAGAGTGGGATATTCCATTTTTCCCTCTAACAAAAGATATGCCAACTGATTAGCATGCAGTTCTGGCAGATAAGGGAATAGGGTGCCGTTGAAAGGGATAGAGTCGCGTGATTCAGCGTTGAGGCGGATGCAGTGGAAGTTCTTTGCGGCGAAGTTGGCTATGATGGGATGAGACCAAGTATTCTGCTCCATCATAACGCAAGGGCTGCACCAAGGGGTGTAGATGTATATCAGAAGGAGTCTATCTACATACCGAGCCCGCTGGAAGGCTGTTTCTAAGTCCTGCCAAAGGATTTGAGCGAAGAGAGGCGAGACCAAGGCGATACCCCAGCGGGCTATCATGACAGGAGTACAGCGAGGCCTGGAAGCGTTTCACCTGCGAGGAGTTCTAAGAGAGCTCCACCCCCCGTTGAGATGTAACTCACTTTGTCTGCTACGTCGGCTACTTCGGCTGCTGCAGCCGTATCGCCGCCCCCGACAAGGCTGTATGCCCCACGCGCCGTTTCAGCTGCAATATACTCGGCGATCTTGGTAGTACCTTGTCTGAAAGCCTCCCATTCAAAGACACCCATCGGACCATTCCAAAGGATAGTACGGCTCCCTGAGATAAAAGAGCTGGCGGCTTGTATCGTTGCTGGACCGATGTCTAAACCCATATACCCTTCGGGAAAGGCCCCTACTTCATGAGGAAATACGCGCGCTGGAGCATCCGCCCGAAACTCCGTCGCAGCTACCGAGTCGCTGGGGAGGAGCACTTTCTTCCCCATCTTCTCAGCTTGGGAGAGAATCTCTTTGGCGGCTTCCACCTGCTCGCGCTCTAAAAGCGATTTTCCGATAGGTAGGCCCAAGGCGTGAAGGAATGTGTAGCTCATACCTCCTCCAATCAATAGCCTATCTAAGCGGGATAAGAGGTTATGCAGAAGGGGCAGTTTATCGCTCACTTTAGCTCCCCCGATGACGACGAGATAAGGCGATTCAATCTGTGTCAAGACTCGTTGAGCATTCTGCCATTCGGCCTCTACGAGGAAGCCAGCGTAGCGCTCAGGAAACAGCCGAGCCAGCGCCTCTACTGAAGCATGAGCCCGATGGAGAGACCCAAAAGCGTCACTGACATAGAGGTCGGCCCACTGAGCAAGAGCCTGAGCCAGTTGAGGGTCATTCGTCGTCTCTCCTGGAAAGAATCGGATATTTTCCATTAGATACACCCGTCCTCTCTCTATGGGCTGTGGTGTAAACGGATCGGCAATCCATCCTACGGGTTGCCCCAAGAGGCGTTCTAAGTGAGCTCGTACAGGAGCTAAGGAGTACTTCGGGTCGGGCTGCCCTTCCTTAGGGCGTCCTAAATGCGAACAGAGCACAACCCCTGCTCCTTCCTTGAGTAGATATTGAATCGTGGGAAGGGCGCTCCGAATGCGCCTATCATCTGTGATGCGTCCATCCTCTAAGGGAACATTGAAATCCACCCGAACAAACGCTCGGCGGTTCTGAAGCTGAGCCTGGTGTAGCGAAGGAAGGCCCTGCATGCTAAGAGAGATGTGCCAGTTTTATCACTAAATCAGCCGTTCGACAGGCGTAGCCGTATTCATTATCGTACCATCCTAATACGCGAACCATATTCCCCATCACCATCGTTGATTGAGCATCAAATATGACAGAATGCGGATTCCCGACTATATCCGATGATACGATAGGGTCTTCGGTGTATTCCAAGATGCCTTTGAGAGGACCTTGAGCTGCTGCCGTGAAAGCGGCATTAACGGCAGCTTTATCTGCTGGTCTCTTGAGGATAGCGACGAAGTCGGTTACAGAGCCATCTGGTATAGGTACTCGGAGAGCTATACCATCCAGCTTGCCTTTAAGATGGGGTAAGACGAGTCCAACCGCCTTGGCAGCCCCTGTCGTAGTAGGCACAATGTTTAGAGCTGCAGCGCGAGCCCGCCGAAGGTCCTTATGAGGCGCATCTTGTAGGCGCTGGTCAGCTGTATAAGCATGGACCGTGTTCATGAATCCTTGTTCTATGCCGAACGCTTCATCTAATACTTTCACCATAGGGGCTAAGCAGTTTGTGGTGCAAGAAGCGTTAGAGACCACTCGCATGGAAGGGGTAAGTATGTGATCATTCACACCGAGTACGACGGTAGCATCAATTTCACCTGAAGCTGGAGCCGAAATAATCACTTTCTGCGCACCAGCTGCAAGGTGTTTGCGGGCTTGAGCCCCGTCGGTGAAAGCCCCGGTAGATTCTACCACGATCTGGGTTTGGGTTTTGTCCCATCCGAGTTGAGCTGGGTCCTTTTCGGCTGTGACCAGAATCCGCTGATTCTTCACAATCAGATGGTTTTGTTCTACGGAAACAGGGTGAGGGAACCGCCCATGTATTGAGTCGTATTTTAGCAGATGGGCTAAAGTGGAGGCGTCGGTGAGGTCGTTGATTTGCGTAATCTCTACTTCGGGGCGCTCAAGGAGGGCTCGAAAAACCAGACGCCCTATCCGTCCAAAGCCATTTATGCCAACACGGATAGCCATGCCGCAAAGGTAGGGTTGTCGGATGGGATTTGTTGGGTCATTGGATTTAGTCTAAGTAAGTACCTTTGGAGCATGGAGGCCCTTCGACAGGCTTATGAAACTCTTCGCCAGCGGGAGCCCCATCTTTACCTCCGTGAAGCTGCTGAGCGCTTGGGTGTGAGTGAAATGGAGCTTCTCCGCTTAGATGTAGGCAAGCAGGTTACGCGCCTTTCCCCCGACATACCGTCCATCCTTGAGTCCTTACCCTCCATGGGTCCCCTTAAGGCGCTGAGTCGGAACCGCTGGGTCGTTATAGAAACCACGGGCTCTTACCCTCGCCCTTATACTGAGCGGCATGTCATGGTCTTTGCAAGTTCTGGAATAGACCTCCGAATCTACCTGCTGGCATGGAAGCATGTGTTTGCCGTGCGGTCCTTTGGGCGAGATGGACAGCCCCTATACAGCATTCAGTTTTTCACGGAGTGGGGCGAAGCGGTTCATAAGGTTTATTTGACCACCGCTGAACAGCTCCCATTATGGGAGTCCCTTGTACAGACTTATCGCCATGCCGACCAATCTATAGAAGCGGAACCAATCGCCTCAGCTCCTCCCTCGCCCTATGAGACGCCTCTTTCTCCCGATGTTCAAGCTGAGTTTTTGAAGCAGTGGGGAGCATTGGGGGATACGCATGAGTTTTTTGAGCTATTACGCCGTTTTCGGGTAGGCCGCCTTACCGCCGTGCAAATAGCTGAGGGGCGATATGCGTGGCAGCTCCCGACGGAGGCTCTTCATCGGGTATTAGAGTGGGCTAAAGCGAGCCAGACTCCGATTATGTTCTTTGTAGGGAACGCAGGGATACACCACATCTATTCGGGTACGATTCAGACGCTATCGCTGGCTCGGGGATGGCTGAATGTCTTAGACTCTCATTTCAACCTTCATATCAACCCTGCAGGAATCGGTCGTCTCTATTTGGTATGCAAGCCTACTAAGGAGGGCCCTATCTATTCTGTAGAAGCCTTCGGTCCTCAGGGAGAGGAGGTACTTTGGGTATTCGGGGCGCGCAAGCCAGGGACTGCCGTACCTCCGAGCTGGCAGGCTTATGTACAGAGCCTAATAGCTGCCACAGCATAATCGGGGAAAAGACGAAGGGTTAGAAGGGGTCTTGTTTTAGGAGCACGGAGAATCATCTGAAAGCGGTGGCAGAGGCATCGGTTCGGGATGGGTCTGCCTTACATGGGCGGCTCAGACGCCCTAAATGCCAGAGCTCTATAAAGGAGGTTTGAAGAGCTCAAAGGCTTCTCCACAACTGTGGCAATAGAAAATGGCCCGGCAGGCCGTCGGACCAAAAGGGGAAGTGAGGCTGACAGCTTCTGAGTGGCAGCGAGGACAGGCTACCTCTGAGAACATTTCTCGGGGGTCATCCGTGAGCTTTTTCGGAATAGCAAATCCTGCCTTTCGGAGGGCTGTCCAGCCTGCCTCCGTAACATACTCAGCCTGCCAGGGGCGGCTATACTCCACATGAACTTTAGGCTTCAAGCCTTTTTCCCTCAGAAGGGCTTCTATGCTTTGTTGGAGCAGCTTTACCGCGGGGCACCCCGCAAAGGTGGGAATCAGCTCTACCTGTACGCCTTCCTCTTCAACTCGAATCTCCCCAACCATCCCCATATCTACGACGGATACATGAGGTATTTCTGGGTCTGGGATGGACTTGAGCCATTCTCGTATCGTATCGGGCGTGAGGGAGGCTTTCATATCTGGCGAGCAAAGTCGGTTGCCCACACCCGAATAGCGTCTCTAACTTGGCGGAAGAGTTCTATATCGCCTTGCGATGGATCAGGAAAGCTCACATGCAGGTTATACCGAGCGGGGATGTAGGGACAGCTCTCCCGGGCCGAGTCGCAGACAGTAATCACATAATCCCAAGTTTGGCCGGCGTATTTCTCTACGGCATCCGAGGTGTGAGTGGATAGGTCATATCCTTCTTCGGCCATGACGGCTTTAGCTAAGGGATGGATACCGCGAGGGTCGGTTCCAGCGCTATACACTTCGGCTCTGTCATTCAGCAGTCGCCGTAGGTAAGCCTCGGCTATCTGGCTGCGGGTGCTATTGTGCGTACAAACCACGAGAATGCGCGTTACCATTCGGCTTCTGGATCGGAGGCGGAGACCTCTGTCATTTCGGCATACAGCTCGTCAAAATAGAGGCTTCGTAGGCCGTGGCGAGCCCCCTTGAGAGGAAGTAAAGCGCTTTCCGAAGGTTGGGTATGGACAAGGCCAGCTTCTCTGAGCCAGGGGGTTATTTGGGCCAGCCATAGGTTTCGCAGGTCTGACGAGGGGGGTATCCAACCAGCTTCTACCATATCGGGTTCATAAGGCATCTCTTCAAAGAGCATCCATGCGTAAGGGAAGAGCTGGTCCAAAGCGCTTTGTAGGCGTAGATGAGCTTCCTCCGTGGAGCGTCCCAGTCGCTGAACCCAGGTGTACGCATGCATCCAGTGGTATTTCTCCTCACGAAGGAGGCGCTCAGCTAAGCCAGCCAAAGGCTCGTAGGTACTGTGTCTTAGGGCCTCTAAACGAACCTGCTCCGCTGCATCGTACAAGAAGTGCCTCATTAGAGCTAAGCCGTAATCATAGTCAAAGTTGGGAAGCTCTACTAAGTGGGCGCTGCGGAAAGCGTTAGGTTGCCGTTTAAAGGCGTATTCGTCGGGAGAGGAAAGGCCTAAATCCGTAAGGAGCTGGTAATACGCTTGGGCGTGACCAGTCTCATCCTGAGCTATGGAAGCAAAGGCGATGTCCTCTTCCAGTATGGGTCCTAAGCCTATCCATTCAGCATGGCGATGACCCATCAACAGTTCATCATCCGCCAAAGAGAGCACCAAGGATTCCAGAGCCTCTATCATGCTGAGGTAGGCTTGAGGCGGTCGCGGTATTTTTCCAGGCGTTCGCGGGTATGAAGGTAGCCCTGCGGTTCTCGGTAACTTTTATCGGTGGCAGGGGTAAAAAGCTCTTCGTCTTCTGGACTTGTCCATAAAATAGCTTCGGTGGGGACGACCCAGAGAGCTACACAGGGACTGCGACGGGCGTATTGTTCTTTTGCTAAAAGGAGGGCTATATCTGGGCTGGGTGCATGTAGGGAGCCGACATGTTGGGCATGGCTGCCGCGGGTGCGCAGCACGAATACTTCGTAGGTTGGCCAGTGTTCAAGGGCTTCAAGGGGGCGCTGTGGGAGTTGCCAGAGTTCAGGTTCCGCCCGCCGAATGCGCGGGTCTAACGACTTTTTCATGCCAAAGGCGTTACATACCGCGCCTCGGGAGAGCGAAGGGCCTCTCGCACCCACCGCCCCTTCTCCTCGGCGAAGCGGCGCACAGCGAGACGCTCCTTGTTGCAAGGCCCATCTCCATTTATCACCCGCCAAAACTCATCCCAGTCTGGGTCTGAATACTCCCAGCGGCCTGTATCAGGGTTTTTTCGGAGGTTAGGGTCTGGAATCGTTAGGCCCAGCTCCCATATCTTCGGAACATACATGTCCAGAAACTGCTGGCGCATTTCGTCGTTGGTAGCCAGCTTGACTTTCCACTTGACGAGCTTCTCGGTATGGACGGATTGGGTATCAGGGGGGCCAAAAAAGTGCATGATAGGGCGCCACCAACGATTAAGGGCATCTTGCAGCATAGCGCGCTGTTTAGGCGTCCCTGTAGCTAAGTAGACTACGCTATCGTAGCCATATTTGAGGTGAAAGGATTCTTCCCAACAGATACGCTCTAAGGCACGGATGTAGGGGCCGTAAGAGCCCTTAGAGTTGGTGGTCTGATTGATGATAGCCCCTGCGTCCACCAGCCAAGCTATTACCGCCGTATCAGCCCAAGTTTGAGCAGGGTAGTTGAAGACATTGGAGTATTTGGA
This sequence comes from Bacteroidia bacterium, assembly GCA_026414975.1. GTDB lineage: Bacteria > Bacteroidota > Bacteroidia > SpSt-205 > SpSt-205 > SpSt-205. Next base: position 408,591 of record JAOAHZ010000001.1, read on the forward strand.
CTTTCCAGAGAGCAGGTCGTTTATCATTTGCTCTCGGGGCTTTCCTAAGGTTTCAGCAGCGCTATACAGGAGCTGAGCATGTCCCACTTCATCTTGAACTTTTGCCATGAGGGCAAGTTTTCGGCGAAAATTAGGGGCTCGGGTGATCCAAGTGCCCTCAGGTAAGGCGCCAATAATCTCAGAATGAGCATGCTGCTCTATGAGCCGAATAAGCTGACGCCGGTACTCAAATGGCATCCAATCTTGGGGCTCTATCTTGTCTCCCCGGGCAATGCGAGCCTCAAACTCCGCCAGCTTATCCGGGTCCTCCTCGTGAACTTTTTTGCCCCAGTTTTCAATGTCCTCAGGGCGCAGAGTCAAGTTGCCGTACATGAGACAAATATACGACTTTTTCCAATCTTCCAAATGTTTGGTCGGTAAATGCCAATCCGCAAGTAAGCTGCGCTGAGTAGCCCAAAGGCGGGCTTTGATTCCCTGCCTTTGAGGGGCAAGCTCTATTGACCGAGCTTTGCTTTTCCCAGAGCGAGGAAGCGGTTGAGTGATGGATTCCTCCTGTACCTTCGTAGGCGTGTGGCGGAGTGAAGCCTATGAGCGTGGCTTAGAAGCCCTTCATTGGCCGGAATTAGACGCGTGGGAGACGTGGATGCACTATGCCCTTTCGGGGGGCGGCAAGCGACTGCGTCCCTACTTAGCGTGGATGAGTTATGCGTATTATGCACAGGAGCGGGCTTCTTGGGAGGAGGCGCTTCCGCTGCTGCGAGCTATTGAAATCTTGCACACCTTCACCCTCGTGCATGACGATGTAATGGATAAATCTGAGCTCCGGCGGGGCCGACCGACGATTTATCGGCTTACCGATGAAAATACCGCTATTCTTATCGGAGATGCCTTGATAATCGCAGCTTATAGAGAATTGATGGCGATATCTTCTCCCGCAACTGGCCGGTTAGGGGACATCCTATCTTCTGCGGCTCTTCGGGTGTGTCATGGTCAGCTATTGGACTTAGCTCTTGCTAGGCGTCCAACTGCGATGGTCAAAATGGACGACTATCTCAAAATGATCTCCGAAAAAACGGGAGCCCTCTTAGGAGCAGCTTTAGAGACGGGGGCTGTTCTGGGTGGAGCTTCTGAAGCCGAATCTCACCAACTTCGACTTATAGGTGAGGCAATAGGCCGATACTTTCAGCTACAGGATGACTACCTGGATGCATTTGGAGAGGAAACTGGCAAAGTACGGGGGGGCGATATCGTAGAGGGTAAGAAGACCTTTCTCTGGCTTTGGGCTTGGGCTGAGGCCTCTCCTGATGAGCAAATGCAGTTAGAAACTCTCACCGGCGAAGAGCGCCGGGCCTTTGGACTCCATTTGTACGAGAAGCTCGGTCTACAGAAGCGAGGGACTCAATACCTGAAGGAAGAGCGTGCCGAAGTGGAAAAACTCTTGCATGGGGTTGCCTGTAGGTCCCTACTGTCAGAGATATTGATTCAGTTAGAAAGACGGTCTCGGTGAAGGGCGCAACTCCTTACCTTTGCGATCCATGATAACGAAAACTGCCCCCGCCAACGGGGTTGCCATGGCTCGTCTCCGGCCTGAGCAGTTTGGCGAGCTCGTTTTTCACAAGGAAGTCATGCGTCAGTATCTCTCGGAGAGCGCCTTAGAGGGGATTCAGCGTTGGGAGCGTGGGGATCCCATCTCACCTGAACTGGCTGATGAGATAGCCAACGCCCTCCGCCAATGGGCCACTGAACGAGGCGCCACCCATTATACGCACTGGTTTCAGCCTCTAACCGGCCTTACCGCCGAAAAACATGAAAACTTTTTTGAAGTCTATGGGGGCAAGGTGCTTAGCGGCTTCAACGGGAATGAGCTTCTCCAGCAGGAGCCCGATGCTTCGTCTTTCCCCAGCGGGGGGTTACGCAGCACTTTTGAGGCTCGGGGCTACACGGCTTGGGACCCTACTTCTCCTCCTTTCATCTATGGGCGCACACTCTGCATTCCATCTGTGTATGTCTCATATGACGGACATGCCTTAGACTATAAAACCCCCCTGCTTCGTTCCATAGAAGCCCTTAACGCCTCGGTCCGAAAAGTGGTCTCCCTTTTCTATAGGGGTGTACAGCGGGTTTTCCCTACCTTAGGGATTGAACAGGAGTTCTTTCTGATAGAAGCAAGCCACTTTGCCCAGCGGCCTGATCTCCAACTTACGGGTCGCACTCTCATAGGCGCCCCTTCTCCACGGGGACAGCAGATGGAAGATCACTACTTTGGGTCTATTCCCGAGCGGGTCATAGCTTTTTTTGAAGAGTTAGAGCTCGAGGCTTGGCGTCTGGGGATTCCGCTCAAAACGCGGCACAATGAGGTGGCCCCTGCTCAGTACGAATGCGCCCCTGTCTTTGAGGAACTGAATGTAGCGATTGACCATAATCAGCTCTTGATGGACCTGCTTCAGCGGACAGCTCGGCGCCACGGTTTGGAATGCCTTCTCCACGAGAAGCCTTTTGCAGGTATCAACGGCTCAGGCAAACATAACAACTGGTCCCTCTCTACCGATACCGGTATCAATCTACTCTCTGTCGGTAAAAACCCCCGAGAAAACCTTCGCTTTTTCTCTATCCTAAGCATCATTCTACGAGCTGTCTATACTCATGCAGACCTCCTGCGAGCCACTATAGCCACGCCGGGTAATGAACATCGCTTGGGGGGTAACGAAGCTCCACCCGCAATCCTCTCGGTGTTCTTAGGCAAAGCGGTCTCTCAAGCGGTAGAAGCTCTGGAGAAAGTGCCCGAACTGCCGAAGCTCACCGATAAGACGCCTCTTTCCCTGCTTATTCCGCGTTTACCTAGCCTCCTCAGAGATAACACCGACCGTAATCGTACAGCTCCCTTTGCCTTTACAGGAAATAAGTTTGAGTTTCGGGCGGTGGGAGCCTCTGCCCACTGCGCTCCCGCAATGATAGTCTTGAATGCAGCGGTAGCTGAGTCCGCTGAACGGTTCATCGCTGAGGTAGAGGCTCGTCGTACAGCCTTCCCATCCAAAGAAATGGCCATTCTTTCTGTCGTGCGGGATTTTCTAATAGAGAGTCGTCCGATCCGCTTTGACGGAAATAACTATGACCCGGCATGGCAGGAGGAAGCCAGCCGTCGGGGTCTCTCTGTTTCTTTCCACATACCCAAGCTCCTTCGGACCTATATCAGCTCTTCTACGCAGAAACTTTTCATTGAGCAAAAAATCTTCTCCTCAACCGAGCTCCATGCCCGATACGAGGTGCGTTTGGAGCGATACGTCAAAGCCTACGGTATAGAGCTTCACACGCTGCTGGACCTCCTTCGTACGCGGGTGCTGCCAGCTGCTTTCCAGTATCAGCAGCAGCTTGCTACCTTGCTATCCAGCCCTACCGATCAAGCTCTTGCCACTTCTTCAGCACCAGAGAAGCTGCCTCAGCAGATTTTATTCGAGACCCTTCAAGCTCATATCACCGAAATCTGGAAAGGAATCCACCATGCTCAGAAAATATGGGATGAGATTACCAGCTTGCCTAATGTAGAGGAGCAAGCCTCAGCTATATTTGAACGAGTCCGCTCTTGCATGGCGGAGCTTCGCATGCATGCTGATGCCGTAGAAGCCCTTCTGCCAAAAGATTTATATCCCATGCCGAGATACGCTGATATCCTCTTCACTGTGCGATAGTCTAAAGCTCATCGGACATAACCTCTCAATGCGCAGGGGTCGCTGCTCTCCTCAAGGGAGGCGGGTGGCCTTTGGTTTGGCGGTGCTTCCCATACTTCGCTAAGTGGAGGGGGCTACTTCAAAAAAAAGAGAAGCTATGAGCTTCCTCTTTTTTTACGAGGCAGGGTTAGGTGTGGGGAGGTGTGTCCTCGGCTTATCAGGCCTCCGAATCATCCACAAAAAGCTTACAATAACCAGTCCCCAAGCTACCACCGAGCCAGTCAAGGACAGATTGCGTCCTAAGAGGTGAATATCGCTCTCTATGTAAAGCCGCACAGTGGATTCACCCGGAGGCACGACCAAAGCCCGCAGAATGTAGTTCGCAGGAATGATAGGTGTGAGCTTATCGTTGACCACAGCTTTCCAGTCTTTGGGGTAATATACTTCACTCAACACGAGAAGGCGGGGCTGGCGTGCTGTGACCTTGTATATTAGCTCGTTAGGGGAGCGTCGTAGACACACGACCCTCTCTCCTGTATCTAAGGGGGCATCGGTGGGACGCAACTTAAGCCGCTCCCAGTCTTTTTGAGCGACCATGGCGACTCGATGAACGAGGTAGCGCCCGAGGCTGTCTAAAGTTTGGTCGGTACGAGGAAAGATTTTGACTTGCTCCACTAGCCACGCCATAGGAAGGGAGTCCTTAGCTCGGAATATAACCACCTCATCAGGCGTCTGCGCCAAGCTATCGTAGTTAGGGGGGGGAGGGGTGCCCGCTTTGGCTGTGATGTATCGGATGGCTAACATTCTCAGCGCCTCAGGCTGCATCTGACTGAGATGGGTTTCTATAAACTGCTGATATCGTTTCAGCTTGGCAGGATGATAGCCGCCAGCGTTCTCAAAGTAGACCGAGGGGCGTGCATCGGTAAAAGCACTTGTGTGCAGAGGTAGGATACGATACCAGCTCGTATCTCTAAGGATAACCTCCTCGTGAGGTAATGGAGGGGGAGGGTTGGGTAGCTCTCGGTTGCGCATATAAGTTTCTCGCTTGGGAAAGTAGGCGCTATTCAAAAGCCATCCATCGGCTGCAAATAGCATTGCGCTGAGCCCTCCCACAAGAGAAGCCCTGAGCTGTCCCGCCAAGAAAAGCCAAAGAAGCCCCCCTGTAGCCATGACCCAGAAAAGGCTCCGAAGAGCGGACTGCCGAGCGATAGCTATACGGTCCTCTCGGAGAGCTTCCATAAACCAGTCAGGCAGTTGAGCTTGAGCTTTCAGAGTAGCATCTCCCGGACTTTCAAAGCTGAAACCCCACATAGAACCCCCTATACCGATCAAGAGAATAATAACTGCACTTAAGCCTACAGCCGTGAAAAGGTTTTCTCGTTTGGGTTGCTCTAAGAATCGGAGCACTCCCCTCATAGCTGCCCAAGGCAATATAAATCCCATGAGGACTAACCATGTGGAGGGCGCGCGGAACTTGTTGTAGAAGGGAAGATACTCCAGAGCCCAGTCGGTCAGCTTGTAGGCCGAGTCTGGGTGGTCATCTATAAGGCTGAGAACACCCCAGCCTCCAAGGAAAACAGCCGAGGCTACGCCCGCTCGTATATAAAGTTTTTTCTGGGGCCGAGCGGCGTAATAGGCAGCTACGGGCAAGAGGAGCAGTATAGGAGTCGCCCACAGACTATATCCGTAAGCTCCCAAAGCCAGTTGGAGGACAAGCCAGCCTATGTAAGCCAGGGTCCAATCCCACGCATTCAGTCCATAGGTCCAGCCTAAAATCATCAGGAAAAAGGCTATCGCACTTACATAGAAGGACCCAGCCGAGAAAGGCGATCCCCCCCAATAAGTAGGCATGGCGCGGAGAAACCCTACATCGCCGATACCCCTTTCTCTAAGCGCCTCAACTAAAGCCGAGTTGCGTCCCAAGCGTCCTATGATATCTTCGTGAGAGGTGCCTCCAACAAAGTCAGGAATAACAAGAGTCCAGAGCTCGGCACGGTTCGCAGAGTAGCTTTGAGCGTATTCTTTATCTAAGCCGGACTGGAGAGATGGGTCTCTGTTGGTATCGCGTTCAAGCTCGCTGCCTCCACGGATGGAGTAGCGTCCATATTCATAATAGGGAAGTAAGCTGCTGGCTTGGGAGAGCGTGCCCGCTACAGCCGCTATAGCCAGTAGGCCTGTCCCTGTGGCAAAGCTTTTCCACTGGCGATTTTGCCAGCTCTCCCATGCCCAGACTATAGCATATCCGCCTATTAGCGTGAGAGCGTAATAAGCCATCTGAGGATGGTTACCACCAGCGATACCAGCCCAGCCTAAAAGGGACAAAAGGACACCCCAGCCCCACAGCTGTCGGCGAAGCAAAGACATTCCTGCCAGTACATAGGGAACGGAAAAAAGGACATTGCTCTTGCCCCAATGGGTGGCAACAATCATGTTGGTATAGTAGCTGGTGAGAACAAAGCCTAAGGCGCCTGCCATAGCCCAGCTCCATGAAAGACCTTCTATCCTGAGAAATAAGAAAAAGCCTAAGGCCCCAATGAAAAATATCATCGGTGGATATGCTCTAAATAGCCACTCTAACCACATAAAAGGGGCTAAGAAGTATATCCCCTCGGGCACATAATGAACAAGATAACTGGGCATGCCCCCGAATAAGTTGGGGGCCCAGAAGGGTAGCTCGCCTGTTTCTTGATAGACTTTATAGACATGGTAGCCCATGTAAATCAGCTGTATTTGGTCGGACGCTTTGAAGCGGTAGCCTTGATAGTAGGGGAAAAAGTAGAGAATACCGAAGAGAGCCAGTAGAAAGGGTGGCAGGATTAGCTCGGAAAGCCTTTTTTTCTGCATCGCCACCAAATATACCCATCTTTGTGAGGTGGAGCTGTGGAAGGTAATACAACGAGTGGAGCGTCTGAGATGGCAGCTGCTCAAGCCTGTGCAAAGCCTTTTAGTAGGTCCTTATCGCTCAACTTTTCGGGGGGAGGGAATTGAGTTTGCTGATACTCGTCCTTATGAAGTAGGGGATGATTGGCGTCGGATTCACTGGAGCCTCACCGCCCGAAAAAATCAGCCTTACCTTCGGCTCGGTCAAGAAGAACGGGAACTCACCTGCCTTATAGCGATTGATCGGAGCCGTTCTATGCTCATCGCGCCAGACAAAGAGGCGCTCACTTTGACGGCAGCGGTTGCCTTGGCTTTATCAGCTGTTCTCAATGGAGACCGGGTACGGTGGGTAAGCTTTGCAGAAAAGGTGGAGTGGTTTTCGCCAGCTTGCAAAGGAGAAAAGCTCATCTGGGGCTACTTAGCTCATTTGTGGCGCCGACCCGTGCAAGGGCATCGCTCTTATCTCTCGCCTCTTCTTCAATGGATCGGAGCTATGCATAAGCGGCGGATACTTCTTGTCCTTCTGTCGGATTTATTTTTTCACGATAAAGAGGGATGGACGCTCTTAAGGGGGCTCTCGCAGCGTCATTTTGTTTTAGTAATAGGGCTACATTCTCCTCAAGAGGCTTTCACTCCAGCGTGGGGCTATCTTCCTGTCCGAGAGGTAGAGGAGGGACATGCATTCATCAGCCAAGGCGGTACTCGGTCCTCTCTACCCCTACTGGCGTCTCTCAGGGGAACTGTGATTTATTCTGAAGAGGCTCTTTTGCCCAGCTTGAGAGAAGTTCTGCTTCCCCCCTTGCAATAGCTCGGAAGTCTGTACCTTTGTGCCCAAACTTCATGCTTATGGCGAGTATTGAAGAACGCGTCAAAAACATCATCGTCAACAAATTGGGCGTAGAAGCTGAGAAGGTTACTCGCGAAGCTACTTTTACTAATGATTTGGGGGCAGACTCCTTGGATACCGTAGAGCTGATCATGGAGTTTGAGAAAGAGTTTGGCATATCCATTCCAGATGAGGTGGCCGAGAAGATAGAGACAGTGGGCGATGCTATCAAGTATATTGAAGAACACGTCAGCGCCTGATGAGGCGTGTTGTAGTAACAGGTCTCGGAGCCCTTACACCGATTGGAACGGATGTGCCCTCGTTCTGGGAGGGGTTGTTGAATGGCGTAAGTGGAGCGGACTATATCACGAAGTTTGACGCCTCCCAGTTCCGAACTCGCTTTGCCTGCGAACTGAAGGGTTTTGACCCGACACAGCATATTGATCGTCGTGAAGCTCGGAAGATGGATGCCTTCACTCAATATGCGTTAGTAGCAGCCGATGAAGCGATCAGGGATGCGGGTTTAGACCGTGCTTCTATAGACAAAGATGCTGTAGGGGTCATATTCTCCTCTGGGATAGGTGGTTTATATACCTTCATCGAGGAGATGCGGGGATACGCACCTGGCACACCTCCTCGCTTCAACCCTTTCTTTATTCCCAAGATGATCATAGATATCGCAGCAGGGCATATTTCCATCAAGTACGGTTATCGAGGACCTAACTATGCCACAGTTTCAGCTTGTGCTTCTTCTTCTCATGCCATAGCGGATGGCTTCCTGCTTATACAAGCGGGTCTGGCGGATGTTATGGTAGTAGGAGGGAGTGAAGCTGCTATTAATGAAGCTGGTGTGGGGGGATTCAATGCTATGCGAGCTTTGTCGGAGCGAAACGATGACCCTAAGACGGCGAGTCGCCCTTTTGACAAGGATAGAGATGGCTTTGTCTTAGGGGAGGGGGCAGGGGCTTTAGTATTAGAAGAGTTAGGGCATGCCCTGCGTAGAAACAGCCGCATTTATGCAGAAGTCGTCGGTGTTGGCTTGTCGGCGGATGCTCACCATATCACAGCGCCCTGTGCTAATGGAGCAGCCCTCGTCATGCGGCGTGCTCTCGCTTCTGCTAAGATTACACCCGATGTCGTGGATTATATCAATGTTCACGGCACTTCTACTCCTTTGGGAGATATCTCCGAAACGGAGGCCATCAAGAGTGTTTTTCAAGACCATGCATTCAGCCTAAATATCAGCTCGACTAAATCTATGATAGGACATCTGCTCGGAGCAGCAGGTGCCGTAGAGGCAGTTGCCACCGTGCTCACGATTCATCACCAAATCGTTCATCCCACCATCAATCATTTTACTGACGATCCAGCTTGTGACCTCAACTATACTTTTCATAAGCCGGTCAAGCGTAACATTCGCTACGCTCTGAGCAATAGCTTTGGATTTGGAGGGCATAATGCATGTATAGTGTTCAAGAAGTATGAGGAATGAGGATATGGTGGCAGCGGCTTTTTGGGCCAGAGAGGATAGCCTACCGACGGTACCGTGAGCTTATAGGCACTTGGCCAAAGGACCTAAGCTGGTATAGAGCAGCTTTTACCCTGCCTACGTCCACGCCGTCTCGCGAAGCCTATCTGCTTCATTCCTATGAACGTTTAGAGTTTTTAGGCGATGCGGTGCTGCAGCTTGTGGTTACCGACTACATATTTAGGCATTATCCTCACTTTGATGAGGGGGAAATGACAGAGCTGCGCGCTAAGGTTGTGAATACGGAGTTCCTGACCGAGATAGCTCAGCACCTCATGCTGCCAAGCCTTATTCTAACAGAGGCCTCTGCTTTGCCTCGGAGGCAGGATTACTTAGCAGACATGGTAGAGGCGGTCATAGGAGCCATCTACATAGATTTAGGATACAAAGCTGCCTATCGGTTTATCCACAAGAAAATATTTCCATTTATCAACTGGAGCCGAGTGGAAGCGGCTGAGTTCAACTATAAGGGGAAACTCTTAGAGCTTGTTCAACAGCGTCAGTTAGGTCAGGTGGAGTTTGTAGTGCAGGAGCGGCGACGCACCTCCAGAGGGGAGGTTTTCCTTGTGCGGCTGCGCCTGAACGGAAAAGAAATCAGCACAGGCACAGGGCTTCGAAAAAAGGAAGCCGAGCAGGCCGCTGCCCGAGCTGCTCTCAGGCTCCTGAGCGAGTAGTAATAGCTTTGCCCATTTGAAGGCCTTAGGGTGCTTGGGTAGAATAACCCAACTACCACCTCTTAGCCTAATCAAGGCTTATTCGGTAGCTCGTGAGGTGGAAAGCTCAAACTTCAAATCCCTGCGCAATCAACCCCAGCCAAAAGCGAAGCGGGCGAGAAGCCCCACTTGTCTTGAGCTTCTCGCCCGAAGGACTTAGTATGAGTTACGCTTCTGGTGCTCTCTTTAGTAGGTTAGGCTTCTAAAACTGATAACCTAGCCGCAGGGCTGATATGGCAGAGGTGAGAATCCCGCCTTGCGAGCCACCAGCTTGCGTAACTTTTGTCGTGATGCCTCCAGAGGATGTTTCTATGACCACGTCTGAGGTGCTGACCCTCTGAAAGAGAAGTCCCCATTCTACGCCCAAGTAAATCTTTTCTGTAAAGTACCAATCAAAACCTGAATACAGCCCTAACCCTATGCTTGTCCCTTTATTACCAAAGTCAGAGGATCCGTCTACGGTCTGGGAGAAGTTTGGGGTATAACCTCCAGCAGAGTAGTTGGTTCGCTCAGTGCGAGCTCCAGATAGGGCAAACAGGAGGTAGGCTCCTGCAAAGGTGGAGAGCTTTTCACCTCCTGCAAAGTGGTACTCAACCCCAGGCAGGATGCCAAACTCAGAGTACCTGTGCTTCTCTTCGCCCACAGCTCCCGTTCCGTCAGGATTTTCATAATCTTTTTCCACCTTGCTACGAGTATCGAGACTAAGACCTAGCCTTACGGCTAAGTTGTCTCCTAAGAAGTAACGGACACGGGCGCCTTGTACCAAACCTATGTTTACATTGTTGATGGCGCCTCTTAGGGCGACTTCACTCGTTACAGTTCCTGCAGTGGGCTTTTGAGCAAAAGCCACGGTAAGCAACAGACTGCCGAGTACGAGTTTACGATTCGCTTTCATATCGGCCGCAAATATACTGCGAGGTGGGCAAATCAAAGCGATCTTTTCCTCAGCTTTTCCACCGAAGACGCCAATCAGGTAAAACTTCCAGCCTACCTTCGGCAAGGAAAGCCTCCAAGAGGAGATCACCTTTTTGAGGGAAGAGCCTTTGAAGAGCGGTTTTGAGTTCGTGGGGGAAGCGGGGGTGCTTAGCTGCCTCGGCGAGCCAGGCGGCTGCAGCCGCTTTTTCATCAGAAGTAGGATTCTTAGCGTTATAGTAGCCTTGACACACGTCGCAGTGTCCACAGGGCTGCACTTCTTCTTCAAAGTACCTTAGGAGATACTGAGCTCGGCATATCTCTTGCTGCCGATAGTATCCCAACATGAATCGAGCTCTAAGCTGGGCTTGTCGCTGGAGAATTTGGTATTTGTATCGGAGAGCTTGCCATTGAGTTGGAGAGGGGGGGTCATGAAGGGTGATTTCTCCAGTCTGCTCCATAAGAGCATTATGATATAGCCAGCCTCGATGCCGAAGAGCCTCTAATGAGTCATATAGCTTAGCGTACGGTACTTTGAGTTGATAGGCCCAGTCGGCCATGTCTGCATAAACTCCTTCGTTGAAGAGAGCCGCTCCTCCTAACCGGGCTATCCATCGCTCTATCTCCGAAGGTGTATCCTGCCAGCGGGTGGGCGGAACTAAACTGCGCAGATAACTGCGGGTGTCATCACTCTCTCGGTAAGAGAGCAGTTCCTCTTGGCTAAGGAGATGCAAAGCTCGACGCAATGCGTACGGGGTAGCCCCTATACGCTGTGCTAAATCTGTAAGAGAGCCTCTTACAGGGGATCCCCATTGCCGAAGCATCTCATATAAGCGCAGCAGGAGCTCATAGGAGGGGTATTTCTCTTGTAGTCGATGCCAGAGATCCTCCGCATCTCTCGGAGCAAATAAAGTAATAGCATAGGCCAACTCCCCATCTCGTCCAGCTCGTCCTATTTCCTGAAAGTAGGCTTCCGGTTCGGCTGCAAGGTCATAGTGAATCACAAAACGGGTGTTAGGTTTATCTATGCCCATCCCAAAGGCGGTCGTTGCTACGATAATCCGTACCTTCTCACGGATCCAGGCTTCTTGTACTTGGGATCTGAGAACGTTTGGCATTCCAGCGTGATACGCCGCTGCCGAAAAACCCTGTTGCTTCAGCTTTTCAGCAACCTGTACGCTGGCCCGGCGCGAACCTACATATACGATTCCCGAACCTGATAGCTTCTTTAGACTCTGCACGAGTCTTTTATCTTTGTCCATGTCGTGTACGACAGCATAGTAGAAGTTCTCTCGATTAAAGGGCTGCTTGATAGTGATAGGATTATTGAGCCTGAGGTAGGTGATGATGTCCCGTTGGACTTGGGGGGTAGCTGTGGCTGTGAGGGCTATCCACTGAGCTTGGGGAACATGGGGACGCAGTTCCCCTAATCGCAAGTAGGAGGCTCTAAAATCGTGTCCCCACTGGCTTATGCAGTGGGCTTCATCCACTGCGATGAGGCGTATAGGGAGTGCAGATAGCTTCTCTATGAAGGAGGGGGCAATGAGCCGCTCAGGCGCTACATAAAGAAAGCTCAGTTCCCCTGTTTGGGCTTCAGAGAAGACCCTTTCTTTCAGAGAGGAGGGTAAGGTGCTGTCAATCGCAGCAGCGGGAATTCCCCGTCGAACCAGACCTTCCACTTGGTCTCGCATGAGGGCAATCAAAGGGGATATCACGAGCGTAAGACCACCTAAGACGAGCCCTGGTACTTGATAGCAGAGGGATTTACCTCCGCCAGTAGGCAGAAGAGCTAATACTTCACGTCCAGCCAGAACCCCTTCTATTACTGCTGCTTGCGACGGACGAAAGTCTGAATAGCCCCAGTACTGTTTCAGAACCGCTTTCGCCCGCTCCATTAGACAAAAATACTTATGTTGCGTTGAGATAGCGTAGCTTCAACCCCGATAGCCAATCCGATTCCCAACACCTGCACGCCTCATGGTAGAGGCTATGAGTGCAAGCATTGCTTGACAAAGGCTTGGCCCATATGGAGGGTGTGCTATATTTGCTGAATGGGTCCGAAGGTTGGATGGCTATCATTCTCGCTTCTGTGGGCGCAAGCGCCAGTGGTATTGGGCTATGACCTATGGTTGGACTCAATAAATTTTACGACGAAGCAGTGGGTCTGGCGAGCTGGCGTAGTTATACAGCCTCAGAACACCTCCATACTCTCTTTGACTCTTCAAGGCTATTCGGTGGATTCAGTTAAGCTTGGTGGGGCTCATCTGGCCTTTACCTACAATGACAGCCTGCTTCAGATTACGCTACCTGCCGTTTTGAGTAGCCCTGAAACGGTGGTGGTATTCTATCAGGGTCAAGGGCTTGCGGATCCCACGGGGCGTGGAGGGGTCTACTGGGGCGCTAATACAGTTGCTAATGTAGGTGTTTCCTTTGCGTATGTCCCACATAGTTTTGGACGTGCTTGGCATCCCTGTGTGGATACATTTGGGCATAAAGCGTTGTATAAGTTCCATCTCCGCGTTCCAGAGCCGTTAGCTGGCACAGCGAACGGCCTGTTAGATAGCATCACCCCAGCGGGTGTAGGCTGGAAAAGATGGCACTGGCATGTACCTCACCTTCTACCGGCTTATTTAGCTGGGGTCGCTATAGGTCCCTATGTGGCAGCACCCGATACATTTATTCGAGCGCCGGGTGACACTATACTCATCCAATACTGGCTACGGCGGGCAGATAGTGCGGGGGTATATGTAACCTTTCAGCGCCTCAAAGATCTCTTGAGGGATTGGGAGAGACGATTTGGTCCCTATCCGCATCGGCGCATAGGTTATGTCGCCACGAGCGTGAGCAACCTGGCTATGGAACACTCCACGCATATTGTGTACCCCGAGATTATTATCGCTAATACCAATGCGTATGACTGGCTTTGGGCGCATGAGCTGGCTCACGAATGGTTTGGCAACTCCGTAACCGGGAGCTCTGAGGCTCAGATATTTCTAAAGGAAGGCTTCGCCACACACGCCGAAGCCCTTTTTTACGAACGCTTCAGCGGCAAGGGGGCCTATTACGATTACATCAGGGGCTTTTTAGAGCGGACCTTACGACTGCTGCGCTGGGAAGAAGGGCTTTTTCCTCTTTCAGCTATACCTGCAGAGCATACTTACGGTATTGCTACGTATCAGAAGGGCGCCACTGTTCTAAATACGCTAAGACATCAACTGGGAGATAGTTTGTATTTCCGGGGACTGCGTTCCTACACTAGCCGCTACCGACAGGGTCTGGTTACTTTGGATAGTCTTCTGAGGGTGCTTGAGGATAGCACAGGGGTGGCTCTGGGGGACTTTTTTGATGATTGGCTGAGTCAGCCTGGAGAGGTTCATTTCCGCATAGACTCTTTCGGCAGGCAGGGCAATGATAGCGTATGGATAGCTTGGAGGATGAGCTTGCGTGACAAACCCAGTTATCGAACTCGGACACGCCTTACGGTATATCTAAGGGGTGACCATGCGGGAGATACCTTGTATGCGCAGTTTTTCACCGATGGCACTATGCAGGGGCGCAGTGTAGTGGCCTGTCCTTTTATACCTCGGGTCGCTATTCTCAACCCGAATGGAGAAGTATCAGATGCTTCCACGCACGGCAAGCGCTGGCTTAAGAACACGGGTAATGTCTCGTTTCCCCAGACTTATATCGTCCTTCGTCCTGTAGGGCTGCCAGCCGGGGATTCAGTTTGGGTGCATGTTGCGCTAAACTGGGTAGGGGCCTATGATCCAGGGGGACTCCCTCTGTCATCGGTTCGTTATTTCCAGATAGATGGGGTATGGGACCGTGCTTTGGCTATGCGGGGGCTTTTCACCTACAACGGAAGCAACACAGGTACTGGAGCTTATTTGGACATGCCCTGGTTAAACTTTCCTGAAGATTCCTTAGCGCTGTTTTGGCGTCCTCATGCTGGAGAAAGCTGGCGAGAATGGCCTTTCTATACCGTAGAGGCAGGGAATAGCCTTGCGGACGGGCGCGGGCGCCTCGTCGCTGATTCTCTCCTACCCGGTGAATACGCTTTTGGAAGGAAATCCGCCCTCTCCACGACGATAATCGCATCAGAGCCTTCGTCGCTCTGGCAGGCTTGGGGGACTAACGGGCTTTTATATCTCTATAACCGCGGCTTATCAGGCGGCACCTATGCTATCTATGATTTGCTTGGACGCTCGTATGGACGGGGCTATTTGGCTCCTCAGGAGCAGGTATATTTTCATCTATCCCCCGGGCTATATGTAGTTCAGACGCCCGAAGGCGGAAAAAAGGTATTGGTTTTCCCCTAATCCGTATCTTTGACCATGGTATTCTCCTTCCTGCGACGGCAGTTCATAGATATCATTGAATGGGTAGATGAAACCCGTGATACCCTCATCTGGAAGTTTCCTGATGAAGACCGAGAGATCAAGATGGGAGCTCAGCTCACGGTACGGGAATCTCAAGTGGCTATTCTCGTCAATGAGGGTAAGATCGCCGATGTATATGGCCCCGGACGACATGAGCTGACGACTCGAAACATGCCTATTCTCACAAACCTTCGAGGGTGGAAGTACGGCTTTGAGTCGCCCTTCAAGGTGGATGTGTATTTCGTAAGCATGCGAGAGTTTCAAAATTTGCGCTGGGGGACTCAACAACCGGTTATGGTAGAGGACCCTGACCTAAGCCTGGTTCCCTTGCGAGCTTTTGGGACTTTTGCCATGAGGGTTCGAGACGCGGCTACCTTCTTCCGAGAGTTTGCGGGGACAGACCCCGTTGTTACGATAGAGGAATTTTTAGAGGGCGGTTTCCGTAGCTTAGTAGTTACCCACTTTTCCCATGCCCTTAAGCGTTCGGGGCGTAGCCTGGCTGAGATTAATGCCCAAGCGAACCAGCTTGGCGATACGCTGTTGCCGCTTCTTCAGCCAGAGTTCCAGCGGTTGGGGGTAGAGCTGACGCGGTTTCTCGTAGAGAGTGTTACTCTCCCCGAAGACATACAAAAGCAGCTTGTGGAGCAGGATATGGAGCTGAGGCGGCTGCGGCGTAAGGTTGGTCTCTCTCAAGAAGTGGGAGACATGAATAAGTTTCTCCAGTTTCAAGCTGGACAAGCGATGGAGAAAGCTGATGCGGGTGGAGCGGGATTGGCTCGTTCGGCGTTGGAGCTGAGTCTTGGCATGCAGATGGCTCAGCAGATGCAACAGGGAAATGCTCCTTCTACTAAAGCCTCAGCCGAAGAGCGAGCTCAGATTCTCCAGACTCTGAAAGAGCTTGCTGAACTCAAGAGCGCTGGTGTTCTCACTGAAGAGGAGTTTGAGTCTAAAAAGAAGGAGCTTCTGGCGCGTCTTTAATGGTTGAGCTGCTCGGCGCTGTCATAGGTTTAGCGGGGGCGAGCTGGGGTCTATACCAATATAGGCAGTGCCAACGCATCCAAAAAACGCTCCGCAGCCTTCTGGGTTCTGAAGCATGGGAGACAGCGCTACGAGCTCTCCTCCATCGGGTCAAGGTACATGAAGAATCCGCCCAAGCCCAGCACGCCTTTCTTGCTGAAGTCTCACACGAGCTCAAGACCCCCCTAAACATTTTGCTCGGCTATTTAGATACCCTTGTGCAAGGTGCTTGGAGAGATGAGAAAGTCGCTCCCTCCTTCTTAGAGAAATCTTTAGCCCAAGTCTACCGAATGAACTCTCTGGTACAAGACATTTTACTTTTGGCTCAGATAGAAAGCGGGGGGTGGCTCATCCAGCCCGAAGCCACGCCGTTGTATCCGCTCTTAGAAGAAGTCTGGTCTGAACTGGAGCCTCTTGCTCGTCGCAAGAGCATCACGCTTCGCAAGCCTTCCTTAGAAGTGCAGGACCTATCCGTGGAAGCGGATCCCTTCGCTCTGCGCAAGGTATTCAAAAACCTTTTAGAAAATGCTATTCAATACAGTCCAGAGGGGAGCACCGTTACGGTTTCTTGGGAACTCACCCTTGACAAAAAACGCGTCAAGATTTCTGTACAGGATGAAGGGATCGGCATTCCAGAAGAGCACCTATCTCGCATATTTGATCGATTTTATCGGGTGGATAAGAGCCGCTCTCGCCAGAGTGGCGGCACAGGCTTGGGGCTCTCTATTGTAAAAGAACTCATAGATGCCCACGGAGCGTCTATATCGGTCCGCAGCCGAGTAGGTTCGGGTACAACCTTTACCTTTGCTCTGCCTGCATGCGCATGATTTTTGTAGGTGTTGAAAGGATGATTGTGAGGTGGATATGGCTAGGGGCATTAGTTTGGGCTCAAGCCCCACGGCTAAGGGTGCAGCCGGTTGAGCAGAGTTTTGGGCGTGTCTCTCAAGGCACCCTCGTCAAAGCGCGTTTCACCCTCCTCAACGAAGGGAAAGCCCCTCTCCAGATTCAGGATATCAAGCCCAGCTGTAGCTGCTCTATTCTGTCTTGGGAACGACGCAACCTTGCTCCCGGAGATTCTATTCAGGTAGAGGTATCTTTCAATACCGCTGGGAAAGTAGGACGTCAGCGGAAGAGTTTCTCAGTCCTCAGCAACGCCGACAATTCTCCCACTCTCTTTTATCTGTCAGGAGAAGTGGAGGCAGGCACCCTGTATGAAGACTGAAATCCCCTATCTTTGCCTAAGCGGTGAGTAAAGAGGTAAACTACCGTATTAATCGCGAGATCACAGCTCCAGAGGTGCGTGTGGTTGGCTTGGAACCGGCGGAACTTAATGGCATCTACCCTTTAGAGCAGGCTCTACGCATGGCTGAAGAGCGAGGAATGGACTTAGTGGAAATCGCCCCTCAGGCCACCCCTCCCGTTTGTCGCATCATAGAGTACTCTCGGCTGCGCTTTGAGCAAAAAAAGAAAGCCAAAGAAGCCAAGCAGAAGCTTCATCAAATAGAGGTCAAGGAAATCCGCTTTCGCCCACACACCGATGACCATGACCTTGCCTTCAAAGTGCGTCATGCTGAAAACTTTTTACAGGAGGGGAACAAGATCAAGGCAACCGTGTTCTTCCGCGGTCGGAGTATTGTACATCCGGAGTTTGGGGAGCGTTTGTTGAAGGAGTTTGCGGAGCGTCTGTCGCACTTAGCGAAGGTGGAGTCGGAGCCTCGGTTGGATGGGAAGAATATGACGATGGTGCTGGCCCCCTTGAAAGTAGGAAAGCGTTCAACTGGCGGTAAATCGGAGGGATAATCAGAGTCCTTTGTCTTCTCGGTGGCGTAAAGGCGAGCCATCCCTTTCGCAGAGCGTAAATATAAGCCGCTGCCAACGGCAGGATCAGGAGCAGCAACTCTATCCAAAAAACAGGAGCGGGAGTACTACGCTGTATCCATACCCAAGGTAGGGCTAAAACGATTTCGGCCTCAAGTATGAGCAGAATGGCGCCAAGCCGAATGTAAGGCCATACGAAAGG
Organism: Bacteroidia bacterium; assembly: GCA_026414975.1. GTDB lineage: Bacteria > Bacteroidota > Bacteroidia > SpSt-205 > SpSt-205 > SpSt-205. Next base: position 426,531 of record JAOAHZ010000001.1, read on the forward strand.
AGTATAAGGAGACCCAATGGGCTTCTCTCCACACTCATAAGGTTCGGCTGAGGGCGGGGTAGCGCTCTTTTTTCGCAGGAGACGACGCACCCATAGAGCAACTATGGCTACAACCCCTCCTATCCCCACGTAGAAGAGGAAAATCGCCAGTTCTATGGATTCATTCATTCTGGAGGATGCAAAGATAGTTTGTTGGTGGGAGGGGGTGCGCCAGCGCCTGAGGCGCTGGCGCACCCCCTCCAAACCCTCCCCATGCATCGGCAGCGTAGTCAGCTATACCTGCTTTGAATGGGACATCCCCTAACCCGGCTTCACCCAAACTATTCCGAAGCTGAGCGGGTCGCTTGGCGAAGGGCTTCAAAGGCTTGCTTTAGGGTCTCCCGATCACTGATCTGCGCTAAGTAATTGAACATAGCGCCTTGCAGACGCTCGGCGCCGTCTATCGGTATCACAGCACCTGTTATATATGGAGCTAAGTCGGAGAGAAGGAATGCAGCAAGAGCACCCAACTCAGCATGTTCACCATATCGGCGAGTCGGTAGGCGCTTTTTATACTCTTCCTCAAAATTACGACCTGGCATTAGCCTTGACCATGCACCTTCCGTGGGAAAGGGACCCGGCGCAATAGCATTTGCCCGAATCCCATAGGGAGCCCACTCATAAGCTAATGAGAGGGTAAGAGCTTGAACCCCCGCCTTAGCCGCAGCCGAGGGCAGTACAAACGCACAGCCCGTATCGGTATAAGTGGTTACAATATTCAAAATGTGTCCAGAGCGCTTGTTCGCTATCCAGTAAGCACCTGCCCACCGACTCACATGGAAGGTTCCTATCAAGACGATATCCACCACCGCTCGGAATCCCTTGGGCGAGAGCGTCTCTGAAGCAGCAAGGAAGTTGCCCGCTGCATTGTTCACTACTGCATCCAGTTGTCCGAAATCCTCTACCACCTTTCCTAAGAAAGCCTCTACGCTTTCCCAGCTGCGAACATCACAGGTGTAGGCCCGAACGGCAGGCCCAAGAGCACGAGCCGCCTCCTCTACAACGTGAGAGCGTCGCCCGCAGATGGCTACCTGAGCTCCACACCGAACAAATGTTTCCGTCATGGATCGCCCTAAGCCCGTTCCTCCCCCTGTTACTACAATAACCTTACCTGTCAGGTCTATGGCAAGCATACTCCTAAAACTTGTATTCTGGATTGGTTTTAGAGAAGTCTTTATCGGTAAAGGGTGGGTCTATCTCTACGTTGTAGTACTCGTACCGCTCATAAACTCCTATCTCATCTTCCACTTCTAAGACCAGCGGAATAAACCGCTCAGCATCTATTATCAGCCGGATCACCTTACCATAGTCTGATGGAACCTTGAGTACCTGGCCTGGCTTGAGTGCAGTGTTAGGGGACTTAAGTCCGTTGAGTTCCATGATTTTGTACCAATTCACCTGGAGTTTGTCAGCTATGGAGAAGAGGTTATCTCCACTCTGCACAGTGTAGGAGCGTATCTCATAAGCGGGAGGTTGCAGAAGGAGCTTGTAGCAGCGATGTCCGTCCCATACAAGGGTGCCTTCATACTTGACGAGGCGTGGCAGTTCACTTCTGTACTTATCTCGAGCGGCAATGAGTAAGGATCGGCTCTGGTCGTAACCTACAGCTCGTATGGTTTGGTGTTGGTTCTCTAAGATGAGGTCACTGTTTGGGTCAAAAGTAAGCGAGATGTAAGGAAAGGAGTTAGGCTTGACGAGGAGACGGTTATTTCCGGGTTCGACGGGAAAGAGTACCTCCACTCCTTGTCGAGGGCTGATTTGATACCCATATACAGCGAAAGGATTGCGGCGCAGCTTGAATCGCATGTGTTCAAGGAGGAGCTTGCCTTGAATGCGCTCATATTTTTTGAGCTCATAGCGAAGGGTGCGAAGCGTGCCGGTTCGCTCTATCATGGTGTTGAGGATTTGGAGGGGTTCAGGATGCTGCGAAAAACTTAGCGTCCAGGTGATTGGGAGGAGTCTTAGGACATGTCGGAGCGCTCCATTCCTAAACATAAGGCCAAGACAGAGCCTTCGGGCCTTTCTTAGAAGATGACTTGACCTGATGTCATACCCTTCTATCAGGGGCATACGAGGGTAAATGTAAGCACTTCGGAAATAGAGAGGCTTCCTCTGGGTCGTTAGTAGCACACAAGATAAGGAGTTGAGGCTCACCGATGCGCTGGCGCAGCAGCCCATGGATATGCCGACGATGCGGTTCGTCTAAAAAGGCAGTAGGTTCATCCAGCAAAACAATACCCTGAGTAAGGGACAAAGCTAATCCCGTGAGGAGGCGCTGACGCATACCCGATGAGAGAGTATAAAAAGGTTTATGCTCTGGTAGAGCCCACTGCACAGCAAAGTCTTTAGATAAGCTCATCTCTTTGTATCGACGCCAGTCCCTCAATATATCGCTGACGAGCAGGTCAGGAGGAGGCTGTACGTGAGGCGACTGCCACGATAGCTTAGAGCCTTCTCGGACTACCCTTCCATGAGAGGGATGTAGGTATCCCGCGACTATAGCTAAGAGGCTGCTTTTACCTGAGCCATTTGGTCCTGTTATCGCCCATGCTTCTCCACCTTGCATGGATACAGTTACCCCTTCGAAGAGAGGCTGTAACCCATACCTAAGTCCTACCTTCTCCAGAAGGAGCTTTGGCGGCATAGGCAGTCTTGATAGAACTTTTAGGTACAAGGCTGGCGGTTAGCTCAGCTTCGCAGACTAGCTTATCATCCACATAAGCCTTGCCAGCCATCTTGCAGATTCCACGCCGCAGTTGAAGCATGTCTAACTTGAAGACAAGCTGATCCCCGGGAACTACGGGCTTTTTGAACCGAGCCCCATCTATTGCCAAGAAATACACCCAATAATCTTGGGGATTTTCTACAATGTTGAGGAAAAGAATACCTCCGACTTGCGCCATAGCTTCCAGAATGAGAACGCCGGGCATGATGGGATTATCCTCAAAGTGCCCAACGAAGAAGGGTTCATTTATAGTGACATTCTTAATGCCAATGATGCTATCTTCACTGAAGTGAGTTATGCGATCCACTAATAGAAAGGGATAGCGGTGGGGGAGGATTTGGCGAATTGCATGGATATCAAAGACAACGCCCCCGGAAGCAGGGGTTTTTTGAAAGCGTTGGATGATGCGGCGCTTTTGAATCAGCTTGTAAAGGGTTCGGATGAACTCAATATTGGCGGCATGCCCGGGGCGCATAGCTACAATCTGTCCGCGCAGGGGAGCCCCCAGTAAAGCTAAGTCTCCGATCAAGTCTAATAGCTTATGGCGAGCAGGCTCATTATCAAATCTCAGCGGGGTATTATTGAGAACACCTTGTTCTACGACTTGTACATTAGGATAACCAAAAAGTGACCCGATTCGATGCAGTTCCTCAGGGGTGTAAGGTCTATCTACAATGACGATAGCATTCTCTAAGGTACCACCTCGGATGAGCCCTAACCGATGCAGTTCCTCCAGCTCATAAAGCAAGCAAAAAGTACGAGCTGGTGCTATTTCGGTGGCGAAGTCTTCCCATCGTACAAGGGTAGCGGGCTGAATACCTAAGACTTGAGAGTTGTAATCCACGATTACTGTTGCTCGGAAACCCTCAAAGGGAAAGGCAGCGATATCCACGCCTCGCTCTTTGTTCTGGTAGTGAATGGGCTCTTCTATGTGGTAGAACTGCTGGGGCTCTTTTTGGGGCTGAAGTCCTACTTGCGCAATAGCTTCTACGAAAGGCAGAGCGCTCCCATCTAAAATAGGTATCTCAGAGCCCCATACTTCTATACGAGCGTTAGAGACGCCGGTCCCCATGAGAGCAGCCAGTAGGTGTTCTACCGTATGAATGCGTGCTCCATCTTTGCCTAAGGTGGTAGAACGCATAAGGTCTACCACGTACTCCACTCGGGCAGGAATCTCTACGGGCTGTGGGGTATCCATTCTTACGAAAACATACCCCGTGTTCTCCCCGGTGGGCGATACCTGAATGCGCACACTCTCACCTGTGTGCAACCCTACCCCCTCAAAAAGCAGAGGCTCTCTTAGAGTGTGCTGTTTTTGAAACATGATTTACGAATGCAGGATGGTTTTTTCAATCTCAAGCAGCTTTGGATAGAGGTCAGGAAGCCGGCGCATAATGGCTTCCATGAGGAGCTGTTGCCGCACCTCTTGGGCTGGAGACCCACGCCAAGATTTGCCTGGGGTCGTAATGGAACGGGATATACCGCTTTGGGCGGCTATAGATGAGTGGTCGGCAATACGCAAGTGATCAGCGATACCCACTTGCCCCCCGATGCGACAGTACGAGCCTACGATGGTACTTCCCGCTATGCCCGTTTGGGCTGCTATCGCTGTATGCGCCCCAATCTGCACATTATGTCCGATTTGAATGAGGTTGTCTAGCTTCACCCCCAATCCTATGCGCGTAATGCCCAAAGTAGCTCGGTCCACGCATGTGTTTGCGCCCACTTCCACTTCGTCTTCTATGAGAACATACCCAATCTGGGGAATTCGTTCGTATAGCCGCTGCTCCCCCTTATAAAATCCAAATCCATCCGCTCCAACAATCGCCCCAGGATGAATAATGCAGTTTCGCCCGATGCGAGTGCCCGGCATGATCACCGCATGGGGATAAATAATAGTCCCTTCTCCAATCTCAACCCTCGCTCCGATATAAACAAAAGGGAATATCCAAACCTGAGGGGAGAGTTTCGCTTGTTCTCCGATATAGCTGAATGAACCTATGTAGGTCTCTTCTGGTACTTGGGCCGTAGGGTGAATAACACTGTATGGCTCCCGCCCCCAGGCAATAAGCGGTGCTACACCATATTTACGAACTAAGGAGTAAAATGCTTGGTCCGGATGCTTGACATAAATCTGAGTTAGTCCTTCTGGTAGCGGCTTCTTGGGTTGGAATCCTACGGGAAGTAGAACCGCACCGGCTTTCGTCGTATAAAGATAGGACTCATATCGTGCATCGGAGAAAAATGATAAATCTTCTTCTCTTGCCTCGGCTAAGCTGGAAAAACCTGTAAGAGTCTTCCGATCATCACCGATAATCTGCTCAATCCGGATCACTTTGGCGATTTCTATAGGTGTCAAATTCATACACGCAGTCGCTTGAGGATTTCTTCTCGGAAAAAGCGCCCTTGTAACTCAATATCATGACGCTCTTGGGCTATCTCTGGGCTTCCATTTTGATAGGGGAAGAAGGCGGTGGCTAAGCTTTCCACTGAGCTGCTGAAAAGCTGGCTCAGAAGGATCAGGTGTTCGCTCTGATCGGCTGACAGGGTCTCCCCGATCTGTCGAAGAAGGGCGAAGCCTCGTAGCACCTTTTTACTCAAAAAGCGTATAGTATCTAGGCTTATATGAGGATTTTGGAGGAGAAGGAGAGTGTCTTGTAGCAGTTGAATGTACTCGGCGTGGGCGAAAGCATGTCGAGCTGGGAGTCCAGATACAATACGAGCGGCAAAGCTTAGGGCGATGGCGCAGACTACTATCACCGTTGTTTCGGGAGAGAGGGGTTGATGTCGGTCAGCCATGCGCCAGAGAAGTTCTCGCAAAGGCAGCTCGCCTAAATCTTGGCCGCCTTCAACGGGTCCAAAAACAAGTTCTGGGCAACGCTCTTCCGGGTGGAATCCCTTTAGCATGAGGGAACGGATAGCGATCTGAACGAGCTCCTCGTTAGACAGTTTGGAAGCGGGCTCGCCTGCCTTTTCAGCGAAGTAGTGACCAGCTTCAACGAGAGCCCGATAGGGTAAAATGCCAACTATTTCGGTTTCCGTAACTCGGGCTCCGGCGCTTCGTGCTGCTTCTTCTACGGCTTCAAATGCTTTGTGTAGCGGCGTCTCTTTTAGATTCGTGACATTTAGGCTGATCTGTACAAAGCCCAGTTCTGGCAGAAGCCAACTAATCGCTTGGACGTGGGGCAAGCCACCTGAGCTCTCACGCACCTGCTTGGCTATACGACGACCTATGGCATCGGAGCGAGTGTTGAGGGTGAGGTTGAATGCAGCAATAAAGTCGCGCACGCCGATAACGGTCGCACCGGAGCGGGCATTGAACGCAACCGGTCCAAAATCCGGTGTCCAAAGGGGATCCCGTAGTTTATCTTGAAGCCCTTCATACTCTCCCTTACGGATTAAGGGAAGGGATCGGCGTTCAGGACTGCGGGCTGACTCGGCGTACAGGTACACGGGCACACGGAAGCTATCACCTATCTCTTGAGCAAATCGCTCTACCCGATTCAAGAGCCAGGTGCGATCTACCCTACGGTAAGGGGTGAAAGGGCATACGTCCACAGCTCCTAAGCGAGGGTGGGCCCCTTTGTGTTGGCGCATGTCAATCTGCTTCAGAGCCACCTCATAAGCAGCCCGTGCTGCCGAAAATACCGCCTCAGGCTCCCCGCCAAAAGCAACTACCGTCCTATTAACTGTGATGCCTCGGTCTATGGCTAAAACTTTGACCTGAGGCACGCTCCGAATAACCTCAGCGATAGATCGTATGACCTCCTCTCGCGTCCCTTCACTAAAGTTAGGGGTACATAGAAGCACAGGCTCCATACAGGCAAACTTACAAAATCACACCCTCACACCTATTACTAAGATATCGTCTATCTGGGGTTGCTTTCCCCCCATCCAATTTTCTAACTCAACCCTCAAAGCTTCCATCTGCGCATCGGGTGAAAGCGGACCAATCTGAGCCAGAAAGCGCTTAAACCGTCGGCTCATATACTTTCGTCCATCAGGGCCTCCGAACTGGTCTGCATACCCATCAGACGAGATGTAGAGCCAGCTACCTTGGGGTGGCTCTACTATATGGAGGGTAAAATACTGCTCAGGTGGAGCCGCAGCGCCTCCGATACCTTTTCTATCCGCTGCATATTCTATAAGCTCTTGGGCATCGGGTTGCCATATCCAAAGAGGGCGATTAGCTCCTGCGTACAGAATGCGTTCGCGCTCAAAGCAAAGCATGGCAATATCCATCCCGTCCTGAGAGGTGGAACCCGTCTCATCTTGACGCAGCGAGCGGCGCAGAAGCTGATGAGCTCTACTTAGAACCTCATCGGGACTACGCAAACCATCACCCAAAACAGCTTGCGTTAGAGTCGCTGAGGCTATCATTGTCATGAGGGCACCCGGAACCCCATGACCGGTACAGTCAGCAGCGGCTAGATAAATGCGATCTTCTACTACCGTAAACCAGTAAAAGTCCCCACTAACGATATCTCGTGGACGCCAAAAGACAAAGCTCTCAGGTAGATACCGTCGAATAGTGCCTAAGGGAGCTACCATGCCCTGTTGAATGCGAGCAGCATATTGGAGGCTTTCTTCTATCTCAGCGTTTTTCTGCTCTATAATCCGGTAAGCCTCTTCTAACTGGCGTCGACTTTGTTCTATGAGCTGCTTTTCGTACTCAGCTCGTTCTCGTTCCACAGCGAGACGCAGGGCTGCGGCTTCCTTTTCTCGACGCTGCTCCTCCTCGCGTTTCCGATCGGTAATATCCCTGAGCGTGAGCAAGTAGCCTTGAATGATCGGGTCTTTATAGAGTGGCTGTCCTATTCCATCAAAGTATCGCCAGTAACCTTCTCGGTGTTGGAGGCGCACCGTAAATACAGCTGAGCTTTGTCGTTCCAGGGCGCCTCCTATAAGAGCTCTATCTTCTGGATGAACGATCACAGTGAGAGGCTCTTTCTCTAAGTCTTTAGGGATATATCCCAGTGTACGCTGAACAGAAGGACTGACATAAAGAATCTGACCTCCTTTGTCGGAGATCAGAAAGACGTCGGATGCATACTGAATCAAGGCTTTGTACCGGCCTTCTATGCGAAGGACAGCTTCGCGGGCTTCTAAGGCTGCTGATTCTTTGTATCGCTGGGCCGAGCGCCATACTTTCCACCCTAATCCAGCCGTTCCCCCTACGGTACCCAACCAAAAAAGAGCTAACATATAAGCTGGCCAATCTCTGCTGGTCCAAAATATCAGAAGGAGTCCAACTATAGCAAGCCCGCCTGCTATAACCGTCAGTCTTACGACTTCTCTGCGCAAAGAAGGAGCCTGTTGGGTTGGACGAACTGCTGAGAGGACTACAGCCATTTCCCGAGCCATACCCTAAAAGATAGGGAATGGGTAAGTTATGCCTCGTTCTTGGTAGGTGTACCCCAGCTGGTACTGCATCATCAACTGAATGCCCCCAAAAGCCGTAGGTGTAGTGGTTCGGCGGGTCAAGAGGCTATAGGCTAAGCCGACCGAAAGCCCTTTCTGTAGGGTAAAGCCAGCCATAAGGGCGTATTGGTCCCGGGCTCTTAAGGCAGCCCCTGCATGAATAGAACCCAGAGGACGAGTATGCCAATATCCCCCTTCATAAATCACAAACTCCATGAGAAAGCTACTCCCCAGCCAACTACTTTGATTAGAACGAGCATAAATAAGAGTCCCCACGAGCTGTAAAGGAGTCCGAGTAAAAAGCCGAGCCCCACCATGCCCGGACCATAGAAGAGAAAGCCTATCTGTATCTTGCACTAAAAAACCAATACTTGGACGGTTGAGGCGAGCAGCGGAAAATCCTATGAAGGGAGCCAGCTCTACATTGCCCGGCACCTTTTGCGTTCTATAGTATAGCAAGCCTATACCAAAGTCAGCATGCCAAAGGGTTGTACGACTGAAGTTTTCAGCCGTAGGTCGGCTAAAACTTACCCCGTCGAACTGATCTTCAAAGTATAGGTCCGTAGGTTCTATCAAGCGATTCACAAATCCTGCATAAACTCCGCCGCGCAAATGATCGTATCGTACTCGGCTGCCTAAGGGTGCTTCGTATGCCAGGCTAAATAGGCCTTTGGTTATTCGCCAACCTCCCGCTACATCGGATAAAAACAGCCCCCCTAGTCCTGCGGGCAATTCTCTCAGCTGGAATGGAACTTCTACCCCTACCCAGGTACTAGTGAAGTTGGTGAAGCCTGTCGCTGGACGGAACATATGAGTTAAGCGTAAGCGCCCCTTTCCATCTACTAAGCCTACTAAAGCAGGGTTCAAGGCTTGGGGTTGAGACCAGAGGCCTACAGGTAAAATCTCTTGTGCTAATAGATTACCGCACAATATGAACCAGACCTGTGTATGTAAATAGCCCTTCATCGGGAATCAAGATTACAGCTCGGTATGTATAGGCTCCTGCATCTAAAGGTTGTCCATCTTTTCCTTCTCCTTTCCATTCTGAAATGTTGTCCCCAGCAAATACTATCTGTCCCCATCGGTCAAAGATTTCTAATCTAGTAAAATAAAAGCCTTCTTCCGTGGGTAAAATGCGAAAGCTGTCGTTTCGACCATCGCCGTTTGGCGAAAAAGCATTGGGAAGATAAACGCGTCGCGGAAGAATCTGAATACAATCGGTGCAGACATAAAAGTCAGAGCATCCCAGATCATTCTCCACGTATAGGACTACAGAGTAGACTCCGGGTGCTGAATACACATGCTCTATTTCCCTGCTCGATGCATCGGTAGTAAGGCGGTTAAGGTCTCCGAAGTCCCAGACATGAGTGACGGCCCCCTGAGACTGAGAAATAAACCGAATGCGGGGGTTATTCATAGTCGTGAGACGGGGGGACAGCTCAAAAGCGGCTTGCGGAGATGGGATAACCTCCACAGGAAACTCATCCACGCTTTCACAGGTGCCTTGACGCAAATAGACAACAAATGTATCCCGTCCTACAGGGAGGCGCCCTGCCTCATACAAGCTTCCAGTAGTGAGAAAATAAGGATTGGTCGTAGAGAAACCTCCACTGGCTCTAATCCGCTCTATACTTCCTCTAAACCACAGTATGTCACTGCGATTCGGCACAGCAGACAAAGTGAGGGCAACCCCGCTGCACACCTGATTAGGGGCTGAGATGCGTATTGAAGTGCCAGACTCCACATACACAGAGTCCGTATAAACCATACCGCCACAAGTAGTGCCTAAAACCACCCAAGAAATGTATACCCAGCTGCCTACATCTCTTGGATCAGGTATGTAGTAAGCTTCAGGGACAAGAATACTGGGATAAAAGACACCATTTCCATTAGGGGTGGTCCAAAAGCCCCCTGCACCTGATGTGATTTCTCCCCTCAGACGCACTCGCCCCCCGTAGCAAACATATCGGTTGGCAGAGTTTATAGAGAAGCTGCCCTGGGCATCCGTAGGATTTACTGTGAGCTGAAGGCACAGAGTATCCTTATTCCTATCTCGACAGAGCGTCGTATCTTCAGGGCGAATAACCCAACAGATCGTAACTTGATTGAAATCTCCTAGGCCTACCACATATAGCCCACTGGGGTTTGTAGAGTCTATAAAGGTACCTGTACCATTCGGAGTGAGCCAAATACCAGGTCCCACTGCGTTTAAGCTGATTGTATCCCCTTGACAACCAGGCGAAGTCATCCCATAAAACTCTCTTACAAGACCGCTACTCGATACAGTCAAGGTAACAGGGCTGCTGTAGACCTCACATCTGCCATAATACAGCTTGACCCGGTAGGCATGCACTCCTGAAGGAAGAGAAGGGGTTAAGTATAAGGGGAGGGTAGGATTGCTCCCTTCATTGAGTATATCGGTCCATGTAGAGCCAACTTCTTTCTGCCATCGAAGGCTATCGGGTGGAGCAGAGAGCCCTGTTAGTTCTAAAGAAGCAGATTGTCCATCGCATAAGGTAGTGGAACTAGCTACTATACTCCCGCCCGACGATGGGCAAGCCCGAACAACTACATACTTCTGTACTTTACTGGAGCAGGGATTGCCGGAGAAACTGTATCTTACTAATAGAGTGTCTACCCGAGGTGGAGTGGGGCTCTGATCAAATCTTACGGCCATAGACGGCCCACTGCCTAAATAAGTAGAGGAGCTTCCCGCTATAAGGTACCAGTCAGTCATAGCAGATGTTTGAGACAGCGTATAGACAGCTTCTGTTCCTGGATAGACACTATCTGGTCCATAGATGTGAAGAGGTGTAGGAGCATAAACCATCAGGTTATTTAGCGCACCTAAGAAGATTGAGCAGCGGCATTTCTTATCCACCCCGTAAATCTCTACAGTGTATGTGCCACTGGTGGGGAATATTAGAGAGAAGGTATAGCCACCAGGGATAGGTGTAGTTATGTTTGGATAAACCTGGACGAGGGAAGGAGAGGAGTGCTGTACATGTATGACGAAGCTATCTGGTAGGACACTCCCAGTCAGAGAAAAGTTGAACTGAGCTGGCCGATCGGTGCATATGGCTGAGGGTCCGCTTATGGTAAGGCTGGCGGAGAGGGGTGGGCACACTCTCAGTGTATCGTTAGTCCAGGTGAGCCGAGGTTTCATGCTCTGAAGCTGGGAGTTGAGTACGGCAGCAGGAGCACTATCCCATACCAAAGGGCTATTTAGATTAGGACCGCACACATGGAGGGGAACTCGAAGTCCGATGAGCGTGTCCAGACTAGCTATAGTGTCTCCCGGGGCTGTAAAGCCGATGCGTCGGCGGATGGTTACATTAACACGTCCTCCTGATACAGTGTAGGTGAGAGGGTCATAATAGTTATCATTATGAAACTTGTTGAGGTACAAGATGCGGGCGGAACTAAAGTTGAGCACGGCCGTGTTATAGAAAAAGGGAAAGTTAGATGAAGCGAGGGTATCAGGGGCCGAAGGCGGACTCGCTCCAAGTGTTCGTAGGCTCAGGTAGATATCTATGGAGTCCGGGGCATTAGGAGAAGAAGCCTGCAGATACGCTTGCTGGAAGAAAACTTCATAGGTGCGATTTTGAGCCAGTAGACTGGTTAATAGCAAAAGACTATATGCCTTATGGTGCATAGGATAGAGGGAAGTATAAGGTCTCCTTTTCAGTGGTCAAGGTCAAACGATAGAGACCAGCAGGTAGGGAAGGTAGAACCATTCGGTAAGCCCCTTCGGCTGATATATGCTCGCGGCGTTCAAGTAGGCAGCGTCCAGCTCCATCCCAAAGTTTTATTTCTGAAAAGGTCGAAGCAGGCGCCTCTATCCAGAGGATGCCATTATTGGGGTTAGGATATACGCGCCAACCCCTTTGCTCTAACTTTATCACAGAGGTGTTGCGCCAATAAAAAGTATCTGTTTTCGCTTGGGTTCCACAACTATGGAGAACCTCTGCATAATAGCTCCCTTCAATGGAAGGCATAAAAGACTCCCCCTCTTGTAAAAAGATACCATCTCTATACCATTGGATGGTAAGGTTTTCGGAACGAAAGTCGGATAAGCCCTCTACACTTAGACCCGTTTCTTGAGCCTTTATGTGGAGAGGAGGGAACTTAGGGCAGAGTATAACTGGCTGAGGGTTGACATAGGTAAAGAGTCCTTTTGCCCGAATAAAGGGCGCCAGGACGATCTCACCTGTCTCCATACTCCATGACAAATGTAGCGTATCTCCAAACCGAATGATAGGAATGCGCCATGCCCCAATCGTTTCCCAGTCATAGGCTAACGGTTCTCCCGCCGGGGGGTGAGTACAGATGAGATTAAGACTAATCCGAACTTGGTCTATGGTTTCTGGACGAGCTGTGATGTATAGAGGTTGATAGAGCGGCGACCTTAGAGCGTCCCATCGCCCTGACTTAGATACCTCTGCTATCTGCCATGCCAATGCAGATGCAGGTCTCCCTATAAGCACAAAGTTTGCAGCCAATGGCACAGTTCCGCTATTACCCTTCCATTCAAAGGCTACTTCCACGAAATCTCCTTTGGTATAGGCTGTAGCCTGTATGCTATCCTGTGCCCAGAGCAGAGCAAGCCCGTAGGTATACCATGGTATCCTCATAGGTCTGTCTGAAGAAGGAGAGCTTGGTTTTTCAAGAGTAGGTGGAAATCCTGATCATCTACCCTTCCATCGCCATTGAAGTCAGCTCGGGTATCCTGAACTTTCTCTGCTTGAAGGAAAAGCTCAATATCGTAGGCGTTAATGACTGGACGCGGATTATCGGGTAGCGATCCCAGCTCTCCTGCTGCAAGCATCGCTCGGCCGTTTGGACCCAGAATGTGAGCGCTATTCGGATGAAGACAATCAGGGTTAGAAAAATCTAAAACCTTTCCTTGGCCACATGGATAGATCAGGCGTACTGGCAGGTATCCTGGGGCACTAAGAATAACCTCTTTTGGAGATTGAACAAGTTTCGTAGAAACAAGCGCGCGTCCCTCCTGTAAGGTTCCAGAGACTTCTTCGGTGTAGAGCTCAGAGATAAATCGTAAGCTTATCGGACGAGTAGTCTGCCCCTCCAAAATAGCCCTCACTTCCCAAATCTGTGCCCATCCTATCGCAAGCCATAAAGCGGCCCATCTCATATTTCTGCAAACGTAAGCAAAAAGCATGCTATGCTGTTGGGCTGGTAAAGCAAGTTCGCATTTGGTGGAGTTGCGCAAACCCCCTACATTTGCCTCATGCGGTACCCATTTATCCCAATATGGATGACAAGCATGACCCTCGTGTGGGCTCAGTCGGGTGTGAGGTTCCTAAACCCTGTATTTAGTCAGTTGCGTGTAACGAAAAACATCCAGTATGGGCAGAATATTAGCTTTACAGGGGCACCTGTTCAGCTGTATATGGACCTCTACGAACCTTTGGGAGACACGATGGCCAAAAGGCCTGTGATTATATTGTTTCACTCTGGCAGCTTTTTGCCGCCCTTTATAGCAGGTCAGGCCTTCGGTAGAACCCCCATAGGTACTCGAGAGGACTCTGGCATAGTAGCTTTATGCAAGGAATTTGCAAGGCGAGGATATGTGGTCATTTCGGCCACCCATCGGCTGGGATGGAATCCCCAAGCTCAGACTCAGGAACTGCGGGCTCAAAGCATTATCCAAGCGGTTTGGCGTGCTGTTCAGGACGGTCGCGCTTTAGTGCGTTATCTCCGTAAAGACGCTGCTACAGCCAATCAGTGGCGTATAGACCCCAATCGCATAGTTATGGGGGGTTCTTCCTCGGGAGCTTATGTTGGGCTGCATGTGGCGTATCTCAATCGTCCAGCCGAATTGGATAATCCTAAGTTCAAGCTCTCTGATGGAACCGTGTTTGTAGACACGACCGCTCCCGGGCTTGACCGAGGCTCCGGATCTAATCAAGGTCCTGATGCCTTTGAAGGTGGCAGTGGGAATCCTGGCTATCCATCCAATATACAGGCCGTACTCAACTTAGGTGGGGCTTTAGGAGATACTAGCTTTATACAAAATGAAGACATTCCTGTCATCTCCCTCCACGGTGTGCAAGACCCTACGACGCCTTACACCAGTGGTGTAGTGATCACGGCTGTCGGAAATCTTCCCATTATAGAGGTCTTCGGTAGCTACTCCCTCACTCAAAATCTGTTGGCTAAAGGCAATCAGACGGCTCTTCTGCCTGATTTTGCTGGCGATGTTCCTTTTGTGGGCGTGTATGGATTGGCTGGGGCGGGATTTGAGCCATTTGGTTGGTATTCTAACTCCAGTGCTTCAGATGTGGCTCGGGCTCGGCGTTATGTAGATACGGTCATCTGGTTTGCCACGCCCCGCCTATTTAAGGTTTTGAACTTGCCTACTATTCAGATGCCTTTAGCTTCTACGGTGCAAATTACCGAGACGATCGTCCTAAGCCTTCCTCAGCGTCTCTCCGAGCCCTTCAACATCTATCCTAATCCAGCTCTTACACCGGCGCTTTTCATTGAACATGCTGCCTTGCGCATCCAGCGGCTAGAACTGTATACCCTCACCGGAGAAAGGGTCGCTGAGGCTGCAGCTACCAATCTAACGAGCAGTTACATGTGGGAGCTGCCCAGCGATATACCTCAGGGTATATATGTGCTGCGCATTCATACAGACCGAGGAGTCTTCTCAGAACGCTGGGTACTCTGCCGACCATAATCCTTGCAAAGCCAAGGAGGCGCATGGGGGGACTTTCTCCTCGTACGCCCCCTCTCATATTGAACTCTAAGCCCCGTGTCGTGCTTCATACAAAATCTCTACCTTTGCAGCGACTGAAAAATCACAAGCCTATGCGAACAACCGCCTACTACCGAATCGTCGGGTTAGCGGGGGTCGTGCTCAGTATGATCCTGCTTACCCATTGCGCCAAGTTCAAGGGAACCGCTGTAACCATTAGCCCTAACCCCTTGGAAGTGCACGCTGATTCTGTGCGCTACAGTGGGAAAGTTACAATCCCGCCGAAGTCTGGCTTCCGGCCCAAGTCCACCTACACGGGTAAGTTAGTAGTTAAGAATGGAGGCCAGCGCTATGAGGTTCGTACTATTACCATCTCGGCTGATCAGTATCCTAAAAAGCAGCTTAAGAAAGAAGGAGCCACGCTTAGCACCCAGGGCAGCTTTGCTTTTCAAGAAGGAATGGACGGTGGCATGCTTGTGGCTGAAAATTCTTACGAGCGAAAGGGTAAGACCTTTGACCTTCCAGACTTTGACCTGGCGCCTTGCTGCATTACCACTTCTCGCCTTGTGGATGCAAGACCCTATGTGCTTTTTGAGCAGCACACCTACGTCTCTAAGCGTCCCGTTACTTTAGAAGCTCTGTTTCAGTTTCCTCAAAATGTACATCTCATCCAGCCAGGTGAATACGAACGACAAGCCGTACGCGATATTGTAGCATTCCTCCAGAAGAAGCTGCCTGCAACTTCGGTAACCTTAGCAGGTTATGCCTCACCAGAAGGACGATTTCGACGAAATCAGTTCCTGTCGCTCAATCGTTACAAAGAGGTTCAGAAGTGGTTGATTGAACAGATGCGGAAAGAAGGCTACAAGGAGTATCTGGACACTACTTTCTTCAAGGTCTCGGCCACCCCTCAGGACTGGGAAGGTTTTAAGCAGAATCTTGCCCAAACCTCCCTGCCTCAGAATGTTCGGGATCAAGTGGTTCAGGTGATTGGCTCCAATCTCACGCCTGATGCCAAGGAGCAAAAGGTCATGCAGCTTGTAGGGGGACCAAAGGAGGTAGAATTTATCTTAGCTCCTCTTCGTCGGACCCATGTGCGTCTGGAAGGATTCTCGGGGCGTCTGTCTGACGAGCAGATAGACAGCATCGCGAATGCTTTTCTAAACGGGTCTGTTTCACAGGAGGCTCTCCATAATGCGCTTGCTCAAGAGGAGCTGTATTTTGCCACGACTCGTCAACGAGATGCTTCACGGCGTGAGCGCCTTCTAAAAGCTTATACATCTCGTTATGGACAAGACCACCGAGCGCTTAACGATCTGGGCGCGGTAGCTATTCAAGCGGGGCGCTTAGATGAGGCGGCTGATTATCTCAACTCGGCTAATCGCCTCTCACCGAACAACTTTGCCATACTGAATAACCTGGGACTTATCCATGCGGCTCGTAAAGAGTATGCCCAAGCTGCCCAAAACTTCCAAGCCTCTTATGCAGCTCGGCCTACTCCCGAAGCTGCTTTCAACTTAGGCGTGATATATGAAAAAACGGCTCAGTATGCGGCAGCGGCTGAGGCTTTTGGTAATGCAGGAGACCTTCCTGGGGCTCAATACAACGCAGGGCTTTCGCGCCTTCTCATGAATGACTTAGCTGGAGCGAAGGTTTCCTTAGAGCGGGCTATTCAGCAGAATCCGGATAATGCTTTGGCCTACTATGTTCTTGCTATCGTAGGAGCTCGCTCGGCTGATAACAATCTCCTGGTTACCAATCTTCGCCGAGCTGTACAAAAGGATCGTAATCTCGCTCAGAAAGCTCAAAAAGACTTAGAGTTCCGCAAGCAGCGAGAATCCTCTGAGTTCAAAGCAGCGCTCAATCCCTAAAAGACATTCAAAAGATTCTATTAGCCCCCTCGCGCTATACGGGCGGGGGGGCTTTTTTCGTAGGTTTGCGCCATGGCTATCCTATTAGATGCCCACACCAGAGTTTTAGTTCAAGGTTTCACGGGTAAGGAAGGCACCTTTCATGCGCAGCAGATGCTGGAGTATGGGACTAAGGTAGTAGGAGGGGTTACTCCTGGAAAGGGCGGGCAGTTACACTTAGGTCTGCCTGTCTTCAACACTGTCCAAGAGGCGGTAGAGGTAACTGGAGCGGAAGCCTCTATTATTTTCGTACCAGCGCCGGGGGCTGCCGATGCTATTTTAGAGGCGGCAGCTGCAGGCATTCGGCTAATCGTTACCATAACCGATGGAGTACCTGTGCGGGATATGCTGCGCGTTAGGTATGTCCTTCAAAGCGACTATCCCCATGTTCGGCTTATAGGACCGAACTGCCCTGGCATCATCACGCCTGGTCAGGCTAAAATGGGCATTATGCCTGGTTTTATTCATCGTCCTGGAAGCATAGGAGTGGTGAGCCGGTCGGGCACGCTAACCTATGAGGCGGTCCATCAGATTTCTCAGGCTGGTTTGGGGCAGTCCTCCTGCGTTGGTATTGGCGGAGACCCGATTGTGGGCTCTAAGCATATAGATATTATTCGCCTTTTCATGGAGGACCCCGAAACGGAAGCTATTGTGATGATAGGCGAGATTGGTGGAACCGATGAAGAGATGGCGGGCGAATGGATTCGGGACCATGGGACGAAGCCTGTAATTGCATTTATTGCTGGACAGACAGCCCCACCCGGGCGTCGTATGGGCCATGCAGGGGCGATTATTGCTGGTGGCAAAGGAATGGCTCGGGATAAAATGGACTTTTTAGCTAAGTGCGGCGTACATATAGTAGAGAGTCCAGCTGAGATTGGAGCGACGGTAGCGCGGCTTTTAGGGATGGCGGCATAAGGCATACGTCCTCAGCAATACATACCCCAGTAGAGCATGACCTAAGCCCGTTGCGGCCCTTATCGCCTTGGGCGCAGGTCGCGCGCAAGTATCGTGTATTCCCAGAGCCTTTCCCCTGAGGTGGAAAAAGCGGCTACCTTGAGCTGCCTATCCTTTTCGGGTCCGCTAATAGAGAGAAGGAGGAAGTTACGCTGAGGGGTGAGGGTCTCAGGGATACGCAGAGGATTTCTGTCCCGCTCGGCCGCAGCGGTGAACGGTCCAGCGGTGAGAGGTGAGGCTGTGATGTCGTATATTTTTTGGCCGTTGGAGAGCGTATAAACCGATATCTCCGAATAATGCCGATCACCTGTGAGAAATACCACACCTGATATACCTTCCTCTTCTATGCGTTTGAGCAGTAGGTCCCGCTCTTCGGGAAAGTTGATGAAGTTTTCGTATCCTACCGATGGATTCAGTATCTGACTTCCACAAGCCACAAACTTGAAGGTGGCGCGACTAGATTTGAGGGCATCAAGTAGCCATTCCAACTGGGAGGTGCCCAGCATCGTACGAGTCCCCGTGGTGCGTTTATTAGGAGCTCTATAGGTGCGATTATCCAAAAGAAAAAAGTCAGCATCGCCCCACTCAAAAAAAGTCGTTATGCCCTCAGGGGCACTGGATACGCCGTAGGAGGGATTGGCCCAGAAAAGAGTAAAAGCTTCCCGAGTCAAGTGGCGGGCCCAGAAGCCCCTGTCAGAGTCATTAGGACCGAAATCATGGTCATCCCAAATTGCATAGTGGGGGCATGCTGCTAACAGTGGTTGAAGCTGAGGCAGGCTGCGAGTATGGGTATAGCGGTATAAAATGCCTGATCGACTGTTCCAGTCAGCTTCTCGGAGATATACATTATCGCCGAGCCAAAGCATGAAGTCGGGTTTCTGGGCAGTAATAGACGAGAATATCTCGTAGCCGCTCCCATATGGCTCGCCGGGGCGATCGTAGAGAGAATCATTGATATAAGCACAACTACCAATGACAAAGCGAAAATCGGGCGGAGGATTCCGCCAGCGCCACTGAGGTAGAGTCCGAAAGTAGGTGGGATAAGGTAAGGGGTAGGGTTTGCCGTTCAGAAATATAGTGTAACGATACACCCGCCCTGGCTCTAAGTACCCTATTCGAAAGTGGGCTGTATAGGCCATAAGAGAATCGGTACGAATGGAAGAAGTTCGGTAGACCTTGGCAGGTTGGGCGGTGTCGGCATAGGCCACCTGAACTGTGGCGGGAGCTGTGGTTTGGAGCCATATAGAAACTTCACGCATTTGAGTATAGCCGAGCATCGGACCAGCCCGCAGGCGCACCTTCTGAGCGGATAAGTAAGTGAAAACAAGGAGGCTCACCCATCGCATCAGAGCGAAAGTACTTCGCTTGGGTCAAGCGGGCTTTTCTCTTCCCTATTCTACGCGTTCACCTATCAGGGTGATGCCACCCTCGGAAATCTCAACTTTGATAGGTAATTTTGACTCCTTCTCTATCCAGACATGCTGGGTTGTACCTTCGGTCTCTAAACGTATTTTCCACGTCTCACGGGTGGCATTTCGAAGGGTGATTCGCTCATCTCCCTCTACAAAAAGGGCGGCTTGAGAAAACTCCTGTCTTTGCAGAGAGAAGAGTGGAAAGCTCGCTTTGTAGCCTATGGATAGAGGCAAGGAGCCTAAGTAATACAGTAAAGCGTTGTTGGTGGGGTACAGCGGGTTATCTTGGAGAGGAGTCTCGAACGCATTTTTCTGTCCCATTACCTGAGAGGTGCCCTTGAGAAGGTTGCCTTCTCGGATGAGGAGGATGTCCACACCCTGTTGGGAGCGATGATAGCGAGTCATTTCGCCCGAGGGATTTATATCGGTTGTATCCCTGCCAAGCAGAGCGGGCAGCTCAGGCGACTCTGTACGAGAAGTAAATCGCCATCCTTGGCCTGCCTGTTCCCACGACTCTACCGCTTCAGCTTTGACCTGTTTCCCAGGAAGGTTGATTTGGTAGCTCCATCTCGTGCTGATAGGAGTGCGCAGAGGGAGCCGTAGGATAGCCGTAGTAGAGGGGGCTTCTTCTTCTCGCACAGCTCGCACACTGGCGGGGTCCACAGTGATTTCTTGAAGACGACGGGCAATTTTTTCTGGAACATCTGGTTGAAGGCGTCCCCCCAGGTGTTCTGCTAAGAACTGCTCAATGTAGACTATCATGGCCATGCGATTGTCATAGTTCTGAAAGCCATGTCCTTCATCAGGAGCGAGGAGATAGCGAACCTTATAGCCCTTAGCGTAGAGGGCAGCTACGATTTGATCAGACTCTTGCTGTTTGACGCGGGGGTCATTGGCTCCTTGGACGATTAGTAGAGGTATGCGAATGCGGTCCACATGATATAGAGGCGACTGAGCTTTGAGCCGTTCTACATCCTTTGGGTCGTTGAGGTTTCCTACTCTATTGTCAAATAGCTTGATGAGGGGGCGCCAATAGGGCGGGACGGACTTTATCAAAGTGATGATGCTGGAAGGGCCGACTATAGAAATCCCACATGCGTAGAGCTCTGGCGTAAAAGCCGCACCCGCTAAAGTAGCATAGCCTCCATAGGAGGCTCCCATGATGGCTATTCGTTTAGGATCAAAGACACCCTCCTTGACCATTTGCTTTACAGCGTCTGTAAGGTCATGCTGCATCACCCCTGTACCCCACTGCTTATTTCCCGCATTTAAGAAGGCTTTGCCATAACCTGTGGATGAGCGAAAATTCACTTGAAGCACGGCATAGCCTCGGTTGGCTAAGAACTGAGCTATAGGATCATAGCCCCAGTAGTCCCGAGCCCATGGTCCTCCATGCACGTACAGAACCGCTGGTAAATTTTTAGGGGCCATCCCCTTGGGTAGCGTAAGATAGGCTGGAATGTCGGTCCCATCTCTGGCTTTGATGCGTATAGGTCTCATCTCAGCTAAATGCTCTGTAGGGAGATTAGGCCGAACGCGGCCGATTTCACGAAGGCTCTCGCGCTGAGCATCCCAGAGGTAGTATTGTCCAGGTTCTCTATCGCTGCTAAATACTACAATGCCATATCTCTCGTCATCCGAAAGTCCCCCCAAGCCTACCTCTCCTTCGGGCAAGAGAGTTTGCCACTTTCTGAACCAGGCTTCTAACTTAGGGTCAAAATAGTATCGGCGTCGTTTATCGTCTATGTAGGTAACCGAGCGTAGCTTGTCCGTTTTCTCATCAAAAAAGGCCGAACTTATATCCACTCTATCCTCTGGGTCTCGGTGGATTTCCCGCTCTTTTCCTGTGTCTATATTTAGCGCTACAAGGCGTAGCTTATCAGTGCCTTTGTTAGTCAGGAGATACACTTCTTTACCCCTGATGGGCAAGTGGGCAATCGTAGCCGTCTCATCCCAAGCGGTTTCATAGAGCTTTTTGAAAGAAAAGCCCTTACCGCGGCGGTGTACTGAGAAGAGCTGAATTTCCCCCTCGGGCCCCATTTTTACGGCTATTCTTATGCGTCCTGCTTCGTCTATGCCCCAGCCCAGAATACCCTCTTTGTTTTTGTATAAAAGGGTTAGCCGACCTGTGAGGATATCCAATTCGTAAAGGTCGTGGAGACTAGGGTCTCGATCATTGATTCCAATGTAGGCTATATTCGCTTTGGTTCGGGGAAAGGCATAAGCCTGAACCCGTATGCCCGTTTTGGGGGTCAAGTCAGTTACAGGAGGAATCTGCCCCGGAGCGATTTCTCCAACGGCAATGCGATACAGGTGGTAGTTTTCATCTCCATCTTTATCTTGAGCATACAGAATATAGCGGCTGTCTCGGCTCCAGAAGAAATCTGTGATGGGCCTTCGGGGGCTAGCTGTAATAGGGAAGGCCTCTCCGAGTTCGCCTTCTTGAATGGGTTGAAGCCAGATATTAAGCGTTCCATTATACGGTTTAGCGAAGGCTATCCACTTTCCATCGGGAGAGATTTCTACCCTCGCTAGCTGAGGATCTCCAAAAAAGAGCTCTCGGTCTATCAAAGGAGGTAGTTGCCCTGCCATAAGTCCCCAAAGTAAAAGCAATGAGCAGCAGCTTAGCGCATGCATTGATGCAAAGGTAAGTTCTACAGCCTTAAGCGGGGACTGGTATCGTGTTTATGCGGACTGAATCGGATTTAGATGGGTTGGCTCTAAGAGCGGCTACCGTGCGGGGAGGAGCAGGTCAAGGAATGATGGGAAGCGAGTTGAAGGAGTTCTTCGGATTGCTCTGGCAACTATCGCTGCGGTCTCACTCAGGTAGGATAAGGGCTATGAGAGCGGCTTGAGGCTGCCCTGTTCCACCCCCTCCTACATACATTCCACCCCCTGGTTCTCTAAATGTACTCCGGCGCTGGCCCCCACGAGTGAGAATGTGTAGTTACCAGTTACAGGTACGACGTAGGTAGCACTGATAGCCCATGCATGGACCCATGTGTATTGTTGAGGAGTGTACCGAAAATCTGTCATGAGTCGGGTGGCTCCACCTTGGGGGAGGTTAAGGCCATTCACTCGTATGCGCAGCTCGGCATGGGTATAACAGTCGGAGGGCCAGTTTCGCGCATGACCTGAAGCCCAGAGAAGTACTCGCTGCCCCTGCAAAAGGGTGAGGGTAGGCAAAGTAACTACATCTGTAACCGTTCCAGAAGATGGGAGCTCTACCGTAGCCGAAGTGTAGGCAGCTTCCATACGGATAGACTGCCATATTGGCGGTAGATGAGCACCTTGACTAACTAAGAATTGTCCGGGATTTCCGGGGGCACCATTAGGCATGAGGGCGCCGTCAAATCTTAGATTCCCAGCTACATGGAGCTTTTCTGAAGGGGCCACTGTGCCTATGCCTACATTTTGAGCTTGTACTACAGCGAGCCCGAAGAGTAGCCAGCTTCCGCTTGTTCTCATATGGTAAATATACCAAAATTTTGGAATACGGAAACTATAATGGCTGTGTCTACTGGTAGAGGGGGAAACGGAGGGGGCGGGCGGCGCCTTTGGCGCCGCCCGCCCCCCAACTTACTATACTTACCTTATTCCTACCCCTAAATCATCCTCAAAGCTTTGGCGGACTCTCTGACATTAGTAGGGTAGCTTCTCCGGTAGCTACCGCCACTTGGCTAAGACAAAGTGAAGGTTCTTTTCTCAGCCTCGGTGCAGCTTAGATTTTTTCAAAGAGCACTGGTGCAGTCTATCTTTGTCCCGCATGCAGAAGGTTTTTTCCAGCTTTCGGCTACCCCTCTTCACAGCTTTTCTGATAGCTCTCTGGTTTATCTTCTTTTTTCTCATCCAGAAGGATGAGCAGGGACATTTTATTCGCTTTCTTCTCACAGACGATGCTATGATCTCCATGGACTACGCACGCAGCCTGATACAAGGGTGTGGTCTCGTATGGTACTGTGGAGCTGATAAAGTAGAAGGCTTTACAAATCCCCTCTGGGTACTTTATATGGCATTCTGGCATCTCTGTGGCATACCCAGAGATATTATAGCTCTACCCATCATTCTCACTGGATTCATCACGCTTTCTTTTCAATTTGCTTATGCAAGACAGCTTTTTTCGCTTTACTTGTCCCCGCAGGGTACCTTGCTCGCAAGCTGGATTGTGGCTCTTTTCCCGCCTCTTACGCTATGGCACTTCATGGGTTTAGAAACAGGTGCAATCTTGACATTAGGGATTTACCTTAGTCTCAAGGCAGCTCAAAGCTCAGTTCCTGACTGGCGAGTCCTTCTTGCTACCGCTGTAGGACTTCTTCTGCGAATGGATTTTTTAGTACCAGCCTTGTCTATCGGGCTTTTCTGGTCCTATAGAACGAAAAAATGGGCTCCGCTCCTTTCTTTCTCCTTGATCACTTTCCTAACCTTGGCCCTCTTGACAATAGGGCGTTGGATGTACTATAAGACTTTGCTGCCTAATACCTACCAGCTTAAGGTGGCCTCAGTTCCTTTGGTTCTCCGAGTGGTAAATGGATTAGCCACCCTGATTGGAAGTGTGGGGACCAACACGCCGCTTTGGGCTTTAGCTGCGTATGGCGCATATCGCTTAGGTCGCCGTCATGACCTATCCCTTTTAGCGATTGTTTTAGCTGGGAGCGTCTGTGCATATACTGTATATGTCGGCGGCGATGCATGGGAGAGTGCCCCTTTGAGTAACCGATACTTAGCTCAGAGTTATGTACTCCTGGCTGGTTTGGCAGCATTTGCCTTAGACAAGTGGGGGCGATGGCTCCAAATAGGACTTCTACTCAGTGTTTCTGCGGGGATTAGCAATAGGTGGTCTCTACTTTTTGCGACTAGTCCATATGTAAAACCACTGACAACGAATAGTGTCTCAAATGTATTCTCCGTATTTGTGCCGTTTCCCCTCCGAGAGCTGAAATTGCAGCCGACTGGGAAGATATGGCTCGGCCCTGCAGGCACGACTCCCTACTTCTATCCGGAGTATCGGTTCGGGGATTACTTGGGCAAGTGTGATACAGCTGTGGCTCGCCGTTCCCCTACATGTTATCTTACGATGCGGTTTTACCAACTGTATACCCCTGGGCATACTCGGATTGGCATAGATCAGCTCCTCGCTGACTCTACGGCTCAAGCTGTTTTTATCAATCCTCAAGGTCATCCAGGAAGAGTACGGCTATCTTGTGAAGCCCAACGCTATCTGGCTGAGTTAGCCAATCATTTTGACTATGTAGCTCCTTATGGCTGGATAAAGAAGGGTCTGATAAGAAGAGAATCAAAAGCTGACCCAATACCAAGGAAGAGCTGATAATTTTCAAGTTTGAATGGAAAGGATTACCTTTCATGGGCTGAGGGTTTGCAGCTATCAGGTCTCAATCCCTTGTGATGCGCTACTTTCCCCATGAAGTTATCCTCGCTTTTAGGGGTTTGGGGCGGCAGCCGCCAAAGGCGGCTGCCGCCCCAAAGCTACACCCTCATTTAGTAGCGAAGACCGACTTGCTTTGAGCTGTTCTGCTCTCCCTCTCCTAAAAACTACTGCCGCCGCTGAATCAGCTTCGTGCGCAGCTCACCCCCCTGCATCACCCGCAGAAGATACGGCCCTGCCGGCAGCTCTCTATGTGAGAGTCAGGTCTCTAGCCCCCCCCTCTCAAGAAGCTCTAAAATCCGATCTATAACCACTTGTAGCATATCCTATGGCAACAGACTCCCACGGATCTGGGCCACTTACTACAAACTGAACCGTCATTTTATCCATTTTTGGGTATGGAAGGGCTTCCAACTCATTTAGACTCCCCTACACCATTGTTTGCCTACAGCCTCTACGCTACTCAGCATTTCCGAGACCATTCTCCATATGAACATGCATACAATACGAAGAGGTGTCTGAGAGAAGGACTCTCACAAATCGTTTCTCTTGGGCTCAGGTGGGGAAAACCCCACTAACGAGTAGGTGAACCTATAAATGGGTCAAATTCCCCGGTGAGGTGAGGGACCTGTTAGCCCTCAGCCGATCTACTCCAATCATACGGGACTTCGTTCAGCCGAATGTCTGTGCCCCTCTTACTGCGTATAAGAGATCCAGCTGCAAGCTATGTACCCTGCTCTAGTTGGACAAGAGACAGCCAGCACATCCTACAAGGCGATAAGCCAACTCCGAGTCCCTAAAAGCCATTTAGATACGGAAAGGAAAAGCCATCAATGAGCTCAGAAATATTATCACTCCTCACCAATCTACCACCACTTTGTATGTCCTGCTTGTTCGCCGTTCTACTATAGCGTATACCCCTGCAGGCAGGTCTATCCAAATTCCCTCTTCGCCTACCTCCCATATGCCTATTAGGCGTCCTGAAACTTCCCAAATCTCATAAGTTCCAGCCCTTTCAATTTTTATTTTCCCTCCTACTCCTACAGGATATATCGGAATGTAACCCTCATCCGCTGCCTCCACTACAACTGCGTTAGAGCGAATCTCACGCCCATCTTCTAAGTAACACCACACTTGATAGGTACATGAGCCCTCTCCACAAGTTTCATCTGCATAACGCGTTTCTTGGCCTACTACTTCACTGATTAGCTCCGCTGCCCCTCCTTTGAGTCGTGCAATCAGATATTTTATAGGTTTCAAAGAACTATTCAACTCCCAATACAGTTCCACCAGCCGGCCTCGCCTTACCCCATGAGCTTTGAGATGGGCTACTGATAATGGAGAGCAGCTGTTACATACATTGCAACTGATTCCACACCCTGAGGAAAAACATAACTTTGTTATAAAAATATCGATACCACCCTCAATCGTAACCTGAAATGCCCCTGCTGTGGTTGGATAGCAAACTCCTGCATTACCTGTCACATATGCTCTCCCGGATGCGTCCAGTGCTATATCAAGTCCGAAATCATTGTTAGGTCCCCCAATGTAGGTAGAATAAAGTAAGGTGCTGCCTGAGGCACTTAGCCTCGTTACAAAGACATCGTTCCAACCAGCATGGCTGGTTTGAAATGCTCCACTAGTGACATCATAATTACTTGAGAACGTATGCCCTGTGATATAGGTAACTCCGTTTCCATCTACCACTATACTTTGACCGTAATCAAGATCCGACCCTCCTATATAAGTAGAATACACGAGCTGACTACCTTGGGGATTGAGCTTTGTCACGAAAACATCCCAAAACCCTCCATTAGTAGACTGAAAGGGTGTACCTGCTAAATCATAGTTAGTAGATTCAGTTGCACCTGTTATATAGGCATTACCCGATGCATCTATAGCTATTCCGTAGCCAAACTCTCGACCGCTTCCCCCTATGTAGGTAGAATATAAAAGCTGGTTGCCTTGAGGGTTAAGCTTAGTTACAAAAACATCTATGGAACCATTATTAGTAGTCTGATATGCTGTGGGTGTTACGTCGTAGTTATTAGACCAAGTCGCCCCTACTACATAGGCATTTCCTGAGTTATCTATCACTATATCATAGCCGTCATCTCTGTCACTCCCCCCAATGAAAGTGGAATACAATAGTTGATTACCTGAGGCATTCAATTTTGTGACAAACACATCATTATAGCCTATTCCTCCGTGAATAGTTTGAAAAGCCCCTGTCGTCACGTCAAAATTAAGAGACAGAGTATAGCCTGTTATATATGCC
>JAOAHZ010000022.1 GCA_026414975.1 Bacteroidia bacterium
AACGTAGATATACTCTATTCATCAAAATAGCAGATGTAAATTATGACCTATAACTAGCTAATGCCTCGTACAGTGCCCGAACCTCTGCATCGCTTACAAGCTTTGCAGCCGCGCATGTTTGATCTCTAAGATAGCAGCCGCAAAAATCAGCATAAGTACTCTCTATCTTACGATTACTCAAAAGGTTACGCATCGCCTCAATCATGCGGAAAACAAACGCATAACTAATCGCTTTATCCGCATCACCTTTGCACTCAGGATAATCAAAATCAGTAGGTATCGGTAACGCATCAGCCTCAAGAGAATTCCCAACATAGCCTCCAGACCATCCAATCCATAAGAGCTGATTACCTTCAAACTCACCAGAAAATGCCCCCTTCTCCATTAGTGACTGATAAAATAGATCACCGACAATCACGTCAGACATGCCCTCTATCTCGGGTATAATATACCGCTCTCCTTGAAATACCACAAGAGAGCAACTGATGAATATATCAAGCCTATACGCCCGAGACCCCAAAGCTCCAATCGGCAAAAAAAATAGCCCAGCCCCCCTTTGAAGATAAGACTGAGCATAGACTTTTCGAAGATAAAAAAGCAGACGCTTTGCCCTCCTTATATAAGCAGGATACCTATTTGCATAGAGAAGACAAAGAAATAACGCAGAGCACAACACAGAGCGATCATCGCTATTTGGTGTATCCGATACACTCGTAACAGAAGCATAACCATTATTCAAAGTCCTCAATCTTTCCCCCGTCAGAATCATACAGCTTGAGTTTGTCTATGTATAGCTTCTGGAGAGAATATATACCCTGCAGGTAGGTGGCTATATCCTGCAATGCCTTTATCGCTTCATGAGGAAAATAAAATACCCCGCCTGCAGAAGCAGACGGGGTAGTATCACGAAAAAGAAGATAATACGTCCCATCCCCCTTATCCCTCTTAAGATATACTACCTTGCCATCCGCAAAAGTATAACCCTTCCTAAGATCTATCTTGCTCTCTATGTTTGAGTTATAGATATTCTTAGCCTCAGATGAAGTAAGGCTAAAAACAAGACCTTCAGAAGAACGGGAAAAGTACTTAGCGTACTTCTTCAGTAAGTCAGAGAACTTACCCTGACTGGCTAAATACAAAACCTCAGCCCTTTGCTTAGCCGTCAAAGCCATAACCTACTGAATTAGACCTACGAAACTCAGAAACTTTTCATCTGCAACTTCTCCAGTCATCTCATTGAGGACCTCGTACCTACGGCGAAGCTCAAGCCTTATCGATTCTCTAAGATGCGGATAAGAGACTAGCAGCTTACGCCCTACCTCAATCAGTTCTCGAACAGTAGAAACATCATCTAACTGCTCAAGACCTTTGCCATCGACGCCCACCACATCCTTCGCCTCTTCTTCTCCTAACGGAAGACCAAACAACTGACGTATGCCACGAGTTTTCGCCTTAGTCTCTGCTATAAGTATAGCATCACTCAAACCTATATTACGC
>JAOAHZ010000023.1:0-494 GCA_026414975.1 Bacteroidia bacterium
ATCGCAGAGAGGGAGCGGTTTATTGTAGCAGACTTGCGGTTCTGGGCTCGTAGGTGGGCGCGATAGTCCGCAACTACTTTATGCGCCTCTAACGGGGAAAGGGAAAGCAAAGCCCGTAGCGCTTCCATATCGCCCGCATTAGGAGCGTACCACCTAAGGAAAGCCCGCAGGTCTCGTAAGTACTCTGTGCGGGTTCTGGCACTAAGGTGTCCCGCTATGGCATCCAGTACGGTAGCAGGGCTTTGGGGTAGCGATACAAGCCCGCCCGTGTGCCTTTCGGGTAGCATACCCCAAAGGTACAAAAGGGTCTAACACAATAAACATTAGGTTATACCATTTTTCCTAAAAGTCTGCAATACGAAAGAGAAGACTTTTCTGCTGATAAGCTCCGTAATAAAGAAAGAGGACATACATTTCTTACACAAGTGCACAGTGTCGAATTTTTTTCCAAAAAACTTTATTGCTACCTGTTCCACAGGCTCCTATAGTGGAAC
>JAOAHZ010000023.1:504-1467 GCA_026414975.1 Bacteroidia bacterium
GCTTTTCCCAACGTCCCAACATCGCCTCCAGCTGCTTGTGATGTTGGGACTTCCTGCGGCACAGACAGTTACGCTTGTTTTTCCCAACTTCCCGAAGTCGCCCCTTTTCTAAGGGGGTATTATTTGCGCACAGAAGGGGGTAACGCTTCGGGTAGGGGCACTAATACCTCTGTGCGCACCTCCAAAACCCGATGAAGAAGGGGTAGCCCGCGGGAAAGTAGGGCGGTATAGGCGGTATGGGAAAAGCTAATTAGTTCGGACACGGGTAGTTTGAATGCGTCCGCCGCATCGCCCACGTAGCCGCATTCTGCAAAGCGCGTAAAGGCTAAGACCAGCGGCTTAGGATACCCCGCTTGTAGGAGGGCGGAGCGTATGTATTCCGCATACAGCCCTCCTACGGGTATAGGTAGCCCGTCCGCCTTGTAGGTGTCCCAGCTGGGCGGGTAGGAAAAACCGAACGCTTCGTTCCAGTTGGGAAAGTACATAACCTCTGGGACTAAGGGTAGCCTTTGCCCCACATGGAAAAGCAAAGCCCGCCATGCCTGCCATGTGTAGCCCGCAGGGGGCATTAGGAGGGGTAACAGGCTTTGCGTGTAGTATGCCTCCATTAGCGCCTTATGCGCCGCTTCGGGTAGCTCCATGCCTGCTATGGCTTGCGGTATGAGTTCGGCGGGGGTAGGCAAAATCTCATAGCCCCGTTCGGGCTCCACTATGCCCTTTGCAGCTAATAGCGCTATCGCTTCGCCTATGCCCGCAGGTTCGGGGGTAGGAGGGGTAGGCTCGGGAATAGGCTCTGGGGGCGTGGTGGGCTCTGGGGGCACCCCTTGATACAAACGAGCTACTGCATGCGCCGCAGCCCCTAAGCGCCGTAACTGGGATTTCAATCCCACATTGGTGCGATTTTCACTTGGGCTTAGCAGGGCTGCGGCGCGTGGAACTGCAAATTTCAATCCCACATTGGTG
>JAOAHZ010000024.1 GCA_026414975.1 Bacteroidia bacterium
AGTGGAAACCTCATACTCATACGTTTTGTTTGGTATACTTGTGTGCGTTTTTATCGGCCCTCTGTGGAGTGGAAACTTTAGTACTTCAATCTCTGCGGGCGGCTTAGCGAAAGTTTTTATCGG
The DNA here is from genome assembly GCA_026414975.1 of Bacteroidia bacterium. Classification (GTDB taxonomy): domain Bacteria; phylum Bacteroidota; class Bacteroidia; order SpSt-205; family SpSt-205; genus SpSt-205. The sequence continues at coordinate 124 of JAOAHZ010000024.1, forward strand.
CCCTCTGTGGAGTGGAAACTCAAAATATTCATATAAATTTATAGCCATAGCAGGAGTTTTTATCGGCCCTCTGTGGAGTGGAAACTTGTTAGTAACCTCTCTCCAACACCAACCAGCATCGGTTTTTATCGGCCCTCTGTGGAGTGGAAACTGAAAACAGACTTGAAATCATATCCGTCAAATCCAGGTTTTTATCGGCCCTCTGTGGAGTGGAAACAACGTACAATGAATTTTCGCCCCCAATTGGTAATCCTGTTTTTATCGGCCCTCTGTGGAGTGGAAACTATTATAGCAAAATGAGTGAAATGTGCCTGCAAAAAAATCGTTTTTATCGGCCCTCTGTGGAGTGGAAACATTTTATTGCTTGGTTAGCTATATTTATTTACTACAAGTTTTTATCGGCCCTCTGTGGAGTGGAAACTCTTTAATGTAACTATGAGCAATACGTCTAGGCAAGGTTTTTATCGGCCCTCTGTGGAGTGGAAACTATGTACAGGTATGCATGGCATGCTGGACTTAAGACGTTTTTATCGGCCCTCTGTGGAGTGGAAACGTGGGTCAGTTCCAGCGCAATGTTGGTAACTATACTGGTTTTTATCGGCCCTCTGTGGAGTGGAAACTTCTACAGCCCTGTCCCACAGACGTCTAAGTAATGCGGTTTTTATCGGCCCTCTGTGGAGTGGAAACGTTTTACAAAATTGATCTTTCAGATGAAACTGAGCTGGTTTTTATCGGCCCTCTGTGGAGTGGAAACTTTTCGCGCTGGTATGCCGCCGTAGCCTCCATGACCTGTTTTTATCGGCCCTCTGTGGAGTGGAAACCCGAAAAACCAGTATTCTCTGTAAATACCCTTCCGCGTTTTTATCGGCCCTCTGTGGAGTGGAAACGCTTTGTAAATAAGAGTTCCTAACCAGCCACCGCCGGTTTTTATCGGCCCTCTGTGGAGTGGAAACGGAGGGTAAGGAGTAAGACGTATAGAGAGATCGAACAGTTTTTATCGGCCCTCTGTGGAGTGGAAACGCAAAATGCGTATGCCTCCGCCTCCGCCGCTCTGCGGGTTTTTATCGGCCCTCTGTGGAGTGGAAACCGCTCCCCAAACCAGCGGGCGATGTGGGTCGCCTCGGTTTTTATCGGCCCTCTGTGGAGTGGAAACGCTCCACGGAAAACAACTGGCATGCATGCTGAATAAGTTTTTATCGGCCCTCTGTGGAGTGGAAACAACGC
>JAOAHZ010000025.1 GCA_026414975.1 Bacteroidia bacterium
CCACAGAGGGCCGATAAAAACTTTTCATGCGCCGTCATACTGCAAAGGTACGAAAACTCTGACATTTGCAAGGGCGCTAAACAATCTCACACTTTTCACGGTTTTTCCACAGCGTTTTTTGCGCAAAAGGGGCTATGCTCTATAAGTATATCGCCTACGCTTTATCTTTGTGGTATGACAAAACATTTTGCCCCTTTCGGGGGCTATATTGGATTGGGCGATTTTGCCCGTAGGGTAGGTATCTCCTACCTAACCGCATGGCGATGGGTAAAGACAGGACGCATTAGCGCACACAAAATCGGGGCTTTTTGGGTAGTCCCCGAAACGGAACTGGAAAAAGCCCAACCCCGTAACCCCTTCAAACCCCGTGTGTAACCTATGGAGGGCATACGGGAAAACGGGCGGGCGGCTTTTGCTGTCCCCTTAGAGGTGCTTTTTGATGCTCCGCGCTGGGCGCTAAGTGCAAACAAAGAACCCTACACGGCTAAGGCGGGAAAGTTAGAAGCCGCAAAGGTTAGCGACCCGAGCCTCTGGACCACGAAAGCCGAAGCCGAAAAGTGGCTACAAAGGCACAGGAGGGCATTAGAGGCTAAGGGCGAAGTGCATTTAGGGCTGCTTCTCGGGGGCGAAGTGGTAGAAGGGTACGTTCTTGTAGGCATAGACGTGGACTGGAAACATGCCCCCAAGGCGGACGGTATGCCCGCCGAGGTGGCTTTGGCGCTAGGAGAACTGCTTTGGGCTACATACACAGAGTGGAGCCTAAGCGGTAAGGGGCTACACCTACTGGGCGTTTTGCCCGCGGAAAATCTACCCCGCAAGGAGGCGGAGACCATAGAGGTAAGCGAAGGGGTACAAATAGAGCTTTACGCTTACCCCACAATGGGCGGGCGATACTTCGTTTGGACGGGGCGAAAAGTGGAGGGTAGCCCCCTGCAACTGGCGAACCTTGCCCTTTTTTGGGCGGCGGCGCTACAAGCAGAAGAAGACAAAAAGCCTAAGCGGCAGCTTTCCCCGCATGCAGAGCTTGCCCGCCTTGTGGCAGCGAAGGAGGGTACGCGGCACAATACCCTGAAAGAAGTAGCGGCGAAGTTTGCCGCGCGGCTACTGCTTACCCCGTGGCGAAGTCGCATAGAAGAAGCGGCGCGGCAGACAGGGCTACCCGAAAAGGAGATACAGCAGCTACTGGACTACTTCGCCCGAAAAGAAGCGGAATGGGCGAAGCAGAGAGGTGTTTATGTGCCGCCCGCCCCCTTGTCCGAAGCCCCTGATGGTTTAGAC
>JAOAHZ010000026.1:0-550 GCA_026414975.1 Bacteroidia bacterium
GCATGGTATTTGTGTAGTATATCAGTAGTATGACTCGCATGAAGACTCGCAAGGGTATGAGCTTCGTTGAGCTAAGCTCCGAGGCTCGGCTGCTGGCTAACAGGATTATTGTTAGTCATTACAGCGATGAAGGATTAGATGTGAAGTATTCTGCTTGGCTTCGTCAGCGCCTCGCCCCGATTGTGCAGGCATGCCTTGAGCGCGACTACACGGGTGAAGTAGAGCGCGAGGTGGAAGAGTCGCTTCGCAGGCTTGCGCGGCATGTTAAGTACGAAGTGTCTCTTCTGGAGGGGCATGGCTTTGTTGTTTGGAAGGTTTGGAACTGCTTAGCGCTTGTGCATGTTCATGACTTTATCAGCTATGACGACGATCCTTTCTTGAAGTATCTTGATCTGAATGCGCCTGATCTCGTTGGGGGTTATGTAGAAGAGCTAGCGTACCCCATTGTGGAGGGGATGGTTGTTGAGGCGATTGAGCGGCGTGGGTTTGGGGTGCGTGTGACGGATTGCGGTGTTGAGGCGCGTATTAAGCTTTCTGAGCTGATCAATCA
>JAOAHZ010000026.1:560-1265 GCA_026414975.1 Bacteroidia bacterium
GCGTGACGTGAATTGAGAAGATTGAGCTGTTAGCCCCCCCTCCTTTTGGAGGGGGGGTTAGTTTTTTTGGTAATTGGCGAGTTGGGCTGGGTGTATATTATTCTTGACGCTTAGTGTATGAGATTTTGTACAGTTTGTTGGGTGGGGTGGGGGTGTGGCTTTCTTTGGGGTTGGCAAGCACCGTTTAGGCAAAAAAGAATTCTTGTCGGCTTAGCCTTTTTGAGCCTTTTCCTATCGTCCTCCCTCAATTTAGAGGGGGGCTTTTTATTTCTGTTTGTTGGCATGGAGTTTGAGGTGTATAAGGCGATATGATTCCTAAAGTGACAGGTCCTGTTGAGCCAAGCTCCGGGGCAGAGGATTTTTTGAAAGCTGTTCCAGAAACTCCTGATTGTGCGGCTCATTTTGAGGCTAAGCTTTACAAGATTAACGGTAAGTTTTCTAACAATGTGCGCTATTATGCTTACTATGCTTTTATGAACTGTTTAAACTATTTGACTCCGAGTCATTTCGGTTGTATTCATGTTTCTGATTTACTTGAAGTTGCGATTTCTAACTATTTAGTCGGTGCTTGTCGTATTTCTTGTAATGAGGTGGATCTGCTTATTATTCCTAAGGGAGACTTAGAAGATCTTGTTTTTCCTACGACGAATTACTTTAATGAGTCTTTGGCTTATCCCTGGTCTGAGGATAAGTTTATTCAGACTT
>JAOAHZ010000027.1 GCA_026414975.1 Bacteroidia bacterium
TACGCACCCCTGCGGGCAAGGTGCGCGTAAGCGTATCTACCACGCAGAGCATAGATACAAAGCGCCTGCGGGCAGAGGCGCCCGAGGTGGCGGAGAAGTATATGCGCGAGACGCAAACTGTAAAACTCGTACTGATATGATAAACCTGCCTGAACGAGTAGCTGCAATAAATCTTGCGCAAAGATTTTTGTTTTGGCAGATTATTCGCTATAATGAAGAAGGTATCAGGATAGAAGATGCGAAAACGGCGGCATATCTAGACCCGCAATCGCCTGTCCTTTTAGAGGCAAGCGCGCTGGCGGAGAAAAGGCCGCAGGAGATAGTAGCGCTGGCTAAGCAGTTGTTTCTGGACTGGCGCGATGCGCACCTTGCTGGATTTGGCAAAGGGCGCATAAAGGAGTATGCCGCGAAGGACTGCGTTACAGGCATCCCCGTTGGGCTCGCCCCCAGCGGGGAGCCTGCGTGGCTGTATGAACCCCGCACGCGGCGATTCTGGGAAAACCGCGGGCAGTTTTGGTATTGCGAATATGACTAAGCGCCGCAGAGAAGAAGCTCGTATAGAACAAGCCGTCGCCACCGCCCTGCGGCTGCATGGGTGGATTGTGGCGAAGGTGGCGAACGAGGTTGGGTACTACCGCCGCGTGCCCGCCCTTGCAAAGGGCTTCCCGGACCTTATCGCCCTGCGGCGGGGGCGGGCGGTGTTTTTAGAAGTAAAAGCGCAGTACCGCAAGCCTACCCCCGTCCAAACCCTTCGCCACGAGCAGCTTCGGGCGGAGGGGTTTGAGGTGCGGGTTGTGCGGGGGCTTGCGGATGTGGAAGATTTACTAACTTTACACGAACCTAATGCAAAACCTAATGCAAAACCTAACGCATATGGAGAAGCACACGACTAAAGATGTGCTTACGCACATCAACGCAGCGCTGCGGTCCAGACTGCCGCAGCTAATCGTAGAGAAGCGATTCTCGCTGTACTTGAAAGGTACAAAGCCTGTCTTTGAGCTCAACCGCGACGCGGTGTTGTCCCTTCTACACACCGCCCGACTGGAGCTCCCAGAGGGCTGGGCGCTGGACCTGAGCCTTGCGGAAAACCTCTCCCCCAGCGGGCGGCACATTGTGGCTGTCTCTTATACACAT
>JAOAHZ010000028.1 GCA_026414975.1 Bacteroidia bacterium
GTATAAGAGACAGGGGCCGATAAAAACTTGGGCGTTTTTCCGTATGTTTAGGCATGCAGCATAGTTTCCACTCCACAGAGGGCCGATAAAAACGCCCAAAGCCGTGGAGCGGGAGGTCCTGCCCGCTCTGGTTTCCACTCCACAGAGGGCCGATAAAAACTTTGCTTGTACTTTTAACTTCCACCTGCTGGGAGCCTGTTTCCACTCCACAGAGGGCCGATAAAAACTTGAGGTCTTTTCTCTGCTAGCGCACTTGCCTCTAAAGTTTCCACTCCACAGAGGGCCGATAAAAACCTGTACGAAACCCGCCGTGTGCAGTCCGAGGCGGACTTGTTTCCACTCCACAGAGGGCCGATAAAAACATTATTAGAGTTGTTCTCGCAAAAGCTCTAATAGATAGTTTCCACTCCACAGAGGGCCGATAAAAACGAGGCTGTTTGCCCGTTCGCTTTTTGTATATTTTCTGTTTCCACTCCACAGAGGGCCGATAAAAACTGCATATAGCTCTTCTGAGTATATCCTGTTTTTCTAGTTTCCACTCCACAGAGGGCCGATAAAAACCTGTCTCCTCAAACCCCACCACTCGATTTTCTATCATGTTTCCACTCCACAGAGGGCCGATAAAAANTGTGTAACCAAATGTTCTGTATCTAAAAATAAAATAGTTTCCACTCCACAGAGGGCCGATAAAAACTTGCGGAGGAACGAGAGCGGCAGCATAAGTGGCTGCGTTTCCACTCCACAGAGGGCCGATAAAAACATCTTCTTTTGGGCTATCAAACACTTCCTTTTTCGTGTTTCCACTCCACAGAGGGCCGATAAAAACATGAGCCCCTGCGTAGGTTCGTGGATGCTATTATTTGTTTCCACTCCACAGAGGGCCGATAAAAACCTTCCTAACGCCGCTTGAGCTGTGGCGCGTAAAGACGTTTCCACTCCACAGAGGGCCGATAAAAACAGAAAACCCCCAACCCCCCCAAAACCCC
>JAOAHZ010000029.1:0-547 GCA_026414975.1 Bacteroidia bacterium
CCTTAGAGGTGCTTTTTGCCGCTCCGCGCGTTTCCACTCCACAGAGGGCCGATAAAAACCTTTTAGGTTTGCGTAATAAAAATCTAAAGCTGCCTCGTTTCCACTCCACAGAGGGCCGATAAAAACCTAAAATCGCATCCTAAAACAGAGTTCCATTTTTCAAGTTTCCACTCCACAGAGGGCCGATAAAAACTTGCTAACAAGAGACAAACTGCCTCTAAACCTGTCTTGTTTCCACTCCACAGAGGGCCGATAAAAACAGGCATCCCACCTCTGAAATAAATAAAATATTTACCGTTTCCACTCCACAGAGGGCCGATAAAAACAATGCTCTATAATGAATGCCAGTGGAAATTGAAGGAGTTTCCACTCCACAGAGGGCCGATAAAAACTCCAGCTGCACCTCCGCCCGTCCCCACGGAGGGAGGAAGTTTCCACTCCACAGAGGGCCGATAAAAACACGGTCGTGGATGGCGTTATCGTCTGCACCTCCAGGGTTTCCACTCCACAGAGGGCCGATAAAAACTTTCTGACGCCTGAGCAAAAG
>JAOAHZ010000029.1:557-954 GCA_026414975.1 Bacteroidia bacterium
CACTTGCATCACGTGCAGTTTTGTTTATCTTGTTTCCACTCCACAGAGGGCCGATAAAAACCCCAATTGGTATCCAGTGCATATTTGTCATAGTCAATGTTTCCACTCCACAGAGGGCCGATAAAAACGTGGTGAAAAGTCCCTCAATCCCCTCCAAAACTCAAGTTTCCACTCCACAGAGGGCCGATAAAAACCCCACTCACCTAAACCCATTGCCCTAAACCAGTCTGTTGTTTCCACTCCACAGAGGGCCGATAAAAACGTCCAACTAGCTGCAAGTTAAAAGTAAATCCCACATGTTTCCACTCCACAGAGGGCCGATAAAAACTGCCCCAAAAGGCGGATACGAACTCGTTTCTTTGATGGTTTCCACTCCACAGAGGGCCGATAAAAACTT
>JAOAHZ010000030.1 GCA_026414975.1 Bacteroidia bacterium
TCTCTGCGTCGTAGCGCTTGCTGATTAGCGCCTCGGTTTTTTCTTCTGCTTCTTCCAGCTCCCTCGCGGCTGCCGCGGCTTGCTTTTGCAGCGCTATTAGCTCCCGCTCCACGTCCAGCTGCTTGCGTATGCGGTCCGCGTCCGCGGAAAAACTCTGCACAAACCCCTTTATCTTGTCCGCTAAAAAGCTAATCCCCTCCGCCGCAAGCGAAATCAGTCCTACAATACCCAGGGAGCGCAGCGTAGCGCCCAAAACACGTACCGATGCCGCAAGTCCCGCCAGCCCACCGCCCGCCGCACGGAAGGCAATGCCCATATTCGTAAGTCCCTGTGCGAGAAAGCCTAATGCACCGCCTGCCTGTCCCGCCTGCTGCTGGAACTCCACAAAGAACTGCCGTATGCCTCCCGCATAGTTCCCCACGTTTCGCTGAAACTGCCCTACGGACGCATCTATCCCCTTTATCTGCGCGTCCAGCTTTGCCACCGCAGCGGCGATTTGCCGCCCTTCGTCTGTGAAGGCTTTGCCTTGTGCGGCTAAATCTTTGTATGCTTGTCGCAAGTTTTCAAGCGTATCTTGTAAATCAAAATAACTTTCAAAGACACCTGTTTGAACTTTTCGCAAAAGCTCTAACGTGTTTATCTCCTCATGCGTCGCGGCCGCGGCGGCTTTCTGCGCTTGCGCTAAGTACTCTGCCGCCACCCCTGCTGCGCGTTCGCTTGCCGCCGCCGCCCGCAGCTCGGCGGTCAGCTCCTTTGCCTGATCTTTGAGCTTGAATAAACTTTTAGCGCTTTCGTCTGTAAGAATTTTCAGCTGACGCTCTACCCGCTCGCGAGCTTTTTGAACTTCGCTGAGGCTTTTTACCGCTTTTTCCACGCTCTGCGTCGCCTGCGTGAGCTCTTTGAGCGCTTTTGCGGAG
>JAOAHZ010000031.1 GCA_026414975.1 Bacteroidia bacterium
CCAATGTGGGATTGAAATAAACAGGATTGAGCCCAAGCTGAGCCGAAACAGCCCGTGAAAATCGCACCAATGTGGGATTGAAATTTGTGATCGGCTTATTTGTTTGGGAGCGTTTCCTGCGTGAAAATCGCACCAATGTGGGATTGAAATGTTGTTCGGGCATGCCTTGAGCGCGACTACACGGGTGAGTGAAAATCGCACCAATGTGGGATTGAAATCGATGCAGGTGCGACATGCTTATGCCCACTACGCTTGGTGAAAATCGCACCAATGTGGGATTGAAATGAGTTGGGGTAGAAGGGTATAGCACAAGCTATACTCCCGTGAAAATCGCACCAATGTGGGATTGAAATACTAATTTTGATTATCCTGAGTGCAAAGGTGATGCGGGTGAAAATCGCACCAATGTGGGATTGAAATCCTGAGGGTGTGAAGGTCTGGCGGCTGGAGCGACAGTGTGAAAATCGCACCAATGTGGGATTGAAATTGATCTGATTAACGATACTTACGAATTCTCCCACACTGTGAAAATCGCACCAATGTGGGATTGAAATCAATCCTTCAAGCAGGTAGTCCAACTCCTCATTAAAGTGAAAATCGCACCAATGTGGGATTGAAATGATACTCTTCCAAAATCTTACCCACCAACACCCTCCCCGTGAAAATCGCACCAATGTGGGATTGAAATTCTGCGAGCGAAACGCTCAAAAATTTTCGTTAGTATGGTGAAAATCGCACCAATGTGGGATTGAAATAAAGGAGGGGGGGCTAACAGCTCAATCTTCTCAATTCGTGAAAATCGCACCAATGTGGGATTGAAATTGCGTCTTTCTATCCTATCTAC
>JAOAHZ010000002.1 GCA_026414975.1 Bacteroidia bacterium
GCAAAGTGCGGATTCGGTTCTCTGGGCCGCGATGGTATCAAGCAGGGGCTCGGGCTTACATCACCACGGACAGTTTTTTTGTGAATGACAATCAGCATATCGTGGAAAAAATCCTTTTCCATGCAGGGCTTAATGCTGCGGGGGAGCGCATCATCCGCGACACGGTGGTATCGCATCGGTTTATCACGCCCAATGGCACCGTTCAGTGGAGTGCGGTGCGTGAGTTTCGCCAGACGCAGGGACAGAATACTTGGATGCGCTGGGACGACATATGGTTCATCGGGGGAGGTGCCCAGGGGACCTCTCGGAGAGGCAATCCTTTCACCACACAAATCACCGACTCCCTCAAACTCGTTGGTAGCTGTGAGTTCGGACATCCTGTAAAAGGTATCTGGCAACTCAGCACTCAAAATCGGACGGTCATTCTCAACTACGATCCGTACAATAATCAAGCCTGTGACCGGGTAGCTTCTATCCAGGTCAATAACGGCAATCCGGTCAACATTACCCTCAGATAAAAATCTGATAGCTATCCTTCAAAAGGTCCCCCGCCCGCGATAGCGGGGGACCCTTCTTTACCCTAAAGCTGGGCCAAAAAGATATGCTGATGAGGAGCCTATCATACTCCCACAACTCAAGTTCGGGTTAGACGGGGATTATCCAGGGGCAAATACTCTAAAAGCCTTACGACCCCATATCCGCAGCCGGTAGAGTATATCCCAAACCTCCCGCAATCGGAGGAAAGTTAGATAAGTAAGCACGCAAGACCCGCAATCCACCCTAAGGCCAAGCAGTTGAGCCAAAATCCATATCGCCTCATCACTTCAAATGGTACCCCCCCTATAGAACAGGCCAAGGCATTCGGTGGGGTGGCCACAGGCAGCATAAAGGCTGCGCTGGTTGCAATTCCCGTGAAGATGAGACTTTCAGGGGGTAAGCTCACCTTTTGAAGAAGGGGAAGAAGAAGAGGCGCGCTCAGAGCCACTAAGGCCGTGTTAGAGAGCAGTTCTGTGAGCCAGAGAGGAATGCCTATAGCTGCCCATAAAAAAAGACATGGTGAAGTATGGCTCAATAGAGGATAAGCCCACTCTACAAGCCGAGCTGAGAGTCCGGATAGTTCCAAAAGTTTAGCGAGAGCGAGGCTACCGCCGAAAAGCCATAAAACCTCCCAAGGGATGCGCCGACCTTCCTGAAAGGACAGAAGAGGCTTGCCTTGAGCCCGAAGAATAAACAAGCTCACCCCGCCCAAGAGAGCAACATTCCACGAAGGCAGAGGGAGAAAGAGCCACCCCCCTATCGTACAGAGCAGCACTATCAGCGTCCAATGGGCACTGGGTGTAAGGCGCACGGATTTGTTAGCTTCTAAGGATACAAAGCCTGAAGGAGAACGCAATACGATGTAAGCTAAGCCTAACATACCCAGCCCCGCAGGAGCCCCAAACTTGAGCCAGGTCAGGTAAGAAATAGGATGTCCCTGAGCTTCCAAAAGCTGGGCTATGATTCCGTTAGGAGCTGATCCAGTGAGAGTTATGACTCCTCCGATGGAGGAGGCCCATGCTATACCTAACCCTAAGCGCCATTTATTCTCATTAGGTAGGGGTAGCCGAGATGTAATGGGCAGAATGAGCGCCGCCACACTGGTGTTATTCAGCAGAGTAGAGAACCCGGCTGCAAGAATCATGAACCCAAGTAGTAAACGTTGATGGCTACCTTTCGTCCAGCGAAGAACTCGCTGCTGAAAATAATCCGCCAATCCATGATTTTCCACTGCCTTAGCTATCCAGAAAGAGCCCAAGAATAACCCGATGATCGGCTGGGCATAGGCATTCCATAGCAAAGCGGCATCCTTCAAGCCCATGAAACTCAAGAAGGGAACGCTGAGGGCAGGTAAAGTAGCCGTTACATAATAAGGCAAAGCATTCAAAACCCACCAAAACGCCATCAGTAGGATTACAAAGAGAGCACTAGCTTGGGGTAAAGGTAGCCCCCATTTATACGCTGCCAGGCTTAAGAGAGTGGCTCCCCCAAGAGCCCCAAAAGATTTTTTCAGAGAAGACATAAGAGTTGAGCCACAAAGCTATGCAGCAGGGGGCCTCTATCTTTGCGGTATATGGAGAGCCGGTATGCCCCCCAAGCAGTAGAAGCACGCTGGCGAGCCGTCTGGGAAAAATACCAAACCTATCGCAGCCAACCCGATGCCCGTCCCCCCTATACCATCGTCATGCCCCCTCCAAATGTAACGGGCGTTCTACATATGGGACACGTGCTTAATAACACCCTCCAAGACATTTTAGCTCGCTTCTACCGCATGAGAGGATACAATGTATGCTGGGTCCCGGGTACAGACCACGCCTCCATAGCTACAGAAGCCAAGGTCGTGGCGCGCTTACGCAGTCAAGGCCTACAAAAGCATGAAATAGGGCGAGAAGCCTTTCTTCGTGAAGCATGGAAATGGACCGAAGAGCATAGCGGGATTATCGTGCAGCAGCTTAAGACACTCGGTGTGAGTGCAGACTGGCAGCGCTACCGATTCACCTTAGAGCCCTCTCTTTACAGAGCCGTTATCGAGACTTTTGTACGCCTTTATCGTGATGGGCTTATTTACCGGGGTAAGCGCATGATACATTGGGACCCTGTAGCCCTCACTGCCTTATCCGATGAGGAGGTCCTCTACAAAGAGCATGAGTCTGAGCTGTGCTATGTACGGTATGTCGCAGACAAAGGAGACTATTTAGTTATAGCGACGGTTCGTCCAGAGACTATATTGGCCGATGTAGCTGTTGCAGTACGCCCAGCGGATGAGCGATACAAAAGCTGGATAGGACGCCAAGTCAGGGTTCCGCTTACTGACCGGTATGTCCCTGTGATAGCCGATGAAGCCGTAGATGCTGATTTCGGTACGGGCTGTCTGAAGGTAACACCTGCACATGATCCGAAGGATTACGAGATTGGGCAACGCCATAAACTGCCTATCATTGACGTTTTCACGGCTGATGCACGCCTAAACGAGAACGCAGGCCCCTATAAGGGACTCTCCCGTGAGGAAGCCCGACGCCGAATAATCCACGACCTCCATGAAGCCGGGCTGATAGAAAAAATAGAGCCCTACAAGCACAGTGTAGGACACTCTGAACGAACCGATGCGGTGGTAGAACCAAGACTTTCTGAGCAGTGGTTCGTACGAATGAAACCCCTCGCAGAGTTAGCTCAGCAAGCTGTAGAAGCAGGCGATATCCTGCTCGTACCAGAACGATTTTCGGCTATTTATCACCACTGGCTGGAGAATATAAAGGACTGGTGCATTTCCCGACAGCTCTGGTGGGGGCATCGCATCCCCGCTTGGTACGCACCGGATGGGCAGATTTTTGTAGCCGTTTCGGAGAGCGAGGCTTACGCCCAGGCGCAAGCAGCCGGCTATGACCCCCGAACCCTTCGACAAGATGACGATGTACTTGACACTTGGTTCTCCTCCTGGCTGTGGCCACTGAGTGTATTTGACTTTTTTGAAGACCCCCGCAATCCCGACTTTCAGTATTATTATCCCACCCAGGTTCTGGTCACGGCCCCGGAGATTCTATTCTTCTGGGTGGCACGCATGATCATGGCAGGCTATTACTTTACTGGAAAAAAGCCTTTCTCAACCGTCTATCTCCATGGGATTGTACGCGATAAACAGCGACGAAAGATGAGCAAATCGCTGGGGAATTCCCCCGATCCCTTGAATCTCATACAAGCTTACGGAGCCGATGCTGTCCGAATGGGGATTATTATGAGTGCCCCAGCCGGAAATGACCTGCTTTTTGATGAAGCGCTCTGCGAGCAAGGCAAAAATTTCTGCAACAAGCTCTGGAATAGCTTCCGTCTGCTGCATCTATGGCGACAACGCACCCAAGACCAGCCTTCAGACTCCCCCTTGGCCTGGGAAGCCTACAGGTGGTTTGAAGCCTATTTGAGTCTCGTTGAGGCGGAAGTAGAGAAAATGATCCGCGAATACCGCTTCTACGAATGCTCGCATAAGTTATACAGCTTTGTTTGGGATCAGTTTTGCAGTTGGTATTTAGAAGCACTGAAACCTACACCGCCTGCTCCTTTGCTGGAAAAGGTAGAAGACCAAGCCGTTCGCATACTGAGACTTCTCCACCCCTTCATGCCTTACATTACAGAAGAGCTCTGGCATCAGCTTACCGAAGCCCCCGAAGAACTTTCTCTAAGCCACTCCTCCTACTCTCCCGTAGACCAATCGGAGGTAGACTGGTTTCTATTGGATGCGGTGCGATTAGCTCAAACATCCATCTCTAAGATTCGTCAAATCAAACAGGCCCTTCATTTATCTGACCTAAAAGCTATGCGGATAGCAGGTTATCAAGCCAAGATGGCCCCCATTCTCAAGCTCTGGCTTGAGCATTTTCTTGAAGTACCCCTACTGCACCCTTCGGATCGGGGTGAAACAGACCATTTATTGAGGCTTCCGATAAGGGCTACGGGCGTGGAATCAGACTTTAGAACTCGTTCAACTTTATACCAAGAGATTTTCTACTTAGACGCGGGCATAGAAGAGCACAAGAGAATGGAGATGGTAAATATGCTAAAAAAGGAACTGCGGGAAGCAGAGAGCTTCCGAGAAAGCATCCTACGAAAGTTAGAGAATCAGCAGTTTATCCAGAAAGCCCCCCAGGAAATCGTAGAAAAGGAACAGAAAAAACTCAGCGATATAGAAGTCCGTTTGAGTTGGATTAGGGAACAGTTAGAAGCGATGGGCGCAACTCTGTAAAGTTTCGGGTAAAGAGGGGGTTATGCTCCTTTTTCCTCAAAAGCATAATACTCACACCATCTGAATATTATACAGCCGAGCGTATAGCCCTCCCTGATTGAGGAGGTCGTCGTGAGTGCCCTCTTCTACGAGGTTTCCTTCATGCAGCACATAGATCCAATCCGCCTGTCGGACGGTAGAGAGCCGATGAGCTATGAGGAGCAGCGTGTAAGTGCGGGGTAGCTGGGAGAGCGCTTCATGAATTCGGGCTTCAGACTCGCTGTCTAACGCCGAGGTAGCTTCATCAAGGATCAAGAGCTGAGGCTGGCGATAGAGAGCTCGAGCCAGCGCTAACCGCTGTCGCTGGCCCCCAGAGAACCGCTGTCCACGCTCCCCAACCATCGTATAGAGTTTATCAGGTAGCTCTTCCACGAAGCTGCGAGCTTGAGCCATCTCTAAGGCAGCCCAAACTCGCGCTTCATCAGGCGGTCCTTCGGAACCGTACGTTATATTCTCCAAGAGCGTAGCATGGAAGAGCATACCGTCTTGCGGCACGATCCCCAAAAGGCGCCTATAAGAGCGAGGGTCTATTTGCCTCAGAGGAATGCCATCCACCCAGATTTCACCAGAGGTGGGCTGATAGAAGCCTGCAATAAGGTCAGCCAAAGTGGTCTTTCCCCCCCCGGACGGCCCCACGAAAGCTACCCGACTACCTACAGGTATTTCCAAAGAGATATTCCGCAGTACCTCCTTATCTCCATACCGAAAGGATACCCCCCTCAAACAAATGCTACGGCGTATCTCTCGGATCGGCGTGAGTCCTTGTTGATATTCCGTAGAAAGAGGCTGCCGAAGGAGACTTTCTATACGGCGAAAGGAAACAATGGCTTTTTGCAAGCGAGAAAGCGCTTGGCTGAAAGTTTTCATTGGGCTCAGAAACTGCCCAAAAATCGCTATGAAGGTGATAAATTCAGAGGCCTTGAGAGAGCCCTGTAGGACTGAGAAAGTTCCGTAGTACAAAATACCCACTACCACAAACACACTGAGCACCTCGGTAAGTGGCGAGGCAAGCTCCATTCGCCGCCTTAGAGCTGTCATGAATCGGGTATATTGGGCGTTAGCGGTTATGAAACGCTTCTGTTCTCGGTCCTCTGCTCCGAAAGCCTTGACGGTCCGGACGCCTGTGAGGTACTCGTCCAAAATCCCCAACATAACATCCATTCTCTGCTGGCCCTGATGAGCTCGACGACGCAAAGTGCGAGCTAAGCGGCTGATCATCCACCCTGTAAGCGGCAATACCAGAATTGATACAACCGTGAGTTTCCACGAAAGAATCGTCATCGCCCCTAAATAAAATAGCATGGTCAAAGGGTCATTCAAAAGGTTGTAAATCGTCCCTACGGTTGCTTCTTGAATGATCTGAACATCCTGCGTAGCTAAGTTGAGCAACTTACCCTTTTTATTTCGTATGAAAAACCCAAGGGGTAGCTGAGTCAAATGGACAAAAAGCCGATTTCTTAGCTGTTCTACGATGGTATTCTCAAACCGAACCATGTGCCAGGATGCCAAATACCGGAAGGCATTTTTCAGCAAAATGGCTATGACGATGACGAGGCTGAAATAAAGCAGAGCCTGCATGGCTCCTTCCTCCTGCCGAAAGAGATAGAGCTGATAAAAAAGATATCGCTTCCAGCTCTCGATGGAAAAGGTATCAGGATATGAGGCAGGCGCAGCCTCCTGCACAAAAAGTATCTCCAAAAACGGTATGATGAGCGCAAGGGAAAATACATTAAAGAAGTTGAACAGCAGAAAAGCTGAGAGAGCGATATATAAGCGTGGAGCCGCAGCTTTACCAAAAGCGAAGATGCGCAGAGCGGTACGCACAGATCAAAGGTACTGAGTAAAGAGAGGTTTTACAGGTTGAGCCTGCTTAGCGTTAGAGCTGCGAGGATCAGAGCAAAAGAGAAGCTCAAGGTCTCATGCATTTTGACCATCTCTTCACGAACCCAAAGAAGCTCAAATAGTTAGGATATCGCCATCGCCTCAGACAAGGCTCCTCCTTTGGTGTTTTGAGACAAAAAAGCTTACCTTTGTAGCATGGCTGGCAAACCCAGAAAAGACCGCTTTAGCTACCCCCAAGTCTTTTTCAAGCAACCGTGGGAGTGGCTAAGCAGATATAGAGACATCAATACCTATGTTGTCATGGTATTTTATGGCCTTATTTCAACTGGCATGTTAATCTATGCTTGGTTAGGACAAGGGTTATCGGGATGGGTTATGGGGGCCCTTTTCCTTGGAGGGCTGCTCACTTGGACGCTTGCTGAGTATATCCTCCACCGGTTTGTTCTTCATTATGTAGAAGATAGCCCAATCATTCAGCGCTGGCACAACTTCATGCACGGTGCGCACCACGACGTACCGAGAGATTTGCGCTTTGTTACAGCTTCCCCCTTCATCACTCTGCCAATTGCCCTTTTGTTCTGGGGACTTTTTTGGCTCTTACTCGGCTGGACATGGGTTTGGGCCTTTTACGCTGGCTTTGGGATAGGATATGTACTATACGAATATGTTCACTATGCCATCCATCGTTATCCCCACCCTCCCTTCCCATTCTTGAGAGGACTCTGGCAAAACCATAATCTCCACCACTTTAAAGCTCCAGAGAAGCGATTTGGCGTGACAACCACTCTGTGGGACAGGATTTTTGGAACCTATGAGGTTAGCCCTTAGATACCGGGCCAACTGGTTTTAGAGAGAATTAGTTTGGCCAACCCTACCCTTCTAACTCAGGAGCAGGGCGGGTATGCTTTTTTATGACAGGCATGCATCCTCTAGGTTGCTGGTTATCTTATCTTTCCCCCATAATTGGACACCTGCGCTCTGAGGGGGGCATAAGGAGAAAATGAGGAGTCGGGCAAGGAGAAGTGAGAACCCTCTTAGAGAAAGGAACCCCAGGAATTCCTCAGACCACAGGTATATTTGAGATGAATGAAGTGGTCATGGATGCTGGGAGGGTGCATAGCCACATGCCGCATGCTTACACCCCGACGGGCATGGAGAGGGGTCTCAGTAGGTCTGAGCTATCTCCTTGCGCGTATGAGAGTAGCATGGCATCCACCAAAGTATCCCCTTTTCATCGGCATAGAACCAACGACGGCATGCAACCTTCGGTGTCCTCAATGTATCTCTGGGCTACGAGCCTTTACCCGACCTACGGGACGATTAGACCCAGCCTTACTGGAGCGAATCATGGAAGAGCTGCATCCTCACCTGTGGGGCGTGCTCTTCTATTTTCAAGGCGAGCCGCTGCTTCATCCCCACATAGGGCGCTTGATTCTTATCGTAAGCCGATACAAGCTGCTATCGTCCCTCAGCACTAATGGACACTTCCTCAGTGAGGAAAAGTGCTACGAGCTTATCACCGCTGGCCTGACCCACCTGCGAATATCCTTAGACGGCATGACACCCGAAACCTACAAGCAGTATCGCATAGATGGCGACTTATCCACCGTACAAAGTGGAATCCGCCGCCTCCTTCACCTGCGCAAAGCTATGCGCAGCCGCTTCCCCTTAGTGGAGCTCCAGTTTATTGCCTTTCGGCACAATCTACACGAGATACCTACTTTCCTACAGTGGGCACGAGAAATAGGGGTAGAGCTGGCCCGAGTCAAGACCGCTCAGATTTTAGAGCTTTCGCCCGAGGCGTATCATACCTGGATTCCAGACAAGCAGAGTCGGTATGTACAGGCACCTGACGGAACCATTCGCTTGAAACACCCCATACCTAATCGCTGCTGGCGCTTATGGCGGGCGGCTGAGGTTACGTGGGATGGGCGCGTTTTACCTTGCTGTTTTGATAAAGATGCTACACATGCCTTCGGTTCCCTCCACCAATCTCGCTTTAGTGAAATCTGGCACAGCTCTGAAGCAGAATCGTTTCGGAAAGGCGTTTTTCAAGCGAGAGAAAGTATAGATATTTGCCAGAACTGCACGGAAGGGGTTCGTACATGGCTATAGTTCGCTTTCATCGGGAAGGATGGGCCTGGATTACAGCTACCATGGGGATTGGGACGGTAGGGATTCTCTTAGCTCTCTGGCTCAGGCCCCCAGCTTGGCTTGGCTGGACTTTAGGAGGGCTCTGGCTGGTGTGGGCAGCGCTTCTGCTCAATTTCTTCCGCTACCCTAAGCGACCCTGCCCAAGTGAGCCCCATCTCATCTACGCACCTTGCGATGGAAAGGTCGTGGAAGTATGTCCTACTTTTGAGCCCAAGCACTTTCATGCAGAAATGCTTCAAATCAGCATATTCATGTCCCCTCTCAACGTGCATGTCAACTGGGCTCCCGCACCAGGCACGCTTAGGGTCAAAGAACATATGTCGGGGACTTATTTGGTAGCTTGGCACCCAAAGGCCTCGCTCCTGAATGAACAAACCTTTCTGGCGGTAGAGGACACGACTACTGAACGCTACTACGCCCTGAGACAAATAGCTGGCATCTTAGCTCGCCGCATTTCTACTTATCCTTCCGTCGGCTCTACCTTGAAAGCCGGAGAAGAAATCGGTTTCATCAAGTTCGGCTCACGCGTGGACGTGCTCCTCCCCCTCAATGCCCAAGCCAAAGTGCGCCCCGGAGATAGAGTACGAGGAGCTCTAACTCCAATCGCTCAGTGGTAATGCACATCGCTCTCGCCGGCAATATTGGCTCAGGCAAAACGTATGCCACCTACATCTTGAGCCAAGCCCTTCGTTACGAAGCAGCCTACGAGGATGATAAGGAAAACCCGTTTTTGTTAGACTTCTATCAAGACATGGTGCGCTGGGCTTTCCCCATGCAGATTTATCTCCTGAATAAGCGGTTAGAGACCACCCTTCAAATCCAGCGCAGCGGGAAAGATTACATCCAAGACCGTACAATGTACGAAGATGCTGAGGTATTTGCGCCAGTTCTGCGGGAAATGAACATTCTGCCAGCGCGTGAATACGAAGTCTATCGGGCTCTTTTTGAGAAAATAGCTTCGCTTGTGCGCCCGCCTGACCTACTTGTTTATCTGCGGGCTTCGGTACCTACCCTGGTGGATCAAATACTAGCCCGAGGACGCCCCTACGAGGAAAATATCAGCTTAGAATATCTACGCAAGCTCAACCAGGCCTATGATGCTTGGTATGAGCAATATGAACGGGGACCGAAAATCATGGTAGTCATGGATGCGCTTCACGGACGCGAGGATGGCCCCGCCCAACTGGTTGATCAGGTCGTACGACGAGTTGTTAGTTTATTCTGATGCGGAGGCCCCTCACGGTCGCTATCAGTCCTTGTCCAAATGATACCTTCGTATGGGGTGCTATAGCCCTGGGGTACGTGAAGGTCCCCTTTTCCCTTCGCTTCCGTTATGAGGATATTCAGACCCTCAACCAGCTGGCACACAGAGGAGAGGCTGATATTTTGAAAATCTCCTTCTACCAATACGCCCTTTTACCCCGAGGCAGCTATCAGCTTCTATCGGCTGGAGCGGCACTGGGCTACGGGGTCGGCCCCCTCTTAGTCGCCCGAAGGCGCCTAAGTAACACTGAACTATCCTCAGCCCGAATAGGGATTCCGGGAAAAGGAACGACCGCCTACAGCCTTCTGCGTTTTTTCTTACCTCAGGCCGAGCACTTAGTGGAAATGCGATATGAAAAGCTCATGCCCGCTGTAGCTCGGGGAGACTTAGAGGCGGCTGTCATCATTCATGAGAGCCGCTTCACTTACAAGCAGTGGGGGCTGGTGTGCTTACAAGACCTGGGCGAATACTGGACTCAAGTAACTGGCTATCCTATACCTCTTGGGGGCGTAGCGGTGCGCCGAGGCTTACCTCGTCGGCTTATCAGCCGAGCACTGCGCTATAGCCTACGCCTCGCATGGCAAGGTAAAGTACCCGGCTTGAACGCTTACATCGGTACTTACGCTCAGGAACTAAACCCCTCCGTGCAAAAGGCCCATATAGACTTGTATGTCAATTCATTCACCCAGCGACTCGGCCCCGTAGGAAGCCAGGCCGTGCGCTTCTATCTCCGTTGGGTGCAGCAGCAATCCCGAGTTTACTCTAACTTTACATATCCCTCTCTACTTTGAGGCGGATGCTCAACCGAAAAGTACTCGTCGTGGATGACGAGCCTGATGTCCTTGAGATACTCTCCTACAATCTCAAGCAAGAAGGGTATGAGCCGCTTTTAGCTGAAGAAGGAGAAGCCGCCTTGAGACTAGCTCAGCAGCATCAGCCTGCGGTAGTCCTTTTAGATATCATGATGCCGGGGATAGATGGATTAGAAGTCTGTCGGCGCTTGCGCAAATTGCCTGAGACTCGGGAGAGTTATATCATCTTCCTCACGGCACGCTCCGAGGAGTTTGCTGAACTGGCGGGTTTTGAAGCCGGAGCCGATGACTTCTTGGTAAAACCTGTCCGCCCTCGTTCCCTCCTGAGTCGTCTTAAAGCTCTTTCGCGCCGCGCAACCCCTTTGCAGCGGCTTCAGTTCCCGGGCATAGAAATCGTACCTGATGAGTACGCCGTACATAAGGAGGGCCAGGTCATTCCCCTCTCTAAAAAGGAGTTTGAGCTACTTTTCGCCTTAGCAAGCCGTCCCTATAAGTACTTTTCCCGAGATACTCTGCTGGATAGAGTTTGGGGTAGTGATACTTTCGTGATTCCCCGCACTGTAGATGTCCATATTCGGAAGCTCAGAGAAAAAATAGGCGCAGGATACATAGAAACCCTCAAAGGTGTCGGGTACCGTTTTGTGCCAGAGCCTCAGGAAGAGTAAGGCGGCCGTTATTCATACATTTCCCTTGTTGTGTCTCAAGCTACGCTCCGCTCGTAGGACGTGCATCTTTATCTCAAAGCAAAGCGCCGAAGAACCCCACCCCAACTGGGAGATCGTAGCGCAAAGACCGTAGAGCCTGATACGCTATAAAGCGGCTATCTTGGGTATTCAAGGCTACGGCGTATTGAGCGGCTCGCCGGGGTCTATCTCTTCAAGAACGGGGAAAATAGTGGTGGGGTCTAAGAACTCCCCCACATATTCTGAACTGGATATATAACGCACTATGCCAAACTTATCTATCAAATACGCTGCAGGTAAAGGGATACCTGCTTCGTACCCAGCGGCCGTGGCTTGAAGGAATGAGTTTGTGTAGGCGTTTCCGTATCGGCGGATGACGCTAAAGGTATCATCGGAGAGCATTTGAAACGATACGCCCAGTCGCTTTATCATGTCCCGATTCACGCCAAGGGGGTCTGGACCGATGCCCAAGATGACGACATTTTTAGCGTAAAACTTCTCTTTGTTTTTCTCATACGTCCGCAGCATCATGTGGCATCCAGGACACCAGTCCCCCCGTACAAAAAGGAGAAGCACAGGATTCTTATGCAGGAAATCGGAGAGACGATAAATACGTCCATCCGTCCCTTGAAGAGCGAAATCCGGAGCTTTATCCCCGACCTTGACCGCATAGCCACCAGATGAGCCCTTGACGATAAACGGGGCATCTTGGATATAGCCCGCTGAAATCACTGCGCCAGGCAAAGCACTCACCATCGCCCCCCAAGGCATAACTCCCTCTTTAGCTCCCAGCTTGAGTAGAAGGAATATCCCAACCCCTATCAAAGCGGGTTCTACCCACAGATAACGAGTATAAGTAAAACGATGCATGTACCTCTGCCGTACCGTGAGCGCTAAGCCAAAGACTATTGTAGCCGGCAAAGCCAATAGTAGCTTATCCGTCCATGGATAAGGCAAGCTAAGAGCGAGCAGCGTATTGCCTGCAAAAGTGGCTGCATACTGGATCGGCCCCGTAAAGCGCTGAAAATCCAGTCCAATGAGCAGACTACCTAACCCACCGACCCACGAGGCATATTCGGCGTAAGGTAGATTTAGGGCATACGCTATAGCTCCGTACAATTGCATCAGCAAGCCGGTATAAGTGGGAAGCGGTATGGTATTCCACAATTCCCTCATAGCTTCCACTAGACAAACTTTAGGCTTTTATCTCAAAAGCTACGATAAGTACATCATCTATCTGCTCAAAGCTACCCTTCCAATCATGAAAAAAGGTCAAGAGAGCTTCCTTTTGCTGAGCTAAGGGCAGAGAGGATGTATCCTCAAGAATTCGTTTGAAAGGACCTGTCATTAGCTTTTTGCCCTTCGGTCCACCAAACTGGTCTGCATACCCGTCTGTACTTAGAAAAATACGCATGCCGGGTTGAAGGGGCAGCACATGATCTTCCCAAGTGTGGTCAGGTGGCGTAGCACCTCCAATAGCGTACCGCTCCCCCTTTGCCTCGCAGAGCCTACCGTCCTGCACATACAACAGAGGTCGTCCAGCTGAAGCCCACCATAAAGAAGTAGCCGAGGGATCAAACCGAATGAGGATTGCATCAGCCCCATCTCTCACCTTTTCTACATTCAGGATAGCTGCCAAACTCCGATGAAAGCTCGTCAGAAGCTGCGCTGGAGTCGGTATAGGAATAGATTGAAAAGCTTGATTGATGAGAGCGAGAGAGAGCATCACCATCATTGCTCCAGGCACACCATGCCCCGTACAGTCTCCAAGAAGCACATATTTATACCCCTCTCGCTGCCCTATCCAGTAGAAATCCCCGCTAACGATATCGCGGGGAATGTAAATGACAAAGCTGTCGTAGCCTAACTGAGCTACCTCGGCGGGCGGCGGCAAAGCCGCAATCTGGAGACGACGGGCGTATTGAATGCTTTCCAACAGTTTCCGGTTTTGGTCTTCTATAATCCGCTGAAGTCGCAGGCGTTCCCTTATGTCCCGAATGTAGAGAATAATCGCCGGCTGCCCAGCGAACTTATCCAGTCGGGTGCTGATTTCTACGGGGATACTTTCCCCTGATGCATGAAGTAGAAAGAGTTCAGTTGACACCGCCCCACCAGCCTCCCAAGCATCGGCTATGAGCTCAGCACTCCGACTCACAGAGGCAGGCGCACAAATGTGGGTGAACATACCTCCAGTCAAGTCGGCTGGGGCATAGCCAAGCAGCTTGGCAACACTGGGATTAGCGTACAAGATTTGCCCAGACGAAGCATGTACGATGATAATCACATCATTTGCCCCTTCCACAATCTCCCGGAAGGGAATATCCCTAACCGTTAGCGCCTGTTGTACCTTAGTCCAAAACCCCATGGCAAAAAGGATTTAGACAAATATAGTCCATTTGATTAGATACTGTTCTGTAAGCACAATAGTGTGGCGCGTAATAGTCAGATTAGATGGCCGATCGGAGCTTTGCTGGGTTTCAGATAGGACGATGCCCTGTGAGCGAGCATAGCATCTGAGAGCGGCTGTTCAGTTGAGGTTTGCTATAGCCAGTTCGCAGTGCTTTTGTATATCCTCATGGATATGGTTGTAGGGCCGAGGCTGAAAAGCGTGTCCCGTAAGACGCTGATACACTTCTATGTATCGTTCTCGGGCTTCCTGTATAACCTCAGGCGCTAAGGGCGGCGGTGTAGCGTTGGGCTGTCCCTGAAAGCCCTGACGCATAAGCCACTCTCGTACATATTCTTTCGTGAGGTGAATTTGAGGGTCTTGGCGGGCTTGTCGCTCGTAATACCCCTCCAGCTTGAGGTAACGGGCGCTGTCAGGCGTATGCACTTCATCAGCCAGGAGAACTTCACCCTCCCACTCCCCAAACTCATATTTAGCATCGCAGAGGAGCATTCCGCCCCGTTCGGCGATTTCTACCCCTTTTTTGAAGAGATTGAAGGCATATTCTCGGATCCGCTCCCACTGAGGGGCCGGAACAAGCCCTGACTCCACTATCTCCCGTTCGGATATCTCCACATCGTGGCCAATTACCGACTTAGTCGTAGGAGTAAGAATGGGCTCGGGCAAAAGGTCATTCTCTATCAGCCCATCTGGCAAGCGCACCCCACTGATAAGCCGATTTCCAGTTCGATAAAGCCGCCACGCATACCCCACTAAACACCGACGGATGATTACTTCTACAGGAAATACCCTTACCCGTCGCATGAGAAGGACATTAGGGTCAGGTGTAGCTATCCATGCAGAGGGTATCTCACCTTGATAGGTTCGGAACATAAAATCCGAAATACCCGTCAGGACCTGACCTTTGTGAGGAATAGTCTCCGACAAGACGGTGTCAAAAGCAGAAATACGATCGGTTGTTACGATTAGAAGGTACTCGTGGTCTATCTCATACACATCCCGCACCTTTCCCCGATAAAAGCCTGTCTGACGAGGCAGGTTGAAGTGAGTTTCACGTAAAGTGTTCATAAACCCATGTTTTCACGAAACAGCGGCGTAGCGAGCTGCAATTTCATCTGTCATAGCTAAGTTGTGATACACCTTTTGAACATCATCGTGTTCTTCTAACTGCTCTATGAGCCGTATGGCTTTCTGGGCTTCATCCCAAGAAAGTTGGACATAAGAGTTAGGAACCCAAGCTAAAGAGGCTTCTTCGGGTTCCACGTTGAGCCTATCCAGAGCTTCCTGCACGGCCCCGAAGTCCTCGTAGCTGCAAGTGATGATAGCTGCGCCTTCGCCGATTTCTACATCTTCGGCGCCCGCTTCTATCATAGCTTCTAAGAAAGCTTCTTCGCTAGGAAGCCGTTCGGCAGGGACGGTAAATACGCCTTTACGCGTGAAGAGGTAAGAGACCGAGCCAGAGGTGGCTAAACTCCCTCCACTGCGCGAAAAGAGCGTTCTTAGCTGAGATACGGTGCGATTGGTATTGTCGGTCATAGCCTCTATGAGCACAGCAATGCCCCCCGGTGCATACCCTTCATACAAGACTTCGGTGTAATTGTCTGCACCCGAGCCGCCCTTAGAGATAGCGCGCTCTATTACATCCTTGGGCATGTTAGCTCGGCGCGCATTTTGGATAGCCAAACGAAGGCGAGGGTTGAAGTCTGGATTAGGCCCGCCTTCTCGGGCAGCAACGGTGATTTCGCGCACAAGCCGTGTGAAGAGGGCTCCTCGCCGGGCATCCACGACCGCTTTCTTACGCTTTATCTGGGCCCACTTACTATGACCCGCCATACAGCAAAGATACAAAGCCTCTTAGCGTTTTTTCTTGAGGAAAGCGTAAGCAGGCAGCCCTACTCCAACCCAACCTATTACCGTGAGAAAGCTTCGGATTTCTACCCCCTCAGAGAGACACGGCTCTACAGCCGTGATTAGCACCGCCACACTTGCTGGAATCATCAGAGGAGCCAGCAAAAGTCTCATTCCTCGTCCCTTGTATCCCATTCCAAGCGAGAGTAAAGTCATACTCCCATAAGCCGCTAGCGTAGTCCATGCGCTGGCTACATAGCCAAACCTTGGGATTCCATACAGATTGCCCAGCCACGTAATCAGACTTCCTGTACCCGTTATGAGAATTCCAATAGCTGGGTTCGCCCGACGCTTATACCAAATAGAGGCTTGTATAAGAGACCCCGTAAGCAGATTAGCCCAAAGGAGGATAGAAATGACTCGGAAGCATTCATGATACGCTTCGGGGAAAATCGGACGGGGCAGAAGCCCTCCCCAGCGAGTAGTCAGTAGAGGTTTTACCCATAAGAGGAGAAAAGTGAGCCCAGCCAAAGCTATGGCGTGATATAAAACCCAGCTGCGCAGGAAGAACCGCTCGCTATGTCGATATCGGCCCAAAAGTAAAGGCTCGCCAGCCTGCCGGTAAGCTTGAACAAAAAGGGCTAGCGCCATCGCAGCCTTATAGGCGGCCCCATACAGAGCTGTCTCAGTCAGGCTGTACCGAGCTAAAAGCACTCGGTCTAACACATCATTGGTCGCCCCTAAAAGTCCCATGAAAGCCAAGACTATGCCATATCGGAGAAGAAGTGAAACCGCGGGCGTATTATCCATCGGAGAACGCACAGATGGGCCCCATAGCAGCCCCCATGCCAACCGCAAAAAAGAAGCAAAAAGATTGGCCCATAAAATGAATCGCAATCCATAGCTACGCAATCCCACTCCCCATACATTGAGCAGCATGAATAGACCAACATGGCTCAGTTGAATCACAGCAAACCGTACAGGAGCTCCAAGAGCACGCTGATAGGCTAAAGCAAAACTGCCTAAAGCATCTATCGTCCATATACCAATAGTCAGCCACAAAAGCTCCTCCTGCGAAGCGTAACCCAACGAAGCCGATACAAACGGAACCATGACCATTAGCGGTACATTCAGCATTACCGCAAACCCTAATAAGAGTCCCAGAACCTTCCAAAATGTGCCACCCATTCTATCTTTCTCCCCAAAGCGAAAGTAAGCTGTCTCCATCCCTAATCCCGTCGCTATGAGTCCAAACACCATCCAAGAGTACAGCTCCGATAAACGCCCATAATCTTCCACAGAAAGCCTATGTACATACAGAGGGGTAAGCAGCCAGTTCAAAAATCGAGCCGTAGCACTCGTCAGTCCATACACTGCTCCATGGTAAAGAAGCCTTCGCAGCGACACAGCTCAAATGTAGGCTTCTCTCGGACGAGTTTGGGACGATAAGATTTTGTATTTTGGTCAGGTATGAAAAGCTTGTATGTAAGCTGGCTGCTTCTCCTTATGAGCGGAAAGCTCATAGCTCAGCAGAAAGTTGCCTTCCACATCGTCGTACTTCATGACGCCCAAAAAGAACCCATAGCTGAATACTACCTTGCCGAAGAAAAGGGAGAGCCTATGCTCGCACCTACCCTGCACAGCTTGCTTAAGGAAAAAGACAAGCTCACCATTTACCTGTATCACTATGGACCTCCAAACAAGAGCAAGGACGCACAAGTCATCCAGTTAATCTGCCGCATTGTTGAAAAATACAATACAGAAGGGCGCTTTTTCTATCAGCGCATATGGAGTCCAGAAACGCAACCTACCTTGGAGTCTATCAGAGGTACCGCTTCAACTGACGATCCCTCAAAAGTTAGAGAGATGGAAGTATTCGAAACGTTAGAAAAAGCGATGAAAAGAGCCCGAGATGCTCATAGAAGCCGAGAGGAAGAAATCCGAGAAGCCGCCAAGCTCTGGCAAAACCATCTCCTACTACAGGATAGCTTGAAAAGTCCGCACAATACTCCGGCCTTAGATGAAATTAGGACCGAGTCTCATAACGGTCTTCTTACAATTGTTCTACCTCAGAAAGACATCCAGAGGGCCAAGGTCCGAATCACTTCATTTGAAGGCCATATCCTTTATGAAGGAGAAATACGAGGACCAAATCTCACCCTCAACATAGGCAGCTACAAAGGACCTCTGATAGTCCAGATAACCGATGAAAAGGGTAGGCAATACCTGAGAACAATCCTCGTAGAATAAGGGCTTCAAGGCTTAGCCACTCCACGACCCTTCAAGAGCACGCAAGAGATCAGAAATAAGGATTTGTGAAAGAAAATTTCTTACCTTAGCACCGGGCAAGTCGCAAGTATCGTTGCTCTTTCTGTAGAAGCAAGCCCGAGAGAGGAGAGCGCAGCCAGGGCAAAAGCCCTGGCTTTTTATTTGGAGAGCTCATGGGAGGGGTCGCGTACTTTTGCGGGGTGGAACCCACTTCCTACAGAACGCATGGATGCGGTAACCTCCGGCTGAGCCAGGTTGGACAGACCATTCGAGTAGCTGGTTGGGTACGACGAGTTCGTGATTTGGGGCGATTCGTGTTTGTGGATGTACGAGACCGCAGCGGAATCCTGCAGCTAGTAGCTTTAGAGGGAACGCAGCCCTATGAAATCCTACGAAGTTTAGGACGCGAGTGGGTCATCCAAGCCGAAGGAATCCTCCAGCAACGAGAAAGCCCCAATCCCGAGCTCCCTACTGGCGAGGTAGAGCTTAGAGTAGAAAAAGTGCAGGTTTTGAATACCTCTAACACCCCACCCTTTCTTATAGAGGACGAGACAGACGGCCAAGAGGAGCTGCGACTGCGTTACCGGTATTTAGACCTAAGACGACCCATCCAGCAGAGGCGACTGGAGCTGCGGGCCGAAGTGATCCGAACCTGCCGAGAATACCTTCGACGACGCGGCTTTTTGGAGGTAGAAACACCTATGCTCATTCGTTCCACACCTGAGGGAGCCCGAGATTTTCTCGTGCCCTCCCGGCTCAAACCTGGTAGCTTTTACGCCCTTCCCCAGTCACCTCAGCTTCTCAAACAGCTCCTTATGATAGCGGGATACGACCGCTACTTCCAAGTCGCCCGGTGTTTCCGAGACGAGGACTATCGGGGAGACCGTCAGGCAGAGTTCACTCAACTGGACTGCGAAATGAGCTTTGTTACTCAAGCCGAGATTTTAGAGACATTCGAGGGGCTGGTTAGAGAGGTGCATCGCAAAGTAGCTGATACGGATTTAGAGGATTTTCCGCGTCTGACCTACACTGAAGCTATGCAGCGCTATGGGTCAGACAAGCCTGACCTTCGCTACAGTCTTGAGTGGACTGAGGTTACCTCTTGGGCTCAAACTCAACCTGTCCCCTTTTGGCAAAGTCGGCGTACCTTCTGGCTGTGGCTGCCAGAGAAGAAAGCCTCCCGCAAACAGCAAGAGGCATGGCAGACTATAGCCAAGGAAAACGGAGCCAGCAGTTTAGCGTTTATCCATCAAGAGGGAGCACATCGAACCTCCTCCTTAGCTAAGTTCATCGCCTTAGATGAAATACAGCTGCCAGGCGATGGAATGGGCTTATGGCTTACAACGGATAAACTATCTGCTCTTGGTGCCGTACGACAAGCTATCATTCACGACCTAAACTTGACTCCAGACAAACCTTGGTCGGTGCTTTGGATAGTTGATTTTCCCCTTTTTGAAGAGGGCGAAAACGGAGAGCTGGTCGCAGCCCACCATCCGTTTGTCCATCCTCATCCAGAGGACATAGACCGAATCGAAACAGACCCATTGAGCGTTCGGGCTCTGGCTTACGACCTAGTTATCAATGGTAACGAAATCATGAGCGGAAGCCTGCGATGCCACATACCCGAACTCCAAATGCGAATCTTCCGAAGGCTGGGCTTATCGGAGGCAGAGGCAAGAGAAAAATTTGGATTTCTTTTAGATGCTCTGGGCTATGGAGCTCCTCCCCATGGGGGGTGTGCATTCGGCATAGACCGATGGGTGATGCTTTTAGCGGGTGCCCGCAGCTTACGCGAGGTGATACCCTTTCCGAAAACCGCCAGTGGAGCTGACTTAATGTTAGGGGCTCCCGCTCCTATAGACCCTCAGCAGCACGCTGAGCTCCTTCGTTGGCTAGGTCAAGAGTCTATCTAACCCTTTACCTTTGTTAGCTACCTTATGCGAGTCGGTCCGAAAGCCCTCGCAGACTTAGAGGCCCTTTTCCGTCGCAATGGCTACAAGCTGAAATATCTCAAAGGTTCGTTTCGGGGAGGGGCATGTCGCCTCTACGAAAATAAGCTGGTCGTCATCAATGCGGTTTATCCTCTCCATGGTCGCGCGAGAGCCCTCGCTACCATAGCTGAGCAGCTCTCCGAGCATCTGGACATAACCCCTCAGGAGAGAGAATTGATTCAGCGGCTAGCCCTTTGAAAATCCACTTCTTAGGTACAGGCACCTCTCAAGGTATCCCGATTTTAGGCTGCACCTGCGAAGTATGCCGGTCGTCTGATCCCAGGGATAAAAGGCTGCGTACCTCCCTCGCCTTATCTATCCGGGATAAAATCTGGGTCATAGACACAGGACCGGACTTCAGGTATCAAGCCTTTCGGGCGCGCTTGCCCACCGTGGATGCCATTCTATTTACCCACGCCCACAAAGACCACACGGCTGGCTTAGATGATGTGCGCCCCTTCAACTACCTCCAAAACAAACGCATACCCATCTACGGCGATGCCCAAACGCTCCAGCAAATCAAGATGGAGTTTGCCTATGCTTTTGATGGTCCTCCTTATCCTGGCATTCCCCAACTTACCCCATGGGAGATAGAACCCTATGTGCCCTTTAGCCTTCATGGCACAGAAGTGATACCGTTTTCAGTCATGCACTACAAGCTACCCGTTCTGGGCTTCCGCATAGAGAAGCTGGTGTATATCACTGACGCCAGCTTCATTCCAGAAGCAAGCTGGGAATACCTGTATGAAGCAGAGGTGCTCATCCTAAACGCGCTCCGCAAGGAACCTCACCTATCCCACTTTCATTTAGAGGCAGCGATTGAGGTCGTGAGGAAAGCTCGTCCTAAGCGTGCTTACTTCGTACATATTAGCCATCTCATGGGTCGACATGCAGAGGTAGAAGCCCTTCTACCCCCTCCTATTCACTTGGCTTATGATGGGTTAGAAATGGCTCTATGAGGGGAGAAGACCCCGAAAGACGCATGCGTCGAAAGGTCTTCCAGGCTGCCCGCCAGAGCTGAACCCGAACCTCCTTGGGCGGAACCGAATCCTCAAAGGCAATCTGATATTCGGCCTGCCAGAGGCGGGTAAGCATTTGCTGCAAAGCAGGATGGCTTCTCAGGGAAGCTAACTCGGACAAAGTCAAGCTCCCTGGATGAATAGAGGCGTAAGGGCGCAGCAGTGCTTTGACTGCCCCGATGAACTCTAAGAAACGCTCAGGCTGAGGCTTGCGCCAGCGATAAAGCCATGCTTGCCACCGCACCCACAAGTACAAGCGCCGCATTAGCCGATACACCCATGGCCTATATAAGGGATAAAGCCCCATTCCGAAGAGAACTAAGCCCAGCCCAATAAATACCAAGGACCAAGGAACCTCCAGCTCTACCGACTCTGCGGAAGGTCTCTCAGGAGGAATAGAAAAGTCCGCCAGAGGCATCAGACTGTCAGGAGGTAGAGGGGGTATTTTCACTACCGTAATCATGGTGTCTTTGCCCCAAGTCCAGCGAACCCCCTCCGGAGAAGCCTCCCAAAAGCGAATCCACACATATAAAGTTTCGCCTCGTTCAAAAGCATTCAGCCTCTCTACGCCCAAAGGCAAGACTTTCGTACCCACCTTATGTACTAGGACAGGTTCAGCTAAATAAGCTGTATCAGGAGGCAAGGATGCATGAAGAGCAAAAAGGGCGCTGAGTAGCTCAAGAAGATGGTCCCTCAGTAAGTAGCAGCATGCACCAAGCATCCCAAGAGGAGAAGCGTACGCTTGGTCAAAAAGGCGGCAACCTACCAAGCAAACCCACCGAGCCAAACTCACGACTTTAGTCGGATAAACCGCTCTCTTGAAGGACGAGAGATCTCCCCAGTCTGCAGAAAGACATATCAAGCCTGTACAGGCAAGTATCGCTGAATGAAAGAATGAGTGGGATTGAAGTAGCCATACCGCAGGTGAGGAAAATCACGCCGTAGAAGTTGCATGAGGCGATAAATCCCTACGGGCCTTTGAAGTGCTTCTGAAGTGAAACCCATGCGTTCTATGTACCAATCAGGGTCTATGTTGAAGTTACGCCACTGAATCATATGAAGATGAGTATCAGCTATGAGCTTTTTGAGAGCGTGGATTTCGGCGGGCTGGTCGGTAAAGCCAGGGAGAGTAAAGTAGTTGATAGAGACCCACTTCCCCAGGCGCGCGGCTCGGCTTATGGATTCTTTGACCATGGAAAAAGTGTAGTTGCGAGGACGATAGTATCGCTCATACCATTCGGGCTGAGCGCTATTGAGGCTGACACGAAAGCTATCTACTCCGGCCCGAGCGAGCCTTTCTATGATGGAGGGCCAGGCCCCATTGGTGTTGAGGTTGATAAGGCCGCGCTGGGTCTTTTGGCGGATAAGCTGCACCGCTTTTTCTATGACGCGCCAGGCGAGAAGGGGTTCTCCCTCACAGCCTTGTCCGAAGCTGACTATAGGGGCTGGGGCTCGGTCTAAGTGATATACCGCCAGTTCGGCAATCTCTTCAGGGGTGGGAATAAAAGTAAGCCGCTCCTGAGAACTGGGAATAGGCGATTCTTGGGGTTCTTGGAGGGATATACAGCCGATGCAGGCGGCATTACAAGCCGGAGCGGTAGGCAAAGGGCATTCCCATCGACCGAGAGCCAGATTGCGCGCAGCAGGACAGCAATACCGTTCTACGCAGTTTTCCATTAGGTGCTGAACGAGGCGATTTTGAGGAAAGCGCCGTCTGAGCTCTTTGGCACCCTGAGCTATTGCCGATGCCTGGAACCTATCTGCATCTTGTCGAGGCTGAGGGTCTATGCGAATAGCCGGTACATAAAATCGCCCCTTGTCCCAAGCAACCGCAGTATAGGCATAGAGAGGTAGAGTGGGAGCGCCAGGGAGCTTCTCATAAGCCGCAGAAGCTAATTGGGTATGAGCGGGAGCTATGAAGGCGGCCACCGCCCACCCTTTGTCGTAGGTCCGAAGGTTCCCGGTTGGATCGACCCCCACGGGCCGCCTCCCTACTAGGTGAAATAATGTGCTGCCTTTGGGTAAAGGTATCCAGCGTTCGTAGGCCTGCCAAGGAAAGAACCAATAAGCACTGCGCCCAACCGCCTGCCAGCGAGGCTCATCGTATATCTCTCCCGATGCATCCGCCCAAACTAACCTCATCCTTTACAAAGATATCGGCATTTGGCATTAGGTTTGCGCATATCTGACTGATATGCGCATTTTGGGTGTTATTCCAGCCAGATACCATTCACAACGGCTACCTGGTAAGGTTCTACTTTCTCTAAGGGGAAAGCCTATTGTACAGCATGTGTATGAAAGAGCACGCCCGGTCTTTGGTGATGACCTCCTCGTTGCTACCGATGACATGCGAGTCGTAGAAGCTATGGAGAAAATTGGGGGGAGAGCTATTATGACCCGTTCTACCCACACCTCTGGTACAGAGCGAGTAGGTGAGGTAGCCGAACGATTCGTGTATGATGCTTACGTCAATATCCAGGCTGACGAGCCCTTTATTGAAACCGATCACCTCAAAAAGCTCATTCAACTCTTATCCAAGCACCCCCTTGCAAGTCTAATGGCTCGCATAAATAAAGTAGAAGACCTTCTCTCACCCTCTGTAGTAAAAGTGGTCGTGGCGAAGGATGGACGGGCCCTGTACTTCTCTCGTTCTCTGGTGCCACATCCTCGGGATGTCCCTCTCACCAGTCAGGAAGTTCTGGCTCGGTATGGGTTCTTCCGCCATATCGGATTGTATGGGTATCATCGGTCAGTCCTAATGGAAATCGTAACGCTCTCGCCATCACCCTTAGAAGAAGCAGAACAGCTTGAACAGCTTCGCTGGCTTTATCACGGCTACTCCATTTGGCTCCAAGAAACCTTTTATCGCGGCATAGGCATAGACACCCAAGAGGATTATGAGACAGCCCAGCATCTGGCTCAAACCCTTCTCTAAAGGAAGCTGGATAGCTATCATCTTAGCCGGGAGCTGCCGAACTCGTTTAGACCAACCAACGATACCTTTGCCTGAAGCTCAACCCTACTACTTTAGAGATGCTACGGCAGAGATAGAGCGGGGACGCCGTATGATTGCCCAACACCTGATGCCCTTCGTATATCGTTTGGAGGTAACAGCGAAGTATAGATACCGCACAGAACACTATCGGGGAACTGGATGGCAATGGCAAGATGAGTTCATCTGGACTTGTGAGCACCTCATACCCTCAGAAGCTGAAACCCATATAGAGGTATGGGACAAGGAGGGAACCTGTACAGAGGCGGAGTTAGTCTGGCGGGATACCCTCGTAGATGCGGCTATCCTGCGGGTGAAAGGGTATGTAAAGGGAGGGCTTTCAACGCGAGACGATTCTGTCCCAGGTATTGGCGAGACTGTGTATACGCTGGGGGCACCCTTAGGCTTACTTGGCACTTTACAGGAAGGATTCATCTCGGCTGAAGGTCGGCTTTTAGGAACGAAGGCTCAGCATATCGTTTTGCAGTTATCGCTACCGGCTCAATCGGGCAGTTCCGGCAGCCCCGTCGTAGATCGCCAAGGACGAGTCGTGGGTATGATCTCTAACATAGCCAGTTTATCGGGAGGCTACGAGGGGATTAGCTTTGCTATACCTGCGCAGGTATTGAAGCGAGTATGGGAGCGCTATCGTAGTTTTGCCGCCAATGACACGCAAGGATATAGCTCGGGTCGTTAGCGAAAAAACAGGCTTGTCTCGAAGAGACTCAGAAGCGGTAGTGGTAGCTCTTTTCGCGGCGATGCGAGAGAGTCTGCTTCAGGGCGACTCTATAACGGTTCGAGGCTTCGGTACCTTCGGACTGAAATATCAACGAGCCCGAAAGGGACGACTCATTCGCACAGGGAAAGAAATCCCTA
Organism: Bacteroidia bacterium; assembly: GCA_026414975.1. Taxonomy (GTDB): domain Bacteria; phylum Bacteroidota; class Bacteroidia; order SpSt-205; family SpSt-205; genus SpSt-205. The sequence continues at coordinate 24,967 of JAOAHZ010000002.1, forward strand.
TTCCCCCGCGAGTACGGGTTTACTTTGAGCCCTCTCCTCACCTCCAGGCTGCCGTCTCAGAAAGAAAAGACCTACTTGAACGCTTCGCCCAGAAGTGAGCAGCGGCGCTTGATTGTCTGGAGCTTGACAGGTTTAGCGGCGGCAGCAGGTCTTTTCTTCTTAGGTCAGCGCCGGTCAGTCCTTTCCAAGCCCTCCGCTCAGGAGGAGATAAGTCTTGCTTTTTGGCAAGCAGAAGCAGGCACACCCCCTACACCAGAAAAGAAAAAGTACCTCGCCTCTCTCCTAAATCAGATTCCCGACTCCTCCGCCTCATCCTACGCCTTGGCCGTTACCTATCTTCTAATCTATGGTGCTGAGGAGCTCTCCGCCCCGCCTATGGTGTATATCCAGCGCCTTCAACAACTGCGCTCGGTGCCTTCTGTATTAGCTTACCTCGGGCGGCTTGCCTATCACACGGGACAAATAGAAAAAGCTCAAAAGTATCTCCGAGAAGCGATTGAATCAGACCCTACTTGCGGAACCGCTTATCTTTTCCTCAGCCGGATTGAGTCAGACTCAGCGTGTGCATGGCTCACTCGAGGGGCTCAAGCCACTTACACACCGGCGGAGCGCCTTTTTAGAGATCAGCTCAAGGCCCGTTTGAGTTGCTCTTAGACTCCACTTCCCCACCCCACACCTCTTCCCGCAGAAGCTCCCCTTTAGGACTGAAGTAGCGCCATCGTCCCACTTTTTGCCCTTGTTCGTAAAAGCCCTGCACCTTGATAAGGCCGTTCGGGAAATATTCCACATACTCCCCTTCCATCTGAGAGTCAATCAAGGTATATCGGCGCTTGACCACCCCATTTGGATAATACTCCTCTTGAGGCCCATCGGTCATCGTATCTTTTTCTATCTCAGCGAGCACTTGAATAGACTTACCCAGTGTATCGCTTCGCTGCTGCGACTTATCTTCCGCCCGCCAAAGGGCTCTAAGCTCTATTTTCACATGCAAGCTGTCTGAGCGGCTAAGGGTCAAGTAGATTTGATGGAACGGATGCAGCTCTTGCTGCCAACGATCGGTCGCAGAAGGAGCAAGCCAGCCTTCGAGCCAAGAAGGTCGCTGGCAGTCTAAGTACCCCCCCACGAGAACCTTCTCTACGGAGAACCCCGGAAAGTCCGAGCGGCTATACAGACTCTGACGACTTAGAAAGGCATCTATCCATTCTCGGAGCGGGCCTGGGTTTCTGGCAAAAAGGAGCCACTCGCCCACCTGCATCAGATATGGACGCTCCCACCCCTTGAATGCTTCTCCATAGAGCCAACGAAAAAGCCCCCCTACCCGCACTTGATGAATAGAATAACCCCGATAGCTAAGGACCTTATCTTGGGGGAAAATCGACAGCTTATCCCCTGTCCACAAGCGGTACAGCAGATACAGTTCAGTTCCGTACACCAAGCCCACCTCTCCAGCCAGGCGAGAAAAGAAGTCCGCATAAGAGAGCCGTAGATTTTTTTCTGCCTCACGGATTTCTACTCGATGCTGGGGATACAGATGAGCATGAAAAAGGGAATCAAACACCCCCACGCGCAGCATGAATAGCGCCGTCGTAGAAGGAGGGCAAAGGTCTGCTAAGGAGGGGGAAGTCTGAGCTAAATGACGCCAAATAGGAGCCGAAGCAAGCGCCCGTCCCTTGAGGATAAGACCTTCCTCGGTGAAGCGAAGCTCCATTTGAAGGGTATCTAAGGCATAAAGCGCATTCAACAAAGGATGATCCAAGAGTCTTTGAAGAGCCTTTCCGGTTGTGAGGAGTAGGAAGGCTCCCTGCTCTTCTAAAAGCGCCTTTCCCCATTCCTCTGGAAGCTCAGCCACCCTCTCCCCCGAAAGGAACCGAGTAAGAAGCTGAGGCTGAGTGGAATAAGCCAAGATTTCCCCCGCAGGCGCCAAATACCCCTTTCTGAGCTTCCAGAGCCCATAGCCCCCTCCAGCATCGATTGTCTCTACCTTCCATGCGTGAAGCTGAGCCAAGCGCTGCATTTCTCCTCGCCAATCTCCTATCCGAGCGAGAAAAGGAGCGTCTATAAGGTATAGGGTCCCCTCTGGATAAGTCGCAATCAGCAAGGCATGTCCGGCCAGCCAGTTTTGTATATCTGCATCGGCATGCAATAGAGAATCCCAAGCTTGACCCAATGAAGCTAAAGAGGCCAGATGGGGACTCTGATTCAGATCATCGCTAAGGGGGCTGTGTTGAATCGCTCGCCACATCTGACTGAAAGAGGGCGTATAAGCCACGAGCAAGTAATCGGCTGGAATGTTCTGCCAGAGAGAGGGGCGCTGAGGCGCGCGCATGAAACGCCTGTACATCCACGTCCCACCTAAGACCAAGATCAGAAAAAGAAAAAATCCCGCTGCGAGACGACGCATGCTCAGCCAAGCAGAGCCTCTACTTGAGCCCAGTTCAAATGCTCCCACACCGCCGTGAGGTATTCTAATCGACGGTTTTGGTACCTAAGATAGTAGGCATGCTCCCACACATCAATCCCCAACACAGGCTTGCCTTGAATCTCAGCGTAGGGCATGAGGGGATTGTCTTGATTAGGTGTGGATAGAATACGCAGCTTGCCCGTTGGAGTGAGTACGAGCCATGCCCACCCCGATCCAAAGTGTTTGGCGGCCACATCTAAAAACTGTCCCCGAAAAGCTCCCCAGCTCTCAAACTCTGACGCAATGCGCTTTTGAAGGCTCATGGATGGCTCTTGTTTCTTGGGAGTGAGGATTTGCCACCAGAATGTGTGATTCCAGTGCCCTCCACCGTGATTGCGAACCGTCATCCGCTGAGCCGAAGGAACTTTTTCCAAACTGGATAAAAGCTCCTCCAAGGGCACGGTTTGAAAGGCTGTCAAACTCTCCAAGGCCTTGTTGAGGGTATTCACATACGTCGCGTGATGCCCTTGATGATGTACATTCATGGTCTGAGCGTCAATCGCTGGTTCTAAAGCATTGTACGAATAGGGAAGGTCTGGGAGCTTATACGGATAAGTGCCTGTGAGGCTATCTGATTCCCACCGATAGCCTTGACGAGCCCAACCGAGCCGTGAGAGAGCCAAAGCCCCCACACTAAGCAAAAAGGTTCTCCGATTCATACACGGCAAAGGTAGAGGGTAAAAGCTAAGGCTTTTCGCTGGGAACAGGGTAGCGTTTATCTTTTACGCGAGCGAAGCCACCCCGAGCTTTCTGAATGATACCCGTGCGGTTGGTTTCTACGCCGAGCTTTTCTGCCTCCTTGTAGTATAGGCGAGCATTATGCCAGTCCGCAGCTCTCTCGTAAAGCTGCGCTAAGTACAGAGCTGCATAAGCCTGCATCCAGCGGTTTTTCTGGGGCACCTGACGAGTAGCCTGATAGTAAGCAAAACGAGCTGACTCCTCCCGATTGGAGCGATGGTACAAGCGTCCGTAGGTATAATACAGAGCGGTGCGCTGATCGCCCGAGAGACGCGCTACCTGCAGACGCAAAGCCTCCAAAGTATCCTGAGCAGCGCTGTACTGACGACCATGAAGAAGCCAACGGGCAGCCCATAAACGCCGCTCTACTGTATCCGGAGGCGTCTGTAGCCACTGACGCGCTAAATCCTGAGATAAAAGGTCTTCTTCCCAGAGTAGTTTTTCATAAGCGATGGCACGCCGCCAGGCCTTTTCAGCTCCTAAGGAGTCGCCTTGACTCCACGCTATATAACCTGACCAGGTCTGGTAAGCCGCCACCCCAAAGGGCTGCGTTTGAATCTCGCCGAAAGCATGCCAAGCCTTCAAAGCCTTGTCCCACTTGCCGCTGTATAAATACAACTTACCCAGCCAATAGTACGGATACGGAAAGCGACTAATCTGCGGGCGAGCGACAAGCTGAAGGAGTAAAGACTCTGCTTCAGCAAAACGCCCCTCTTCCAATGCATAAAGAGCGATAGAAAATCGCCAGAGGTAAGGGGGTTCTTTATGAGCAAAAAGCTCGCGACGACACGTATCTAACCAAGCCGCAGCCAATGTATCTAAGTTTCTCAGCACATAGAAGTAAAGCAAACTGGATTCCCACACTGTGTAACTATTAGGCAAACAGGCGCGTCGCAAAGCGTTCAGAGCGCTTTGCCAGCGACTCTCAACTTTACCCGGAAGCCAATCTCCATAAGGAGGAGGTATCGTAGCAAAAATCACCTGCCACAGGCCTACCCACTGCTGCGTAAGAGGGTCCTTGAGTAATCCCTTTTGAAGGAAGCGCCAACTTTTCCACGCTGCATAACCGGCAGAGAGCCAATCCTGTTCCAAAGTATGCAATATGGCCCGCTGAGCATAAACATCAGCGGCTAACTCAGGCAAAGCCGGTGCAATCTGCCTCTCAAAGAGACGCTCACTGAGCTGAGTAACCTCCCAAAAACTTTTACGCTCACTGGGGTGAATAGGAAAGAGGGCTTTGAAGAAAGCTACCCGATGCTGGTCCCAAGTGGCATAAGAGCCATTCCATTCAGCGGTGATCTCACGCTCTGCTGTTTCAAAGTCTAGGTCCCACAGCGCATACAGAAAGGAGGCCCGCTGCGCACAAAGAACACTAAGGCATAGACTTAGCCACCTCCATGTAAAACGCCTCATCCACGAGGAAGCGTCCGCAGCTTTCACAAATGATAATCTTATCCCGCTGAGTGATCTCCCGATGAAGCTCACGGGGCAAGAGCGTGTAACAGCCCCCACAAGCGTAACGCCCTTCCAACCTTTCGGTAGGGATGACATGAACGACCGCCTTTCCCCCTCGCAGAGACCGCCTCCGACGCTCAAAAAGCTGAAAGAGTCGAGGGTCTTGCGCTTGAAGGTGCTGGCTCAGAGCCTTGATTTGCTCCAGAAGCTGGACTTCCTGTTCGGCAGTGTGTTGTTTGATCGCTTCAAGGCGCTGCTCTCGCTCAGCGATTCGCGTTTGTAGCTCGCGGAGCTTTACTTCATCTTCCCGGTATTTTTGGCGGAAGCTCTCAGCCTTATGTTGCAGGCGCCGAATATCCTGTAAGTTCTTCTCTATCGTGAGGCGAGTCTCTTTGATTTCCGTCTCAATATCAAAGTACTCCTGATTTGTGCGAACCGCCTCCAGTTTTTTACGCAGCTTTTGTTCATGGTCGCGCAGACTATCGTTGCTAACGTGTAAGGCCCCGATCTCAGTTTCTGTCTGACGAATCAGCTCGCCCACTTCTGCCAGCGCATGCTGGAGCGTACTGACCTTGTCGCGTAAATCTTCTATTTGCTGGGGGAGGTCCCCTTGCCGAGCTCGCACCGCATACAAGCGGTCATACAACACTTGGAGCTGAATAAGCTCCACGAGTCGTTCTCGGATGAGTGCATTATCTGTGGTGGTCATATCCAGTATTCAATGGGACTGGTTCGTATGCGAGTGGAAAAAATAGGAAGGGTCGGGAAGGACTGTTGCAAGTAAGCCGCAATATGGTCAGCTATCCGCACTTCAGATTCGTAATGACCAATGTCTATCAGCCAGAGGCGACCTTGAGCTTCAAAGAAGCGATGATAGGGAATATCGGCTGTGAGGAAAGCATCCACGCCCATCTTTAGAGCCTCTGGAAGCAGAAAGCTGCCTGCGCCACCACACACCGCCACACGCTGGATGCTTGTCTGCGGGCCTCGGGCATAGCGCAAAGCAGGAATGCCCAAAGTTTGCTGAACATGCTTGAGGAAGTCCTCCACAGGCAGAGCCGTTGGTCCTACGCCAACGTAACCCGCCCCATGATCCCCCCCCTCATTTTTGAGGAAAGACTCCGGTTTGAGGCCCAGCGCACGACAGAGCACGAAACTGACCCCTTCTTTCGCATGGTCTAAGTTCGTATGCATCGCATACACCGCAACCTCGGCTCGGATAAAATCATAAATCATTCGGTCCGCAAAGCTATCCCAAAGGAGGCGCTGTTTCTGGCCAAACCAGATGGGATGATGTGTAATAACTAAGTTGGCTGAGAGAGCTTGAGCTTCTTGGAGGATAGCTGGGCTGATGTCCAAGGCCGTCAATATAGCCGATACAGAGCGATCAGGCTCCCCCCACAATAGGCCTACCGTATCATAACTTTCGGCCCAATCAGGAGGAGCCCATGCCTCCAGTTGGCGTATAACCTCACGGATTTGGGTCACGAGCTGGAAGCTCCTTGTTCCTTCTTTTTCCGACTCGTACGGGTGGAAGCCTTGGTCCTATCTGAGCTTTGTGAGACGGTGGAGCGAACCTTAGGGGTTTGAGCTGACTGAGGCTTCTGAACGGGAGGCAGCTCCAGTAGCTCGGGAACAGGCAGCTTGTACTCCACTTGCTCTCGTAGGCGTTCTATGTAGCCCGTGCCAGCCGGTATCTTCTGTCCAGTGATGACATTTTCTTTCAACCCGACCAGTTCATCGGTGCGAGCCGTGACCGCTGCATCTATTAGGACGCGAATGGTCTCTTGGAATGAAGCGGCAGAGAGCCAGCTACGAGTCGTAGCAGCAGCTTTAGATATACCTAAGAGTTTGGGCTGAGCGATAGCTGGTCGAGCCGGACGAGCCTGGATTTCAGGTCGTCCCTCCGCTCGCAAGGCTTCATTCGCTTCTTCCAACTGCATCTGGGTGATAAAAGAACCTACCTGAACCTCTACCGATCCGCCGGGGTCCGTAACAATGTACTTTCCAGCGAGGAGAGAGTTCTCTTGGAAGTACTCGGATTTATCCACCACTTCCTCGGGCAGGAATATAGTGTCTCCCGGTTCTACAATCTCCACCTTCTGAAGCATCTGCCGCAAAATGATCTCTAAATGCTTGGTACTGATACGCACAGCCTGGGGAGCATAAATAAGCTGGATGTTGCGCAGGAGGTACTCAGCCACAGCCGAGACCCCGAGAATCCGTAAAATATCATGGGGACTGATGGGGCCATCGCAGAGAGGCTGTCCCGCCCGAACTTTATCTCCATCCTGAACGAGAAGCAAGCGAGAGGTAGGCACCTGATGCAAGACCGAGATTTTTCCATCTGAGGATACAACTTCCAGCTCTTGACGAGTAGAGCGGCGGCGAGTGCGCATGCGAACGATACCATCTATCTCAGCCAAGACAGCCGCTCCGTTGGGTGAGCGAGCTTCAAAAAGCTCCGTAACCTTAGGTAGCCCTCCTGTGATGTCAGCGGTTTTAGCTGCTTGAACCGGAGTCCGAGCGAGAATCGTCCCAGGAGCCACCCGATCACCATCTTTCACCATGAGACGAGCATTCACGGGGAGGGTAAAAGTCTCCAACACTTCGCCGTAATCATTGAGTATCTCAATCGCCGGTGTGAGAAACCGATCTGCCGATTCTGTAACAATGTATTCATCCTGCTGAGACTCCTCTATGTGTTCTTTGCGGTAGGTCTTACCCTCTAAAAGGCTTTGCCAGCGTACAATACCGCCCTCACTCGTGAGGATATGGCGTGCATAGGGGTCCCAGGTACAGATTTCTTGCCCCTTGGAAACAAGCTGACCTGGAACAACCTTCAAAGTGGAAGCATATGGCACATCTGCCCGCCAAATGACCTGACCTGTCTGAGGATGACGAATGAAAACCTCCGTCGTGCGACTCAGCACGACGACTTCATTCTCACCCCGATAAAGACGCTCTACCGTGCGTAGGTCCTCGCTGAATTCGACGATACCTTCGTATTTAGCTTTGAGGGCATTTTGACCAGCTATGCGCTGGGCTGCCCCGCCTGTGTGGAATGTACGCAAGGTAAGTTGAGTTCCAGGCTCACCGATGGATTGAGCGGCGATGATGCCCACAGCTTCGCCAATCTCTACGAGACGCCCAATAGCTAAATGCCGACCATAGCACTTCTGGCAAATCCCACGCTCGGCTTCGCAGGTAATAGGCGAGCGAACCTCCACCGATTCTATGCCCGCTTCTTCTATTACTTTGGCTATCTCATCGGTAATCTCTTCTCCAGCCCCACATAGCTTATCGCCTGTGAGAGGATGGTAAATATCGTTCAGAGAAAACCGCCCCGCTATACGAGACGATAGCGACTCTACTAGTTCATCGTTCTCATCGTATAGAGCTGTAATACGCAGGCCTCTCAGCGTCCCGCAGTCGTGTTCCGTGATAACGACATCCTGAGCCACATCTACGAGTTTGCGGGTGAGATAGCCAGCGTCCGCTGTCTTGAGGGCGGTGTCAGCCAGTCCTTTTCGGGCGCCGTGAGTAGAGATGAAGTATTCTATTACATTTAGCCCTTCTCGGAGGCTGGAGAGGATGGGCGTCTCTATAATCTCCCTAGCGCCGAGGCGGCGCTGAGGTTTATTCATTAGACCCCGCAAGGCGCAGAGCTGACGGACTTGTTCCCGAGACCCCCGAGCCCCCGAGTGCATCATCATGTAAATAGGGTTGAAGCCATTTTCGTGTGACTTTAGCTCTCGAATAAGCTGGTCGGTGATTTCATTAGAGGTCCGAGTCCAGAGGTCGATGATTTTATTGTAGCGCTCGCCATCGCTTATTAGCCCCATAGCATACTCTTGTCGGATTTCTTCACGCTGCTGGAAGGCCTCCTGAATAAGCCGTTCGCGGTTGGAGGGCACTATCACATCGTGCAAGGTGAAAGATAACCCACCCTTGAAAGCCGACTGAAACCCTAACTCCTTGATTTTATCCAAGAACTCGGCCGTACGGCGATGATCGGTGCGACGGAAAACTTCCATAATCACATCTCGGATAGCCCCTTTTGTGAGGAGCCCGTTCACGTAGGGCATCTCGGGCGGGAGGGTTTGATTGAAGATGACCCGTCCAGCGGTAGTAGTGATGCGCTTCCACCGACCTATGACTTCTTGATACTTATCCTCTGGCTCATCTCCAAGAACCCAAACCGGCTTATCGGCTGGAAGGCGCACCGTTACAATAGCATGCATGTCTATCTGCCCAGCGTGGTAGGCTTGGAGAACATCTATGGTATCGGCAAAGGTGGTGTTTTCACCCTTGGCCCCTCGGCGCAGCTTTGTGATATAGTACAAGCCCAGTACCATGTCTTGAGACGGTACAGCGATAGGGGCTCCGTTGGCGGGATGGAGGATATTGTGGCTGGAAAGGAGGAGAACCTGAGCTTCCATAATGGCAGCTTGGCTCAGGGGTACATGTACGGCCATCTGGTCCCCGTCAAAATCAGCATTGTAGCCAGTGCAGACGAGAGGATGGAGTTGGATGGCCTTCCCTTCTACAAGGCGAGGTTGAAAGGCTTGAATCCCTAATCGGTGCAAAGTGGGGGCGCGATTGAGAAGCACAGGATGGCCTCGCAAGACATTTTCCAGAATAGGCCAAATCCGCGGATCTTTACGTTCTACCAGCCGACGACCGGACTTTTCAGTGCGGGCAATGCGCTGCGCCAGTAGGTCCCGAATGATAAAGGGCTTGAAGAGCTCCACCGCCATGTCTTTGGGCAACCCACACTCATGGAGCTTGAGGTGCGGCCCCACGACTATCACCGAGCGCCCCGAATAATCCACTCGCTTACCGAGGAGGTTTTGGCGAAATCGTCCTTGCTTACCCTTGATGTTTTCGCTGAGTGAACGAAGGATGCGCCCTGACGCACTTTCGGCTGAGGCACGCGTTTGATTGCGCTTACGAGCGCTGTCTAAGAGCGCATCCACGGACTCTTGAAGCATGCGGCGTTCATTATTGAGCAAAATCTCGGGGGTACGGTTTTCCATCATGCGCTTGAGACGATTATTGCGCTGGATGAGGCGACGATATAGATCGTTAAGATCAGCGGCGGTGAAGCGCCCCCCTGGCAGCGGAATCAACGGTCGCAGTTCGGGAGGCACTACCGGTATCACCCGAAGGATCATCCATTCCGGGCGATTCTCTACCCGGCGATTAGCGGCGCGAAACTCCTCCACTATCTTGAGGCGGCGGAGAATATCGCTTCGGCGCTGTATAGAAATCTCGTTAGCGAGTTGAGCGCGCAGTTCAGCCGCTAACTTATCTAAGTCCAACCGGCTGAGAAGGATATCTAAGGCCTGAGCGCCCATCTTAGCTACGAAGGATTCAGGCCGAATGTTAGGATTCTCCTTGGCTAAGTTGCGGAGGTGGCGAAGAATATCGTGATACTCCTCTGTCGTAAGCAGATCACCTACTTCTAAAGATTTCGGGTCTCGAGCTTCCTTACTGCGGCGCACATATTTCAGCACATGAATCGCATCCCCCACCTCTATGACGACATAACGGTCGTAATAGACAATCTGCTCTAACCGCTTGGAGTTGTAGTTGAGGAGGGCGCCAAGTTTAGGGGGATTGTGGCGGAAATACCAAGGATGAACGACAGGTTCTTGGAGAGAGATGTGGCCCATGCGAACCCGACGCCACTTTTTCTCAATCACTTCTACTCCACAGCGGTCGCAGCGAATCCCTTTATACCGCGCGCCTTTGTACTTACCGCAGGCGCACTCATAGTCCTTGACAGGACCAAAGATGCGCTCACAGAAAAGCCCACCCATCTCGGGCTTGTGCGTGCGATAATCTATCGTCTCGGCCCGAATGACTTCACCTCGACTCCACTCTAAGATACGGTTGGGTGAAGCCAACGCTAACGTAACCCGTCGTATCGGTATGGGTATGGTTACGACGGATAGGCGAGAAGTTAGTTGATTCTTAGTCTGTTCCATAGGATAAGTTTCAGGTTAGTCAAACTTTACATCTAAAGCAAGTCCACGCAGCTCATTGACAAGCACTTGGAAGGAATCCGGCACACCGAAGTAAGTAATGTTCTCTCCTTTGATGATGGCTTCATGGGCCTTCATGCGCCCTTCAATGTCGTCGGACTTGATGGTGAGCATTTCTTGGAGAAGGGTGGCGGCCCCGAAAGCCTCCAGCGCCCAAACCTCCATCTCACCGAAGCGTTGTCCTCCGAAGTGAGAGCGTCCTCCGAGGGGCTGAGAGGTAACGACTCCATACGGACCGACCGAACGCGCATGCATCTTATCATCCACCATGTGGTCTAACTTGAGCATATAGATAACGCCGACAGTAGCGGGTTGATCAAACCTTTCTCCCGTCTGCCCGTCGTATAAATACACGCGCCCATCCCGAGGCAGACCAGCCTTTTCTAACCATTGATTCACTTCTTCATAGCTGGCCCCAGCAAAAGGAGGGACCTCAAACTTTACCCCGAGCTTTTGCCCAGCCCAGCCCAAGATGGCTTCATAGATTTGCCCAATATTCATCCGAGACGGAACCCCCAGAGGATTCAAAACAATATCCACAGGCGTTCCATCTTCTAAGTACGGCATGTCTTCTATGGGAGCGACTTTAGCGATGACGCCCTTGTTGCCATGGCGCCCCGCTAGTTTATCGCCGACCTTGATTTTACGCTTAGAAGCGACATACACCTTAGCCATTTTGAGGACGCCATTCGGAAGCTCATCCCCTGACGCTAAGTGCTGTTTCTCGCGCTGGGCATCGGCCTGGTACCGACTGTATAGGGCCACATAGTTTTGGAAGAGACGCTCTATGAGGAGATTTGTATCAGGGTCGGTAGTCCAGCCAGTTGGATTGAGGTCTTCAAAGCGCAGCGAGCTAAGCCACTTTTCAGAGGCTTTCTTCGTAGTGGGGAGTAACTCCTTACCGAACTTATCTCGGATGGAGACGAGTTTTTTACCATCTAAAAGGCGCATCAACTTCCGCACCATTTCTTGACGGAGGGCACTTACCTGACGTTGGAAGTTTTCATCTATCTCCTTCTCACGCTGACGGCGCTCCTCTGAGGAAGAAGGGCGACGGTCCTTGCGATACAGATAGGTGGCGATGACGTACCCATGCGTGGCAGGCGGCATAACGAGAGAGGTACTCTTGACCTCAGCGCTCCGCTCTCCGAAAATCTGCCTCAAGAGCTTCTCCTCAGGCGTGAGCTCAGAACTTTGACCCTTAGGTGTAACCTTACCCACCAAGATGTCGCCTTCTCGTACTTCCGTCCCTACCGCTACGATGCCATTCTCGTCCAAGAATCGAGTACGGTCTTCGCTTTCGTTGGGTAGCTCTCGGGTCAGCTCCTCAGGGCCTGCTTTTGTCTCTCGTACCTCCACTTCATATTCCTGAATGTTGATGCTGGTAAGTACATCATCTTGAACGAGACGTTGGGAGATAACAATGGCATCCTCAAAGTTGTACCCCTGCCAGGGCATGAAAGCGACGAGGAGATTTTTTCCAAGAGCCAGTTCCCCATTTTCTATGGAAAAGCCTTCTACGAGAGGTTGGCCTTTTTCTACCCGCTGACCTTTTCGGACGATGGGGCGGAGATTGATACAAGTGCTCTCGTTGGTGCGCCGAAACTTAGGAATCTCGTACGTAACCACATCAGAGGAGAAGCTAATAAGCTCTTCCTCAGGAGGGCGTTCGTACCGTATGCGGATGCGCTGGGCATCTACATATTCTACGACGCCGGGGTATTCGGCGTAGATCAGCACGCGGCTGTCCCGAGCGACATGCTTCTCCATGCCTGTACCAACAATAGGAGCCTCAGGGCGAAGAAGGGGTACCGCCTGCCGCTGCATATTAGAGCCCATGAGGGCGCGGTTTGCATCATCGTGCTCTAAGAAGGGAATGAGGCTGGCCGAAAGTCCCAAGAGTTGATCGGTAGCTACATCGGTATAAGCCACCTCCTCCACAGACGTCTCGGGATACTCCCCTTCATAGCGCACTTGAATCTCAGTCGGTGTGTGTCCATTCAAGAATGGCCTCAGAGGAGCAATCGGGAATCTCTCTTCCTGGTCTGGGGTCAGATAAACCGTCTCATCTAACTTAGGCTTGCCATTCCGAACGGGATGATAGGGTGTTTCTAAAAAGCCTAACTCATTTACCCGGGCGTAGATAGCCAAGGAGTTGATAAGACCGATGTTGGCTCCCTCTGGAGTCTCTATGGGACAAATCCGTCCATAGTGCGAGTAATGGACATCTCTCGCTTCGAATCCAGCGTGCTCGCGTGACAGCCCACCCGGTCCTACCGCCGTAATACGGCGCTTGTGGGCTAATTCCGAGAGAGGATTGGTCTGATCTAAGAGCTGGCTTAGCTGTCCCTGAGAAAAGAAGTTATTGATGACCCCCGTGAAAGGACGCTGATTAATAACCTCCGAAGGCTGAAAGTTTTCGGACTCGTAGGTGCTCATTTTTTCTCGTATGGCACGAGCCAGACGAGCCAGCCCCGTGGAAACCTGTAAATAGACCTGTTCCCCGACTGTGCGCACGCGCCGATGACTGAGGTGATCTTCCTCATCGCCTTCAGCCTCTCCCGTTAGAAGGCTTTGGAGGCGGCGAATAATAGCTGCCACATCTTCTAAACGAAGGGTAGGGTCCGTAAACTCTTGCTTCCCGTATAGCTTGCGGTTGATTTGAAAGCGACCAACCACACCTAAATCATACCTCTTATCAGAGAGAACCTGCTTCTCTACAAAAGCCCGGGCCGCTTCTTCATCGGAGGCATTTTCTATGCCCCGCAGAAGTTTATATATCTCTACACAAGCTGAGGACAAGGAATGGCTGGGGTCCTTAGCCAGCGTGGCCAGAATGATATGTTTGTTATCCACATGCTCGGACTTTACTAAGTAAATCGTGTCACCAAGGGGCAGCTTACGAAGCTGCTCCCAATCTTCAGCCGTAAGCACATGCCCAATCTCGAAGACCGTATTGATGCGGGAGACCCGAGAGGTTTCACCCGTCTCTGGATCGGTATAATCTTGTTGGTCTATGGTAGAAATGCGCGTAGCTAACTTGCGACCGATGTATTGGCTGAACTGCTTCTCAGAGCGAATCTGGCTGAGCTTCACTTCATCAGCCAGCCCAAAATAACTCACTATATCCCCATCCGAACTCAAGCCCATGGCCCGAAGCAAGAGGGTAACAGGCACAGCCTTTTTTCTATCAAAATACACCCGAGTATAACCCGTGGAGTCCGTAGCGAACTCTATCCAGGTACCCTTCTGAGGTATCACTCGGGCTCCATAAGTCATTTCGGAAGTTCCAGCTCGGGAGGTGGCTGAAAAAAGAATACCCGGGGAACGATGAAGTTGGTTGATAACAACGCGCTCTACTCCATTTACAATGAAAGTTCCCTGGGGAGTCATATAGGGGATAATCCCCAAGAAGACCCACTCTTCTTTCGGTGTGAATATCTGATTATCAGGCTTAAGAGCTCGGAGGGTAAATCGGACTTTGAGTTGAACGCCGTAAGTGAGACCCCGTATCTTGCATTCCTCGGGGGTGTAACGAGGAGGCTCCAGCAGATATCCGGCAAAGTCCATTTCGTACTCCTCCCGACTGTCCCGCACTGGGAAATGCTCCTTGAATGCTTTATACAGCCCCTCGGACTCTTGTTTCTCCGGTGGAGTGTATAGGTCCATAAACTTGCGGAAGGAGTCCAACTGAACCGAGAGTAAGTCAGGTACAGGTACGGTAGCCTGATGTTTTGAAAAACGAAAGCGAGTCTGACTCATAGGTTAGGATTGGATTAGAGTATAAAACAAAAGAACCCGCCCCTTAGCCTTGCATGGGCTAAGAGTGGGGGAGAGGGATACGAAGGAGCGACGCACTTACTTAACCTCAACGTCGGCTCCGAGTTCAGCGAGCTGCTGGCGGATTTGTTCGGCTTCCTCTTTAGAGATTTTTTCTTTGATAGGCTGGGGTGCTTTATCTACCAGGTCTTTCGCTTCTTTGAGACCTAATCCTGTGATGTTTTTGACGACTTTAACGACATCCAGTTTCCGTTCGCCCGGAGCTTTAAGGATGACGTCAAACTCGGTTTTAGCGGGAGCTGAGGCTTCTTGAGGAGGAGCAACCGGTCCGGCTGCAACCATGACCGGAGCAGCAGCGGCGGGCTTGATACCATACTCTTGCTCTAAAATAGAGGCGAGTTCATTCACTTCTTTTACGGTGAGATTCACCAGAGTTTCTGCGAGTGCTTTTAGGTCAGCCATAGGTTATACGGATAGGTTAGGTATGTCGTTCAGAAAGGGTTTTGAGAAGGCCAGCGATGGTTTGGCCTGAACTCTGCAGGGCTTGTACTACCTGATGGAGAGGTGCTTGGAGACGAGCGATGAGCTCCGCCAAGAGGTCTTGTTTAGACTTGAGGCGGGTAAGAGCCTCCAAGTGCTCTTCGCCTACAAAGAGCATACCCTCTACATAAGCAGCTTTGAGGACAGGATAATCTTTGTTCGTCTCCTTGCGAAATCCTTCCAACACCTGGGCGGGAGCTTTGGGATCGCTGGCGCATGGAATAAGCCCCGTCATCTCCTTCAAGACAGGTGCAAAACTGGAAGGTTCAGATATGCCTGCTCTTTCTAAAGCTTTCGCCAAGAGGGTATTTTTGACGATGTATAAACGAAGGCCCTTTTCGTAGAGACGACGACGAAAAGCGAGGGTTTCGGCTGCATTCATGGGGCCCGGCTTGAGCAGGTAAAAGCCTGAGGCTTTCTCCAAAGTATGAGTCAGTTCAGCGATAAGCTGAGTCTTTTCTTCACGAGTCATAAACGGCTCCGATCTAATAAAATGGCAGGACTCATCGTAGTAGATAGATAAGCTGACAAGATATAGGTGCCCTTAACACCTGAAGGTCGCAAACTTTCTATGGCCTTGAGGGCTTCTATAGCGTTTTCGCGCAGCTTTTCAGTAGGGAAGGAAGCTTTCCCGATAGGAAGATGAACGACACCCGTTTTATCGTTACGGATTTCTATTTTCCCAGCTTTGAGTTCTCGGACGGCTCGAGCGATATCAGGCGTAACGGTACCACTTTTAGGATTAGGCATAAGTCCTCGAGGACCCAAGATTTTCCCAAGGCGGGCAACTTTGGGCATCACGTCGGGCGTGCAAACGACTGCGTCAAACTCTAACCAGCCTTGCTCTATCTTAGAAACATACTCATCTAACCCTGCGTAGTCTGCTCCGGCGTTCAGAGCTTCTTTTTCTTTATCGGGGGCTACGAGCGCAAGGACTCGCACGGACCGACCCGTGCCATGGGGAAGAGCCACAGTCCCCCTGACGAGCTGGTTAGCCTGACGAGGGTCTATATTCAAGTCTACCGACAGCTCCACCGTGGCATCAAACTTCTCAAACCGTATCTTCTTCAAAGTCTCTATAGCTTCGGTGAGAGCGTAAGGGCGCGGCTCTATCACCCTGAGCGCTGAAAGGTATTTCTTTCCACGACGGGCCATAACTATCGTTCGCCTTGGATAATAAGTCCCATGCTACGAGCGGTGCCGGCTATCATATTCATAGCAGCTTCCACCGTATAGCAGTTTAAGTCCGGCATTTTCTTCTCGGCGATCTCCCGAATCTGAGCCCAAGTTATCGTGCCTACTTTCTTGCGATTAGGCTCGGCCGAGCCTTTCTCTATCTTAGCTGCTTTTTTGAGGAGCTCAGCAGCCGGAGGGGTCTTTATAATAAAGTCAAAACTCTTGTCCTTGTAAATGGTAATGACCACAGGCAGCACTTCACCAGGACGATCTTGCGTTCGAGCATTAAACTGCTTACAGAACTCCATGATATTTACCCCTTTGGAGCCCAAAGCAGGTCCTATGGGAGGGGCAGGGTTAGCTTGTCCCCCCTTAATCTGGAGCTTGACAATAGCGGCTATTTCCTTCATACCTTTTCTGCGTGAGAATAGGGAAGTTCTACAGGTGTTTCACGGTTGAAAATTTTGACCCTAACTTGAATTCGCTGTTTTTCAGGGTATACCTCAGCTATGTACCCCTCAAATCCAGAAAAAGGACCTTCCACAATGCGAACGAGCTGACCTGGTTCAAAACTTTGTCCACTTTCCACCGCCGCCGAAACAGCTCGAGCACGCGACAGAATAGGGGCGATTTCGTTTTCTGACATCGGTATTGGGAAGGAACCTCTGGCAGGTGATACAAAATACATTACATCAGGCACACCCCGTAAAGCCTGGATTAGCTCGGGAAGGCGCTCCTCGGCCACTACCTCCAAGAAGAGATAACCCGGCAAAAAGACCCGCTCTCGTTCCCTTTTCTTTACCCCCTTTCGCTCTTCCAGCACCCGCTCTGCCGGAACGAGAATGTCTCTCACACAATAATCTAGACCCTGCCGAACCAGTTCATTCTGAATGCGGTGGGAGACTTTTTTCTCCTGAGATGCCCGCACTTTTAGTGCATACCAAGCCATCGCCTCAAAAGATAGAGTAGATTGCTCGCATAATCGTGCTAAAGAGCAGGTCTATAAGGCCTATGACGATAGCCAAGAGGAGGCTGCCCACCAACACAGCTACCGTCGTGCTGAAAAGCTGCTGAAAGGAAGGCCACTCCACCTTGTCGCGCCATTCGGTGTAGTAATCCTTCCACAGCTTTGTCAGTTTTTCTCGCATTGCACGGGTGGCAGGACTCGAACCCGCAACCTGCGGTTTTGGAGACCGCTGCTCTACCAGTTGAGCTACACCCGTGTGAGGCGGGCAAAGTTAATCTAAAATTTCCGTAACTTGACCCGCACCGATGGTGCGCCCCCCTTCGCGTATAGCGAAGCGAAGCCCTTTTTCCATGGCAATAGGATAGATCAGCTCCACCTCAATGCTAACATTATCGCCAGGCATGACCATCGGCACATCAGGCGGGAGCTTGATTGTACCTGTAACATCCGCTGTACGGAAGAAGAACTGCGGACGGTAATTAGTGGTAAAAGGCGTATGCCGTCCTCCCTCTTCTTTGGTGAGGATATACACTTCGGCTTTGAAGCGCTTATGGGGAGTAACGCTGTTGGGAGCACATACAACCATGCCGCGCCGAACTTGGTCCTTATCAATACCGCGCAGCAAGAGTCCTACGTTATCGCCTGCCTGCCCTTCCTCCAAAAGCTTGCGGAACATTTCTATACCCGTAACGACAGAGGTCAGTTTCTCCTCACGCAGACCTACAATATCAACGGGCTCGTTGAGTTTTATACGCCCCCGCTCTATTCGCCCCGTTACGACGGTACCACGACCCGTGATAGAGACCACATCTTCAACCGGCATCAGGAATGGCTTATCTACGATCCGCTGAGGCGTCGGGATGTAAGTATCTAGGGTCTCAATCAGTTCTACAACCTTTGCTTCCCATTTAGGGTCCCCATTAAGCGCGCCAAGCGCCGAGCCCCGTATGATAGGAGTGGTATCACCAGGGTAGCCGTAGAAGTTCAAAAGGTCCCGAATTTCCATTTCGGCTAGCTCCAAAAGCTCCTCGTCATCTACCATATCTACCTTATTCAGAAAGACAACGATGTGAGGCACCCCAACCTGCCGAGCGAGGAGAATATGCTCTCGAGTCTGAGCTTTGGGGCCATCGGTTGCAGCTACTACAAGAATAGCTGCATCCATTTGCGCAGCGCCCGTCACCATGTTCTTCACATAGTCTGCATGCCCAGGACAATCAATATGAGCATAATGCCGCTTGTCGCTACTGTATTCTACATGAGCTGTATTGATGGTAATGCCCCGCTCTCGTTCCTCAGGGGCATTGTCTATGGAGTCATAAGAACGTTCCTGAGCCAACCCCTTTTTCGCCAGCACCTTCGTGATAGCGGCAGTAAGGGTGGTCTTACCATGGTCTACATGCCCGATCGTACCTACGTTCACATGTTCTTTATCGCGGACGAAAACCTCTTTAGCCATATAGTGCTGCCTTCCGGAGTCGAACCGGCCTTCCCCTTTAGGGAGCTCCCCGAGCTATGACAGCCGAAAGCGGTGCAAAGGTAAAAAAAATTCATCACACAAGCCCTATCCTCAGCCCCCGAAATAGAAGGCAAGTCGAAGCGTAAACCAGAGGGGATTTATGCGCCCTCCTTTGGATGACTTGATATTGATGAAGCTGTATGCTGTTCGCAAATCCACCGCGAAAGGTGTATCGCCTTCATAAGAGAAGCCTAACCCCCCTAAAAGCGAGCCGGCATATCGGTTGTATAAGCTGGCGTTATTTGAAAAGCTGCCTCCATCGGGCTTAGACCTGGCTGATAAGAGGATATCAGCTTGGGCCCCTACCGAGGCAGTAAGACCTGCTCCCGCTTCTCCAATAGGCAGCCATTGGACTCGCACATAAAGAGGTACTTGAAGAGTAAGAAGGCGATTAGTGGAACGGGTCGTCGTCTGAGCTGCCCCACCCTCCTCTTCACGCCACCCAGCTAAGGAGCCCAACAAGTCCATGCCTATCACAGCCATTTCGGTGAAAAAGACTTCCCCAGAGATACCTCCAGCAAACCCCGTAACAAAGTAGTCTTTGCGCATTTCTCCTTTTGCGCTGGTGGCTTGCGGTGCCAAAACCACCCCGATCCGAGCTTGGGCCCACAGAATACCTAAGAAAGCTACGAGTAGTACTAACTGGCTCATGTAGAGCCATCGGCCGGGATCGAACCGGCGACCTCTTCCTTACCAAGGAAGTGCTCTGCCGCTGAGCTACGATGGCCTCCCACCGCAAAAGTACGACTTTTCTCGTAGATGAAGCTCCCTTTGAGTTAACTTTGAGGCATGCGTTACACCGCCCTGTATGTCGCTCTCGTATGGGCTCAAGTAGACCCTAAAGCAGACCACCTCATTCGCAACTCTCGGAAAAAGTTGAAAGCCATGGATTACATGACAGTCCAGTTTTCTTACACGATGGAAAACTACGCTGACACTACTCAGAAGCGCATTGCGCGCACAGGTATATTTCGATACCGCCCTAAACATAACAAGTTCGTTGTAGATTTAGGCGACATGGCCGTGCTCTCAGATGGCAAGACCGTGTGGCAGTTTCTCAAAAAAGAGAAAGAGGTGAATATCTCTACTTACGACCCCAAGGAGAGTTTCAGTTTAGAGCGAGTATTTCGGATTTACGAAGAAGACATGAAAGTCAGGCTGGATAAGACCGAAACCTACAAGGGACGCACGACCCATAAAATATCTCTTTTCCCCATCAGCGATGTTACAGACTACTTCCGCATAGAGGTATGGGTGGATGCTCAGAGCGAACTGCCTCAACGCATGCGCATTTCCAATCGAGACGGTACGGTCGTTGAATACGAACTCAAAAACTATGATACGCGCCCCATTCCCGACTCGGTGTTTGTATTTGATACAAAGCAGCACCCCGGCGTGAAAGTGATAGATTTACGATGAGCCCCGCCCAGCTTTATGAATCTATACTCCAAAAGCAAAGCCTGCTTTGTGTGGCTTTAGACCCTTCTGAAGTTGCCTTTTCAGCCGAAACACCCCTATCACCTGAGCGAGCCGAGCATCGTCTTTATGAAGTCATAGAGAAAACCACCCCCTATGCTGTCGCTTACAAGCTGAACACGGCTTTCTACGAACGCTGGGGGGAAAAAGGCTGGGAGCTACTGCGGCGGGTGCGAGAGGCTTTGCCTTCTGACTGTCTATGCATCGCTGACGCCAAACGAGGAGACATCGCTCATACCAACCGATACTACGCTCAAGCGTTCTATGAGGAACTCAAGTTTGATGCGCTTACCGTCCATGTGTATATGGGGTGGGAAGCCCTAAGTCCCTTCTTAGAGTACAGGGACAAATGGGTGTTTGGATTACTGAGGACGACGGAGGCAGCTCCATGGCAGACAAGCATATGGCGCAGGGTCATAGAAGAGGCTCCTCTAAATACTGCAGCCACAATTGGGTGGGTTTGGGGGGCTCACTATGGACCGGAGCTTTGGGAACTTCGGCAGATACGACCTAACGACTGGCTGCTTATCCCAGGCTTTGGAGCTCAAGGAGGAGAGTTGGCTAAAGAAACCCCTGCCTTCCCGGCCCTCATCACCGTCGGACGAACGCTTCTACAGCAGCCGGAAGCAGCGGCTGAATGGGCAGCTCGATCAGCTTGCTTCTTGCCGACTTCTGAGGCGACGGGGAGATTCGAACTCCCGTAAAGGGTTTTGCAGACCCGTGCCTAACCGCTCGGCCACGTCGCCGCTTAGGCAAATATACAGCCCCTCACTCATACGCAAGGAGCTTGAGAGGATCCAGGGCTACGCTCCCCAGCCAAGTCTCAATGTGTAAATGCGGAGCGGTAGAATAAACACCCAGCCCCCCAGCGGAAGCAATGATATCGCCTCCTCGTACCTTTTCCCCCACCCGACGCAGTAAGCGCGAATTGTGCTTATAGATAGAAACCAGCCCATTCGGATGTTGGAGAGCTATCACATATCCCGTCTCACGAGAGTACTCAGCAAATATCACCGTGCCTTCCGCAATAGCCAGTACAGGATCGCCCCCTCCACAAGTAATATCCACTCCCCAGTGATCTCTTGCAGGCTGAAATCGTCTCGTTACCTGGCCCTCCACGGGCAAGACATATTGCCCTGACTGAAGGGTAGGGATCAAAGGCAGCGTAGGTATCTGAGGACTAGCTCGCATCACCGACTCTAAGCTGCGCAGCTCTTCTATCACCGCTGTGTGATGAGAGAACTTCTGCTCAAGCTGATGGACCCGTTCCAAGAGCTGGGTGTATCTCTGACGAAACGACCGAGTCGGGTATCCCGGAATCGTATAGCGAAGGGGTGTATAGGCAAAGAAAAGCCACATAAATAGCAGACATCCCATCCCCACGAGCCCCCAGGCCCACAGAGGAAGGCGTAATTCCCGTCGGGTCGTACCTTCATCGGCTATCCAGAGTAGCCTGTACTGAGAGCGCCACATGCCTCAAATCTACAAGGCCTGCAGAGCTTCTAAGAGCCGGTCCAACTCCCAGAGAGCCGTATATACATGAGGCGTGATGCGAATCCCCTGAAGCCCCGCCCAGTCTATGCCTACCACCAGGAGGCGATACTTCTCTAAAAGGTGATCCGCCAACCTTTGAGGGGTCCAGCCTTCTACTTGGATGGTGGCTAGGGCTCCAGCAAGTCGCTCTGGTGTGAGCGACCGAACCTTAGGCATCTTAAGAGCCTCACTGAGCCAATATCGCCGAAGAAAGCGGAGTCGCTCTGACTTCCGCTGAATCCCCATTCGCTCATGAAAATCCAAAGCCGCTGCGATAGCTTGTTCGGTCGGGATAGAACGGGTCCCTAAGTGCTCAAACTTACGAATATCGTCAGATTTTCTGTCAGGTGGGGCCGCAAAAAGAGGCCAAATGTCCTTAATTCGTTCCTTTCTCACATACAGCAGACCAGTGCCAAAAGGCGCACACAACCATTTGTGTAGGCTAACTCCCGCCGCATCACACCCCATAGCGTGAAAGTCCAAGGGAATATGAGCATAGCTATGGGCCGCATCTACAATGGTAAATAGGCCTCGGCGACGAGCCTCTTTGATGATTTGTTCTACGGGCACGATCTGTCCGGTCCAGTTGATGAGATGGGTCAAGTGTATCACGCGAGTACGGGTCGTTATCGCATCTAAATAGGGAGCTATCAGCTTCTCCTCATCATCGGATGGGAGCAGAAGTCGTACCCAGCGAACCTTTATTTTGTCTCGAGCCTCGCGCTGCTTCCACGCAGCGACCATACTGGGGTAGTCGCTCTCAGCTGCAATAACTTCATCCCCAGCCCGTAAATCTAACCCAAAAATGACTGTTTCCAAGGCCTCCGTGGAGTTACGAACGATAGCGATTTCTTCGGGATCGGCTCCGCCTATCGCTGCCAAGCGCTGCCGAATGGGCTCCTTCTGATCTTGAAGTCGCCACATCACATAAGCGGGTGCTTCATTCGCCGCAAGCTCCATCCTAAAAAGGGCCTCTACAACACTGCGCGGATGAGGTGAAACCCCACCATTATTCAGATTGATGATAGAGGGATGAAGCATGAACTCAGCTCGTATGGCACGCCAAAAATCCTCCTCGTCAGAAGGCTCCGATAGAGAAGTAGGCGATTCCACCTTAGGAATCAAAGGTAGGCTGAGCAGGCTCCCCAAAAAAGTCCGCCGGTCCATCCAGTCAAATCTAAGCTATGGTCTGGATCAGAGGGCAAAGATCACCGCCATTAGGTCAAGAGAAACCTCTACGCCTGTCTCCTTCAGAAGGACATCCAGTTTTGCCTCAGTTCTCGGGAAGAAGTACCTCTGTACCTCTCAGTCGTTCTATCAGGCCACCTTTCTGATAAACTGGCGGCGCTGGTATAGTAGCCTGTCCATAGCATATCGGGAGATGATGTAGGTGAAATAAGGCGAGTGCCACAACTTGACATAGTAGTGAAGGGGGCTACTTGAATGGGGATAGACGGTCCAGTGATACCTTTTTCCGTTCCAAAGGATTAGCTGCACATCTGCCAGCGGGGAAAGCCCTGCTACTGAGTCAGCTGAGCCCAACTCATCGGCATAAAAAGGTCCAGTGTAAGCCATCAGGTATTCAGCTACCGAGAGCGAATCTATTGTTTCCCCTGTAGCCATGCGCCAGGACCCCTCTGGCATAGAGCGTTCCAATCGCCAGCTTTTATCCGGCTCGCCTGCATAATCTACCTGTATCGCTTGAAGGTCAGCGACACGAGCCGAGAAGACTTGATTCGGCTGCCACACATTCAAATCCGGATAATACCGAGAAGTCAAGTAGCCCTCCAGCCCAGGAAGGAAAACTTCATAAGGCTGGTCGCTGGCGGGCCTCAGCATGTAAGTGGCCATCTGATCGGGTGTAGGACCACCGACATAAAAGCGCTCGGTTTGTCCATTTTGAAAGCGTAGAGTTACCTCTATTCGGTGTTCTCGAAGGAAAGTCAGGACATTCCGAAGGGCGCTTTGGGGAACGGGGGCTCGGGGTACCTGACCCGCAAGCGTCTTGAGGAGGGTCTGAACAGGTTGAGAAAAAGCCTCCAAGGTATCTCCGATAAGCCAGCCATTTGGAGTGCGGCGCAAATCTATCCGCCGAAAGATCGTGTCATTGTGCTTCTCCACCAAATGCACTTCTATAATAGCTCCTGTGTCAGGAAAGGAAAATCGCCTGGCTGCTTCGGCGCGACGCTCAGCGATTTGGCCACCCCAGATCACCAACCCAATACCCCCTAAGAGGGTAAGGAGTAGCCCGACCGATGCCCAGTTTAGTTTCATACCAGAGGACGCCTATACTTGTTTCGCCGCCAAAAGTATAGTCCCACCCCCAGCGCACTGATTAGAATGAGCGGCCCCCCCAGATTGATAACTTGAATAAGCAGAGAGTGTTTCCGAAGGATATCAGGAGCTAATCGGCGCAGTCGGACGCTTCGGCTGCGAACCTGGGTTAGGGTACTTTCCCCCGTCAAATAGTCTATGCAGTTCAGGAGAAAGGTGAGGTTATCCAAAGGAACGTAATCAGCCGCTCGGCCTTGTACCTCGGCGGGCAACGCGAACTCCCCATCCGTAATCCATAAAACTTTCCCAGGCAGACCAGAAGCAGGAAGAAACTTAGCCGTAGGGGGTTTCGGAGCAAAGGCATCCGTGGGCGGCTCCCGATCCTCAAAAACCGACCTAAATCGCCCCTCACTCAAAATCGCCATAGGGCGGAGGCCTTTACCCCGAAAGTTATCTGGATTCGGGGGATTTTTGATAGTCAAATCCACGCTGATCATCTGCGTACCCTTGATGGAGCGACTGAGAGGGGAGCTCAAAGCTAAGATAGTATGCTTGACCTCCGGACGAGCAATCGTATCTACACTCCCCGCATACCGATACAAAATAGCATCTACCGTACGAGTGATAGGGTGCGGAGGTAACACATATACGATAGGGTAATACAGCCATTTTTCTGCCCCCCAAATCGGCCCATCGTAGGAGCCTCGGATTACCTCTATATACCCACACGAAAAATCCTGAACCAGATCATAAGCAGGCCGCCATCCCCACCGAAAGAAAAGGTCATCCAAGTTAAGCTCGCGCAAAAGCACTAAGGCGGTGCCCTCACTGAGATTGATGCGATGATGATCCAGCAGCCATAAGAGGCGCCCCCCTCGCAGGAGGTACTGCTCCAGCTCGTACTTCTCTCGTTCAGTGAAGGCGCTATCTGGACCGATGATAAGTACAGCCGCAAAGCCCTCCCCCGACAAACGCTGCCTTAAGCTCTCGGGTAGGTAAGCCTTAGCAGGGGCAAGCGCTTGACCCTCTCGAACCCGTACGGGCAAAATCCGATAAAATCGCTCCAGTTCTGCACGTAGCTGAGGCATTTGCTCTAAAGTGTATTCACCGTGCCCTGAGAGTAGGCCCAAAATCGGCTTCTCTCCATAAGTCGCTATTTGGCGAAGGGCGGCTGCTATTTTGTATTCTACCTCTTGCTCAGCTTCCAAGAGGTCTATTTGTCCGTTTGGGCGCAGGTGCCCTTTCACTAAGTCTATCCAAATATCCTGCTGCCCACAACGCACCGTAGCAATCGGATAAAGGTACTGGCGACGCGTCTCCGTCTGAGAAACTCTTACATTTATGGGGATCGGTTGAACGCCTCGCTGCTTAAAGAGGCGTAGAACATCAGGATTTTTGGATGGGTTGATGAAAGTGTAGTTGAGAGGCTTGGGTGCCAGCGCCCGCATCTCCGCCAAAGTCGTCTCTACAGCTCGCTTGTAGCGCTGAACTGGGTAAGGGAAATCTCCTTCCAAATACACCGTTACATACACACTCTGAGGTAACCGCTTTAGAAGGACTTGCGTGCCTTGCGAGAGCGTATAACGCTTCTCTTCCGTCAAATCTACCCGTATAAAGTATCGCTGCCCCAACAGATACACAAGCACTACAGCAGCTAAAAGCGTGAAAAGGGCGACGATAGATTTCATGGATGCTTCCGAGTGAGCTGAATGTGGGACAGTCCCAATCCTAAGGCTATCACGCTTAGAAAGTACAGAATGTCTCGGCTATCTAAAACACCCCGACTCAAACTTCGGTAGTGTTCCATCAGACTAAGCTGAGCCAGAAGCCCTTGCAGAAACCGCCCCACGGGCAGCTCCGAAGCAAACTCAAACCCAACGAGCCAGATAAAGCCCAACAGAAGGCCCAGAAGAAAGGCTATAATCGTATGCGCTGTCAGAGTAGAAGCCCAAAAGCCAAGGGCAGACAAACAGAGCCCGAGCGCAAAAAGCCCTATGTAGGCCCCTTGAATAGCACCATGGTCTATGGCCCCTCGAGGCTGAGCTAACCACGAGATAGAAGCATAGAACACACCTGTGGGTACCAGGGCAAAACCTAATACCCCGGCCACGGCAAGGTACTTTGCCAAAATGATCTCCCACCGAGAAAGAGGGGCTGTGGCTAAGAGCTCATACGAACCCGTGCGAAACTCCTCTGAAAAACTGCGCATGGTAAGAGCTGGAGCTAAAAACAGCATGAACCACGGAGCGATGCTAAAGAAGGAGTCCATTTCGGCTGCTCCCGTTTGAATCACCCCACCTGAAAAAACCCAAAGGAATAGCCCTGTACCCACGAGAAAAATAGCCCACGTGAGATAGGCAATCAGAGAGTGCAGCAAGGCGAAAATCTCCTTGCGCCAAAGGGCAAACACAGCGCAAAGTTATGGCTGTGTAGAAGAATGTGTTCGTCGCAGTCGCCGGTCTGGCAAAAGGACGATAATCCCACACATGAGCAAACCAAGTCCCGCTGCTCCCCCCATCACCCATCGCATGCCGCTCAGTAGGCTTTCGCCCGATGAGGAGGTGCTTTGCATCCCGAAAACATATAGGAGATTCACGACAGCTAAGCCCAGCGTGGAGCCTACTTGCCGCATAAACTGAAGGGCGCTGGTAGCCGAACCAATACGATTCGGCGGAATATCATTCTGGCCTATAACGCTGAGGAGGGCTTGAAAAGGACCGAGTAGAATAGCCGTAAAAAGCAGGGCTATGAGCAAGACGGGGGTAGATAAAGTCTTAGGAAGACTCAGAGAGGCCACGCTGAAAAGCCCAGTAAGCAGAAACCCGCTAATGAGCAGAAGAGGTTTATAGCGCCCGTGTTGGCTGACCCAAACCCCCACTAAGCTCGTGCTGAGAACAGCTCCTACGGTAAAGCCCAAAAGCAGCCATCCACTTTGTTGAGGCGAATAGTTGAGCACAGCTTGAAGATAGAGAGGCAGAAAAGTAACGCCGGTTAGAAATATAGCCCCGAAAAAAAACCCCGTCAAAGCCGCATAACGAAAGGTAGGGATTCCAATGAGGTGCAAGTCAAAAAGAGGAGCAGGTTGCGTTTTTTCCACTCGTATCCACCGCTGAAGCATTAGGGCACTACTACATAAAAGCAAGAGACTCCATATTGACGAGCCCAGTCCCCTCGGCCCAAGGAAGGAAAGAGCTAAAAGCAGGGGAACTGTCCATCCTACCATCAGAAGCGCCCCCTTGAAATCCATGGAAGCCTGTTCGGGCGCAGGACGGGTGAGAAGATAGCGCCACCCAAAGAGCATAGCCACAAGCAAGAAGGGCACATTTCCCCAGAAAACCCAACGCCAACCCACCTTAGCGGTCAAAAGCCCTCCAATCACCGGACCTATTGCGCCTGCTATACCAAAAAGAGCTCCCACCAGCCCAGCCCAACGGCTTCGCTCTCTCGGTGGAAAAAACCAAGCCAGGGTCGTAAAGGCTAAAGAAAATAAAGCCCCTCCCCCCAGACCTTGGATTAACCGAAAAGCTAAAAGCTGAGAGAAGTGAATAGAGCTCCCGCATAGAAAAGAGCCTATCGCAAAAACCCCCAAAGCGCTCAAAAGCACGCTACGGCGAGGTAGGATTTCAACCAAACGACCCGCAATCGGCGCAGCAATCGCACTACCTAAAAGATAGACCGCTCCTATCCAGCCATACCAAGCCTGCCCCCCTAAATCTGATAGGATTCTCGGTAGGGCCGTAGCCACGACGGTTTGATCTAACGCAGCCAAAAAAAGTCCTATTAGAACGGCAGCCAGCGTGAAACGATCCTCTCGCCTCATAACCTTCCCTAAGTCGGCATAACAAAAGTATCTATCCCCTGTGGCAGGAGCTTAGGCTTTCCTATGAATGAAGATGGAAGGCTAAGCTGGCCCTGCTTTTTCCCGACTAAAGTAGAAGGATGAGGACTCTTATTTTCCTCAGACAGCCTATCTTCGCTCTATGACGGGTACCGAAGGCCTTTCCCGACGGCGCATGCTCCTGAGCGTTGGAGTAGGGATTATAGGCCTTTATGGGCTCGTGGCTGTTCTTTCTTACTTTGCAAGCTACACCATAGACTTACCTGCTTTAGAGGGGGCGCCATCGCCTGTATCTCTAAACAACCCGACCGGTTGGATCGGAGCCAAAATAGCCCATCGGTTGACTTATCGGGGATTTGGCTGGGCGGGCATCCTGATTCCCTTAGCTTTGCTATATGCTGCCCTTCAGTGGTCTCGGCAACGTCCTATACAGCTGAAGGTTCTTGCTTGGGGGGGAGCCGCTCTGTATCTCTTCTCCACCTTTGGTGGCTGGCTTGTTCAGATAGGGTGGGTAGAAGACCTCATATGGTGTGGAAGTGTAGGGGCTGCTTTCACTGCTTGGCTGAGTCTGTACATCGGTAGCGTGGGCATTTTTATCATCTGGCTGCTTCTTTTGAGTGCAGCGGTTGTCGGGCTTTGGGGTATTCCTCGGCGCTTTCGGTTGGCTTACAAGCCCACATCCCCTTTACCCACCGGTGATGCCTCCCCCGAAACAAATGGTGATGCCCCCCCCTTGGAAACAGACGACGCACCCAATCCTACCCCTCTCTGGTATGAAGTCGTTCATAAGCCCGCCTCCTCCCTCCCTTTGAACACAGACCCTGAGCCACGGGTTGAGAAAGGCGCCCCCCCCCTAATCATAGAAGGGCCTCACCTTCAATCCATATCTCCCCCCTTGGAGGCGATTCACGGCGAATATCTACCGCCAGATAAACCTCTCTCTACCTCGCCAGACTTTCCTGACGCTAACGGGCATTCGCATCGGCACCCGAATCCAACCCCTTTTTCTCCCTCTTACATAGAGTCCTCGTCATCAGGGCGGGAACGCGAAGCCCCTCAACGTCCATCGCTGCCCCCCCTTGAACTCCTAACTCAGACCGAACGACCCACCGGACCCCCTATTTCTCCTCAAGAGTTAGAAGCTCACAAAGAGCAGATAGTGCGGACTCTCCGCCAATACGGCATAGAACTCACCCGAATATCGGCCACAGTAGGTCCTACCGTAACGCTCTTTGAGGTCGTACCAGCACCCGGTATCCGAATCAGCCGCATCAAGAGCTTAGAAGATGACATCGCCTTGAGTTTAGCTGCCTTAGGCATACGCATAATCGCCCCTATACCGGGTAAGGGTACGATTGGCATAGAGGTTCCTAATGCTCGCCCCCGTACCGTTCCGCTGATAGAACTCTTAGAGTCTCCTGAATATCAAAATACCCCTGCCCAGCTACCTCTCGTTATTGGAAAGACGATTACAGGTGAGACCTTCGTGCGTGACTTAGCTCAAATGCCCCACCTTCTCATCGCTGGCGCAACCGGCCAAGGCAAGTCTGTATCCCTCAACTGCATGATCTTGTCTCTTCTCTACAAGCGCACCCCCGACGAGATACGGCTGGTCTTGATTGACCCTAAGAAGGTAGAAATGAGCCTCTACCAAGGCTTAGAAGACCACTACTTGGCTGAAATACCTGGGCTGCCCGAACGGATCATCACCGATGTGCGCCATGCTCTCCCAGCTTTACAGAGTTTAGTCCAAGAGATGGAGCTGCGTTATGAGCTTCTCAAGGAGCTACGAGTAAGGAATATCACTGAATACAACCGACGCTGCCGCGAGCCCCAAGCCCCTGAAGGACATAACCCCCTCCCTTACCTTGTCCTCATCATTGACGAACTGGCAGACCTGATGATGACTGCTGGAAAGGAAGTAGAGACCCCTATTTGTCGCTTAGCCCAGTTAGCCCGAGCGGTAGGTATTCACTTGATAGTCGCTACTCAGCGCCCCTCCGTGAATGTCATTACTGGGCTAATCAAAGCTAACTTTCCCGTGCGTATCTCCTTTAGGGTTGTATCCCGAGTGGATTCTCGGGTCATCTTGGATGACGATGGAGCAGAACGGCTCGTAGGACGCGGAGACCTACTGTTTGCAATGGGTACAGAAATGATCCGCCTCCAGAGTGGATTTGTCAGCACAAGCGAAATAGAATCGGTCGTAGCCTACATCCAGCGCCAGCCCAAACCCAAGCCTTATGTACTACCCGAACCCTCCGTTCAAGATAAGGAAGAGGAAATGGTGGAAGACATGGGCGAACGCGACCCACTCTTCTATGAAGCGGCTCTCTTGGTTGTTCGGAATCAGTATGGTTCTACTTCCCTCTTACAGAGAAAGTTGGGTGTAGGATTCAATCGGGCTGGCCGGCTAATGGACCAGTTAGAGCGCGCTGGCATCGTGGGCCCTGCTCGAGGCAGCAAGCCTCGAGAGGTTCTTATTCAGGATGAGGCTCAGCTTCAAGCCCTACTCTAAAAGTTGTACCTTTCCCGCATGTGGTTCATCACTGGCGCTACGGGATTTGTAGGCTACACCTTGCTACAAGAGTGGGCCCGGCGCGGACGACCTGTTCCTCTGCGGTTGTTAGTGCGTAATCCCCAGCATCCTGTACTTACGCCCTACCTTGGGCAGGTGGAGATTGTGCAAGGCACTTTATCGGACCCCCAAACGCTTATTCAGGGTTGCCGAGGAGCTGACGCAGTTATCCACGCTGCAGCTGCTATCAGCTTCTCTCCTCGCAGCCGCGCATGGATGCATAAGACAAATGTAGAAGGCACACGCTATTTAGTCAATGCCGCATTAGAAGCCGGCGTACCCCGTTTCGTATATGTGAGTTCTATCGCAGCTCTGGGACGACCCGCCTCGCTGGAGGGACCCATCACTGAGGAAACCCTTTGGCAAGAGTCCCCCTACAACACTTTCTATGGCTATACCAAGTATCTCGGTGAGAAAGAGGTATGGCGCGGGGGAGAGGAAGGACTCGCCGTGCAAGTGTTCAATCCGGGGATCATTCTCGGACCATACATTGATTGGCACAAAGGTTCGCCGGCCTTCTTTCGGATGGTTCAAAACGGGCTCATTGCATACCCAGTTGGTACAAATGGATTTGTCGGCGTGAAAGATGTCGTGCAAGCCTTATTCATGGGCCTGGAGAAGTACCCACACGGATGGGGCGAGCGGTACATTTTGGTAGCTGAGAACTGGAAGTACAAGCGTCTTTTCACGGAAATAGCCCGAGCCTTGAAGAAGAGCCCTCCCCGCTTTCCAATTCCTAAGCTTCTGGCCGTGGGGGTCGGTCTAAGCATGGAATATGTAGGTAAGTGGTTCGGACTGCCCGCAGCGGTCACCCGAGAAACAGCCCGCACTTCCAGCTCTGACTTTCTGTACGATGGCACAAAAATCACCCGAACCTATCCAGACTTCTCCTACACCCCTCTGACAGAAGTCATCCAAGAGACAGCTAAAATGTTTGTCTCGTCGTATGCGCGTCCAACTAAACGGTGAGCCTCTCATCTTGCCCGATGACACGGAAAACATAGAGACACTCCTTCGCCATCTACGGATAGACCCTCAACAGATCGGCATCGCTGTAGCGGTGAATCGCCGTGTTATTCCTCGTTCTCAGTGGCGAGAGAAGGTCTTATCGGATGGAGACCAGATAGAACTGGTATATGCCCGTCAAGGGGGGTGAGTTTGGGATTATCGGGGCGGGAGCGGCAGGCTTGAGTATTGGCTGGCAGCTTACTCGGCAAGGCAAGGCCCCGATTTTATTTGATGCCAACTTGCCCGGCGGAGGGGCTATGACCGCCTCTGCTGGCATGCTGTCCCCCGCTTACGAAGCCGAATACGAGGAACTGCCCCTCCTGCGAGCCATGCTTGCCAGCCGTGAGCGATATCGGGAGTGGGCAGCTCAGCTCGGTGACATAGGCTATGTAGAGTCAGGTACGTATGAGCTGGCGCTGCTACCTGAAGATGTGCCTTATGTTCAGCGCCGAATGGAGTTTGAGGTTGCCCAAGGGCTTCGGGTCCAATGGCTGGAGGGGCCTGAGCTTCGGCAGCGATTACCTCACTTATCTCCACGCATTCCCGGCGGCACTTACGCCCCCGATGAGGGCCACGTCATACCTGAGCTGCTGCGTGATCGTCTCGTAGAGGCTATCCAAAAAGCAGGCGGAATCATCCTCTCTCACACACCCATCGTCGCTGTAGAGCGGGTAGGTTCTGTCTTTCGCCTCTCCACTCCCTGCGCTTCTTATGAGGTAGAAGTGCTTTTCATCTGTACAGGTGTGCCTCTGCAAGGACTAAACCAGCCTTTCAAGGTCTATCCCATACGAGGACAAATGATCGCCATAGAAAACCTTGACCCCGATTGGCTGCCTGCTCCCGTGCGTTATTTCAATAAGCTTACGGGGTATGGATATGCGGTACCAAAGCGAGGCTATATCATCTTAGGAGGGACTACCGAGGAAAAAGGCGCCGACCCTTCTATAACGGTAGGCGGGGTGCTGGATATTCTGCGGAGAGCTTATTATGTGTTCCCCGACCTTTATGAGCGACGAATCCTACGCTTCTGGGCTGGCCTGCGACCGGCAACCGCTTCTCGCATGCCTCTCTTCTACCGAGACCCCGAAGCACCTGCTTACTATGTGAATGGCCTCTACCGCAATGGCATACTCCTTCTACCTCTAATAGGAGAAGGGGCAGTACAGTGGGCCTTAGATGGAAACCTGCCAGCGGAACTCCAGCCTTTCGTCCATTCAGACCAAGCCTAGTCTAAACCACTGAATCTTTGAGTCCTCTCCTCGCCTCAGCCCCTTCCTTAGGGCGCTGCAGCCCAAAGCCTTGTCCAACATTCTTTTCCCCACAGCGCCCTGCTGAGGCTTGGCCATGCCTTCGTTTATGCCTCCTGAATCTCCGTCAGCTCCTCCCTGCGAAGCGCTCTCGTCAAAAAGCTCGTCAGGTTCATGCACAATCGTGATTACACCTCAGCTCACTTTCCAAAGTCATGCCTCTTCACCCCTTTACTTTACTCGTTTGTCCGACAAGCACTTATCAAAAACCTATAGCAAATAAGGATTCATTGGTACAGATATTGTATCAACATAGCTCCCTTAGTATGTATACCTTAACATGTAAATGGCTTGCATTCGGAACAATCCTTTCCCTCCTTTGGGCTCAGTCTCCGTGGATAAACTGGGACGTGTACGCAGACTCTACGGGGAATGGTGCTAATCCCGTCACAGGTCTCACCCCCGTGTGTCGTGACACATTCTGGCTGATTGTAGACACAGCGGGAATGTCAGCCGCAGGGATTACAGGATATAGGTGGGAACTTCTCAACATTTTTGGAGCTAGTGTAGTGTATGAGGAAAATGGAAGTTCACCTGTGCCCTACCCTTTTCCTCCCTTTGGAGGTATATCCAACGTCAGGAAACTGGGCGTGGAATTCTTCTCCACCCCGCCTAACGGGGCTGTTTTACTCAGAGTCTTTTATGGTTCCAATGAGAGAGCTATCGCCAGACCTCTGAGCATCAAGTCCGCTCCCCTCCTTACCCTGGTTTCACCCTCTCCAGGTCAAGTTTTATGTCAAGGGAGCTCGGTTACCTTCCAGTTAAGTGTATCTGGTGCAGACAGCTTCATCGTATCTTACGGGCCTACCCCGGCGGATACATTCAAGAATCGACTAACCTTCACCCAAACAGTCCCATCTGTACCTAACTGGAATATCCAGGTAAAGTTATATGCATGCGGCTTCATGTATCCCAACAGCTATAGTTTCCCCACTAATCCATCAAGCACTTTCATAGCTCTTCAAGTAGGACCTACGAATACCTTCTGCCCGGGTAGTACTGTTAGTTTTTCAACCTCTTCATGGGTCAATCTCACTGGGAGCACCGGTGTCTCTCTCACAGTAGAGGATCCAGGAAATAATGTCGTCTATACATACACTGGCACTTCACTACCTGCCAGCTGGTCTATTCCTAATACGGCTGTCAGTGGGAGCTACACCGTGAAGCTTCAAGCATCTTATCCTTGCGGAACAACTAACATGGCTACAGCAGTTTTCAACGTGTACGACGCTTCTACTCTAACTGCTCCAAGCATTAGTCCCAATAATGGTCCCTACTGCATTGGTACACCTATTCAACTCAGCGCAGGTGGAGCACAAGGGTTAGTGAGCTGGGACATAGGTAATGATGGCTCTTGGGATTATGTGGGGTCTAACACTATTACTCATACGTTTACAAGCGTACCTTCTGGCGGCATACCGATAAAGATCCGCCAAGATGTAGGATGCTATAATCGGGAAGATGTGATTACCTGGAATACCTCTGGACCTGCTCAGCCTACAATCTCATCTGGCGGAGCGATTCCCGCTAACGTAGCATGTCCAGGAAATAATGTTCTATTCAAGTTATATTATCCCTATAACTTTTCTCTCTCTCAGCCCGGCAACACCTTAGAATGGCAGGCTTCATGGCTAAACTCTGGCAATCCATTCAATGGCTATAGCTTAGATACCATCCTACCAGCCCCGCCTACTACCGGCTTTCATATGATTACCTATACTATAACAAACAGCTGTGGTTCATTTTCCTCCAGCATAACTTTCAGCGTAGGTAATCCCACAAATCCCCCAGTTCCCACTGTGCTCGGCAGAGCATGCGCATCAGGAGGCACTGTCCAAGTCATAGCTCCAAACGAAAGCGGTCTGCAGAGCATCTACTACCTAAGCCTTGCTGGATCGCCGATTGGACCTATTAGCCCGGGAGACACCACTACAATCAATGTGCCGAGTGGTGGATTATCTCTGACTGTAGAGTACGATTACGGATGCACTAAAGGTTATCGGAATCTGAATATTATACCCTCTAATGAGCCAGCTGTGATACAAAACTCTATGATAACACCGAATATTACTTGTTCTGGCGCACCTATCAATCTGAATGTTTTTGGTCGTTATGGACAAGAGCTCAGAGTATACCACGGTTCCACTCTCCTCTATCAAACCGCTCTGCCTTCTCAGAGTCATCCCTTCTTTAATCTAAATGCCAACATCACAGCTCCTTCCACATCAGGTACCCTTATGATAGTCGCAATCGGGTGCGGGGGTAATGATACAGCCTATCATGCCTTGTCTATCTCAGGAAATGGAGCGGTAGCAAGTTTCACGACTCCTATGAGCGCTTGCGTAGGACAACCGGTAACCTTCCAGCGTACAGGTAATAATAGTGGCATTCATTCCGCCATTTGGGACTTCGGGGACAACACAACCTTGTACGATACGGCTATGAGCGTGTCGCACGTATATACCCGGCCAGGCACCTACACTATATATCTACAAATCCAGAGTATCTGCGGCTTCACTTCTATGAACAAAACTATCCACATTTATGCTGCCCCTCCTACCCTCTCTGGAATCAGTGTAGTCGCATCGGGTAATCAAATCACTTACAGCGTGAACGCCACTGATGCCGACTCAGTCAAGTGGTTTTTTGATTTTCCTAATTCTACGCCTTCGGCCTTAGGTCTTTCGGGAACCTATACATACACCAGCAGTGGTCTCTATACAGTCGCAGCAATCGCTTACAACGGATGCGGTACGGACACCTTGACTCAGAACGTTAATGTCATAGGTACTAACCTCGTCAATCCTAACCTTTCAAGTCAGTGGACTTTATACCCTAACCCCGCTCGCCATGAGATTTTCCTAAACCATCCAAGTTATGTTGGAAACGCTCAAATACGAGTCTATGACATCCAAGGGCGCCTAACGCATCAGCAAACTATTCATCAGCTACCTGCTCAAATCTGGCTCCATATGCCAGCTGGGCTCTATCATGTACAGATTATCTCGGAGCAAGGTACGGAGACTTTGCGCCTTGTCATAGAGTAATCCTCGCCTTACTCCGAATCGGGAGAGGGGGCGGTGTAGGCTCCCTCTCCTTTTTTCCTTTAGGTACCTGTCTCGTCTCTACACAAGAGGGCGAGGAATCTTAAGTGCGGGATTAGGATATAGCCCTATCTCTCCTGAGTGCCCGCCTCGCATATTTGGCGAGCCTGCCTAAAGATCATTAGCCACTCCTCCCAGCGCAGGCGACCCGTGCGAGTATTCTGCTGACTTGGATGATAGGACAAAATGATGGCATAATGGTCTATCCAGTGAATCTCTCCATGACGAAAAGGAGGAAACTTTCTCTGAGGAAAGAGCTGACGGAGCTGCTTATAGGCGACATGACCTAATGGCACTATAACCCTTACCGTAGAGCTAAGCAGCGCCCACTCCATTGAAAGATAAGGGAAACAAGCAGCAAGCTCAGAAGGGAGCGGTTTGTTCTGAGGGGGGACACAGCGTATAGCCGCTGAAATGAAGGCCCTCTGCAAGACAAGTCCATCGCCGGAATGGGAGCTATGCGGCTGATTAGCAAAGCCCGTCAGGTAGAGCGCTCGGTAGAGCCAGTCGCCCGAGCTATCCCCGGTAAACATGCGTCCAGTTCGGTTAGCCCCATGGGCAGCAGGCGCCAATCCTATTAACCAGAGCCATGCGGCTCTGTCCCCGAAACCAGTCACGCCCTTAGACCAGTAAGTCCATCCTCGGTAACGGGGCGGTGGTGAAGACCCAACCGACTCCCGATAAGCCACCAACCGAGGACAGCGTCTGCATGATGGAATCTCCTCCTCCAAACGACCCCACATCCCACCCTTACAGCGTCTGCCGACTCCAGTCAAAAATCCCCTTACGCCACAAATAGATATACCCTACAGCTAATATCGCCGTAAAAGATACAAATATCCCGAAAGCCCACACTGGATCTTCCCGAAAGAAGGTAACCCAAGGGTACATGAGAGCCACTTCTACATCAAATACGGTGAAAAGCATGGCGACTTTGTAGTAATGAACCGAAAAGCGTTGGCGGGTCGTACCAACGGGATCCATGCCGCTTTCGTAGGGTATCATTTTTTGTGGGGTCAGCCGGCGAGGGCCTAATATCGTCGGAGCAAACACCAAGAGCAAACCGACAACCATCCCTAAGCCTAATAAGACGATTCCACCCAAGTAAGCCATCATCTCAAGCAAAGGTAGTTTATCGGATGATTGTTACCGTTCCTACCCGTCGGAGGCTCTGCCCTGAAAACAGTCGCGCATCAAAAACAAAGGTGTAGCTATCTTCTGGAACGGGACTTCCATTAGAGTCTGTTCCATCCCACTGCGGGTTTCCAATGATTTCTTTCACCAAAAGACCCCAACGAGAGTAAATTCTCAATCTACTCCACTCTAAGGGAGGCGCAACAATGATGAAGAGGTCGTTAACGCCGTCTCCATTAGGAGAGAAGGCTGTAGGCACAAATATACCTGAGAATGGCCGCACCCAAATGACCCGAATGAAGGTATCCAGGCATCCTTCCGAACTGCGAGCGATGAGGACAACCTCGTATACAGTATCCCGAGGGAAACTGTAAGTCAAGAGGGGGGCTTGAGAAACCAAAGTGCCTCCGATGATCCATTGCCATGCAGCTCCTCCCCGAGAGCTGTCTATGAGAGTAATAGGCTGACCAACCTCGATAGAATCGGAAGGTACCACCACAAAATAAGCCGTGGGTGCTGGATAGACATACAGAACAAATGGGGAGCTCTCCACTGAGCCGCATGCCTGTAACACCTGAACGAAGTAGGTGCCAGCTTCGCGAACGACCAGCACTGAGTCAGTGGCGCCTATGATTGGAAGCCCGTCTCGGAACCACTGGTAACTCAGCGCAGGAGAAGCTACCAGACGCAGGCTATCCCCCCAACAAATCCCCTGAGGCGACTCAGGCGAAATACTAACGGAAGGAGCGGGCAACCCCCTCACCTCTACTGAGGCGCTCACGGCAGTGCATCCGAAAGGGTTAGTAGCAGACACGGTATATACTCCGGGAGCATAAATCCACACACTACTCCCTTGAAGGCCATGACTCCATGTGTAGGTCCAGCCTGGAACAGGGTTTTCCACGGCAAGCTCCAGAGAATCGCCAGGACATAGCTCATGAGGTCCCTCAGGAATAATCCGCACGCTGGGCTGCCGAACTGCCAGAGCAAAAGGGGTAGGCGAGAAAACGCTGACCGACTGGGTCATCCAACTAAATCCTCCACTGGAGCTTAAGATACCCCCAACGCTATCCCACTGGGTGCCGCTCCAGTGAGCGGCTGCATCATAAGGCCCATCTCGAATGGGATCAAACGCTATCTCTAATAAAGCATTGGGCGGACCTGAGATATGGTGGAAGAAGTCAGGATTAATCAGACATAGACGAACATCTCGCCTGCTTCGGTCGTAGCCTTCAACCGTAGCATCGGAGGGAGCAAAGCGCCCCGCATACAGTCCATTTCCTAAAGGCGTAATATAAATGGGACGATACCGAAGCACTGGCAACGAGTCACCTAATGGGAAAACATAGCGTTCTCCAGCTATACACTCGCGCTCCAAAGCCCCACCCTGAGCTGATCTCACAAATCCCGCATTCCGCACAATAGAGTTAGGGGAAGCCTGACGATGGTGAAGCGTTTCTGCGTGCGTATTGAGCATTTGGTTACCTAAATCCAACCAATGACGCACATAAGCCGATAGAGCTAAGTTCTTACTGGAGGTTCCCCGAAGCTCCAGCGTGTCAAAATGGATGGGGTCTGTTCCAGTTATCCACTGGTAGCCTCCCCATAACTGGACTTTACCGGGCGGCACAGGTGCTCCGTTGGGAAAGGCAGGTAGAAACATCACATTGCCCGCTTGATTGTCTAAGGTATCCGTTATGAAAAAAGCCCCCGATTGATACCAGCGTCCGCCTTGGCGATTAGTTACACTGCCTACGACACTGAGGATAGTGCCTGGCTCCACCCGAATCACCTCCCCCCAGTTACTTAGAGTCTGAGAGAAGCTCAGTCCAACCAAGAGGAAAGGGATTGAGAGGCTCACCCTATCGCAGAAGCTACAACTCATGGGTAAGCAAATATACCACTTAGCTTGATTTGAAGAAGCTATGAGGGAGCTCTGAAGTCGTTTCCAACCAAACACTGTTGTATATTTGCCACATGGATTTCCTCATAGCTGGGGTCATCTGGATGCAAGCCGCCTGGTGTGGCACAGATGACTTTGTTGGACAAGTGGACCCTG
Organism: Bacteroidia bacterium; assembly: GCA_026414975.1. Classification (GTDB taxonomy): domain Bacteria; phylum Bacteroidota; class Bacteroidia; order SpSt-205; family SpSt-205; genus SpSt-205. The sequence continues at coordinate 63,964 of JAOAHZ010000002.1, forward strand.
ACTGGGAATTTCGTCGCCTGCTCTTGGAGGGAGCAGCCCCCCTCATAGAGAGTCAGCAGCGTACTAACCAACCAAGCTGTACCCCTTCAAGATACATCATACCTGTTGTCTTCCATGTGATCTACTCTAATAGTTCCGATAGCATCAGTTACCAGCGCATTTGGAATCAGATGCTGCGGGCACATGAGGACTTCAGACGGATACCTGAGACGGCTGGCTTTGCAACGGGGGGCGCTGATACGGAGATAGAATTTTCCTTAGCCACTAAAGACCCTAATGGTAATCCCACCACGGGTGTAGTGTATTGGAAATACGATCAGCCCCCTCTCAATTGGACCTCACCAGACTTCTGCCGAGAGACCCAAGATTATTCCATGAAGCAAGCGACAGGATGGGACCGCAGTCGATACTTGAATGTATGGATCGTGCCGCGTCTATGTACTCGCTCCAGTAGCAGCTCGCCTTGCAATCAGTGTAACATAGTGGCTGGTTATGCATTTTTCCCATTCATATTAGACCCTATATCTTATGGCACGGTGATTGGCTCTGACTACTTCTGGGGCGGACCTTATTCTCGAGGAATGCGAACCCTTATTCACGAGTTAGGACACAATCTCAACCTTCCTCATACCTTCAATAACGGATGCGGCGGTACCAACTGCGGCACTACGGGAGACGGAATTTGTGACACCCCTCCCACCGCTGCAACGAATGGAAACTTCTCCGTGCGGCGGCAAAACACTTGCACAAATGATAACCCAGATCTCCCAGATAACACGCGCAACTATATGGATTATGTAGTTGACGCAGATATGACTCACTTTACAGTCGGCCAGCGAGCTCGCTCCTGGGCTGCCATTCAGAGCAGCTCTTCCCGGCTCTCACCGCTGGTACGCAGCATCATACCTCAGCAAACAGGTACAGGGGCTTATGGTCGTGTCAAAGCCTATTTTAGCGCTTCCCAGCGAGTGGGCTGCCCAGGCGAACCCATTCAGTTCTTTAGCTACAGCATGGGTGCGCCCCACATTTACGAATGGAGTTTTAGTGGGGGCATCCCTGACAACCCGTCGGCTTCTTGTCCTACAGTAACCTTTCCTGCAGCGGGCACATACGACGTTCAGCTAATCGTGGAAAATCAAAGCGGTCGCCGAGATACCTTGCTGAAACAAAACTACATTCGCATTCAGGATACTATTTATAACCTTCCTTATATCCAGGATTTTGAAGGTGCTGTCTTCCCCCCTTTGGATAGCTACATTCAGAATCCAGATGGGGGCCGCACTTGGGATCGGTTCCGAAGCACTTCCTCGCCAAGGGGGGCTTACGGTGCTTCGGCTACCTCTATGAGATTAGCCTTTTTCAGCTACAGTTCTTATAGAGAGTCAGATAGTTGGGTAACCCCCTCTCTTGACCTTCGCCCCTATACTGGCTCCTCACCTTCCGTGCAGCTCAAGTTCTCTTGGGCTTATGCCTGCTTGAACTTTGAAGGCACAGTGGGAAGCTATAACTCTTATGAGTTGGATTATATAGACTCCTTGCGAGTCTATGTCTCCACAGATTGCGGCCGCACGTGGGACTTAGTATGGCAGCGCAGCGGACGAGCCCTCTCCACTCATCCAGATGGATGCATCGTTGCTCGCGGCTCTGTGTCCTCCACTTCACACCAATTCCTTCCTTCAAGCTCCCAGTGGGCTACCGATAGCCTCCTCCTGGATGACTATAAAGGACAAGTGATTCGTCTCCGCTTTGAGGGTATCTCTGGCTGGGGCAATAACCTGTACTTAGACGATATTGTAGTAGACACTCTGCCATCGCTATCCACTAACCTAAGGCCTCTCTCGCCAATCATACGAGCATACATCAGCGATGCCACTTTACATTTATCTATCTCAACAGACCTACCGAACTTAGCCCTAAGGCTGTACGACATACAAGGGCGCGAGATATGGAGGGATAGCCAAGGACCTCTCTCGGCAGGAACCCATCGTATCTCGCTTCCAGATGACCTGAGCCCAGGTATATATCTTCTGCGCTTAGACGGGGGGCAATCTACCCTCACCTTGAGATATTGGCACGCGCCGTAGATTGACGGAAGCTGAGGCTGAGATGAAGTTTAAAGCCATACGGGTAGCTAATGCACCTGGCCCAGGAGAACAGCTACCTCAACTTCCCCCTCGCCCTGCTCCCTACACAGTCTACCTTTTGCCTAAGTCCCATCCTAAGCTCTCTGAACCTTTTCCTACCCTCAGGTACGATCCCCGAAAAGCCACCCGGTTCCCTGAGCGCTATTACGCCCCCGAGACCCTCCACCCAGCTCAAATAGGACTCGCTTGGTATTTCTACAAGTACAGGCGATATCGGCGCTTACGGTGGCGCATAGCTCTCTTGCAGCGGGCCCCCTCCATCTATTACTTCGCTTTTGACAGAGCGGGTCGATTGATAGACTACAATCCTGCCTTCAAAGAAGCCCTTCGCTCGCTCGGACGTCCCGACCCCATCATAGGACAACCTGCGCCAGACATAGTCTTACCTGAGAATAGAGATGTCTTTGACTCAGACCTTCAGACCGTTTTAGAAGGGCATGCTATTCAACTACAGCGAGTCATAGGTTCTCGTCATGCTGAGGTTTATATAACCCCTCTCTCTAAACGAGGGGACGCATTTGCGTATTATGCCTTAGACACTACCATCTACAGGCAGCTCTTAGAAGCAGCTATGATGCAACAGAATCTGCATGAAGCTATCCTCCAACACTTGCGAGATGGGGTGATTCTCTTGGATGCTGATCAAAAAATACTTTATGCCAATGCTGCAGCCGAGCGCATTTTAGGTGAAGAAGCCGTTGTGCTTGTCGGCACCCCCTGCCCAATACCTCTGCAAGAAGCAATCTCTATCTACCGCAATCAGCCCATTTCAACCAACTCCATACCTGTGGGGGACGAACGGACCCTCTTAATCGTGCGAGACCTATCGGAGCTATGGGAAGCAGAGAAGCGACATAATTTACTTAGAAAAGCTATCGAGGAAGCCCCCTTCGGAGTTTTGATCTTGTCTTATACCCCAGAGCAGTGTAAGGCTATTTACTACAATCAAACCTTCAAAGATTGGCTTATACCCGATGGAGATAGTCTTCCTGCAGCTCTACGTCACCATGTAAGCTCCCAAGAATGGAAATCACTCCTACGACACCTAAGAGAAAGACAAACTTTTCAGGTTTTGCTTCGAAACAATCATAAAAGTAAGAACTGGACTCACCTATTGGCTGTGTTCTTCCCTATTGACTTGACTCTTCCAGATGGAGAGACAGAGCTCTACTGGGCGGTGGTTTTTCAGAATCAAAGTGAAACCTACCGAGCTGCTCAGCGCCAGCGCCGACTTGAGCGACATCAGCATCAACTGATTTTAGAGGCGCAGGAAAAAGAGAGACAATACTTGGCAGAGGAACTGCATGACAACCTTGGGATGCTTTTGAGCGTCCTAAAAATGGAGCTTTCTACCCTCATGCAAGATATACCTCCTTCATCCCCCTTGCGTATCCGACTCCAAACCCTTAGCACACGATTAGATGAAGTTATTCAGCATGTGCGACTCACGAGCCATCAGCTGATGCCTCCCTTAGTGGAGCACTTTGGACTGATCCCGTCTTTAGAAGGCCTGCTGCGAAGGCTACGAGTTACGAATGGCTTAATAACGCACCTCAAAGTAAGCGGGGAAGAAGTTAACCTACCCCTTATCAAAAGGCTTCAGATATACCGAATCCTTCAAGAGCTGATTACGAATACCCTGCGACACGCTCGAGCTCAAAACCTACACATACACCTAACCTACCAGAAGCGCCGGCTTATCTTGGAAGTATGGGATGATGGCCGTGGATACGATCCAGCCACGACACAACGAGACGGCATCGGTTTGCGCAACATCGTAGGACGCCTCCAGGTACTGCGAGCTCATTGGGAAAATCTCTCCGCACCTGGACAAGGGGCTCATTACCGAATAGAAGTTCCTCTCCCCCGTAGAAAGTCTTAAGTTTGCGCCTTGATGAGTTCTCAGCCCGTCAACCTTTTCGTCGTAGATGACCACCCGCTAATAACCCAAGGAATAGCGGGTCTTTTCTCAGGAATTCCTGACATTTCTATCTCAGCGGTAGCCCACAGCCTGGCGGAGGCTAAGGCGATTCTGCGCGAAAAGGGGAACTCCTTACAGGTAGCCCTTGTAGATATTCGGATGCAGGATGGAATGGGCATGGACCTCGTGCGATACATGACCCGCCATTATCCACACATCAAAGCCATAGCTCTTACCATGTATGATACCGAAGACTACCTCCGAGCAATGATTCAAGCCGGCGCTTTGGGGTATGTCCTGAAGAATACCTCTCGGGAAGAGCTTTTAGAAGCTATACGGACTGTCTTAGCAGGACACTACTACTTCTCTCAAGCAACTCAAGATGTCATAGGGCAGTACATCTTGAGGCAGCAAGAACGGCCAGCCGGTCGCTCTCGTTCAGGCTCTTCGGAAGGCATTCATCTCACCCCACGAGAAAGAGAAATCTTGGAACTCATCGCCCAAGAGATGACGAACGTCCAAATCGCTGAGAAGTTAGGGTTATCCCCCCGAACTGTCCATACTCACCGCCGAAGCCTTATGCAAAAGTTAGGCGTGAAAAACTCTGCCGGCCTCGTTCGATACGCTATAGAGATAGGGATTGTCCCTTCTCGTTCCTAAGCTCTCGCCTTGCCCCCTTGCTAAATCCAGCGTAGTGGAACTCTAACCTCAGATGCACATAGATGTTCTAACGGCTACACCTGAGATATTACACTCTCCTCTTCAGAGTTCCATACTACGCCGAGCCCAGGCAAAAGGCATTCTCTATGTCAAGGTGCACAATCTCCATGATTTCTCCCCTACAGGACGCATAGATGATTACCCCTATGGAGGAGGAGCTGGCATGGTTATCCGGGTAGATATCGTGGTGAAAGCTATGCGTTACCTTCAAAGTCAAGGGACTTATGACGAGATTATCTACCTTACACCAGATGGGGAGCCCTTGACTCAATCAACCTTGAATAGACTATCTCTTTGTCGTCGGATTCTCTTGATAGCTGGACACTACAAGGGCATAGACGATCGCATACGACACTATGTATCCAAAGAAATCTCCATCGGCGATTATGTACTCACAGGAGGGGAGTTACCTGCCCTTGTATTGATAGACGGTATTGCGAGACTACTGCCAGGCGTATTATCTGATGAATGCTCTGCTTTGGAAGACTCTTTTCAAGATGGCCTATTAGCCCCCCCTGTGTATACCCGACCCGCAGAGTTTGAGGGTCATAAAGTACCTGAGGTCCTACTCAGCGGTAATCATGAAGCTGTTCGTCAATGGAAACAAACGATGGCGTGGCAGCGAACTATAGAACGCCGCCCACAGCTCATTCGCGAGGAAGAGCGACCTCCTCTCCCCAAGCTCGACGCAAAAGAAACAACTCCGCCAGATAAAACCGAGCCAGCTTCTCCGGCGGAAGGCACTTCTTGAACCTGTCGTGAAAGCTCTGACGAATCTCCGCTTCCCGTCTCCAGAGACCCAGATAAATCAAACTCACACTATCCGCATAAGCCTCGGCAGACAGAACGGGTTGCTTTTCTCGGAGCCGTTTGAGCTGTTCTCGGGCGATTGAACGCACCTTCTGCAGTTCCGCTTCCCGGGCGTTATACAGAGGCCAGAAAGTCTGGGCTTCCTCTGGCATGAGCTGCATTTCGTTTGAGAGATAAGCTATTCTCATACTCTGGAGTCGCTCACGCACCCTATGAGGCGACTGAGCCAGAAGTAAGGATAAAAGCAATATCGCCCACCCCTTTCGCCTCATAAGTCTATGGGGTAAAAGTGAGACTCCTCGGCTAATAACTCTACGTCCAAGTACCTCTCTTCCGAAGGAACGGAGAAAGTCAGAATTGAGCCTAACCAAATAAATATCCAAAGGCCCCCGACAATCAGAACCCAGCGTAAGCTACGCTTAGTCTCGTATCGTCTGAGACGAAGCATGAGGTCGCTTACACTCATCCTGAATGATAGGATTCACTTACAACCATTGGGGTTTAAGGGGAGGGTGGTGATGGGGTGTGAAGGCATAGATTGCCCAAAAAGATTCGAGGGTTTTTTTTGAGGTTTTTAGGTTTCAAGACACAACGGCGCCGTGGAGACAAGCGGCTTCCCAGCGATTAGGTTTTCAGGGTGGGTGGGGCGCCGGTGCTCCACCCACCACCTAAACAAGACAGCTCACCTCCGAGCCCTCCCACCCCACCCAAACTCATCGCTGAAACCCCTCTCTGACCTAAACCCACAAAATGACAGATGTGCTCAGTCCAGGGGTCTCATCCTATCGCACGCACTTCAGGTTCTAACTCAATCCCCCATATCTCTCGTACCGTTGCTCGCACATGTTGTGCCAGGGACCACATATCCTGCGGTGTGGCCTGCCCTGTATTTACGAGCACAAGAGGCTGATTGGGATGAACTTGAGCTCCACCGATACGATAGGCCTTGAGACCAGCCTTATCTATGAGCCAAGCCGCCGGGACTTTGAAGGTACCATCACTCTGAGGATAAACGGGTATATCAGGAGCCCGCTGTTGAAGACGCTTTAGTTCTGATAGGGATAAGACGGGGTTCTTGAAGAAGCTCCCAGCACTTCCCCACAGAGGTAATTTTTCAGCACGGATAGCTCGGATAGTCTCATATAAATGCCAGGGATCATGCTGGCGAGCTGGATCAATCCGCCGAAGAACATCTGGATAAGTCAGAACAGGTTCATAGCGCTTTTTGAGCCGCAAGGTTACACGGGTGATGATGAACCGATCCTGCCATTCAGGCGTCTGAAAGATGCTATGACGATAGCCGAGCCTGCAAGCCTCAGCCGGCAGCTCTTGCCAGGCTTCTAAGGATTTATTCCACCCGCGTACTCTTACTAAAAATGGCGCCAGCTCTACTCCATAAGCACCTATGTTTTGGACGACAGCTGCACCAACTGTACCAGGAATAGCCGCGAGATTCTCTATGCCATACCAACCATGAGCTAGGGAGAGCCGCACCCAAGCATCCCAGTTCTCACCGGCTGCGATCTCCACCTCTACCGATGAGGAATCTTCTTGTAAAACCCGATAGCCTCGCAGGTAGCGTGTGGATAAAATAGGGGGCAGGTCCCGCAAGGGTAAAATGTTGCTCCCTTCACCAAGAATAAACTGGGCGGAGGTAGCAAGTTCTGGGACTTCTTCTTCCGTCTGAGGCAGAAGAAGGCGGCTCGTATAAACGACTAGGCCGAGTGTATGATACTCACTGAGGGGAATCGCCCCAGATGCGGCGACGGACACGAGCTACAATCTCCTGAGCTTCGGCACTAAAGGCTTTCCAACTGCGACTAAGCATCGCCCGCAGTCGCTTCTCAAAATTGTATTGTTCTGCACAATATTCGCACTGGCTAATGAGCTGCTCAACTTCTTCCCGAGCTTTACCTTGAAGCTGACCATCTAAAAACAGCTCCAGTTTTTGTATAATCTCCTCACACTCCTGCTCAGAGTAAGGTGAATCAGGTCGATAGACCCCTACTCGCTTAGTCTTGCGGGATGTCATAACCATGAGAGGCCGCATAGTCTGCTAAAAGTTCTCGTAGAATTTTTCTCGCTCGATGAAGCCGAGAACGAATCGTTCCCACAGGAATACGCAGGACCTGGCTGATTTCCTTGTAAGAAAACCCTTCTACATCAGCTAAAATCACAATAGTTCGGAAGTCTTCGGGTAGGTGCATGAGGGCTTTTGTAACTTCATCGCCAAATAGTCCTTCAGTAGGGTCTTGATAGTTGTGGTAGGCATGAACATCCTCTATGTCGTAAATACTCTGCTCATTCTGAGCTTCAAGAGAGTAAGGCTGTTTGACTGATTTGCGGTAATGATTGATGAAAGTATTTCTCAAGATTCGAAAGACCCATGCTTTGGCATTCGTTGAGGGTTTGTATTGATAGAGGAAGCGGTAGGCTCGGAAAAGCGTCTCCTGAGCTAAATCGCGAGCTATATCACGGTCCCCAACTAACCGCACGGCGAAATGATACACCGATGAAGCATGGGGCATAATCTCTCGCTCAAAGAGCGAATCATACAAGGCCTTTTGCTCGGGCGTCATGTCGGGCATCTTCTTGGGCTTGCGCCCGCGCACGCGGATTTCCATATACACAAAGGTAACGAATAAAAGTCAGGAGAAGTTCATCCGAAACCCCACTGATGGGCGAAGCGTTTGAAAGTGTAGAGATTCCAGAGCAGCTTACGGAGATTAGAGCGGCGCTGTTGATGCGCTTCCCAGAGACTCTTGAGAGCCTCGGGACGAAACCAGGGGTCTGGACGCAAAAGTTCTGCTTCAATAGGAGCTCGTAGTTCCTCTCTCAACCATCGCGGCAGAGGTACCCCAAAGCCTTTCTTAGGGCGGAAGAGAATCTCATCGGGCAGGCGCCCTTGCATGAGCTTCTTGAGGAGAAATTTAGTCTCACTACCTCGGCGGCGATAGGACAGCGGTAAAGAAGCCAAAAACCGAACCACTTCCCTATCCAGCAAAGGGGCTCGCACTTCCAAGGCATTGTACATGCTGGCTCGATCCACCTTGACCAAAATGTCATCCTGCAAGTAAGTCTTGTAGTATAGATAAGCCGTTTTAGCCCATAATGGAGCCGACTGAGGCATGCGATCGGTATAGCGATTTAGAAGAAGCTCCAGACTCTGTTCGGCCCCCTTCACAAAGTCTGGCTTGAGAAGCTGCGACAGCTCCTCCGGCAAAAATGAAGAGAGCCAACGCGTATGGCGCTCCACTGGCGAACCCGTAAAACCACGCAAAAACTGTCGTACTTTGAAGTCCAACGCAATATCATCATCGCTGGGTGGTAGAGTCCGCTCAGCTATCCACCCGAGCCACGAAATACCCCCTCGGGGTATCCAACTCAAAAGCCCTGCATATCGGTCCGCAATAAAAGTAGGATAACCGGCCTGCAACTCATCGCCTCCATCTCCGCCCAACGCTACTATCACCCGCTGCCGAGCAAACTGGGATAGAAAATACGTAGGTATGATAGACGCATCAGCAAACGGCTCATCCATCAAGGGAAAAACCTCCTCTACCAGTTCCAAGGCTTTTTGAGGAGTCAGGATGGCTGCATGATGATCCGTGCCTAAACGCTTGGCTACCTTTTGAGCATAATCGCTCTCGTCATAGCTGCGTTCCGTGAAGCCAATAGAAAAAGAAAGGATGGGCGACTCGCTATGCTGCTGAGCGTACCAAGCCACGGTAGAGCTATCTATTCCCCCGCTGAGGAAAATACCGACAGGAACATCCGCAACGAGACGCAATCGAACAGCTTCCGCAAGGAGGGCATCTAACCGACGAACCGCCTCAGACAAAGAAGGGGCTTTCTCCTCTGGCATAGGAGGATCCCAATACATCCCATGCCCTATCAGTTTACCCTCCTTTACTACCATATAATGTCCGCCTTCTAACTTGAATACTCCTTCACTTATCGCCAAGGGAGTTGGCACATAATCTAAGATGAGATAAGCATGCAGGGCCGATAAAGATAACTGACGCGGAATCTGAGGGTGTTGCCACAGCGCTTTCATCTCAGAGGCAAAAGCGAAAAGACCCTCACGAAAAGTGTAGTACAAGGGCTTCTTGCCCATTGGATCGCGGGCCAAGAAAAAGGTTTTTTCTAAGCGGTCGTAGATAGCGAAGGCAAACATTCCCCGTAGTTTGTCCAGCATGCCCCTTCCCCATTGAGCGTAGGCTTCCACTAATACTTCTGTATCGGATGTCGTCCGAAATACCACACCCTTTTTCCTGAGCTGTTCGCGCAGCTCCTGAAAGTTGTATATCTCCCCGTTGAAGACGATTACATACCGGCGGTCAGCAGAGAAAAAGGGCTGATGACTGCGTGGATCCAAGTCTAATATGCTCAAGCGAGCATGGGCTAAGGTAACAGGTCCTTCGCTCCAAACGCCTTGGTAATCAGGCCCACGATGGCGCAATGTGCTTATCATCTTATGCCCGACCGTCTCTCCACCTTCACCCCAAAAACCCGCTATACCACACATATCACACGGAAAGTGTTTCAGGAAAATTTATCTTTTGTCTAATATGAGCTGGTGCGCGACCCGTGGATTCATAATAGACACGCACCAGCAGTTCTGCTAATACTCCAATAAGTAAAAGCACCACCCCTACGCTGATGAAAAGCGCCGTAAACACAGGCAGTGGGGTCTCTACAAAAGACTTCTGCTTAGTGAGCTTGTAAAACATAGCCCAGCCAAATGTCCCCAAACCGAGGAATATAGAAATAAGCCCCACTCCCCCAAAAAACTGGATAGGACGCTGCAGGTATCTGTCCAAGAAGACAATCAGCACTAGGTCCAATAGAACCGACACGACACGCATCATCCCGTAGTTGCTGCGACCGTATTTACGGGGGCTATAGGTTACGGGCACTTCGGTGATGCGCCCTCCCTCCCACTTGGCGTAGATTGGAATGAACCGATGCATGCGTCCATACAGTCGGACAGGTGCTATGACTTCTCTTCGATAAGCCTTTAGGGTACAGCCGTAGTCATGTAAATAAACACCCGACAGGCGACTAATCAACCAGTTGGCTAAAAGAGATGGTAGCCTACGGGTGAAAAACTGCCCTTTCCAGCGCTGCTTGCGCCACCCACTCACGACATCAAAACCCTCTTCGAGCTTCTCCAAAAGTTTAGGGACATCGGCTGGATCATTTTCTAAGTCAGAGTCCATAAGCACTATCACTTCGCCCTGAGCATGCTGAATACCCACCTGAATCGCCAAAGTCTGCCCGTAGTTTCGGCGTAGCAGAATAACCCGCATCCAAGGATATCTGCCGGCCAACTCCTTCAATACCCTGGCTGACTCATCCTTAGACCCGTCATCCACGAAAATCACCTCAAAATCATAGGGTAAGCTACTCATTACAGCTTCCAATCGCTCTACCAGCTCAGGTAGACCCGGCGCCTCATTGTACACAGGTATCACGACCGACAGCCGCATTTAACAAAGGTATAACCCGCTACCGAGGTACAGTAAGGTGCTTTTTAGTTCTTTTGAACATGGGCTATGAAGCGGTGCTTGAGAGGATAGCCGAAACCGCTCACCGAGTCGGGCGTTCTCCCAATGAGATTACCTTGCTTGTTGTCTCCAAGGGACAGACCCCAGATATCATACGCTCCATCTATAATAAGGGTCAGCGACTCTTTGGCGAAAATCGCGTCACAGAGCTCCTCTCTAAAAAGGCAGCCCTCCCTGCAGATATTCAGTGGCATCTGATTGGCCACCTCCAGACTAATAAAGTCAAAGCGGTCTTGCCTCATATCCAGCTTTTACATGCCCTGGATAGAGATAGTCTCCTCAACGAAATAGCTAAGCGAGCCGTAATCCCCCTCCCCTGCCTTATAGAAGTCAAAATAGCCCAAGAGCCCACCAAACATGGTGTGCTCCCTGAGGAGGTGGAACTATTCATAGAAAAAGTATTGGCAGAACCCAAAATCACTTTGCGCGGCTTTATGGGTATGGCGACCTTGACTAAAGACAAAGCTCAGATTAGACGAGAGTTTCGACTCTTACGCCAAATCTTTGATACAGCTCGTCAGAGATACCCCGAAGCTCCAATAGATACACTCAGCATGGGCATGTCTAATGACTTTGAGCTGGCTATCGAAGAAGGCAGTACGCTAGTTCGGGTGGGATCGGCGATTTTTTCGCCCCAATAGGCAAGCTGACTCATGCTCCCGAATTCTCTCACTTGCGTTGTATGGATGGCCTCATTTATGCTGTCCAGACCAACTGAGCCATACAGCTACAATAATCAGTCCAAATGCTATATATTGGCGCAAACCAAGCTTTTCGCCCGCAAACAGAACACGAACCACTATTACAAACACTAAGATGGAGATGGCCTCTTGAAGAACTTTCAGCGTAACCAGAGAAAAGGGCCCTCCCGTCCCTCGGAATCCTAGGCGATTAGCCGGTACTTGGAGGAGATACTCAAAAAAGGCTATGCCCCAGCTTCCCACTATTGTCAGTAGCCACCCATACAAGGAAAGCCGCCCAGAAGGTTGAACTCGTAGATGTCCATACCAAGCTAAAGTCATGAATAGGTTAGATAACAGCAGCAGACCTATCGCTGCCCATCCACGCCACGACATAGGAGGAGCAAAGGTATGAGCAGCTTAGGGTGATCTCAGGAGGAGAAGCGCTAAGCAAATCGGGAAGAGGGGATAGCGTAACCCGTGCTAAACTTCCTATACTTGCCTGTATGAGGACCCGCTTATCTTTGCCTTATGCGGTATCTCCTGATCGGAAACTTGATTCTGTGGGCTCAAAGTCTCACTGAAGCTGAACTCGCCTTGACCCGCGAAAACTACGACCGCGTACTAACTCTAACGGATCAAATCATTTCCGCCAAGCCTAAGGAGCTCTACGCATACTACCTCAAAGGGCAAGCCTACATCGGCCAATACCGTCAGACCGAAGAAGATGATCCGCGACGAGCCCTTCTACTGCGTCAAGCCCGAGAGACTTTTGCCGCAGCTTCCGCTAAAAATCCCAAGTTTCCCTACGCCTACATCGGCCTCGGCGAAGTAGAGCTTTTGGAAAAAAATCCCGAAGCCGCTAAAGCTGTCCTCAGCAAGGCGGAAGAATATGGGACTACCGAGGTAAAAGCCCTCATAGAAACAGCCCGAGTATACACCCTCTTGGGAGGTAAATTTGGCCTGGATAAAGCTGACCTCTTGCTGCGAAAAGCCAACACTAAAGACCCAAATAATCCTACCATCCTGAGGGGATTAGGAGACTTATGGATGCGCCAAGGTGTCGTGGAGCTGGCTATAGATTCTTATCAGAAAGCTGTCTCCACTGAGCCCAATAATCCTGAAAACTACTTCAAGCTCGGACAAGCCTACGCCAAAGCCAAATCTTACAAAGAAGCAGGCGAAGCATTCCGCAAGGTCATAGAGATAGACCCCTCCTTCGCGCCTGCTTATCGTGAGTTGGGCGAAATATTCTTTTTGGCACAGCGCTACCAACAAGCCAAAGAAAACTACCAAAAGTATGTCACTCTGCGCCCAGAACTACCAGCGCGGGTTCGTTATGCTACATTCCTTTTCTTCAGCAAAGACTATAAGGCAGCCATAGAGGAAATCCGTAAGGTATTCCAAGACACATTCAGTTTGACCCTCCAGCGCCTCTTAGGCTATTCCCTCACGGAGGATGGACAATACGAAGCAGCCGCCCGAGAACTATCTAACTTTCTTGAGCGACAGAATCCCAAGTTCATCATAGCCAAGGACTACCTCTACTACGCTAAAGCCTTAGATAAGTCGGGCAATGACTCCTTAGCTATTCTCTACTACCGAAAAGCTGTAGAAAAAGACTCCACCCTGATGACCGACGCTTACACAGAGATGGCAAATGCTCTCAACACTCTTGGCCGATATCGTGAAGCCGCAGAAGCCTTAGAAAAAGTTGCTGAGAAAAGCTCCTCTCTAACCACCTACTATAGCTTAGGTCGGGTCTATTATAAGCTGGGTCAAACCGAAAAAGACACTACTTATTACCACAAAGCCATACGGGCTTTCAACTATGTAAAAGAGAAGAAGCCTGACCTTCTACCCGTTTATACCGAGTTAGGACGCTGTCACGCCATGTTAGACCCTGAAAGTACCGAAGGTCTCGCCAAACCCTACTACGAAAAGGTCATAGAACTTGGAGCGGGAGACCCAGCTAAATTCCGCTCAGACTTGATTGAGGCTTACTCTTACCTCGGCTACTACTACTACAATAAGGAAAACTACGAGCGCTCCTACGAAGCCTATACGAAACTCCAAGAGTTAGATCCCCAGAATCAGCAGGCCAGTCAAGCCCTGCCTTTCTTGAGAGAAAAAGTCAAGAAAAAGTAGCCTTATGCTCATTTATGCGGTACGAGTGGAGATAGAGGCGCATGTGGCTGAAGCTTGGCGTGCTTGGATGATTCATACGCATATTCCCGAGGTTCTACAGACAGGGTGGTTTCGGGGCTACCGCTTTGGGGAACTGATAGATCCCCCTCCTCCTCCGAACAAACGGCAGTTTTTAGTGTTGTACGAGGCTGGAGAGGAGAGCGCGCTCAAGGCGTATTTAGAGCAGGATGCCCCGCGCTTGCGGGCAGCCTATCCCCCCGAGTTTCAAGGAAGATTTCAGGCGGAGCGGTGGATTTGGAAAATGGTATAAAAGACATAGTGATTGTCGGAGCGGGTCCTGCGGGTGTAGCCTGCGCATGGCGCTTAGCCCAACTGGGCTACGAGCCTGTTTTGCTGGAAAAAGAGACCTTTCCCCGAGACAAAGTCTGCGGCGATGCTCTGAGTGGTAAAGTAGTCGCCCTTCTCCGAAAGTTAGGAGGGGATGCTATCTTGACAGATCTCCTCCAGCAACCCTTCGCTCACCCCGTAGAATACTTAGACTTCTTTAGCGGAAAGGGGGTGCGAGTACGCCTTAGGTTTCCGCCGCGCCTTGGCTATCCTCAAGGCTTTTTAGCCCCGAGGTACTGGTTTGACCAGTGGTTAGTTAGGCACCTGCCTACCTCAGTGCGACTCATCACAGGCTTCACTGTACAGCGACTCCAAAGAGAAGCTGATGTATGGATAGTTCATGGCTCAGAGGGCCGGAGTATCAAGGCTCGCTTCGTGGTAGGGGCTGATGGGACGACTTCTCGAGTAGCTCCCATCGTACATGCATATCATCGTATTCCGCGCCCAATAGTTTATCCTTCTGTACGCGGTTATATCAAGGGAGAACCGATAGAAGGACTTCAGCTACACTTCAAAAAGCCTTATTTGCCAGGATACCTGTGGAAGTTTCCTCTATCAGATAAGCGGTTGAATGTGGGTATGGCTCTGCCTACTGACTCCCTACGGCGGGCTAATCTATCACTGCGCAAACATGCGGCAGAGGTATTTCCTGAAGCGACAGCGCTCGGAGGACATGGAATCCCAGTTGCTTTACAAAGCCGCCCTTTAGCTGCGCCGGGTTGTGCTCTTGTCGGGGATGCCGCCGCTTTAGCTGACCCCTTAACAGGTGAAGGCATCGGAAATGCCCTCCTCAGCGGAATCCGTCTCGCCGAGGCTCTCGCCCGTGTGCCCATCACCGAATGGGCTATCTCCGACTGGAACGCCCTATATGCACGGCCTCTCTACCAGGAGCTAAGCCAACAGTTCAGGCTAATGCGATTTCTGCATAAACTGGCCCGCTCAGCGTGGCGCTTGGAGATGACTATAGCAGCTTTCAGCCTTTTGCCTATTGCCACTAAACCCCTACTGCGCTGGTATGGCGCAAAGGATTAGCGACTCTCTTGACAAAGAGCTGATTCCATCTTATACATGCTCCATGCTCCCTTCCTACCCGCCTATCTAAAGGTTTAGCTGCTCTTAAGCCCAGAGACCGCTTCAAAAAAGCGCTTCCGTAAGAGATATCCACCTTTTCTCCCCATGAATTTGAGGAGAGTCTCTGGAAAAGAAGAGCCGATACCTCTTGAAGAAGTGGTACTTTTGCCCATGCAGAGATTTATCTGGCTACTCTCTCTGCTACCTATCCAAAGCTGGGCTACAGACAGCACTCGGGCGACCTCCTCTCCCTCGGGAAAAGCCCTATATGCGGGTTTAGAGCGGTTATCTGAGGAACTGCCCCGTGTATGGTGGGACAGACAGTGGGTAAATGCCTGCCGACCCAAAGATATACGCTCCATTATAGCACCTGTACGCATTCGTTTAGAAGACTCTATGCAGGGCTTCCATTTTGTCGTGCCGGTAAAAGGGCGGGTGGCTTCTGGATTCGGCTATCGTCGGGGGTGGCAGTTTCACTTCGGTATAGACGTAGAGCTGCGAACAGGCGACACGGTGGTAGCAGCCATGGATGGAGAGGTCCGATTAGCTGGCTATGATCGCGGAGGATACGGCTACTTCTGCGTCATAGCTCATCCAAACGGACTTGAGACCGTGTATGGGCACTTTTCTCGCCTATTAGTTGAAAAAGAGCAGCTAGTCAAAGCAGGAGACCCTATTGGCTTAGGAGGCAGTACAGGATACAGCACAGGGCCCCACCTTCACTTTGAGGTTCGGTTTATGGGAGAACCCATAGATGTGAGTAGCTTGCTAGACTTCGAGAATGGTGTTTTACTAGAGCGAGAGCTTCAGATTTCCGCAGAGAGTTTTGCTCATTTAGAGAGGATTCGTAGCATTGTATATCACACGGTGCGTTCGGGGGAATCTTTGTATTCCATCAGCCGTCGCTATGGTATTTCCATCAAGTATTTAGCGGCTCTCAACGGTCTTTCTCCACAAAGCATCTTGCGTCCCGGGCAGCGCCTTCGTGTGCGATGAAAAAGCGGGCTTTTTTTGGTTTGGGCAATCCCGGCAAGGAATACACCCTAACTCGACATAATGTTGGATATCGCTGCGTTGAAGCTTTAGCGTCCCGCCTTCAAGCCCCTCCCTTCGTGCCAGCTCGGTATGCTGACACGACTCAAATAAGCTGGCATGGCATCCAATGGTATCTATTCCGCCCCACTACCTACATGAATCTTTCAGGAGATGCTGTAGCGTACTGGATAGATAAGTTAGCCTTAGAGCCGTCGGATTTTATAGTGATTGTGGATGAGCTAC
The DNA here is from genome assembly GCA_026414975.1 of Bacteroidia bacterium. Lineage (GTDB taxonomy): Bacteria > Bacteroidota > Bacteroidia > SpSt-205 > SpSt-205 > SpSt-205. The sequence continues at coordinate 80,693 of JAOAHZ010000002.1, forward strand.
AGCTTCCCGTAGGTAGCATGCGCCTCAACCCTAAGGGCACTCATGGGGGCCATAACGGCCTCGCTCATATCATCCAGCGATTAGGACGGACAGATTTTCCTCGGCTGAGGATTGGGATCGGGCGCGATTTTGCCAAAGGCAAGCAGGTAGATTACGTACTATCTTCATTCACACCAGAGCAAGAAGCTGCCTTTCAGAGACTCCTTCCCAAAGCGGTGGAATGCCTAATTCAGTGGGCCATAGAGGGCATAGACAAAGCAATGAGCACCTACAACCGGCGTTTTTCCACAGCTTCCCCTTCATCCTCCATCCAATCATCACCGCCTGATTGATTTCCCCAATCATCCCGCTAAGCCGAAAGCTTGGCAGATTTGTTCTATGGAATTCTCGCTTGAGAAGGGGCTACACCTTCATAAGGTAAGACTGGTGAAAACCTTATTTGCGCTGAGCCTTATTTTAGCAAGCAGCGGAGTCCTATTGAGCTGCTCGTACAAATCGCATTCCACCTCCAACAAGAGAATCTCCAAATCCTTCCCCTACGAGGAGGTTGTACGCGTTGCCCGTAGCTACTTAGGCACACCCTATCGGTATGGAGGTATGGATAAAAATGGGATGGACTGTTCAGGATTGGTTTGCCGGGTCTATGCTGAAGCGGTCGGCTTAAGGCTCCCTCGTACGGCAGATGCCCAAGCCCTTCGGGGACAGCCGGTTCAGAAAGAGAGACTACAACCAGGTGACCTGGTTTTCTTCAGGGAGCCTCGTAGCCGGACTATCACTCATGTGGGTATTGTGCATAAGGTAGAAGGTGGGGATATCAAATTCATTCATGCTGCTTCAGGTCGTCGGCGAGTCGTGGAAGATAGCCTGATGGACCCGCACTGGAAGGAACGGTTTGTGGGTGGACGCCGCGTGATCTCTCCATCAAGAGCCGACGCACGCGGCGGTCCACTGGGAAAGTCAAAGCCATAAAATCAGGCAAGAGCCAGCGGAGCTTAGTCCGAGGACCAAGAGCCTGCGGGACATCCGCTAAGTCAACTGTATAATACACGGATAGCAGGCGGGCGTTTTCATGATAGTAAGAGCGCTGGTAAAAGTCATTTACATAAAAAAGCTGATACGAGGCGGCTGAGGTGCCTAACTCCTCCTTAAGTTCCCTTTGTAGAGCTTCTGTGAGCCCTTCGCAAGGTTCTACCCCTCCCCCTGGAAACTTCGTGATCCAGCTCCCCTGAAAATACTCCTCCAAAACGAGGTAACGCCCCGCATGATCTGAAATAAGGGCATAAACGCGAACTATCCAGCACATTCACGAGCTGCGTTGATAGAAGGTAGGAGCCCGGTACTCAAAAAGCGGAGCTATAAGGGCCTTTTCGGTAGGAGTCCAACTTTGCCGCTGATAGTACTCCATGAGAGTCTGGCGATAGCGCGTCTGCTGCATCCAGTACTCCACGACCTCCCGAGCTACGGCAGCAAGGCGATTATTCGTGGAAAGAAGGGCCTCAAAGAGATGCGGTAAAAGCTCAGCTGGCATGGCATTGAGGGATTTGAGCGTCCTAAGGGCATTTTGGCGCGTGCGAAACTCAAAACTTGGACTGGCATAATCTACCAACTTCTCAATCGCTGTTCGATCGCCATTCAGAGCAGCCACCTCTAAGTGCTTGATGCGGACATTATGCCCTACAATCCCTAGAGTGCCAGACGTCAAGCGAAGATACTCGGGCACTCGCCGAGGAAAGGCTTCGCTAAGTCGCTCCAAAGCATAACTCTGCACTACATAAGAAGAGTCTTCTAAAAGCTTTTCCAGTGCAGGACGCAGGGTCGCCGGAATAGGGTTTAGATTCGCTAATACCGCAAATCGCACTTGGGGATGGGGATCTTGGAGAACTTCTTTCAGAAACTCCAAGCTGGCAGGGTCGCTAGCAAGCTGGGCTGCAATCTCGGCCCGCATACCCCAGAAAGTTTCTCGTTTGTAAGCCATTTTGAGAGCCTCTCTCTTTACCGCTGCTGGCACTCGCCGCAGTCCAAGAAGAGCATCGTATCGGTCTAACAGCCCCGGCGCCCGCTCTAACTGAGCTAAAAGCTCTCCCACCTCTTTATCGAAGGTAATCTGCTTTAGTATCCACCCTCCAACATCAAACAGCGTAAAGGCGATAGGCTTACGACTGGGATTGGGTATCTCTACGATTTCGCGCCGCTCGGCTATCCAAGCCCGTAGCGTATCGTAGCTTCCATCCCGATAATGTACAGCGAAGGTTATAGGCATCTTAAAGAAGCCGAGACTGGTGTCCTGAATCTGCTCTACAATGAACTGGGTGTAAGCTTTCCCCTCCCGCTCTATGCTCTGGTAGCGCACCCGATAGTGTGGCTCACCCCCTCTGTAGAGCCACTGCTGGAAGAACCAGTCTGGACTCAGCCCAGCCGCATCTTGAAAGGCTTGGTATAAATCGTTGGTCTCTACGACATCGTAAGGATGCTTCTTCAAATAGTGAGTGATGACTCGGCGATAAATCGACTCACCAAAGGTATAACGCATCATATCCAAGACGGCTGAGCCTTTCTGATAAATCCGAGCGTAACCAGGATTAGGATGAACGATGGGGAGGTTGTCCTTCTGACTGGCGGAGAGAGCGAGGTTATGCTCCGTACGTCGCCCCCAAGCGTATGCATCAGGGCCTAAAAGTTGCCCTACAATAAAGCGTGCATAATGCGTGGCAAAGCTCTCCTGCAGCCATAAGTGAGCAAAACTGCGCGCCGTTACATAGTCCCCAAACCACTGATGAGCCAGTTCGTGAGCATTGACTTCCACGTAACTGCGGTCCAGATAACCTCGCTCATCTACATGATAGAAGTCACCAAATACGGTCGCCGTGGTATTTTCCATAGCTCCGTAGATATAGTCGGATACAGGTACTTGAGCATATCTTTCCCAGGGGAAAGGTACTCCTAACTCGTCTTCCAGTTTCTCTATCATTTCCACGGAGTAACGGTAGGTGGGTTCTAAGCAGCACTGCCGCCGATCCGGGTAGTAATACAGCCAAAGTGGAAGGCCTCGGCTCGTTTGTCTGCGTTCTATGCCGTATTCTCCAATAGCTATCATCAAAAGATAGAGACTGTGTGGCTTTTGCATGCGATAATGCCAAGTAAGGGAGCCATCCGGGTTTCGGAGGGTATCTATGAGCGTTCCGTTTGAGAGAACTTGATACCTGGCATCAAAAGTGATAAGCGTTTCAGTGATGAGCTTATCATTCGGATCATCGTAAGCGGGGATCCAATGGCGATGATCGGTAGCTTGGCCTTGACTCCAGATTTGCTTGCGAGCCCGACCTGTTTTATCCTTCCAGCCGATGAAGTACAATCCCTTTCGGGGAGTAGCCATGTACCGTATCGTAACCGAATCGCGCACGCCCATTGGCAGCGGAGCTGAAAATCGTAGGATAAGCTGCTCCCCAGTCGTGCGAAATTGAATAGGCTGGTCACGATGACGAACGTCTTCTACATCAATTCGCACCGCATCTAATATGAGACTATCCAGAGCAGGTCGCAGGGGGACGAAAACATGTGTAACGAGTCCATACACAATACCCTGCTCGGGAGCAAAACGCACCTGCAGGCGCATATGCTGCATATCTACGAGCCGCTCGCGCGGGACGACCTGCTGCGCCCACAGCAGGACGAAGCTTATACTCAGTCTAAACATACAGCAAAGGTATATGCGATCCATCGCTAAGTGCCGAAGGGGTTGTTGGCTCCCGTAGAGACCATCCAGAACAGAGGCCTAACCTGTATAGCTCCAAGAGGATTTTATCATGGGCTGATCCAACCGTGCCTCGTATGAAATGCCGTTCGCGGCGATAACACCGTGGTGCTTCTATCAGGTATCCGACCGACACCTGTGAGAGGGTGCGCATCCCGCAAAATCTCGTCCATGGACTTCGGTACCTTGGCAATGAAGGACATACTCATCATGGCATACTGATTCAGGTGCCTGCGACCTATCATCTCCCCGACGGAGGTCATATAAACATGATAGCCGACATCTACGGAGATGGGGATAATGATCTGGCTCTCCTACCGCCCCTTTCGAGAGAACCTACTACCCTTCTGGCATAACCATCAATGGCCTTGAGCCGATAGCGGATGCTCAAGTAAAAATCTGGCATAACATGATACACCTCTCGGGTTCAAAGTGCCTGATTACTCATACGGCCTGAACTCAATGCTTCTTCAAAAGACCCCACGAAACGCTGCTGTTGAAGGAGCCATTGAGCGGCCCACAAAGCTCCTTCAGCAAATACGATTCTATCATGCGCCCGATGTAGCAGTTCTACCTCTTCACCCGGGCCACTGAGGAGTATCCGATGTTCCCCAACCACCTCTCCAAGGCGAAGGCTATAAATGGTTTTTAGAGCAGGGAAATGACGACGCAATTCAAGGGCTGTACCGCTGGGTGCATCCTTTTTATGGCGGTGATGGGTTTCTACAAGGGCTGCCTCCCAGTCTGAAAGCTGACCCCACATCTGAAAAATGGCTCGTATAGCTGATTTCAGCAGCAACACCCCTCGGCTGAAGTTACCGCCCCAAAGCCAGCGGGCATTAGGGGTGGTTTCTGCTAATCGTCGTAAATCGGGCAGGCGCTCATACCACCCCGTCGTTCCCGTTACAAGTGGAATAGAGCGGTGCAGGCAGGCTTCTACGAGAGCGGGCACTTGGCTTGGATGGGAAAAGTCTATAACTACCTCTACGGACAGTGTCCCCCAAAGCTCCGGAGAAAGCCGCCCCACGTGTGAAGCGATGGAGTAGCCCTTCTGAAGAGCAAGGGTAGCAAGGGTGTGCCCCATGCGTCCGGTTCCCACTATGGCGAGCCGCATAAGCAAAAGTATAGCCCTACCTTTGTTCAGTTTCTGTTTAAGGTGAAAGTATGTGGCTCCTCTTGAGAATGGATACCCCCCCTGATGGTATCCTAAAAGCCCTGCGTAGTTTAGCAATAGAGGCCCAAGCCCATCGCCTCGGCAATCGCTGGGCTATTGAGCTTCAGGGAAACGGCTATTTACCGGAGATGCTCCTCCGATACGAGGAGGTTGAACGAATCCTACCCGACGACACTCCCTACCCTCTTGTACAACGATGGAATGGCTCTGTGGAGCTACCCTCATGGAAACGCAGGGAAAAGCTACTTTGGATTGCGGGACCCTGTAGCGTAGAAAATAAAGCCCAGCTCTTGTCTTTAGCTCAAGACCTAAAGTCGCTGGGCGTGCATGTTCTCAGAGGAGGGGCCTTCAAAGCTCGCACCTCTCCCTACTCCTTTCAGGGCTTGGGCGAAGTAGCTCTGGAGTGGCTCCTTGAAGCCCGATCCCTTATAGGTCTGCCCATTTGCGTAGAGATTTTGAGCGAGAAGCATCTCCCGCTGTATGAGCAGGTGGATATTCTCCAGATAGGTGCTCGTAATATGGACCACTACTGGCTTCTCAAAGAAGTTGGATCCACCCAAAAACCTGTCTTGCTTAAGCGCAATCCACAAGCTACGATAGAAGAATGGCTGTTAGCGGCTGAATATCTCCTTCTCCATGGTTCGCCTTGGGTACTCCTGTGCGAGCGCGGTATTCGCACGTTTGAAAGAAGTACTCGGTATATGTTGGATGTCGGGGCTATCCCTGTCGTGCAGCGCCAAACGCTTTTGCCCGTTATCGCCGACCCATCCCATGCCGCTGGACACTGGCGCTACGTGGAGCCCTTAGCCCTCTCCGCAGTGGGCGCCGGAGCCGAAGGGCTAATAGTAGAAGTCCACCCAGACCCTCTGCAAGCTCAATCTGACTCAGCTCAGCAGCTTACCTTGGACCAATTCATCTTGCTCTATCAGCGAGCTAATGCCCTCTTTTCAGCTCGCTTAGGGCACCTCACACAGCCAGTCTAACCCCAGTTTGATAAGCCGCCTCATGGCATCTTCAGGGGACGTCCCTCCATTTCGGTAAAGCAACTCCCCTCGCTGCCGATGGGCTACTCCTAAGCACAAAGCCCCCGCCTCATGGCCCAGCACTTGGGCCAAGTAGTAAAGAGGTGCAGCCTCCATCTCTATATTTTGAACCTTATATCCCTCGTAAGAAAAGGAGGCTAAAATCTGCGAAAGCTCCGGGAAACGAGCTTTGTAACGAATACTCCGCCCTTGGGGAGCAAAAAAGCCCGATGCACTATAGGTTATGCCCCTCACAAACTCACCCCCTGGGGGCCGCTGAGCTAAGTTTTGAAAGAATGGTGAGGCTCGCACGCTGTACCAAGGTAGCTCAGAGCCCGTATTCAGAAGCCAGTATTTGGATAAAGCCTCCGTAAGACCAGACGGCAACAAGGGAGAATAAAAAAGAGGTAAGCTATCGGTACCGACCGCCCATTCGCTGAATACCACCGTTCCTAAGGAAGTTTCATCCTGAAGCAAACCACTTGTTCCAATGCGCAAGAAGTAAAGCTTCTTTTGCGTAGGAAAAGGGCTACCCCGGCTGAGATCAATATTATGAACGGCATCTATTTCTATGACAGCTATCTCTGTGTTATCCGCTCCTATGCCCGTACCAACTACGGTAACAAGGGTGCGATGATAAAGTCCCGTTAGCCAAATGAATTCTCTGTTGCCTCCGCGATAGAGAACCCGTTCAAAAAAGGGCTCGCACAGCTGGACCCGATTAGGGTCTCCTACCAGCATACAGCGATGGGAAACTTCACCCGGCCGAATAGCCAGGTGATAGAGAGAACCGTCTGGACGCAAGGGTAGCTCACTGGCTTTCACTCAGCGAATATGCATGAATTTTCCCGAGAGACCCCGTCTATCTGACCGAGGGCTACTCTCTCCCCAAGCGGATAACTCAGCTTTCAGCCCCTGCAAGAGAGGGAATAGAAAAAAGAGGTAACTGTTCCCTTAGATCAAAAGGATTTGCGTACCTTTGGGCCCGGTATGCGTAGGATCACGAGATTGACGACTGTAGGGCTGACAGCAGCCTTAGCTGCAGCGATTTTCATCGCATGCAAGAGAGAAAAAGAGCAAAATGGACCAAGTATCCTCATCCCCAACGAACCTGATGTCATAGCTGGGGACAAAACGGTCCCTCCTGGCAGCACAACCCTTAAGTTCAAGTTCATTTTCCAAAAAGGCTCAGGCAAAGATGATGCTGATTTGAAGGATTTCTCCTTTACTTTCAACCAAGGAGGGGGTAATGTGCCAGCTTTTTCCAATCGTTCCGCACCGAACGGTACAAGCTTCACATGGGATACGACCTTCTCCATCAATGGTACAGCGGGAGCAGTCTATACTTACACTGTATCCGTACGAGACAAAAATGATAAAACCGCCAGCCGAAGCATAAGAATAACCTTCCAGCAACCCAGTAGTGGGCAGCCCGGAGCCTACTTTACGGCTACTATAACGCTGGACACCGTGGACCGACCTTTTATTTACTTTACAGGAAACTCCATAACAGCTCAAAGCTTGTCTGGTCTATCCGAGGCAAGAGGTGTCATAGCCAGCCTTGTAGTGAGAAGGGTCAATATCAATCAGTATAGCGTTGTAACGCCTGACTCTCTGGGGAAAGGTAATTACACCTTCCCTTACCTGAACTGGACAGCCTCCCCTAAGCCCAGAACTACCTTTTATGCGATCACACCAAATGAATATGATGGTGTTACTGACTCTACCTCCGCTGCTCAGCTCATTGCAGGACTCCCAGAGGCAAACAAAACGAAATTCTCTGGTAATGCCGATGGGGCTCGGGCTCTTCTGAGTGGCACCCCTGACAATTCTACCACCACTAGTGGGCCTCATGAATTCCTCGCCTTTGACCAGCAATTCCCCGCTAACAGTCCTACCTCAAGAATCCGAGGAGTCATTAAGAGAACTAGCGTCAGCGGGGCTTCGGTAAGTTTGGAAGTAAAGGCTATCAGACAGTAACCCCTTCCTCAGCTGAGGGGGCTCAGGGAGGCACAACCTTAGTTGTGCCTCCCTGTTTGATTTTTTCCTTAGCCTGAGCTTTCTTCCCTGATTAGGGGTGGCGGCAGCGCCTTCAGCGCTGCCGCCACCCCTAACTCCCTCCGATAGGAACTAAACCCAGCTACCCACCCTACCTCATCCCTCTGCTAAGTGAGAAAGTTGGTATAGTACTTTTGCGACGACATGCGGTGGGGCTGGCTGATTGCTTGGGGAATCGGACTGGCTCAGGATACCTTATATCTGAGCCTTCAGGAGGCTGAACAACGCTTCTTAGAGAAGAACCTTCTCCTCTTAGCCCATAAGCTCCAAATAGAGGCAGAAAAGGCTCTTGTCTGGCAGGCACGTCTCTGGCCTAACCCTCAACTTACAATAGAACAGTTAGACCCTTTCACCTCTGCCGAAGCAGGCTTTCCCCCCCTATTGAACAATCCCCGCATTAATCAGATTGCCTCTACCTTCTCTCAAACAATTTTGACAGCCCGGAAGCGGCTCAAAGGCATAGCTTTAGCCGAGGCTTCAGTTCAGGTCCAAGAAGCCGCATTTGCAGAACTCCTACGACAGCTTCGTTACGAGCTGCGTAAAACTCTATATGGACTTCAGCGCGATCAGGTACTTATTGAGCTCACCACTCGTCAAGCCGAGCTACTAAACCAGCTAAGCCAGCGGTATCGCCGCCTCAGCGAAAGCGCCCTCGTACCCCTTCCAGAATACCTCCGTATAGAAAATCTCTACATGCAGGCTCTTGCCGACCTACGAGAAATACGACAGCGCTGGGAAGCCCAGCAAAACACTCTACGACAACTTCTCCGCGTACCAGGCGAAGCACCTATTCTCTGGATAGATACTACAGGCTTTTACCGAGCCAGTTTTCCCCTGATTCCCCCCTTGGAAGCCCTACTCAGCCGAGTAGGGCAGCGAGGCGATGTGAAGCTAGCAGCTGCTGAAATGCGCCTGCAAGAAGCGTCCTTGAGTGTAGAGCGAGCCTTAGCGTATCCGGATATAGACATTGTAGTGAATTTTGACCGAACAGGCGGTTACCGCTTCAACCAATGGGGTGTCGGGTGGGCTATGCCCCTTCCCCTGTTCAATCGGAATCAAGGACGAATCGCCGCTGCCCGCTACGCTCGTCAAGCCAGCGAGCTGCGTTATCAACAAGCCTACCTCACAGCTCAATCCGAAGTCATCCAAGCATGGCGCAATGCCCTTTTTATACGCTCTCAATGGGAGCAGACCTCATTGAACCTCTTGGAACGATATCAGCGCGCCGAAGCCGCCTACAGAGAAAACCTCATGGCAGGGCGAATCGGATTTCTGACCTACATAGATTTTTTTGAAAGTTACCGCACCCTCACGACCAATATAACCGAGCTTTTCTATCTATCTCATCAGGTTCAGAATGATATACAATATGCGACGGGCGATTTTGAGTAGTTTAGTCTGGATAGCGTGCTCCACGACCCACTCTTCTCAGAACGGAATACCTTTATGTACCGACAGTCTTTTGAGGACTCTTCACTTAGAAGCGGTACAAAAAGAAGCCCTGCCCGTAGAGCTGCGCGTGCCTGGAGAGATTGTCTCGGTACCAGAGCTGACCGTGGAGAGGCGATCGCTCGTAGAAGGCAGTATCATAGAGGTTTATGGGCGAGTGGGACAACCGGTCATAAAGGGAGCTCCCCTTCTACTCATAAGGTCACCTCAGCTTTTAGAGCGGGAAGCGCGTCCGCGAGCTGTACAAGCTCAACTTCAAGTTCAGCGTCTGCGGGCTGAAGCTGTGGAACGCATGGGACAAGATAGTCTCGCTTCTATTATAGAAGTCCGTAATGCCCGAGCTGAGCTCTTAGCTTTAGAAGCTGAATATCAGCAGCTTTCGGAACAGCTTCAGTTATTTAGAAGACGAGGAGAGCTGACTTCATTCTGACCGCTCCACGCAGTGGGACGATTTTAGCTGCAGGGGTTTCAGCGGGGACGAGTGTAGAGCCAGGTGACTTCTTGCTTCGGATAGCGGACCTCAGCAGGGTGCGGCTACAGATGTATCTGTATCCCGAGCAGTTTACTCAGGCGGAAGTCGGTATGGCTGGAGAAGCCTTCCTTCCTGGATGGGATGAGTCAATAAAATTTCGCATCCAGCAGTTTCTCCCCACGCTCAATGAAGAAACCCGAGTTATCACAGCCTACACAGACCTTTCTAATCCGGGCCGCAAACTCCTGCCAGGGTCCTTCTTCCAAGCCAAGCTCCATTCCCTGCGTGCGGATTCGGCTATAGCTGCTCCGCTGAGCGCCCTAATCTTAGATGCCGACAGACGATACGCTCTGACCTATCGCTCCCCCTGTAAATGGGAGATTCGCCCCGTGGAAGTTTTGCGTCAAACTACCGATAGGGTATATGTCCGTGGCTTAATGCCTCAAGAAACTGTGGCGACTCGTCAAGTCCTCTTCCTGTACTATCAGCTCACTCGGACTCTATGAAGGGTATAGTTACTTTGGCTCTGAGGCGTCCAGTTTTCATAGTCTTTCTGACTCTCCTTATCGGTATAGGGGGTCTGATCGCCTACTTCTACACTCCCATAGAAGCCTATCCCGATGTTACGAGCACGCGAGCGCGGATTATCGTACAGTGGCCTGGTCGCAGCGCAGAAGAGGTGGAAAAGTTCATATCCCTACCGCTCACGCAAGCTCTGAGTACCATACCCCGCAAAAGGAGCATTCGCTCCATCTCACTTTTCGGATTGGCCAGGGTAAGCGTTTTATTTGACGATGATGTAGATGATTTTTTCGCTCAGCAGTATGCAGCGGCTCGTTTGTCTGGGGTGAAGTTACCCGAAGGAGCCGAAGCCTACTTAGAGCCGCCTTACGGAGCCACAGGCGAAATCTTTCGATACATTCTTCGTGGAGACCGACCGCTACGAGACCTTTACGCTCTCCAAACTTGGGTCGTAGAGCGGCAACTTGTTCAAGTACCTGGCGTCGCTGATGTGGTATCCTTCGGCGGCGAAGAGAAAATCTATGAAGTCCAGATAAATCCCGCTCGCCTACAGGCTTACGAACTTAGCCCCCTGGATGTGATAGAAGCCTTGGCTCGCAGCAACATCAATGTCGGAGGCGACATTATCGTCCAGGGCGATCAAGCTTATGTAGTACGCGGTATTGGGCTCTTGGAATCACCCGAGGATATTGAGAACCTAATCATTGACTTTAGGAAAAACCTGCCCATTTATGTGAAAAATGTGGCACGGGTCATCATTTCCGCAGAGCCTCGACTGGGCCAGTGCGGCTACAACGAGCTGGATGATGTCGTTCAAGGTATCGTCCTCATGCGGCGCGGAGAGGACCCCTCTAAGGTGATTCCACGCCTCAAAGAAAAAATTCATGGACTCGACTCTCGCATTCTACCACCTGGAGTTTATATAGAACCCTTTTAGACCGTACAGAACTGATCCAGACCACGGTCCGTACCGTCACCCGAAACCTGCTTGAGGGGGCTCTACTGGTAGCTCTTGTTGTAGGGCTCTTCCTATGGGAGTGGAGAGCTGTTCTGATTATCGTATCGGTCATGCCCTTAGCTTTCCTATTCGCTCTCCTTATGTTGCGGTTTCAGGGACTTCCAGCTAACCTCATTTCTATGGGTGCCTTGGACTTTGGGCTTCTATTAGAAGGAACCCTCGTTATCGTGGAGAGCGCCATGGTCGCACTCACTCATCTCAGACAAAAAGTCCCCTCGGAACTCCTCCCCTCTCTATCCAAAAGTGGTCTTCTTCGCCGAGTCATTGCCCAGAATGCTCGGTATATCTTCACCGCTCAGCTGATCTTAATTCTTACTCTGCTGCCTATATTCTTGTTTGAACGGGTAGAGGGAAAGCTCTTCAAGCCTCTGGCTTTTACGCTAGGGTATGCGATGCTGGGTGCTTTGATCCTAAGCCTGACTTATGTCCCAGCCATGCTTCGCCTGCTTTATCAACGGGTGCCTAACGAACCTTCTATGCGTTGGATAGAAAATTTTCTCTATCCGTGGCGATTACTTTCTAATCTTGGATGGTCTTACCTTCGCAGTACCCTTATTGCCTACGCTGCTTTAGGGATAGCCTCGATGGTGGCTTTCATTTACTATGGTTCAGAGTTCGTCCCCAAGCTTAATGAAGGAGCTCTTTATGTACGAGGACCCTACCCATCAGCGTGAAGCTAGAAGAGACTGTAGAACTTGCCCAAAATGTCAAGCGGCAGCTTCTTCAAGTACCTGAGGTGCGATTTGTCTTATTCCAAGCTGGCCGCCCCAACGATGGCACCGACCCACTGGCTTTTTCAACTTGGAGCTTCATGTACAGCTACATCCTCAAGAAAACTGGCGTAAAGGCATTACTTGAGAAAAGCTCATAGATGACATTCGCCATTTGCTTCGCTCCTACATCGGTGTGCGCTGGACTATCAGCCAACCTATTCAGGACAACATAGAAGAATACGTCTCCGGCGTAAAAAGCTCCATAGCTGTCAAGGTCTTTGGTCAAGACCTGAAAGAGTTAGAGAGCTATGCCAAACAAATCGCTCAGATTCTACAAGGCGTTCAGGGTATTGAAGATGTCAATCCCTTTCAGAGTTTAGGCTTACCAGAGCTGAGGATTCGGTTAGATGAGATACGAATGGCGCGCTACGGGGTTAGCATGAGAGAAGCTCAGGCGGTGATTGAGAGCGCTATTGGGGGACGCACTGTTACCTACTTCTATGAAGGTGAAAGATATTTTGATGTGCGGGTACGGTTAGACAAATCCTATCGAGACAATCCTCAAGCCATCGCTGTGCTTCGGGTTCCCAGTTTGACTGGGCAACAAGTTCCTCTATCTGAAATTGCCGACATAAGAGTTCAGACGGGTGCGGCGTTTATTTATCGGGAGGGGCCTCAGCGGTATGTTGCTGTGGGCTTTTCAGTAAGCAGTCGGGACTTAGGAGGTACTATCGCCGAAGCTCAGCGTCGCGTCCAGCAAAGTATCAGACTACCCCGCCACATATCTATAAGTTGGGAAGGTGAGTTTGAAAGTAAGCAAAGAGCTACGCGTCAGCTCGCTATTATTGTGCCCGCCGTGGTTGGCTTGATCCTTTTCGTGCTGTATTTCCACTTTGGCTCTCTTAAGGAGATGCTAATAGCAGCTCTCACTTTACCCTTTGGATTTATAGGGGGAATGCTAGCCTGGATGAGTACCGGTACTGTATTCGGCATTTCGGCAGGGGTCGGTATGATTATTGTACTTGGGTTCAATACCCCCAATGCTCTCATACTTTTGGGTGATTTACGAGGCAAAAGGACTCTTGAGGCTGCCCGAGAAGTAGTTCTACATCGAGTGCGCCCGCTGGTGATGGTCATGCTAATAGGGTCTCTGGGCCTCTTGCCTGCAGCCACTTCCACACAAATGGGGTCTGAGGTTCAAAAACCTCTGGCTATTACAATCGTACTGGGCATGCCTGTATGCTTGATTCTGGCTTTGCTCGTGATTCCAGCCTTGTACCGTACCTTCTTCCGTTTGAGCCGATAACTTTGCGCCTGTGGATGCCGCAGAACGCATAAAAGAAGCCGCTGTCCAGGAGTTCGCTCGACATGGCTACGATGGAGCACGCTTAGAGCGAATCGCTCGGGCAGCCGGCGTCCACACCGCTCAGATCCACTATTATTTTCGGAACAAACGGCATCTATATGAAACTGTCCAACCTCTCTTGACCCCCCCTTCTTTAGAGAGCGTCATAGAACCCCTAAGGGAAGCAGGAAAACCGCTTCCTGAACGAGTGCAATCCTTCTACGAGCGCTTTTATGAAGCAGCCCAGCACTTAGTGTGCGGCAAAGGACATTCCGCTCTCTTACCCCCTATCCTGCTAAATCCTCAGCCGTTAGCCGTCCCTCAATGGAAAGAAGCTCTACAAAACGCTCAGACAATCGGACTACTCAAGCCCTTGCGCATGGAATTCATCCTCGCCCAGCAGTGGTCTCTGGCCCTTTTGCCAATCTGGTTTGATTTTCCTAAAGACAGCTGGCAGGAGTACTATTCCAGGGAAGCCCCTCGTCTCTTCTGGGAAGCTGTGAGGAGTGTATAAGTAGAGTCGCTAAATTGCCTCAAGTATTCTCCTGGTAGGAGCATCTCATCTTAGAAAAATGCCCTTAGCAGGGCTTGTCCCCGCTCTACAGAATGTGCTTGTATCTTGAAAAATCAAGCTTGCTGATAAAACTCAACTGCAATCACACTGATATTGTCATATCCCCCTGCTTCATTGGCTGCCTGTACGAGCTCGTAGGCGCGCTGGCGCAGAGACAAACGCAGATTCAGAATAGTTTCTATATCCCTGTTAGAAAGCATGTTAGTGAGCCCATCACTGCACAGCAGAAGTAAATCACCCGCTTGAATCTGAATCGGCTCAGGAGCAATCTCGGGTTCAGGACGCGGTGAGATACCTAAAGCCCGTAATATGACATGGCGGCGCGGATGATACTCAGCTTCTTCCGCTGTGAGAAGTCCCTGAGCAATCAGGAACTGCACATAAGAGTGATCCACTGTCTTTTGAATGAGTCGTCCTTCTCGAAGGTGATACAGGCGACTATCGCCTGCGTGTCCATAATACACGAAGCCTCCAGCATAAAGAGCCATGACACAAGTGGTGCCCATTTTCCGGTATTCAGGTTGAGTCTGGGCAACCGTATAAATCGCATGATTAGCCTCGTGAAAAGCCTCATGAAGGAGCTGAGGATACGAGAGGAAACTCGTATGATGAAAGAAATTGACGACAGCTTTGATAGCCAACTCAGCTGCTTTTTCCCCTGCCGCATGTCCCCCCATTCCGTCGCACACCATCCAGACCGCACCGTATTGAGTTTGGAAGTGGGCTACCCTATCCTCGTTATTGGGCCGAGCGCGTCCTTTATCAGACAGGGCTACAGCATTATAGCCGATAGGCATTCCCGTACCGCTTGATAAGGGCCTTAACTTTATGTCGCTCTAAACGCACTTTCATGGGAATAGCCTGCAGGGGACGGTCGCGTCCATCACGCTGCACAGCCGCTATCTTATCTGCAACTTCCATACCCTCTAAAACCTGCCCGAAAACCGTGTAACCTCCATCCAAAAACGGGGTCCCCTTTTCAGCGATGACGATATAAAACTGGCTTCCATTAGAAGCCCGAGAAGGATTCACCGCATCACCTAATCGAGCAGCCCCGACGGCCCCTCGTATGTGTTTGAGCTCCGCATCCAGCTCTGCCGGAATGGTATAGCCCGGCCCCCCCATGCCATCGTTATTCGGGTCAGAATCTTTGGAGTTAGGGTCTCCTCCCTGTATCACAAAGCCGGGCACCACTCGGTGAAAAGTCGTTCCATCAAAGAAGCCCTCTTTAGCCAATTTGATAAAGTTAGCCCGATGTTGAGGCGTCTTGTGATAAAGCTGTAAGCGAATAGCTCCATAAGCTGTTTCTATGACCGCCAGCGTATCCCATTTCTGAGCTAGGAGAATACCAAGGCTAATGACGCTCCATCTCCACATACGCATAGGCGCTTTTAGCTAAGATACCTATCGGCGGATGTACCTTGTGCACAACTACGCGCACTTTTTCCACAGCAGTCCAGCGATCTAAAATTAGCTCAGCTAAAGCCTGAGCCACATGTTCTATGAGAACCCCTTCCTTTGCCAACTCCCCATTCACCATGCGAGCTATATCCCGATAATCTATAGGCGGAGTCTCGCCTATGTCTGAAGTAGTGTATTCTGCATAAACATCTATGCGAAAGAGCCGTCCCATTTTTCGTTCTTCCGGAAAGAAGCCAATATGCCCATATACTTCTATTCCTTCCAGTCCGACGGCTCGCCGAATGAGAGTATGTCTTTTTGAGGGTTCCATAGGATATCCATCGGTACTGCAAAAGTATCCCCTATAACTGGAAGAGCTATGAGCCGATGCGCCCTTCGGTCTATAAGCCAACTGTAGGCCCGGACGCCCGGCATACCTTCCCCAACTTGAAATCCATCTTCGGTATGCCAGAGGAGAATATGTACCTTCTTCTTGCGAATCTCCATCCATATAAATCGCTGATGAGCGGTGGTCAAAGCCGAATCACACGAGAAAAGATACTCTTGTATCCCATTTTGATTAGCATCTAATCGGAGCCCTTGATTGATAAGATAAGGAGGACACTTCAGAAGACGGGTAGCTTCTGCAGTAAGATAGGTCACTTGCGAGGGCTCTTTGATGCGACTGCCCGCCCACCACAGGTAAAAACTCAGGCCCACCAACGCAATAAAAAGCCCCATCAGCCAGAGCCGTCCAATTTTATCCGTCATAGCAGCGTAGGATTGAGAAGACTTGAGATTTGACGGCGAACCAGCCTATGCGCCAGCGCTTGCCTGACCAACGCTATTTGTCCGGAATGATGCATGTCGCTCCCAAGGAAATGAACCCAACCCTTTTCTAGTAGATATTCGGCTTTTTGTTGGGCCTCTTTGCCATAAGCCCGAGCAAGTGAGAGGAGATTGACTTGAAGGAAATAGCCCCTCTCATACCAACTCTTAAGGGTCTGTCTATCGGCAAAAGTATAGCGTTCGGGATGAGCCAGCACGGGAGTGTATCCAATCTGATAAAGCTGAAACATCAGACTTTCCCAGCCCACCGGTGAAGCCCAAAAGCCAAGCTCTATGAGCACATATCGCTTAGGACCAAATGTACGAAGAGAAGGCAGCCTCCCTTGAAGCTCGGGCTCTACCAAATATTCAGCCGCCGCCGTAAGAAAGATGGGTATCTCCTGTTCTTGAAGCTGAGCGCGCAGCCTATGCTCAGCTGCATCTAACTGAATTTCAGATGCATTCATGAATGTGTTCTGATGGGGGGTAGCTATAACTTTTTGGTAGCCCATTTCTGCCCAGAAAAACATCATCTGCAGCGCCTCTTGCATGGTCTGTGCCCCGTCATCCACCCCCGGCAGGACATGATTGTGCAGCTCAACCACCAGTTCAGCTCCTAAGTTGATCGGCGTGGACGCTTTAGAAAAGAACCACATGTCTATATAGGTAGAAGGTCTCTCACCCGCCTCCAGATAGAACCATTTTGGGTAAGGGTTTCATAATACTGGCGAGTATAGCTTTTCGCATAATACCCATAACCATAACCGTACCCATAGCGTGGCTTAGTAAGGCGGGTACCATTGAAGAGTAAGTACACCTTCCGAAGGTGCTGAACGCTCATGACTTCCTTGAGGTGGCTCAGAAACGATAGCTTAGAATAGTCTGCTCTGAACACATATAGGGTTATAGCATACGACAACTCACGCAAGATACCTAAGGTATCAGGCACGAGACCTAAAGGAGCTGTGTCTATCACGATAATCTCAAACTCTGCTGAAAGATACTCTACCAGCTCCCTCAAAACCGAAGACTCTAATAGCTCTGTGGGGTTCGGCGGGAGAGGACCCGCAGGCAATAGATACAATCCAGGTTGCCCCAGAGGGGAGATGTAGTCTGGGACCATCTCTCTAAACCTCTGAGGATGAGAGAGGAGCATGCTCAAACCTTGGTCTCGCAAGCCAGCCTCGTGGGTAAGAGAAGCTCGTCGCAAATCTGCATCTATTATGAGCACCTTACAGCCAGATAAAGTATAGGCATAAGCTAAGCCTGAGGCTACATACGATTTCCCCTCCCCACTCACCGTAGAAGTTACGACGAGCACTTTCGGTTTATCTCTCTCCCAGAGAAAGCCCAGGGCACTCCGAAGGCTCCGTAGTATTTCAAGCTGAAGCCCAGAATGAGAAAAGGTCTTATTCACCTTTTCATGGTAAGGAAGCTCCCCAATAATCGGTACGGGGGCTATGCCTTCTAAATCTACCTTGTACGATACTTGCTGATATATGAGGTGCCAAAGAAGTACCCCTCCTACACTGAGCAAAAGGCCTAAGAGAAGCGATACAATGTACACTTGTATAGGGTTTGGGGAAAGGGGTTTATCAGGTAAAGAAGGGGGCTGAGAAATCCGAATAGCCGAGACAACGGCTTCTTTGTCTATGGATAGCTGTATCCGCTTCTCTAAGAGTAACTTGTATATCTCTCGGCGTAAGGATATATCGTCTTGAAGCAAGGAGGATTGTCTTTCGGACAATATGTCTTTGTAAAGGCCCTCTCGGTAACGACGCCACTCTTGTAAATGGCGCTGACGCAGCTCATTCTGAAGACTCAAAAGCTCGGATGCAGCATGCTGGGCTTGCCTCAAACCTTTGATTAGGGCTTGGGTAAGGCTAACGACTGGCAAAGCCTCTGGTACATAAATCCGCATCAACCGCTCCCTTTGATCTATAAGCTGATTGATTTCCTTGAGAAGTGAGGCTAGCTCCTTGTTGATATTGACCGGGACAGGTATCAAACTCAACGATACACTAGGGCTGGAGGCCAAGGTATCTAAAAGCGCTCTGACATGTGCCTCCAATGTAAGTAAAGAATGCTCCTCGGGGGGTGTAAGGCGACGCTGTTCTAGCTCAGAGAAAAGAGTCAGGGTACGCTCTTTTCTGACCTGAGCCAAGGGCATGTCAGTTAGACGCTCTTTTACGAAGAGAGAATCTTGAACCTTATTCAAGTCTCTGCGAATGGAAAGAAGGAGGGTATCTACATACTCTATCGCCCGCGTATATTGCTCTTGACGAAGGACTTGTTCATAAGCACGGGCATGCTTCAGGAGTTTCTGAAGAAACATTTGAGCCCTTACAGGGGATATGTCGGTAACACTTATGACCCAGGCGGTTAGCCCTCGCTTAGAAAGAATGTTGATACGCCTTTGCCAGCTACGAATCGCTTCAGCCTCCTCTACTCTGCGAATCAAAAAATCTCCCGAAGGAAAACTGCCGTCATCTCTCGTAGAGGCAAGGCGAAGTCTGAAGCCTTTACAATCAGTCCATTCCCCCAAAGTACCTTGGCAAAGTAAAGAATCCTTCTGACGGAGCGAGAAAGTATTTTCATTACTCTTCAACTCTACATAGAGCGGAAACGGAAGAGCTCTGGACAATAAAGCTCTTGCCGAAGAGGTATCCACTTCTATCCAAAAAGGCGTAGGAAAAGTTAAGCTCTTCCCTACTTTACCGAGAGAATACACTTCCCAGTTCAGACTAAGCTCTCGTACCACGGCTTCTACGAGATCATGAGTCGTAAAGAGCTCTATGTAGGAGTCAGCTATGTTTTCGTAGGGAATAAACATATTAGCGGGTTCCTCTCTCTTGAGGAAGGAGCTTTGAGAGAAGTCTATCTGGATAGTGGCTTGACTGATATAAGTAGATGTCGTATAGCGCAGATAAAGCCAAGCCAGAACTATGCTCAGAGCGACAGCTGAGGCAATCTTCCACCAGCTTCGTGTAAGTACTATAAGAACTCGTCTAAAATCCCACTCCTGAGACATAGCCGTGATGAAGGCTACCGAAAGATAGTGATGAAAAAGAGAACGAGATTGACAACCTGAAGAATGCCGAGTAGGGTTAGCACGTTTTGAAACTCTATTCGGCTGCGCACGATGCCCCGTTGTTCAAATATAATAATATCTTCAGACCGAACCATAAACCGACTCGTTAGAATATCAGCACTCCGAGCATCTACGAGAAAGACCTCATCATAACGGGGGGGGCCTCGAAGAACTTTCACCCGACTATAATCTACTTCCCGACTCTGAATAGGAGTCAGAGCTAAAACTTCGGTTAGAGGGATTTCTGGTTTGTCAAAAAAAACACGGCCCTGTTGAGAGACCTGCCCAAAGACATAATAAACATACAACGGATAGATGCGTAAGCGAGCTTTAGCAAACAAGCGAGAGGCTACGGCCTCCAAAACGATCTGGGCCGAATCTATACTAAGCCCCCCTAATCGTACGGACCCAGCCCATGGGAGATAGGTTAGACTGTCCTCGAATATGCGGACCGTGTCTATCCGTACCTTTTGCATGGATTCAATTTCAGAACCTACGGGATAGGCAAGTTCGGTAACTATGCGAATAAACTGGCCAGGGAAGAGGTATCCTTGAGTACGGTGTGGGGAGATGTCGGAAGGAACACCAGCTTTGACCCACCCAGTTCGTCTCTGACGAAGAGCTTTATATAACTCCTTATCGTAGGGCGTGGTAAAAACAAGTGCGCGACTGCCACATCCCCATAGTCCTATCAGAGATAAAAAAAGCCAGCACGGCCACCTTCCCATCGCTACCTTGTAAGTATCGGCAATATTAAGCAGAAAGAGGCACAGGTTTGAGTCCTGTGCCTCTGGAAGAGAAGGGTGAGGAGAACTTATTTTTTAGGAGCGTACTTCTTCTTAATCTCCTCAGTCAGTTCATTGACCTGGCTTTGGAGCTCGGAAACCCCTCCAGCCACTTTATCCAGAGCTGCTTGCTTCTCCGATAGTTTATTCTTCTGACCTTCCCATTCCGGCTTGAGGTCCTCGTCTTTCTTTTGCTGGGAAGCGAGCCCATCCACAAAAGCCTTAGCTTCGCTAAGAGTGGAATTCAGTTCATTTCGGGCTGTGTTGAACTCCGTGGAGAGCTGCTGGGCTCTTTGGCTGAGGGCATCCAAGCGCTCCTTGATAGCCTTGTCTTTTTCCACCTTATCTGTCCAGGTCTTGCCCAGCTCAGACTTCAATGAAGCAAACGGGTCTTGCAGAGAGGAAACATCGCTCTCCACTTGCTTGATTTTATCGGAGAGGCTTTGCTCCACAGTCTGGAACTCCTGCTGGACAGACTGAATAAACTCTTGGCTTGGCTTAGGCGCGCAAGCCGTTACCGCCCATAATAGGGCACCCGCGATGATGTGCTGTGCGTACCGCATAGGCGTGTGTTTGGTGCAAAGGTATGTAAAAAGGCCCACATACTTTTGCTCTGAGATGATTTACGCCATTCAAGGTAAGCTGATTCGTGTAGCCCCTCATCAAATATGGATTCAAGTAGGAGGGTTTGTCTTTTGGCTGCGGGTACCTCTGTCAGTCAGCCAAACCCTTTCTCATCAATCGGAAGCTCTTCTATATACCCTTTTACACCTACCTCGTGAAGAGGGAGAACCTGTCTTGTATGGTTTTTTAGGTGAGGAAGAGAGACGCCTATTCATACAACTTTTACGGGTCCGAAATCTGGGCCCTCAGAAAGCTCTGGCTCTCATTTCACATTTCCCGACTGAGCTGTTAGTTCAGGTTATTCGAGCCGGAGATGTCTCAGCCCTCACCAGCGTAAAAGGTATCGGTAAAAAGCTGGCTCAACAACTGATTTTGGACATGCAGCCGGCTCTCCAGCACTTTGCCTCTCATTCCCTTTCACCCCAATATGCGGAAGCCTACGAGGCTCTTGTCACCTTGGGTCTCACCCCTCAAGAAGCCCATACTCGGCTGCAAGCTGCTCTAAAGGAAGAACCCGAGGCCCCCGCTGAAAAGCTCGTTCAACTGGCACTCAAATCTTCGTAGCTTTGCCTGGTATGTCCAAAGTGCCTATTGCAGTCGCGTATGGCGATGGTATCGGTCCCGAAATCATGTCAGCCTGCCTCTTTGTCTTGCAGGAGGCTGGCGCCCAGATTGAGCCGCAAGTCATAGAAATCGGCGAAAAAATCTATCTCCAAGGTTATACCGCTGGCATCACTCCAGAGGCTATCAAGACCATCCGAGAAACAAAGGTTTTCTACAAAGCTCCTATCACGACCCCTCAAGGAGGCGGTTTCAAAAGCCTTAACGTAACCACTCGGAAGCTCTTCAACCTATTTGCCAACGTTCGCCCTTGCGTCTCGTACCACCCCTTTATTGAGACAAAGTACCCCAACTTAGATGTTGTAATCGTACGAGAAAATGAAGAAGACTTGTATGCTGGCATAGAACATCGTCAGACAGCCGAGGTGTATCAAGTTCTAAAGCTGATTACCCGTCCTGGTACGGAACGAATCATTCGATATGCCTTTGAGTACGCTCGCGCCTACGGGCGCAAAAAAGTAACCTGCATGACCAAAGACAATATCATGAAGCTCACCGATGGTCTCTTTCACAAGGTATTTGACGAGATTGGAACCGAATACCCCGACATAGAAAAAGAGCACTGGATTATAGACATAGGCACGGCCAAATTAGCCGATACACCCGAGCAATTTGACGTGGTGGTCACGCTCAATCTATATGGAGACATTTTATCGGACATGGTGGCTCAGATAGCGGGGTCAGTGGGGTTAGCTGGCTCGGCGAATATTGGTCCGAATGTCGCTATGTTTGAAGCTATCCACGGCTCCGCTCCACGTCGCGCCGGACAAAACCTTGCCAATCCTTCGGGTTTACTCCATGCGGGTATCATGATGATGGTTCATATTGGACAGCCGGAAGTAGCAGAGCGAGTCCATAACGCTTGGCTTCGGACGATTGAGTTAGGGTATCATACCTACGACATCTATCGGGAAGGAATATCTCGTGAAAAAGTCGGTACGAAGGAGTTTGCTCAAGCAATCGTCCGCAACCTCGGAAAAGAACCCGAGCAACTTCGTCCGGTTCGTTACACGCAAGAAGGAGGGCCAGCCAAGGTCCTGACCGTTCCACCTTATGAACGGTCAGCTCTCCCTAAAAAGGAACTCATCGGGGTGGATATCTTCGTGCACTGGACGCCGGGGCACCCCAGCGAACTCGCCCAGAAGATTCAGTCCATCCTCCCCCCTCAACTCAAGCTGACTATGATTTCCAACCGAGGCACAGCTGTTTGGCCTCAGACTATAGAAGAGACTTTTTTGGTAGACCATTGGCGAACCCGTCTCCTCTCAACGGATGGTAAGCCGATCTCTCACGACCTCGTGATACAGGCTCTTCAAGCCTACCAGCGAGCTGATTTAGACTTTATTAAGACGGAACACCTGTACCTATTTGACGGCGTAGAAGGCTACTCTAAAGGTCAAGGCGAGTAATCCTCCCCGCTACCCTCTAAGTTTAGGGCGAGGTTGTCAGCCTCGCCCTAACTTTTTGTCAGCATGAGCTGCCTATCTGGCAAAAATCCCTGTTGGCACAGAGATTGTGAAAGGGATCAGCAAACCTAACCGAAGCAGCCTATGTCAGTGAACATCAAGCCATTAGCCGATCGGGTTATCGTAGAGCCGGCACCAGCAGAAGAAAAAACCGCTGCCGGCATCATCATTCCTGATACAGCGAAGGAAAAGCCCCAAAAGGGCACCGTCGTCGCCGTAGGTCCCGGCAAGAAAGATGAGCCTGTAACCGTAAAGGTAGGGGATAAGGTCCTCTACGGTAAGTATGCAGGGACCGAAATAACGATAGACGGAAAAGAGTATCTCATCATGCGGGAATCGGACATTTATGCAATCATTAGCTAAAAACCAAATCTTGAAAGAGTATGGCAGCAAGTAAGATCATCCGTTACAACGCAGAAGCCCGCGCAAAACTTCTGGCGGGTGTAGATGCGCTGGCCAACGCCGTGAAGGTTACTTTAGGCCCTCGCGGACGGAATGTGGCCATAGAAAGAAAATTTGGTGCACCCCTCGTAACCAAGGACGGTGTAACCGTAGCCAAGGAAATCTCCCTCAAGGACCCCCTGGAAAACTTAGGGGCCCAAATGGTTAAGGAAGTCGCTTCTAAGACGGCTGATGTTGCAGGAGATGGAACGACCACCGCTACCCTTCTCGCCCAAGCCATCTTCCGCGAAGGTCTCAAGAGCGTTACCGCTGGCGCCAACGCCATGGAGATCAAGCGCGGGATTGACGAAGCCGTAAAAGTCGTGGTAGAGGAGCTTAAGAAGATCAGCCGACCTATCACCTCAAGCAAGGAAATTGCCCAAGTGGCCACCCTCTCCGCTAACGGTGATGAGGAAATCGGCAAGCTCATCGCTGACGCCATGGAAAAGGTCGGCAAGGATGGTGTCATTACGGTAGAGGAATCCCGAAACATCGAAACTTACTTGGAGGTCGTGGAGGGGATGCAGTTTGACCGCGGCTATATCTCGCCCTACTTCGTTACGAATCCCGACAAAATGGTAGCGGAGCTTGAAGATGCCCTCATCCTTATCCACGACAAGAAGATCTCCAGCATGAAAGACCTGCTGCCTATTCTGGAGCAGGTTGTCCGAATCAACAAGCCGCTCCTCATTATTGCCGAAGATGTGGAAGGTGAAGCCTTGGCAACCCTCGTCGTGAACAAGCTGCGTGGTACTCTCCGCGTGGTGGCGGTCAAGGCCCCAGGCTTCGGTGATCGTCGCAAGGCCATGCTAGAAGACATTGCTATCCTCACCGGAGGTACCGTCATCTCAGAGGAGCAAGGGTATAAGCTGGAGCATGCTACTTTGGACTACCTTGGCAAAGCCAAGAAGATCACTGTAGATAAAGACAACACCACCATCGTAGGCGGCCAAGGCGATCCGGACCGAATCAAGGCCCGCATCAATCAAATCAAGGCCCAGATTGAGACCACCACGTCAGACTATGACAGAGAAAAACTTCAAGAGCGGTTAGCTAAGCTATCCGGTGGTGTGGCCGTTCTATACGTGGGCGCTGCGACAGAAGTAGCCATGAAGGAAAAGAAGGCCCGCGTGGAAGATGCTCTGCATGCAACCCGCGCAGCGGTAGAAGAAGGTATTGTACCCGGTGGCGGAGTGGCCTATTTACGCTGCCTGCCTAGTCTCCTCCCAGGTAAAGGAGGCATCAATGACAAGCTCCTCAAGGGAGATACAGGCATAGGCGTTGATATCGTCCGCCGGGCTCTGGAAGAACCGCTCCGACAAATCGCCCAAAATGCGGGTAAGGAAGGGGCCATTATCGTAGAAAAGGTCAAAGAAGGTAAAGACGACTTCGGCTGGAACGCACGCACAGAAGAGTTTGAACATCTCTTCCAAAGCGGCGTTGTAGACCCTACTAAGGTCGCTCGCACAGCTCTGGAAAATGCTGCCTCTATCGCATCCCTCCTCCTAACCACCGAATGTGTAGTAGTAGAAGAACCTGAGGAGGAGAAGGCACCCGCTCGCCCCAGCGGTGGCGGTGACATGGACTTCTGATAGCAGTCCAATCGAATCGCTCACCCAGCAAGAGCTCCCCACATCGGGGAGCTCTTTTCATTTCCCTCCCGTTGGGTAATGCCCGAACCTAACGATTTTGAGAGTACATGGAAGATGCACCAGCAGCAGTGGCGCATAGCTCCTGAGTTCTAATGTCTTTCCGTTCTCTTTTCACTCCGTTTATCCCCAAACCGCCTTATGAACCTCTCTGCTGAACATACTGAGCGCGCAGAAATCGGCGCATAACTTTGTTAGAGGCTGTTCGGGGCAGGTCTTCTACGATGACTACCTCATGCAGATGAAAAAGAGGACTGAGCTTTTCTCGAATCGCCTGCGCCGCCTGTTTATAAATCTCCTGAGGAGATAGGATGATACCAGCTCTGGGTACGACGTAAAGCACGAGCTGTTCAGGTCCTCCTTCGGGGGGAGGTACTGCAATAGCGGCGGCTTCTCCCACCGCAGGGAGTTGAGCGACGACTCGCTCAATTTCTGCAGCCGAAACCTTGATGCCACCAAGATTCATGGCGTCATCAGATCGCCCTCCAGACACCCAGTACCCTGAGTCTAAGCGACGCATGTAGTCCCCATGTCGTCGCAGATGCATCGGTACTCCAGCGTACTCTTTAGGTACGGGTGCTCCGGATGCCCCTATCCATCCTTCTTGCACACGGGGTACCCCTTCGTAATATACCTTATGATGGTCAGCATTCAAGAGCGACTGGGAAAGTCCAATAGAAGGGGGCACTAAGAACAGTTCCCCTTCTACTGAAGGCATAGCTTTCTCATCCAACAAAATGAAATCCAACCCCAGAGCGGGGGCACTGAACTGGCTGGGGGCATTTGGGTGAAGGAGAGTGCTGGTGATATAGCCTCCTCCTATTTCGGTGCCGCCGCAGTATTCTATGATAGGCTTGTAGCCGGCCTTTGCCATGAGGCGCCACATATGCCAAGGGTTAGAGGCCTCACCTGTAGAGCTAAACAGCCGGATATGAGACCAATCCACCCCCTCCCACGCATCAGATTCTATCCAGCGGCGTACGAGCGAAGGGACCACTCCCAAGATCGTAACCTTCTGACGCTCTATAAATCGGCAGTAGCTGGCGCTAGTTGGGGCTCCCTCATACAAAGCGATAGCCGCTCCATGCCCTAGCCCCGCCAAGAGGAGCCACGGACCCATCATCCAGCCTAAGTTGGTGGGCCAAGTGATAATATCCTCAGAATGTAAATCATGATAAAAGTGGGCGTCGGCTATAGCCTTAATGGCGGTGAGTTGAGTCCAAGGGATAGCTTTAGGTTCGGCGGTCGTCCCAGATGAGAAAAGAACTCCTATTTCATGGTCAGATGAGGTGTAATGAGGTGCGTTGAGAGGCGACCCCTGAGCAAGGAAATGAGCCCAAGCTGATGCATTATTGCGCAAACGAGTCTGGATAGTTTCTCTGCCAGCTATCACAAAAGTTCTCGGCAGCTCAAAGGCCCTCAGCCTGTCATACAGAGGTATGTACTTTCCTTCCCGATACAATCCATCCTGAATAAAGAGCAGTTTTGGGGCGGCGATGCGGAGACGAGCAGCTATTTCTTCTCCAGACAAACTATCGGGTATGGTGGCGACGCTAACACCAGCGTATAGAGCGCCTAAATACAGAAACACCGCCTCTGGACGCAAGGGCATGCATAGAGCGATTCGGTCTCCGGGACCCAGCCCAAGCGCGTGTAGGGCACCCGCTACCGTCTGTATCTCCCGCAGAAGCTGTCCATATGTCCAATGATGCTGAACCTCTTCATCCTCTCGCTCATAGATTAGGGCTGTCTGATCAGAGGAATGACGAAAAAGAAAATCGCAGATATTCCAAACCGCTCCTCCTAGCCATAGAGGCTGCGTAATATCACCCTTAGGAAAGGCCAGTATAGTGTCGGGTGGACACCGAAAGGGTAGCTTGAGCCGCTGAGTAACTACATATCGCCAGAAATGACTGCGCTGCTCTACGCTCCACCGATGGAGAGGCTCATAAGCATTTTCCCGATTTCCATCATGTGCCCGCCAATAGGGGGAGAAAGAAGGCTCTATTGCTATGAGCTCAGAGATAGCTTGATAGAGATTGGTCGTTCTAATCCATGCGGCATTAGGGAAGAAAGCTGACAAAACATCATGGGAGGTAGTCGTGCGGAATCGCATTTCACCCATACGATGGGGATACCATAAGGGGAAAAAGGGTGGATTAGCTTTGACGCCGAATGCATCTTCATACAAGCCTATGTGGTTCTCAAAAGCCGCTCCGCCATCTTTCAAGATGCCTGAGGCCTGGTAGTCACACCACTTCTCCACCTGATGCGTCGTAGGCCGCATGAAGCAAAGATAGTTTGTACCTTCTGGGTATGCTTCCTACAGCGAAAATCATCAATGACCCTGTGCACGGGTTCATACGCATACCAGAGGGGCGGGTCCTGACAGTGCTGAATCATCCCTTAGTCCAGCGGTTGCGGCGATTATCTCAACTGGGGTTGGCGCAGTTTGTATATCCCGGAGCCGTTCACACCCGATTTGCTCACGCCTTAGGTGTAATGCATTTAGCTGA
Organism: Bacteroidia bacterium; assembly: GCA_026414975.1. Classification (GTDB taxonomy): domain Bacteria; phylum Bacteroidota; class Bacteroidia; order SpSt-205; family SpSt-205; genus SpSt-205. The sequence goes on from JAOAHZ010000002.1 coordinate 108,213, forward strand.
TGAAGCACTCTCCTCACTTAGCCGAAAGGGCGCAAACATCCCCCGAACGACTTGGGAGTCCGTGCTCATAGGCGCCTTGGTTCATGATATAGGACATACGCCCTTCTCTCATAGCTTAGAGAGGGTCATTTTGCCCTATTCTCACGAGGAGCTCGGGGAAATGCTTCTTCGCCTTTTAGAGCAGGAGGTGGGGGACTTATCAGAAGTGCATTTGATCTGGCAGGGGCAGCATCCCCTACCCTTTTTAGCTGAGCTTTTAGCGAGTCAACTGGATGTGGACCGGTTAGATTATTTAGTGCGTGATAGCTTTTTTACAGGAGTTCAGGAAGGGCTAGTAGGTACAGAGCGCCTGATATACACTATGACCGTGCACGATGGACGCTTAGTAGTTGAAGAAAAGGGACTGACATCGGTTGAGAAGTTTATTGTTACACGGCGATTCATGTACTGGCAGGTGTATCTTCACAAAGGGGTTCTTGGAGCCGAGTGGCTGCTGCGGCGCTGGTGGGCAGCCTTAGTTCAATCAGAGGAGACGCCTGATTTACTTCTTCACCTGCGGAATGCTGAACCAAAGGAAGCTTTGAGGGTATTCATAGAGTTAGACGAAACGCGAATATGGCACTGGATTTATGAAAGAGCTGAGTCGACTTTTCCGCCCTTACGAGCTCTCAGTAGAGCGCTGCTATGGCGCCGCCCATACAAAGTGTGGTTCTTGGAGGGAGAAAAGCAATCTGATAGACGGTCCATCTGGGAGAGTACTCTACCCCGCATAGCCCGTCCGTGGCGAGACTGGTTCTGGCTAGAAGGCGAGGCAGAGAGCCAAGCCTACCTTCCTGCACAAGGCGAAGCTATTCGCATCCTGTTCAAAAACGGCCACCTTGCCTCCTTAACCGATGTGAGCCCCTGGTTGACAGGGTTATCCATTCCTATGAGAAAGCCTTTTGTGGGTGCCATTCCCGCAGCTTGGCTCGAATCGCTTCTGCGGTAGCTCGGAACTCATCTGGAGTGAGTTCTACGCGAGGATTTTGAAAGTTGAGGTCAGCCATGGAGCGAATAGGTACAATATGAATATGAGCGTGAGGCACTTCTAATCCCACTACGGCAAAGGCCACTCGCTCGCAAGGTATAGCCGCTTGAATGGCGCGAGCCACCTCTTTGGCAAAAAGCCAGAGCCCCACGTATAGAGGCTCGTCCAAATCCAGAATGTAGTCCACTTCTTTTTTCGGAATAGCGAGAGTATGCCCGCGAGTAAGGGGACGAATGTCTAAAAATGCAAGGTAGTCTTCGGTCTCAGCCACTTTGTAGGCAGGCAGCTTTCCCTCTACTATTTGTGAGAAAATGCTGGCCATCAGTCGTAGCGGATTTCAAGAATCTTGAGTCGCATTTTACCAGCAGGTACTTGGACTTCTACTTCTTCGCCGATGCTACGCCCAAGGAGAGCTTTCCCGATAGGCGATTCGACGGAAATCTTTCCAGCTCGCACATTCGCATCTACGGCTGAGACAAGCGTAAAACACTGCTCTTGCCCATTAGATAAGTTCTGAACCCGAACAGTAGCCAAAAGACTTACCTTAGAGGTGTCTAACTGGGATAAATCTAGGATTTGGCTTTGAGCAAGTAGAGCTTCTAACTCAGCGATTCGTGCCTCTAAGAGGCGCTGTGCCTCTCGGGCCGCAGCATACTCAGCGTTTTCGCTGAGATCCCCTTTATCGCGAGCTTCAGCAATCGCAGCCGCTATTTGAGAGCGACGCGTAGTCTTGAGCTCATGAAGCTCCTCTCGCAACCGTTCAAAAGCATCCCTTGTCAGTACCCGACTCATATATAGAGACGCGCTCCAATACTATGCGTACCATTGAAGAAGTATGTAGGACGATAGCTGTAATCAATACCAAAGGTGGAGTACCGATTTTCACCTGTTCGGAAGGGTAGCTCCACTGTCGCACCGAAGTTGATACCCGTAAAAGCGTTTTGAGTCGTCTCTTTACGGGTTACATCCGGCTCCCAAAGGTAAGCGCCTCGGACCATAAAGTAGCTCTTATAACGCAGCTCTACACCCGCTCCAAGCTGGTTATTTTGAAAAGAGTGGGCATAAAACCCAGCCATGGGGACGATATAGAAGAGATAGTCTTTCTCCCCTCCAGTTCCTCCAGCATTAGACTCCCGAGCACGCACCTCAGTTTCCCCCCCAATTCCGATACGATATGCCGCTCCAATAAGAAGGACCGAAGGTATCTCAAATGAAGCCGCTGGCGTATGAACTAAGCTAGTGAAAGTACCCGAAGCACCCCCAAGATTCGTCCGAGCGGATAGCCCTTCTCCTCTGTAACGCATTTGCGGACCAACATTACGAAGGGCTACACCGAGTTTTAGATTACCCTTCTTGTCTCTATACTGAACGCCGGCGTCAAAAGCCACACCATTAGCAGACGCGTCGGGGATGGATTCATGGATAAGCTTTATAGTTGCACCTACAAATATTCTTTCATCGGCAAAAACTTTTGCATAAGACAAGGATATATTCAAAAATGTTGGGGAAAAGTAACCGATGCCACCGTCGGGATTATCAATTGTTGTGCGCTCAAACTGACCTAAGTCAAAAGCCATGACAGCCAGTCCCAGCGTACCGCCGTTTTTGAAGCCTTGAGCAAAGCCAAATGCATTAATGCTAATGTCGCTGCCCACTAACCAGCGGGTATGACTAAAAAGAAACTCCGTTCGACGAGTTAGAGCGATACCCGCTGGATTAGTGATCACGCTTTCTATACCGTAAGTATTAGCAATGTTAAGTCCTCCCATACCCGAGCTGCGGGCATAAGGATTGATGAGAAGCTGGGTGGCGCCCGCCGATCCAGCGCGCTCTGGATTCCCAGCGAGCGCCACACTTGAAACGATGGCGACGATGAGTATATGACGCATACTAATACGCATTTAGGTCTATCTGAGGCATGATTGCGAAAAACTTTATAACCCGCTGGCCTACGCCAGGCACTTCTACATGGATGATGTACACTCCGCTGGCTATGGGGACACCATATTCATTTTTGAGATCCCACTCAATGTAGGGCTCTTCGGAGTCTTTCCGGAAAGTACGGACTAAGACACCGTTGAGAGTAAAGATACGAATGTTACACCGAGTAGGAAGGTTAGTGATTCTGGCTCGGGTATCAATCTGGCTGGTCTCATAGCGGCCACGACCAACCCCTGAACGGCCGTAGAATGGATTAGGCACAATGCGGATTTGTTCAAGAGCACTCTTCATTGTAGACAGATCACCCGGCCGGACAGCCAAGGAGCTTGTAGAGAATCTAAAGGTAGGAGGCTCGCCGTTTGGACCGGACTTGAAAGACTTATTCACCGCTAAAGTAATCCGAACTTCAGTGGGTATGTCCTTGTAGTGACGGAATTGGTACTGAGGGCCAGCTAACCGAGGTAGGCTAACCCAAGCTACATACTTATAGAAAGAGTCTATACGCACAGAATCGCCAGGCGCCCCTACTTTACCAAAAGTAATAGATTGAACCCCACTTCCCGCAGTCCTACGAGGAGCTGAGTCTGCTACACACAACCACTCAGCAAACTTCTGACATTCATCATAAGGATAAGTAGTTACTAATATCCAGTGCCGTCCTCCCAGTGCATCTCCACCTGTGCCAGGAGAGGCCGTTGGATTGAATAGCATATCATCCCCATTCTCTCCACGAAACCAAGAAGCCTCAGCAAAGAGGATATTCACACGCTCTCCCGTTTCCAAATTAATGGCATACCCTGGAAACCAGCTATAGCCCTGAGACGATATAGAGAGTGGTTCATTTCTATAAGCCAAGGTATCTCCTCTCAACACATCACGACTGACGCGCCACTTAGCCGTGCGAGGCGTACTACTACCGACCAGACGGCTCAAGCCCAGAGATGGAGAAGACTCTATTACCAAACACTTTGACCACTTAGAGGGGTCAGGCGTAATCACAACCTGCATACTAGGCAGCTTGCTCAGAGTGATAGCTTCATCTGGATCAGCTAAGTAAGGTAGAACAGCCGGGGAGCGGGTAGCATAGTAGCCAATGCCAATACCTACCTGACTAGGGTCTAAGTTAGTGTAAGGCGTTACAAGACCAAATGGCACCCACCCTAAGCTGGCACTATCCCTATAAAAAATTTGATAAGTGCCATCGTAAAATCGTAACCAAACTTGATTGCCAGGAGGAGGTGGATACGGTGAGCTTCCTGTCCCAGAGAAAGTAATCTGACAACCTGGGGAATAAGCTTGGACTCCTCCTGTGCCCCCCAAAGAAGGTACTCCTATGACTGTACCCGTATTAGGCCCGCGTGCCCATCCATAGGTCTCTTTAGAAAAGAAGGAAAGCCATGGCTTAGTTGGATCTGCATACTCTACATTGACGGCAATCAGGCCATTTTTGGGGTCCATCTCAAAATAATACACATCCGGATTATTGGTCTGACAGATCCATGGGTAATCAGAAGCACGGTAAAAGCGACCTTCTATCCCAGGGTCTAAAACTTGCCGAACCGATATGCTAATCCCATGCCCAGGAATAATCCGTTCAGTTCCACTGAGAAATTGATTTTTGATAAAGGTCCATGTGTTGAGACCATAGTCCCACACTCTCTTTGACAGAGCCACCCAAGAGGTATAAATAAGCTGCTCAGGTGTATTTGATCCACTCGGGCGTCCATATAAGTCCCATTCCTTTAGTAAAATCGTGGTATCAGTGCCACCTGTCAGCGTGATTTGTCTATTGGATGTATCGGTATTGATAACCAGACGATAGTCATAAGGCTTGACTTGGCGAGGATCAACGACCCGCACCCTAAAAGGCGATGCATCCGACTGATAGGAGGCTTCACCTAATCTGTAGGGAGGAGAAAGCAGAGCCTGCTCCGCTTCGGGAGTCATCCTCATAATGTTTCCTCCATTACCTTGTCCCGAAACGCGGGCGATTGAAGGCGGTCCATCTCCATAAGAGCTACCCAGAACAAACCCTACCCCTCCACCTCCTCCCGTAGGTTTATGGGGTATCGCCTCATAAAGACGCACATTATTGCGACCTAAGATGAATTTTTTATCATTGGTGGCTTCTCCATTATAGGCATAAGCTAATATCATGAAGTAATACCGGCGGTAATTCACTAAGCGAGGGTCGGTCCCCTCGGCAAACCTATCCTCCTTAACGCGCAGAGTGTAGAACAAACCTTGGTCTTTACCGTTTACCATCACTTTATCTACAATCAACGGCGTGCTCTGACCCGGGAGAATGATCTGTTCTCTATTTACGATAGAGGTAATCCCATTTTTTAGATCGCACTGTCCGATAAGGGCTGCACGAGTGGGGTCACCCAAATCAGCCACAGAGACCCGCTCATCTCTAAGCTGATAAATGAGATAGCCCTCAAAACGATAGGTAGAGTCCGCAGCCCCCCTAGCCTTCAAAACAGGGTCTACTTGACGGTAGTTTTCATAGTAGTTATTAGCCAGAGGATTTTTGTATCGCCAGGTTAGAACGAGCTCTCGGTCTAACTCCACAATCTCTAAATCAGGTGCATCTGGACCTTCAACGAGCCGAAATTGATTATCAAAGAGAGCCTGTGCAATATCATCAGCCTGAAGAAGTAGGCAAACCGATCCAATACGACCGTCGTTTGCAGGCCCATGCTGGCTATTAATATCACGAGCCCAAGGCACACCGATGATAACATCATTTACAGCACCTGGCTGCAAGGTAAATGGACCCGCAGACTGAAGGTAGCGTCTATCGAAGGGAGGGTTGCCTACCGTGACTTCGTTCCAATCACCAGGCGGCGGAGAGAATCGACACAAGCTAGCTACCGTGGGACCACCTGGATACCCAGTATAGATAAAGTGTGTGGGATTCCCTGTTCCATACCCATTCGTGCCATTTTCAACAAGTGGAGAGCCATCTTTCCAGATAGAACGCATGTAGTTGTAAAAGTGTATAGCATTCTCGGGATTCCCCCGCACACTGAAGTCATTCTCGTAGTACATAAAGTTTGTCATCTTGAGCCGATTGCCGTTCTCATCTAAAGGGCCCTGAAAGAAGTCAGTTCCAATAGCAGGTGGATTTATACCATAACCCGGTCCAGAGGGATTATCATCGTTATCGCCGTTGTAGCAGTACCCTAAGCCGCGAGCTGTATCGCATCCCACATAGTCATCAGCATAGAATCCTAAGTCGGCATCCACCCAAACCGCCATATATGTCTGCTGCAGCGCCAAAGTACCCCGATTGATGATTCGGTACTTGTAGAAGGTCATGTCATTAATCTGGTCGGTAGTAGCAAAAGCAAATGCCATAGCCTGAATCTCCAAGCCAATAGCAGGGGCACCCGTTTCTGTATGTACGTTTCCTCGGTCATTATAAACCCACCAGATCGCCATATCTCCCAGAACATCAGGATAATCTCCTGCCGTAGGGGAGTAGTCTCCATCTCCATTCACATCCACAAATGGAGCCAAGGTACGCTCAAAGCCGGGGGCTGGGTTGATTGCAGGCCAGTTGGCTACATTAGGAAAGTCTCCTAAATTGATGTTGTTCGGGTCCGATTGGTAGGCAGCTCTGAAGTTGTCTATTTCCCGGCGGGTAATGACAAAGTGTCTGTCCCATTGACGACAGGTGTTGTCATCAGTAGTGCCTTGCAGGGAAAGAGGGCCGGCGAAGAAATCTACTCCGCTTTGCCGATATGTTTGTGCAGCAAGGCGCAGACGGCCTGCTGCATCTATGCCACCTACCCATATAGCACTGGCAAACATAGAATGAACCGCAGGCACACCCGGAGGTACTTTTGGAATTTCGTAGCGGGGGTTCTGTACTAAGTCCCACCACATATCGCCCCCGTTGTGGATAAGACAGCGCACATTATTAAGGTCCAACTGTACGCTGGATGTAGGAGCTGTACAGGTGCTGGCCGTACGGGGAGCTATTCGGCGTTGGACAGGTCCCATGATCTCCCGTGCCCAAAGGCCCGTCATGTTAGCCACTACCAGTACTAAGGCTATTCTCTCTGACATGACACGCATATGTATCACAAATATAAGGGTTTAAAAGGTAAATAAGAGTCCAACCCGGATTCTCAGAGGCAAACCGAAGTTAGCCGGATTTCGCTCCTTGAGCCGGTAGAGAAACTCAAAGCTCTCCTTAGAGTACTGACTCGTAGCAAGCTGCTGCCCCACAGGAGACTGTATGTATCCACTATCATCAGGAAGACCCGTGAAAGGATAGACAAAGGTCACATTCCTTTGATTGAAGGCATTCAGGAAGATGACATACACATTTAGTATGGATTGCTTGTCCTCGCCGCGTCGGATAATAAAGTCCCTATCCACTCGGATATCAAATCGGTTGTACCAAGGCAAGTTATTGCTCAAAGGCTGGCCGCTAATGAGATTCACAGGGTTGACCCCAAACTGAACATCGGCTGGATTGGGCAGCAAGTATCGGGTATAAGGGCGTCCAGAGCCTAAGTTGTAAGTGATATTGATGCCGGCTCCTTTGAGGGGATAAATAACCCTATCCCCAAGCGTAAGAGCAGGTCCTTTAACTCCCCGTTCCAAAAATCGTATGTCCGCCACCCCTGTGAAAGTGTGTCTCTGATCAAACGACAACGGCAAGAGCGAACGGAAGACATTGAATCCCTCAATAGACCCAATAATAGCGCGATTGGAGGCAGGCGAAGAGCCTGTACCTTGAGCGTACTGAAGGGTATAAGCAAATCGTAGCTCTAATACACCTATGCGCCGCACATCAATATCTACGTTAATTCCTTTCACCGTAGCAAAGTCCAAGTTCTCATAAGCGGTATAGCTTACTGGATAAGCACCCAGGAATAAGAAACTTTGAACCATATCACGCATCTCCCGGTAATAACCCGAAATAGAAAGAGCGATATTTTGGGTCAGAAGCTGTTTGAAGCCAACTTCAAAATCTATGGTTTTTTCAGGACGAAGCGCAGGATTGGCTTGTTGAAGCGTAGCGTTCTGAAGAATAAAAAGCCAGTCAGTAAATTGAGCTACCTGACCGGAGCGAGGGCGCTGCGTGAGTACATCATAGTGAGCAAAAAAGGTAGCCTCATCCGAAATAGGGAACGAGAAGGAGATACGAGGCATTATATTGATTTGGGGACGGTAGTCTTCAAACGCTTCAAAAGTTAGGCTGTCTTGCTTTAGGTGAGGCAAAGCGCGCCCACCTGAAGCCCGAGTAATAGCCAGGGCACTTGTAGGCGCCCCATTAGCATCATACCAAACATTTTTATGCCGAAATCCAACGATACGAGTCGGGTTGAGCGCATTATCTACATACGCCACCCAATCTCCCCCTACGCCTTGAGGCAATCTTACGCCCAAAATCCGTGCTGTCTCCTCGGCTCGGTAAAATGGACGAATGATATAAGGATCCTTCAGCACAGGAATATTCGCATCATAGCGGTCTACCCGAACCCCTATGTTGAAGAACATACGGTCAAACTCAAACTTATCCTGAGCGTAAAAAGCCACATAGGTCGGAGCAAAAGCATTCTGAGGACGATTGTCTCGGTCAGTGAAGAATTTTTCCGGGGCTGTCCTTCGAGCCCTTTCTCCCCAGGGCGTATACCCCTGATAGAATACTAAGGGATTTCCACCTGCGAAAAGATCATTGATATCAAACATGCGCATGTTGAAAAAGTCTGGATCCATCGCATCCGGGTCTATAAAGTCCAATCCATCCACAGGAAGCCCTAACTTCTCGCGCATTTTCCTGTCAAAATGACTTTGTTGGCTGGCTTGGTATAGCGGGCGATAGCGAATCGTATCTCCTGCGATAGTGGGCTGAGAACGATCCAACTCTTGCAAATGCCGATTGGCGTACAGCCGCATAAGCTGCCAGACTCTGAATGATTCTACTCCATAAAACCGAGAATACCGCTGATCAAACTCAAAGCCGACTTTAACATTATGGCGGCCAATCTCAACCGCAGCCTGACCCGTCACCCGAAACATTTCTCCATTACTGAATGAGGCTCCAAACGCAGCGGGGTAGCCCTGACCGAAGTAAAGATTATAGATACGGGTCTGAGCCCCTACTATCCCATTTACATTCCCACCCAGCTGAATTAGGTCTACAAAGTTGAGCACTCGAGAACTGGGCTCGCGACGAAGCGTAAGGGGATTGAAGAGAATACGAGGATTTTGAGCGAGATAGTTGTAGATGTAAGTATTGTAATTGGCTAATATCGGATTTGAGCTATTAGAAGGGTCAAAAATGTATTCGTTTTCTACAAAGCCCGCCGATTCATACACAGGCAGGTTGCCATCCCTAAGTGAAGGAACTAACAGCTCAGCATAGCGAGTCTGGAATCGCCCAATATGGGTATAGCGAAAATAATTTAGGCCAAAGTTGTCGTCCACAGTACGACCGTCTACTCGAGTTGCATCAAACTGTACAGTATAAAAAAAGTTGCGAACTAAGCTATTGGTATCACCTGGAAAAGTCTGTTGAATCCGGATGAAGGAACGAAGGGTCCGAGAATAGGACACAGGTAAGGTCTCATAAGCCAAGAGAGCTCGACTTAGACTCCAAGAGACCACTTTTGAGTCCTCGCCACTGAATCCAAACTTTAGGAAAGCGTTTTCACCCAGCCTCAAATCCATCCGCAGGTTTGCTCTCCATTGACGGAGAGGTGCTCCTTGTCTATAACGGATCCTTTCAATCTGGTCAGGCCCTATAAAGTGAGCTCTATTCACGAAAAATACGCGTCCCTCACCTAAGGGTTGAAGCGGCGTTCTTTTCAAATCCTCTAAGATTTCAGGCTTGACCCGATAGACGCCGCCATATGGAGGATTATAGTCCCGTTCGTGTTGAAACTCCCCGCTAAAGGCATACCCTAAAATGGGGACTTTGACACCATCTTCTAAAGTACGAGAAAAGATAGGTCCTGAAGCATTGAAAGCGAAGAGATTGAACTTGTACGGGTCTGTGAATTGGCTGGATTGGATTTCCCCTCCAAAAGTGTGAAATCCGCTGGGTGCTCCTGTCGTGATTTGCACGACGCCGCCCATTACATCTCCGAATTCAGCTGGTATTCCCCCCGTATAAATAGAAAGCTGTGAGATGCCTCGCTGCGGCATGCCCAAAGCTCCGACGACCCGCACCCCATCTATGAAGTACTGAGTCGCATCCGAACGTGCGCCTCGCACGAACAACGCCCGCCCATCATCGGCTTGGTATACTCCTGCCGAGGTCGCCAAAAAAGTCGTGATATTTCGTGTCCCCATCTTCTGAATCTGCTCCAAGGTGATGGTCTTGCCGGTAACCGTTTCGTCTTTTTCAAAGAGGGGCACCTTGTAATCCACAATTTCCTGAGTCTCGGTCTCCACACTAGCTTCCATGTTGATATCCAGGACGATAGTCCGATTGGCGGTAATGATAACACCGCTCACCGTAAAAGTCTTCCCTGCATAACTGACACGCACATCGTAGGTACCAGGGGTAACGGGAGCAATGCTGTATTCACCATTTTCGTTGGTGTTGGCTCCGCCCTTGATAGCTCCGCTCTGAAGGATAACGACGGTAGCGAATGCAAGCGGTTCTCGGGTTACCTTGTCGCGCACGACGCCTCGGAGCTTGCCTGCATCTTGCTGAGCGAAAGCGAGGAACACCCCAGCCCAGCCAGCTAACCAGTGAGTAAGCTTTCGGAACATACACATTCGCTTTACGAATGGCAAATATAAGACAAAGAGCAAAATTACAAGTCCTATTGACGACTGAGAGGGGCGGTATCTTTGCGGCATGGAAAAGCGCCTGATTATCATCGGCGGCGGACCGGGCGGCTATGTGGCAGGGATTCGCGCCGCCCAGCTTGGCTTTTCAGTCCAACTCATAGAACGAGAGAACCTCGGCGGCATCTGCCTCAACTGGGGCTGCATACCCACCAAAGCTCTATTGAAGTCAGCTGAAGTTTTAGAGTATCTTCTCGCCGCAGAGCACTACGGGTTCAAAGTAGGCGAACCGCAAATAAACTTCCCTCAAGTCATAGCTCGCAGCCGAGCTGTCGCCGATAAAATGAGTCGCGGGGTGGATTTCCTGATGCGTAAAAATAAGATAGAGGTGATTAAGGGAACAGCCCGATTACAGCCAAACCTCCAAGTAGAGGTGACCCTTCCCGACAAAACAAAGCGGACCCTGCAAGCCCCTCACGTCATACTGGCTACGGGTGGGCGTGCTGCCAACCTACCCCACATTCAGATAGATGGCCAATCCGTCATAGGCTACCGAGAAGCCATGACCCTCTCCAAGCAGCCCAGCAGTTTATTAGTTATCGGAGCCGGCGCCATCGGGGTAGAGTTTAGTTATTTCTATCACACCCTTGGTACTAAGGTTACCCTCGTAGAAGCTCTCCCCCACATTTTACCCCGAGAAGATGAGGAGGTTGCCCGAGAGTTAGAGAAAATCTATCGCAAGAAGGGCCTCTCCATCCTCACCAGCACGCAAGTAACGGAACTTCATAAGACCAAAAAAGGCATCAAAGCCACCCTCCAGACTCCGACTGAAACCCTCCAAGTAGAAGCAGACGTTGCCTTATTAGCTGTAGGCATTACTCCTAACACCGAAAGGATTGGGTTGGAGGAGCTGGGTGTCAAAATGGACAAAGGACGAGTGTTGGTAGATGAGTACTACCGCACGAATGTGCCTGGGCTTTATGCTATTGGAGACATCCTTCCCACACCAGCCTTAGCGCATGTAGCTTCCATGGAAGGGATCATTTGTGTAGAAAAGTTAGCTGGACTTGACCCTCAGCCTTTAGACTATTCTACCATCCCAAGCTGCACTTACTGCCAACCCGAAATAGCTTCCATGGGATTGACTGAAAAAGCGGCGCGGGAGAAAGGCTATGAAATCAAGGTGGGTAAGTTTCCCTACACCGCCTCAGGAAAGGCTTCCGCTATAGGGAAAAACGAGGGGTTTGTCAAGCTGATTTTGGATGCCAAGTATGGAGAGCTACTCGGAGCTCATATCATTGGACCGAATGCTACTGAGATGATAGGGGAGCTGATTACAGCCCGGCGACTGGAAAGTACGGGACACGAGATAATGAAGACGATTCACCCACATCCTACGCTATCGGAGGCTATTATGGAAGCGGCAGCCGCTGCTTATGGAGAGGTGATTCACTTATAGTCTCTCAAGCTGGGGGCTTCTTTCTGGCAGCTTACGGTTCTCTTGACCCGAGGTCCAGAGCAGCAGCCGATACAGAGTTAGGAGGGTTATAACCCGCGCTATAAGTAGCCCTAACAAAGCTCCATAGAGAGCGGTCATCTTTACTCCAAATAATAAAAGGCTAGCCAGCGCCCCCACTGCAGCGATCTCTATAAGGGCTGAGAGAAAGTTAACTCGGGTCTGATGAGCCCAGATAAAGTAGCCCTTGAGGTAAGCAAGATAAACGATGATAGCTGGCATCGGGAGCATACACCATACCCCTCCCCAGGTCAGTGCACGTACCTCTGGAGGCAGATCATATAAACGACCAAACCATAGCTCATGCACCACAGAGATCAAAAGCACCGCCAGCCCCACAACTGCCATTAGGGCAATCCGGTGGGCAAAAGGCACCAGTTTAGGCCCCACCCGAGTTCCCAGGAGAACTATGACTACTTCTTGGTAGGCCACGCCTACACAGCTAAAGAGAAAGACGGTACTCGTCGTAGGAGAATAAGCGGCAAGCGATAGGATCGGATGGGTCCCCTGAGCAATCAAAAGGGTCAAGAGAGGGGTGAGGGCGACATTGAGGATAGAAGTCAGCAGAAGAGGGAGGTAGAAGTCTAAAATCTTTCGGTAAGTAAGGGCCTCTCCCTGAGAAATAGGCATGTGCTTCAGGGTAGGGGAGGCCCAGAAGCGCACTGCTATCATTTCGGAAACGACTCCAGCAGACAGGGCTAAAGCAGCAATCCAAGCACCAGGCCACGAAGTGAAACCCAGCCCCACCCCAGCTCCTGCAACTATACCGACCAAGCGAAGTACTGTACCCCAAGCTACTAACCGAGAACGCCCAAAGCGAATCAAGATTCCCTGCCAAAGTCGGCGGTAAGCAATCGCCGCCGGCCATGGGATAAGTAACCACACCGCCCCAGCGACCCGTTCTGCCAGCTCAGGGGGTAGATGCCACAAAGCTCTATTAATCCGATGAAATATGAGAGGAATGCCGATGAGACCCATGAGAGCTGATAAGGGGATAGCCAGCCAAGAGGCAAAACGCCACAATCGCTCATACCGAACCTGGTCGGTACCCAGGGCCGCCGAGGTGCTCAGCAGCATCATCACAGGCGCCTCTACTATCAGAGCGATCGAAAAGGCCACACTAAAGGCCGCCAGATTATGCGTAGGGTCCGGAAGGTGTCCTAAAAGGCCTACAAGAATCGGGCCTTCTAAAGCCATCATCAGCCAGTTTAGAGCTAAAGGCATCCAGGTGCGGGCTATGATACCGTAGGCCGAAGACTCCGAAGAGAAAATAGTTTTACCACTCATCCTGCTCGCTTCCGACCTTCTGATATAATGTGCTCCAGTATTTCAGTAGGAGTATAACCCAACAAAGCAGCCTGATGAAAGAACACCGTAGCAGGGGTAAGACCAGGCAGGGCATTGACTTCTAAGGTCCAGAACTCTACTTGCCCTTCTCCTAAAAGCCGCACAAAGCCATCTATGCGGGCGTATCCGCGTATCCCTAAATACGCTGCGATTCGCTCCACTTCGGTTTGGACGGCGGAGAGAGCTTGAGCATTCTTTATAGGGTCATCGGGATAGAGGCGGGCTGGCGTTATATTCTGACCCACCCCAGCGAGAAACTTCTCTTCTAAGCGCAGAATGCGCTGCTCTTTCACGGTTTCGCTCGGAGGCAGAGCCTGATACCGAACCCCAGAATCAGAAGTATGGGTGATAACGCCCACGGTAACTTCTATCCATTCGGGTCCGTGGAGATAGGTCTCTATTAGAGCCTCTTCTTTTAGAGGAAAAGGCTCATCGGGGGCCAAAGCTATCGTCTCACTTAGCTCGACCGGCACTTGTTCCTCTGAACGAAATAAAGCGGTGAGATAAGCTCGCATTTGGGAAGCATTCTCTAAAACCCGCACGCCAGTGCTGCATCCCTCGTCTATAGGTTTAGCTATGAGAGGATAAGCCCCCAAATGAGTCTCTATCTCCTTCAAAATCCGTTCTGGCTCGCTCTGCCATCGCCGTTTCTCCACCCGATAATGTCGGGGCACGATGAAGCCGCCTTCAGCCAAACGCTGCTGCGTAGCATATTTATCCATCAAGAGGGCACAAACCTCAGCCGAACTGCCATTGTAGGGAATACCCAGAGCGTCCAAGCGCTTTTGGACCGTGCCATCTTCACCTGGACGCCCATGCAAAGCCAAGAAGGCGAAATCTATTTTCTCAGGTAGCTCCTCCCAGCGCACTTGACGAGCTGCGTAGGTATCATGAAGGGTCAAGACTTCCAACTTTTCTCTCTCTAAGTGGCGCCTAACCGCTTGGACCTCGGGTGGAGTGTGCGTCAAGTGAAGAGAGTTGGCCACATCGTCTGCGTTATCCTTGAAGAGCAGCCGAGGCGGCAGTTCCCATAGCTGCAGCTCGTCCTGCTGAACGGTCAGAAAAAGCGGCATAACGGGGTAAGAGCCAGAAAGTTTTTGCACGACGTTGCGCCCACTCTCCAAAGAGATATGCCGCTCAGAGGAAGAGCCCCCAAATAACACAGCGATAGGTTTAGGATGGACGCTGAGCAGGGTATTTACCTGTCCCAGGTGGAGTCGATGCCGTCGGACAAACCCGGCGGCGGTTCCCGTACGAGGCACTCGAATGGAAAGGTCAATCAGATAAGTCAAAAAATCAGTCGGTGAGAAACCCACTTCCGCCGCTTGATGGAAAAGCAGGGAAGCTGGCATCATACCCGAGGTAGTGTTGGGATCGTTGAAATAGATGTCGCCCGAGTCTGAAACAATCCCATCTAAACGGCAATAGACCTGAAAGCCGGCGGCTTCAGCGAGACGCTCTGCCTGCCTTTGAATAAGGGCGTTAGGAAGGGCAGGAGAGGGCGTCTTTTTAGAACTTACGCCTGAGAGATACTTGGCTCGGTAATCATAGACCGCTTTCGCTTTCTGGATATGAGTCGGCGGCAAAGCGACTTTTTCTCCAGTTGGCGTATCTATGACGATGACGGAAAACTCCTCACCTTTTATGAACTGTTCTACGAGGATGTAAGGCGGACTGTCCCAAGCCTCTAAAAATCCTTGCTGGGGTCGTCGGCGCAGGAAGTGTCGGAGCTCCTCCCAGTCTGTAATCAGTTCGCGAGGCTCACCCTGTCTATCCCGATATAGGGCGGGTAGAGTCAGACCTTCTATTAGGTCCAAAAGCTCGGGGACAGGGGTCTCTGGAAGCTGGCGCGCCTCCCAAGTAAAGCTGCAACGGCGTACAGCCGAAAGCAGCGCAGGAGCATCTGAGCAGACCTCTACTCCGATAGTGGAACCTTGCCAAGGGTGCTTGACGACGCACGGGAATCCTACCACCTCCCGGACGCGCCGCTCTATTTCCTCGGGGGCCTTCCATAGAAGGTCCCGAGGCAAGATGACATACGCTGGTACTGGAAAGCCATGCCGCTGTAACCAGCTTCGCTGAAGCGCTTTGTCCATGCCCCAAGCGCTGCTCCCTATCCCTGAGCCCACATAAGGAATCCCCACCTGCTCTAAAACACCTTGAATGCTCCCATCCTCCCCACCCAAGCCATGAAGGACAAGAAAAGCCACATCTATCTCCTTAGCCAGCGTTTCTAACGGGAGAATCGGTCCTAAGCGCGTCAAAGCCCGGAGGTAAGCCGAGCTTTCGGGAAAGTAAAGCTGTTCAGCGTATAAAGGAAACCGCACCTCTGAGGGTAGGTCTTCCGGAGGCGGGAAAAAATCGCTAATCATACCGAAATACAGGTACTTCGGATGAATCCGTATCATTCGGTGAAAGACGTCCAAGAAGATAGGTATAGCCTGAAACCGACGCTTATCCAACAAGTCATAAACGGTACGCCCCCCAGCGTAGGATACCTCTCGCTCGCGTGAAGCCCCACCTAAAAAGATACCGACTCGCATCCCGCAAAGGTATAGCGGCGAAATCCCTATCTTCGCAAGGCATAGCTTTTGCACGCTACGCCTATTATGCGAGACGAGCACAACCCTTTTGCAGAGGATACTGACACTTTGGCTTATGTCCTGCGCGCGTCTGGCATGCCTGAGTTTCCCTTAGTAGACCTGGAAGTCATAGACATACTGCCGCTCCGTAATACCGTCCTCTTCCCTGGCGTGATTCTACCTATTTCGGTAGCTCGGCCGAGCTCTATCCAACTTTTGGAGCATTTGCGCGCTCAGAAGCTCACCTACTTAGCCATTACAGCTCAGAAAAACCCCGACATAGAAGAGGTAAGCCCAGACAATGTCTATACAGTCGCGACTTTGGCCAAAATCTTGCGGGCCCAGAGCACACCGGAGGGCCACATCACCCTCATGATCCAAGGGCGCCATCGTATTCGCCTACAAGAGTTTGTTCAGGTGCGTCCTTTCCTGCGGGCTCGCTTTGAGTACATTCCTGAGACTTTGCCTGATGAAACTCGTCAGAAAGGCCTGCTCTTAGCCTTGAGAGAAAACGCCCTAAAAGCCTTAGAACATCTGCCAGAGAGCCCCCAAGAAGCTCGGTTCATCCTCCAGAACATTCAGGGGCTACCTTTCATGACCAACTTTCTCGCCAACAACCTCCCGATGGGAATCAATGAGCGGCAAGCCCTCTTAGAGATAGATGACATGGGGGAGCGCGCAGAAAAGGTATTGGCCCAGCTTCAGAGCCAACTGAATGTGTTAGAAGTTACAGAAGACATTTTGAATAAGGTTCGCAGCACGCTGGAGCGCCAGCAGCGCGACTACATCCTACGCCAGCAAATCAAGGCCATACAAGACGAGTTAGGTGAATCGCCCGAGCAGTCGGACTTCGCCCGATACCAGGAAATCGCTAAAACCAAAAAGTGGCCCCCTGAGGCCCAGCAGACTTTTGAGCGGGAAATAGCCCGCTTAGAACGCATTCCACCTTTCTCACCCGAATACAGTGTAGCTACAGCCTATATCGAATGGCTTTTAGACCTACCTTGGCTAAACTACACAAAGGATCGTTTTGATCTACGCAAAGCGCGCAAGGTCTTAGATAGAGACCACTATGGAATGGAGAAGGTCAAGAAACGCGTCTTAGAATACTTAGCCGTCCTCAAGTTACGGCAAGACATGAAGAGTCCGATTCTTTGCCTGTATGGACCGCCAGGGGTAGGTAAGACCTCCTTAGCCCGCTCTATAGCGGAAGCCTTAGGACGCAAGTATGTACGCATGTCCTTAGGTGGGTTACACGACGAAGCCGAGATACGCGGACATCGGCGCACCTATATCGGTTCTATGCCTGGTCGAATCCTCCAGCTCCTGCGACGGGCTGGTACCAGCAACCCCGTTTTCGTCTTAGACGAGATAGACAAAATCGGGCACGACTTTCGGGGAGACCCCGCTCATGCGCTCTTGGAAGTGTTAGACCCCGAACAAAATACTACTTTTCAAGACCACTACTTGGAGATACCGTACGATTTGTCGCGAGTACTTTTTATCGCCACGGCTAACTCCTTAGACACCATCCACCCGGCCTTGCGCGACCGCATGGAAATCATAGAGCTCTCAGGATATAGCGTGCCGGAGAAGCTCCAAATCGCTCGCCGCCACCTCCTCCCTAAAGTAACGACCGAACACGGACTCAAGCCTCAACAGCTTCGGTTACCCGATGATACCATCTTGCACATGATAGAGCGCTACACGCGCGAATCCGGCGTACGCCAGCTCCAGCGCGAGCTGGCTGCCCTTACCCGATGGGCTGCTTTCCAACTAGTGGAGCAGAAATCCTCTAAAAAGTCCATCCAAATCCCCCCCGAAAAAGTAGAAGACATCTTAGGAGCTCCCCGCTACGAAAAAGAAGAATATGAATCCGAGTTGCGCCCAGGTGTAGGTATCGGCCTCGCTTGGACACCTTTCGGGGGAGATGTACTGTACATTGAGACCATTGCTATGCCTGGCGAAGGCAAACTTAGTCTCTCTGGACAACTCGGTGAAGTGATGAAAGAATCCGCTACCATCGCTTATCACCTTATACGAGCCCATCGGTTAGCCCCCGCCGAATGGTTCAAATCCCATGACATCCATATTCATATCCCAGCTGGGGCTGTACCCAAAGATGGCCCTTCTGCAGGGGTGGTCATTTTATCTGCTCTGGCCTCACTTGTTACCCAGAAGCCGATTCGCCCCTATTTGGCTATGACGGGAGAGATTACCCTGCGAGGGCGCATTCTTCCTGTAGGAGGTATAAAAGAGAAGCTCTTGGCCGCTTTGCGAGCAGGTATCCAAGCCGTTGCGCTACCCGAAGCTAATCGTAAAGACGTGTCTGAGATTCCCTCTGACCTGCTCAATGGCTTGAGCCTGTATTACTTTTCTGACATTCAGTCGCTTTTAGCGTTTGCTGTAGGGATAATGCTAACCTCTGAGGTGGCCGCACCTGTCGGCTAAGCCTGTCCGAGCAGACAGCAAACGCCGGGTAAAGCCAATAAAGCGTTTAGCCCCCGATAGCTGTAGCTGGCTTAGCCTATGGGCATGACATACACTCCCATAGCCTCTATGGCCAAGTCCTATCTCTCGGATCACGGCTACGAGGTCGGCGTTCACGAAGGCTCAACCTGGGGCATCGCCTTCTCTAAACCCTTCAGCGTACGCTTGTAGAACCAGCCACAGCGATCGCAAATGAAGAGCTGGTCGGGCTTTACCACCCTAAGGGTCTCACCACACTCGCAGACCCAACCGACTTGACGAGCTGGATTCCCAACCACCAACGCATGATCAGGCACATCGTTGAGTACGACCGCTCCCGCCCCCACCATAGCGAAACGACCTATCGTCGTTCCACACATGATCGTTGCATTAGCTCCGAGGGTAGCGCCTTGCTTGACTCGCGTTTTGAGAAACTCATTCCGCCGTTCTATAAAGGCCCTCGGATACTTATCGTTGGTAAAGACGCACGAAGGACCACAGAGCACTCCATCTTCTAACTCCACGCCGTAGTACAGGGAGACGTTATTCTGGATTTTGCAGTTATCTCCCACTGTAACGAAGGGACCGACCACGACATTCTGGCCTAAAACGCAGTTTTTACCGATACGACTCCCGCGCAAAATGTGACTGAAATGCCAGATTTTTGTCCCCTCGCCGATTTCCACATCCTCGTCTATGAGGGCCGTGGGGTGGACGTAGTAAGGTCGGGGAGCCTCCGCTTCGGGAAAGAGACGGCGGTGGAGCTTTTCTGCTATCTCTACGACAGGGAGCAGGGCCTGAGCGGCGGTGCGCGGAAGGCGTCGGGTCTGCAGACTCTCCAAGAAGTCTTGCATTTCAGCCCGGAGCGGCTCTATATCAGGGAATGGAACGGCTTGTCTCTCTGATGCTACTTCCCAGGAGGGCTCCTTGCCATCTAACCAGCGTACTCGATGAGGGTATAGCGTAAGGGTAGGGCTTTCCCCCTCCTCCGAAAATACCACCATCCCTTCCGTACCGACAAGGGTGAGCCTGCGTCGGCGCTCTGGGTGAATCCAGCTTGCCCAAATATGCCCGTAAACCGACGAGGCGAAGCGCAGATGAATCCAAACCGCTTCAGGCTGCGCAGGTGCAAAAACGCTCTGAGCCTGAGCCCAGCTCTCCTGCGGCATCTCCCCAAGAAGGTACAAGAGAAGCCCCAGATCATGAATAGCCAGCCCCCATAAGGCATCTTCACTAAGAGGGAAGCGTCCTAATCCAGCTCGCTCCGCTTGAAAGTATAAAAGCCTACCAAGAGCACCTTCGGCTATGAGATGGCGTAAAGCCTCTACGGCAGGATGATAATGCAGCACATGCCCGCCCATCAGAAGAAGACCGCGCTCTTCGGCCAGCGCTATTAGGCGCCTGAGTTGGGCTGACGAAAAGGCAATGGGCTTCTCACAGAAGACGTCCTTACCAGCTAAGAGCGCTGATTGTATTAACTCGGGGTGGGTGATGGCGGGCGTAGCAATCACGACTCCCTGGCAATGCGGTTCTCTCCATATGCTGTCTAAGTCCTCCGTCCAGCAAAGGTCGGGGTACAGCGCTTGAACGGACCGATGCTTTGAGATAGAACGGGTATAGACCCAGCCCACCGCTCCCAAGTCATACAGTATGCGAAGTAGCTTTTCTCCCCAGCGCCCTATGCCTATAAGTGCTAAGCGAGGCTTCACAGACCGATAATAGGCTTTTGCTTAGGATACCTAACGACAAAACGAAACGTACGCTCCCAGCTTTCTCCGGGTGCAACGGAAAGCTGCCAACTTAGGCGTCCCTTTTCCGGTTCGTAGGTGCCTCCTGCAGGGTCCGTTACTTCAACTTTTATTTCTGCATTCCGACTGATAGGTATGCGTTCCCACAGGACGACTTGGATCGGAGCGGTATAAGTATGGGCAAGGCGAAGCGTGTAGCCGAAATGATGGTGGATAGTTCCTCCACTGAGACGCGTCTCACGACGATCCAGAAGAGGGGTTCGTTTGACCTGTACGAAGGGGCTGCGACCGAGGTCTAGCCAGAGGGTATCCTCAGAAAATGTGGGATTCCAAAAGATACGGGCTACTTCTTGGCCTTCTGCTTCTATAATAGCAGGGGCGGGCTCCCATAGACTCAAAGCGCTGACCGGAAGACCCGCCCGAAGGTACGCTGCCTCTATAGCGGGAGCGTTGACAAAAAATCGGAAAGTGGCAGGTAGAGTGTCTGCTCTCAGGAAGAGTTGGGTTCGGCGGGCTCCCGCAGCTACATGCTGCTTCCCGAGGTGATAGGTACGAGTAAGAACTTGGTCGGTTTGAACGGGAACTGATCCAAGGGCGCTCTGCTCCGCTTCGCTTTCAGTGGCTTGGGCGCTAAATGACTCTGAAGCGATTTCTTTCATCCGAAGTAGGGGAACCCCGGGCGTAGCAATATCCACCACCCACGGCTGAAAGGGGGGCATTTCCTCTGAGCGCTCTGGCGTACCTGTAGAGAGGCTCAATTCTACGCTGCGCCAATCTTCTCCAGAGAGATTCTGGATCGAAGCCCACCGCTGAAAGATAACTTTACCCTGAGCGGGTAGAGCTCGTATGCGATACGAGAGCTCCCAAGAGGCAGGCGGTCCAGAGAGCTCTACCCGAATCGGAAAAACCTCTGCTTGAGGAGCCCAGTACGTGATAAACACGGCTGAACGCTGAGTTTGAAGACCCTTTAGGCGGTTTTCGTACAGGAGGCGAAGGTGAGCAAGGGTATCCGTTAAGCTGGCCCGCCGCTTCTCCAGAGGGGTTTTCTCTTCCAAGACCTGAGTCAAGCGCCGTTCTACCAAACCCAAGTAGCGCTCTATATCTTCGGGTTTGGTTGCTCCTTCCTCTCCTCCCAAGCGGCTATTTTCAGTGAGGATTTTTTCTTGAAGGTTCAGCACGCCGAGACGCTGATTAACCTTGGAGAGGATAGCTTCTAACGAGTCTATCCGACGACGCAAACGCTCCACATCGGTCGGCCAGGCATTCAGGTAGGGGGCAAGTGGTTCTATGCTTGTCTGCGCAATGTAACCGCGTGCCGATGCAGCGACGCTCACCCGCAAGCTCTGGGGATTCGTTTGGGGTGGCAGCCCCTCCCATACAAGGGTATTCACCCCCTTCTGAACCGAAGCTACACCTGTGTAGCGATACAGCGCTCCTTGAGGATAGACCGTGACATGGGCGAGAGTGAGCACTAAGGGCAAAAGAGTGTCCATCCAAGCAAAGGTAACTTTTCCCGAGCGCAGGGTATCGTAGATTTTGTACTTTCGCTCTATGGCAAAGGCGCTCATAGAATGGGCCAAGGCTCAACTTCAAGACATAGAAGCGGCTGGACTCTACAAACATGAACGGCTCATAGATTCTCCCCAGAGCGTGGAAATTACTCTCGCTGACGGCCAAAAGGTACTCAACTTCTGCGCCAACAACTACCTTGGTTTAGCTTCTCATCCCCGCATCATAGAAGCCGCTCATAGAGCCTTAGACCGCTGGGGCTACGGCATGGCATCGGTGCGATTCATCTGCGGAACCCAGACCATCCATCGCGACTTAGAACGGACCATAGCTGACTTCCTTCATTGTGAGGATAGCATCCTATACGCTGCTTGCTTTGATGCAAATGGAGGAGTATTTGAGCCGCTCTTCGGGGCTGAGGATGCGATCTTATCGGATGAACTCAATCACGCCAGCCTTATTGACGGGATACGCCTTACGAAAGCTAAGCGGTACGTATATAAGCACTTAGATTTGGCCGACTTAGAAGCCAAGCTGCAAGAGGCTCAGTCGGCTCGCTTCCGAGTAGTGGTAACCGATGGGGTCTTTTCCATGGATGGAGACTACGCTCCGCTGGATAAGATTCTCAGCCTTTGTGAAGCGTACGATGCGCTGCTGCTGGTGGATGACTCGCATGCAACGGGCTTTGTGGGTCCGACAGGACGCGGCACCCCGGAGAAGTTCGGCGTGCTGGGTAAGCCTAACCTTTTGCTCACCAGCACTTTAGGTAAAGCATTGGGGGGGGCGATGGGTGGATTTGTAGCAGGCCCCGCTCCCATTATTGCTCTGTTACGTCAGCGGTCCCGTCCTTACCTTTTCTCCAACTCACTCAGCCCAGTGGTCGTCGCTACAGCAAAGGATATCTTCTCTTGGCTTTCGGAGACAACAGAACTGCGCGACCGCTTGGAAGCTAACACCCGCCGCTTCCGCGAAGGACTGACTCGAGCGGGCTTCGACATAAAGCCCGGGGACCATCCGATTGTACCTATCATGCTCTACGACGCAGTCTTAGCTCATCGCATGGCCGAAGCTCTGCTCCAAGAAGGCATTTATGTCATCGGATTCTCCTACCCCGTCGTACCGCGCGGTCAAGCCCGCATACGCGTCCAGCTTAGCGCCGCCCACACGCCTCAGCATATAGATCAAGCCATAGAAGCCTTCACCAAAGTAGGACGGAATTTGGGGATTTTGCGATATAGCCCTGTAAGCTAAAATGAGCTAAGCATGCCGAGTTGAATTCCCTCAGATGCTTCTCCCCGACCCTACACCCTCTCAGGCTACCTTAGGTATTTGAATCCCTATCACGAGGACATCATCTATTTGAGGCATATTCCCCTGGATGCACCACGATTCAAAGGTTTCATAGAGCTTCTCCCGCTGAGTCTGGGAGGGAAGACGAGACAGCTCCTGCAGAAGGGAACGAAAGCGCTTCGTACCAAATCGGCGGACTTCTTCTCCTCCAAGCTGATCCGTATAGCCATCGGTACTGAAATAAAGCCAATCCCCCGGCTCCAGCTCTACCTGGCGATTCATAAAGCTAACCCCTCGCAAAGCCGGAATTCCGCTCAATCCAACGGGAATGGGGTCCTTGGGCAGTTCCATAACCTCCGTCTGACGCACCAACCAGCAGGCGCGTCTTGCCGCAGCATACTCTAAAATCCAACCTCCCTCCCGTCGCATGAATCTACACAAAACCCCCTCAAATCCGTCTCTAATCTCCTCACCTCCCTCCGGATTGAGCATGCGAATAATCTGGCTCGAGAGCCTGTCTAAAAGCACACTGGGTGTCCTTTCGGGCACATCATTTACAGCCCTTTCTAAAAGGGATAGAGTAAGCAAACTCATAAAGGCTCCTGGCACTCCATGACCGGTGCAATCCGCAGCAAGTAGGAGTAGCTCTGAATCATCGGCTTTAGGAGCATGAAACCAATAAACATCCCCACTCACGATATCCCGCGGCAGAAATAGGATGAAGCTCTCTGGAAAGAACCGGCTAAGAGCCCCAAAAGGAGGAATCAATGCCCTTTGAATGCGTTGAGCGTATGTAAGACTATCTATAAGCCCCTGTCGCTGCGACTCTATAAGATCGCGCTGAGCGGCAAGCTCCTTATTAGCCGCTTGGAGAGCTTCATTTTGGGCTCTTATGGCGAGAGTGGCTTTATCCACCTCTTGCTGGAGCTCAGCGGCCCGGCGGCGCAAAGCTCGGGTGCGATACCTAACATACAAGGTTATGCCCCCTCCAATCAGCAGGGCATACGTCAGATAAGCTAACGGCGTGCGCCAGGGCGGTGGCTTTACATAAAAGCTCCATTCTGTCGATTGGCTCCAAGGGCCGCCCATTCGGCGCTGACGCACTTCCAGCGTGTAGCTCCCTTCAGAGAGCCGATAGAAAAAGGCTTTCCCTTCGGAGCTGGGCTTACTCCATCCATCGCTTTGGCCTTTTAGACGATATTGATACTCTACAAAGGGGCTCTCTACCAACTGACCAACAGGAGCAAATGTGAAGGTGATATCTTGCGCAAAGTAAGATATCTCAAAAGGAGCCATTGTTACATTAGGCCACCTTCCTCGGGCTCCTTTCAAGGCAGTCTCTAAAGGAGTACTGTTTTTTGACTCTTCCAGGGAGGAGATCGTTCCAAGCTCTACCTGCTCTTCTTCAGCGAATTGATTGAGGGCGCCGATGGTGAAAGGTATCTCTTGCTTTCTCCACTTTACACGCAAACGAGGAGGAAGTGGATGGGTTCTTTCTCCCTCTCGGTAGAAGTACAGCCCTCCTTCTGCAAGCAAGAAGAGTCCCGTTTTATCTCGCCACTTGCCCCTTTCCGTTTGGCTCACAGCAAAGGGAACTGGCAGAGAAATGTAGGAGGCTTGCGGAGAATACAACAAGTGAGCTGATATCCCCAGAAAGGTTATCTTCTTGGTCTCTTGTCTAATCCTTGAGACCTGCAATCCAAGAAGCTGATTATCCTGCGCTTGCCACCAAAGGGTATCGCGCCCCCCGATAGCGTACAAGGCCTTTTGAAGCCCAGAACTGGGACCTATGTAAAAGGAAGCCACCTTAAGATTCTGGTCTGAAGGAAAGTTAGGCCCTAATCCTACCACCCCCTGCCCCTTGGCATCCTCGGGTTCTACCCAAAGTCTACCCTCAGAGTCTATCGCTAAAGCCCGATAAGCTCCCGCTTTTACTTTCCAAAGCTCATCGCCCCGCAGCAAATAAACACCCGAGTCAGCTACAATCCAGAGCTGATTCTCGGGACCCGTCCCTATGAATTGTATCTTGGATAGCTTGAAACCGCTATATTTCCCCCCTAAGTAAAGCCTGCCGTTCCTCAGGAGCCATAAAGCACCGGACTCTGTGCGAGCCAGCCCACTCACGCTATCTATGTCATAAATCTTCCAGCTCCCATCCCGCCAGCAAACGAGCGGATGAGCCCCCATCACCCACAAAGCCGACTCAGTGGCATCCCAGAATAACTTAGCCCCACGAAAGGGATAGGGAAACTTCAATTTATGCCACCGCTTACCGTCACAAAGCCAAAGCTGACCAGCCTGTGTAAGAACCCATAAGCTATCTCCTTGGCAAAGGAAATCCAGGACCTTTTCCTGAAAAGGGAGCTCAAGAGGCTCAATGAGATCATCTCGTAGGATAGCCAGTAAAGCCTCTCCTATGCCATAACTTCGGAATCTCCAGAGCTCCCCATATAAGCCGACTCGGGTTAGGTTTTCTCGTACCTCCTCCACCAGAGTCTCTAAGCGCCACCTACCTCCTGGGTCAAGATAGGCGCTGGATGCGCGACTTTCGGCCACGACATAATCCTGGCTACTTACAGCCAAGTGGCGCATCTGAACTGGCAGAGGGTCCCCGATGCGATACAAGCTGCCTGCCTCGTAAAGAAAGGTCCCCTCATCAGAAGCGAATAGGACCTTGCCTTGTCCTTCGCCGATGAGGACAGACGATCGATCCCGCCAGAGTGGCTTTTGACTCATAAGAAGGAGGGTCTGTCCGTTACTCCACAGGAGTAGCCCTTGGCCCGTTGAGCTTTCAAACAGAGCGCCTAAGTTTTCTCCTATCCAGCCTGCTGGCAGCACCCTTAGACCCCTCAAGCGAATGATATACAAGCTATCCCGCGTGTACCAACTTATCTCCTCCCCCCACCCAGCCGAAGCTATAAAGCCACCCGATGGAGCCGACACGCTCCTGACGAGAGGAGCGTGGGGCTTTTTCCCGTACCAACCGAATCCATCATAGAAAAGCAGCGTATCACGCCACAGAGCCCATAAACCACAGGTATCTTCTATGAGAGCAGGGGCTGATTGAGCCCGAAGCTCCTCCGGCAGGCGAATCTCCTCCACTCGAAGCCCATCCCATCGCATGACCCATTGAGCAGAGCTAGCCCACACATCGCCCCAGCGCCCTATGGCCAACTCTTCAAAATCTCGTCCATGCCAACCCCATAATTTCATCATTCCAGACTTTACTCTGCTCTGGACAAAAAAGGCTACCTGAGCCAGCTCTACACGCTGTACGTTGGAGAAAGCTGTAAGAGGATGCGCAAAGCGAAGGAAGGCGGAGGTAACCTTATCCCTCCTAAGGGGGATAGCACGACGCATGATCACCTCAGGATACCGCACGCTAACTGTCTCTACCGATGCGGGTATCTGCAAACGCAGAGGTGTCGGGATAACCTCGGACTTGTTTATCGTCTCAAGTCGTCGCAACGGCTCTTCGCCAAGATTTATAGGCTCGTATAGCTCAGTATATGCATTAGAGTAGATATCTGAGTAGGCACGGAGCACCTTTATCGCAAAGTACGCCAAAAGCCCGACCACTAACCCAATGAGACCTATTGAGATCCATCCAATCCTAACAAGTACGCGTCTAAGACGACGCACGTGAGCAAAAGTAAGGGGTTTAAGCCTACGACCAGGTCTGAGTTGATTTAGCGGCCTCTACCCACCTCTATTCCTCTCTACATTGAGCGCCAAGCCCTTCTAACTCTCTCCAGTAGCCCGGAAAAGACTTAATCACACAACGCGGATGGGTAATGGTTACCATCTCACAACGAGCTGCCAACAAACTAAGAGCCATAGCCAAGCGATGATCGCCATAGCTCTCAAATACAGGCGGCTCCACGGGGAGGCGCGGAGCTGGTTGGATAACGAGAGCATCACTCTTTATGGCGAGGTGGGCGCCGACCTTAGAGAGCTCCATAACTAAGGCTTGAAGGCGGTCTGTCTCCTTATACGGCAAAGTATGCACACCCCTGAGGCAAGAAGGGGAGTTCGCCATAGCGGCAACTACAGCTAAGACAAGAGCAGAGTCTGGATAGTCCCTAACATCCACTTCTATGCCTTGAAGGGGGACGCCTTTAGGAGCTACCCGAAGGCCTCCCGCTACTGGAGTAAGGGTGTAGTTCCACTCTAAAGCAGAGAATAGACGAGCTTCAGGCTGCAAGCTGTCCAACGAAAGCGGGAGAACTCCTTCAAAAGCCTCCAAGGCAGCTAAGCCAAAAAAGACAGCCGCTGCACTCCAATCTCGTTCCCCGTAGAAAACATAAGAGGAATAGGGAGCAGACTTAGCTACAAGCTGCCAGCCTACTTCAGTGAACTGCCAGGTCCAGCCAGCACGCATGAGAAGCTGCTGCGTCATCTCTCCATAAGCCTTAGTAGCTGGGGTTTCGGCTAACTCATAAATTACTGTCCCCTCATCCAAACCAGGTGCCATTAGCATAAGGGCAGATAGAAACTGACTACTGACTGCACTATCTATGCGGAAAGCACAGGGACGCCAAGTGGGGTTCCCCTCTATGCCGATAGGGTAAGTATGGGGAGCGAGCCGAACTTTAGCTCCCGCTTCATAAAGGCTCTGAAGGAGAGGTTGAATGGGACGACGCTGCAGAGACGGAGCTGCCTGAACCCGAGCCGAAAGCGGTAGTCGCGCCAAAAGCGGCAAAAGAAACCTTAGGGTAGTACCTCCTTCTCCAACATAGAGCTGCACCGAACTGGGATATTTGGATGGGGGAAAAAATCGCCACTCCGATCCCACCCGAGCCGCCACATACCCTATTTCCTTAAGGGCTTCTACCAGAAAGTGTGTATCGTCCCCAGCCGATAGGCCCTCTACCGAAAAAGGTACTCCCGTATGAGCCCCTAAGATAAGCTGCCTGTTGCTCAGGCTCTTGCTATAAGGCAAAGATACAGAGCCGCTTAGCCGCCTTTTAGGCAGCTTTACACGGATTATCCCTCTCATACAGCGACCAAAGCTTGATAGAGGCGAACGCTTGCCTTGAGAGCCTGTATAGAGACAGGAACAAGTTGAACCTTTCCTATCTCAACCAGCAAAGGTAAAAAAATTTGTCCATTGCGCACCTTTTTATCCTGAAGTAGGATTTTCTCCCAAGCACTCCAAGTGAAAGTAGGTAGAGGTAGCATAAGGGCTTCAGCTCGCAGTTTGGAGAGAATAGCCTCTGCAACGGCTTTTGGGAGCCGATTCGTCTGGGCGCTAAGCAAAATCTCTTGGATGAGACCCATAGCTACGGCCTCCCCGTGCAGGAGAGGAGCTTGGGTGCGGAGGGAAAGAGACTCCCACACATGTCCCAAGGTATGCCCCAAGTTGAGAGCCTGGCGGATACCTTGCTCTTCCCTCGGGTCTTGTTCCACATAACGCATTTTGATGGATACCAGCCGTTGGAGGAGCTCTACAGAGGGTATGGTTGAGAAGGAGAGGGATTGTAAGTGAGACCACAAACTCTGGTCGGATAGGAGAGCTTGCTTGTAGCATTCCACCCATCCAGCGCGCAGCTCCCTGGGCGGCAGAGTACGGAGAAAGTCAGGCGCCACCCAGACAGCTTGAGGGTCGGCGTAAGTGCCTATGAGATTCTTGCCTTGACGGAAATTTAGCCCTACCTTTCCGCCAAAAGCCGCATCCACCTGGGCAATCAAGGTCGTCGGGACGCTAATGAAAGGGGTACCTCGCTTCCAAGTCGCCGCTGCAAATCCTCCCACATCTAAGACGCTACCCCCTCCTATTAGCAAAACGGTTTGTCCTTTATCTACCCTATACTGCCAGAGCTTCTTCCAGAGGCGGCGCAGGGCAGGTAGAGTTTTGACCTCTTCACCGCCTGCCACCGTGATAAGAGGCGCTTCACCAGATAGGGAATCTATGAGGGGTTTCCAGTTCGCATAAACCTTTCCATCACAGATAGCCAGGGCGAAGCGATGGCGCTGAGCCTCTTGTAAGAGAGCTTCGCTGGAGGAGAAGTACTCAGTGAGCGTGTTGCTCCTTATATCGGCGGATGGCTTCAGTCAGGCGCGGTACGACTTCAAAGGCATCTCCAACGATCCCGTAGTCAGCTACCTTGAAAAACGGGGCCTCTGGGTCATTATTGATGACCACGATATTTTTGGAAGAAGCGACACCTGCCAAATGCTGGATGGCTCCTGAGATGCCAATGGCAACATAAAGGTTGGGTGATATCTGAATACCAGTTTGGCCGACATGCTCATGATGGGGACGCCATCCGACATCAGCCACCGGTTTAGAGCAGGCGGTCGCTGCCCCGAGTACCTGAGCCAGCTCTTCTATTATGCCCCAGTTTTCGGGTCCTTTGAGCCCTCGCCCAGCTGAGACGACTACCTCAGCTTCGGTAAGGGGTATCTTATCCGTAGCGATTTTCTCAATGCCTATTACCTTCAAGCGAAGGTCTTCTGGCTTAGGCTTGAAACTAAACTCTTCCTCAGTAGCGGTTTTAGGCTTTTTCTCAGGGACAAAAGCACTGGCCTTGACCGTTATGATTAGGGGCAAGTGGGCTGAGCGAACCCACTCTATGCCCTTGTTGGAGTAGGCGATCCGTCTGGCCATGAAGCCCTCCTCGGTTTTTTCAGGTACGGTAGTGGCCCCAGATATAAGGGCCGCATCAGCCCAGATGCTTAGCATAGGAGCGATAGCCCGACCATCATAGCTTTGCGGCAAAACAGCATACGATGCGTTTTTCTCTCGCATAAGTACGGCTAATGCCCGAGCGTACGCATTAGGAGAAAAGTTGGCGAATTCGGGGGCCACTACTTTGATGACTTTATCCGCTCCGTACTCACCGAGGATTGACAGGGCGTCTTTAGGCGGTTCATGAGCGATGACGACGGCCCACACTGGCAGGCCCAAACTATCCGCCCATCGGTGAGCTGCGGTGAGGGCTTCTAAGGTTGGCTTCTTGAATCGGTCCTCTTTCAGTTCGGCCCAAACGACTATGGCGCTCATATGAGTCCCTTATTAGCAAGTTCCTTGACCAAGTCTTCCACCCTATCGGGATCAATCTTTTTGAAGCTGCCTCTGGGTGGAGGCGGCTCATGGCGTACCGTGAAGACTCGGGGCGAGACGCTAACCGGCGCCAAGACATGAAGGGGCTTTGATTTAGCCTGCATGATACCCCGCACATTGGGAATGCGCCATTCAGCTAACCCCTTTTGAGCACTCAACACCAAGGGCAGCGGTGATTCTATCAATTCCTTTCCTCCCGTGATTTCGCGGGTCAGTTTCGCCGTACCATTCATCAGCTCTATGCTAGTCGCAAAAGAGACAAAGGGCAGGTCTAAGAGAGCTGCTACCATCCCCGCTACCTGAGAGCCGTTGTAGTCAATGGATTCTTTTCCAAAGAAGAGCAAGTCGAAACCCTTGTCTCTGGCGAAGGCGGCTATTTGATTAGCGGCAAAAAAGGCATCTACGGGCTCGGCATCTATGCGTACAGCTTCATCCAACCCTAGGGCTAAGGCTTTTCGGAGATTGGCATCTACATTGTCTGTGGAGGAAGCCCCATTTTTCCCGACACAGAGAACGGTTACATGGGTATTGGAGGGGTCTTTCTCTTTCAGCTCCGCCGCTCGAGCTAAGACAAAATCATCGTACGGATTGATGACAAAAGTAACGCCCGTGCGATCTAAGGCTCGGCCGTCTGAAGTGAATTGAATTCGCGTCGTCGTGTCTGGGACGTGGCTGATGCAGCAGAGGATTTTCATCTCAGTGCAAAAAAACAAAAACCTCCTCGCTCGCGGCTCTTCTGTAGATCTCGGCCCTAAGAGAGACCCATCAACCCATATAGAATACCCTTCGGCCAAGGATAAGGATGCCTCCATCCTCGCAAAAAGAACCCCGAGGGTAAGGTATATTTGTATCGTGCCTAAGAGGTTCTTCGGATTTGTGCTGCTTCTATGGGCTCAGCCAATGAATGGAACCTACTTTATCAATGGCTTGAATGACCCACCTAATCGTCAGTACGCTACCATTCAAGACGCTCTGAACGACTTAGCGGCTCGGGGAGCCCAAGATCAAGTCTGGCTGCGTGTCGTTCATCCGTATGACCCTGTCCTTGAACCTGCAACGATTCGAGTGCGTCCCTACGCTTGCCAGAACTGCGATGTCGTTTTGATGGTGGATACACCGATAACCATAGCTAAGTCGCCTCCAGCTGAGTGGTGGTTGGGACAGTTTGTGCTGAGAATCCAAGGGGGAGTTCAGCGATTCACCCTCAATGGACGCGGCCGACTCACTCTCAAATGCCTGACTGATACAACAGCTTTCATGGGGGTTGTGGGCCTTCTCACCTCTACGGCTGGCGGAATCAGCAACATCCGCATAGATAGCTGCATTATAGAAGGGCGCTCCCGAGAAAAAACCTCAGTCGCCATCTACATCGGCGACAGCGCAGGACCTATTATGCGTCCTGTATCGGCTAATGTGAATCAAATCACCATCTCAGCTTGTACGCTTCGTTCCACAAAGTATGGCGCCGTTTTCTTAGCTGGTGGATGGGGCCCCCTCAACCAGATTACCCTCTATCGCTGTGTAATCGGCTACCCCACTACTAACTTAGCCCAAGCTGATTCAAGCTGGTACGAGGCGGGTGTATTCGCTCAGTTCGCTACAAACCTCACTATAGACTCCACCCTGATAGAAGGCTCCTGGCACACAGGACCTAAAACGCCCATCGGCATCCACGTAGACCGCTGCAACAATGTTTATATTCGTAGAAACACCATCCGAAACCTGCGTAGTCTCTCTGAAGAGGGCTTTGGTGCTATAGGCATACGCTGCATTCGACAGCCTGCCTTTGGTGCTGCTCCTCATTTCATAGAAAATAACTTTATCGCTGGGCTATTAGGCTCTGCAGATGAGACGCTACCAGGCAGCAGCAACTATGCCGTAGCGGGCATTCTTTTAGAGAGCTTAGCTCCCGACCCCTCTGCAACCTTTACCCTGCGACACAATACCATCCATCTTTACGGCAATGCAGAAAGTGCTGCTTCTTGGGCAAAGGACGGGTTTTCAGCAGGGGTGATTTTGGGGTCTAACATTCGGGGGGGGGTTGAGCTATCTAATAACCTCATCCAGAATACCCTCCATCTGCGCAGTCTGGCTGCGCCCGATGCTAAGGAGACCTGTGCTTTAGTCTTCTGGGATACGCTAAGTCGCCTACAATGGAACACCTTCACCTTTCGCCACAACTTTTATTACTTGGAAGGGGAAGCGCCAGAGCGGACTTTTTTGGCGCGCATAGGAGCCTCGTCGGAAAGACGCTCGGTAGGCAGCCTAGCTGAGTGGCGCACTCTTACGAATTTAGACCTCAGTTCTCAGTGGGGCATTGCGGGAGGGGCCCCCTTTGTTTCTCCAGAGATGCCTCATATTCAGCCGAATCTACCTTGGAATGGCATCAACTCAGCCTATGCGCCACCTCTTACCTTAGAAGATATAGAGGGAGACTCCCGTCCTCAAAGTGGACCGAACGATCCTGGCACAGCCCCCGACATAGGAGCTGACGAACTAAGCGGAACCGTTCTACCGTGTCCAATCCCAGCGAGCCAACCCCTCAGCGCTTCAGCTCTTTCAGGGCTCGTCGGCGAAAAAATAGACATAACTGTTTCTAACCCTTCCGCCCTTGCCGGAGAGCTTTTCTTAGCATGGACAGTGGATGGTAGGCAAACTTGGCATACCCTATCCATTCAACCCCAGATTCTACCTTGGCGTTTTCCTTTACCAGAACCCCCTACCTTCCCCGGTCAAGTGGAGCTGAGGCTCGTAGCTTTACCTCCACCAGGGTGCCCGGGCAGTCCAGATAGCTCAGCTCCTCTGTACCTATCTATAACTGACAGACCCGGAAATCGCCCTGCCAACGCCATACCTCTTTCTCTGTCTTCTAACGGAGCAGGCCTTTGGAGCATTTCTCATACCGATTCTATCTCAGGCCCGGGCCTTACAGATGTATACAGCCCGAGAAACCATCCTTCCGCTAGCCTCTCTAAAGAGCTTTTTTTCCGCATCACCCTCCCTGAGTGCATAGACTCATTGGACATAGACCTATGTAGCGCTCTCACCGATTTTGACTCGCGCCTTCACTTGGTAGGCAACTTGGATACTATTACCGACAGAGACCAAGGGCCCCGTCTGGACTGCTCTCCTAACTCTATACCCGCTAGTTTCACCTCTCGGATAGTCGCCATGGGCAATAGCCAACGCGATCTTCCAGCCAGAGAGGACTTCACTCAACCTGCCCGACCCAAGCTGCCTTTAGCTCCTGGCAGTAGCTTTTT
Source organism: Bacteroidia bacterium (assembly GCA_026414975.1). GTDB lineage: Bacteria > Bacteroidota > Bacteroidia > SpSt-205 > SpSt-205 > SpSt-205. The sequence goes on from JAOAHZ010000002.1 coordinate 141,732, forward strand.
CGTAGTTGTGGAGGGCGAGACGCCCTTAGATATAGGAAAGTTCATCCTATCGGTGAAAGCCTATAAACTTCCCCTCTCTAAGCCTGATTTGGGACCTGACCGAAACGCTTGCCTCAGCCCCACGGGTATTCGCCTCAGTGGATTCGTACCCGGCGCTAATGCCTATCACTGGTACGTAAATGGGCAACTTCTCTCTGGACAAACCGACTCCTTCATCGTGCTCTTACTACCCTTAGGAACCCACACTATCGTGGTAGAAGCTCGCCGAGAACCCCTTCAACTATGCGCTCCCCTCCTCACCGCTCGGGATACCCTCCAACTCACCATCATCCCTTCCCTAAATGCTCGTCTGAGATACGGTACTCAAACCTTAGATAATGGTGATACCCTCCGCCTCCCCTTCGGAACCCATACGCTCTCAGCCGAAGCCCAAAGCGGAAACACCTCATACATTTGGCGTATTTGGAATAGCAGAGGCATCCTAATAGATCAGACCAGCGGCCCTACATACGGACGAGAATGGGGAGAGACAGGCTACTTCTTGATTGAACTCCAAAGCCAAACCCCCGAGTGTACCGAGACAGATAGCGTGTGGATAGCCGTAGGGATCCCCTCTGAACCGAATAGCTTGGCTTACCAGAACACTACGACTCGCCTGTACCCCAACCCCACTTCAGGCATACTCTACATTGAAACCCAAACCGAGCGTAGAGTGTATGTGTATGACCTGGCGGGCAAGCTAATAGAGGCGTATGATCTCCATAGGGGAGGGATCCATCAGCTTTTTCTGAGCGTACCTGCGGGCAGCTATCTACTGCGCTTTTGGCCCTCGGGATCAAGCATACTTCTACGGATTCAGCCATAGGAAGAGGCAGAGAAAGACGATACCCGTTTTTCTCAAAAGCTCTTGCTATTTTTCGCAAGGGGACTTTTCATGGAGAAGGGCCTCGGGGGGTCTTCTTGGTACTCCCCACTAAGCCTGAGACTCATGCAGCATCCATCCTTCAAGAATCGCCAGCTCGGACAACAAGTAGTCTCCCTCTCCGCGTTCCTAAGGAGTCTCCTCAGCTTGGAAGCTTTCACAGTCCCACAGCACAGCTCGGCGTACCAATAGAGGCAAGCCCTTTTTATCTGTCTGAGCAGCTTGCCAGGCCTTTTCTATGATGCGGTTTTTTTCCGATAGCCGCTCTGCGTAAGCCTTTCGGTCTGCCTCAGCGTCGTATAGCTTGCGACCATCTACTAAGGTGAGGCGTACTTTACTATAGACTGAAAGAGGACTCGGACGGTCCCACAAAACTAAGTCCGCATCATACCCTTCCTTTACATACCCCACTCGATGACTAATCCCAAGGGCTTGAGCTGGATACACTGTTACAGTTCGCCAAGCTGCTATGCTGTCTATGCCCAGTTCTTGGCCTCCATAGCGGAGAACCTTAGCGGCTTCTTGGTTGAGACGACGCCCCATCTCTGCATCGTCAGAGTTGATACAAACCGGAACCTTATGCTTCAAAAGTACGGCGGCATTATGGGGAATAGCATCTATCACCTCATACTTATACGCCCACCAATCCGAGAATGTAGAAGCATAGACTCCATGAGCGCGCATTTCGGGGGCTACCTTGTACCCTTCTAACACATGCGTGAAGGTTCGCACCCGAAATCCGAAGCGCTCGGCCAGCCGCATAAGCATGAGTATCTCGGACTGCACGTAGGAATGACAGGTGATGAACCGCTTTCCTGCGAGGATTTCGGCGAGGGCTTCTGTACGAAGGTCCCGCCGAGGAGCTGGGGTGCGAGGGTTTTGACGGCGACGAATCTCATAGGAGTCCCTTTCCGCGACATATGAGCGCGCTGCTCTGAAGGCTTGTTCCATAATTTGTTCTACGCCCATTCGGGTCTGGGGATACCGAGTGTTGAAAGCCTCTCCCCAGTTGGATTGCTTGACATTCTCCCCCAGAGCAAACTTATTGAAGGGGGGAGCATCTGAAATGAGCATAGAGTCAGCAGGAAGTCCCCAACGCAGCTTGATGCAAGCCGATTGTCCTCCGATTGGATTAGCAGAGCCATGGAGGAGCTGTACTGTCGTAACCCCCCCAGCCAAGTGGCGGTAGATATTGACATCACTGGGATCTATGACATCCGCTATGCGCACCTCAGCGGTAACCGCATCCGAATACTCATTGACGCCTCCTTCTATGGCTATGTGAGAGTGCTCATCTATCATGCCAGCCGTGAGAGCAGCTCCCTGGGCTTTTATGACCTCAGCACTAGGAGGGGGAACTAAATTGCGCCCTATGCGCTGAATCTTTGACCCAGCAATCAAAACATCTGTTTCTGGAAGTATGGTGTCGCCCGTCCAGACCGTAGCTTGCTGAATCAATAGGATGACAGGAGGCGGATACCTTTCCCGTCCATATAACCCAGCGGGAAAGGTACGCCGAGCTACCAAGCTATCTTCCGAGAGAAAGGGCGCTGGTTTTTTCACTTGAGGAGAGTCAGGCAGAGCTACTCGACGCGCCTCCCATGTACGGCGCTCTCCCACCGGAGCAAGCCAAGCCCCTACCATGAAGGTATCCCCGCGCATTTCAAAGCGCCATTCCCCCGAGGCTTTCCCAGACTTCACCTGAAATGAAAAGAGATTCTGGAGAGGCTCATACTGTATCTCCACAGAGAAAGTATCCTTTTGCTCCACGATAAACTGCGCCGGTAGAGGCGGGCTGTGCTTCAAGGGAATGCGCAGTTGCCACGACATAGGGGTCAGGGCGTAGACACCTTGAGGCAGGATAGAAGGCAAAGGGACCAAGACCGTACGCTGCCCTGCCACCCATATTTCAGCGAGCTTGGCTTCTTCATTCCAGAGGGTGTCCGTAAAGACAAGAAGATTGGCATAGGCTCCTGGGGAGATTCGTCCTATGTCTGAAAGCCGGAGCCATTCTGCCGGGGTTTGGGTCAAACAGAGCAAAAGGGTATCTGGATGAATGCCCGTCCGGGCAAGGGTACGCAAGTCCGTCCAGAAGACAGACGCTTCGGATAGCCCATGAGAGGTCAAGGCTACTGCATATCCGGCTCGTAGAAGCCACTTCACCCGGAAGGGAGCTTGTTCCCACCGTCTCAGCGCTGATAAAGGAAGGTACCGGTAAGACTCCACTATATGCGGCGGAGGCAGGACAGGCAAGCCTACAGGAAGCAGGTATAATCCATCTCTCGGCAGGTAAGGAAGCCACTCATACTCATAGCCCGTTCCAACGACCGCCCAACGCAAAGGTCCTCCTTGACGCCATTCGGTAGAGAGCTTGTGAATGCGAAAAGCATCTTCTGGGGTTTGACTGGTCCAGACCCATCGGAGCGTATCGCGCCAGAGACTAGACAGCCGCTGGAGGCTGAGGTTTAGCACAGGGGGAGTGGCAAACTGCCGATACCACAACCAGTCGTATAGAACCTGACGCACAAGAGCTATGCTGCCCATTTTAGATGTAGGATACATCTGAGTACTCCCTCCTTTCTCAAAGCCTGCATGAAGGACGGGAGAAGCTGGAAGGAATCGCCTGTCAAGAGGCAGGTCATCGCTTAGAAGGACATTCACCCCTGTACCTCTCAGAACCCCCTCCTCAGGGGCTACGTGCGATACAGCGAAGCCCATCTCTCGAAGTCGCTTAGCCTTTTCAGCTTCATACACAAAGGCCGTCTCGGCGGCAAAATCCAATCTCACGGCATCCGCTGGATAATAAAGCGGATGACGCGTCGGGTCATACTGAGGCTTCCCAGAAGGAGGAGAGGGGCGCGAACCCAAGGGACTATACATCTCCACGAAAGCAGGGTATATCCACACTGAAGGCGGATAAGTCAGGATTTGGGCCTCAGGAGGTATACGAACAGTCCCTCGGGGGCCGACCTGCACAATCCGTCCTTCGCGAACTAAGACAACCCCATCCCGAACGTATCGCTGAGGCGCAAGCCAGACTGTTGCCCCCACGAGGGCGACCTGAGTAGGTAATCCCCTTTGAATCCCGCGGGAAGGAGTAAGTGTCAGCTTTTGCGCCCATATGTTACCTACGAGCCATAAAATCAGCCACCGCATAGGCTCAGCTCGTCAGCTTAGCTCCAAGCCAGTACCCCCCTGCAAACCCCATTAAGCCTAACCCCAAAGTGAGGACTATATACATCATAGCGCGAAGGCCCTCTTGTAGGCGCAGCATCTCAAAAATCTCCAAGGTTATAGACGAAAAAGTCGTGAGGCTTCCACAAAAGCCCGCTGTAACGGCATAGTACAAGGGAGAGCCTACTTTCTGAGGAAATCCCCCAGCCACAAACCCAAGTATCGCCGACCCTATAATATTCACGAGGAAGGTCCCACCAGGAGAAAGCAAAGACAGGTTAAGGATGCGCTGGATCCAGTACCGCAGAAGCGCCCCCCCGGCTGCGCCAAGGCTGATACCTATTAAAAGAGTCAATCTCATCAGTCCATTCAAGCTTGATTCAGAGCAGCTCGCAGCTGAGGCAGAGCCATAGAAAACATTTCGAAGTTAGGCAGGTACTGCTTCAGCAAAGAGAATTTTTGGCGAAAGATTTGGACGGTGGTGGGGTTCCTCTTTATGAAGTTCTGAATATCGCTAAATAAAGTCTGTTTCTCGGGACGCGCATATCGTTTGAGAGAAGCCTCTAACTTATGGATGTGAAAAGGAGCCTCCTCCGTGAAGTACACACAAAGGAGAGGGCGCATACGCTTCTCCAAGAAAGGGGAAGGTGGAAGCTGGGCATACACTTGGAGAATGTACTCTATGAAAGGGCGATAAGTCTCTTTATCTTCTAAAAAGGCCCCCAGATAAATCCAAAAAATGTGAGGCAGGTAAAGCCCATCCGCCACCTTGAGAACCTCTCGTTCAAACTCTAAGCGAGCGTTTTCGTCTCCAGAGACCTCTTCGTGAAGGGCTTCTAAGCGGGCAATAAGCTCTTCAGGGGGAGACCCCTCAGCGGCAGCTTGAGCAATCTCTTGAAGTTTGGTTAGCATACGACAAAAATACGGATGCCGAGATGAGCATGGTCTTGCATCGGGTTTTTTTCTCTCTTTCAGGAGGACAGGCTCAGAAGCCGATCCGATAGAGAATCCCTATCCCCAAGGTGCTAAACTCTAAAGGAACAGGGTCTATCATCCCCATGATCTCTGTATTACGGCGGCTGGGGATAAAGTCAAAGTACGCTCGTATCGTGGTGGGATTGGTGCGGCGGAAGTTGAAAGTTATATCAAGGAGGGCGGTAGGGTTGATAAAGCTTTGGCGCAGCTTGCCTATGTAGTTTCCGGAGAACGAAGCATAAGTTAGCTGGAAGGTTGTGAAACGCAGCCCAATACCTGCGCCAATACCGAGCCGCTGGACATTGTAGGCTGTGGCGCCCGCCCCTACCCGAGCATAGCCGTAGACGGGTATTTGAACCATCCAGTTGGTGCCAGCTCGCCCCAAAAACTGAAAGGAGCCCGTGATCTGAGCTCCAGGACCAGCAGCAAAGACTTCATTCTCAGTGCGGAAGTAAGTGTAGTTGCTACCAATCGTGATGCCCCAGAAGTCAGGGGAGTTTGAAAAAAGAGGAGTGGAGAGAAAGCGTATGTCTATCAGACTTAATTCCGCACCGAAGAAGGGGTTGAGCTTAGCCCAGAGGTCCTCCCTCGCAGATAGAGAGGCATTCTGAGCCCACAAGTAAATGGGAATGAGGCAGAGGCGAACCACTCAGCAATATTCGTCAAAAATCGTGATTAGTGAATTAGCTACATGTTGGGCCGTATGACCCTCTATCTCATGCCGAGGAATAAAGTGCAGAAGTTTATCCCCCCTCCATAGAGCGATACTGGGGGAGGAGGGAGGGTGAGGAGCAAGATACTGCCGTAGGCGAGCAGTGGCTTCTTTATCCACCCCAGCAAAGACGCTGTAGAATCGATGAGGCCTTCTCTCATGCCGCATGGCGAGAGCTACGCCTGGACGAGCAGAGGCCGCTGAACATCCACACACAGAGTTTATCAAAAAAAGAGCAGACTCACCCGTGGTTTTGAGTTCATGAATCACCGCATCTACTTCTTCTGGCGTACGGAGCTCTTTGAGACCTATCTCGATTGTCTCCTGACGAATAGGGTCTACGACATAAGCTGGGTACATGCCCGACAAAACAAAAAAGACACGGAGTTTGGTTCATGCCTAAACCTCTCTATCTTCGCTCTGTGGTAGCGGTGCAGCTGGTAGAATGTCCCCGCGATGCATGGCAAGGACTCTCAACTTTTATCCCAACTGAAATAAAGGTGCGATATCTCACGGCGCTTTTGCGAGTGGGATTTCACACGATAGATGCGGGGTCTTTTGTCTCACCAAAAGCCGTCCCTCAGATGCAGGATACGAAGGCGGTTTTAGAGGCGATACCGTGGGCTGATTATCCTGAGACTGGTCTGTTGGTGATTATAGTGAATCAGCGGGGTCTTGAAACGGCTGCTGCTCATCCAGCGGTGCGATACATCGGTTATCCGCTATCTGTCTCGGAAACCTTTCAACAGCAGAACGCACGGCAGTCTCGGGCTGAAGGGGAGGCTTTTGTTGGAGAGTTAGTCAGAGTTTGCCAAGAAGCTGAAAAGGTCCCCGTCGTCTATTTGTCTATGGGGTTCGGAAATCCTTATGGAGAACCATACTCCGTGCAGGAAGTGGTAGAGTTGGCTGGCCGATTAGCTGTAGCTGGTGTCCCTATCCTGTCGCTGGCTGACACGGTCGGTGTGGCAACCCCCGAGGAGGTTTATGAGATAACAGCCACGGTGATCCAGGCTATTCCATCGGTTAGGTGGGGGGTTCATCTACACGCTGATCCCTCCACGATGCGACGCAAAATAGAAGCGGCATGGGAGGCTGGCTGTCGCCGCTTTGATAGTGCCTTAGGGGGGTATGGCGGTTGTCCTTTCGCTGGGGTTCCTCTCGTATCTAACATTCGCACGGAAGTCCTTCTGGCTTTTCTCAAGGAGAAAAACGCTCTGCCCCCCTTGAACGAGTCTGCCCTCTTAGAAGCCCAGAGCCTCTTACCTCAAGCCTTCGTTTAGAGTAAAGTTTTACCTTTGCTTCTCGCCATGGTGCTTGTGTGGGGCCTTGCTCTTCTGTGGGCTCAGACGCTATCGCTTCCCGAAGTGGAGAGAAGGCTAGCGGAAATGGGGCGATTCGTACTCCATGGGGACGACACCCAGGCAAAAGACTCGGTGAATCGCGTATTTATCGCCCTATGGAAAGAGACTCTCCGTCATCCCGAGGCATTTAGTTATCCCTTTGACTCGGTCATTACGGTATCGGACTTATGCCCTCCTGACAGCGCTTTTCGGATATTCACATGGCAACTGATAGACATGCCTCGAGGAGAGCATCGGTACTATGGCCTTTTAGTGAGGCGCTGGCGCGAGCATAAAAAGGCCCCCTGGCAAGTTCGGGTGTTTGAACTGAAGGAAATCCCTGAAGTTCTAGAGGAAGAGGACATAGAGCGTCGCACTCTGACTCAAGAAGAGTGGGTGGGGGCTCTATACTACCACCCCCGATACACAAGCCACGGCGTCCTGCGTTATGAAGGGGAAGCTCGCGTTTCTCGCGGGCTAAAGCTCGTCCGAGAAAAGTTCGTGTACTACGTACTTTTAGGGTGGAATGGATACGACCGCAAGCGAAACTTCAAGGTCGTGGAGACTTTGTTTTTTGATCCCAAGCATCCTGATAAAGTATTTTTCGGGGCCCCGGTCCTTTACAGTGGGCCGGTTCCTAAGATGCGTCTCATTCTGCCCTATAGCGAGACGACGGCTCTTTCGCTCAATAGAGGGTGGTATGTGAAGAAAATCGGCGCGAAGAAGCGATACCCAGCGATTGTATTTGACCATGTCAGCTCTTCACGCCGAGCCAATCGTATGTATGAGGATGCGCGTCCCTTTTTTGGAGCTGATGGGACATACGATGCTTTAGAGTTTTGGAAGCGGCGGCGCTTTGAAGGGCGCAGAGGCATCTTAGTTTATCGTCGCAATGTCATTCCTTACGCCCCTGAGATAGAAGGTTATGATCCGAAGGTCATTTGGCGACAACGCGAGGAGGCGGCTCAAAGACTTCATCGGTACGGACTCACTCCGTAAGCGCCCCTTGCTTTTCATGGGGTTCTTAGCCATGCTATATGCTGGCGGCATGAGCGTTTTTTTAGGTTGGTGGACTCGTCCCCTCTTTCTCTCTCCTTATCGGGAAGGTGAAGTTTGGCTCCATCGCGACCTGTTTGCCCCTTTTGAATTCCGCATATTCAAAAGCCCCGAAGAGACAGCCGAAGAAATGGATTCACTCGTGCAGCGATACACTCTCGTCTTTCGTAAGGACACCACCATACCTCGCCAAGTCAGGCTGCAAGCCGAGTCGCTCTCAACCCAGCTTCCCCTCCCCCTACGCCTCCCTCTAAAAGCTGCTATTCAGTACGCTTATCGGTATGGTTATACCGATTTGCCGCTGAGTAGCTATCATGGCACCGCTATCATCCGACTGTCGCCTCAAGACGAACTTCAGGTCGCCGTAGAAGCCTTAGCAGATAGCACTAGGCTTTGGCAGTGGCTCAGAAGCCAGTACGATGAAGCCATCTTGGATAGCCTGCGTCCTCACTTGAGAGCACTCCTGATGCCTAACTTGAATATAGACCCCCAAACAGCCGGCGAGAAACTCAGACAAGCTGCCCAAAGTCTGTCTCCTTATACAGGTACTATCCGAAGGGGTGAGCTTATTGTACGAAAAGGCGAGCTTATTTCCCCAAGCACCTATCAGAAGCTGCAATCCCTACGCACCGCCTATGAAAGCTTGAGGCCCCTTCAAAGCCGCTTGATGAGCTTCTTTGGGCTTTTTCTCCTTTTGTGGGTCGTCACATTTATTACCCTTTGGTATCTCCTCCTAGCTAAAAAGATATCCCTGAACAACCTACGCCCCGTAGCTCTACTTTTTAGCGTGTTTATCTTCATTACCCTCATTTTAGCCGTACTCACCCAGCTTCAGTCTGAATGGACCCAAGGGTTGGACTTGTCTCTTTATCATCTCATCCCCTTCGCTATAGGACCGATTATTCTGGCGATATTTTTTGATGACCGAGTGGGATTCATTTCAGCGATTACCTTGGGTGCCCAGATCAGCCTGATAATGGAGGAACCGGTTGAATATTTCTTCGTTCATGGATTCAGTAGCATGCTGGCTGTGTTCCGCCTGCGAATCATGCAGCGACGCTCCCACCTTTATTATGCTTTGGCTAATCTCCTAATCGGATACATTCTCACCTACGTCGGCTACCACCTTTTCCGCCAGGGCCATCTATCTCTCGTACCTTGGTCTGGACTCTTGTTTCTCTTTGCTAACGCCGCACTTTGTCTCGTGGCCTACCCCCTCATCTACAGCATAGAACGGCTTTTCAAACTGAGCTCAGATATTACTTTTTTGGAGCTTTTGGATACCCATCACCCCCTTCTACAAGAGCTAAAGCGAAAAGCACCCGGCACCTTTCAGCATAGTTTGACCGTGGCCGCATTAGCTGAAGCGGCAGCGGAAAAAATCGGAGCCCATCCCCTTAAAGCCCATGTAATGGCTCTGTTTCACGATATCGGTAAAATGGAAAACCCCTCCTTTTTTATAGAAAATCTCGCATGTATATCCCGAGATCATATAAACAACCCACATTACCACCTGACTCCATTAGAAAGTGCCAGCATAATCCGCAGCCACGTAGACGCAGGTGTGCGGCTGGCTCGTCGAGCGCGTCTGCCTAATGAGGTCATTTCAGGCATACAGAGCCACCATGGAACGACCTACATCCAATACTTTTGGGAAAAACAAAAGCGGGAATGTCCTCAAGAAGCGGCCCTGTTAGAAACTGAATTCCGCTATTCAGGGCCCCTTCCTCAAACGAAGGAAGAAGCTATACTCATGTTAGCTGACTCCTTAGAAGCCAGCACTCGAGCTATCCCCCACTTAACTCCCGAAAAGCTGCGTTCTCACATACACACCATACTACAACAGCGAATCGCCGAAGGCCAGCTAAGCGAATCCCCTTTGACTTTCGCTCAGCTCAAAGAGCTGGAGAAGGTCTTTTATGAGCAGCTTCTCTCTATCCATCATAGTCGGATTCAATACCCAGAGCCCATCCCCCAGCCCACCCCGGCCTAAGAGAAGCGCTAGACCCTGTAGTATAAGTGAAGACCTAATGCGGTTGCGGGAGATTATTACTTTTGTTGGTAGGTGACATGCGCTGGGTAGGACTTGTTGTAACATGCCTGTATGCTCAGGGGGGCGTGGCAATAGGACAATGGGGCACTTATGCCTATCACGGTTTCATTAGGCAAGTTGGATATGTCCCCCCTTATTTCTGGTTTCTAAGCGGAGAGGGGGTATGCTTGATAGACGCCGAGACGGGGGCCTACCGAGAATTAGACCGACCCCGAGGTCTCCTCTATAATCGCCCAACAGCCCTTTATAGCGACCCCTACTCTGCGCAGATATTCTTGGGATACGGAGATGGAAGCATCCAATACGGCACCTCACCCGAGAACTTAGACCTGCTACAAGACATAGCTGCCAATCCGTTTTACACTTCCCGAGCTATAAGGGATTTTTGTGCAAAGGGAGACACCTTGGTCATAGCCACTGATTTTGGCTTAGTGGTGTGGCATAAGAAGCAACGGCGAGTCTTGGCTACGGTAACTCAGTTTCCGGACAAACCTTTCGCTCAGCCTGTGAAACGGGTGTGGTGGGCTGTAGGGCGACTGTGGGCCTTCTTAGATGAGGGGCTCTACGCCCTTCCAGAAGGACGGCCCTGGATAGGACCCTGGGAGAAGGCAAGTCGGCGAGGCATAGTGGATACCCTGAACTTCTTTCAGGGTTGGGCCGAAATGCGAGAGGGATTAGTCATCGCTTCTCGCCAGAAGCTATACCGCTGGGCTGACACGGGCTGGGTAGCTTATACACCGGCAGCGTTTTTAGATAATAGGCGGGTATTTAGCTTGTGTGGCTATGGAGGTGGTTGGGGCATAGCAGTCTCCGATACGAGCGAAATGTTCTTTTTCGGGTCAGACGGTCAAGTTCGTAAGTTGTGGAACGCTGGCCCTCATGTGCTGTGGATGAGTCCGACAGCTTCTCATATAGCGGCTGGGACCACCTGGATAGGAGGATTTGCCGTCTCCCCTCAGATACAGACGGGGACAGATGCCTTCCAGCGCCTCCGAGATGGAGGAGTTACAGAGATTTTGCCGACGCCAAGCGGGTTATTCTTTTTACATTATGGCTCTGGGTTTTGGGGACCAGGGTGGGGAGGGGTCATCACCTTCTATCCTCACGGCGCTCAAAAAGGAGTGGCCTTTAACCTCAACACGCTTATTGGTCGCACTCCCGGTGGCTTTACTCAAGCAGCTTGGGATGGACAGCGCGCATGGATACTCACGAGTTCCCTTCTATTGCGTCTCGCTCCCGAAGGGGCTTTGGATACCTTCACAGCATACAACGCACCATTTGATGGGCTCTTCCCTAATGCAGATGGCCGACCTACTCTTATGGGCTTCTCTTCCATCGCTATAGACTCCAAAGGCACCGTCTGGATAGGTAAAAGCTTCGGTAATCGGAACATCGTATGGTACGCGCCAGCATCGGGACGATGGTATAGCCTGCCTCGCTCTGAGATGGTATTGTCTGTCAAGATTGACTCTCGGGGCTACAAGTGGTGCCTCCTGAGAGGAGGTAAAATCCTCGTCATAGACGATCAAGGTCTGCCAGAGGACCCTACTCGTCATCGTTCTATTCTCTTAGGGGATGGAGGCGTTCCCTTGGTAGGACTACCCAGCTCGGTCATTCAATCCATAGCACCAGATAGAATGGGCGCAGTTTGGCTTGGTACGGACAAGGGCGTCGCCGTCTTGTATGGAGACCCCTTCGCAGGCTCGGTTTCGGTATCCATCCCTATAATAGAAAATCGCTACCTCCTGGAAGAGGAGAGCATCACAGATATTGTCGTGGATGGACAAAATCGCAAGTGGATTGGGACCTCTGGTAGTGGGGTATATGTCATAAGCTCAGATGGCAGCCGCCAGCTTGCCTCTTACAATGCCCAAAATAGTCCTTTACCCAGTAACCTCATCTATCGGATACGCGCTTGGGATCAAACGGGAGAAATATTCATCATCACTTCGGATGGCGCGGTGAGTTACAGAGATTTTGCCACGACGCCCTCAGAGAGCTTAGATACTTTGTACATTTTTCCTAATCCCGCTCGCCGCAGCTTTGAGGGCTGGGTGGGTATAAGGGGTTTATCTGAAGGGAGTACGGTACGGATCATGACGGTTGATGGTCAGCAGGTACGCTACCTTCAATCTTTTGGAGGTCAAGCGGTATGGGACTTACGGACGGTTCAGGGTGACAAAGTAGCTCCTGGCGTATATATCGTCGGGGCTTTGGATCAGGAGGGGCGACGCACCGCAGTCGGGAAAATAATTGTTACGGACTAAGTGCAAGTGCGCTTTTTCATTGCTGCAGCGACCCATCCAGATCGGTGGCGGCGCCGTCTTCGTCCCTTGAAAGCCCCCGCTTTGATAGGCTGCGTCGGCCAAGGAGCAGCGGATGCCTCCAAGCACCTCAGTGCCCTTTTTTCCGCCGAAGGCATGCCTAATCGTTGGCTCTCTCTCCGCAAAAGACCCTCTCTCTTAGAGGGAAGCCTCCGCTGCGAAACCTGGATAGAAACGCCCCTTTATCACCTCATGCAGCCTGTCTCCTTACTTATTTTAGACGCAGAGGAATCTCAGCTCTACGCTCTAAGGAGTTACCTCTTCACCAAAGGGGTGATTGACAAAACCCACTTTTTTCCCGCTCATCCCATCCCTCAAACCCTCTACGCAACCCAGATGGACGAGCTAAAAACGTGGGCTGAAGCTATGGAAGAGCTTAGGTCAGACATGGAACTGGCTACTCAGTGGCTGCCCTGCATTCTAACCCCATTCATTGCATGAGCCAAGAAGTCAAAACCCCAGCTCTCATCCTTCAACGCTACCCCTTTCGGGAACGAAGCTGGATAATTCGCCTCCATACCCCGAAAGAAGGCACGATAAGTACTCTTTTATCGGGGCGACGAGGGGCAGCTATTCTCCCCGGTGCTCTGATGCAAGTCTGTCTTCGCCTGCGCCCGACCAGAGAGGTCCAGCGCTTGACCGAGATAGAATGGCATTACATGTATAGGCGATTTTTCCACGAACCCGCCCACACGGCGTATCTTTTCCTCATTGTAGAGTGGCTCAACCAGTGCCTTTATGGACCAGACCCGCTCCTATTTGATTGGGTCCGGAACCAGCTGATCGAGTTAGACTCGGCGGAGAATCCCGAACTCAGCACCCGAAACCTTCTATCAGAGCTTTTGTGCCGATTAGGGGGCTCGCCTCCTCCCAGCAGCGCTTCTCTCCCCGACATAGAAAAAGCCTACCAGGCGTTTTTCCCCTACTGGAAGCCTATCCGCAGCTTAAACCTCACTACCTTTGCGAGCTTATGAGAGATAACCCTACTCCTACCAGCGCTCTTCTATCTAAGATTGAATTTCCCAGCCAACTCAGAGCTCTAAGCGAAGAGGATTTACCTCAGCTTGCTGAGGAACTGCGACAGTTTCTCATCCACCATGCCGCTCAATATGGGGGGCATTTTGCGGCAAGCCTTGGGGTTGTAGAGCTAACTATCGCCCTTCACTATGTGTATCAGACCCCCGAGGACCTTCTCGTGTGGGATGTAGGGCATCAGGCGTACGGTCATAAAGTTCTCACAGGACGACGCTCTGTCTTTCACACAAATCGTCAGAAAGATGGTATCTCAGGCTTTCCTAAGCGGGAGGAGTCGCCTTACGATACCTTCGGTGTAGGCCATTCTTCTACTTCCATCTCAGCTGCCTTAGGTATGGCTGAAGCTTTGCGTCATAAAGGGGAGCGACACCGAAAAGTGGTAGCCGTGATCGGAGATGGAGCTCTCACCGCTGGCCTTGCTTACGAAGGACTCAATAACGTTGGCGCCCTCCAGCCCGACATCCTCATCATCCTAAATGACAATCAAATCTCCATAGACGAAAATGTAGGCGCTATAAAGGACTACCTCGCCGGCATCACAGCCTCTAAAGCATACAATCGTTTCCGAGATGAGGTATGGAAGTTTCTGAGCTGGCTTCAAGAGAAGCTGGGTGCGCGCGTACGCGATTACGCAGCGCGCATGGAGGAAATGCTAACCTTTTTGGTAGCTCGTCCGGCCGTACTCTTTGAAAGTTTAGGGCTACGCTACTTTGGTCCCGTGAACGGACACGATATACGGGGACTCGTAGATACTCTACGCAACTTGAGGGAGCTTCCCGGTCCGAAGCTCCTCCACTGCCATACTATCAAAGGCAAAGGCTTTCCCTTAGCCGAAAAGGACCCTATCAAGTGGCATGCCCCGGCTTTCAAGTTTGATCCCAAGACAGGGGAGCCTCTTAATCCTCCTTCTACTAAGCCGACTCCCCCTCGCTATCAAGATGTATTCGGCGAAACAGTTATAGAGCTGGCCCGTATGGATCATCGGGTCGTGGCTGTGACCCCTGCCATGCTTTCCGGCTCTGGCTTGACCAAAATGCGCCAGCTCATGCCAGATCGCTGCTACGATGTTGGAATCGCCGAACAGCACGCCGTTACATTTAGCGCTGGCTTGGCTACTCAGGGCATGAAAGTCTTCTGTAACATTTACTCCACTTTCCTCCAGCGAGCCTACGATCAAGTTATTCACGATGTAGCGATACAGAACCTGCCTGTCATCTTCTGCTTAGATAGGGCAGGAGCCGTCGGAGCCGACGGCGCGACGCATCAAGGGCTATACGATATCGCCTACCTACGCCCTATACCCAACCTCATCCTATCTGCTCCTTTGAATGAGTCAGAGCTGCGAAATCTCATGTACACTGCCCTCAAGGCTAATCAACCTTTCGTCATCCGATACCCACGAGGCCATGGCGTTTTATTAGAGTGGCGCACGCCCTTTGAAGAGCTGCCTATCGGAAAAGGTCGCCTACTCCGAGAAGGAGAAGAGGTGGCTATCCTTAGCTATGGACACATCGGCAATGAGGTGCTCAGAGCCTGCGATCTATTAGCCGAGGAAAAGCTACATCCCGCTGTATATGATTTGCGCTTTGCTAAACCCTTAGACCATGAGCTTTTGGAAGATATAGCAGAACGATTCAGATACATCATCACGGTAGAGGATGGCGTGAAAATCGGAGGGGTGGGAAGCGCTGTATTAGAATGGTTCTCAGAGCGGGGCTACTTGATCCCTGTCAAGCGCCTCGGAGCTCCCGATAGAGTCATTGAACAAGCCACCCAGGCGGAGCAGTATGCCTTATGCGGCTACGATCATCACGCCATAGCTGAAGCCGTGCGGCAGGCGTATAAACAAGCCGTACCTTTGCGCGCGTGGAAGCTATCCTCGTAGGAGCCTTTATCATAGGCTATGCCTTAATCGCTTTAGAACATCGGCTCCATATAGATAAAGCAGCTACAGCTATTCTCCTCGGCGCCACCATGTGGTTTGTGATTTTTGGAGTACCCCTTTTCACCACAGGTAGCGTACCCTCTTCCATTGAAGAGGGGTTGGCTCATCATCTAAGTGAGGCAGCGGGTGTATTATTCTTTCTGTTGGGCGCCATGACCATTGTAGAGGTCATAGATTCTTACGATGGATTTCAGTTTGTGCTTCGGCTTTTGCGTATTCGTAACCTATGGGGCTTTTTGGCTGCGCTGGTATCGCTGAGCTTTTTTCTATCAGCGGTCATAGATAATCTCACGGCCACACTTCTTATGGTCTCTCTCCTGCAAAAAGCTACTCCAGCGGATCAGCGAAATGTCCGCTTGCTGGGTGCTTCTCTGATTGTACTGGCTGCTAACTCTGGTGGTGCTTGGAGCCCCCTCGGTGATGTAACAACCACCATGCTCTGGATCAAAGGCTGCATCACAGAACTTAGGATCATTCAAAGCCTGCTGCTACCCAGCATTATTTCCATTCTCATTCCATTTCTGATTTTGGGGCGGCTGCTGCGAGGAGCCTCTATTCACATAGACGAAGCTCTATCCAGCATAAAAGAGGAGATTCCGCGACAGGTAAGCCTTACAGTGTTTACTGTGGGGATTTTTGGGATTTTGGTTGTCCCCATCCTGAAGGTAGTATTTCATGTACCTCCATTTTTAGCAATGCTTCTGTCTATGAGTATTGTCTGGCTCACGACCGAACTGCTCTATCGGCGACTTCGGGATAGAGTGGATGAACCCGTAAAACTACGAGTCACCTCAGCCCTCGAGAAAATAGATACCCCCAGCCTGTTATTCTTCTTGGGAATCCTTTTAGCGGTGGGAGGCTTAGGAGAGGTTGGTATCTTACGAGAAGCCGCTCGCCTTCTCAATGAAACCATAGGTAACTTGGACCTCGTCGTGTTTCTCATGGGTATTCTTTCAGCCATCATAGATAATGTACCCCTTGTAGCGGCAGCGATTGAGATGTACCCTCTGTCAGAATTTCCAACCGATCATCGGCTATGGGAATTTATAGCGTACGCTGCAGGCGTGGGAGGTAATCTCCTCATCATCGGCTCAGCAGCTGGCGTCATAGCGATGGGCATGGAGAAAATAGAATTCTTCTGGTACCTCCGCCGAGTCTCGTGGATTGCTTTTTTGGGATACGCTGCAGGTGCTTTAGCTTATATGCTGATAGTTTAGGCCAGCTGTCAACTGTCCTCAGAAGCAGCTTAACAGAGCATTTCCCCGTTGGCCATCATTTATCCCTTTGCGAGGTTTTATTCGCCTAAAGCTCTCCCTCGCCTGATACCATTCTCGTCGTAAAGAGCGAAGAATACCTTCCATACAGCACCAGTTTGTACTTTGGGCCATGATCAAGAAAACAGCGATCCTCGCTGCGTTAGAATCCCTGATAGAGCGATTAGAGCTGGTAGAAACCCAACCATTTCGCATCAAAGCCTATCAACGATTGCGAGAGGTTTTAGCTGAGCTGCCTGATTCAGCATGGACCTCAGCCACAGCCTTAGATGCAGAACTGCGACAGCGAGCTGGTATAGGGGAGGGATTGCGGCGCATAGCCCGCGAGCTTTACGATACCGGAACAGCGCCCCTTTTAGAAGATATGAAACATCAAGTGCCCGAAAGCGTCGTAGAGCTGCGGCGCCTGCCGGGCTTGGGACCCAAACGCATCCAAGAATTATGGAAAGAGTTGGGGATCGTTTCCGTGGATGCGCTCGCTCAAGCGATTGAACGAGGCAAGCTGAACAATAGGAAGGGATGGAGCCCTTCTCTGATTGAAAGGCTACGGCAAGGGATAGCTGTCTACAAAGCCCAGCGACACACTCTACTCTATCACGAAGCCCTCCATGTATGGGATGAAGCTATAGAGCCTCTGCGCAGAAGAGGACTTAAGGTAGAACCTGTGGGGGAGGTTCGGCGAGCTTTGCCTTTAGTTCACTCGGTAGAGGGGATTCTGCTCACCGAGGGAGCTCAGTTCGCAAAGAATATAGGATGGTACCACCTCAATGCCGATACCCTCGTTCATCCCACCCTTCCTATAAAGCTTTACCTCGTTGAACGGGACGCTTGGGGATTAGCCCTTTTACGCCTCACAGGACCGTCATCCTTTTGGGAGGTGCTACAGACACGACTTCCCCATGAGCTTAAGGCTATCTCCGAGGAGGAAGTATTTTCGGTTTTGGGCCTGCCGTACATTTTACCAGCATGGCGGGATTGGGACGACATCATAGTTTTGGCAGAAAAGGGATTTCTCCCCGAACCCTTGACCACCTCTCACATTCAGGGCAGTGTGCATGTACATACCACTTATTCAGATGGGGCCGATTCACTACAAGCTATGGCGGAGGCAGCCCGAGCTCAGGGATGGAAATGGTTAGGCATCGCTGATCACAGTCAGCGAGCAACTTATGCAAGGGGTTTATCGCCAGAGCAGCTCATGAAACAAGCCCAAGAAATAGATACGCTAAACCAGCAATACCATGGTACCTTCACCCTTCTAAAAGGCATAGAAGCCGATATCCTACCTGATGGCAAAATAGACTACGACGAGACCCTATGGCAGCGTTTAGATTACATCGTTGCATCCATTCATGAGAAACTGCATATGAGCCGAGCCGAAGCTACCCAGCGTTTAGAGCAAGCTTTATCCAATCCTTATGTGCGCGTTTTAGGGCATTGGACGGGTCGTCTGCTGCGGAGCCGTCCGGGCTATCCCATAGATGAAGAGAAAATCCTCACCTTGTGCGCAGAACGAGGCATAGCCATAGAGTTCAATGCCAATCCTCATCGTATGGAGATAGACTGGCGCTGGGTAAGGCGTGCTGCTGAACTCGGTGTGCGAATCATCCTTACTACCGATGCCCATACAGTCTCTGAGATAAGCTATTGGCGGAGCGGTCTGGCAGTCCTGCAAAAAGGGTTGCTTCCTCCTACTTTGCTCCTAAATACCGAGGAGTTAGCGCCATTCAAACCATCCCATCCAAAAGCTACCTGAAACCCCCTCTATGAAGCCCTAAGGCCTGACGAACGAAAAAGCCTGCAGGTCCAGCGGGACCTTTACAATCTTTTCCAACCCAAAACCCTAACTTTGAAACATGCCGACTTATGCAGAAAATATTCCCATAGGCACGGCTCTTCCCCCTTTCAAACTTCCAACCGTGTGTGGGGAGTGGGTAGACAGTTCAGCTCTATCAGGGAAGCCGTTGGTGGTCGTTTTCACTTGTGGGCACTGCCCCTATGTCCAAGCCATAGAGGAACGGATGCTAAAGTTAGCTGCGGCCTATATCCCGCGAGGCATACAATGGCTTGGCATAGCTTCCAATGACCCCCATCTGTACCCTGAGGAAGATTCACCCGAAGCCTTATGTCGACGCACTCGGGAAAAAGGGTATCCCTTTCCGATCCTGTACGACGAGACCCAAGCGGTAGCTAAAGCCTTCGGAGCTGTATGTACGCCTGAATTCTTTGCGTATGACTCTCAACACCGCCTGTACTACCATGGGCGATTAGACGATAACTGGAAAGAGCCTAATGCGGTGAAACGAGAAGAGCTAAAGGAGGCTTTAGAGTCACTTCTATCGGGAAGGCCTGCTCCCTCACCTCAGTTTCCAAGCATGGGATGTTCCATAAAATGGAAAGGGGTCTAAGAACTCCTTTACTCTGGGGTGGCTTAGGCGCAATAGCTGCGGCTCAGAGGGTTCTGGTAGGACCTTCGGGCAAGGATTCGGTGCTCTCGGCGGGAAAGCTCATGATCCGTTACGAGGCACCTGCAGGTTGGCAGCGCGACACCTTTATTTTGACCGTACGCAATGCAATCGGTATCGTCACCCGAGCTCGTTTGAAGCCCCAGCCCAATGGCCCCCATCAAGCCGAAATATCCCTCCTCAAACCGGGCTTCTTTGTTCTCTTGGTACAACACCCTAAAGTGGGGGGACGCATCTGGGCTTCCCACCGCCTGTATGTATTAGCACCACCTTATACCACGATTGGACAGGTCAGAGCTTACCACAATACCCTGCTGGCTCGCAAACCCACTTCTGTATCTTATCCCCCTGAACTGCCAGAAGAACTGATTCCTCTCGTGGAGACTTTTCCTGATGCCTCGCCGCCACCTGATGTTTTGATTGAGGAGGATACATTGCCTGACGACAGGTGGCCTTCCGTAGAAGAGGAAGTAGGGGATTCCCTTGATGACGATGTTTTAGAAGATGACTGATAGGAATCCGGCTTTTTGTTTGCCTGCGTATGGCATCTCGCGTTGCTGTCTGGCTACTCAATGACCTGCGCCTTCATGACCATCCTGCTCTGCACGCAGCTCTACAAAAACAGCCTGAGCATGTAGAGTTTGTGTTTATCTGGGGGCCTCCTCTCATAAGCTGGGGCAAACTTTCCTATCCACCACACTTTCCCGGCGTGAATCGTCGCATCAGCCCGATGCGCGAACGATTTATCATAGAATCACTTTTAGACTTAGCCCGCCGAGTCCCTTTGACCCTATTGGAAGGAGAACCAGATGAAGTCCTTCCAGCTTGGGCTGCCAGCCGAGGCCTATCCGCTGTATATGCTCACAAAGAATGGGCTGTAGAGGAAAGTGCCTACCAAGAAGCTGTGGCTAAGGCGCTCCAGCGACACAACATCACCCTGTCTCTCCATGAAGGCAACGCTCTGTATGAAAGCTCCCAGCTACCCTTTCCTATTGAGGCTTTACCCCAGCTATTTACGCGCTTCCGGCAGCTCGTTGAGCGCACAGTTCAAGTCAAGCCCCCTCTCCCTGAACCCACCTTACCCTCCCCTATCCCCAACCCAGAGACCGAAAAATGGTTGGAAGAGCGTCTCAGCAAACTACCCTCCCTCCACGAGCAAAGCTTTCATTTCCGAGGAGGAGAACGAGCGGGTCAAAGCTGGGTAAAGCGGTACTTTGAACGCGCCGTATTTACCTACAAGGAAACCCGAAATAGGTTTTACGGAGAGACCTTTAGCAGTCATTTCTCACCGTGGTTGGCGTTGGGATGTCTATCTCCTCGGTGGATTTACGCTCAACTTCGTGAAGCCGAAAAATCCCATAAGGCCAACGAATCCACCTACTGGTTGTTTTTTGAGCTTTTATGGAGAGAGTACTTTCGGTGGTTAGGGGCTCGTTGGGGCTGGCGCTTCTTTGCCTCGGGCGGGCTGCGAGACCTCAATCTCCCTTGGCGGCGCGATGCTAAGCTCTTTCAGGCCTGGAAAGAGGGACAAACAGGCTACCCTATCGTGGATGCTGCTATGCGTGAGCTGAGCGCCACCGGCTGGACTTCCAATCGCGCCCGGCAGATTGTAGCCAGCTTCCTCACCAAAAACTTATTCATAGACTGGCGGTGGGGAGCCGCCTACTTTGAAACTCAGCTGATAGATTACGATGTGTATAGTAACTGGGGAAACTGGCTCTATCAAGCCGGGGTCGGCACAGATGGGCGAGGATTCCGATGGTTTGACCCAGTCCGTCAAGCGAAACTGTATGATAACGATGGAGGTTTTATCCGCTTGTGGGTACCCGAACTGCGAAGCCTATCCGCTCCTCGCATCTATATGCCTGAGCCTAATCAGCGCCCTGCTTTACGCTATCCTCAGCCTATCGTAGATTGGCAACAGAGCCTTGCTTACGCTAAGGACACCTACTGGCGTGCCGTCAAAGGCGAGCCTAAAGGAAACCAGCTACTCAAACTTTTCCGAGAGGAATAGCTTCCAACAAAATCAGCCCATCGCTCCAAAACCACAGACCACGAGACTCCTTCTGACATAAGCTTGACCTTCACGTCCAAGCCAGACAGACTGTGGTTTTGAAAAGGCGGATGACAGACTCTGATGATAGGCTTTAGCGGCTTTACTTTTGCGAGGCGGTGATTCGCTTTCTTCAGCTCACGCCTAAGCCCCCATACCCTCCTAATGATGGAGGAGCCCTCGCCATGGCCCACGCTTTAGAGACGGTTACCCTGTTAGGCTGGGAAACCCACGGGCTTACGATGAGCACCTACAAGCATCCCTACACACCCCAACCCTCTATTCCGACTCCCTTCACCGCAATAGAAGTAGATACCCGTCCCACCTTGAGGGGGGCTCTCAGGAACCTCCTATCTCGCGAGCCTTATCATGTGGCCCGTTTCCGCAGCTCTCAATACGCCTATGCCTTAGAGCAACTCATAGATAAGTTTCAACCCCACATCATTCAAGTAGAGAGCCCTTATCTGACACCTTATGTGGAGTCCATCCCTCTGCCTAAGGTATATCGTCTGCACAACATAGAGTCCCAAATATGGCATCGCCACGCTCAAGAAAGAAAATGGTACCTGCGCTCTTACTTCTACCTCCAAGCTAAGCGCATAGAGGCCTACGAACGATCTATCCTCTCCGTTTACGACGGGCTTCTGCCTATTTCAGAGAAAGAAGCGCGGTTTGCCGAAGATAGCGGCTACAGGGGACGCATGGAAATTTTCCCTTTTGGGATTGAGGTAGAGAAGTACAAAGCACCTTCATTAGAAGCTCATCCCCCTCGCATAGGATTCATCGGAGGATTAGACTGGATGCCTAATCAGCAAGGCATCGTCTGGTTCCTGGACAAGGTATGGAAACCCTTCCGGCGAAAACACCCTGACGCTCACCTTTCCATAGCTGGACGAAACACCCCTCGATGGCTTTACCGATATGCGGACTCACATACTCACATCCTCGGAGAAGTGCCCAACGCCCAGGCGTTCCTGCATCAGCACGAGATATTCATTGCTCCTCTTTTTTCCGGTAGCGGCATTCGTATCAAGCTCATAGAGGCCTTCGCAACTGGACGAGCTGTGGTAGCTACTTCCATAGCAGCCGAGAGCTTGGTGTATCAAGCAGGGCATGAAGTGCTAATTGCCGATACACCGAGGGCGTTTCTGGAGAGTCTATCTCTCCTATACACAGACAAAACTCTGCGTGAGCGCATGGGTAGAGCAGCCCGTGCTTTAGCCGAACGGCAATACGATCGCCGTATCCTTTTACCTCGTTTGAAGGCTTTTTATGAGTCTCTCCTGCATCGGTAGCTGGCGCGTCTTGTCGCTGATGGCAGGCAGTTCAGCGGATGGGGTCAGCGCAGCCCTCGTACTGTATCGCCACTTCTGGCCCTCCTCCCTTCGGCAAGGCGAAGGACCCACCGCAAAAGCCTGGGATTACATCATCTTAGAAGCTGAGACCTTACCCTATCCCCCTTTCCTGATAGATAACTTACACAAGAGCCTCACCCTTTCAGGCTACGAGCTTCTACAGTTGAGTATCGTTTATACCGACTGGACGGGGGAAGTGATACAGCGCCGCTTTAGAAGGAGGGTGTACGACCTCCTTGTGTGGCATCCGCCCAACATATTTCATGAGCCGTCTCAGGGACTTACTTGGAGTTTAGGCGACCCAGAGCGACTTCGGGTTCAGCTGGGGAAGCCTATCGTAACGCACCTTCGGGCACGAGATATAGCCAGTGGAGGGACAGGAGCCCCCCTTATTCCTAATGCGGATGCATGCCTTTTTGCTGAGTACGGGACACTCCTCAACTTAGGCGGGATTGCCAATCTCACTCATTTGCCGAATCCCATAGCCTACGATATCACTCCTTGTAATCAGCTCCTCAACGCCCTTGCTTCTCAAGCTAATCCTACCCTTACCTATGATCCCGAAGGCACACTGGCTCGTCAAGGACGCTTTATTTCCGAACTCAAAGCTGTTTTTCATCATCACCCCTTCTTCTCGCTCTCAGCACCTAAATCATTAGACAATCAAACTGTTCGGCGAGACTTCATCGTCCCTTTTCTATCTCATTCGGCTGAGCCGGTAGATAAGCTCCACACAGCTACCCAGCTCATCGCCGAGGAGCTTACAAAGGCCCTGCGAAGCGTAGGAGCCAAGCGATTCACCTGTACGGGAGGGGGGACTCACAATCGCTTTCTCATAGAGGTACTCCAAGCAAAGACGGCAGAAGAAGGGATAGAGTATTTACCCGCTCCGCCTTTAGTGGTAGATTACCGGGAGAGCGTAGGCTTCGGGCTCTTAGGGCTGTGGCGCTACCTCGATGAAGATAATACGCATGGAAAGTGGACAGGGGCAAGGCGCGCCCACAGCAGTGGCTTACTTTCGCTGTAAGGGAAAGGCTAAGAGAGGATACTCTAAGTGCTGAGCGACATTTTCCGTAATGCTACCAAAAAGCAGTTGAGCCAAACCTTTCCGCGCATGCGTGCCCATCACAAGGAGGTCCGCTTTTTCTGCCTCCATCGCTTGGCGCAGCCCCTCTTCTACGGAAATGTCGTTGTACACCCGCAACTCCATCGGCTCATGCTTGACGGCCTCTTTCACTTGCCCTAAGAACCTATCTATAGATGGTGTATCGTAAAAAACGTATGGCGTATTGATGATTAGAAGCGTAACCTTGACGCCAGCCCAAGGGCGTAGGAAATGGACCGCTTCCTGTATGAGCGGAACAGTCATGTCATCAAAGATATCTACAGGAAGCAAGACCTTTTGATAGGCTGTATAGGTGTTTTTGGGATGAATAGCCAGCACAGGAACAGGACTGTGTCGGATAAGACGGGCGGTATTCGTACCAAAAATGCCGCCATGCCATAGGCTAGTGGCCCCGCGAGTACCCATCACAATGAGCCCCGTTCCTGGTACTTTATCTATGTACTCGTCAGGTCGCCAAACCGTCAAATCGCCCCAAAGATGTAATAACACCCGCGTCCCCGAGGCGGACAACGATGCAGCATACGCCTCTAAATGTTTCAGAAGTTCACCTCGGATCTTCATGTCCATCTCAGCATCCACAATGGCTGAGAGCCCACCTTGGTAGGCTATACTGGCATAAGGACGATCATAAATGTGAGCTATATGAAGTTCAGCATTGAGCTTCTGGGCAATCTGTATGGCGTAAGCATAAGCGTTGCGTGCTACGTCTGAAAAGTCTGTTAGGTGTAGGATGGCTTTCATGAGGGCAAAGTTAGGGGGTTTATTCTTACTGCCAAGGACGCTCTAAAAAGCGTGTGTAACCTAAGTGAATGAATATCCGCATGGGCTGAGGCTGCCGGTCATAATAGGCGAGGAAAACGCCCAAAGGACCAATAAACGTTCGATAAAAAAGCCCACCCATAAGGTAGCGATAGAGAAGGGGCAGCTCTCTGAGGGTCGTGGGGAAAGCCAGAGCCCCCTCAGGTTGGAGAGGAGTCGGAAATCTCACCCCCAAGAAAGGCTGGTGCATATAGCCCTCGGCTCGGAAGTATATCTTTCGCCATAGGCGAAGGGTGACGTGTCCTCCTACAGCTCCGAAGCCTCTTTGATACAGCTCGGGCAAATAAAGGGTCGGACTCTCCGGAAAGGGATAAAAAGCTGGAGAAGCTAAAATCGTGGCCACAGAATCCGCATAAGGTACTTGCAGAGAGAGACCACCTTCTATCCGAAGTCCTAAACTGAGTGAGTGCAATACAGAGAGATTTTGGCGGTAGCGGAGTACGGCTTGCGGCCAAAAGTGCTCGGCTCGGTCATAGGATGCCCCTGAGAAAAGAGGTCTTTCTATCGCCCGATTAAGGTACAACCCCAAATACAAACGGCTACCTTGCGTGGGATATTGACGGTCGTCCTCTGAGTCTACCAGTAGCTTCAGATAGCCTGTCAGAGCGCGAACGGCGGTTTGGGTCTCGGGCAAGCCATGGCTTTCGGTGATAGCATAACGAAGCAGACCCGCCTGAGCTTCAAATCGCCTAATCCCAAACTGAGCCCCTACTCCGACATAGTCCGCCCCCGTGAATACATTGGCTTGACGAGGTAGCGGCAACCAATACGCCCCCAGAGTCTGGTAAGTAAAGCGACTGACTTGAGTCTCACCTAAGAGACGCACATCTACAGGTAAGGGGGGACGAATGCGCACCCGAAACTCTACCCCTTGCGCAAATGAGCCCTGAGTCAGGAGAGCTTCCCCTTCCCAGCCAGCCCACCAGACTTTTTCTATTCGGGCCCCTACTTGGATTGTATAACCCGAAGGAGAAAATACCCCTAACCCTACCCGAAGAAAAGCCTCCCCTCTTGGACGCACTAAAACAGTGAGACGAGCTTGATCCACTTTCTCCGTATCAGGCTGCAGTTCGGGAAAAAGGCTATAAAACGAAGCCGCCCGCCTCAGCATAAAAAGCCGTTGTCGCAGCCCGTCGGAACTTAATAACTCCCCCGGCTTTATGCCTAATACTTGACGATAAAAGAACCGTTCGTAAGGCTTAGCAGGATAGAAATCCAGAGCCGATAAGCGAATCGGATAATCCCGATAACGGGCGAAGCGCATTCGGCGCGCTTGAAGACTAGCCGAGTCTGCCCGCCGCGGCCCAAGCTGCTCCCGAAGCTCTTCTATGCAAGAAAGTGCCGCCTCATACCCCCGCCGAACCGCAAACGAGAGAGACCCCGATGAAAAGTCCGTACTACTCATCTGCCCAAGGTCCGGCTGAATGAAAAAGCTCCGTTCAGGCAGCTTTTGCCATGTTAGCTGGTCTGATAGATGAGAAAAAAGTCGCCAGTAGTAGCCTTTTTGTCTAAATTCTTCTAAAGTCATCGGTGGCGACCCCACATGTACCCCAATAATAAAGTCCGGAGCAAATTCTCGCTGCATAGGCTCCACTGGAAAGTTATCATATACCCCCCCGTCTACTAAGTTAGCGTACTCACGCGTGCTGAGAGGGGAGAAAAATATGGGCACCGATATAGAGACTCGCACCGCTAAAGGCAGACTACCCCTTCTAAACACCACGGGACGACGCCTATATAGATCAGCTCCAATAGCTCGGTAAGGAACCAGTAAGCTATCAAAGTTTCCCTTTGTGGCTAAATTGACTCCAGCTAACTTGGCGGTGAGCCCAAGGTTAATCTCAAAGTCAGATACCACCTGTTCTGGCAAAGGGAGATCCCCCCTAGATAAAAACTCCAAAGGTATTTCCCAGCTCGTGATGTCATACGAGCGGGTAGGGGCATAGTAAGCAAACTCTCGGAAAAAGGGCCCTGGACTCAACCACTGGCGATTTTCCCGCATCATGATGAGGAACATTTCGGCAGGTGAATACCCCGCTGCATAAAAGCCCCCTACCATCGCTCCCATAGACGTGCCGGTTATGTAATCTATAGGAATACCCGCCTCTTCCAAGGCTTGGATGACACCCACATGAGCGGCTCCCCTCGCCCCACCTCCAGAGAGCACCAATCCTATGCGAGGTTGCCGAACGGTATCCTGTGCCCAAAGCATCATCACTGGTATCGCTCCTATGAGCCACCTCATGCTTTCAATCACCTTGCAAAGCTGAGCGCAAATCTATTCGTCCCAGTTGATACCGCATATAAAGAGAAAGAAGCACAGCTACACCGCTTATCAGCGCTAAAAGCCAGAGATAATCTTCTACGGCTAATCGAACTGGAAAGTATTCTAAGAGGAAACCTTCCCCTCCACGCAGCTTGATAAAGCGAAAGGTATCCTGTAAAATAACCACGATTGTGCCCAGGAGGAGACCTGCTCCTGTCGCCCCAAGCAGAAGGGCCACCGCAAGCCCCTGAAGAAGCCTGTGGATCCACGAGGGCGAAGCGCCTAACGCTTGATACAATGCCCAATCACGCCGACCTAAAAGTAAAAAGGCTGATAAGGTGCTGACTACGCCCATAAGAGTCATAAGAAGTAAAAAGAATAGCCCTATCCGAGCCAGCACTTTCTCCTGGGCCAGTACTCGGTACAATCCTTCGTGCTGGCGCCTTGGGTCTTGCACCTCTATACTAGGATATAGCTCTCGTCGCAAAGTTTTGATGAAGTTTTCTATCTTAGTAGATGGAGCCAGGTGTAGCTCTATCACATCGTACGCCAAATCACGAAAGCTGGTCCAGTCCGACTGTCGGGCAATGACCCAAGTATCATCATACTCTTTCTGGACGCTAAAAATGCCTTGAACGTCTATCCGCTGCTTGAGGAGGCCTTCCATTCCCATGAAGGCTATGCGTCGTCCAGAGGGAATCACATAAACCCATAACGCTTCTTCCTTCAAATCGGCTAAGGCTAACTGGCTGGCCACCCCAGCGCCTATAAGCGCGTGGCGAGGACGCATGGGAAAGTTATCGCCCCAAAGGAGCTGAGTACCTATCCGACTGACCTTGGGATAACGCTCATCCACCAATCGCAAGCGCACGACAGCTTGCCGCCCTCCATATCGCAAAATAGCCACTCGTTCATAGACCCCAGCCGCTACTTCTACTTCAGGGCGAGCCTCCAGAGCCTGCCGAAGAGAGTCAGTCAAACCGCGTCCTACCAGTCGTATTTGAGGATCCGCTCGCTGAAAAACCGTCTCCAAAAAAGCGCTGAATCCATTGAAGACCGAGGCCACGACCAACCAGGCCCATCCAGAGAGAAGCAACCCCGCAAAACTCAAGCGCAAGAGCCACCGAACGACAGGTCTTGGACTGCGCCATAGGTAGCGCCATATGAGAATCCACATGTATCAGCTTGCCGAAGACTCGTCTTTGCCAGGGGGTGGAAGATTTTTCAGTACCTCCTCCACTCGCCGAGCCCGCAACTCCACCTCATCGGCGAAAAATTGAACCGTCGGCATAACCTTGACCTGGTTGCGAATCTGCTGAGCCAGCCGGTAGCGTATGGTCTTGTGATGCTGGTTGAGTAAGCGAACAGCGAAGGTTTGCTTCTCGACAGGAGATACCAGTAAGTAGGCTCGGACCTGCTGAAGGTCCGATGTAACCCGCACATCGCTCACTTCGACTAATACACCACTCAACTCAGGCAGTTCATCCGTCGCTTCTCGGACGATGTCGGAGAGGTATCGCTTCATTTCCGAGGCAAAACGCTGCTGTCGTAGATTCGGGGGGCGAGCCATATTCAAAAGTACGCATTTTCGTATCTTAGAGGAGATGCACCATCTACCCCCTGTAGGACGCTCTGCTGAAGAGATTTTGAATGAGCTGAAGAACCGAAAAGCTCAAGACACTGACAGCAGCGGCAGTCGCTTATGGAGTCTTGTTTATTACCATAGTCCAGACCTGCTGGACTTAGCTCAGAAAGCCTACGCTCTGTATATCTCGGAAAATGCGCTGAATCCCATCGCATTTCCCAGCTTACGCCGCATGGAAAATGAGATACTTTCTATCGTCAAATCTCTCTTGAACGCCCCTTCTGACGCTGCGGGTACGCTCACCAGTGGAGGGACAGAAAGCATTTTTCTCGCCCTCAAGGCGGCTCGGGACTACGCTCGGATTCAAAAGCCGCATCTTTCTACGCCTGAAGTCATCGCCCCTCTTTCCGCCCATCCCGCCTTTGATAAAGCCGCTCATTACTTAGGGCTCAAGATCGTTCATACGCCCTTGACTGCATCAGGCGCTGCAGATGTAGCGGCAATGGAGGCTTCTATTAGCGAACGCACCATTTTACTTGTGGGCTCAGCCCCCAGTTACCCTCATGGGGTCATAGACCCCATTCCAGCAATAGCTCAGCTCGCCCTGAAATATAACCTGCTTTGCCATGTAGATGCTTGCGTGGGGGGGTTTATCTTACCCTTCTTGGAGCGAAATGGGGCAGCGCTTCCGCCCTATGACTTCCGTGTAGAGGGGGTTACTAGCATGTCCGCTGACCTTCACAAGTATGGCTACACTCCCAAGGGAGCCTCCGTAGTGCTATACAGGGATCGCCAGCTTAGAAGGTATCAGTTTTTTGTGTATGGAGGTTGGCCAGGTGGCATTTACGCCTCGGCAAGCTTTTCGGGCACCCGATCGGCTGGGGCTATTGCAGCAGCTTGGGCTGTGCTTCACTATTTAGGCGAAAGCGGGTACAAAGAAGCCGCTCGCCTCGCTTGGGACACAACCCAGCGCATCCGAGAAGCGGTACATCACATAAAGGGGCTTCGGATAATAGGAGAACCTCAAGCTACCCTATTAGCGATAGGAGCAGAGCCGCCTATAGATATTTACCGCATTGGCGATGGCTTGGCCCAGCGCGGATGGTTCTTAGATCGCCAGCAGAATCCTCCCAGTCTCCACTTAACTGTAACAGCGGGGCATGCACGGGTCGTGGAAAGGTTCATTGAAGACTTGCGTGGAGTAGTCAGCGAAGAAAGCCAATACGCTAAATCAAGCGGATGGGGTCGCCGCCTAAACCGCTCCCTGCTGCGCATGGGATTAGCGGTCCTGCCTGAGCGGTGGGTTCGTAGTATGGCTCGCTTACTCAGCCGAACCGCTCAATCCGAACGTCCTCCCCGACGCACCGCTGCCCTTTACGGCATGATGGCCGCCTTGCCTAAACAAGGCTCCGTAGAAAAGCTCGTAGAAGACTTCTTAGATAAGGCCCTGGACCACTGACCCACCCTCTCTCCATGGGCATAATCAGATCACATGAAGACTAAAGCTGCCCGAGAAACGCCAATAAGGCCGACCAAATACCCTTATCCACTTCTCTCAGACGTAAGAGGAGCGTCTTCCAGCCCTATTGTAACCAGACACTTCAGCAAACCACAACTTTTACCTCCAGATTAGGCGGAATGACTTGAGGCCCTCTTTATCTCGGACCCCATACACACCTCACAGGAAGATCACATCAACCTCAGACTCACCCAAAGGAATGTTCTAAGTCCTATTTTCTGGGCGGACAAAAAAGAACCCCACCACCACAACCAAGAGTACTACCCCGACTTTGATGAGAACAATCGCGTTGTTAGTGAAAGCCACTTCTTTGATGCCGCGCAGAAGCAAGCCTGTCACGATCCAAGAAATGACAAAGCCAGGTAGATTGATAGCCAAATAGGGAGCGGTCTGCCCCATTTCTTTGGCTTTTTGGGCTGCAGTAAAGGGATCATTGACCAGCCAGTAAGGTATCTCGATGCCGAAAAGACGGAGGAGGTTATCAAAATAGCCGCTCCACGCAACCACCACCGTAGCGGCTCCCATCAGGTATTCTAAGATGAGATTCCATCCGATGAGCCAGGCAATCCCCTCTCCTACTGTAGCATAGGAATAAGCATAGGCCGAACCTTCCACGGGGAGGATACTGGAGAACTCAGCGTAGGCCATCGCTGCCAGGAAACAAGCGAAGCCAGCTATTCCAAAGGAGAGGGTCAAAGCAGGCCCGGCATACCATTTAGCGGCCACACCCGTTAGGGTGAAAATGCCTCCACCAATGATAGCCCCTATTCCCATAGATACCAAGGCCCAACGCCCTAAAGCCCGCTGTAAGGTATTTTTTCGGGCTTCCTCTTGATACACTTCTACAGGCTTAGTCCGGAAAAATCTTTCCCAAAAGGAATAACAAGCCATAACTGGAAAGTTAGGAACTTAGCGTAATGGCCCACAACGCTCAAAAGGGTCTCTCAGGATTTCCACCCCCCGCCCTCTTTGACTCACTCTAAGGCGAGACCCGTACTCCTTCCCTAAGCCTGAACGATACTTTACTAAAAACTCACCGACCTATAGCCCCGTGGCTTAGTTTGTGTCCAGGGATTGAGCCGAAAGCCTATGAAGAAAAGGCCCTCGTTTCACAAATTGAGAAAGCTCGTCAAAAGTCGGTGGAAGTGATGTACTCCCTTTTCTCTCTCAGGGGAATAGCGTCCTCTATCATACAAGCGAGATCGGATACCCCGATGGGTAGCTTCCACCACGGACTCATCTTCGCGTTCTACTTTGTCTATCTCTGCGCCCGCTCCTACCGATAATTTGCTCGGGTCCCATACATAACTCAAAAAAGATACACGCGTCAGCTCCGGTCCTACTGGCTTGACGATGTTGATAGAAAGTCCCCATGGATAAAAGTTCAGCATCAGGTTGGGAAAGAGCCAGAAGTAGTAAGCGGCGATAGCTTGTCCATAGTCGGGTGAATCGGGTGGCAGGTCAAAGCAGGCCTCCCCTCCTTTAGCTACGCCCACCTGGAGATTACCGTATTCAAATAGTTCCGTGCGATAAGCGCTATAATCCAACACCTGATTGAGGCCTGCATGTACGAAGGGGATATGAAAACCCTCCAAATAGTTGTCGCAATACAAAGCCCAGTTTGCTTTCACTAGAGATAATCTCGCGACCGAGAGGGATCAAATACAAACTCTTGCACGGGAAGCCAGCCTACCCTTTCCTTTACGGGACGGATGTAGTCTTCAAACGAGAAAGCCGGAGATAGGGAAACGAAAATAAACTTCTCCCAAATAGCAAAAGCAACTTTTGGAAGGTCGTCTTTTTCAGAGGGAAATCCTTCTACTCCATCAAACTCATGCATGTGTTGAAATTTGCCATCCAATCCAAACCGTCTTCCATGATAGCGGCACCGCAGAGAACGGAGGTTCCCTGGAGCTTCACAAACGAGATTGCCTCGATGCGTACAGACATTTGAGAGGCAGTGAAGCTGATCTTCCTAATCCCGAGCCAGGAGCAAAGGTTCGTTCAAGAGTCCCTCCGCTAGGATGAAGGGATATACTTGTCCAGGAACCTTGACTACATCGGTGTCTGCGACCCAATGCCAGCTGCGCGCAAATACAGCTTCTCGAACTTGCGCGTATATCTCGGGATCTGTGTAAGCCCATCCCGGTAGGGTCTGCGCTTTTCGGATATCGGGATCAATCTGCAGTCTCCGCATGTTAGCAAAAGTAGAGCCATTTCGAATGGCTTAGTAAGTTGGGGAGAAGTGGTTTGAATGGAATCATGGGAGGACTCTCTCTCCCTACCGGAGCTTCAGCTTCCGATACCAATACCGCATCCAGGAAATATCCCTCCAGCCGGTAAGTTTCATACTACCTAAGAATGGGAAAGACAAAGCGAGTACCTAAGACTATGTTGTGAATGGGCTCGTACAGGTGGGATAGAGCCCAGTATCCACTTTGCCAAAGAGCGATCCACGCGGGATACCCCTGCTCGGCGGTCAGCTTTTCCGTAAGCGCCTGATACCGCTGTTTTGCACGAGCTCCAAAAGAACCTGAGCCCCGGTAGAGACTTCTTTGGTATCTGAGGTCCCATGAGAAATCTCTAACAGTGACAATCCCCCACAGGGCTACTTCGTACCAGCCGACCTGTACAGCTTTATGAACGGCCTGTGACCATTAAGCGCAGGCAAGGCCTGTTAGCCTCGGCGCCATAAGATAACGCTAATCCAAAGGTGCCTCCACACCTCTATCTCTTGTCTAATCTCTAAAACTTCTGGACTAATCCAGATATCTTGAAGCGTTTCCCATAAGCTGCGCTTGTAGCTGAGCAGAAGCTGGGGGTTAGAGCCAGAGAAGGCTCGCTTAGCTTTGCTTCAGAATAAGTCTCCTTCCGTAGAAGCGTATCCCTGAGCCACTCTAAGCGAGTACCCTCAATCCAACCACGCAGCCGCTGCCTTTCCTTAGCAGAGAGAATGCGAAGGCCTCCCACAGCGCAGACTCAGGTAGACAAGGAGCTGGCATCCAGAAGAAAGTTACGCACCTCTGCGTTATTTCTGGCGATAACTACCATACTGTATTTTGTATTTTTGAAGGATGCGCTATGGCCTTCTCATTGCCCTTTTGTGGGCTCAGTCGCGTCCTCTGGTCAAGATCGGCAAGCTCCAATACGGGGGCGGCGGAGATTGGTATGGGAACCGAGCCTCCCTCTCCAACCTCCTAAAGTACATCCAAGAGCATGCCCCCATACCAGTTCAGCTTCAAGAAGAGGTCATTCGGCCTTCAGCCTCTAACCTCCATGAATTCGCCCTGCTATATGCCTCAGGCCATGGGAACATAGAGTTTTCACCCGAAGAGGCGGAGAACCTACGAAAGTACCTCCTGCGTGGGGGATTCCTGCTGCTGGATGACGACTACGGTATGCATGAGTACGCCAAGCGAGCCTTAATGCAGATTTTACCTGAAGGACAGTTTCAACTTATCCCCGATGAACATCCGATTTTTCACTGCTATTACGAATTTCCTTTTGGACTTCCAAAGATACACGAGCATGATAATAAAATGCCCCAGCTTTATGGACTATTCCATAAGGGACGCTTAGTGGCAGCTCTGACATATGAAGCCGACTTAGGCGATGGATGGGAAGACCCGCAAGTCCATAAAGACCCCCCCGAAGTGAGAGAGCTGGCTTACCGCATGGGCGTAAATATTCTATGCTATGTTCTAACACATGCTTGGTAGGAAGAGGCTTCTTTCCGTACCTTAGGGCAGATGGCTGACAAAGTCGTGATTACGGCCGCGCTGACGGGGGTATTAGCGACGAGAGAGCAGTGTCCCTACATCCCCTATACCCCAGAGGAGATAGCAGAGGAAGGGCGACGTGCAGTAGAAGCTGGCGCAGCCATCCTTCATATTCATGCTCGACAGGATACAGGCGCTCCAGCTTTCGATGTTGAAACCTATCGCCGAATTCACGAAGAAGTACGAAAACGATGCCCTGACGTCATCATCAACTTCTCCACGGGAGCGGTCGGCATTACTCGGGAAGAGCGCATCCATCACATTACGGCTCTCAAGCCTGACATGGCGGCTCTCAATATGGGCTCCATGAACTACGCCATCTACTCCCCCAAAACTAAACGGTTTTACCACGATTTTGTCTTTCAGAACTCGTTTCGGGACATCCAGTACTTCTTGGAAAAGATGGTTGAAGTGGGAACGCTCCCCGAAATGGAAGCCTTTGACTGTGGGCATATTCATAATGCGGTGCTCTTCATAGACATGGGTCTTCTCAAGCCCCCTTACGTATTCAGCTTCGTGATGGGGGTAGTAGGAGGGATTCCGGCGACGACCGAAAACCTGCTTCATCAGGCTCGTAGTGTGCCACCGGGCTCTCACTGGCAAGTCATAGGAATCGGCCGCAAACAGTGGGCCCTTGCGGCGGTTGCCCTCACCCTTGGTGGTCATATTCGGGTTGGCTTAGAGGATAACTTTTACCTACCCGAAGGCGAAATGGCTAAGTCCAACGGTGAACTGGTGGAAGCAGCAGTACGCTTGGCGCGAACCCTCGGCCGAGAACCAGCGACTATAGCCGAAGCCCGAACTCTTTTAGGCCTACCTTCACCCTCATGACCCCCTTTACCCCAGACCTCCTCCAGGGACATGTAGCTCTCGTTACAGGGGGCGGCAGCGGTATAGGTCTCTCTATCGCCACCGAGCTCCTCAAAGTAGGCGCCGAAGTCTATATTTGCGGTCGCCGAGAAGAGAAGCTCGCCAAAGCCGCTCAAAGTCTGCAGAGCTTAGGTAACATACGCTTTCAGGTTGCTGATATTCGGGATATAGAGCAGGTGGAGCGGCTAGCGGATTTCATTCAGAAGGAGAGTGGTCGCCTCAATATCCTCATCAATAACGCAGGCGGCCAGTTTCCAGCACCCGCTGAACAGATTTCACCTAAGGGGTTTCAGGCTGTGATCCAGAACAACCTCCAAGGGACTTGGAATGTAACCTACACTTTAGCTAACCGCTTTTTTATCCCCTCTCAGTCTGGCGCCATCTTAAATATCATCGCTAACATCTACCGAGGCTTCCCAGGAATGATGCACACGGGCGCCGCCCGGGCAGGAGTAGATAACATGACCAAAACCTTAGCGGTAGAGTGGAGCCGCTACGGCATCCGCGTGAATGCAGTAGCCCCGGGAATTATCGCCTCGTCAGGGTTAGAGCAGTACCCAGAGTCTCTCAAGCAAGGATTAGCCGAGGCTATTCCGCTAAAGAGGCTCGGAAAGGTAGAGGAGGTGGCTTACTTAGTCGTCTTCCTGGTCTCGCCTATGGCGGCTTACATCACAGGCGAAACCATCTACATAGACGGAGGTCAGCGACTATGGGGAGATATATTCAAACTATAGAGACTAATCAGCTATGACCTCCACACCGAAGACCGCCCCAAAGTGTCGTAGAATCTTCTCTTTCACGGATTCAAGGGAGAGGGACTGCCCCACCTCCCTTTCCATGGAGGTTACGGCTTTATCGCGAATGCCACAGGGCACGATGAGAGAAAACGCTGATAAATCTGTATTCACATTCAAGGCAAATCCATGCATGCTTACCCAGCGCGTGAGCTTGACTCCCATAGCGGCTATTTTTCGGGGTGGTGAGACGAGCCATACTCCCGTGAGCTTAGGTAAGCGCTCACCTTGCAGCCCCCACTCTCCTATCGTCCGAATCAGCACTTCTTCTAAACTGCGCATGTACCAGCCAATATCTGCCTTATAGCGTTCCAACCACAGAATAGGGTAGCCAACGATTTGCCCAGGCCCATGGTAGGTTACATCGCCTCCTCGTTCTACTGCATATACATCTATGCCGCGAGCCCGAAGTAGGGGTTCTGGCAAGAGAATGTGTTCTGAATGAGCATTGCGCCCGAGGGTAATTACAGGTGGATGCTCACACAGGATAAGCCGATCCTGCCAAGCTGCCAAGTCTTTTAGGGCTTCTTGAACATAAGCTCGCTGTTTATCCCAAGCGGCTTTGTAAGAAATCAGGCCCCAGTCTTCGTATCGGACAGCTTTTTTCGGAAAGTCAGTAAAACCACCCATACTACTCCGATGCTAATACAACTGTCGGCGATGTTGAAGACAGGCCACAACGCCATGTATTCGCCGCCCCAGAATGGCACCCAGCTTGGGACTATACCCTGCCAGATATCTACATAGATGAAATCCACTACATGCCCCTGAAACCATCCCCCTTCGTAGTAGTTCCGCTGAGCGAAAATAACACCGTAAAACACCCGGTCTATGAGGTTTCCTATAGCCCCTCCGATGATCAGGCCGGCTGGATAAACTAAGCGCTTGTCCTCTTGAGAGAGCCTGAATAAGTAGTAGCCCAGAGCGACTGTAATCCCGATAGAGATAAACGTAAGCAGCACCTTAGGCCCTGATTGGGCTAAGCTGCCCTCGGCCTGGCTAAAGAGCCCCGATAAAGACAGACCAAAAGCAGCCCCCGGGTTTTCTATGTAATGCAGCTTGAGCCAGTTCCCTATCCAGCGTATCTCATGCCCTAAGGGATAAGAGAGCTTGACATATACCTTGGTGGCTTGATCTAATAGAAGGACTAAGAGGGAGATAAGGGCGAAGCGCTGCCAGAGCTTCACGAGGAGCGTTTTTCTTTGACTTCTACGATGGTTTCTGCTACGGGAACCGCCAGAAGTCGCTCCTTAGGAATGAGCTTGCCCGTAACCTTGCAAATGCCGTAGGTGCCATTTTCTACTCGAATAAGGGCTCGTTTGAGGGCATCAATGTATTTGAGATTGTGCTGGAGGAGGCGTTCAAGCTGCACTTTTTCTGAATACTCACTGCCCAAGTATTCGCCGGTTCGGTACTGATCTTCGGCGGCCGAGACGAGCTCGTTGAGGCTTTCTTTCAAGCGATGGTATTCCCGCTCGGCTTCTTCTAACTTTTTCAGGATAAGCTGCTTGAATTCGGCGAGTTCTTCAGCGGTGTAGCGAGTCTTCTCAGGTGTGCTCATAAGCTAACGAGATGTCAATATGAAGTGGAACGGTATCCAAAAATACGGTATTCGGCTCAGATGGGGGGGCATCGTACCAAGCGATTTGGGTGGCTAAGGTCTCTTGGGCAATCAGCGGCTCATACTTCTGTAAAGCCGAGCGGTAGGGGTCCGGCAAAAACACAGATAAGCTAATGCGGTCCGTAACCTCCAATCCAGCCTCTTTACGAGAGAGCTGGATGCAATGAATGAGCTCGCGGGCCCATCCTTCCGCTTCTAACTCAGAGGATAGGCGTGTATCTAATGCTACGGTTAGTTCACCCTCAGAGGCATGAAGCCATCCAGCAAGCGCCTGAGCCCGAATCTCTAAGTCGCTCAGGGGGAAAGTCTCGCCCTCCCACTGAATAAAGCCTTGATGGATAGCATTGAGTATTTCTTTTTGACTCAACTGACGGAGGTAAGAAGCTAACGCCGAGACCCGAGCCCCAAGTCGCGGTCCCAGCGTCCGATAGTTTGGACGCAGCTCATAGACTACGGCTTCGCTGTGGTCATCCAAGTAGGTAATAGCTTTGAGGTTGAGCTCTTGGAGGAGAAGGTCCGATAGGGGCTCTAACCAAGAGCGGTAACTTGCCGGTACGAGAGCCTGAGGGAGAGGCTGACGCACACGCAGACCACTCCGCTTGCGCAAGCTATGAAGGAGAGAAGCTAAACGCCGCACCTTATCCATCGCTGCTTCCAAGTCTGGACGACGCAAAGCAGGATTTTCTTGAGGGAAATCGCTCAAATGAACTGAATCGGAGAAATTCAAATGACGCCAGAGTAGCTCGGAATAAAAAGGGGCTATCGGCGCCATAAGCTGAGCCACCCGTCCTAACACATCTCGAAGAATCGTAAAAGCTGCCCACTTGTCTGCGTCTTTCTCACCCTTCCAAAAGCGCCGGCGATTCAGCCGAATGTACCAGTTAGAAAGTTTCTCTATGACAAACTCCTCTATTAGCCGTGCCGCCTGCGTCGGAAAGTAGCTCTCATAAGCTGAGGTTACTTCGGCTGTCAGTTTTTCGGTTTCGCTCAGGACCCACTGATCTATGGGGGGAAGAGACTCCAATGGAGGCAGGGGCTGAGGCCTATACCCATCTATGCGAGCATACAGAGCGAAGAACTCATATGCATTATGAAGCGTGCCAAAAAAGGTACGCACCTTTTCAGCCAAGCGGCTTTCATCAAATCGTACATTCTCCCATGGAGGGGCGTTACTCACCAAATACCACCGAGTAGGATCAGCTCCGTATTTTTCCATCAGCTCCTCTGGCTCTATTACATTCCCCAAGCGCTTAGACATCTTATTGCCCTCCTTATCCAAGACAAGCCCATTTACCAAGACACGACGATAAGCAACGGTATCAAAAAGGGCAACCGCTATGGCATGAAGCGTATAAAACCAGCCGCGCGTCTGGTCTATCCCCTCTGCTATAAAGTCAGCGGGGAATTGAGCCCAAAATACCCCCTGATTCTCAAAAGGATAATGCTGCTGGGCATAGGGCATAGCCCCAGAATCAAACCATACATCTATGACGTCTGGCTCCCGATACATGGGGCTGCCATCGGGAGCGGCTAGGATGATCTCATCTACGTAGGGACGATGCGGATCAAAGTCAGGCCGGTCTAAGGGGTTATGTGGCATGAGTCCTTTATGTCGGGCTTCTTCTACCGCCTCTTGTAGCTCAGCAAAGGAGCCGATGCAGCGCTCATACTTGCCGTCCCGAGTACGCCAGATGGGTAGGGGAATGCCCCAGAAGCGACTTCGGGAGAGATTCCAGTCTTCTACATGCTCTAGCCAGTTGCCAAATCGCCCCTCACCAATAGCGGGGGGATACCATTCAATCGTACGATTGAGGGCGACGAGCTTCTCTCGGAGGGCTGAGGTTCGGATAAACCACGCCTCAACGGGATAATACAGCACAGGCTTGTCGGTGCGCCAACAGTGGGGGTAGTTATGCCTATAGACCTCTTTGCGAAACAGGAGGCCCCGCTGGCGTAAGTTCTGCGCAATATCCTCATCTACAGGCTTATAATCGGGGTCGTTGGTGTAGTTTTTCACATATCGCCCCGCAAAATCGGTAACATGCGGTACAAATCGCCCTTCTTTATCCACGAGGGGGGTGAGGGTGCCTTGATCATCCTGAACCAGGATGGGGGGAATCCCGTGCTTACGAGCTGCTTTCAGGTCGTCCGCACCAAAAGTAGGGGCGATATGCACGATACCCGTCCCCTCCTCTAAGGTTACGAAATCAGCGGGGATTATTCGCCAGGCGTCGCCCTTCGGCTCTACATAGCGGAAAAGGGGTTCATATCGCTCATTCACAATGTTGCGCCCCTTGATGCGGCGGATAAGACGCCAAGGTAGCTTGCCTGTGCGCCGGTCTATGGCTTCAGCCGTAAAGGGCAGCTCTTCATGGGAAAAGT
This sequence comes from Bacteroidia bacterium, assembly GCA_026414975.1. Taxonomy (GTDB): domain Bacteria; phylum Bacteroidota; class Bacteroidia; order SpSt-205; family SpSt-205; genus SpSt-205. The sequence goes on from JAOAHZ010000002.1 coordinate 181,176, forward strand.
ATCGGCTAATTGCACCTTCTGCCAGCACTACTCGAATAGGCTCCCGGGTGTAAGGCTGAAAGGTTTCTATTTCAGCGTAGTCCAACTCGGGATGAACGGCGAGAGCGGCGTTAGAAGGCAAAGTCCATGGAGTAGTCGTCCAGGCCAAAAAATAAAGCTGAGGGTCCCTTTGACTGCGAAACTGCACGGTGATGGACGGGTCTTCGACACTGCGATAAGCCCCGGGTAGATTGAGCTCGTGCTGGCTTAGAGCGGTCCCAGCAGCCGGCGAATAGGGCTGAATGGTGTAATCCTTGTACAAGAGGCCTTTCTCATACAACCCCTTGAGCAGCCACCAGACGCTTTCTATGTAAGACGACTCAAAGGTGATATAGGGGTTACTTAGGTCTATCCAATATCCCATGCGCTCGGTCAGCTCATTCCAAGCATTCTTGTAGCGCATGACTGCTTCTCGGCAAGCCCGATTGTAATCGGCGATAGAGATACGCGTACCGATGTCGGATTTGCGAATCCCAAGCTCCTTTTCTACAGCGAGTTCTACGGGGAGACCATGGGTGTCCCAACCAGCACGCCGGGGAACAAAGTACCCTCGCATCGTTTTATAGCGACACACGAGGTCTTTGAGGGTACGGGCGAATACATGGTGGATGCCGGGTTTTCCGTTGGCGGAGGGGGGGCCTTCATAAAAGGTAAAAGTAGGGGCTCCTTGACGCCGAGCTAACGAAGCTTCAAATGTCTTTTCATGCCGCCACAGCTCCAGTACCTCCTTCTCCCACTGAGATAGGCGAAGGGGACCCAGACTCTTCCACATCCATGCAAAGGTACGCTTTTGAGAAGGGGTCGGTTCAGGCAGCTGAGACAAAAAGAAGAAAAGGCTTTCCCTCCTTCTGAGCTTCGCAGGGTCTCTCTACGCCTGAAAGGCGAAAGCCAACTGGTTATGCCGAAAAATCTCCTTTCTCAGCAGTTTGGGGTAGGAGGCACTCGTCATCACAGCTAACTCGGCTTTGAGCCTCTCCCATAGCGGAAGGTGCTCCTTAGGAAGGGACAGGCCTAAATGAAGCTGCTCAGCCAAGGTCAAAAGCAGCTTGTAGCTCGGCAAGCAATCAGGGATATGGGCAGGGTGTCGCCACCGATCTACCGCTTGACCGGCTGCATCCAGCCGACTCTTAGAGAGGTAAAACCAGTCCTCTGGGGTCATTTGAAGCCACTGACGAGCTGGCTGAACTGTCTGAGCAATCCCTTGATGATTGACATATGTGCCAAAGCTCTCTAAGTGCGTGGCAGCTGGCAGAATAACCGCCAATCGCTCGTATCCTTCTACAAGCTGGTAAAGATGTGCTATCACAGGCAGCTCCTTAGGTAAGCGAGGAAGAAGATTTTCCAAGGCTTTGTCGTCCTCCACCCAATACAGCAGAGAGAAACGCCCGGAGTTCAGAAGAGTCAAGACCTCTTCTTCCTGGACAGGAATATACCCCAAGGCTTCCGCTCCACGACGATTTGGAGTGCGGTCATCTCGGCGTAAGAAGTCATCTCCCCAGTTTGGCTGCTCATGCGGAATGAAATAAAGCGGGGTATTCGGTGAAACTTTCTCCGCAAAAGACCGCAGCACATACAAAGTTTCTACCGAGGCAAAGGCAGACCCAACAAACAAGACCTTGCCTCTGTGCTCTTGAAGCAGCTTAGCGGCGGCTGCGAAGCCTTCGTTCCAACTTAGCGGGATGTCCCCAGCTTGGCGAATCCCCGATGCCCGTCGCTCATTATATTTCTGATAATCTAAGCGCCCTTCATCACAAAGCCAGTACTGGTTGATTTGTAGGTTCTTTCGGGGCGTGAATCGCATGACGAGGTTATCGCGCACCCAAGCGTAGGCATTACAGCCCTGGGCGCAACCAGTGCAGATGGTCGGGGTATAGTTCATTTCCCAGGGACGCGCCTTGAAGCGATGGTCGGCGCTGGTGAGAGCTCCTACGGGACAGATATCTACGGTATTGAGCGAATAGGGATCATCAAACGGCTGACCTTCGGCGGTAGCCGGGTAGTTCTGATTGCCTCGCTGAACGATGGTAAGTTGGCGCGTCTTAGAGACCTCATCGGTGAAACGCACACAGCGAGTGCAGTTGATGCAGCGCTCTGCATCCAAGATGACGCGGGGACCCAGCCGAATCCGCTTAGGCTTATGCACCTTTTCTTCTTCAAAACGTGAGCCTTCGGGTCCGTATTTGTAGGTCCAGATTTGGAGAGGGCACTCGCCAGCCTGATCACAAATGGGACAATCCAAAGGATGGTTGATTAGGATGAACTCCAGCACAGCCTCCTGAGTACGGCGTACCGTCTCCGAAGTGCGATGGGTGCGTACATGCAGGTCTGGCGCTAAGTCAGTGGTGCAAGAAGGCGTGGGCTTAGGCCCCCAACCAATCTTGATAGAACCATCGGGCTCTCGAAGGTATTCGCCGCTTTGGCGATCACGAAGGGGGAAGCCAGTCTCTACGAGACACATCCGGCAGTTTGCAGGGATACTCAAAGCTGGGTGATAGCAGAAATAAGGTATCTCTATGCCATTATCCAAGCAGTACTGGAGGAGCTTGCCGGGCTTTTCGTACTCATACGGGCGCCCATCTATGTAGATGGTAGGCATACGACAAACATAACGATTCAAGGGGGATTTTCCGTTCGCAGAATGGATCGGTAAAGGCTGTAGTTTATCTCAAATCCTACGAGCAATACCATAGACAGCCAGTAAAACCATACCATGAGAGCTATCACAGCGGCGATGCTGCCATAGAAACGACTGAAGTTGGCCACAGCGAGAAAGTACCAAGACAAGAGCTTCATAGCAGCCCCCAGCAGGAAGGTTGCCACGAGAGCCCCAGGCGAAAGAAGGTAAGGAAGGCTACGCCGAGGCATGCCCGCCCGATACATAACCTCAATAGCAAAGCTCACAATCAGAAATAGCAGGATAAACTTGATAACGCCCAAGAGTAGTTCTATGCCCGGCCCTACTGGTGAATCCAAAAGGAGGGAAAGCCAAGCCGAGAGATGCTTATCTTGGAGGAAGGAGAAGGTTAGGTTAGCTACGATAAGCAGGAGGAGAAATACAACGAGACCCAAGGCTCGTAGCCATAGCACCCAGAAAGGTGGCTGCGGCATGTCTTCGTGGAAAAAGGCTCGGAGCATGGTCAGCATGCCCTGCCAAAGGGAATAGACTGCTAAAATCAGGGAGGTAGACAAAAGGGTCCAGTTCCTTCGGCCGTAGACCTCTTGAAAGACCACATCATGGACTAGCTCATAAACAGGGGGGGGTAATACTGCTCCAAGCTGCTCCTGAAGCAAAGCATCAAATCGTTCAAATGGGAGATAGCTGATCCACAAAAGAGCGAAGAGGAGCCCAGGAAAGAGCGCAAAAAAGAAGCTGAAAGCCATCGCACTACCTCGCAGAGTGAAGGTAGGATGGGTAATATTCCGCCAGAAGAGCACGGCGACGGTGCCAAGACGCACTCGGGTGAAGCCCGGCAGACGTAGCGTTGCTACCTTAATGAGTAGAAGCCTCAGCCAGCGCCTCATAAAAAGCCTCGGGCGGGCGACACGGACGCCACGAAACCTTATCTACAAAGATCAGCGTTACTTCAGCCTCAGCGAGTAGGATTTGGTCCCGATAAATCTTATGTTGAAAGTGCAGACGAGTGCCCGGGGGTTCAGCCAGCCAAGACTCTATTCGCAGTTCATCATCGTACCGAGCCGGGCGATGATAGGTGATGCTGAAGCGACGCACCGGGAGGAGAACATTCATTTTCTCCTCCATTTCAGCGTAAGTAAGACCCAAACGACGAAGCCACTCAGTCCGAGCTACTTCGCAGTATACAGCATAATGCGCATAATACACCACACCCATTTGGTCGGTCTCTGCATAGCGTACGCGCAAGCGCACCTCATGCGGAACTTGCCAGAAAGGCTTATCTACCTCTTCTGAGCGAACCATCGGTTGAGAGCTTGTCGGTAGGCCCGAGCTTTATTCATATGCTCAGCGTAGCTTTTGGAAAAGTCATGATATCCAGAACCATCGGGACGGGCACAAAAGTATAAGTAATCGTTGGGGGTGTAGTTGAGAACCGCTTCTATGCTTTCTATAGAGGGGGTTCCAATGGGACCAGGAGGAAGCCCACGATACTTGTAGGTATTGTAAGGTGAATCCACTTCCAGCATCCGATGCGTAACTCGGGTCGCTTGAAACTGCTGCGTGGCAAATATAACCGTAGGGTCTGCTTGAAGAGGCATACCCACACGCAGACGATTGAGATACACTCCAGCGATGAGAGGCTTTTCGCTGCTGCGGTAGGTTTCGTATTCCACAATAGAAGCCAAGGTAATGACTTCTGTGGGAGAGAGGCCGAGCGATTCAGCTTTCTTTCGGCGCTCTTCGCTCCAAAAGCGCTGATAGTTCTCCCACATGCGCTGAATGAGTTGTTTGGGAGAAACGGTCCAGTACAGTTCATACACATCGGGCAGGAATAGACTTATCCAAGTGAATTGAGATAGACCTAAGCTTTGCCAAGGATAGGCGCTAAGGCTTGCCGCCCATGTGGCGGAGTCATGGGCAAGATGCTCACCCAGAAACTGATAAAGGTGTTGAGGACTGCGCTGAGGGCGCAGGTAAAGCCGCAAAGGCGTCTGTAAGCCTCGCCTTAAGCGATGCCAGACAGTCCAAGCACTTTCTCCCGGCCGAATCTCGTATCGCCCCGCCTGCACCCCACCTTGCCGAATGAGCCAGTGCCAAAGGGTGTATCGGGGGAAAAGCTCAGCCACTTGGCTTTGGATGGGACGCCGAGCCGAAGCCTGCAGAGGTATATACAGTATAAGAGGTTCTTTTACCCGAACCGAAGCCAAGACCTGGGCCCCGCCCAAAAGTATAAACCCCATCAGAAGGGTGCCCATGATCAGGCGAAAACGATGGCTCTGCAAGAGAGAAGAGAGATTGGACTTATGCTTCTTAGAACGCTTACGAGCCATAAGCAGTAAGGAGAAGCCGTTCCAATCGTTGGCGCTCTTTATGGAGGGAAGCGGGCAAAGGCACAGAGAGAGGCGGACCCTCTCGCCGCAAAAGAAGCTCAGCCAGCTGACCCGAAGACAACTGCTCTATGCTTTTCCGAAAGTGGCGCTGGGCAGCCGCTTGGATGCCGTATACGTCGGTGTCATAAGGAATGGAATTGATATAAAAAAGGATGAGCCGCTCCTCATTCCAAAGGAGCTCTAAGAGCTTACTGAGGAAGAAACTACCCCATTTTTTAGCCTCGGGTGGATAAAAAACTTGCTCAGCTACGCGCTGAGCCAGAGGCGGACGACGACGCAGGCGAGGCTCTGTCTCTAAAACTTGAATAGCTTTCCGCAGGTGAGGTAGCCCATCTAAAGAACCAAGCCAGCCCCATTGAGGAGCCTTCCCGGAAAAATACCCCAACACTACACCTACGGGCGGAAAGGGAGCCCACCTCAGCATCCAAACCAAACCTACCCCTACCCCCAGAAAAATCAGAATCATCTGAGATGCCGCCCAGAGAAGGCGCCGCACAGGATAAAGGAGCATACTCAGCCAAGCTGAAGTCGCTCCATACGCTGACGGTAAAAGGAATTGATGGTCTCTACAACTTCTTGGGGAGTATCTACCAGCGTGAATAGGAATAAATCCTCAGGCGAGATATACTTCCATTCCTCCAGAACCGTAGCTTTTATCCACTCCACCAAGCCGCGCCAGTAGGCGCTGCCGACCATTACTACAGGGAACCGCTCTATCTTGCGAGTCTGAATGAGTGTAAGAGCTTCAAACAGCTCATCCATAGTACCGAAGCCCCCGGGCAGCACCACAAAGGCTTGGGCATATTTCACGAACATCACCTTGCGCACAAAAAAGTAGTCAAAGTGAATGAGGAGGTTTTCATCCACAAACGGATTGGGGTGCTGCTCAAAGGGCAAGACGATATTGAGACCCACCGAGTAGCCCCCAAGGAGCTTTGCTCCTTTGTTAGCGGCCTCCATGATACCGGGCCCCCCCCCTGTGATCACACCGTAACCGTTTTCCACAAGGGCTTTAGCTACTTCTACGCCTAATTCGTAATGAGGACTACCCGGCGCACTCCGAGCCGAACCAAATATGGAAACACAGGGACCAATGCGGGATAAAGTCTCAAATCCATCTACAAACTCCGCCATGATGCGGAAGATTTGCCAAGTATCGGTAGCTCGTTTCTCCCGAATATCTCGGGTCTTGTTAAAGATGTTTTTAGGTAGCCCATTCGTCGGTGGTATCATAGATTAGCAAAGTTAGGGATTCGGCTTGAAGGTATCGGTTCTGCGGCGCCAGCTTAGAGCCTCGCGCCAGAAAGACCCTAAAACCTCGGATAGATAGGCCCGTTCGTTCTGAATCGTCTCCTGGATAGAGGAAGGACGAAGCGGAAGCTGTCGCCTCTGGATGAACTGCTCCATGTGTTTCAGCATAAAATCGGCTGAGGCAAAATGGAGGAGAAGGCGCTCTTGACACAACCTTTCTACAAAGGCTCTCCAGCTTGGCGGGACCCAGATTTGATAAGGGAGAAGGCTTTCTTCTCGGAATCGCTGCTCAAAAGTCTCAATAGGTTCTATAGCGAGGCTGGGCCACTGCTCGCCTAACACGACATCCAGCCATAAATCCACCATGAGGCCGGCGTACCGTCCAGCGGCAGAGCGCAGAAGCCGCCGAGCCTCCAGAAAGGCGGGGTGTCTATCGGTCTGCCAATCTACCCAGCGGTGAAACTCAACCCCCAAGCGCACTCCTGGCGGCAAAAGGGCTAAACGCTGAGCCCGTACCCCATCCGCAATGAACGCCCCAAACTGAAACTCCCCCGTCTCCTCTGCTAAAAAAAGATGCCCCAAGTGATGCACTTTCAGCAATTTACGGCAAGTTCGCTTACCGAGCAACCCTTCGTATTTTCGCCCACCATGTCCTTTGCCTCCATAGACCGCAAGTGGCAGGCGCACTGGGAAGCTTTCGGCGCTTACGAGGTCCAAGAGGATTCCTCCAAGCCCAAATACTATGTACTGGATATGTTTCCCTATCCCTCGGGGGCAGGTCTTCATGTAGGACATCCCCTGGGCTACATAGCTACGGATATCATCGCTCGGTACAAGCGGCATAAAGGATATGCCGTACTCCATCCCATGGGGTTTGACTCTTTTGGGCTGCCTGCAGAGCAGTATGCTATCCGCACTGGCGTCCATCCAGCCATCACTACCGAGCGAAACATTCAACGCTACACGGAGCAGCTCAAGCGGATTGGCTTAGGATATGCCTGGTCGCGAGCGGTGCGCACCAGCGACCCCCACTACTATAAATGGACGCAGTGGATTTTCCTTCAGCTTTTCTCGCACTGGTACGACAAAGAGGCTCAGAAAGCTCGCCCTATCTCAGAGCTGGTACAGCTCTTCAACCAGTCAGGCAACCTAAATGTTAGCGCCGCCACCGACTACACAGAGCGATTTTCAGCGCAAGACTGGCTTAGCATGGAGGAGGGGGCACGTGAAGCGGTCTTAATGCATTACCGCCTGGCTTATACCCAAGAGGCGATTGTGAATTGGTGTCCAGCCTTGGGCACCGTCCTCGCTAACGAAGAAGTGAAAGATGGCCTCTCTGAACGGGGAGGTCATCCGGTGTATAGGATACCTCTGCGGCAGTGGTTCCTGCGGATTACAGCCTACGCTGAACGACTCTTAGAGGGCTTGGACGAGCTGGATTGGAGCCCAGCCATCAAAGAGCAGCAGCGCCATTGGATAGGGCGTTCAGAAGGCGCTTACATTGACTTTCCCGTAGAGACGGCTACAGGGGAGCGTATCCTCCTGCGGGTTTTTTCCACCCGACCGGATACGCTTTGGGGAGCGACTTTTCTGGTATTAGCTCCCGAACACCCTCTCATAGACAGGCTGACCGCCCCTTCTCACCAAGCCGATGTACTCCGCTATAGGGAATGGGCGAAAAACCGACTGGAAAGAGATCGTTTAATTGGAGGCGGGACTCCTACCGGAGCTGCCTTAGGAACTTATGCTGAGCACCCCTATACAGGGGAAAAACTACCCCTTTTTACAAGCGACTATGTGCTAATGGGATACGGAACAGGCGCTATCATGGCCGTGCCCGCTCATGATGCTCGCGATTGGGCCTTCGCTAAGCACTTCGGGCTGCCTATCCGCTCTATTATAGAGGGTATATCCGCTGAAACGGGGGCCTATGAAGCCCGAGAGGGCCGACTTACTCATTCCGACTTTCTCACTGGACTCTCCGTAGAGGAAGCGATTCAGCGAATACGGGAGCGCCTCGCTTTGGATGGAAAAGGTGAGCCGGCTATCCAGTATCGCCTACGAGATGCAGTCTTCTCTCGCCAACGGTATTGGGGCGAGCCATTCCCCATTGTTTGGAAGGGGGGTATTCCTTATCCCGTAGAGACTCTACCTGTTGAACTTCCGCCCATAGAGCGGTATGAGCCGACCGGTGAGGCTCGTTCTCCTCTGGCACGTCTACAGGAGTGGGTTCAGCTTCCCGACGGCAGCGAACGCGAAACCGATACTATGCCCGGCTGGGCAGGTTCCAGTTGGTACTTTCTGCGATATTGCGACCCTCACGCTCCCCACACGCTGGCTGATCCAGCTAAGCTCCGATACTGGATGCCCGTGGATTTGTATGTAGGAGGGGCCGAACACGCTGTGGGCCACCTTCTCTATGCGCGTTTCTGGACCCACTTTCTGTATGACATCGGGGTTTCACCCGTCAAAGAGCCCTTTAGAAAGTTAGTCAATCAGGGTATGATTCTGGGACGCTCTATTCTCATCTATCGCCGCAAAGATGCCCCTATCTTCACCTCAGCGGACCTCATCCAAGACAAATCTGCCTATATTCCGATCCGAGTAGAGCTGGCCCTCACCGATGACACCCGAGTGGATGTGGAGGGATTCAAGCGCTGGATGCCAGAATACGCTAACGACCGATTTGAGCGAAACCCACAGGGAGAATTCCTCGGCGAACCCTTGATTGAGAAAATGTCCAAGTCATTTCACAACGTCGTTACGCCCGATGAGCTGTGCGAGCGGTACGGGGCAGATGCATTTCGGTTATATGAAATGTTTTTAGGACCCCTTACGCAAACCAAGCCCTGGGACCCTCGGGGCATTCAAGGTACTTACCAGTTCTTACGGCGTCTCTGGCGTTTCCTCGTGGGAGAAGACGATACGACAAGCTCCTCTATCCGACTTACCTTAGATTCGCCCTCCAAGGAGGAACTTCGCCTGCTCCATCAAACCATTAAGCGTGTTTCAGAGGACATTGAACGGCTGAGCCTCAATACCTGCGTCTCCCACTTCATGATATTTCTGAATGAGATGCAGCGACTGGATTGCCACAAGCGGGCGGTGTGGCTACCTTTTTTCATCCTTCTAGAGCCTTTTGCCCCTCATATAGCCCATGAGCTATGGGAGCGAGCAGGCGAAACGATTCCGCTTTGGGAAGCCCCATGGCCTACATGGTCTGATGAATACCTCGTCCAAGCAGAGATAGAGTATCCTGTTTCTGTAAATGGAAAGCTGCGATTTCACCTCAAGGTGCCCGCCGAGTTCTCCCCTCACGAGATTGAAGCCAAAGTGCGTGAAGACGAGCGACTCCTCCGCTATACTAACAACAAGGAAATTCGTCGCATCGTTGTAGTCCCTGGTAAAATCGTGAATGTAGTCGTCTAATGCGCATAGTGTTTTTTGGAAATGGAGACTTCGGCGTTCCCGCTCTTCGCCGCTTGGTTGCCTCTCCCCATCAAGTCGTAGCGGTCATCACCAATCCCGATAAGCCTGCTGGCAGAGGTTATGTACCGCAGCCTACCCCCATCAAGCAAGAAGCTCTGAGCTTGGGATTGCCTGTGTGGGAAGTGGAATCCCCTAAAGAACCCAGCTTGCCTGACCGCCTCCGCCCGCTCGGTGGGCATGCCTTTGTCGTCGTAGCCTATAAGATTTTACCCAAAGCTATTTGGGAGATGCCACCGTTCGGAGCGCTCAATATCCATCCATCGCTCTTACCTGCTTATCGCGGACCAGCTCCTATTCCATGGACGATCATGGCAGGCGAAAAAGAAACTGGCCTCACCATTTTCCGCATTCGAGAGGGTATTGATACGGGAGAAATCATCTTGCAACGGGCCTACCCCCTACCCGATACATGGGACTCGGGGGAGTTAGCCCGATTCTTATCAGAAATCGGAGCCGAACTTCTCATAGAGGCCTTGGAGGGATTAGCCTTGGGCACTTTGAAACCCTATCCCCAGCCTGAGGTTCCCCATGCGCCCTATGCACCTAAGTTGACCAGTGAAAACACCCGGATTCAGTGGGATAAACCAGCCAAGGTGGTCTACAACTTCATCCGAGCCCTGTCCCCCGAGCCAAGAGCATGGACTCTCCTCCAGGGTAAGCGATTACAGATTCTCAAAGCTCAGAAACTCCCCCCCCGCCGAATAACCCAGCCTCCAGGTACCGTTTGGCGTGAAGATGGAACTACTGTGGTAGCCTGCCAAGATGGTCCGCTGCGACTCCTCTACCTTCAAGTAGAGGGGAAGAAGCCCCTCTCAGGGGAGGAGTTCGCTCAAGGGTATGTGCAGAATCGTTACTTGCAGCTTACCTAACCCCCACAAGAACCAGAAGGGGGGGAATACCCATGATTTATATCGTAGGGCTCCATGAGCTGAAACTAAACGCTGAGACAGCATAAAATGGCGCCGACTCGGCTTAGGTTCCGCCTGTTTTCCCCTAAGCAGACCATTCAACCTCCCGTCCCCTACGACCCGCCAAGACAACCCAATAGGCAGCAACTGCTGTTGGGGATTTTGTATTGGCAGTACTTTTTCACCCCGCCTGGAGGATGGGGGAATCGTCGCAGCTATGACCTAGCTCGGTACTGGCGCGAGCAAGGAACCGAGGTCTGGGTCTTAGCTGGAGGGACCTACTTTCCTTCCCCATACCCTAAGCAGCGAGCCTTTCGCACTGCGGGCGTTTGTATCGTTTGGCTCCCTGGGCCTTATCACCAAAAGCTCTGTATGCCTCAGCGAATCCTATCTTTCGGGCGCTTCACGCTGTGGAGCCTTTACATACTTTGGCGGCTTCGGCATCGGCGTCTTTATCTACTGGCTACCTTGCCTCCCCCTTTGCTCCCTTGGGTAGCGGCTTTCCGCTTCAAGCTAACCCGACAACCCTTTAGTTTGGAAGTATATGACGCTTGGCCTCAGGTACTTTCGCTTCGGCTGCCCCGTTTTCTGTACCTTCCCATCGCTTGGCTCCTTCAGTGGAGTTACAGGCAAGCTGAGGTACTTTTTGCGCTCTCCCCCGATATAGCCCGCTTCCTACCCCCCGAAAGGACTCTTCTGAGCTTCAACGGCACCCGTCCTGCCCTCTTCTATCGGAGACGCATCCCTTCTTTTCTGCCCTTTAGGGTCATCTACGCAGGGACATTTGGTTGGGTCAACCATGTCAGATTCCTCCTCCAAGTAGCCAAGCTACTCCAAGCCTATAGAGGCATAGTTTTCTGGCTCATCGGCGACGGAGCCGAGAGAGATCGATTAGAACGGGAAGCCAAGGAGCTACCTTCAGTTCGTATTTTCCCACCAGTCCCCGTAGAAGAGATGCCTTGCTGGCTGTCGGAGGCTCATGTGGGAGTCTCTTTAGTGCGCCCGCAGCCGATTCTATTCAGCAATAGCGCCAATAAGTTTTACGATTACTTAGCTAACGGGCTTGTAGTAGGCTTAAATTACACAGGGTGGCAAGCAGCTGTATTACGAGAGGCCCAGTGTGGATTTGCGGCTATGGCTCCTGAGAGGTTTGCAGCAGGCATCCTCCGATACTACTGGGACCGCGCTGAATGGCACCGAGCCACCGAGCGGGCGCGACGCTGGGCAGAGAAGCATTACGACCGAAGGTACATCGCTACTCAAGTCCTCCAAGCCCTTCACCAGAGAAGTCCCGAGCGAAGGCTCCATTCAGAACCTCGTACGAAGCGAAATATCACATCTTCCTGACGGTCAATCCGTCCATTCCGATCAGTATCCTGGCGATAATAAAAGGGCTGGTTGAGAATGTCTCGGGCCTGCAGCTCTATAAAGAATCGCCGAAAAGTCTGACGCCATCGCATATCCCATAAAAGGCGCGGCATCTCGTACACACTGGGATTGAAGTTATCCCCCACCCACCATAAGCGAGGGCCGTTGACTTGGAGGGAGGAGGAGATTTCCCAGCGATACCCAACTGGCGCCAAGATGGCTATTAGATTAAGCAGGTAGGGAGCCTGACTCTGGAGCGGACGAAATCGCTCTTGGGTGGGGACCGCTCCCATCGTGTTTTGTACCTGGGTCCCTAAATCAACTTGACTCCATACATAAGAGGCATTCGCTATGAGCGAAAAAGCAGGGAAGAGCTGCACCCGAGCTTCTACCTCGGCGCCTAAAAGAGTGGCCCCTTCGGCATTCCCAAAACGGATGATAGGCTGGTCCGCTCCTCGCACAATATAGGTTTCGATGGGGTTAGCAATATGCTTGTAAAACACTCCAACCGCTACCAGATCCTTTAGGGTAGGCAGCCATTCGTACCGCAGGTCTATATTATGAAGACGAGCTGGACGCAGGTTGGGGTTTCCGGACTCTTCTATGGTAAGCGCAAAGTTGTAGTACAGGAATGGAGCGAGCTCACGCAGTTCAGGGCGATTGAGGCTTCGGTTGTACGCCAATCGTACTTGATGAGACTGAGAGAAGCCATAAATAGCATTCACAAAAGGCAGCCATAAGGGGAAAGGTATGCGCTGATCAATCATTTGGGTAGCTGTGGCGGAGCGAAGGTACTGATAGCCCCACTCATACCTAAGCCCTGTGTGAAGGTGCCAGCGCCCTATATCTCTTTCTACCGACACAAATGGAGCGAGGTAAAGCTGCTTTGCCTCGTATCGATCGGTTGGATTGGTCCCCTCTCGCAAACGCAGGTAGGGAAGGTACTCCGAGGAAAATGCTTCTGAAAGGGGAAGGGCACTCCAACTCTCTAAGAAGATCGGGTTGCCCGAAGCAGGAAAAGTATAGGAAAACCAGCGAGCTGAGAATCGTCGTGAGCGATATTCCGACTGAATGCCGCCATGAACTCGCCAGCGCCTCAGCTGAAGTCTCAGGATTAGATTGGATGCAAGACTGTACTGACGCATTTGGCTAAAAAAGCGAGCTGCATCAAAGGTAGTCGCCCCAGGGGGCAAAATAATCCGATACACCGAATCCCCCGAAGAACGCACAGTGCGAACCCGCCGAAAGTCCGGCTCCTCCCGCTCACTAAGATTTGCTCCAAGATTCCAACGCAAACTCAAATTCCGACCGAGTCCATGAAAGCCTTCTATTTGTGCCATTCCGAGAGTACGCAGCAAATACTGCCAACTGTAGTTTCGAAATACCGCATCAGCCCGCTGGTAATACGAGTACCCTTCCCGAAGAATTGTCTCATCATCTGCCAGCCGGGAGAGCATTAGATTGAGCTCTAATTGATTTTTCGGGTTAGGCATCCAAATCCAGTTTTGAAAACCCAGCCAGCGAATGCTGCGCGTAGTTTGCCAATCTTCATAGCCAAAGAGCTTAGGATTAACTCCAGCGCGAGGGAATAGCATCTCATATCGGTAGCGTTGAACACGCAGGTTCTGAAACTGAATACCATAGGAGGCTGCCCAAGTGGTCCATATGCGCGTTCCGATAGGCACACCTATATGAAAGCCCAATTGCCCGTTAGGGGGAAGGCTTCTTAACTTTTGGAATGCGAACTTAGGCGGTAGGCGCTGACTCCACTGACTTGCTTCGGATAAACTGAGCGTGTTCATATCCTCAGGAAATCCCTTGGGCAAACCTTGTCCTGAAACTCCTGCCCCCCACCCCTCCGCTAAACTTAGCGTACCCTGAAGTCCCTCTTGAGATGTAGTCTGATGAAGGTACCCCACTTGCCAACTTACACTACCCCAGGCCTTATCCTCACTCTTGCGAGTCAGGATATTCACAATACCACCCCCAAAGTCCCCCGTATACTCTGCCGTCGCACTCTTATACACCAGGACTTGATCCAATAGACCAGCTGGGATAAGCGTTAGATCAAATCCCCGACTATCAGGCTCCGTCTGAGGAGCAGGTAGATTATTGATTAGAATGGTATTATAGCGCTGTCCCATACCACGAATGTTGAGGAACCTGCCATCATACACCGATACCCCAGCAATTCTAGATAAAACCTGAGCGAGCGTCTGATCCGGGGTTTTCTCAATCACTTGGCCTGAGATACCGCTCGCTATTTGCGGCGTTTCCCTCAAGGAGGCTAATAAAGAAACTTCGGTGCGATAGACCCGCAAGCTCACAATAATCACCTCCGATTGCTGAACCCCTTCTGGAGACAGAAAAAGCTGCTGCTGCACTCGCGCTCGTTTGGACAAAAGCACTCGTTGAGTCTCGTAGCCGATGTATCGCACTTCTATCCACACGGTATCTGTGTGAAAAATGACCCCGATTTCTGCTACCCCCATGCTATCGGTGAGTAAGCCGGTACTATCGGAGCTATTGAAAACATATGCCCCTGGCAGGGGCTCTTGAGTCTGTGCGTCTAAAACAATGATTCGGTAGAAACGCTTCTGCGTATCTATACGAGGGCGAGGAGAGGAAGGGGGATAAGGCATCAGAATACTGCGCTCCTCTTGCGCCCATACAATCGCAAGCGCAACTACCACTCGCCAGTACATAAGCCGAAGCTAGGGGGACCTTGTTAAGGACTTTTCAACCGTCTATGAATCTAGAGATAGCCCGGTTTCGGAATGCCCTCATTTGCAATTTTTGAATAAGACCGAAACTCTCCTACCTCCTTTGGCTAAGTAGAAACCCTCCTACAACTTACGGTTTCTACTCCTTGGAGGGGAAAATGATCCCCCTAAGTCAGCCTCGCCTAAACAGGCCGTACAGGCTACTACCGCTGCCATTCATACTGGCATATACCGCTCCAGCATCGTACAAAGCCTTTTTCAAAACCAGCAGGGTAGGATAAAGTTGAAAACTGACACTTTCCAAGTCGTTATGCAGGTAGTTCGGCCATGTGTCTACACCCTGACGCAAAATAGGCTCTATGGGCGTGCGACTCCACTGAGAAGGTCGCAGTCCGCGATAGATATGCTTGGTAGAGCAAGGCACCGGAGGCGTAAGAGTGAAGATTTCAAACTCGTCCAAGTTTATAGAGAAAGGGGTCATTTGCGTCCCAATCCCTTTAGCTAACATAGGCTGATTGTAGAGGAAGAAGGGTACATCGCTGCCTATTTCACATGCTACTTCATGAAGAAAGTTTAGTGTAGGAGGAGGGTCTAAAATCTCCTGAAGAAGACGCAGGAAACTTCCGCTATTCCCTGAGCCGCCACCTAACCCCGCGCTCACAGGAATGCGCTTATGAAGATGAACCGATAAGGCTGGAAGAGGACGCCCTAAGCGCTCTCTAAGCAGCCAGTAAGTCGTTTCTAAATAGTTTTCTTCAGCATCAGGCACTTCTATGCCAGTGATATGCAACTCCAATCTATCGTGTCCAGAGAGCAGCTTGACTTCTATGTCATCGTACAAGTCCGGATAGGGCACTAAGAGGGTCTCCAGAATGTGATACCCGTCAGGCCAGCGCCCCAGAATATGTAAGCCTATATTTAGCTTAGCAGGACTGGTCGTATAAAAGGTCTTCATGAGAGACGTTGGCGTTTGAGGAGATAGCGCCGCAAAGGTTCAAAAAAACCTTCAGCCATATCTACTTCTACCCAGTCTATGCGCAAACGGGTACAGAAGGTCTTGAGAGAGCGTTCCCAGCGTTGAAAGTGCATTTGATAAAGCGCCTGCATCTCTAATGGATGCACTTTCACCTCTTGACGAGACTCCATATCTAGGAGGCGCAGAGGTTCTAAGGGCAGTTCAAAACGCCGTTCTGTTTTTTCATCCCATATTCGGAAAAAGAGGACTTCATGTCCGCTGTATCGGAGCCGGGCTAATGCTTGCAAGAAGGCTTCTTCACTTTTGGGTGGAACGAACCCATCACTCAAAAGCAGGATGAGGCTACGACGCCGCAGCCTGTCTGCGACGAGATGAAGGGTTTGAGGCAGCAGCGTGAGGCGAGGTGCAGGAGGGGCTCCTCGCAGCGGTTCTAACTCCATAAAAAGCCGGCGTAGCCATGTGCGCCGAGCTCGCGCCGGTAAATAGGATTGCACTTTCTCATCAAAGGCATACAGCCCTACAGCATCCCGCTGCTGCACCAGTAGATAAGCTAACGCCGCCCCTAAAAATAAAGCGTAGTCCAGCTTCGTATAAGAAGCCCTGGGAGGATATCGCATAGACCCACTCGTATCTATGAGAAGATAGGCTCGGAGATTAGTTTCTTCTTCGTACCGCCGCACATACAGCCGCTCCGAACGGGCAAAGACGCGCCAATCTACCTTATCTAAACTTTCTCCCGGTTGATGAGGGCGATATTCGGAAAAATCTACTGAAAAACCTTGGTAGGGGCTACGATGAAGCCCGATTAAGAACCCTTCTACAATCTGACGAGCGATAAGCTCCAAGTTCTCAAGCTGAGCGACCTGTTCAGGACGAATCACAAGTCTTCTAACTCAAGGTCTTCTAACTCAAAATCGTCTTCGCTTATCTCTTGCTCGGGGAGGTCAATCGAAATGTCTAAGCTATCCTCCAGCAGGTCTTCTTCGTTCAGCATAGGGGGAGGAGGCTCTTCTTTGAGGAGCTGCTCGGGCGTCAAGTCCAGCTCTTCCAAAGTAGAAAGGTCTGGCGAGGATAGCTCTCGAGGACCAATCGTTTGAGCCTGCTGATGAGCCTGGGCTCGAAGGGCGGCTACGGTTGGAGCCTCAGCGTCGGTGATGTACAGCCGTCCCCGTGCTAATATAAGCCGAGATTGGCGAGGGGGACATACGGATAGATAATAGATGCCTCTTTCCCGAAAAGCAATCTTTCCACGATAAAGCATGCGATTGGAGTTAGTACGATAAAGAGCATAAATTACCGGCGCTCGGTTTATGCTTCGCACTACGACCCATACTGTATCGGACTCTGAAGCTAAGGTAACCCGAGCTTCCATCCACAGGATGAGCGGGGCTTTTTGCAGCCGAAAAACCGTGTCGGCGCTAACGAGCTGCCCTTGGGGAGAGAGATCCCTTGCCCACTGGATAGAGCTCTGGGCATACGTAATCCACCCATAGAGCCCCGCAAGGATTAGCCGCATTTTATCAAATATACGAAGAGCCCCGCTAACCAAACTAGTTGAATCACCTATTGGAGCTATTAACCTCAAAAGTGGAAGCCCTACGCCAAACCAGATACGCGCCTGCTACCAAAAAAGGTATACTGAGAAGCTGTCCCATATTTAAGGGCACTCCCAAGTTAAAAGCTTCTTGAGGCTCTTTCACCCACTCTATCAAGAATCGCCATCCAAACACCCAAAGCAGGAAAATACCCAGCGGCTTGCCTACTCTCCACTGGCCAGGGGAAGTTCGCCTATACCAACTATATAATCCCCCAAACAACGCCAAATATACCACCGCCTCATACAACTGCGTAGGATGACGCGGATGAGGATCTACCCGCTCAAAGACAAAAGCCCAAGGTACAGACGTGATCTTCCCATAAATCTCAGAGTTGAAGAGGTTACCCAAACGAATCAGGCTCGCCGTAAGAGCAGTCGGTATAGTGAGGCGGTCGCACAACCATATGAAGGGTTGGTTCGGACGACGACGCGTATACAGATATAAGGCTAAGAATACCCCTATAGTGCCACCATGACTGGCCAATCCACCCTCCCAAACTTTGATGATCTCAAGCGGATTAGAAAGATAATAGACTGGCTCATAAAAGAAGCAGTGGCCTAACCGAGCCCCTACGATAGTTCCAATCAGAAGATAGCCCAGTAAAGTGTCCAAATCTTTTTCAGGTCGTTTCTCGCGCCTGTAGATATATCGCATGATATAAAACCCTATGAGGAATCCTGCAGCGAAAAGCAGACCGTACCATCTTACTTGGAACGGACCTAAGGAAATAAGCTCGGGGCTAACATTCCAGTGGATATAGCTTAGATTCATAAGGCATTCAGATAGCCGAGTATGTCTTCATACACTTTTGACCGGAAAGTTTCATGGAGGGGCTCATGGTAACTGTCGGAATAGAGGATAAGCTTTTTAGAGGCTGCGGGCAGCTGATGAAAAAATCTCTGGGTAACGTCAGAGTTACAAACGGGGTCTTGGTCGGGGACTAAGAAGAGATAGTTTCCCTCGGTGAGACGAGGTAAGTCTCTCCAGAGCTCTACCTGAGCCCGCTGAATAGCAGCAAACCAACCGGCTGTAGCTGTCCGAAATACCAGAGGGTCCTGAGCGTAAGCCAAGGCAGCCTCTTCATCATGGGTGAGCTGTCCGGGCTGCAAACCCGAAGGCAAACTTAAGGTTGGAAAAAGCCGAGCTGCCACATGGCCTAAGGCTCGCTTCCAACTGGGCACTTCCATCTTAAGCTGGATAAGGGGGGCACTAATCAGTATAGCTGCAGGTCTCCATACCTCAGCATACTTCTGGGAATACCGAAGCACGATTAGGCCGCCCAGCGAATGTCCAAATAACACCACAGGAAAGTGTATCTTCTCTCGCCAATGGGTCCAGATAGCGGTGAGATCATAAAGATACTCTTCTAAGTCTGTGACAAACCCGCGTCGGCCAGTAGAACGCCCGTGTCCCCGCAAGTCCCATGCCACGCCACCCCATCCTCGTTGAGCCAAGTAATCCACAATACCTCTATAACGCCCACTGTGTTCAGCGTATCCATGAACCCATATTACGGTTCCCTTGGGGGAAGCATAGGGAGGGTGCCAGGTAGTATAAAGCCGTTCCCCCTGGTACCCTGCAACCGTATGGACATGCATCTCCACCCGACAAAGGTAGAAACTCTCTATTCGTAGCGAAGAGCGTCCACAGGATTGAGCTGAGCGGCTTCCCGAGCTGGCTGGTACCCAGCTAAAATGCCTACCGATCCACTAATCCCCACAGCGAGTAAAACCCATTTCCATGGCATGATAAACTTAGCTCCAATCAGAAGGGCTACCGCATTTCCTATGACTAACCCTAAGAGAATCCCTCCACCCCCACCCAAGACGGCAACCACCACCGACTCAGCTAAGAACTGCCACTGGATAGCCCTTCGTGTAGCCCCTAAGGCCATACGAAGTCCTATCTCTTGGGTGCGTTCTTTCACTACTACGAGTAGTATGTTAGTAAGGCTTAGACCCGCACCAAAGAGCGTAATAAGACTGATCCCTATGGTGGCCAAAGTTACCGTCCGAATCTGCTCCAAGACGAAATCAGCTATCACCTCCCCTCGCGTAATGCTAAAGTTATCTTCCTCAGAGGGACGCAAACGCCGCACTTGACGCAAAGTCGTTCGGGCAACCTGGACCACCTGTGGCACCGCCTCTACCGAAGGGGCTTTGATATAAAGCGAAACGGCAGGCGACTTACTCTCTCGAAAAGCCACAGACCATGGAACGAAACATTCCCAGTCCAAGCTGAACCCAAATAAACTTCCCCGACGATTCAACACGCCGATTACTCTGTAAAGGCGCCCCTGGACTTGGATCCATTTATCCAAAGGAGACTCATCGGGAAAGAGCTGGGCCGCTACATCGGCACCTATCACTATGAGCGAGGCCTGACGCTGGACCTCAGCAGAGGTAAAGTATCGCCCTTTGGCTAATCGCAACTCCTGAATGTAGAAGTAAGACGGCGTTACACCTGAAATGCTTACTTGAGGGGGTGTCTTTCGTCCCTTGTATCGCGCCCGCCCCCCAAATGTCAAGGGAATGTGCCGAGCCACTTGCGCCTCCGGATAGCGAAACCGCCTCTCAAACAAATCGGCTTCCCACAGGCGAATCGGAACGCCCTCTCCCCCTGATATCAAGTTGCGACGGTTTACGCGAACCACTATCCGGAATCTCCCCCCTCCTCCAGATAGGCTGAAGGCTTGACTACCCAATCCCGATAAGTTGTGGGCAATAAATGACCGCAAAGCCTCCATGGAAGTCAATATGCCCACCAGAGCCGTGATTCCGAAGGCTAAAATGCTCAGGGTCAGGATGGCTCTCAGGCGATATTCCCAGAGAGCTTTGAGCGCCTCGCGTATCACTGGATAGCAATATCAGTCCGATAGTGTCGTCCTTCAAAAGGAAACTTTTCCATGCCTGCGTAGGCTCGCTGCCGAGCCTCTTTCAGACTTGCTCCTAATCCGACCACCGTGTAAGTGCGTCCTCCTGTGGCATACCGCTTTCCATCAGGCTGCGTCTCCACACCAGCAGAATACAAGTAAGTTCGCTCATCTACCTTGCAACCCCCTTCCTCTTCAGGTAGATCGGGTAGGAGCTGACCTGTTTGAGGGGATTCCGGGTAACCTGCCGTTGCCGCAACCACACCAACTGCATACTTCTCATGGAGCCGAACCTTGAGCTCACCCAGCTTCTGAATACGATAGTAGTATAGAATCTCTTCCATGGAGTTCTCTATAAGAGGTAAGATGACCTGAGCCTCTGGGTCTCCCAAACGGACATTGTACTCCAACACATAAGGCTCCCCATCTACCATCATCAGTCCCACAAAAAGAAAGCCTCGGTAAGGCGTGCCCGACTTTTTGAGAGCGTGTAAAGTGGGTTCTATGATTTTTTCTCGGACCGTCTCAGACCATGTTGCTTCATCGGCTGGCGCATATCCTCCCATGCCTCCCGTATTGGGTCCCTTATCCCCTTCTCGAAGTCGTTTATAGTCTCGAGCCATAGGCAGAAAGGCATATCCCACTCCATCAGCGAGTATGAACGCCGAACGCTCCTCACCTGGAAGGTAGGTTTCTATCACAACTGTGTGACCCGCTGCGCCAAAACGTGCCCCCGAAAAGCTCTCTCGAACAAACTGAAGGGCCTCTTCAGGATGATGAGCGATTAGCACGCCTTTACCCCCCGCCAAGCCACTTGCCTTAATCACCAACGGATAGTCTGAGCCCCGCAAATACGATTCAGCATCAGCTTGTCGCGATTTATCAAATATGACCGCTGAGGCGGTGGGAATGCCTATCGTTTCCATGAAGTACTTAGCCTTAGCCTTACTGCTTTCCAAGAAGGAGAGCTTCTGAGGGGGGGCTATCACCACCGCCAAATCATGCAAATCATCGTACATGCCTCGAGCAATGGGCGCTTCCGGACCTACAATTACATAATCCACTTTGGTGTGCCGGATAAAGTCTCGGAGCTTAGCGATCTCCGTCTCTTGAATCGGCACCCGATGAATGGGTGGGCACATACCGCCATTGCCAGGAGCGACATAAACTTCCAACTTGCCTGAAAGGAGTGCTTTATGAGCAATAGCATGTTCCCGCGCTCCACGCCCGACCACTAAAAGCCGCTCCATGTTCGCAAAGGTAACGCAGTTAGTTAGGTTGTCCAGGCCTCTTAAGGTCGAGTTACATCAAGCCTGTAGATACAAATGGATAGGACTACTTTGGTTAGGTAGCTCCCCTGAGGAAGCTGAAACTGAGGTCATCACGACTTGAAACCTCAACTGGATAAGTCCTAACTACTGCCCGAGTAGATTCAGCTGAGAAAGCTATTGCGGGTCAGACGCTATGAACCCTGCACCTGATGCATAAAGGGCAGATAATGTAGGAGGATTTAGGGGCGGCAAACTTAGCTATGCCCCCATCCCTTGTCTTAGCTCCTCTCCGCTTCTGAGACAAGAAGCCGCTCCTTTTCTCTCTCTAAAACCTCCCACAGCGCCTCAAGAGATTCTTTAGGTGGGAGACAAGCCCCGTAAGTACAGAGAAACCAGCGCTCTGGTTTCTCCCCTGCATAACTCGTCAGAGCAGGAATAACGCTCTGACCTTGAGATATAAAGGCTACCCATCCAATCGCCGGCTCATATCGCTTCCAAAAAGGCGACAGGTCTGACCCCGTGTAAATGACCGAGAAAGGCGCTCGGTTCTCTAAGAGAGCCACTTGAAGGAAGTGACTCGCTAACGTGGGATTTTCCACCATTCTATCTTCCAACCGCGACAAGATCAGACGAGCTTTCTCCTCGTACTCGGGATTGTGAAAATAGCGGCTTAGCCGCCAGAGTATCTCCGCAAATAAAGAGTTGGATGAAGGGGTACTGGTGTCAAAAATATCCTTACGACGCCCCACAAACGTCCTCAAAGCCTGGGCCGTGAAAGTGAAAACCCCTTCTTTTTTGTCGTAGAATAGCTCTAAGCTGCGCTTCATAAGATCATTCGCATGAATTAGATACTGTTCAGTCCCCGTTACAGTGTAAAGATGGATCAGGGCAAGGGTAAACGCTGCATAATCCTCAGCAAAGGCTTCGCCATACCAGACATTATCCTTTCGTATTCTGTGCATATCACTGCGCTGCTCTAAGAGCACATGAGCAGCGGTGCGAGCCGCAGCAAGATAATCTAAAGAACCCAGAGCTTTGTAGGCTTCCACTAGTCCGGATATAGCGTACCCATTCCACGCTACTATGGCAGCATCATCACGAGGTGGAGGCGAGCGTCGGGCTCGGACTGCCCGAAGCTGAGCGTAAGCCTCCTCTAAGGCTTGCTCTACCACCTCCTCTGACACGCCCAGTTCCTTAGCTACCTGGGCGTTATTTTTCTCTCTGAAGAGGATATTTTGGTGATTCTCCCAGTTACCTTCGGGACTGACCTGGTGAGCGGAAAAAAACAGGCGACGCACCTCTGGGTTTGAGATAGCCGACTCTAACTCGTCGTACCTCCAGGTGTAATACAACCCCTCCTGCCCATCGCTTTCAGCGCTGAGAGAGGCACCGAATAGCCCATTAGGAAGCCGCATTTTCTCTAAAAGAAACTGGGCTGTTTTTTGGATAACCTGTTTATAGAGTCGATTGGGCTGGTGTCGATAAGCCTCGCTGTATAGACCTAAGAGAAGTCCGTTATCACATAACATCTTCTCAAAATGGGGTACATGCCAGAAGCGATCGGTACTATATCGCATGAATCCTCCATCTATCGGGTCAAATAAGCCACCTAAAGCCATCTTTTCTAAGGTCAGGTGGGTAGCTCGCAAAAGCTCAGGCTTATTCAGAAGTAGTCCTGCGCGCAGGGAAAAAAGCCAGCGGCTCGGCATAGGAAACTTCATGTGGCTCCACTCCCCCCCCCAAACCCAATCTGTGTCGTCTAAGAGCTTTTGAACAGCTTTGTTCCAATCTACCTTGATGGGACTGATAGACTTAGGCCTTTCCTTCAAAAGAGATTCGTCTATATGCTGGATGGCTTCGGAGAGTCGCCGAGCCATCTCTTGGACCTCAGCAGGGGATTCAGTATAAAGCGTGTGAATCCGATGCAAAAGAGCTGCCCACTGAGCTTTAGGCAAATACGTAGTGGCATAAAAGGGCCGACCATCCGGCAAAGCAAAGCAGTTGAGAGGCCAACCTCCCGAACGCCCCATCAGAAGAATAGCATCCATGTACAACTGATCTACATCGGGCCGTTCTTCTCGGTCCACCTTGATGCAGACGAAGTGCTGATTCATAAGCCGAGCAATTTCCCGATCCTCAAAACTCTCTCGGGCCATCACATGACACCAATGACAGGAACTGTACCCGATGCTAATAATAATAGGCTTATTCTCGTTCCAAGCCTTCTGAAAGGCATCCTCGCCCCAAGGATACCAGTCCACTGGCTGGTGGGCGTGAGACTTTAGATACTCGCTTTTTTCTGCTATGAGATGATTCATAGGGGTAGTTTTTTTAGGTTGAAGGCCTATTATAGCTGCGCAGCGCCTCTAAGTAAGAATCCTTTTCAGAATCGGACCCCTGCATGTGAATATAAATTTCCGCCACTGTACGCACATCCTTTAGGCAATAATCCACCACAGACGCAAAGGCCTCTACACGGCCCGAAGACTTCCACTGCAAAAAGGCTTGACGAATTTGCTGATGGGAGAGCTCTTTTTGAAAAGGTATCCCCAGAGCATGAGCCAGAACCTCTAAAGGAATAAAGGTGCGCTCCCGAGCGGTGAATCCCCACAAATACATCGTGTCTATCACCATAGGAGACTTGAGATTCCACGGCTGAGCCCACTGGGCCGTACGCCAGAACTCGGTTAAGGGAATCCGATTGATAAGCAGGCGCCGCCCTAAAAACGGCAAATCAAAAGAAGCTATGTTATGCCCGCATACAAAATAGGTACTATCATTCAAGCCGTGAGGTTTAAGCCGTTTAGCGTATTCCTTAAATCGTTCCCAGCGCTGGATGAAATCGTGAAGAAGCTCTCGCTCATCTAAATGAAACAGGGCCTCCTCCCTCCATCGTAGGGTTCGATGTTCAAAGTAGCCTAGCCCGATGCAAGCGACCCGAGCGTATAGAGCGTGAATACCAGCCTGTTCTGCAAAGTACTCTTCTTCAGAATAATCCTGAGCCCGGTGTTTATCATACCGCCTATCCCAATAGGCCCTCAGGGTCTCCGGAAGCTCACTAATGGAGTCGTAAGCTGGGACAGTTTCAATGTCCAAGAAGAGTACTTGCTCCATCGCTGAGCCTTGACTCATACTAGTTGAGCAGATAAGCTGAATAGCGCTGTAAAAACTCATCCTTCTCGGAGGGATCAGCAGCGATAAGCTGCAGCTTAGGCTTACTGGGATCTTTATTGTAATCTTTCTGCTTATCAGCCACTTGGCGAATCTGGCGATTTAGTCCTGCGTCGCTGGTAACCATACGCACAGTGTAGCCTGAGTATAAGATAAAAATCCAGTTGCCCTCCGTGGGCTCTAAATAGATGGTGAGAACATCTGGGGCCCGAGTTCTTTCAGCAGGATTGTAAGGACCGAAGCTGTATTCAATCTTAGCGGGACAGTATTTAGCGATGCCTATACCCCCTATTCCTGCGACAGCCACATCAGCTGAGACAAATAAAGAACCCGTAGAGTCGCTGCGCCGAAAAGGTACCCGAGCTAATAAAAGCGTTACAGGCAGTTTTTTCGCCAAAGGCACATTCTTAGCAAGCGAAGCTCGCTGAGCGGCTTGTATGATTTCGCGGGTGTTATCTTCAGGTCGGGTCGTATCAGGGTCTACAAGCTCAGCGATTGCTTCTATGAAGCGAGGCTCACTAAAGTCCATGTCAGTGAGAGCTAATGCCCAAAGATTAAAGCGATTCCCGATAGCCTCGGCGAGGTTACTGGGAATATTGGGAAAATGAAGGGCAAAGAGTAAGTCCGTCGAGAGCTTTTGGTAGCGCTGCTCCTCTCGCCACATCCCAGATACAGCGAGCTGAGCCCCTCCTGGCGGAAACGAAGCAGGAAAGTTTAGCCGTCCATAAGCCGTCGTGATGCGCGCAGCATCGTTGTACTCCACCCAGTTGCCTCGGTAGCTTTCTCCATTCAGCTTCTTCATCGGTCCGATCCGGAACGCCTTGCTCGCTCGATCCACCGACAATCCTCCCTCGGCTGTCAGCACATCTATGTCATCTCTATTCTTCTTAGGAAGCAGAAAGTTTGTGTAGAAGGTCCGATAAACCTGAACGAAATGCACACCGACCGTGAGCTCTTGGCCTTTACGATTCTTGGGCTCCTTAATCGGAATAAACACCGTATCTGGATTCACTAAGCCCTCAAAAGCAAACCAGGAATCCTTGAGAAATTCATTGTCAGACTGGATGCGCACCTCTCCTCTGAAGTACAAAAAGCGCTGATTGGCATGCAGCTCAACCTCATCCCGAAAAAGAATCCTGTCGGTAAGTAAGAATTCGTCTTCCGTGCGAATCTTGGCTCGGGCTGTCGTTACGCCGTCTTTGACGAATACGCTATCCATTTGAACGAACTGCGGCTTGCCCTCTATATCGGTGTATTTATACCGAGCCCGAGCTGTATAATCGGACCCTGACCGAATCCTGACCGAAGCCTCCACGAGGGTGTGGTAATTGAGACGAAGGGGGGCTTTGATAACAGCATCCTCTAAAGGAGCTACTTTACCATCGGGTAAGAAAGCGACCCGTCCTCCCTTTGGAAAGATCGTGGCATCCGCTACGATAATAGAATCTACCCGATTTGCCTCCAAAGCTCCCGACTTAAGGTTGTACTGGAGCGTCTGGGTATTGAAATACAAATCTTTCCCTGAGGTGCTTCGCTGTAGGACAAAGTTTTTAGACTCATCCTGAACATGAGCACTGAGGGAAATCTCTCCAGTCTCCCGCTTGTAGACCCCTCGCCCCAGAGAAGTAGAAATACTCTGCTTAGGGAAAGTGATATTAGGCTCACCCACTCGCAGAGAGAGAAAGTCTCCTTGATGCTGCTTGACATTGTAGTCTAAGTCTACGCCCTCAGCCGAAAATACCGTGTCCTTCTTGCTCTTGGAATCTACAAGAACAAATCGGCTATCTCCTGCTTTGAAGTTCTCAGGAAAGAGGGTAAAGTTGGCGCTTACAATACGAGCCTCGCCTACTTCCAGTGACCCATCAGCCAAGAGTCCCTCTGGCGTATAGATAAGCCTACCGCGGAATAGGGCCACCCCTTCGTATAAGACAGCGGGCTTGCTACCCGTTTCCAATATCATTTGGCCTTTGTAGGGATACCACTTAAAGCGGAGGTCTTCAGCTTCTACCTTTGGATAGCGAGCCAGGGCATATTGGCTCTGAGGCAAAATAAGCCGGGCTTTTTCAGCCATGCAAGAATCAAAATAAAACACAAACGTATCGGCTTGAACCTGCCCCGTGAGATAATGTATCTCCCCGCGCCCATGAAGGCCGTAGTTATCCATCGCTACGCGTCCGAAGAACTTTCCTCTGCCTTTGTAAAGGGAACTGCCTTCGGCGAAGACCTCTTGTATGCCATAGCTCCCATCAGGAACTACCTTCAGCGTATCACGAAAAGGAGGGAAAATGCTATCCGAATAAAAGACTCCATGGAACTCCAGCCCCAGCATACTGAAAGTCTCTAAGCTATCTATCATGAACGGGTCTAACTCAAAATATAACCGGTCCCGATTGTACTGCCCCTCCTGAATATTGCGAGTATCCCAGTATTTGTAGGATTCCGAATAGCAGTCCAAGATGCTATAGTAGGGTATGACCTTACGGCCACTTTTATTGGAGGGCAGATCAATGTAAATGCAGCCGCTTACATTTTCTATGCGTAGAGTAGCCAGAGAACGCGCTAACCGAGGATAGCGCCCCTGTTGAAAGAGCGGATCGCGATCAGGTTTGAACTTGAGCGAATCCACATTGAAGAAAAGCACCTTGAAGTTTTCATAGTTAAACTGCATCCGTGTCTCAGGCCACACGTATAAATCGGTCTTACCTGCCGCTAACCTACCCGCAAAACGCATAGAACGATTTTCTCCGAGATAGATGGTACGCTTGTAAGGAGCGATCTCTACAATATGAGAGTCGGCAAACACCACATATTCCACGCCTCTCAAGGTGATCTCTTTGTTTTGAAGGTCCAAGCGAGCATTTTCACCATCTTCTGTGTTAGAGAGGATGCGTATAGCATCGTAATCTTTTTCTCCAAACGCTGCTTGGGCCCAGCGGTACAGTTTAGGAAGAGGCTCTACAATACCCGTCTCCGGATCGTACCTAAGGAAACCGTATGTCTCAACATCCTTCAGACGGATTTTGAATCTATCTTGATAGGTTTTAGGGTCAAAACCCTGACTCTTCAAAATATCGGTATCAGTGATGTAATAGCGTATAGCACGCCTGCGGCGCCCCTTGCTTTGCTTCTCTCTTTCCTTGAGAAGCCTGTAAATCGCTCCGAGAGGATTAATGGGTAGAATGTCTTTATAGCTCTCATACTCTCGCTGATTGAAGTAGTCTATGGACTGAACGATCCCGTACTTCCCTTTAGGGTCAATAATAGCGGTGAATCGTATAACTGTATCGCGTAGAGGATTCCAGAAGATAGCATCAAATAGCATCTCCATTTTGTGATAGGTGCTAAAAAAGCCTTGTCGAGTGCGGGGATTTTTTCTATTCCGATTGAGAAGGATATCCTGAGTACTCACATCATAGATAAGGTCCGTTACAGGATAGAAGATGGTATCGCCGAAAGGCAAGTAAAGCTCCACAGAAACTTCATTAGAGACGAGCTTTTTAGGATCAAAGGCGAGCTTTTGCAAGTAGACTCGCATGACCTCCTTACCCTTGGCAAAAACACTCAGCTCAGCCAGGGTATCGCCCACCGCTGAGCCGTATTTGGTCAAGCCTCGGAGAGCGAAGCCCCCCCGATAGTTGGTATTGGGAATAAACTCTTTGATTTCTACGCTACCTTCGGTCATCTCAAAGGCGGGAGAGTTAGCCTTAGAGGGGTCGGGAGCAATGACGAAATCGTCCATGAAACGCCCACGAACTGGCCGAGGCAAGAAGGAGTAGTAAAGGGTTGCCTTAGGGGCCACGAGCCGACGAACATTCATATCCACGACAAAATCTTCCAGCTCGCAGTATAGATCAGCTGCACTTATCCCGAGACGACTCCAATCGGCTTTACCTCGGCTCCCCAAAAAATGACGGTTGGTCAAGTTGAGCATACCATCAGCTTCTCTGATGACGATATCTACCCCGCCCGTGCTACAAATCAGGTTTGTCTTCTTGAAGAAGAGGGCAGGCACACGCTTCTCTTCGAAGCTACTGCTATCTAAATAGGTATAGAGCCCGAGTCTGGCCTCGCTTTTATCTATGCGCCAGAGGAAGATAGAGGTTTTATTGACGATGCCTTCGGGGATAAATTTTCCGACAATATCCCAGAAGCGAGGGAGAGCCGACGGATTTTCGGAAGCCAAGGTTTCAGATAAAGCAATGAACTGCGGGACAGGAACGCGAATACGGACTTCAGGGTTCTTGAGAAGGAGAGCCGTTTCTACAAAGTTTAAGAGCTCTGGGTAAGGTTTGAAGCCTTTTTTGTGGAGGCGGCTACCCAGGCTGGCGATAGACTTTTTCTCAGGTATGGATAAGTCGCCTGTTTCCCATCCAGAGTAGAAGGCCTGGGCTCGCTGGGAGATATCAGGGCGTTTGAATCGTTCTAAAGCCTCCTTGAGAGCTAAGGCAAATCCATCCGCATCTTCGGGAAGGGTTATGGGCTGAGCCCAAAGCACGGCTATAAGTACCCCTAATATCCATTGCTTCACGCCCCAAATCTACTACTTCTATCGCTATTCCAAAGTTTGTATAGGATTCAGGTAAAGGCACTTATTTTGCCATAGCTTTGCTTAGGAATGCAGATGTTGCTGCCACCCTCCTTGCAAGCCCTACTGGAAGCTTTGGAACGACTGCCGGGGATCGGTCCTCGTAGCGCTCTACGGATCGTTCAAGCTCTTCTCAAGAAACCCGACCTGCTTCGGCAGCTTAGTCATAGTTTAGAGGGGGTGATTCATCAGATTACCCCTTGCCCTGTATGCGGCTTTTGGACTGAAGGATTCTGCGTCCTTTGTACCGACCCTGCCCGCACCGAACCTATCTTATGCGTGGTCAAGGATGCCTCGGACATTCTGGCTATAGAACGCATTCAAACCTTTCGTGGACGCTACCATGTCTTAGGAGGCATTTTGGACCCCTTATCAGGCGTTGGAGAAAAAGACCTTCGGCTGGTTCAGCTCTGGGACAGGCTCCGACGAGAAAGCTATGAAGAAATCATTTTAGCCTTGGGAACAAGCCCTGAGGCTGAGACTACAGCTTACTACATTGCGCAACAGTTAGCTGACTGGCCCGGCCGTCTTACGCGATTTGCAAGCGGTATCCCTGTCGGGAGCGACCTGGAGTATGTAGACCCCTTAACCCTCGCTCGTTCCCTTCGCGAAAGACAACCCCTCTCGCTATGACCGACCTCTCTGTTATCATCGTCAGCTACAATGTCAAGTACTTCCTTCGCCAGTGCCTTCAATCTGTCGCCCGAGCTATAGAAGGCTTACAAGCAGAAGTCTGGGTCGTGGATAATGCTTCTATAGATGGAAGCGTAGAAATGGTCAGGGAAGAGTTCCCCTGGGTGAAACTGATAGCTAACACGACCAATCTGGGCTTCGCTAAGGCAAATAATCAGGCGATACGCCTTGCCAGGGGACGCCATATCCTTCTTCTCAATCCAGATACCATCGTACAGGAAGATACCTTTTGCACTGTTGTAGACTTCTTGGATCAACATCCAGAAGCTGGAGCCGTGGGGGTCAAAATCATAGATGGTCAAGGACGATTTTCTCCAGACTCTCGAAGAGACCTTCCTTCGGCTTGGAGTATCTTCTGCAAACTCAGCGGGCTCTACAAGCTCTTTCCCAAAAGCAAGCTATTCGCTCGCTATCACCTTACCTACTTGCCAGAGAATGAAATAACCCCTGTTCCTGTTCTTTTAGGCGCTTTTATGGCGATACCGAAAGAGGTTTTAGACAAAGTAGGCCTCTTAGATGAGCGATTCTTCATGTATGCAGAGGACATAGACCTCTGCTACCGCATTCAGAAAGCAGGGTATACTAACTACTACCTCCCTACGACTCAGATTGTGCATTTCAAAGGGGAGAGTACTAAAACGCGCTCGCTTAACTATGTCCTGACCTTTTATAAAGCTTCGCTACAGTTTGTACAAAAGCACTACAAGGGGTGGAAGCGATGGCCTACAGTTCTTCTTTATCAGATTGGTATTATCTCGGCTGCGGGTTTGTCTATGCTCAAGCGCATTTTTACGGCTATTTATCTGCCGGCTGCGGAACTGACTCTACTTTATCTCTTGGGACTGGGTTTATTCCACTTTTGGCGAGACTATACAGGGAAGAAGTTTTATCCAGACTATGAAGTTTGGGGCTTAATAGGGTATGCCTTGGCTTTTGTAGTTGGACATGCCCTATTTCTCAACTACTCTCCCCCTTACCGAATCCGTCGGATAGCTGGAGCAGTACTTTCTGGCTTTTTGATAATCGTACTGGTGAGTTATTTGATTCCTTCTATCAATGTCTCGCGCTTTATGGTTTTAGCCTTAGCGGCGGTGGCCGTACCAGCTGGGCTCATCTTAAGAGGCGTGGATAACTGGCTCAAAAAGGGGCGACCTCATCTAACGGGGGACATCTCCCATAGGCTTATCGTTGTCGCTGATCCTAGTCAGTTTAGCCGGATTCGTCGGCTTTTATTCGAAGACATTCAATATCCAGCCGAATTTATTGGATTTGTAAGTCCTCGCCCTCACCCAGACGCCCTCGGGACCCCCGCCCAGTTATTGTACCTTTTGGATCGATACAAACCCGATGAACTGATCTTCTGCAATACCAGCCTTTCGTCTCAGGAGATCATATCTCTGATGATGCGCTATTTCTATCGGAAGCTCAGCTTCAAGATTATTCCACCTTACGCTGACTACCTCATTGGACCTCAAAGTATTTTAGTCAGCCGTCATTCCCTTCGGCTTTACCTACGCCTTCACCAGCCTGAAGTGCTCTTCCAAAAGAAAATATTTGACTTAGTGGTGAGTGTGGCTCTCTTGGGTGCTTATCCTTTTACCTTTTGGATTTATCACGAGCCTTTATCAGCCCTACGAAGTCTCTTCGGCGTGCTACTTGGACGATACCATTTTGTGAGCTACAGCGAGATTCCATCGGAAGAAATGCCCCTTTTGAAAGAGGGGCTTCTGACCACAGACCTCCTGCGCAAGCATTATCCCCATACATTTAGCGTGGATTTGATGTATGCTCATCGGTATTCTGTGCTCTTAGACTGGAAGATTTTGCTTACAGGCCTATCTCATCTGGGGACGCTACGCAGCTCATAAGAAGTATAGGGCTTAGCACCGTTTTATGGGCCTGCCTAAATCAGAAAAAAGAGGCATCGCTACCGATCTGGGGTGCCGTTGAAACTCATGCAGTGACCACCCCCACTTTGCCTCTGACCCTTTCTCAAGCCTGCGATACAGCCTGCGTTGTACGCATCGTCCTACGAAGAGACCCTCTCACAGACCAACCTGAATGGGTCTCGGGGCATCGATACGCTATAACCTTCTACTTAGAACAGCTACCTGTCCAAGCGATCGTCATAGAAACCCCTTGGGAAGATACAGCTTTTTTTCGAGCAGGCTCCGAATGGGAAGTCCTCCTAACGAAGTGGCTTACAGAGGACTTTCTACCCTTTCTACGACCCTATAACAGCATTCGGTATATCATCTTCGGACGCGACTTCCGAAAAGCTCCCTTGAAGGAGGATTCATGGCGAAATCTCCTCGTGATCCTCCGAAAGGAGGACCCCGAGAGACAGTGGGGCTTCTGCGGAAGCCATCCAGATAGCATTCCTGCTTGCCAAGCATGGGACCTACTGGCCATGGATTATCGGCTCTTTTATCCCCCTCATGCTCGCCCAGATTACCACGCTCGGTGGGAAGCTGTACAAAAACCGCTTGTGCTTTTATATCCGAATCTTTACGAGCCTGACAAAGCTACTGCTTTGAAGGAGAGACAGCGATATTGGAAAAAACCGCCTATTGCGCTGGTATTGGCATCTTCCTGATTAGACCAGCCAACATTAGCTTAAGGGGAGAATTACTTCTAAGGCGTGTTTTAGGCTAAAGTAAGGGGGGACTTGAGAAGCAGCATTGCGCTCAAAGAGGGGTGGAGAGCTTTTTGGTTGGGGGGCGGGCCAGCGCCAAAGGCGCTGGCCCGCCCCCTGGCGGCAGCCACTCTCAGTGGCTGCCGCCAAAAACTCATTCCCCGTACTCATAACCGCCCGCTGCCTCTTTCCTACCTATCCGCTACCTTTGCTTCATGTACGAAACTATCCTATATGAAGTACGAGAGACAGTCGGCTACATAACGCTAAATCGCCCAGACCGATACAACGCCTTCAACGAGAAGATGAGCTCGGAGCTATTGTCTGTTCTAAGGGAAGTGCGTAAAGACAGAGGCATTCGAGCGGTAGTCATAAGAGGATCAGGTAAAGCCTTTTGCTCTGGACAAGACCTCAAAGACATCGTAGGGGTGGAACGTTCTTTAGGAGAGTCAGTGGAGAAGCGATACAATCCCATGGTGATGGCTATACATGAGTTGGAAAAACCTGTTATAGCCAGCGTTAATGGAGTAGCAGCGGGGGCAGGGGCCGGCCTTGCCCTGGCTTGCGATTATGTTATAGCGGCTCGCTCCGCTTCTTTCGTCATTGCTTTTATCAATGTGGGGCTGTCATTAGACACAGCGACTTCTTTTCATCTAGTGCGCACCATAGGACTCAAAAGAGCCTTTGCTTTAGCGGCTCTTGGAGAGAGACTCCCTGCCGAAACCGCCTACCAATGGGGACTTATCACAGAAGTCGTAGAGGACGAAAAGTTAGAAGAAGCTACCCAGAGTTTAGCTCTGAAGCTCGCCAACCAAGCGCCTCGCGCCCTTGCTCTCATCAAGAGGCTTCTCCTGCGCAGTTTTGAAAGAAGCTATGAGGAGGGATTGAAATATGAGCTGTATTACCAAGAGATTGCGGGTCGGACAAAAGATTACAAGGAGGGAGTCCAGGCGTTCGTAGAAAAACGAAAGCCTAACTTCACTGGAGAATGAAGGATTGGCGGCAATGGTTTGCCGGTGCAGAGGGACGGAAGCTCTGTATTATTGCGGGTCCTTGTGTCGTGGAGACCTATGATATAGCTGCTCGCGTAGCTGAGCATCTCGTATCCATTTGCGAGCGGTTAGAGTTCTTTTACATCTTCAAGAGTTCTTATAGAAAAGCCAATCGTACCCGGGCAAGCTCCTTTCAAGGCATAGGAGATGAAAAAGCGCTAAAGGTTTTAGAACAGGTGCGCCGAGCGTTTGGAATCCCCGTACTGACAGATGTACATGAGACCGGTGAGGTCCCAAGAGCAGCAGAGGTGGTTGATGTGCTTCAAATACCGGCTTTTTTAGCTCGGCAGACAGCACTTTTGCAAGCAGTAGGACAAACTGGAAAAGTAGTAAATATAAAGAAGGGGCAGTTTATGAGCGCAGAAGCGATGAGATTTGCAGCAGAAAAGGTTGCTCTCACGGGAAATAGAAAGATTTTCCTGACTGAAAGGGGAAATTTTTTCGGATATGAAGACTTAGTGGTAGATTTTCGGAACCTCTATCGGATGCGGGAAGGGGGGTATCCTGTCGTGATGGATGCCACCCACGCGGTTCAACGCCCAAATTCTGGGGCAGGGGTTACCTTGGGTGAACGCCGATTCGTTGAGCTTTATGCTAAGCTGGGGGTAGTTGCTGGAGCAGACGGGATTTTCATGGAGGTACACCCCAACCCTGAATCATCGCCCAGCGATGCCTCTACCATGCTTAGCCTTGAAGAAGTCAAACCCCTCCTTGATGTCCTGAAATGGCTCTACGATGTATCTCAAGCTGTGGAGCCTGCCAGCCGGGGAAGCTCTCTTTGAAGGCCAATCCAACTGGGTCCAAGTAGAGACCTATCCTGCCTACCGAATCGCCGAACCAGAGTTAGAGTCGGCTTCTCTTCAGCTTAGAGAGGCTTTGGGCGAAAGTCTATCTAAAGAAGTAGGAAAGCGTTCACGAGTCCTCAAACTTCTTCGGGCGATAATGGAGAGACATATAGAGGAAATTCAATCGCTCAATCCCACAGCGATATATATAGGCTCAGCTCGGGGAGAACTCGAGGAACTTAGTAGAGCGGTTGAGCGCCATCTAAGAGGAGAAAAACTTTCGCCCTTGACTTCACCTGAGACGAGCATGGGTACGCTGAGCAGCATGGTAGCTCGACGACTCGGGATAGGGGGTCCAGCTGTAACAATAAGTCAAACCTGTCTTAGCGGTCTATTGGCTCTGTATGAGGCAAGCCTGTTTATTCGAGCAGGGGAAGGCGAAACGGTTCTATTCGGAGCGGTGGAAGCCCCGCTGGCGCCTTTCTTTGTGGAGGCTATGGCGGCCCTGCGCCTCTATACCCGAGCTGGAGTCTATCCCTTTACCCGCCCCGGCAACCCAGAACGAGCTAACACATTTGCGTTAGGTGAAGGGGTAGCCTTAGGCGTGGTGGCTAAAAAGCGCATCAGCCCTTATCGGCTGATACAGATTAGGAGCCGCACCGCCAAAGTCAGCTCTCACATAGCCTATACAGCTGTAGATCAGGCATCGCTCATAGACTTTCTGAGCGAGATGGGTTCAGCCCCAGATTTTGTGATCCTCCATGCACCTGGCACCCGGCAAGGTGATGCAGCGGAATGGGAGGCAATCGCTCGCCTGTGGGGAGAGATTCCCGTCCTGTCCATCAAAAGCTTCATCGGACATAGCTTAGGCGCAGCCCCTCTGCTGGGATTAGCCGCTGCTTTGTATCTTATGGAACAGAAACGATGGTACTCTTCTCCTTGGGCGACTTTATGGCCTTCCATACCCCCCTCGAAGTGGGAAGAAGCAATAGTCATAGGATTAGGCTACGGGGGGGTCATGGGAGCTATACGCATAGCGCATGAGTCTTGAAAAACGGCTTCGTCAGCGGTTAAGTCATCTCCCGCCTCGCTCATTTCAAATCCTTACCCCCAGCCAACCTGATTTCTCCAGCAACGACTACCTCGGATTAATTCACGATGGGACAGTAAGAGAAATTCTTAGGGAAGCCCCCCCCTCCTTGATGCGAGGTAGCGGAGGCTCCCGTTACCTGGGAGGCGATGATTCAGCTTTCCACGAAGTGGAAGAGTTAGGTCAGTCCCTTTGGGGTTATCCAGACGAGAAGGCTCTTTTCTTTCCGAGCGGACTCAATGCTAATCTTGCCTTCTGGAGCAGTGTACCCCAACGAGACGACATCGTGATCTTTGATAGAGAAGTGCATGTCTCCATCCGTCAGGGGCTGCGCCTAAGCGGCGCCACAGCATGGGGCTTCCCTCACAATGACTGGAACGCCGCTGAGGAGCGGCTAAAGCGAGCTTCTAAGCCGCCGTTTCTGGTCGTAGAGTCGGTTTATTCTATGAGGGGTACCACTCCCGATGTGTCGGCTCTGAGCGAACTGGCTAAACGGTATGAGTTCTACTTAGTGGTAGATGAAGCCCATACGACCTTTATTTTGTCAGGGGGCCAATCGTGGAGTAAGCAAGTAGGCTTGAAGCCTGTAGCGCGGCTATTCACATTTGGAAAGGCAGTCGGACTCGTGGGAGCGCTTTGGATTGGGCCCGATTGGCTCATAGAGTATCTGCGTCGGGTAGGCTTTGCTGGTATCTATACCACGGCTGTTCCACCGTTTATTGCTTGGGCGGTGAGAGAAATACTATGCCGTTCAGACGAATGGGAATCTCGCCGAGCTAGACTGCATGCCCTGATTTTAGCTGCTCGCACCCTCTTGAAGGAAAGCCATATCTCTTATGAGGGTCTGGAAGGGCCCCTAGCACTCCTGACAGCTCAAGGGCGATTTTTTCCTCTCAAGCTACTTCACCCGCCGACCGTTCCACAACCGGCGTATCGCCTTAGCTTACACGCTCATAATACAGAGGCAGAACTGAAAACGCTTTGTTGTGAGGTTAGACAGCTTTGAGCTAAAGAAGAAAAAAAAATTATACACATCTG
>JAOAHZ010000003.1 GCA_026414975.1 Bacteroidia bacterium
CCCCCCCGCCCCAAAAAACTAACCTCCCCTCTATCCAAATCAGCCAGCCCTAACACAACTCTAACCCCAATACCCCAAACCCAAAGCCGTCGCCAACCTTCACCATACATACGAGGCAGAAAGCATATATTACAAATGATGCGATACGCTTGGGGGTTGTGGGGCTTCCTCTTGGCTCAGACATTTTATATAGAAGTAGAGAACGAGCCGCTCAAGCGAGCTCTGAGACGCAAAGATCTATCCACCATCGCTCGTTTAGGAAGGGCGTGGAACATGCTCCGAGAAGTCGAACCTCTCGTCCCGGACTCCCTTCACACCTTGAATGGATGGTTCATAGTGAGGTTGGCTGAGCAAGACTCCCAAGCAGCCTTGGACAAGCTGCAATCCCAACCCGAGGTAAAGTGGGTGGAAGGAGCCTCATGGCGCCGTTTGTGTACTCAGCCCCCTCTCGGATGGCATCATGCCTCGTTGGGCACAATCGCCGCATGGAGCCGAACCCAAGGTAGTCCATCGGTCATCGTGGCACTCATAGATAGCGGTTTAGAATGGGAACTTCCCGCCTTTCACCGACAAGTATGGATCAATGCCTTAGAAGACCTCAACAGCAACGGACGCTTGGACTCCGATGACTTGAATGGGATTGACGAAGATGGGAATGGCTTTATAGACGATGTAATAGGTTATGATTTCACTGACCAGCCTTTTGTACCAAGGATAGGGGATAATCTCGGATTTGACCCCCTACCCCACGATGAAAACGGGCACGGGACTGCTATGGCAAGCCTCATAGCAGCTCGTTCAGACCTCTCTCCTATCTCGGGTTTGTCACCTGGGGCTCGCCTTATGATTTTGCGATGCTTCAATGCAGAAGGTTACGGGGAGGATGATGATATTGCTCGAGCCATCGTATATGCTGCCGAAAACGGAGCTCGGATCATCAACTGTAGCTTTGGAGACCGACTACCTTCTCGGATGATGCATGCGGCTATTCAATACGCCGCTGCCCGAGGCTGCGTAATCATCGCAGCTTCTGGAAATGGTACAGGACACGAACCTCATTTCCCCTCGGGCTTCCCTGAGGTTATAGCGATTGGGGGACTAGCCTATGATGAATCATCTGGTAAGCACTACCTCTGGCCTTTATCGGGGTATTACAGAGTGGATTGGGTAGCCCCTGCCGATCGGCTTCCCGTACTCCTACCAAACGGTACAGTTCGGTCGCTGAGCGGAACCAGTCTCGCTGCAGCTTTATCCTCTGCTGCAGCTGCACTTCTTCTGAGCCAATATCCCCATCTATCCCGTGAAGGCGTTAGGGCCACCTTCAGTAGCCGAGCCATACCTTTGGGTAGAGAATCCTGGAGTCCCCTTTATGGGAGCGGACGATTGATACTCGTCCCCGCTCTGGACCTACCTCAAGAGGCCTCCGCCGGCTGGCTCAGTCCCCCCGACCACAGCATTTTAGGGGCTCCAAGGCCTATCGTTTTTTCTACCTACCATAGCTTATTGAGGGAATGGGAGATCAGCTATGCTCAGAGCTTAGAAGGTCCATGGATCAGCTTGGCTAAGGGTTTTACGCCTCGACTGAGAGACACACTCCGAAATTGGACTCCACCTGCCGGAGTTAATCTTCTCCGCCTGCGACTGCAACTTAGAAATGGCCAGGAAGTCGCATACCTTCTAACCCTCAGCTATGTACCTCAAGGTCTCCTTCTGAGTAGATCGCAGGCCGCTCCAGGCTGGTGGTCTGGCGCACTTGGTAGTATCATAGACTGGCGGGCCAACTCACCCACTACAGGCTGCGTCATCACAGGTAGAGGAATGTACTGCGATGACAAAGTTGATTCGGTTGGCGCCGTATGGATACCTCCTTCCTCTAATGCCGAGGGTATCCTTTTCACCTTTGCTGACACCGTACGCTTTCCTATTCAACCGTCTACTCAGAGTGTACGAAGTCTGCCCCATGCTCCTTGGGAAGGGCTAAACCTGAGCGCGCCCTTTGGATTTTATCACGCAGAGCGCGGCCCAGACTGGAATGGAGATGGAGAAATGGACCTGATTCTCAGCGGGTTTCGCCCCGAAGATGGACGGCTCGGTAGAATCTACTACCTACAGCGCTCAGCTACCACCTATCGCCCCTATGATAGCGTATCTTTGTTTCCCTTGCTTCCTCGCCACTTGGAGGACTGGGATGGAGATGGTTCGCCTGAGCTACTGGGTGTATGGGCAGATAGCTTTTATGTATTAGGAGGGACGCCCCCTAAAACGCTGCTCTGGAAAGGCGCCGGCCGCGCTGCTCGTTTAGCTCCTTCTCAACAAGTATGGCTGAGACGCTCCGACGGCGCTTACGAGCTCCGAAGTTCCTCAGGCCAAACCCTTCTCGTATTGCCTGATACCGTAACCTGGACAGGTAGCACCACCATCCCTCGCCTCATACCCGTAGCAACACCTACCGAAACTCTCTGGGTTTTCGGTAACTATCTGGGATGGATTTTCATTTACAGGTCAGACGGGACCCTTCGGCAAAGCATACCCTTAGACCTCCTCGGCGTAGGCTCATTCATACAGAGCTTGGATTTGGATGGAGATGGGTGGTCTGAGATTTTGTACTTAGGACAAGGCGCCTCAGGTAACTGGTGGGAGCTTGGGCTAATCTCGGCACAGACTGGGACTACCTTGTGGAAAGAGCGGTTTTGGGGAGGGGTGGCCGGACAAGCTCGGCTGATTGTCGCCCACAGAAAGGCCGCTGTATGGCTTGCTCCTCAACTCTATATAGGAACCCTATCCATATCAGGCTGGGAAGCTGAAAGCTTTGATGCAGACCTTTGGGAAACTTTTGGTTTATGGCCAGAGCCAAACGAGTTCATCGCTCTCTTAGGCAAAGATTCGGTACCCCGATTTTTTCGGTATGAGCCGCCAGCTCTTTCGGCTGTGACCTGGGCACGTCCCGGAGGCCTATCCCCCACGTCAGCACGCTTGCGGTGGTACGCTTTGGCTCAAAATCCCCTCTACAACCTGTATCGCCTCTCTCTAAATGGCCCTCCTATTCTGCGATATAGCGGACTTGATACCAGCTTCATAGATGGATCACTCGTGCCAGGCGAACTTTATGCATACATTGTGGAGAGTGGGGGGGCTATCTCCGAACCCTTCTTCTTGCGTCCCCAAGAGCGCCCCTGTTTGAATAGAGCAGTCATAGATAGCACGGGATTGTGCGTCGTAAGCGGAAATGGACGCTGGATGAATCAAGCCCCTGAGATATTCACAGCTCTACCAGATAGAGTAATGCCAATCTCGGCTTGGGCAAATGGTCCCTTATGGATACTAAGCTTTCCTCCTCATACCTATCCCGAGACTTTGCTCGTAGATACGCTCCTTACAGACGCCAATGGCATGTACCTAAAGGGAACATGTGGAGAGCTCCTGATTGAGTACGAACGCTCCCCCCTCTGTATAACCCCCACGAAATGGCAAGTAGAAGGAGAAAGGGAGATTGTCTTAGGCTTCTCTGGGACCGTCCCACCTCAGGCCTACGACCCTAATCGCTATCAAATCTCGCCCGCAGGAAGGATAGAACGCATAGAACCTACAATAGATGGAATCCGACTGGTTGTCTCTGCAAACCTCAAGACTCAACCAGCTGTCATACGCTGGACTTGGGGAGATGCTCGCTGTCCCCGGACGATCGCCCTCTCTCCCCTTGAAGGTTTAGATGGAGGATGGGGGGTCTTTCCGAATCCCGTTCGTGCAAGTGATAGAGAGGTGTTTATATGGGGGCTCTCCCCTGGTGATGAAGTACGGGTTCTTACACCGACCGGGCTGCTCTGCGCAATCATCCGAGCCACGGATGGTGAAGTTGCCACGAGATGGAACCTTCACAGCATTAGCGGGGGAAGGCTCGGTCCGGGCATATATCTCTTCCAAAAAGGGAAGTCTTTTGAAAAAGTAGTGGTTGAATGACCAAGCCCAAACGATGTCCAACTCAAGGCCCTTTGATCATAAAAAGCCTATCAATGTTAGACCGCTCGGAGGATTTTGGAAGCAGGTGCTGGGGGCATTTTTCCCTCACTTCTTCCTTGGCCTCGGGATTAGAAACACATTGACTTTCCTCTGAAACCAAGGGGTTTCCCCCTTCTTCAAGTTTGAATGACTCCGACAGGGAAAGGCTGAGGGGTGTATCCCCACTGCGCTGCTTCTATGAGGAGGGATAGAGTCTTCCGGGTTTCCCAGGGTAAAATGATATCATCCACCCAGAGCCGAGCGGCTGCGTAGAGAGGGTGCATTTGCCGCTCGTACCGCTCGCGGATTTGTTTGAGGAGATTTTGCTCCTCCTCAGGAGATAAATTTTGGCCTCGCTTATAGGTCTGGAGAAGGGTTTGAGCAGCTTGCGTGCCTCCCATGACGGCGATGCGTGCTGTAGGCCATGCGGCAATATAGCGCGGGTCGTAGGCTCGCCCGCACATTGCGTAGTTGCCTGCCCCGTAAGAGTTACCTACGATGAGGGTATATTTAGGGACAACGCTATTTGCTACAGCATTCACCATTTTGGCTCCATCCTTGATGATCCCGCCATGCTCAGACCGCGTGCCTACCATGAAACCTGTTACGTCTTGCAGAAACAGAATAGGTATCTGCTTTTGATTACAGTTTAGGATAAAGCGCGTGGCCTTATCAGCCGAGTCCGAGTAAATAACCCCTCCAAACTGCATTTCTCCTCGACCCGACTTTACGACAGTGCGCTGATTGGCGACTATACCGATAGGCCATCCCTCTATGCGTGCATACCCTGTGATAAGGGTTTTACCGTACTCGGCTTTGTACTCTGTGAAGGAACCTTCATCCACGATAGCTTCTATGATGGGAAACATATCATAAGGCCGAGTAGGGTCTGTAGGCAGGAGCTCAGGAATCCGTTCTGGAGAAATGCGAGGGGGGCGGGGCTCCCTTCTTTCCCATTGAAAGCTAGCTCTCCGCTGAGTCTGGGCTACCAATCGCTTGAGAATATCCAACGCCTCTTGGTCGTCTTTCGCTCGATAGTCTGTAACGCCTGAGATTTGGGAATGGGTGCGAGCCCCTCCTAAAGTTTCTATGTCTGTTTCTTCTCCGATAGCTGCTTTCACGAGGTAGGGACCAGCTAAAAAAACTGAGCCCGTTTTTTCCACAATGATGGCTTCATCGCTCATAATAGGTAAATAAGCTCCGCCAGCCACACAAGGGCCCATAATAGCGGCGTATTGAGGGATACCGGCAGCGCTCATCACAGCGTTGTTTCTAAATATGCGCCCAAAGTGCTCTTTGTCAGGAAAGACCTCATCTTGCATCGGCAAATACACCCCAGCGCTATCTACCAAGTAGAGGATAGGAATGCGGTTCTGCATGGCGATTTCTTGGGCGCGCAGATTCTTCTTAGCCGTAATAGGGAACCAGGCCCCAGCCTTCACGGTAGCATCATTCGCTACGATGACACAAGGAATACCTTGAACCTTACCAATCTTGACGACGACACCGCCTGCTGGACAGTCTTCTTCATACAGCTCATGTCCCGCAAAAAGCCCTATCTCCACCGCTTCAGCCGGATCATCTAAGAGATAATCAATGCGCGCCCGAGCCGACCACTTACCTTGACTAGCCAAACGAGCATGAGCTTTTTCGCCTCCTCCAGCCCTTACCTTAGCTCGTAATCCTTCTACATCTATCATTCCGCAAATGTAGCCAGCGGCTGGCACAATATATGCAGGTCTTCTGAGGACACATGGTCATCGGAAATGGTATCATCACCGGCTTCCTAAAGCTCTCCTTAGCCCTCCAAAGTGTGGAATCTACCCTGAATCAGGTAGCCGAGGCTCTTCAAAAGGGTAACGCCGCTCTTTTATCCGATTTTTTTGCAACTCAGGTAGAGATATATCTCAGCCCCTCCCCGAGAATCTATTCAAAGGTACAAGCCAAGTATGTGATGCAAGAGTTTTTCCAAAAGAACCCCCCTATAAGCTTCACACTCCTACACAAAGGGCGCTCAGAAGACCTCATCTACGCTATTGGGTCGTATGTCAGTCAGCAAGGGCGATGGGACGTAAGCTTTTTCGCCCGCTTTCATCAAGGGCGATACGTGATAGAACAGCTACGATTTGAGTCCATAGGCGGCTGAGCTGGGCTCGCATAGGGTGTGTGCAGCCG
The DNA here is from genome assembly GCA_026414975.1 of Bacteroidia bacterium. Classification (GTDB taxonomy): domain Bacteria; phylum Bacteroidota; class Bacteroidia; order SpSt-205; family SpSt-205; genus SpSt-205. The sequence continues at coordinate 6,172 of JAOAHZ010000003.1, forward strand.
AGGGGAAATTTTCCTCATCGGCTGTTATTATTTTGTGGCGCATGCACGACTTAGACAACCTTCTCAAAGCCGCTCTCGAAGAAGACTTAGGAACCCTCGGCGATATCACAAGCCAAGCGGTACAAGCCTCTAATAGAGTCGCTGTGGGGCGGTGTATAGTCAAAAAGACAGGTATCCTGGCAGGCATACAGATAGCTCGTGAGGTGTATAGGTTTATAGACAATAGTGTAATTTTTCATGAACACTTTCAGGACGGAGCCCTTTGCGAAGCTGGAGAAGTAGCATTTGAGGTGTATGGAAACGCATACACTCTCTTGGTAGCCGAGCGACTTATCCTCAATCTGATGCAAAGGCTCAGCGGGATCGCCACACTTACTCGCCAGTACGTGGAGGTTCTGAAGGGCACAAACTGTGAAGTCTTAGATACCCGAAAAACCACCCCCCTCTGGCGCAGATTGGAGAAGTGGGCTGTAACGCTGGGAGGCGGGAAAAACCATCGTCATGGTCTGTATGACCAGTTTCTCATTAAGGACAATCATATTGATCTGGTAGGAGGAGTGGCGCCGGCCATAGAGGCGGTTTTATCGTACAAGGAAACGCACCGTATTCCAGCCCCTATCGTTGTGGAGGTGCGGAATTTGGCGGAAATTCATCAAGCTCTATCGTATGCCCCACACATAGATCGGCTTCTGCTTGATAATCTTACGCCTGAACAAGTAGCTCGTGCAGTGGAGTACATTGGAGGGCGACTTCCCGTGGAGGTATCAGGTGGGATTACGCCAGAGAATGCCCGCGCTTACGCTGAAGCTGGTGCTCGGTATATTTCTGCTGGAACCTTGACGCATTCAGCTCCTGCTCTGGATATTAGCTTCAAAATGCGACCCATGAGAAGCTAAACTATCTCGCTCTGTTTCCAGTCATGAGGTACGAGAAGGCTACCACGTACCGCCTATCGGTGAGGTTGTTTTGGGTATTGGGAGGAGGAGCTTTTGGCCTAAGCCAAGCTCAGCGGCCCATCGGCGTATGGACCTTTCAGCAGTGGGGATTTGGGCTAAGCCAAAGCGAAAACTGGCAGGGTGTACTCGTCTCCCAACCTCGTTTTACACCCTTAGGCTGGGAGAGCCTAATCCTGATGGGCAAGCTGGGATATCGGTTTCACCCTAAGCATATGGTATTCGGAGGAGGACAATGGGCCGAATTTTACGATCCCCGGCGTTTTAGTCAATTGAGGTTATTTCAGCGGTGGCAGTGGACCCCTTCCCTTAGGTTCTCTCTGACTACAACCTTGGAGAAACGCTGGCAAGGTATTCAGATGACCGAGATTCTATTGCGTCCCTTGTGGAGATACAGAGTCGGTCTTGGTCCGCTATGGCTAAGCCTAAGTAACGAGATATTTTTCTCCTTGTGGACCCCCTCAGCGGGAGGCCAACTGAATCCGCGTCAGGTACGGCTATGGATTGCTGTGAGCTTTCCTCGCCAGAACAACTGGCAATTAGAAGTAGGCTATCTAAGCATAATCACCCCGCATAGCATACTGCGACATCGTCTGTGGATAGCAAGCCGAATATATATATCCGTCCCGCATCACCTAAAGTAATGTAAGAGTTGCGAACCCTTGTATCTCCGCCATACACTGAGAGAGACTAAGCAGACGAGCTAAATACATTTCAAAAGCAGCCTGCGTAAGAAATCCTGCTTTGTTTTAGCCTGTCTTCCAAAGCCACCTGTGAAAATCCCGCTCCTTGTTCAGCGAAGCATTACTTTGCCGATGATGCGGCTGCATTTCGAAAAGTTTGGAAGGGGGAAGCCGGCCTATGTTTTCTTGCATGGCTTTTTAGGGAGTGGAGATAACTGGCGCAGCGTAGCCAAAAGCCTCTCTTTGCCTGGAACGTATTACCTCGTGGATGCTCGCAATCACGGTCGTTCCCCGCACGCAACCACCCACCGGTATAGCGACTTAGCAGGTGATCTTGCAGAGATGTTAGAGGCAGAAAACTGGCCTGCCGCCCATTTCTTAGGACACTCCATGGGAGGAAAAGCTGCGATGTACTTAGCCCTTCACTTTCCTGCTCGGGTTAGCTCGCTGGTGGTGGTAGATATTGCTCCTCGGGCCTATGTCGGAGGTCATGAGCCCTTATTAGAGGCTCTGCATAAGGTCGATCTCAATGTCCTTCGTCGGGAAGAGGTGGAAAAACAGTTGGCAGAGTATATTGCGGATAGCGGGGTTCGGCTTTTTCTCCTCAAAGGGCTTGCTCGTGATGAAAAGGGACGGTTTATATGGCGGTTCAATTTACCTGTCCTACAGAGCGAATATGTTCATGTAATCGCGGCTGTGGAGGGTGCTCCTTACCGAGGGCCTACTCTTTTCGTTCGGGGGGAGCGCTCAACCTATATTCTCGCCGAAGATAAGCCAGATATTTTTCGGCTTTTCCCTAAAGCCCGCATAGAGACGGTCCCTCAGGCTGGACACTGGGTTCATGTAGACAATCCAGCTTATCTTATCTCCTTGCTCCACGAGTTTTGGGGTAGCCTGCCAGAGCCTGGGGAGGAATAGGTTGGTTGAGTCTTACTGCCGATTTTCTCGGAGCCAGTTCAGGATTTCTTGGGCACTGGTATCAGGTGAAACTCCTCGTCGGATGAGGGCGATTTTTCCCTGAGGAGAAACCACCACCACATCGCGGCTGCACATTCCCATCATTCGCTTCACGCCAAAGAAGTCAGACAAACTTGCGGTACTATCCACGAGCAAAGGTATAGTTAGATTGTGCTTTTTCTTGAAGGCTCTGTGGCTCTCAGCGTTTTGACCGCTTACTCCATACACTTGAGCTCCCAACTTCTGAAAGTCGGTATGCAGGCGAGAGAACTCTTTGGCTTGACGAGTGCAGCCTGGCGTATCATCGTGGGGATAAAAGAATAACACCGCCCATTTCCCTCTGAGATCGCCCATGGAGACTTTCTTTCCCGTCTCGTCCTGAGCGGAAAGGGTGGGGGGCACCTCTTGGCCAACTTGGACTTGAGCTACACTTACGCCTATCAGGGAGGCTAAAAATCGCCACATGCTTCTATAAACCATTTTGAACCACAGAATGTTTGCAGGAAGGGATGGACCTTAGGTGGGCTTAGGTCGACTGGCTGCTTCGAAAGCAGCTCGGTACTCTCGCTGAGACCCCCCATCGCTGGGAGTATTGAGTAGCTTTGCCAGCATGACGCAGATCATCTCTCGGTCCATCTCAGAGGAGATGCGAAGTGCTTACATAGATTACGCCATGAGCGTTATCGTAGCTCGGGCTCTGCCGGATGTACGAGATGGGCTTAAGCCAGTTCAGCGACGGGTTCTATACGGCATGTTAGAGCTCGGCCTACTTCCGGACAAACCTTTCAAGAAATCGGCTCGCATCGTGGGAGAAGTGTTAGGTAAGTATCATCCTCATGGTGATGCTGCTGTATATGACACGATGGTGCGCATGGCTCAACCTTGGACGCTTCGTTATCCCCTTGTAGAAGGGCAGGGCAACTTCGGCTCCATGGACAATGATGCTCCGGCTGCCATGCGCTATACCGAGGCCCGTTTATCCTCTATTGCCCTGACTCTTTTATCGGACCTGGATAAAGAAACGGTTGATTTCGCCCCCAACTTTGATGAGTCGCTCAAGGAGCCAACTGTACTACCTGCCCTTTTACCTAACCTACTCCTGAATGGGGCCAGTGGGATAGCCGTAGGTATGGCCACAGATATGCCGCCTCACAACTTGTCTGACGTAGTGCGAGCCCTACTGCTCCTCCTGAAAGACCCGACTGTATCCAACGAAGCGCTAGTAGAAGCTATTCAAGGACCCGACTTTCCCACCGGCGGACTCATTTTGGGACGAGAGGGGATTCAGCAAATGTACCTTACAGGACGGGGGCGCCTTCGGATACGAGGACGGGCTTACATAGACACTTTGCCCGGCGGACGCAGCGCCATCATCATTACCGAAATCCCCTACCGAGTCAGTAAAGCCCACTTAGTCGCTACAATCGCTCACCTCGCTGAAACTAAGAAGATAGAAGGTATCGCTGAAATACGGGATGAATCCGATCGGGAAGGTGTGCGCGTCGTAGTAGAACTCAGGCGCGACGCCGTACCTAAAGTGGTCCTGAATAACCTCTACCTCCATACCCCTTTAGAGACGACATACAACGGTTATTGGGTCGCCCTGTATAAAGGACGCCCTAAAGTCATGACCCTTCGGGAAGTCCTCAACGCCTATTTGGAGCATCGGACGCAGGTCATTTTACGACGCACCACCTACGAACTGGCCCAAGCAGAGAAACGAGCCCATATCTTGGAGGGTCTCTTGGTAGCCTTAGACCATCTGGATGAGGTAATAGCCCTTATTCGGCGCTCCCAGACACCCGAAGAAGCCCGCAATGGACTCATAGAGAGCTTCGCCTTGACCCCTACCCAAGCTCAGGCTATCTTAGACCTTCGCCTGCAACGACTGACAGCTTTGGAACGGGAAAAAATCCAGCAAGAGTATGCCGACCTCCAAGAAAAAATTGCTTACTACAAAAAAGTGCTAGCGGACCCGGAGGAGCAGAAAGCCATCATCCGCTCTGAACTGGAGCGGTTAGAAGCGGATTTTGGGGATGAGCGTCGCACACAGATTATCCCTGATGAAGGCGAAATCACCATAGAAGATACCCTACCCAACACAGAAGTAGCCGTACTCATCTCTTATCAAGGCTACATCAAGCGTACAGACCTCAGCGCCTACAGGTCTCAGGGACGAGGAGGCGCAGGTGTGCGGGCCATGGACCTCAAAGAGGAGGATTTTATTCAAGATGTGCTCGTAGCTCGGCTACATGATTATTTGCTCCTTTTCACGGAAAAAGGCTACTGCTACTGGCTGCGCGTCCACGAGATACCTGAAGCGCAACGCCATCAGAAGGGCCGCCACATTCAGAATCTTTTACCTCTCTCGCCCGACGACCGGGTCGTGGCCTACCTGAATGTGATGTCCCTCCAAGATGAGCTATTTATTGAGCGCCACAGTCTGCTGTTTGTATCTCGGGGAGGCATCGTAAAAAAGACCCCTCTCCGAGAGTACAGCCGACCCCGCAGTAAAGGGATTATCGCTCTTTCCATCAAGGAGGGAGATGAGCTCTTAGATGTAGCCCTCATAGACGGAAAGACCGTGCAAGAAGTGTTCATTGTGAGTGAAAGGGGTCAAGCCATTCGTTTTCCTCATGCAGAGGTGCGCCCTATGGGACGGGAAGCCGCCGGTGTGATAGGTATGGAGTTAGAAGCGGGCGATCGGGTCGTAGCGCTGGTTCCCGTTCGCTGGGCAGAGGGGAAGCTGCTCGTGGTTTCAGAGAAAGGCTACGGCAAAGCCACGACCTTCTCTGAGTACCGAAGCACTCATCGGGGCGGAAAGGGCATCCGAACCTTCAAGGTCACGGAAAAAACCGGCAGAGTCGTCGCCGCCTTGGCTTTACAAACCATGAAAGAAGAGCTGCTGGTGGTTACGCAGGCAGGCCAGAGCATCCGATTCTCTGCCAAGGAGGTCTCTGAGCAAGGCCGAGATACCCAAGGGACTCGTTTCATCCGTTTGAAGGAAGACGACCGAGTCGTGGCCTTCTCTATCGTGCATCCGTAGAATAGGTCCTCACCGAGCCTGCAGGGGCTGGTTAAGATTTTGTTTATTTGCACATGCAGATCACTCGGCCTGTACGGGAGTGGCTCCCCCCTCAGCTGAACCTCCTCAGTTGGGAGGTTCTCCACCCCTACGTAGAGGAGCTGCGCACAGCTCCGTGGAAAAGCTTTGCGGACTTTCATCAGTGGCTGCGCCGTCTCAATGAGTTGGAGTCTGCTGTAAGCGAGTCAGCCGCTTGGAGCTACATCCACTTCACTCAGAACACCCAGGATGAGGATAGCCGCTTATCTTATGAACGGTACATTCAGGAGGTACAGCCTCGCTTGAATGAAGTACGGTACGACCTATACAAACGCTATTGGGAATCTCCCTGGCGTGCTTTACTGCCTCAGGAAGACTTCATGAACTTCAATCGCACGGTTCAAAACTACTTAGCCCTACATCGCCCAGAAAACATCCCTTTAGAGACGAAAGCTGAACTTTTAGCCAAAGAGTATAATGAAATCATCGGCCAGCTCACCGTGGAAATAGACCATAAAGTCTTCACGTTGCCCCAAGCCAGCTTATTTCTGGAATCCCCCGACCGAGCTCGGCGAGAAGAAGTATGGTGGAAGATTCACCAGGCCCGAGCGGCCTATGCGGATCGGTTGGAAGCTATAATGGACGAGCTCATAGCCATCCGTACCCAAATCGCCCGCAACGCAGGCTTTGACAACTATTACGACTTCCGCTTCCGACAACTAGGGCGCTTCGATTGGAGCGTGGAACTGTGCCATAACTTTCATGCTATGGTTGAACAGTCTATCAAACGCCTCTACAACCGCCTTCTTATTTACCGTCAGCGCACTTTGGGCTTAGAAACACTCAGACCTTGGGACCTTCAAGTAGACCCCTGCGACGCCCAGGCTCCACTTCGTCCTTTCCAATCCGAAGAAGAACTTATCACAAAAAGTATCGAGGTTTTTCGGCAGCTCCACCCTCGCATCGCTGAGATGGTGGAATACCTGTACTCTATTGGACACTTGGACCTCTTTTCGCGTCCTGGAAAGGCTCCCGGTGGCTACAACTATTCCCTTCACGAGTCAGGGCTCCCCTTCATCTTCATGAATGCGGCGGGCTCACATAATGACCTCATAACGCTGGTCCATGAAGTGGGACACGCCGTACATACATTTCAAAGTCGTCATCTACCCTTTATGCTGCAGCGGGAGTACCCCTCAGAAGTGGCCGAGCTCGCCTCCATGAGCATGGAACTCATGGCGTTATATCCAGCGGTATTTTATACGCATCCTAAAGAACATGCTCGCGCCTGGTTCCAGCAAGTGAGTAGAGTGATTAGCCTCTTCCCGTGGATAGCTACCGTTGATGCCTTCCAAGAGTGGATGTACCGCTATCCGCAGCACACCCCCGCTGAACGCCGACGCAAGTGGATAGAGCTATACCAACGCTTCCACGGATCCCGTGTCCAGTGGCCTGAGGGCACCTTAGATGTTCTCTGGCACCGCCAACTTCATATTTTTGACTACCCGCTCTACTACATAGAGTACGGCTTGGCTCAGCTCGGAGCTTTGCAATTCTGGTATCTTTATGATAGCTACCCCCAAGCAGCCGTAGAGAAGTACATGTATGCTCTGTCCTTAGGCTACCTAAAGACCGTACCTGAGATATACGAAGCGGCCGGCGTCAAGTTCTTTTTCCAGCCAAAGGAGTTAGAGACTATATTTCGCTTTATCGTTCGGCACCTCAAGCGGATACGTCAAATGCTGAGAGAAGAAGCCTAAACCGCTCCTTCTGACGGTATGGGCGCCCCTCTTAACTCTCTGGTATAATGTGGGCTGGCCTTCATTGGGGCGCGCTTTCGCCAGTTGTTTCTTAATACATGAGTAAAGCAGAGCGGTTGTGTCAGGCGCCTGTGCTAAGCTCAGCGATAAGGTAACCCAGTAGGCCGCGTCGGTCTTTCTCCTTCCTCACCACAAAGCCGGCTTCTTTTAGCTTTTGAACCAGTGAATCAGGCTTCGCATGATACTCTATATGCCATACCTTCACCCTACGCAGAGAGTCTGCGGAAAGCTGGTTAAGCACAGAAAATTCACACCCCTCGCAATCCATTTTGAGGAAATCTATAGACTCTGCACCGAGTTCGGCCAAGATATCTTCTAAAGCGAGCACCTCTACCTCTTGCGTATGCTCATATCGGATAAGTTTTTGAAGAGGGGAATCCGGGGGTTCTAAAGCATTCGCATCGGGGGAAGCGGGTGCGACATGGAATCGTGAGCGGGCACGCTTAGGGCCGAGCGCGCAGGGTAGCAGCTTTATCTTATCCAACAACCCCATGCGCTGAATGTTTTGCTCAGCTAAGGCGTAGTTAGGGGGGTAGGGTTCTAAGGCAAGTACTTTTTGAGCCCCCCTCAGAGCGAAGAAGACCGCCGAATCTCCATTATAAGCGCCCACATCTACGACAATCTTACCTTGAAACTCTTCTCCATAGTCTTTCCGTCCAAAAAGCTCATATAAGGTCATAAGGTCCATCCCTACCGTAAGGCGCGTGAGGAAGGTGCCTGTGGATGAAAGCTGCCATAAAAGCTGATCGGATGCATCGGGCTGCTGAGGAGCTAACTCTACCCCACTCAGCCGAAGGTGTATGAACCCATACAAGTTAGGCGCCGTCATCTTCCGCTTCAAGAATCGCCCCCCACCCATCGCTATAAAGTGTATGTCCCGCCCTGAAAGAATAGACCATAGGCTTTGCAGAGGGGAGCGTACGAAGCGTCTGAGCTTAGGCAGGTCGTACAGAATCTTGACAAGATAAAGCCAACGCATCAGGAGCGAGGATGGTATTTTTTGTAGGCGGCTTTGAGGTCATTAAGCGTGAGAGCGAGATACTTTTGGGTAGTAGCTAAGCTTTCATGTCCCAGAAGGTCGCGCAGAGCCTGTACATTGGCTCCATGGGTAAGAAGGTGGGTAGCAAAACTGTGCCTTAGGGCATGCGGATAAGTACCTAAGTGCTTTCTTACAATCCGATATACCGCCTGAGGATAAAGAGGAGACCCTTTATCCGTGCAGAGCAAAAAGTCATGAGAAGGGTTGAGATTAGCTCTAAGCGATAAGTACTCTCTCAGAAGGTCTTGCAAGCGGGGGTAGAGTGGGAGTATTCGCCACTTGTTTCCTTTACCCAAAATATGCAGCTCTTGGGGCTGTAGTTGAGCGAGACGCAGGGTAGTAACTTCGCTTCGGCGAAGTCCACAGCCATAGAGCAGTTCTATCACCAATCGGTCCCGCCAAGTAGGAAAGTCTCGGGGAAGGTTTTCTAACGATTCAAGGGATGAGAGCAATTGAGACTCTGTTAGGGCTTTAGGTAGAGCAGGGCGATAACGTGGGGTCTGTAGCCGCCAAGACAAGCCGCCCTCACCCAAGACTTGCTGGATGTACCGATCCAGTCGGCGGATGGCTGCTATTTTCCGCGCCCGTGTGCTGGCTCGTCCAAATAAGCTAAGCCAAGCCCTGACCTGAGCTGGAGTAGCCTGTCGCCACGCCGCCACACTTTCCACAGGATTGAAGCCATGAAACCTCTTGCAAAACTCCGCCCAACCCAGGAGGTCTCGTTGATAGGCCGCCACCGTATGAGGGCTGGCTCGCTTGATGCCTTCTATGTACCGCAGAAACCCTTCCAGCAGCACAGGTCAAAGGTAGGGTGCAGTGCATTTTTGTAGGGTGGTTTTCGTCGTAGGCTCCGTCCTCACAAATGTACTTTTGCTGCTATGGCTTCGCTTACTGCGTGGGCCTCTCCCAGCCCTGATTACTCTAAACTACTTCGTTTGCGTGGGGCTTTCAGCCCTCTTAGATATGCCCCAGCTGGCTCAACTTCAAGCGATAGGCCCTCTATCCCTCAGTGTTTTTATCCTGCTGGGAGGACTCTTCATAAGCGTTTTCATACTCACTGGCAAAGGAGCTAAGGAACTGGGAGTCGGACTTACAGGCATGCTAACCAAGCTATCGGTGGTCCTTCCGATAGGCTTCTCAGCTTTGTTTTTAGGAGAGAGAATAAGCCTTTCTCAAGGATTGGGTCTCTTGGCCGGGGTGGGAGCTATCGTAGCAATTTATGCTCCTTACTTACGAGGGAGCGGCTTGAGGGCACTCTTTAGAGCGGCTCGGCTCGGACTCCTCCTCTGGCTGGGAAATGGCTTGATTGATATTCTATTCAAAGCCTTCGAACCAAAGTGGTCCAGTCTTTCTCCCCTTCAAGTGCCTTTCTTCATTATGAGCGTCGCTGGTCTTTTGGGTACGGGCCTCCATCTTGCCCAGGGACAAGCCATGCTTCTCCTTCAGCGTCAGGTGTGGCTCGGGGCTCTGCTATTAGGCAGCACCAACATTCTATCCATCTACTTCTACCTGAGGGGACTGGCTAGCTTACCAGCGGTGAAGTTTTTTCTCTGGAACAACTTAGGGATTGTCCTTTTGTCAGGGGTCGTAGGGGTAGCTTACTTCAAGGAAAAAATCTCTTGGGAAGTAGGCTTAGGGTATGGACTGGGTGTGACAGCGATTCTTCTCACAGCGTGAAGGGGGCGGAGACCGAAGAGGGATAAGGTTAGCAGCGGTAGATTTTCGGGGCTAAATAGAATGGCAGGTCTTTTTCTTAGGTTTAGGGCGGCAGCCCCACAGGGGCTGCCGCCCTAAACCCAGCCCTCCACTTGAAAGAGCAATCCCAAATACGATAGGGCCGCCCAAGCGAGCTTGTTTGGATTCCTCAGATAGGACACCCCCCGAAGCCACGCTAATGTCGGTTCATAACCGAAACTTCAGCGAGAAGGACAAAATCAGCAAGTACTATGGCCGTCATGGCTTCAACGACAGGCACCGCCCGAGGTAAGGCACAGGGATCATGCCGACCGTGCACCCTTAGAGTAGTGGGCATGCCTGTTCGAGTAACCGTAGCCTGAGGTCGCCGAAGGGTAGCTATCGGCTTGAAAGCTACTCGGAATACCAAATCTTCTCCAGTGGAGATACCTCCTAAAACACCGCCCGCTCGGTTCGTAGCAGGGCGAATCCGTCCGTCCTCTGTCCGAATGAATGGATCATTGTGTTCAGACCCTTTCTGTCGGGCCGCACCGAATCCCTCTCCTACTTCAAAGCCCTTGGCCGCATTGATGCTCAGCATGGCGTATCCGAGCCTAGCATGGAGCTTATCGTATAGGGGTTCGCCCAAACCCGCCGGAAGTCCCTCCACCCGAGCAGCTACGATGCCGCCCGTCGTGTCCCCCTCTTCCTGAAGCTGCTTCAAATACTCTATCATCGCTTGGCTCACCTCGGGGTCGGGGCAGTAAACGGGGGAGGCCTCTATTTCTTCTGCGCCGAGAGGCATACGAACTGTCATGTGCGGCCCTATAGCAGCCGTCCACACTAATAGACGAAGCTGAGGGTAACGACTCTCTAAAAACTGCTGAGCAACCGCTCCAGCGGCCACTCGGGCAGCCGTCTCCCGAGCCGAACTCCGACCCCCTCCCCGAGGGTCTGTATGCCCGTACTTTAGGGCATAGGTATAGTCAGCATGAGAAGGACGAAAAGCCTCGGATACAGCTGTGTATTCTTCTGAACGCACATCTACATTGGGTATCCAGAGAGTCAGAGGAGAGCCGATTGTTTTACCTTGATATAGCCCACTCAAGACCTGAGCGGCATCTGCTTCCTGACGCGGGGAGGTGTAAGCCAATCGACCCGGCCTTCGGCGCTGAAGGGCGATTCGCACCCGGTCTAAGTCCAAAGTTATCCCGCTGGGCAGCCCATCTATGACCACCCCAATGCCAGCTCCATGAGACTCTCCAAAGGTCGTTATCCGAAAAAGCCTACCGAATGTATTCATACGCACCTATATCAGGCTGATTATCTCGGGGCTGACCTTTCAAATCTTTTGAGGGCGACCACTGGGAATCAAACCGACCCGCATCTATAAGGGAGCTGCCTTGCAATAAAGGATATTTGTCTGCCGCTGACCCCAATCCCAGCTCGATCGGATACAAGTTCCCCGACCCCTGAACGGCTTCCCTTTGACGAAGGGCACAGTGATCGTAAGTCAGCTGAGCCGATGTACCTCGAATGTCAGCCGAAATCGCATCCTCCTTCGTACTCCATAAGACCGTATTGAGAGCAAAAAAGTCCAAGGGATAAGTTCTCAGCTCGTCTCGCCCTTGGAAAAAGTCCGTCAAAGCGAGAGCCGTAATACCCCGCCTTAGGTCTCCTTGATCATAGATAAAGCTACAGTGGATAAGCCGATAGGTTCCGCCTCCTACAAAAGCTGCACAGGCTTGCCCACACCGATAAACCAAGGTATTGACGGCATGTAAGACAGGCTGAGAAGGAAGGGAGGGGGAAAAACCTTGAGCTACTATTCCATAGTTAGCTGCGTCGGAGATCAGGCAGCCTTCCATGTACACCTTAGCTGTAGGACCTTGCCCAGCAGAGTCTATTCGTACCCCGATGCTGCTCTGATAGATTTCTGTATGAAGGAGGCGGTTAGCTGTACTGGTGGGGAAAAACCAAAGACCCTGCCACTGGCCAGGGGCACTGGCATAATACGGCTCCAATCGCCAACCTTGTAGACGCACAGGAGCCGCAGGCGTACCTAAGGATTCCAGCCGTCCAGCTATATATAACCCCGACATGAGTTCCCCTTGGAGAGGACCAGAATCCCATCGTCGTCCAGAAAAGTATAGCTTCGTTCCAGGCAACAGCCGCAGTGTAGCTGACGGCCCCACATAGAAGAATCCATCTATAACGATGGGTTTATCGGAGGGTAAAGACACCTCGGCGCTATCAAACCCGAAGTCTCTATAAACATAGGCGGCTATGAGAGTGGCTTTTAGAAGTACATACTGCTCACCATTCTCTAAATGAAAAATCAGTTTGTCCTCCCGGTGGGCATCTATAAAACTGGTGTCTCGCAGAGTGAGAAATATCTGAACGCTATCACCTGCAGCCAGTCGGTATTTCGTCTGGAGCGGACCTGGCTGGCCATCAAATATAAACTTGAACGGACTTTGGCTGCCCCGCTCTAAGTAGACGGCCTTAATTTCTACAGGATGGGCGTGAGGGTTGTACACCCATAAACGCTGGGTGGGAGACAGAAGCGTAGAGAAGAGAGAATCAAATCGCACTGTATCCCGAGAAAAGCGCAGGAGACCAGGGCGAGGGGCTAATATCTCTCGCTGACAGCTCATGAGCAGCATACACTTCATGAGCCCTATGAGGAATCGCTTCCACATGAAGGTAAAGACGGAAACGATTTGCCTTCTCCAAACATACAAAAGCTCGGCGTAAGGCATGACACCTCAAGGGAACGACTCACAAAGCGAGCTGCCTTGGAATAAGAAGACAAGGCCATTTCCTGATTATGGCTGAACCAGTAAGCTGGGAAGCATGCCTTCTGGGGGCTTTAGCCCCATTAGCTCTAAAATGGTCGGCGCCACTTGAGGCAAAATTCCGGGCTCAAGCCGATAGGGCAAGGGGCTACGACTTATCAAGACGCAGGGAACCTTAGCCAAAGTATGAGCCGTATGGGGGCTTCCATCGGGATACCGCATCTGATCAGCGTTTCCATGATCAGCAATAAGCAAAACAATATAGTCGCTACGCAAAGCTGCCTCCACGATCTTAGCCGAACAAGCATCTACGACCTCACAAGCCCGAACCGCTGCCTCCCAAACACCCGTATGACCAACCATATCGGGATTCGCAAAGTTGAGACATATAAAGTCGGTATTCCCCCGTTCTATGACAGGGAGGATAGCATCCCGAACCTCATAGGCGCTCATCTCGGGTTTTTGGTCGTAAGTGGGCACCTTGGGCGATGGGATAAGGATTCGCTGTTCTCTCGGAAAAGGTTCCTCTCGTCCCCCATTCAAAAAGTAGGTAACATGGGGATATTTCTCTGTCTCAGCGATACGCACTTGAGAGCACCCCCATTCAGCTATGACGGCCCCGAGAGGATGTTCCACAGAGGCTTTACCGAAGAGGTAGCGTACGCCCCGTTCGGAGAAGTGGGGGTCATATTCGGTCATGGTTACGAAATACAAAGGCAAAGGCTTCAGGTCAGGTAGAAAAGAAACGGAGGGGCGACCGCTTTGATCATCGGGGATAGGGCCCGTATAGAGAGCTTGGACGAGCTGTCTCGGACGATCGTTTCGGAAGTTGAAAAAAAGAACCGCATCCTGAGGATGCAGACAAGCCGCCTGACCTATGACCATTGGAGGAAAAAACTCATCCGTGATGCCCCGCCTGTATGCAGCATGAACCGCCGCTTCAGCCGAGGGAAAAACCTCACCGTTTCCCCAGCATAGAAGGTCATAGGCTTTCTGGGTGCGCTCCCAGCGCCGATCTCTATCCATTGCGTAATATCTTCCCGTAATAGAGGCCAATCTTCCATGCTTGAGGCGAGCTAAGGCAGCTTCGGCGATATGGAGATAGGTCAGAGCACTTTGCGGAGCTGTATCTCGTCCGTCGGTAAAAGCATGAAGGTAGACAGGTACCTCTACTCCTTCCGCCACCAATAAGTCAATCAATCCCGTTAGATGGCCTAAGCTGCTATGGACACCGCCCTCCGATACCAGCCCTAATAAATGAAGGGGACGCGCCGTCTCCCTAAGATACTGGACGAGGGATTGAAATTCGGGGTTGCGTCGGAGAGTCCCGTCGTCTATCGCTCGTTGAATCCTCAGGAGGTCCTGCCATACGACATACCCTGCTCCGATATGCAGATGACCTACCTCGGAGTTACCCATTTGACCGGGAGGGAGCCCTACTGCTTCGCCCGAGGCATCTAAAGTCGTGAAAGGATAGACACGCTTTAGACGATCATAAAAGGGAGTATGGGCGGCATCAATCGCACTAAGCTCAGGGTTTTCGGCTATACCCCATCCATCCCAAATCAAAAGGAGTACTTTGTGGCGAGCGGTCTGCATAATCGTCTGAATAGGCAAAATAACTCGTTCTCGCCTCAGCCTCCTTGTCTATGAGCTTCTTATCGAAGAGGAGACCCTTCCTCTTTTTGAAAGTACCGATACATTAGGCCGTCTAACAGACCTGGGACAACCTTATTCAGCCAGACCGTCCACCGTCCTTGCGCTGTTAGGATGAGGTACTTCTGGCGGCGCATCATAGCTCGGTAAATCGCTTGAGCCACGGTTTCAGCTTTCATGAGCTTCTCTTCCGCTATAGGGCTTTCCCTCTGGGGAACTCCATGTGCGGTGAGAGCTTTTTCCCGAATCTCACTCCGAGTGAAACCCGGAGCTGCGGTAAGCACGGAAACCCCACTCCGATAAAGCTCTACCCGTAATGCCTCTAGAAACCCATTCAAAGCAAACTTTGAAGCGCTGTATCCGCTGCGGGCAGGTAAGCCCCGAAATCCCGCTATGGAAGAGACCCCAACGATCCACCCTCTTTGCTGTTTCACGAGAGGTAAGGCCGCCTTAATGGCATGAACAGCCCCCCAGAAGTTTGTTTCCATCACTTCTCGCAGCACAGCAAGGGATATATCCTCCACTAAAGCCCGATGCGAAATCCCCGCATTGGCCACCACAGCATCCAACCGACCTAAATGCCTCAGGGCAACTTGGACAGCGGACTCGCATGTAGCATAGTCTCTCACATCACCTACGAAAGGGTAAATACGATCGGGAGCTTCACGAGCCAAACTCTCCAATCGCTCCTGCCGTCGAGCTTGAGCTAATACCATCCACCCTTGCTTTACAAACTCCCTAACCAGGGCTTCCCCGATCCCTGAGGATGCACCCGTGATCCATACACTTCGCATACACCGAAAGTAGAGACTTCGTCTGGCTACCTTCGCTTCAACAGAGATCAGCGCCTAAGTCCCTTTCATGAGCCCTCCAACTTGCGGAGAAGGCGTTTTATAGAAGCAAAACCCATTTGATAAAATGACTTCAGGGGCTTAGGGTTTTGTTTCGTAGCTTTGACCATGCTAAAGCCGCCTCAGCTCTCTACAACCGAAGCCTACCTCTGGGACAAAGTGCAAAGCGGGGAACCTCTATCCGACGAAGATGCGTTGAGTTTATATAACTCGCAAAACTTAGCCTTTTTAGGCGCCTTAGCGACCCTCTTGCGGGAAAAGCTGCATGGCAAAGTGGCTTATTACAACCGCAACTTTCACATAGAGCCTACAAATATTTGCATTTATGAATGTGCCTTTTGCTCTTTCGCTCGCAAGCCTGGTGAGCCGGGAGGATGGGAATACAGTCCCGAAGAAATAGAGGCCATAGCCGAGAGGTACGTTGGCACGGGCGTAACCGAAGTTCATATTGTCGGAGGGGTGCATCCTAAGCGAGGCATAGAGTATTATGCCGATATTATCCGCCGCATCAAGCGCATTTTACCTCATGTCCATGTCAAAGCCTTTACAGCCGTGGAGCTCAAAGTCATGTGCGCTCGATCCCGAATGAGCTACGAAGAAGGTCTAATCGCCCTCAGAGAAGCCGGATTAGACTCTCTACCGGGGGGAGGCGCCGAAATTTTTCATCCTGACATCCGTAATCAAATCTGTGCCACCAAAGCTGACGCATCAGAGTGGTTAGAAATCCACCGTACAGCCCACCGCCTTGGCATACCTTCAAACGCCACGATGCTCTATGGACACATAGAAAAATACGAGCATCGCATCCACCACATGCGTCTCTTGCGAGAGCTTCAATCCGAGACGGGGGGATTCAACTGCTTCATCCCTCTCAAGTATCGCCGAGAAAACAACGCTCTTTCGCATTTAGGCGAGGTCTCCATCATAGAGGACCTAAAAAACTATGCGGTGAGCCGCCTGTACCTTCACAACATTCCTCACCTCAAAGCTTATTGGCCTATGATTGGACGCGTTACCGCGCAACTCAGCTTATCTTTCGGAGTAGATGACTTAGACGGGACCATAGATGACACCACCAAGATATATAGCATGGCGGGAGGTGAAGAGCATCCGGCTATGACGACGGAGGAGTTAGAGCATCTTATTTACAGCGCTGGGTACGTGCCCTTGGAAAGGGATTCGCTTTACCGACCTGTACGACCCTCCCCTGTAATCGCCTAATGTGCCAGCATTACTTTTTCCTCCGACATGCAGCCATCAAAACCCATGGCACTCTCTTAGGGCAGAGCTTAGATGCCTCTCTTTCCCCTGAGGGACAAGCCCAAACAAAGAAATGGGGGTCCATACTGAAGGACATCCCTCTTCAAGCTGTGATTTGTAGCCCTGCCCGGCGCACGCAGGAGACAGCCGAGGGGTTGGGTTTATCTGGAGTACCTATTGTGCAGCTTCCCCACCTTCAAGAGATAAACTGGGGCGAGTGGGAAGGTAAGCCCCTTTCTGAAGCTTCCACCCTCTTACAAATCCAATCACAGCTCTGGGCTCAGGGTGATCTAGATTGGGCACCCCCGAAGGGAGAGAGCTTGCGTGCGGTTTTACATCGCATAGAAGAGGCGATGCGCCTCATGGCTCAGTGGTATCCCGCTGGAAACCTCCTAATCATTACTCATGGTCAGCTCCTTCGGGTGCTACTGACTCATTTGTTGGGTTATCCCCTGGCAGAACTGCATCGTTTCCGTCATGAGCGCGGGCATTTGAGCTGGCTAATCAAGCTACCCGATGGGTTCTTCTATTTGAGGACTTTGGCTGCAGATGCTGATTCGGCTTTTTGATTTTCTGAACGCCTATCCATATCAGCGAGCTCTCCAAAGCGTGGGCCTACCGTACGAGTTACACACTTCCCCTCGCGAGGTATGGGAGGCTTGGCGAAAGCATCCGGGTAATGCAGCTCTCCTTCCTTTTGCCAAGGTGGCGTATATGCCTAAGGGACTTTCCCGCTGGGGCATTGGCAGCCGAGGCGCCGTACAAAGTGTACTCCTTCTGAGTGAAGGTCCTCCTCAACATTGGGGCGGTATTCGGATAGATAGGCGCTCTATTTCCTCCGCAGCCATCCTTTATCACCTGAGAGACTTGGGGTTTCTTTCGAGCCTTCCCATCATAGATTCAGGAGAAAGCTGCCCTTACCCAACCGCCGACTTGATCATCGGAGATGACGCTTTACGGTTAGCTCCTACTTTTCCTTACAAGGTAGACTTAGGCGAAGTGTCTTACCGCCTACTGCGCAGAGGAAACGTATTCGCTGTCTGGTGGGTAGACTCTGAGCACTTACAGCAGCTTGATAAGATATGGAGGCGATTCTCCCCTCCTCCGGCTTCCTGGATAGAAGAGGCGGCCCTGCGGTACGGGTTTTCTGCAGAGAGAGTGCGTTCGTACTGGCGCTCTCTGCGCTACCGCCTTCCTCCCTTAGGGAGGGCTTACTGGAGACGCACCTTTAGAAGAATGTACGATAGCCTCAGTAAAAGCCCAAGCTAACTGGGTGAATGCGATGAGGGGGGGCTTATGGGCTACCCCCAGCAAAACACTCCCTTACCCTCATCACCTTGCGCCACTTTAGATTAGATTTCGTGGATCGTGCGAGCTCATCGGCCACAATAGCTACCTCGTCGACATCCGGCTCGCTTCCCGAAGTAAGCTCGAGCCATCCGATAGCGGTAGTTCTTTCGGGGCCCTATACTGACTTCACTCCCTATAAAAACTTCTACGGTAGCTTCCTTCGCTGTGTAATCTTTCTCATTCATGGGGGCTCCCATGAGCCCTCCCGCTAAGAAACCGACTGTTACGATTATGGCTTTCATACACGATTTATACGAAGCTCAGGGAAATACAGGTTGCAGAGAGTATAGGACTTCAGCGGGAGAGAGTCTTCTCTAAGGCCTCAGCCTCTTGAAGCAGCTTCTTGGCTTCGGCCGAGCGTCCTACTTTCTCATACAGTTCTGCCATGTCCCGAAGAGCACTTATGTAAGACTCATGCCCTTTTCCGACACTTTGCTCGTATAAGGAAAGAGCTTCAGCATATAAGGGCTCCGCTTGGCTATGACGATTTTGTTCTGCGTATAAGTTAGCAAGATTATGAACGGTAGAAGCATAGTTGAAATGCTTCTTTCCATAAATACGCTCATAAGATGCTTTGACTTGCTGAAAAAGACTCTCTGCTTCTGAAAATTTCTGTCTATCGGCGTATAAGATAGCCAGATTATTCAGGAGGTCAATATACTCTGGATGGTCCTTAGTAAGACGCTTTTCGTAAATTGCGCGTGCCTCCAAGAGCAGGGATTCGGCTTTATCGTACTGTCCTTGAGCTTCATACACATCAGCGAGATTGACCAAGGCCTCGGCATAGCTAATATGATCACTTCCTAAGACTCTACCCCTGATGCTCCGCCCCTCCTCTAAGAGGGATTCTGCCTCCTTATACCGCTTCTGACTCAAGTAGAGCAGCCCTAAGTTATTCAGCACGTCGGCATAAAGAGGATGACTCTTTCCGAGTTTTCTTTCATAGATAGCCAAAGCCTCTTTATACGAGGACTCAGCTTGGTTGTATCTACCTTTTTCTGCGTGTAGGTTGCCTATGTTATCTAAGAGACCTGCATAATCGGTATGCTCTTTACCTAAGGATCGTTCATAGATGCCTTTTGCTTGGAGGTAAAGAGCTTCAGCTTCGTCGTATCGTCCCATCCGCTGCTTTACCTCAGCCAGATTATTCAGCGCTGCTGCATAGCTGGGATGAGCTGTACCTAAGAGGCGCTCGCGCTGCTCCTTCGCTCTTACTAATAACGACTCAGCCCTACGATAATCTCCCCGCTTTTCATACAGTTCAGCCCAATCATTCAGAAAATCGGCATATGATGGAGCGGTCTTGACTAACTTTCCTCGCTCATAAAGAGCATGAATCTCTCTAAACAGCTGATCTGCTTCTGACAAGCGAGATAGGTCTGCATAAAGGTTGGCGAGGTTATTTAGGACACTTGCATATTCAGGATGTTCTTTACCGAATATGCGTTCGTAAATGCGTTTAGCTTCTAAGTAAGACTTCTCGGCTTCACTCCAGCGTCCCAGGGTTTCATACAGTTCAGCGATGTTATTCAATATAGAAGCGCACGAGGGATGCTCACGAGTCAATTTTTTGTCACACTCAGCTAAGCTTTCCTTATACAAAGCTTCAGACTCTGTATATCTCCCAAGGTCTTCATACAAGTTAGCGAGGTTGTTGAGGACGGCTATATGGTCAGGATGCCCTTTTTCAAAAATTTTCTCTATGCTTTGGCGAGATTGCATATAAAGCTGTTCCGCTTCTTTCAGGCGGCCTTGCATCTCATAAACACGAGCTAAGTTCATGAGGATTTCGGCGTAGGCTGGATGTTGAGTACCTGCAAGCCGCTGTACGAGAAGTCTCGCTTCAGACAAAAGATTTTCAGCTTCGGTATAGCGCCCCAGCTCTTGATGCAGTCCGGCCTGGTCAGTCAGGAAATCGGCATACTCCATCGTGTTTTTGAGGGATGGAGTTTCATACAAGGAGCGTAGCATGCTGTATAACGATTCAGACTCCTTATAAAGGCCCGTGTAGTAGTGGAGGAGGGCCATTTTTCTCAGGGTTCTTCTGTAGAAGAACGAGCCAGTCTGTTTTCTCGCTTCATAAAACGAGCGGCTGGTCTGAAGAAGGCGGCGAGCTTTTTCATAATCTGCTTTTTCCATTGCCAGTTCTGCTTGAGCCAGGGAAACCTCCACAATGAGAGAGCTATCCTTGCCAGCCAAAGACTCGGCGAGTCTAAGTTGAGCTTCAGCTTCTGACCACTGATAAGCCTCAAGGAAACAATACGCAGCGCCCAAATAAGCCCTAACCTTCCACCCGGGGGAGGTCTCTGAGCGGATGACCTCTTGATACAAAGGAAGGGCTTCTGGACATCGGCTATTCTCTCTGAGACTATCAGCACGCCGAAGCTCCGCCGGCTGAGCAACAAGCCACGATAAAGACAGAAGTAGGATGAGATATAGCATGTGGCAAAGATAAAATGCATTCGCTGGGAAAAATCAACGAGAGCATAGAAGCCCTAGCGAATCGGACCTAAGACTGACAGACCTATGGCGAGATTCTTTGCTACAAACCTATAGACAGTTTTGGCAAACGCTTCTACCGTAACTTGTAGTAGGCTCGCAGTTATGGTTTTTTTCCTCCTTGTAGCTTACGACCGACTGAGGGGGGTGTGGGAGGCTTGGTTAGACTACATAGGGGACGATACCGATGTTCCAACAGCTCGTAAGATTTATGTTACTTTCGCTCAATGGCATGCTCCTCTGGATGGAAAAAGGCTATAGATGAGGCAAAGCACATTGTCTGCGTAAGCCACCCCAAGCCCGACGGTGATGCGATCGGATCCTTGCTGGGACTCTACCACACCTTCACCTCAGTGGGCAAGAGGGTAACTTTGGTTTTGCCTGATCCGGTACCCAACTACCTTCGCTTTTTGCCTGGATGGACGACTATCCAAATCTGGACAGAGAGTGCGGATGCCATTTGTAGGGCTGCCGAAACGGCTGACTTATTTTTCTGCGTGGATTTTGGGCGATGGGACCGGCTCCCGTCTGAACTCAAGGACCTCATACGCCCAGACAGACTAATCTGGGTAGACCATCACGCCGATAGCGAACCGCTAAGCACTTGTTGGAACTTTTGGAGGGCAGAGGCAGCCGCTACCGCCGAAGCCCTTTACAGCGAGGTTTTAGGCCCATGGTATGGAGCTACCTTGCCCCTTCTGGCTCGGGTGGCACTTTATACAGGAATGCTGACAGACACAGGAGGTTTTCGTTTCCGCAGCGTAACTCCTCATACCCTCCGTGTGGCCGCCGAGCTCATTACCCCTCCTTTCCCCTTGGAAGCTATACATTATTACACCTTTCAGCGGAAAAAACTCAGTTCGCTGCGTCTCCAGAGCCACCTCATTCATACCTATTTGCGAAGGATAGAGGGCTTACCTGTTGCTCTGCTTCCCATTTCTGCGCAGGTTATGCAAGAATTTGGCGCTTCGTGGGAAGAGGTAGAAACGCTACCTAATCAAATCCTTGCCTTAGAGGACACTTTGCTGAGCATTGTGCTGAAAGAATACCCTGAAGGCATCCGAATCAGTCTGCGGAGTTTAGGGGAGTTTCCGTGCCACGAGCTCGCCCAGCGCTTTGATGTGGGCGGGGGGCACCGCAACGCAGCTGGGGCAACCCTTTACCGTTCTCTGGAAGATGCTATAACTTTCACCGAAACCCTCATAAAAACCGACTATGCGAATAGTTTACTGGAGCATTATCGGGCTTTCTTGGCTAAGCTGGAGCTGCAAGAGTACCAGTGAAAATCGTCAAGCCCTTCGGGTAGCCGAGCCCGCTCAGCTACCTTCTTTGAGCTTCAAGCCTTATCCCATAGATAGCACGAAAATAGATTCTCTCCCCTCCGGGCTCAAAATCTACATTCATCGAAAGGGGACAGGCAACCTACCTAAGCCGGGGCAGCGGGTTATGGTTCATTATCACGGGGTTTTGACCAACGGACAGAAGTTTGACAGCTCCTATGAGCGCGGACAACCTTTTGATTTTATTCTGGGACAAGGTCAAGTTATCAAAGGTTGGGACGAAGGGATTGCCCAGCTTCCGATTGGTTCGCAGGCGGTTCTCATAGTGCCGCCAGCGTTGGGTTATGGAGATAGAGACATGGGCGTCATCCCTCCTAACTCTACGCTTATTTTCTATGTGGAGATACTGGCTGCTATGTAGTGGATTGGGGGCGCAGATAGTCAAGGAGCCTCTTGAGCGTGGGATAGCCCTTGCGCCATTTTTGCATTCGTATGGATGGGGTCTGAGCGTGTATGTGCCTAACTGGAAAGGAGGACGGCATGGCACTTTTTGGATGGGAGACCTAACCTCCTATCGCTCCAAGTACGAAGGACGCATTCGCTCGGCCTACCGCGATCAAGGTGGCAAAGATTATGTCTTCGGTAAGTTATATTATGCCTACCTCCTTGAGCTGGTATGGGGGTATCAGCGTATCCTCGTGCCGCGTACCCTTGTCTCGCCGTTTCAAGTCAGCCTACAAGTGGGCATAGGACCTGGTGTTACTTTACTCAAGCCGTATTACCTGGAAATAGCCGTGCCTATCTCAGCTAACCAAGCGATTATCCAAGTTGATATCTACGACCCGAACCGACACTCGTATAATGACATCGTTGGCGAGGCGGATTTCTACTTAGGCTTTGACAAGATGCAAGCTGTACCAGGCCTCGTGGGCCAAGCTGGAGTCATGGTGGACGTAGGGAAGGAGAGCAGCTTAATCCGCAGCTTAGCCTTAGGGGTTCGGGTGCAGAACTTCACTCGTCCCGTAAAGACCCTTTATCAACGCCCTGGACGCTCCATCTGGGCATCAGGATACTTAGCTTTCTACATTGGAAACGCATGGAAGTGATCCTATCCATAGGGGTGGGCTATTTACTGGGGTCTTTGATACCTGGGTTATGGATAGCGCGCTGGCGAGGGATAGATATTCGCCAGGTAGGAAGCGGGAACATCGGAAGCACCAATGTTTATCGAACGATGGGATGGTGGGCAGGACTGATTGTACAAGTGATAGATATAGGAAAGGGCTTAGCCGCCCTATGGACCGCCCAGCTTCTGAATGTCTCCTCTGTGGGTCTGTATTTGACAGCGACAGCGGCGGTATTAGGTCATATATACCCAATATGGGCTCAATTTCAAGGTGGTAAAGGCATCAATACTCTTTTGGGGTCTATGCTAGGGATAGAGCCGCTAAGCGCCCTGGCTGCTCTCGGTACTTTTCTTATGACCTTGAGTTTCAGCCGAATCGTATCCCTCAGCTCCCTGGTAGGCGTAGGGAGTTTTCTTCTCTGGCATGGAGTGGTAGGCTCAGGGGATACCGTAGGTTATATCGCGGGCGCCTTTTGGATGGGGCTCGTGATCTATACCCATCGGACGAATATTCAGCGTCTGATAGCCGGCACCGAGCCGGTCGTAGGGCGAAGAAAATCCTAAATTTGACACATGAATCTGATTATTCCGATGGCAGGGGAGGGAAAACGGCTGCGCCCCCATACTTTCACTCTACCTAAGCCCCTCTTTCCTCTCTTAGAAAAGCCTGTCCTTCAGTGGCTTGTAGAGGAGGTATATCGAGCGCTATCTCATCCTGTTCAAGCCATGGTCTATGTAATCCGAGACTTACGCGCAGAACATCGTCGCTTCTTAGAGGAGCTGGCTCGCCGCTGGGAAGCAGAGGCTCACTTTGTGGAACAAACAGAACCCCTCGGTACAGCTCATGCAATCTACCAAGCTAAAGCTTTCCTTTCAGGTCCTTGCGTAATTCTCTTCGCTGATACGATTTTCCGAGCTTCTATTCAGGTACCAGAGGACGCTGATGGGGCTCTGTGGGTCAAGCGAGTGGAAGATCCACGCAGTTATGGCGTTATTGAACTATCCACCGACGGCTACATTCAGCGACTGGTTGAAAAGCCCGAGGTGCCACCCTCAGACTTAGCTATCATTGGGATTTATTATCTCCGAGAAGCTGAACGGCTTTTGCCAGCCATTGAGTATCTTTTTCAGCATCAGATTCGTTCAAAAGGCGAATATCAACTCACCGACGCTCTTCAATGGCTCTGCGATCAAGGACTACGGCTACGAGCTCTTCCCGTAGAGGACTGGTTAGATTGTGGTAGTCGACCTCTTATCTTGAGAGCTCAAGCCAGACTGCTGGATTTGAATGGAAGCCAACCTCCACCTAAGCTAGCCGGTACAGTACAAGTCATACCCCCCAGCTATATTGGGGAGAAAGTTGATATTTCCGAAAGCATCATTGGTCCCTACGCCGTGATAGAATCTGGGGCAAAGGTCTATCGGAGCGTACTAAGCCATACCCTATGTCGCAAAGGGGCTCATGTAGAGGAGTGTATTTTACATGAAGCCCTTATCGGTTCATATGCTCACTGTCGGCGAGCCATAGGTACAGTAGACTTAGGGGATTATAGTCGCTATGGCTAATCAAGGTACTCAAAAGATAGGCAAATGGAATACAGAAAACCAGCATAAACTGAAGCGCATAGTTTGGAGCAAGATCACATACAACTTCTTCAGAAGGGTAGCCCTTAGCACACTTTTGATTTGGCCTACGCTCATTTATGCCCAAAAGAAATCCAAACAACGCAATCTCTCGGCCAACGCAGACACCAATGCTTGGCGAGGAGCAGCCCCAGCCTTTACGCGAGGAGTGGTGCTTTTCACTCAAGGGCTTATAGAGGAGGCAGCTGACTTTTTAGAGAAAGCGGCTGAGCTCTCTCCAAACAGCGCTGGGATTCACTACTACCTTGCCCGCATTGCCTACGCTCAAGGGGACCCTATACGCATGCTTACCCATGCGGAGAAAGCTTATTTAGAAGCTCCCCAAGAGATATGGACCGTTCTGGGTTATGCAGCAGCCCTCCAGCTCAATAGCCAAACTAAGGAGGCTTGCGAGCTCTTAGAGAAGCTACTCAAAAGTCATCCGGACCATCCAGAGATTCTTTTCCGATTAGCCCAAGCCTACCAAGCTCAAGGAGACATAGACAAAGCAGATGCGTATTATGCGCGATTTCAGCACCTCACCGGAAGCTATGAAGAGACTTTTCAAGCTCGCGTTCATCTTTTCGTGGAAAAGGGCCATACTCAGAGAGCGATTGCTTTGGCTGAAAGTTTAGCCACCTTGTTCCCTCGTCATGAAGTGTATTTAGAGACAGCGGTCCGACTTTATGAGCTGAATAGAGACCTAAAAGGCATGGCTTCTGCAGCGGGGCGGCTCTTAGAGATAGACCCAGCAAATCAAGTAGGATGGGAGGTGGTCTTAGGCTACCCGGAGCTCTTTGAAGAAATATGGGGAGAGGAAAGCTGGGAACGCTTCTTAGAAGCACCAGGCGTGCCCGTGGAAATCAAGTATGCCCTGCTCCGACGGGTCGACTTTCTGGAAGATGAAGAGTTTCTGGCTATTTTACGTCGGCTTTTAGCCGAAGCGCCGACCGCTAGCGGGTGGGAGCTTTACGCACGATATTGGGCTCATCAAGAACGCTGGGATAGTGCAGCCCGTGCTTGGCGATCGGCTATTGCCTTAGACTCTACCCAGGTTTCCCTATATGGGGATTATTTTTATGCGCTGTATAGACTTGGTGGAGGTGATTCTCTCTTGCGAGAAGTGCAGCGCGCCAGAGAGCTGATCCCCGGTCAAGGGCGATTCTACCTTTGGGAAGCTATAGCCCTCACCCTGAACCGATCCCCCGAAATGGCTCTCCCCCTCTTTCAAAAAGGATGGCGCCTTCTTCAGCCATTAGATACACCCCTGGCTCAAATCGCCTCCTACTATCACGCCATAGCTGAAATAACTACCCATCAGCTATCTATCCAGACCCGCCAAAAGCTCCTCACCCTCTATAAGCCTCCTATCGGTGAAGTCCTCTTGGAGATTCTCACTACGCGACGAGGAGAACGCCACAAGTCTCCTAACCGAAAAGAAGGCTTACCTTTAGTTTATGAGAGCTGGCTTAATCTCGTGCGAGACCTCCAAGCTAACCGATTTACCGAAGCGTATGCCCACGCTGCTAAAGCTGTTCGTTCGGGTCAGAGTCTCCCCTTGGAAATGTGGGAAGACATCCTCTTGAGCTTGGGGGAAAAAGGTATCGGACCAGACTATAACGAGTGGAAACAACAGGCTCAGAAGACCTATCCCCTGGCTATCTTATGGCGAGACCTACCGTAAGCCTATGGATTAGACTCATCACAATAGGAGGTTTTATCCTCAATACGGGCTGTCCGCGCAAAGCTCAGAAAGGCTTGACCGCTTACGATACGGCGAAGGTTCCAATGACAGCGGACGAAATCATAGCAAGCCTACGCAATCAAAACTCTCTTCCCCGGGAAAGGACTTTCCGACTCAAGTACCAAGCTCAATACGAAGGGGAAAGAAAACAAACCTTTCAGTTGCGTATAGCCGGACGGGACAGCCTTCTATGGATATCGGCTGGATTTATGGGGTTCGAAGGGCTTCGTATGCTATGGCGACAGGATAGCTTATTCATTCTCAACCGTCTAAATCGGGAAGCATATATTGGACCTGTAGATAGTTTGAAGGCCCTTTTTCCCGCTATTGGTGCGGCAGACTTTTTAGCTCTGCTTCTGGGATACTTCCCTCCCAGCTTGGAGGGTCTTGCATGGAATTGGCTCCCTCAGGATAAAATTCTGCAGGGTATGCTACCGGCTTATACCGTTCAAGCTTGCTTGCGAGAAAACTTTCAGATCACTGAATGGCGCATAATTTCTCTTCGGGATACCTTCTCCTTGAAGTATGATTTGAGCTTCGCTTCTCCCAAAGTTCCCTATCCCAAAGTTGATTTTCGCCTTCCCGATGAAAACCGTCTCATCCTCACACCGAAAGAAGTAGAGTATGGAGAATTTGACATCAGCCCTCATTTTCAGCTTCCAGATGGATATGCAGTGAAGTCTTTGAGTCGGTTCGGTTTCTGACTTAATATCGGAATCAGCTTAGGTAGGGCAGATACGCTCAGGCTTGCTAAGTTGATAAAAGGTGAGGAAGTGGCACTGGCTAGGCGCCTTAGACAGGCTTATTGACAGTCTGATAGGGGTGAATAATTGGCATGAAGTTGAGAGGCGGCCGACACAGCCTCTGGGACAGGAACTGGCAAGAAGCGGTTAGTATGAAGTAGGGTTTAGGGCGGCAGCCCCTGCGGGGCTGCCGCCCTAAACCTCCCCCCAGTCCCGCTCTCCAAGCATCTATGCTAATGACTCAAAAGACGCCCTCAGTGCTCCCACCACAGCCTTCCTATCGGACGCCCGAAGCAAGCTATGCCCCGCCACAATAATATCAGCCCCCTTTACCAAAGGGGCTGTCTCAGGAGTAATGCCCCCATCTACTTCAATCAGCGCTGAAGACCCCACCTGAGCCCGCAAAACCGCAAGCCGTTGCACCTTCTTAGCCACATAGGGAATCAAACGCTGACCACCAAAGCCTGGATTGACGCTCATCACGCACACTATATCCACTACGGCTAAGATATCGGCAAGAAGTTCAACGGGTGTAGCAGGGTTAATGGCGATGCCTGCCCTTTTTCCTAAACGATGAATCTCTTGAACAAGTCTATCCGGATGAGAGGTAGCCTCCCAGTGAAAGGTGATAATGTCTGCCCCAGCTTGGGCAAAGGGCTCCAAATAAGCCTCGGGCCGCTGAATCATAAGGTGCACATCTAAGGGCAGTCTTGCATAACGACGGATCGCCTCCACAACAGGCAATCCAAATGAGATATTTGGCACAAACACTCCGTCCATTACATCGCAGTGCAGCCAGTCAGCTCCAATAGCCTCCAAATCAGCAATCTCATCTGCCAGCCGCCCAAAGTCTGCAGCTAACAAGGAGGGAGCAATCAAAGGTCGCTTCACTCGGACAAAGATGGAGAAAGCTCACCAAGCACGACAGGCTCTGGAAATCTCTCGGGCTTCAGACCCAACTTGTCCAGTAAGAGCCAGTCCAACCAACCCAGAAACGAGGCCGCGTCTGTACTCAACAAGAGAGCCGTGGAAGACAAGATGACCTTGAGCGTATAGGGACTGGTGCCCGTCCTCTCAGCGAAGACTTGGGCATTTTGCAGAATTTTACGAAGTGTGCGAAAAATACCCCCCCCCAAAATAGCTGTACCGAAAACAGTCAAACCAACTAAAGCTCCCCCGACTAAGCCACTTCCGAGACCTAAGACCCCATAAAATCCATAGATACGCCAGAGCATGCCATACCAATCACGCGGCTCACCAGAGAGAAGGTTATGCCTTCCATACAGACGAACCTTTTTTAGAATGGCTTTCCAGTTCTCAGTTGGCTCCCAATAACTGATCGCATCCAGAGCAAGAACAACGCGGGGATGAAGATAGCTAACTCGCTGTCGGAAGTCGGAATCTTCTCGAGCTCGCCAAGGACGAAATCCTCCGACCCTTTCCCAGAGGTCTTTGCGAAAAGCTACACAAGCTACGGGATGGGCACATACCTTTTTACCACTTTGGAGACGGTGGACGAAAGGAGGAACCAGCAAAAGCAAATACAGGCTACTCGTAAAGGTTTGCGGTACAACCTCTAAATATCCCTGTACCAGATCAGCGTACCCCTCCAATAGAGGGCTTATAAGTCGCTCTAAAGCCGTTTCAGACGCTCTCATACTAGCATCCCAACAGGCGATAATCGGGTATCTTGCATGAACAATTCCAATGTTTCGCGCTTGTCCAGGATAAGCTCGATTCGTGCATATAACGCGCGCACCGGCTTGAGCCGCTACATGAGCAGTATTGTCGGTAGACCCGGCGTCCACGACAATAATTTCCGCTGGCGGTTGCGTTTGAGCCCGCAGACTATGAATGAGCCGAACGA
Source organism: Bacteroidia bacterium (assembly GCA_026414975.1). GTDB lineage: Bacteria > Bacteroidota > Bacteroidia > SpSt-205 > SpSt-205 > SpSt-205. The sequence continues at coordinate 35,159 of JAOAHZ010000003.1, forward strand.
TATTATGAGCTTCATTCATGGCTGGAACCACGACACTTACAGGGAGCATAGCTCGGTGTAAAGTTGCTCGTAAAGCTGATTGATTTGCGTATACGATAGGGAAGATAAAATCTTGCGTCGTCCTGCCGAGCCCATCTGAAGGCGAAGTTCGGGAGATAGGGTCAGCCGTCGTAGCCCCTCATAGATAATTTCAGGGTCAGGGTAGGGGATAAGCCATGCCGTCTTTTGATGCTCTAGGAGTTCCTTAGCCCCCGAGACCTCAGTGATGAGTAAAGCCCTCTCCATAGCTAAGGTTTCTACCATCACCTGAGGAAATGCCTCTGAGTAGCTGGGATGAGCTACCATATCCACTGCTGCTAAAAGAGTCCGAATGGTTTCGCCCCGCTGCCACCCCAAAAACCGAACTTTCTCTCGTAGGGGTTGAGCTTTTTCTTTCAAAGCGGGGGTATCCGGTCCCTCTCCGATGAACCACAGTTCTACTGTTGGTATTTCGGCTTGAAGTTTGGAAAAGGCATCCAAGAGCTCTATTTGCCCCTTTTGAAAGCGATGAGTGCCGATATTAGCTATCAAGGTCATTTCCTCAGGTACCCCATAGAACTCACGAATCTTCCGTCGCTCCTCAACTGAGGCAGGCTGATACTTAGGGGCTTCAAACTCAAAACCATATGGAATTTCTACAATTCTCGGAAGACGCACTGAACTGTGCAGTCGCTCTACACAGACTCGTATAGTTCGGGTAGGCACCAATAAAGCATCCGCTTGGTTATAGCAGAATTGTTCTAAACGCAAAAGAATCTGAGTTTTCCATCCTCCTACTCGTATCACATCTTCAGTGTAGTGACGATGAAGGATGAACCGCACTTTTGGGTACAGTTTCTTAGCCAAAGCTCCCACGACACCCTCCCAAAAATGGTGGGTGTGAAGAATATCTATCTGCCTCTCTCTGAGAAGCTGGACTAACCTGAGTGCCGCCTTCAAGTAAGCTGAATAAGACCGCATAGAAGGGACTCGGAGGAGATGACAAGGTATGTTTATACTTTCGTACTCAGGGGATTGGATATTGGCCTCAGCCTCAAACGTAGCCACTTCTATCTCAAAGCGAGCTCGGGGTAAGTGACGCACGACAGTGTCTATGAAGTCGTACCGATTAATAACCCGAGCCAAATGAAGAACACGCAAAGGCTTCATAAACGCCACAAAAGTATAAGTGGCGGTACAAGGCAACTTCTTCATATATTTGCCTCGTATGCGAAGGCAAAATATTCTTTTATTCGGCCTCTTAGCTGGCTTGCACGCACAGCGAGAGTGGATCCGCTGCGGTACTATGCAAGTGGATAGCATGATGCGTTCCCTTTATCCAAGCTGGCCAAAGTTGGAGATGTACGAACCGCTTCTCAGGGAAAAAGTAGCAGAGAAAAAGGCTCTTTTAGAACGAGCCCGAGTGATTGGAGGGGTGTATCGAATCCCCGTCGTGGTTCATGTGATCCATAATGGCGAACCTCTCGGTACAGGCACCAATATCCCTGATAATAATATTCACCATCAGATACAGGTGCTGAATGAAGATTTTCGTCGCATGCCAGGGACGCCGGGCTGGAATAATCATCCTGATGGAGCCGATGTGCAGGTCGAATTCGTCCTGGCTAAAAGGGATCCAAATGGTAATCCTACTACAGGGATCGTGCGATGGAATCGGAATACCCAAGGATGGACTGCCCCGCCCTATAGCACGGCCTACATGGATGGAACCATAAAGCCTGCTACCCAGTGGGATCCGAGCCGCTATCTAAATATCTGGGTGGCTAATCTGGCGAGTGGGCTGCTGGGGTATGCGCAGTTTCCCGATGCCTCTGGGCTGCTGGGCCTGCCAGGCGATGAAGGTATGGGGCCTTGCAATGTTGCGGCCAATACCGATGGGGTCGTTATGCTAAGTAGTGCCTTTGGCAGTGCCTTGAAGGGCTCCACAGGTCTTAGTGCCCCCTATCATTTAGGACGCACCCTGACCCATGAAGTAGGACACTGGCTGGGGCTGCGTCACATATGGGGAGATAATGCGACGCCAGGGGATTGCACCCCAGATGATTTCTGCGACGATACCCCTCCGTGTAGCGATCCCCACTATGGGTGCCAGGCCAATCCTACCTCCTGCATCCCCGGCGTGCGGCGCATGATAGAAAACTACATGGACTATTCGGACGATGCCTGCATGAATCTATTCACTCTGGACCAAGCCTTACGCATGCGGGTAGTGTTAGAATACTGCCCCCGCCGACGAACTCTCATCACCTCCCCTGCTCTCGTGCCCCCTGCTACCGTGGATGCAGCTCTGATTGAACTGCCTATTCCACAAGACCTCTGTCCAGGCACTTACACGATTAGCACCACTCTGCGCAATAATGGAACCAATACTCTCACCAGCATACCCGTCGCCTACAGAATCAATAATGGAGCGTGGCAGACTCAGACTTGGACGGGTAGTTTAGCTGGCGGCGCCACGACCTCTTTTGGTCTCTCAGGCATCAACCTAACCACGCCAGGCGAGTATACCTTTACCGCCTGTTCTAACTTAGCCTCCGATCCTGACCGCACCGAGGACACTGTCACCACTCGCTTCGTCGTTCATGATGGCTTTTACCCCCTATATGAAACCTTTGAACATGGCTGGGAAGGGCAGCCTATTCCCCCAAATCTATGGCGCGTAGTAAACCCAGATAACGACTGTTACACTTGGCGCCCTGCTCACTGCACGGGTAGAAACGGACAACGCACCATCGCTATGTATGTGAATTGCTGGGCTTACAGCCAAACAGGGCGGCGAGATGAACTCTATACACCCCTCATAGACCTAACTAGCGCTCCAGCGGGCGTACAGTTGAGTTTCGACGTAGCTTACCGCCGATATGACAACACAAGCACCGATGAACTACGAGTAGAAGTAGCGACAAATTGCGGCACAAGCTGGGCAGCTACCCCGCTTTTCCAACAGTCTGGCGCCGCTTTAGCCACTGGAGCCAATACTACAGCTCGGTTTGTACCCAGCGCCGCAAGCGAATGGCAAACCCGCACCGTGAGCCTGAACAGTTATATAGGCCAGCGCATTCGCCTCCGGTTTGTTACCATCAATCAATACGGCAACTGCATCTGGATAGATAATGTGCGCATCACCCATCAACCGATGGTGGCTTGGGCCGATTCAGGTCAAGTTATGCGGGAAGAGCTCAGCTGGCCTCCATTAGCTGGCGACTGTCGCCGCTATCGAGACATACAGATACCGGTACAGATATCTGCCGCCCCCTCCGCTAATGTAACCGTAGCGATAAGCGCCGCCTCTACCAGTACAGCCCGAAATGGCATAGATTTCGCTATTCAGACCCCCACTCTAACCTTCCCTGCGGGTAGCACTACCCCTGTCAATGCAGTCCTACGCGTCTTTGATGACCAGGCCATAGAGCCCCTTCGTTATGCTGACCTTACCCTTACTGTAGTCAGCGGACCCGCCACCGTAGCCCTAAATCGCCGAACTTATCGCCTCTGGATAGAAGACAACGACTTCTTTCCGCCCGAAGTGATCCTTTATCAGCAGGACTTTGAGACGACGCCCACGGGATTCACACAAGTCGTCATAACTAGCGGCAGTAATGAATGGGTTCGTGGCACGGGTGCGAACATGGGTTCGGGAAATGCCCTTTATATCTCTAATAACCCAGCTGGAAGCCCTCCTCCCCATCAGTACAGTACCAATTCCATCAGTCGCGTCGCCGCCGTATCCCCCGCCATAAATACGACTGGGGCTACAAACTTAGTACTAGCTTTTGACGTACTAGTGGGCGGGGAATATACATCGGCTATTCTTGAAGACTTCGGACGACTCTTTTATTCCACTACTTCGGCTACCAGTGGATTTCAACCTCTAATAGGCTGTGCTTGGGCTAACAATACCTGCCTCCTTGCAAGTATGCTGCGCGCGCAAAGCTTATACGGCTACCCCAATCAGGTAAGACGCATTGTAGTGCCGCTTCCCTCTGTTACATGGAATCAACCTAATCTATGGCTAGCGTGGCGCTGGGATAACGAAGGAACTGGAGGTACTCAGCCTCCCCTTGCTATAGATAACATCGTCCTCTACGGACGCCGAACGCCCAACATTGAAAGCTCCTTAGCCTCAACGACCGTCTACTGCGGCCCAGGAGACTCTCTTTATGCATACAGCAATGCCGACGGAGAACTCATGCTGCGCTGGGTAAATCAGGGTACAGCAAACTATGGTTGTACCCAGATTCAGATAGACAGAGTAGGAACCTCCGCTCAGGCTCTTCGACCCCTCCATACACCTGCCCAGTATGTAACCGATAAGACTTTCCGCATCCTCCCAGCGGCTAACTCTATCAACCCCTACAACATTACCCTCTATTATACCAACGCTGAGGTAAGCGGATATGAAACAGAAACAAGCCAAACTTGGAGCTCTGGACCCTATGTCGTCAAAACAGCTGGAAGCATCGCAAGTGAGTATTCGGCGCCTTCCCCTACTTATCAACTTAGCTCAGTCCGAGCCGTAGGCTCCTATGGAACGACGGGACGATGGATATGGGGTAGCTTCAACGAGCTGTCTGGATTTGCGGCTGGAGCTCCGCCCCCTCTTGCTTACGAAGAGAAGGTCTATGGCTCTGAACCTCATGCCCACGCGACCTTTTGGATCAGCTCACCTATCACCCGCGAAGTTGTCGTAGGAGCTGAAGCTTCATTTTACCGGCTTCGGCTGATGTCCTTAGAGGGCAAGGTGGTGTGGGAGATTTCAGGGGAGTTTGAGCCGGGTCAGTACACCTTTCCTGTACCTTCCCTTCCATCAGGTGTCTATGTGGGGCAGTGGCTCGGTCCTAATGGAGAGATTTTCGCCCAGCAGAAGGTCTTGGTCTTCCCTTAAGTCGCAAAGGACCAAAAATCTCGCTGTGGAAAGATGGGTAGCCCTTATACCTCTCAAAACCTTTCGGAATCGCCAAAGACCCTTGGATAGAAAGGTTGCGTGCCTTTCTATAGCCTGAGAGGCATCCTCAGGCAGACAGACAGAGATATCAGCAAATAAGTAGGGGCTGCAACTTTCCGACGCTGCGCTTAGCGATTTGACGGCTTTTCTCTTCGGTACCCCTCTACCCAGACAACTGGTGGGGGGGCGGCAGCCACCGCAGGTGGCTGCCGCCCCCCTCATCCATCCCCCCGCAGCTTCTCCCAACCCAACTCTAAGTCTTCATCTTCTTCCGCTTAGCCGCAGGAAATAGGACATTGTTGAGAATAAGCCGATACCCCGGCGAAGTAGGGTATTTGCTGACATCCGTAGGAGGCTCTTCTACAAAGTGCTGGTAGTCCTCAGGATCATGCCCTCCATAAAAGGTCCAGAACCCTCGCCCCAAAACTCCGTGAATATATCGGGCTTCGGATAAAGCCGCGTATTCACCCATCACCACCACATGCGGCTTGAGCAGATGCATTTCGTATCCCGTGGTTTGACCATAAAACCCTTTTATGACGGAACGATGATTCTGGCAGAGCATAGTAGGAATAGGGTCCCATTTGGCAGAGAATTCTCGGAGGGTAAAATAATCCTGTTCCTCTCGGACTTGTCGCCGCCTCTCTCCTGTGTCTATGTCGGAAAACTCATAGTCATATGGACTGAGGCGCACGGTGAAGTTCTGGAAGGCGATACAGGGGTCATAGCGAAGCTTGGTATTAGCGAGGGCATCTGCCGGCGTGCCGTCGTAGATTTCACCGACTATGTCTATGCCTTCGGCAGCTAAGGCGATGTCGTAGGTATCGGTGGCAGAGCACATAGCGAATAGAAAGCCTCCATTCACTACCCATTCTCGGAGTTTTTTGACTATGGCCAGCTTGAGGTCAGGTACACGGCGGTAGCCCCAACGGGCAGCAATATAAGAAAGCTCTCGGGTCATCGCTTTATACCAGGGCTTATCGCGAAAGGTGTAGAACTTCCCGTATTGCCCCGTGAAGTCCTCATGATGTAAATGTATCCAGTCGTATTCAGCGAGCTTACCCGACAGGATTTCATCGTCGTAGATGACATCGTAGGGAATCTCGGCGTAAAGCAAGACGAGCTGAACAGCATCATCCCACGGTTCGGCTGACCGAGGGGCATAAACAGCCACCCGTGGCGCTTTCTCTAAGCGAACTACATCCATATTTACTTCTGGGCGGCTGATGTAGCTTAGCATCTCTCCGTAAGCACCTATGGAGAGAGGTTCATAACGGATTTGTCGCCTTTCAAGCTCTGCCAAAGCCCATCCCGTCTCTAAGAAAGCAAAGCTACCCCCCCGATAGTTGAGAAGCCAATCTACATTGACCCCCCGGGTAAGCAAGCCGTAAACCAATCCATAAGCGCGCAGATGCTGAGATTGGGTCTCGTCCATCGGAATGAGAATGTACTGTGCGCGCAGATGGAAGAGCAGGCTAAACGCCAAGGGTAGATACCTCATGATACAAATATACCTTTATTTAGCTATTCAAGCACAGCGATACGCTCCCCAAAGAAGCTAATCAGTTCCGCTCCACTGATGGATAAAAAAGGGTCTGCTTCTACCCATACCCATCGGTTAGGTATTAAGTCCCAGAGCCAGTTACCCTTGTTAGGGTAAATCTGACGCCAATGGTCCATCCACAGGGGATGAACACGCAGGCGGAGGGGTACCCGACTATAGCGATTTGCCCAAGTTGAAAAGGCTTTCTGAATGCGAAGCAGCAGTTCGGGAGGATAGGTGTGTTTCCCTGTGCCTTGGCAGAACGGGCACGGAAAGGCTTCAGGAATCTCTACGGGCTGACGACGACGCTGCCGAGTGATTTGAACTAAACCGATTTCGCTCATAGGGAGGATAGAATGCTTGGCTCGGTCGCTACGCATAGACTCGCGCAGGCGCTCCTGTACTCGCTGCCGATGCTCTGGACTTTTCATGTCTATGAAGTCCACGATGATAATCCCCCCCAAATCCCTCAAACGAAGCTGGCGAGCTATTTCGTGGGCTGCAAGAAGGTTTGTTTGGAAGATCACCTCTTCTACAGAGGCTTCTTTTGCCGAAAGAGACCCCGTATTTACATCTATGACATGCAGGGCTTCCGTATGCTCTATCACAAGATAGGCTCCGTTAGGGAGCGTAACGGTGCGACCAAGAAGGGTACGCTTGGCGTATTCTGGATCAAAAACATTCCGGAGCTGCTCATAGCGGCGGTGAAGGCGGATGGCGGGTGGATGGGTCAAAGGGTGCTCAGCGAAATAGCGCTCTATTCGCTTATATAGGCTCTCTTCTGAGACATGAATGGTGTCAAGGGTGGGACTGAACAAATCACTCAACACATGATGTAAATCATCCTCAGTTCTGAAGCGATGGGGGGGGCGGGCCCTCTTGAGTTCTCCCAGAAAGAGCTCCCACCTCTGAATGAGTCGCTCGTATTCAGAGGCAACCTCCTCTAAGCTGGCAGAGGCTCCACTAGTGCGCAGAATGAGACCGTAAGGCGGACGATAAAGCTGCCGAAGTCGGTCTCGCCACGTTTGCCGTAAGATAGGGTCCGTGACCCGATGAGAAACGCCGACATCAGACGAAAAGGGAAGCATGACTATGTTATGCCCGGTAAGCCCGATTCCCGTTGTCAATCGCGGTCCTTTATTGTCGGACATTTCTTTGACCACTTGCACTAAGAGCCAATCCCCGGGCCTGACATAATCAGCGATATTGCCTTCCTTAGGCAGAGAACTCACTGGAGGCAGCGAGATGACTGCATCGTCCCCCGCTACCCACCGAGGAATAAAGGCCTTCTGAACAAGCAGATCAGGGCCTGTATCGGTGTAGTGGAGAAATCCTTCGCGCGCCAGACCCAGCTCAACAAAAGCTGCGTTGAGGCCGCGCACAACCTGCGTAACCTCACCTAAAAATATATCCCCCAGAGCATACGGAGAAGTAGCCCGCAGCTCGTGGTATTCTACAAGGCTTCGTCCTTCTAAAAGGTATGCATGCAGAGTGTTATTTTCACGAGTGAGGACCAGTTCCCGCAAGGGTTTTCAAGCTTATCGGAGCTTCTTCTTATGACGATTCAAGCGACGACGCTTCTTCAGCTTATGGCGCTTGATTTTCTTCAGTTTCCTCTTTCTACCGCAAGGCATAGCGGGCACAAAAATACAAACTCACCCGCAAAGTGCTACCTTTGCGCTTCATGGCAGCACCAGCAAAAAAGAAGAAGACGGCTCGTTCCAAAACGGCTCTGAAGCGCCAGCGCAAAGCGCTAAGGCGCCAAGCCCGCAACCTCCTCTGGAAAGCCCAGTATCGGCAAGCGCTAAGAGCCTTGCGTAAGGAAACCGATCCCGTTCGTCTTCCCGAGCTCTTAAGAAAGGTACATTCCATACTGGATAAAATGGCTCAGCGCCATATTATACACCGAAATAAAGCGGGACGCCTAAAATCTCGCTTAGCTCAATATGTAGCTCGGAGGGTAGCGAACAACCCGACTAATTGAGGCGTGTCAGGCCAGTCCCGCGCTCGTTTCTGGGCTCATCCCAAAGGCCTGTACGTGCTCTTCTTTTCCGAAATGTGGGAGCGCTTCAGCTATTATGGGATGCGAGCCATCTTGGTCTTGTATCTAACCCTCTTTATTCGGTATCCTCGGGATGCTGCCTTGGAAATCTATGGTCTATACACGGGCTTAGTTTATCTCACCCCCATTTTGGGAGGGTTTTTAGCGGATCGTTGGCTGGGCTACCGAGGCACAGTATTAGCTGGAGCCCTTCTCATGATGTTTGGGCATTTTGCGATGGCTGTGCCAAATCTTCTCTTTCCAGCTCTTGCTCTATTGATTCTGGGGAATGGTCTGTTTAAGCCTAATATCTCCACCCTCGTAGGCTCCCTTTACCTTTTAGGCGATCCGCGACGAGATGCGGCTTTCACAATCTTTTACATGGGGATAAACTTAGGGGCTTTTTTCTCACCCTTAGTATGTAGCACCCTCGCTGAAGCCTACTCACCTCACTGGGGTTTTGCTGCAGCGGGCGTAGGAATGCTGATTAGCCTGATTATCTTCTTAGGAGGATTAGCTACTTTGCGTCCCGCCATAGGCGATTGGAAGCCCCTCAGCCTAAGCGAAATCGGACGGATCGGACTGACGACGGCAGTAGGTGTAGCTTTAGCTTTTGGGGGGACAGCTCTCGCTCGGTATATCGGACGTTCTCTTATATCGGCTGCCTTTCAGTGGCTGGTGCTCGGCGCCGTCGGAGGCGTTTTGATATACCTCACCTATCGTCTAAGGAGCGCCACCGAATGGAAGCGAGCTGCTTCCATCTTTATCTTGGCTATCTTTACAGCTATATTTTGGATGGGCTTTGAACAAGCTGGGGGCACAATGAACCTTTTTGCTTTTGAGAAAACCGACCGACTCATCCAGATCGGCAGCCTCCGCTGGGAGTTTCCCGCCCCTTACTTTCAATCTCTCAACCCCCTTCTAATATTCGCCTTAGCGCCAGTCTTTTCTATCTTATGGGTAGCTTTGGCCCAGCGAGGCATTGAGCCCTCTACTCCGCTGAAAATGGCTTTGGGCCTCTTCCTCCTTTCAGCGGGTTTTCAAATCATGAGCATTGCCGATGCCCGAGCCGCTATCGGTAAAGTCGGCCCCTTGTGGTTGGCTTCGGTCTATCTCCTCCATACCTTAGGGGAACTGTGCCTCTCCCCTGTCGGCCTCTCTATGGTAACCCGAGTCGCCCCTCCCTCCGTAGCCGCTCTCATGATGGGGGTCTGGTTTCTCTCCTCAGCATTTGGTAACTACATGGCAGGCGTCTCAGAAGCCCTCTTGGAGCGATATCATCTCCCGCTTTATCCGAGCCTTACAGCTATAGGGCTGACGGCTGGCGTTGTGCTCGTCCTCATGGCTCGCCCCCTAAATAAATGGATGCAGACTCCCATCCCCGAACCAGTCCAATCATCTGACTGACAGTGAACTGGGAAGCTCACCTTGACCCTATAAGAGGTTATCCGATGCGCTCTCAACGGCTTTCTATAGCTGTGAGCTTCCCAGCAGGCACCTTGGCTGTAGAAGAGGCACTCGAACGAGAAGTCTTAGCGGTATGTGTTGGATATCCCTACTACCATCATCGCGGCGAACTAAAGCAACTGCGAGCCGCCTCCCAACGCATCCGACATAAGTTATACCAGCTAGCTCTACCTAGTCCCACCCTAAGGCTGGTGGATTTAGGGGACATCCGCCCAGAGAATCCTCCCGAATCTATAGAAGTGGTAACAGGAGAACTGCTTCGGAGGGGACACCGGATCGTCGTGATAGGGGGAGGCCAAGAAGCAGCTCATCCGCTTTTTCGGGCTTTAGCAACTCAGGAAACGCCTTTTACCTACACGCTTATAGATCGCAAGTTAGACTTACTGGATGCTATCTCTACGGAAGAGGCCCCTCATCGGCGTTTCCATCGGGACATGCTATTGGATGGGACGGTAGGCGTACCTGCCTGGGGACAAATCGTAGGAATAGCCTGGCACTGGGTCAGTCCCGCCGAAGAGGAAATTCTGCATGCTCACTTGCGCGTACCGTACCTTCGGCTGCATGAAGTCTTATCGGACCCCGACCGCGCCGAGCCTTACTTGCGCACACCAGCTCTGGTGAGCATGGACTTGGGAAGCGTGCGCGGCGCCGATGCCCCCGCCGTATTAGACCCCGAACCCGAGGGCTTCCCTATAGAAGTAGCGGCTAAGCTCATGCGCTTCGCCGGTATGGGCTATCGAACTGACATCCTTCATATCGCTAACTACTTCCCCCCTCGAGACACCGACGGGCGAACCGCTGTCGCAGCTGCCCTCCTCCTCTGGTACTATATTGAAGGCCGACTCAACCCCCAAGAAGACTTTCCCCTACCCGACCGCAGTAACTTAGAGCGAATCATCGTACCCGTTTCTCATCCTGAGATAGAACATTTGACTTTTTACCAGCATCCGCACACAGGCCGATGGTGGCTGGAAGTTATCCCTATCGTAGCCGCTGGACCCAGTCGCTTATTTCCTTGCACGCGGTATGAATATGAAATAGCCTTGACAGGTGAAGTGCCTCGGTTATGGGATATTCTTCAATTGACCTCGGCTTAAGACCCTTTCAAAGGTCTCCTTCTTGCGTATAACCCTTCTCAGAGCCTCTTGGAAATCTTAGGTTTGACAAAATGCTATCAAGTAGGGCGGCCTCAGTAGAGAGCTAGCGGTAATTCAGCAGTTCCCTTATTGCCCCAATAATAGGAAACTAAAGGAGCCGCAGAAAACCCTAAAGAAAGCTTACCTTTGAGCTATGGAGACAGCGTCCTTATGGGAGCGGCTTCAAAACGAGGAGCAACGGATGGCAGCCTTTGAAGAGCTGACCCGGCTTTACTACACTCGGGTAAAGGGATGGATTCGTCAGTGGGTACTAGACGAAGCTGAAGCGGAGGATTTGACTCAAGAGACCTTCCTGCAAGCATGGAAGCACTGCCATACTTTTCGGGGAGAAGCCCAGTTCTCTTCCTGGCTTTACACCATCGCTCGGAGACTATGTATTCGAGCAACGCAGCGGCGCCCATTTTGGTTACCTCTCTCTTGGATTTGGGAGTCCACAGAAGTTGGCGAACCTATAGAATACCCCTCAGGTTCTTCAGTAGAGGAGATAGAATCAAGTCTTAACCAAGCGGTTCAAGGGTTATCTCCGATTCAGCGGGCCGTGTGGGAGGCTGTCTGGAAGGAACGCCTCCCATACAAGGAGGTGGCGGTCCGATTAGGCATTCGGGAAAACACGGTCAAGTCTCATATCTATCAGATTCGGCAGCGTCTGCGCAAGGCATTAGGAATAGAATGACCCCGGCAGGACTCGAACCTGCAACCGCGGGATTAGAAATCCCGTGCTCTATCCGATTGAGCTACGGGGCCTTGTCGAGGCGAGCGGATTTGAACCGCTGACCCCCTGCTCCCAAAGCAGGTGCGCTACCGGGCTGCGCCACGCCTCGTCCCCACAAAGGTAGCGCTTTTGAGCAATCGGACCTAACCTCAGCCCGTCCCTATCGCTTCGGATACTCCGCTTGCCAAGTGACGCCCAGAGACCACGCCGTAAGCAGTTGAAGAGCTTGCTTGGAATTATCTACCCGTGGATCGTAAATGGCTTGTTGAGCTAAGGTTATGGCCAGCCAGCTTTTGAGCTTGTATGCGGCTTGAAGCTGAGAGAGTATGACTGGGTTATGGAGAGAGGAGGAGTACCCATAGAAGACATCCAGGAAATGGCTCAGTAACAAGCCAGAGACGGGACTCAGATTGAGACGAGAAGTAAGTCGAGCCCCCAATTCCCATAAGGTCCGACGAGCTGGACTCACGATCTCCCCTACTGAATCGCGCCGAGCAGGCTTGAGCCCAAATGCCCCCGCATCAGCTAAATACCCAAGCCGAACGTGAGTCATGCGTCCAGAGATAGGCGACAGCGTTACGCGCCAGCCCTCTAAGATACGGTAAAGCACACCCAGCGAAAACTGTCCATAGAATGGAGCGAGAAAAGCGGATTTCGCTGGGCGAATGACCGAGTCACCAATGTACTCGTATGTAGGGGCCCACTGGGTGCGACCGTCCATCAGGACAGATAGAGCCCAACGGGCGCTAAGGGCATACTTATACTGAGAGACCACTAAGAGAAAGTCTTGGGTCTTTCGCCACGTCCGCTGGGGAACCACACGCAGCACGCCGTATTGTCCTGTGTATTCCAAGTTCCAAGTATGACGCAAGTAAGTTCTGGTTATAGATAGGCGGTGCTGAGTCCCTAAGCCAGTCTGGTTCTGTCCACCGGCCTGCCAATTGGATAAGGCTGTCTGGGCAGCCTGCAGCCCAAAAAGTCCCTCCACTTTCCAAGCTCGCACCGTATCTTCTTGAGCTAAGAGCACGCTCAGCCCTACAACAAATCGCCATTTTTTCATAAGCGTCCCCAATCTATAGGTTCCAACCCATGACTAATCAGAAAAGCGTTGGCTTTAGAAAAGTGGCGACAGCCAAAAAAGCCATTGGCAGCTGAGTAAGGAGAAGGATGGGCTGCTTCTAAAATCAGGTGTCGTTCAGGGTCTATGAGGGGCTTTTTGCTGCGAGCGTACTGCCCCCATAACATAAATACCACATGGGGTCGGACAGCCGATACGATTTGAATCACCCTATCCGTAAAAATCTCCCATCCTTTTCCGCGATGAGAGGTAGGCTTGTGAGCTTCTACCGTCAAGATAGCATTGAGTAGAAAAACGCCTTGCTCTGCCCATCCTGTTAGGTCTCCGTGAGAGGGCATGGACAGACCCAGATCAGACTCTATTTCTTTGAAAATGTTTTGGAGGGAGGGTGGAGGAGGTACGCCCTTGGGCACGGAGAAGCACAAACCATGGGCTTGTCTAGGCCCGTGATAGGGGTCCTGCCCTAATATCACCACTTTGACTTTGTTTAGGGGGCATAGATCAAAGGCCCGAAAAATGAGGGGACCGGGAGGATAGATGACCTTACCTTTTTGCTTTTCCTCTTTGAGGAAAGCGACAAGGGTCTCAAAGTAGAGCTTATTGAACTCTTCTTGTAAGAGGGCCTTCCACGAGGGCTCTATCTTCACATCAGCCACCGCTGCGAAGGTAAACGAGTGAAGCGGTTTTAGGAGTAGCTTTGTAGGGGTGGGGGACACAGTTGTAGCTGTGGCAACGGCTTGGGCTCCTGCGGCTATCGGAGTCGTGCGGCTCAGCGGTCCCGAGGCTTTATCCATCATTTTAGGCTTGTGGCGAGGTAAGGCCATTCGCCCTCGATACGCTCATTATGGTGAGATTTGGGAGCCAGACGGGCGACTCTTAGACCAAGTGGTGCTTACGTTCTTCCCAGCTCCCCACTCCTATACCGGCGAAGATGTAGTAGAGATATCGTGTCATGGAAGCCCCTATATTCTGCGTCGGCTGGTGGAACTCTGCATAGAGCGAGGGGCCCGATTGGCCCGTCCCGGTGAATTTACCTTACGAGCTTATCTCCATCGGAAACTCTCGCTAGATCAAGCCGAAGCCATCGCTGACTTAATCCAAGCTCAGAGCGCAGCCGCTCATCGGCTCGCTCTAAGCCAGCTCACCGGTCGCTATTATGAAAGGGTACGCCAATTTCGGGCTCAGCTCATAGAGCTTCTGGCCCTCATAGAGCTGGAGTTGGATTTCAGCGAAGAGGATGTAGAGTTCGCCTCGCGAACCCAGCTTGAACGTCTGCTGATACAAATTCAATCCGAAATCGATGCTCTACTCCGATCGTATAAGATAGGTCAAGCCGTACGACAGGGGATTCCGATCGCAATCGTTGGTCGTCCCAACGCAGGTAAATCTACCCTCCTCAACGCTTTACTGGCAGAGGAACGGGCGATCGTATCGGAGATACCGGGGACGACTCGGGATACGATAGAAGAGCGATTATTCCTCGGTGGCTATGATCTGCGCCTTATAGATACAGCGGGGCTACGGGAAAACCCAGCTGATGCCATAGAAGCCGAAGGGATTCGCCGAGCTCAGGAAAAAATACGCCAAGCCTTCCTCATCTTGTATGTCTTTGACATCACTCAGGAGAGCTGGGAAGAGGCTCAAACCAGCGCTAATTCTCTTTTAGGGACAGAGTCGCTACCGCCGATTTTGTGGGTGGCTAATAAGGTAGATTTACTAACGACCTCTCCGGTTTCACGGGATAACTTGGTCTTTCTCTCCGCCCGCACAGGTGAGGGGCTTTCCCTTCTCCAAGCCCGAGTCGTGGAGATGCTGGAAGCCTTAGGCGCTGGCAACGAAACCCTCTTGGCTCATGCTCGGCATTATGAGAGCTTCATCCGAGCCCAAAACGCCGTAGAAGCCGCCCTCGCTCTCTTGCGCCAAGGAAGTGCCACGGAACTTTTAGCCGAAGAGCTGCGAGCAGCTCAAGCCGCTATTGGTGAGATTACAGGGGAGATTACCCCCGATGAAGTGCTTGGGCATATTTTTTCTCACTTCTGCATCGGTAAATGAGCCTTCCCCAAAATCCCGTACCTTTGCTTACCTTATGTGGCAGTGGCTGACCCGCCTCTTCGGCAGCAAGCGAGAGCGGGACATGGCGCGCTTGCGCCCCATCGTAGAAGACATCAACCGCATCTATGCCTCTTTACACGACCTATCCGACCAGCGCCTCCGAGAACGCACTTTTGAACTGCGCGGTCTTATCCAGCAGACCTTAGCCCCTATCCAACAAAAGCGATCCCGTTTAGAGGCCGATATTCAAGCGGCTATCCAAGCGGGCGATATTCCCGCCCAAGTCAAGCTGTTTCAAGAGATAGATCAGTTACGCTTAGAACGCAATCGGCTCTTGGAAGTTAAGCTCCGAGAGCTTTTGCCCGAAGCCTTCGCCATCGTCCGCGAGACGGCTCGGCGCCTCACTCACAATAAGCAGTTAGTCGTTCCCGCCACCGACTGGGATTATGAAATGGCGCGGAAGTATGGACACATTCGCATAGAAGATGGCATGGCGATATGGCCTAATGTTTGGAAAGTCCGAGGGCATGAGCTGGAATGGAACATGGTCCATTACGACGTGCAGCTCATGGGAGGCATTGTCCTGCATGAAGGGAAAATCGCTGAAATGGCCACCGGAGAGGGGAAAACCCTCGTGGCTACCCTCCCCGCTTACCTCAACGGCTTGACCGGACTGGGCATGCACATCGTTACCGTCAATGACTACCTGGCTAAGCGAGATGCAGAATGGAATGGTCCCCTCCTGGCTTTTCATGGGCTGCGCGTAGATTGCATTGACTACTACGAGCCTCATTCTGAAGGACGGAAACAAGCCTACCAGGCCGATATTACTTACGGCACCAATAATGAGTTCGGCTTTGACTACCTGCGCGACAATATGGTTACGTCCCCCGAGCAGATAGTGCAGCGCGAGCACCATTACGCTATCGTGGATGAAGTAGATTCTGTCTTGATCGACGAAGCCCGCACTCCTCTCATTATCTCGGGTCCGGTTCAATATAGCGACCATCACTTATACCAGCAGTTCAAGCCGCTAATAGAGCGGCTCGTAAATGAGCAGCGTCGTCTGAGCCAAGAGTTTCTCCACAAAGCTAAAAGACTCATCGCCGAAGGTAAAACGAAGCCCGAAGAAGGTGGGAAGTTTCTCCTGCGAATCCACCGCACCACTCCCAAATACCGCCCTTTCCTCAAGTATCTTGCTGAGCCGGGCATCATGCCCATTTTAGAAAAAGCTGAGGCGTTTTATCTCCAAGACAACTCGCGCCGCATGCCCGAAGTAGATGAAGAGCTCTTATTTGTCGTAGATGAGAAAAATCACTCCGTGGAGCTTACTGACAAAGGCATAGAACGGGTTACGAGTTATGGCGAAGATCCGGCGCTTTTTACGGTGCCTGATTTGGCCACGCTCCTCTCCGAAATAGATGGAAACCCCACCTTATCCCCAGCCGAAAAAGCTCAGAAGAAAGAAGCCTTTTATCGCTCTTATGCCGAAAAAGCAGAAAAGCTTCATGCCATCCAGCAGCTTCTGCGAGCCTATGTGCTGTATGAGCGCGACGTCGATTATGTCGTGATGAATGGACAAGTACTGATTGTAGATGAACACACGGGCCGCATTCTCCCAGGGCGACGCTACTCCGAGGGCTTGCATCAAGCGATTGAAGCCAAAGAAGGGGTCATCATAGAAGGGGCTACCCAAACTTGGGCCACCATCACCCTCCAGAATTACTTCCGCATGTATCACAAGCTCGCTGGCATGACCGGTACCGCCGAAACCGAAGCTAAGGAGTTCTACGACATCTACAAGTTGGATGTAGTGGTTATCCCGACAAATAAGCCTTGCATCCGAAAGGACCATGAGACGATCCTTTTTCGCACCCAACGAGCTAAGTATAACGCCATCATAGAGGAGATTAAGCGGCTGCACCATGAAGGACGACCTGTTTTAGTGGGGACTACCTCTGTAGAGACCTCAGAAATGCTGAGTCGCATGCTCAAGATGGCAGGGATTCCCCATAATGTCCTCAATGCTAAGCATCATGAGCGGGAAGCAGAAATAGTAGCCCAAGCAGGTCTCAAAGGCACTGTAACGATTGCTACTAACATGGCTGGCCGAGGAACCGATATCAAGCTCGGACCGGGGGTAGCCGAGTTAGGTGGTTTAGCTGTGATCGGAACCGAACATCATCAAGCTCGCCGCATAGACAATCAGCTCCGAGGACGCGCTGGACGCCAAGGTGACCCAGGCTCCTCGCAATTCTATGCTTCCATAGAGGATGACCTGTTGCGCCTCTTCAACTATGAGCGCATGAGCAAATGGATGGACCTCATCAAGTTCAAAGAAGATGAGTTTATCCAGGGTAAAATGGTCACCCGCACCATCACTAACGCCCAGATGCAAGTGGAGCGCAATCATTTTGGCATTCGGAAGCGGCTCTTAGAGTACGATGAAGTGATGAATCACCAGCGTAAGGCGATCTATGCACGCCGACGCAGCGCCCTTTTCGGCGACCGCCTCCAGATAGACCTCTCCAACATGCTCCAGGACCTTCTCTTAGGCATAGTCAGCCGCTATTCTAAACCAGAGGACGCCGAAGCCATCGCTTATGAGTGCGTGCGAACCCTTGCCTTTATGCCCCAGATTACACCAGCGGATTTAGAGCCTTTTCAACCCGAGCGCATTGCAGGGATTCTATACGACCAGGCTCAGGCCTTCTACCGACACAAGCGCGAACGTATCAATCGGCTTATCTACGAGCATACCCAGTCTTTGGTCAAGCAATACAACGACGCGCAGTGGCTTCAGGTGGATTTTACCGATGGGACGCTGCACCTCCCTGTGGTGCTTTCTATACCTGATATTCTTCGTACGGAGGGTTATAGTGTCTTCACCGAAGTGGAGAAAGGTATCACCCTGAGTCAGATAGATGGTCTGTGGGTAGAGCACTTGAGACAACTGGATGATTTGAGACACAGCGTTCAGACAGCGGTGTATGAGCAAAAAGACCCCCTTCTGGTGTATAAATTTGAGGCATTTAAGCTCTTTCAAAGCATGATAGATCGACTCAATCAGCAAGTTTTATCACTACTTTTCCGCATAGAGATTCATGAAGAGCGCCAAGCGGCTCAGCAGCGTCGGCAAGTGCGCGATTTGTCCCGCTTGAAAGCTCGTCAAGCCGAGGACTATTATTTCTCCACCAGCCCGAACCAGGCGCCCTCTTATGAGACTGTTAGTTCTAACACAGCTCAAAGAGGGGAGGTTGGACAAGTGCCCCTTTCTCGGAGAGAGCGCCGAGCTCTTGAGCGTCAAGAAAAAAAGAAGAAGGCCCGCTGAATCGTGTATTAAGTTGGCTGCCCCTCATCTTATGGGGCCAGTCGTGTAACTTGCCTTACACCCTTCTCCACCAAGATTCTATTTGGCAGGAGGGCGCCCGTACCTGGCGAGCCGCCGCCAGGCTATCCAGCCTCCGAGAAGCCCAAAGCGGGCTACCCATACCTGTCTCCTCCTTGATAGCTCAAGATAAACTGCTCCTCCTGAGCCTATGCCGAGACGAACAGCGCATGCAATGGAAGGTCCTTTGGAGAGACGACACCCTTCACTGGGTATCTGAATGGTTATCTCCACGATGGCTTCGACGCAATCTAATCCTTCTGCAAGGACCTCGTACTTGGAGTGAAGGCCGCCCCCCCTATAAGCATATAGAACTCCTCTTGCCCGTCGCTCCGCGCCCTCAAGTACCGATTGACACTCTCTATCGGTTGAATCAGACTTGGATAGATAGCTTCATTTTACCTTGGATACGCACTCTACGACTGCCTCAGGGTCGAGTCACAGCTATAGGGCTTCTTATTCGTTACCTCAAGTCAGGCAAAGTTCAGTATGAAAAGGTGTCCGTCTTTATCCAGCGCCATACTAAGCTGCCCTTTGATGAAAAAGTTTATGAAGTGGAGCTTCGCCGGCTGCCCCGCAGCTATCAAGATCGGTTTTACTTCTTGCGAGATCACATCCCTGCCTACGCATACGCTGTGCGACTTCAAGACTATTACCCCGAAACGATAGAAGAAGCCCGAAGTTGGATGGCCGTTTTGCACCAAAAACAAGAGTTTCCCAAACCCGTCAATCTGGAACTGAACCCCAGCGAGGCTTACGGCTTACTGATAAAATAAGCATGACTAAGGGCAAAAATGCCTTAGAAAACCCTCTTCAGAGGCCCCAGTACCAAATGAAGCGCCGGCAGAGGTTGTAGCACCAACCTTGCCCTAAACCACCAAGGACCTCTTGGTAGAGAGCTCTGGCAACAATAGAAACTGAACCCATCTTAGAATTACTCCCACGAAGCTATCTCGCCAGCTTTTGGGCCTAATCTCATTAGACCATCCCTTTACAACGACTCTCGCTCTGCCCAGGGAAAAATTTTCTAAATCCTCATTCAAATAAGCTAATCTGACCTCCCCTACGAAATAGGGTCAAGTCAAAAGGAGGCATAGGAGGTCCGGAGAGGAAACGCTTCACTCCTACCTGAAAAGTGCGTTCTATGGTAAGGGCGAGCGAACCAGCTCCTCGGATTCGACGAGACCAGCGGCTATCGTTGAGCTGTCCTTCATGACACTGAGCAATCATATGGAGAATTTTATCGGCTTGATCGGGCAGCTTTTCTCTCAACCAAGTCTCAAAGATTTCAGCTAACGCCCCATTCAGTCTTACTATGGTATAAGCTGCAGCCTGAGCGCCGGCTTCACCTGCAGCCTTTAGAATAGGTAGGATTTCGCTATCAGTCAGGCCAGGTATAATAGGAGCAACCATGACCCCCGTGGGAATACCTGCTTCTCGCAGGCGGCGAATTGTCTCTATGCGGCGACCACCTGCCGCCGTGCGAGGCTCTAATAAGCGCCGTATGTCCTCTCTCAGCGTCGTAACAGTGATATAAACATGCACGAGATTATAGCGAGATAGCTCCGACAGCAAGTCTAAGTCCCTCAAGATAAGGGCATTCTTAGTTATGATGCTTACAGGATGACGAAACTCCAAAAGAACTTCCAGTAGGCGTCGCGTGAGCTCTAATTTGCGTTCTATCGGCTGATAACAGTCGGTATTGCCCGCAAGCATAATAGGGTGAGGACGCCAGCTTGGATGGCTCAACTGCTGGCGGAGGAGCTGCGGAGCGTTCTCTTTGACTAAAATCCGGGTCTCAAAGTCTATACCCGCCGAAAAGCCCCAGTATTCATGACTATTGCGAGCATAGCAGTAGATGCAGCCATGTTCACAACCAGCATAGGGATTCATAGAATAAACGATGGGTAGGTCAGGGCTTTCTATCTGATTGACGATAGAGCGAGCTTGTATGGGAATGATCTGAAGGCGAGCTTCATCGGGCAAGATGGGGACATCGTATTCATAGCTAAGCGGATCAAACCGGTTTGCTGGATTATGGCGAGCCCCTCGGCGCATTCGTCAAATCTGTAGAGCTCCTTCGCCTCGTTTAGCCCCAACTTATCCACAGCTCAGAGACCCTTTCATCCATTCTATGATGGGTGGCTAAGTCGTGCGCGTTATCCTGTCTCTCCCAAAGGTCTCCTTTGGAAAAGGCAGGTCAGCACCTGTGGCCCCACCAGGACTCGAACCTGGATCTTGAGCTCCGGAGGCTCACGTTCTATCCCTTGAACTATGGGGCCGCTATAAAGGTAGTCAGCTTTTAGGTAAAAAATAAGGCATCCTCATGGAAAACTAAGCGGGCAAGTGGGCAAGACATCCTGTAAGTGATTCCCTCTCACCACCCAACCCCATCCTTACAGCGAGCTTTCCAAGAGAAGCAGATTGATGTCATCCATTAGTTTGCGCATTTGAAGCGAATCTAAGCCGCTGTAAAATCCTCGGATGCGAAGCTCGGGGTCTACCAGTACCAGCATATCGCTATGAACATACCCAAGCTCTCCCTGTGTCGTATCAGGGGCTTTATCTACAGGGATAAGGTATCCCTTCACAGCGAGACGATATAGAGTAGTCTCAGCCCCTGTCACAAAAGTCCAACGAGCAAAGTCGGCTTGGTACCTTGAGGCATACTCTCTTAGAGTCGTGGGCGTATCATGCTCGGGGTCTACTGTATAAGACACGAGACGAACTTTCACGGGCTTCCCAGCCAAAAAAGCCTGAAGCTGAGCCATAGACCGGCTGAGCTGAGGACAAATGCCAGGGCAGCGGGTGAAAAAGTAATCCGCCACATGTATCCACCCCTTCAGAGAATCTTGGGTAAAGGGAACGCTATCCTGGGTGAGAAGAAAAAAAGCCGGCAGGGTATGCCATGAGGTATCGCCTAGGGCATTCACCGTGTAAGGACCGAGCTTGGGAAGACGCTTGTAGTGATTTTTCCCTGTGCTAAGGATGAGCCAAATCAAAAAAGGCAGAAGGAATACCAAGAGGGCTACCAGCGCTCCCCGACCGCCCTTCATCCCCCAAATAAAAGCTGGAATAGTTTTGACCCCTCATACCATAACGCTACAAACAGCGCCATCAGCAAAAGCATGGGAGATATGATAATCAAAGCCATGCTGGCCCGCTCATATTTCATGTGCATAAAGTAAGCCGTGATGTAGAAGGCCTTAGCCAGCGTCATGCACACAAAGATGAACACACGCGGACCACCTTTGGGCATGGTAAAGGCTACCACAAACTCTAATACGGTGATAATGAAGAGAATGGTGAATGGAATCCAGACCTTATCCAGCACGCTATGTCCAGAGGGCAGAAGAAGGCGCCAAATGCCCTGCGATCGCTTAGCTTCTGCAGTATGTTCTATCGCTGCCATAGGCTCAGATTAGATAGAAGAAGGTGAATACGAATACCCACACCAAATCTACGAAATGCCAGTACAGACCAATATTCTCTACGCGGTTGTAGTTGTTGATGCGGTCAAAATCACCTCGCAGGATTTGAACTAAGACGACTAAGTTGAGAATAACACCACTGGCTACATGTGAGCCATGAAATCCTGTGATGAGGAAGAAGAATTGACCGAACTGGGACGCTCCAAAGGGATTGCCCGTAAGGGTCGTGCCACCCATGATGAGATGGGTCCATTCCCATGCCTGGCAACTCAAAAAGGCAAGACCACCTAAAATGGTGTAAAAGAGGTACAAAGCGGCCCCTTTTCTATCTCGGTTGTGACCAGCTTCTACAGAAAGGACCATGGTGACGCTGCTCACAATCAAAATAAATGTCATGATACCCACGAAAACCAAGGGGTATCCATGGCCTAAAAAGGGAGCATCACTAAATACTACCTCAGGGTCCGGCCAGTTAGCTGACTTGAATCGGATAAATCCATAAGCCGTGAGGAAAGACCCGAAAGTAAAAGCGTCCGAGAGTAGGAACACCCACATCATGAGCTTTCCCCAGCTGACATTCCCAAAAGGGGAACGCCCGCCACTCCAAGGCGAGCTTAGGTCTTGAGGTTGTGTAGCGACGGCTGCCATAGGTTCAGAGGAGTTGATTCACCTGCAAAAATACGATAAGATATACCCACAGACCATCCAAAGCATGCCAGAATATCCCCGCCAACCGTAGCCCTAAGCTACCCTGTGCATCTACTTGATACCGAAGCGCCTTGTAAGTCCAGTATCCCACCGCTATCAGACCTGCTACCAAATGGACAGCATGGAGTCCAGTAAGGACATAGAAGTAGCTGACAGCTTTGTGATTGCCAGCCAAGAAAAATCCCTGCTTAACCAGCATCTGCCAACCCATCACTTGTCCGATCAAGAATATTACCCCCAACGAGAGGGTTGCCATAAGTCCAAGTTGAAGCTGCCAAGGGTTGCCCCGCCGATGACCCTGGTATCCCCAGTGCCAAGTGACACTACTCAAAAGGAGTATCGCTGTATTCAGCCAGAATAAGGACGGAATAGAAAAGGTTTTCCAATATTCACTAAAGCGCTGCACCAAATAAGCACTGGAAAAGCCAGCAAACAGCATGGCTGTAGTGGCAAGGTAAAGCCAAAGGATTAGCTCCTTGGGGTGAAGGCGCACCTGCGTTCGCGTCAAAGAAGTAGCCATAAGCCCATGTATAAGAGTGTAAGATATCCAGTCAAGCTCAGGAGAATATACCGCATGGCTCGAGCAGGACTCAAGGTAAGCTGATGGATAGAGAATCCCATCAGCCCTATTCCCAACAGAAAAGCCCACAGCCAAACCTTCCACGGGAGAAGAGGAATCAGGAATAAAGAGAGGGCCGGTAAGAGCATGATCCCGATACCTATTGCCCAAGCATTTTGCTGAAGGCGCTGGGGTGGAAAGGGAAGCATCCAAAGACGGGCTTTTTCGTAATCAGCCCGAGCTAACCACGCTATGACCCAAAAGTGAGGAAATTGCCAAGCAAACTGCAGGACGAAAAGAGCTATTAGGACGGGGGTGATTTCATTGTGGATGGACCAGTATCCAATCACAGGAGGCAGCGCCCCGGGAAAAGCCCCTACCACCACCGCTATCAAGCCGTATCTCTTGAGAGGGGTATAGGCACACACATAGAGCAACCAGGCAACAATACCCAACACCATCACATCCCACCGCAAGCGCAGCAGAAAGAATAGAGATATCCCAAGCAAAAAGACTGTGAAAGCAATCGATTCGCCGACCGAGAGAACACCAGAGGGAATGGGACGGTGGCGAGTCCGGTCCATAAGCGCATCTGTATCTCGCTCCCAGATTTGGTTGGCTGCATTGGCCGATCCAGTCAGCGCATACCCCCCTAATACCAACCATGTAAGATGCCATATGTCAGAGAGACCTGCTATCAAGGCTCCCATTACCGCCGAAAAAACAACCACTATACTAAGCTTAGGCTTAGTAAGCTGAAAGTAGAGCCCTATCTTATGAAGAAAGCCGAGCGATAGGTTGATAAGAGCCGTCATATACAGAATGCTTGAAAAAATAAAGGGAGATAAACCCTGTATTTACAGCGAACAAGGCAAGCCATAAGTGTGCAACTTTAGCGACGCCGGTAAAAGAAATGTAGCTCATGAAGGCCCCTACTATGACCTGAGAGGTCAGAGCTAAGGTCGTGATCATTGCCCATCGCCGAGCAAAAGGGTGACGAACGGGCTCCCTGAAAAGTCGCCAGTGATAATAAGCCCAGAGCCCCAACACCACCCAGGAAAGAGAGCGGTGTATGAAAAAGTTAGTTGAGTGGAGCCCCGTTTCTAAGCCCTTTTGAGTAATAATTGCCCGCAAAGTTGCTCCCAGAAGGACTTGAATCAATAGCGCACCGAGAGCTGCCCACCCGAGCTTGTAGTAAGTCTTGAGCTCGCCTTTCGGCAGGCGAGGCTGAAGCTGAAATGTCTGAGCCCATGCCAAAAGCGCCATTAAGGTTAGTCCGACCGAAAATAGCATGTGCACGGTGATTAGATGTTCAGCCAAATAAGTTGCCACGACTCTCCATCCAATCAGCGATTGTATCACAAGCAGGACAGGGATTACAGTGGTGTAAAGAAGAAGTCGAGAGTGCCAGCGAAGAAAAATCCAAGCGTAGCCAACCATCATAAGCACGCCCAAGCCTGCCAGGACGCTTACGAGGCGGTTGATATACTCTGCCCAAGTTTTGAGAGGGTCAAAAGGCTCAGCCAAGCGCCCTGCAACAGCAAACCGTTCTCGGTAGTCAGGAGGCAGCTGGGACGCTTGGGTAGGAGGAATGAGCTGCCCGTAGCAGGTAGGCCAGTCCGGGCAGCCCATTCCTGCATCTAAGACCCTCACGCTTACTCCCGCCAATATCACTAAGAAGAAGAGGGCAAAGACTCCGAAAGCTATTCTCCGAAAGCGTCGCAGATGCCTCAGGGCGTGGTCCATTTCCCCTCCTACTGACCTGCCTCAGGGAGAGAAGGTTCAGGCTTCTGATTGATAGAAAGAGCAGGCGATGGGGCTGTTTCAGGAGCGACAGCTAATTTTTCGCCCTCGGTAGGCTCCTCTCTGTCTATCACGGTAGATGGGTCAAAATCCTCTTCCCACCAACGCACACCCCGAGCAATGTCTTCATCAGAGATATACTGAGGAATGAAATCAGCTGGAGCCCCAGGCTTGGAATACTCATAGGCCCAGCGATGTACAACAGGCAGCTTACCTGGCCAGTTCCCGTGTAAATGCTCCACAGGCGCGCTCCACTCCAAAGTTGTGGCTTTCCAAGGATTGCGAGGGGCTTTCTTCCCGTAAAACATGCTGTAGAAGAAGTTATAGATGAAAATCAGCTGACCCAGGATGGTCACAATCGCCGCTATGGTGATGAAGACATTCAGGTCTTGCCATTTACTCGTGAAAGCGAATTCAGTGAAGGCATAATAACGGCGTGGGACACCACCGAATCCCATGTAGTACATCGGAAAGAAAACCAGATTAGCCCCTATGAAGGTGAGCCAGAAATGGATATATCCCAACCGCTCATTCATCATGCGCCCCCACAAACGAGGGAACCAATGGTATGTGCCTCCGAACATCGCAAACACAGCCGATACCCCCATTACAAGATGGAAATGTCCTACGACAAAGTAGGTATTGTGAAGAGGAATATCCATCGGAGCTACCCCTAAGAAGAAACCAGTCAAACCGCCGCTAATGAAGAAAGACACAGTGCCTATCGCAAAGAGCATGGGTGTATTGAGGTGAATACGACCCTTCCATAGAGTAAAGATATAGTTGAAAATCTTCATGGCAGAGGGAATCGCAACAAGAAGCGTTGTGGCAGTGAATATAGACCCTAAAAGAGGATTCATTCCCGAAACAAACATGTGATGCGCCCAGACAATAAACGAGACAAAAGCTATCCCCAATATAGAGTACACCATCACTTTGTAGCCAAAAATGGGCTTGCGTGCGTGAGTGCTAATCAGCTCCGAAGCAATACCCAAAGCCGGCAGCAACACGATATACACCTCAGGATGGCCTAAAAACCAGAAAAGATGGAGATAAAGGAGCACATTCCCCCCTTGCTGAGGCAGGGCTTGACCTGCGATGTATATGTCAGACAAATAGAAGCTCGTCCCTAAACTATGATCAAACAAAAGGAGGATAAATGCAGCTACAGCAGGAGGGAAACTCAGAAGTCCTAAAACCGCTACAGTAAATAAAGCCCACACTACGAGAGGCATGCGCATAGGAGACATGCCCCGAGTACGCATGTTTAGGACGGTGGTGATGTAGTTCAGCCCTCCCATGAGTACTCCTACCACAAAAAGCACAAGCGCTATAATCCAGAGTATCATCCCTAAGCCTGAACCTGGCATGGATTGGGGAAGCGCACTCAGAGGGGGATACACCGTCCAGCCTGCAGCGGCAGGTCCCGTTTCCACGAAGAATGAAGCAAAGAGCACTACCGTCCCCCAGAAGAAAAAGTGGAAGGAGAGCATATTGAGAAAAGGGGAGGCCATGTCCCGCGCCCCAAGCTGTAGCGGAATAAGGAGGTTCGCAAAGGTTCCGCTCAGACCCCCCGTGAGGAGCCAAAAGACCAGAATAGTCCCGTGCATAGTTACCAGAGCCATATAGAAGTTAGGGTCCAGCCGGCCTTCTGGGGCCCACTTACCCAAGATCGTCTCTAAAAAGGGAAAGCTGACATCAGGATAAGCTAACTGAAGCCGAAAGATCCCCGACAGCAGTATCCCAATAAACCCGGCCGTAAAACCGGTAAGGAGAAACTGCTTAGCAATCGTTTTGTGATCTTGACTAAAAATGTATTTGGTCCAAAAGGACTCTTTATGATGGTGGTCATGGTGATGGGCATCCTGATGAGATGCCACTTGAACCGCCGTCCCTAAGTGTGTTGCCATAGGCTATAGATTTAGGTTAGGTTTCAAACTCGTAACCGCTGCAGGCGGTGTGTAAGCTGGCTTCTGCTGAGAAAGCCACTGCTGATACTCTTCCCATGTCTCTACGACCACTTTCATACGCATATTGTAATGGGCTCCTCCGCATAGCTGATTGCACGCCAGCTCGTAATCAAACTCAGGATCCCCGAGCTTACGACGCATTTCTTTCGTTGTAATAGTAGGAACGAACATAACCTGGTTCTTCTGCCCAGGCACAGCGTAAATATGGGTTCGGAAATGCGGTAAGAAGAGTGAGTGAAGCACGTCTTTAGATCGGACATGAATGGTAACCAGCGCTCCTACGGGCAAGTGTATTTCCTTGAGGGTTGGTAGGATATCATCCTGGGCCTTGGGATCAGTGAAATCCAAGCCCAATACATTCTCACCCCCAATGAGAGTGTAGTGATAGCGCCCAAGCTTTCCATCTGCACCAGGATATCGCGCTCGCCACTGAAACTGCTCGGCTACCACCTCAATCTCCAGGCTTCGCTGCCCCTCAGACGGTGCCTGGCCATGCACAGGCTTACTCCACACGTAAATCCCCCATGCAGCGATGATAAAGACGGGTATAGAGATAGCTATCAGAGCACCTCGCTCTAAGCCGTGATGAGTCAGCTCATACGCCGCTCGCTGGCTTTTGCCATTGTAGTAGCGCCATATCATGTAGAATAGCAGGGCATGTACCAAGACAAAAGCCGGAAAGGTAAAGGATAGAGTAAAAGATCGCAGGCTATCTATATCCCGCCCATGAAGAGAAGCGGATTCAGGAAGAGTAAAGGGAGCGTATTTGAAGGCCCCCCATATGGCCAAAGCAATACCAACCGCTCCCACAGCCATCCATAGTCGCATGTTCGCTCTATCTCTATCCCAGGAGGCAAAAGGATCATATCCCGTATAGCGTACGACAAGCTGGATAAGCCGAGCTGACAGTAGCAAAATGGCAATTGTCTCTATCCAAATAATAGCCCAAAGCACACCACCCCAGTCTATGGCTGCGGCAGCCTTAGCTTGTTGCATGGCCAGCTCAGAGGCTCGGGCCCTCGCTGCCGCGCCTATTTGAGCCCATACTACACCTAACGCCCCTAAAACAGGGAGGCACCGCATACAGGTCATATAACCACAAAGATACAACAGTTGTTTCATTCCAAAGTGAGAACGACCCTACTCAACTCCTTATCTCAGTGAGAAGCAGGCGAAAACTCCACTACACTGAGCGAAGTCATAGAGCTACTATAAGCCTGCCCCTGCTGTGTGGCATGTCCCTCCTTAGGCCACCGCCAATCTGGGTTCTACTGCGCTCAGCCTACCGCTAAGGCGATGGAAGTAGGCACCTTTTCACTGCTCTACGGCGCATGCCAATAGCGAATAGAATGTACCTCTCCCTCTGCTTCTAATCTCACGAGGTATAGTCCCTGACTTAGGAAGGAGGGCAAGGGTACGCGGTATTCTCCTCTAGCTATGTCATTTAGGCTTTCTCTCCATACCTCACGGCCTTGAATATCATACGCTCTAATCGCCATATGAGGCAAGGCGGCCTGAGTAGAGAAGTATAACTTCGCTTCACTGATGTAAGCCCGATTAATGCTAGGGAATGCCCCCATAGACGCAGAGATACCCGAAAGGGTATCTAAAACTATGTCATCTATATAGAGTGTGTTACCCCAGCCCGAAATGCCCTGGAATCGCAGACGAATCACTTCTCCTCTGTAAGGATTCAGGAGTAGGCTGTCGGTTTTCCACTGTGAAGCTGAGGGTATGAAGTAACTCGTACCTGATACGCTACCCCGGGCTGTTATGCATCCATCGGGGTGAGTAGATAAATCTCGTCCCCCCCGCTCCCACAATAAATCCCATGTATGACCACAGTCCGTAGAGACGTACACTCTAAGAGTGTCTGTGTAGTCCAGCTCATAAGAAGTATATCCATTGACTTGCCCCTCAAAGTTTAGACAGGCGTAGGCCCAGGAGAACCTCAGTTGAATGGACGGATTAGCATAAGGGCGGAGGTCTATCGCTGGGCTAATCCAATCATCTACTTCATTATAGGAACTATAGGTGAAAAAAGTCAGTCGCATAGAAGTAGGGGAAGCAGCGTAAGCTCCGCGAGGCGTAGAAAGACTCCGAGAGCGCTCCCAAGTGCGCCCCGCATCTAAATTTCGTATATAGCTATGCTGCGGAGGGAAAACATTCCCTTCAAAGCTCTCCGCATAAGGTAAAGGATAGACTGTATCTTGGATTTGGATATACCCTGCTTTGAGGAGCGTATCACGCCGTCCACTTAGATTTTCTACGATTAGCCGCACATCGTACAGTCCAGGGGAAGGAAATACAACTGTAGGGCAGGGCGAAGAGGGATCATCTGGAACTCCTCCCCCAAAGTCCCACCTGTATATGTGCGGCATTCCCATGCTATAGCTAAAAAAGCGTATAGGCTCTCCTGGACAGCCGACTCGGTGAGAAGCAGCAAAGTAAGCCTTCACATGACCGTAAGGCCCCGTACCCGTCTGCCAAAGCACCGAGGACTGCGCAAGAGGAAAGAGAGCAGAAGAAGTCGCCTGTATGGCCGACCAGGCTCGCTCGCGTTGTCCAAGAGTAAAGTGGGTCATATTTCTATCTGACACATAGTCCATGTAGTTGCGCATGTTGTCTGGAAGGTCAGGGCTGTCTTGATTACAAGTATTCTGTCGCGCAACTTGAAAGTTTCCATCCACCACAGCGGTTGGAGGCGTATCGCATACACCATCTCCGTGGGTTGTGCAGGGGCCTTGATCACATCCCCCCTCAAAGGGATGGGGTAAGTTGAGGTTATGCCCTAACTCATGAACAAGCGTGCGAGCTCCTCGGAGCGGGTGTCCGCCCCAGAAATACGAAGCCCCCACCACAGAGCCGTATTCTATGTTCACAAAAAAGGGATAAAATGCATATCCCGCCACTAAGTCGCATGCATCACAATCAGAGCTCGTCCATCCTCTGAAACAGATGCGAGGAACCACCCATACATTTAGATAGCGATTGCGATCCCAGCCCGTAGCCAGCTTCATAGAGTAATCTTCATCATCAGCACAGAAATCAGGAGAGCTCCAGTTAAGAGGCGGTTGGTCGTATCGCCAATATACCACGCCTGTTGTAGGGTTGCCATTAGGGTCCTTAGTAGCCAAGGAAAACTCTATCTCCATATCTGCCCCCGCAGAAGAAAAACCCGGCGTTTCAGGTATCCGACGAAAGTCTTCATGAAGTCTCAGCATTTGATTCCAAATCCGATTGTAGTCAATGCTATCTGAACTCCCAGAGTGAATCACATGAAATACCACGGGAATCACGTATCGTGAAGGAGTACATCCAAACAGCCCCAAGCGAGGCGGGTTCTCTATAGATAACCCTTGGTCTGGTACTACTTTCCGTGAATATCTATCCGTACCGCACCAACTTATCTGAGCCCATAGAACCCCTATTAGCAAGACACCAGTCACGTCTGCAAATATGCACAATAGAGTCAATCCTGAGTTGAAATCGCTCTACCCATACCAAGCCCATGGAAGCCCAAGGAAAGAAAAAGGTTTGCCAACGGTAGGTTCTCCAGGGTCCCCTCTGCTTGCCTCAACTTCAACCGTCTTCAATCGTTTTCATACAAAGGCATTCCTTACTTTTGCCGCATGGAATTCACCCTACCCAATCTACCGTATGCTTACGACGCCTTAGAACCTCACATAGATGCCATGACAATGGAGATCCACCATCAGAAACACCACGGCACATACCTCAACAATCTCAAGTCTGCCTTAGAAAAATACCCGGAGTGGGCCTCTAAATCTCTCGAGGAAGTTCTAAGCAACCTGTCCAAGATTCCAGAGGAGATTCGAGCCGCTGTGCGAAACAATGGAGGAGGACACTGGAATCATAGCTTTTTCTGGCCCTTGCTCACGCCTAAGAGTACAGGAAGGCCCAAGGGAGAGTTAGCAAAAGCCATAGAATCCACCTTTAGCAGCTATGAGGCCTTTCAGGAAAAGTTCACGGCGGCGGCTTTAGGCCGATTCGGCTCTGGATGGGCTTGGTTAGTCTGGCGGGATAATAAGCTAGAAATTGGCTCTACGCCTAATCAAGACAACCCCTTGATGGATATCAGTGAGTTCAAGGGGAAACCCATTTTGGGCTTGGATGTGTGGGAGCATGCCTATTATCTACGCTATCAGAATCGCCGGGCGGATTATATCAAGGCATGGTGGAATGTGGTGAACTGGGAAGAAGCGGAGAAGCACTTTCTGGCAGCTCGAGGTGCTTGAGTGGAAAAGCTTTGGGTAATCGATTTTGGCTCGCAGTACAGCTTGCTGATTGTTCGGCGAGCCCGTGAGCTGGGAGTATACGCTGAGCTTATTCCCTGGAACCGACTGCCGCCCACTCCTCCTTCAGAAGTCAAGGGGCTCATTTTCTCAGGCAGCTACGCCTCCGTGTCAGAAGGGCCACCTCTACCTGACACCTGGATAGGTAAGCGTCCGGCCTTAGCTATCTGCTACAGCGCCCAGTGGCTTGCTGCTAAGGGAGGTGGCGCTGTAGCTGAAAGTCATGCCCGTGAGTATGGACCGGCTACTTTGGAGATCACTGACTCATCCCCCCTTTGGCGCGGCGTGGCAAACAGAACGCAAGTATGGATGAGCCACAGCGACACTATCACAGCTTTACCCCATGGGGCACGTGCCACCGCTCGTACCTCCTCTATCCCGTATGCAGCCTACGAAATACCCCTACAGAAAGTATATGCCGTTCAGTTTCACCCAGAAGTGATCCATACATTGGAGGGGTCTATCATGCTGCGCAACTTTTTGTATGATGTCTGTGGCTTCGCTGGAGATTGGACACCCGAGAAGGAGATAGAGTCCCTTATTGATGCGCTACGCTCTCAGATGCCTGAGGGACGGGCTATTGGCGCCCTATCAGGGGGAATTGACTCTACGGTAGCTGCTCTACTATGCTACCGTGCCATAGGAGATCGGTTTGTAGGCATCTTTGTAGATACAGGATTGCTGCGAGAAGGGGAAACGGAAGCCGTACTGGAAGCCTACCAAGCAGTAGGACTGCCCGTGCGCTGCATACCAGCCAGCGAATCCTTCTTTTCCGCTCTCAAAGGCATCCATGACCCTGAACTGAAGCGCAAAACAATCGGCCAACTCTTCATCCAACTATTTGAATCCGAAGCCCAGAAACTCACCGATGTGCGCTATCTGCTCCAAGGCACCATTTACCCCGATGTGGTAGAAAGCGGGGCCGGCGTTTCAGCTACTATCAAATCACACCATAATGTGGGCGGGCTTCCTGAGAAGCTATCTCTCAAACTGATAGAGCCTTTGAAGTTCTTTTTCAAAGACGAGGTCCGATCCTTGGGTCGTCAACTGGGGCTTCCGGAAAGCTTTCTGCGGCGTCATCCTTTCCCTGGGCCTGGACTAGCGGTTCGGATATTAGGCGAAGTAACCCCCGAAAGGGCAGAGCGGCTGAGGCGAGCCGATGCACTTTACCTTCATGTGCTCCAGGAAAAAGGGTGGTATGACCAAACCTGGCAGGCTTTTGCTGTGCTACTACCTCAGCGTTCCGTAGGGGTAGCTGGCGATCAACGTCGATATGGAGAAACGATAGTCTTACGAGCCGTGAATAGCACCGATGGCATGACCGCCGAACCGACACCCCTACCCATGGAGGTACTATTTGAAGCAGCTCGGCGTATATTAGCTGAGGTACCCGACATCGTGCGTGTGGTGTATGACCTCTCTACAAAGCCCCCTGCCACGATTGAGTGGGAGTAGAAAGAAGCGCTTCCCTCTTTTACAATCGGCTAGCCTATTTCAGATGCCCTTGGGTCTATTCTGGGCCTTGCTCCCGTGGACGGGCCTGCTCTGCTTAGCTCAGCCTCCTTCTCCTTTGCCAGAGGCCTATGAAGCCATTAGACGGGGCCTGACGCTAAACGCTCAGCGTATCTTAGAGCGGGCTATGGAGCATCCCGACAGCCTCGTCCGTCAAGAAGCCGCCATACTTCGGGGATACATCGCTCTCAAAGGGGGACGAGAGAAGGATGCCCTAAGGGAATGGTATAACTTGTCCCAGCGTAGCCCTCTATCCATTTTCGGTATGGAGGCTGCTTTTCTGCGAGCAGATCTCCTCCTGCGCAGAAGAGAACAGCATTCGGCTGCTCTTTACCTCCTGCGTTTTCTCTTAGAAAGCCCCCATACCCCCCCTGACTTGCGTGCAGCCGCGGAGCGGCGTTTAGAATACTTTTTCTGGAGGGAAAGTAGCTTAGGTGCCCTGTGGACCTATGCCATGGAGGGCTCCCCTACCCTATACCCCTACGTAATGCCCCCTCTCCTGTATCATCTCCGTCAAAGATGTTTGTGGCGCGTTTGGCGCTTATGGGAAGCCTTTCACTGGCGCAACTGCGGCGACATCCCAGATACGCTGCGTCTGGATAGTCTCTATCGGAACAGCCCCATTGAAACCCTGCGAGTAGCTTTAGTCCTCCCCCTCATGGCTAACCAAGAGCGCTCCTCCCCTTTCTTAGAGTTTTGGCAGGGGTTTGAACTCGGTCTTTCCGAAAGCCTGTCTCCCTACACCGTATGGGAGGTACGAGTAGAGGATAGCGAACGAAACATTCTACAAATCCAAGAACTCCTATCGCAGTGGGAAAAAAATCCGCCTGACATTATCATCGGAGAGGTATCATGGAGTCTTAACCAGATTATAGCCGCTTTCTGCGAGCGGAAGGGGATATGGCACGCCGTACCTATTAATCCAGCTTACCCCCTTCGCCAAATGACTTTCCCTCTAGTTCCATCTGCCCACTGCATCGGATGGCACTTGGCAGAAGCCTCTCAAAAAGCCTATAAAGGACGAGGTGTGCTTTTATACGAAGCCGATGACCCGTTAGCCAAAGCTATGGTAGAAGGTTTTCAGCAACGCCGCTGGACCCCCGCCCATAGCTTACCTAGCTCTTTGACAGAACTTACCCGAAGATGGAACAGCCTAAATGATTCTATCGGACGAATGGACTGGTACGCGCTATTTGTTTCTCAAGAGGACCTCGTGGGCTTTATGCTGCATGCCCTCAGCCGCTATGTAGATACACCTCTTGTTATAGGTACGGAAAGCTGGCTAAACTTGCGACACCTAAATCTCCGTGATTATCGTCGGCTTCGTCTGTGGGTACCTCAATCACTTTTCCCAGATAGCCTTCGTTGGCGTAGTTTAGCTTTGCGTGTGCGCCAGCGATACGCTCAGCGAGCAAGCCTTTTTCACGCTCAGGGCTATGACGCGGCTCGTTGTATCTCTGCTTTGCCTTACACGCGATACGCTCCCCCTGAAGGCGAAGTAGAGGGAGTGCTCGGCCCCTATGTTTATCCTCCGACTTGTTCTCGTTACCGCATCCTGATATGGGAGTATGACAAAGGAGAGAACC
Source organism: Bacteroidia bacterium (assembly GCA_026414975.1). Taxonomy (GTDB): domain Bacteria; phylum Bacteroidota; class Bacteroidia; order SpSt-205; family SpSt-205; genus SpSt-205. The sequence continues at coordinate 69,466 of JAOAHZ010000003.1, forward strand.
GACTCCTTTATGAGCCGTAGATACAGCGCCCAGACACGACTGCCCGTCTGGAACCAAAGAGCTTTATCGGAGGCGACAGCCCTTGTTATAGGCGTAGGCGGCTTAGGGTCTCCTGCTGCTCTTTATCTCGCAGCCATGGGAATCGGCCGCCTCATCTTAGCAGACCCAGACTCCATCGCCGAGGAAAATCTCCACCGCCAGCCCCTCTATACGCCCGATGCTATCGGTGCATCTAAAGTCAAGGTGCTCTCCGCTTATCTCCTCCGACTTCGCCCCGATTTGAGGGTGGAGAGCATAGAACGATGGGTAGATGAATCGCTCCTACATGACATAGGACCAAAAGCCCAGATTTGGATAGACGGTACCGATAACCTTCACAGTCGCTTAGTTATAGACGCGGTCGCCTCAGCTCTCAAGAAACCCTGGGTTTATGGAGCTGTATTCCAAGAAGAAGGACAAGTCGCTCTCTTAGAAGGCATTAGATACAGGTCTCTCTTTGGGGAGGGTACAGAGGGACCCTCCTGTAGTGAAGCCGGTGTTATAGGAGCCCTTCCCGGGATTATCGGAAGCTGGCAGGCCACCTTGGCTGCTCAATACCTTGCCAGCCCCGAAGTCGTACCTAAGAATCGCCTCTTCCGAGTGGACTTGCGACGCGGTGAGACTCATAGCTTCTTGCTCGCTACAGAGCTTAGAGAACCAGCTACTCTGGAGATTTCCATGGAAGAAGCCCAGTCCCTCTCTGACGCCCACTGGGTAAGCCTCTGCGAACTGCATGGAGCTAATATGCCGTTTCCTCACGATAAAAAGGCTTGGTACGACTGGGATAGATGGACATTGCCTGCTCGGCCAGTCATCCTCGTGTGTGAAGAGGGTAACCGAAGCCGCCAGATTGCCTACGCTCTCCGAAGAAAGACAGGCCGATCCAACATTTATAGTCTAAGAGGCGGACTTCGTAGCTTATCTCCTTCTCACCTCACCCAGTAAGCCAAACCCTATGGTAGGGTTTCTATGGTTATACTCACAAGCCTGAAGCCCGAACCCAAGCATGCGGGGAGCATCCACATCATCCACATTTGTTCTGGCGCGAGATTTGTACGTCCCCTCTCGCATGCGAGCTTGGAGCGGTAGGGCCTTTTTAGGAGGTATGATAATCTCACTGGGGGCCAGCCAAAGCCCTTCGCCAAGCCTCATTCAGTTTCAAGAGATTGATACTGTGCGCCAGAAAAGATTTCCCCCCCGTCTATTCCAAAAGCCCGTGCCCTTCCAGCCCGGCGAGAAGCTGGTATTTAGGGTTCATTATGGCTGGCTCACCGCCGGTGAAGCGGCATTTGAGGTCTATCCCAAGATATACACTATCTTCGGGCATCCTTCTTATGTCTTCCGAGGAAGCGGTAAAACAGCCTCGGCTTTTGAGTGGTTCTATAAGGTGAGAGACTACATGGACTCGTATGTAGATACGGCGCAGATGCGTCCTCTTTTATACTACCGTTGGGTGAATGAAGGAGATTTTCATTTTACCGATACAGTTATCTTTGATTACACCCGCTATGAGATTCGGGGCCGAAAAGGCACCTTTCCGATGGAAACTTGGGTCATGGATATGTTGGGAGCGTTTTATTATGCCCGCCGTCTCAATGTGCACGAAATGCCGCCTGGTACAGTGGTTCCAATCCCTGTCTTCTTAGATGACAAGGTCTACGAATTAGGGATGAAAATCTTGGGACGCGAGACGATTCGTACAGACTTAGGTACATTCCGATGCATCAAAATAACCCCTCTCGTCGTAGCAGACCGCGTTTTTCGGGGCAAGGAAGAGATGATAATGTGGGTAACCGATGATGAAAACCTTATCCCTGTCAAAATCACCTCGCCTCTGATCGTCGGAAGTATATCGGCTACACTCAAATCCTATGAAAATCTCAAGTACCCTCTAACCGCCCGCATAAAATGAGAAGCCTAACCGTCTATATCAGTTGGTGGATCATAGGCGTTCTGTTAGTTTCTTGCCAGCGTGCTCCGAAAAAAGCCTGTAATCCGCCTTGTTTATATAATGCGCCCTGTGTGGAAGGATTTTGTCAATGCCCCCTTCCCTATGAGGGAACATACTGTGAAAAAGACGGTCGAGAGCGATTCGTTGGTACATGGGAAGGGCGAAAGCGATGCGATGGCACCACAGGCGGCCTGCGCTATCGTATCTGGGCAAATGATAGCCTTCTCTTGTACATGTTCATCGCTGGTAGATTTCACGGCACGAACGAGGAAACCTTAGGAGTTCGTTTTCTGGACGCCTACAAGTTGTTTATACCCTCCCAAACCCTGAGAGATACCCCTATACTCGTCTCAGGATACGCTGAGCAGCGTCAAGACAGTTTATACCTCACCCTTGAGAGGCAAGGCGGAGCAAATCGCATAGATACCTGCTACTGGGATCTCAAGAGGCGCTGAAGACCTTGCATCCCCTCAATACTGATGAAGGGAGTTATGCAATCAAGAGTAAAGCCAACTTTCCTCCCAGCAACCTTTCACAGGAGCCCGGTAAAGTAGGCGCTTTTTGGATTCATGGAAGGGCCCTAAGTCTCGCCCCAAGGTAAAGATAACGGAGGTGAGGCTTGGACACCCTCATTTTCTCTCACCCAGGGAGGGCAAAGCGCAAAGTATTTTATCCTAAACCTTCTCTTGAGAAGGACTAACCAGGCTAAGTTCGTAGGTTTCTACGACGGGATTATGCAAGAGTTGCTGAGCGAAGCGATTGGCTACCTCGAGAGCCTCCTGAGGAGTCTCTGCGGCTATTTGTAGCATGAAAGCTCGCCCAGCTCGCACCCCTCGCACTGATTCGTAACCCAAGCGCCGAGCTGCTTGTTCTATTGTTTCTCCCTCTGGGTCTAAAAGAACCGCTCGGGGAAGCACAGTAACCCGTACTACATGCACAGACATTAGAGCGACCTCTTAACCTGTACTTCTTGGAAGCATTCAATCACGTCGCCCTGCTTAATGTCCTGGAAGCCCTCTATGGTAAGCCCGCACTCAAAGCCCTCCAAAACCTCTTTCACATCGTCCTTGAAGCGCTTGAGGCTGGCAACCGTACTGGTGTAAAGCACTACCCCTTCGCGTATTACATGTGCTTTAGCCCCTCGTATTATTTTTCCTTCCACTACCTTACAGCCTGCCACCGTACCCACTTTAGGAATCTTAAACACCTCCCTCACCTCAGCTGTGCCAAGGGTCTCCTCTTGAATCACGGGAGCAAGCATACCGGAGAGGGCGCTCTTGACTTCATCTATGATATCGTAAATGACATTGTACAGGCGTATTTCCACCCCATTCTGCTTAGCAAGCTGCCTCGCCGTATGACTGGGACGAACTTGGAAACCAACTATAAGAGCGCTGGAGGCTTTAGCCAAGAGCACATCGCTGTCCGTAATCTGTCCCACGCCCCGATGTATCACATTGACCTGAACCTCTGGGGTAGAGAGTTTAACGAGAGAATCAGTAAGGGCCTCTAAAGAACCACTTACATCAGTCTTGACGATGAGGTTGAGCTGCTTGGCTTGACCCGAAGCAATGCCCTCCAACAAACTGCCAGACAACCGTCTGCGCTCCCTTTCCTTCAGGAGCTCGGCACGACGATGAGCCATGTCCCGAGCCACGCTTTCTTCCTCTAAGACATACAGCTTTTCTCCTACCTCTGGCACACCGCCTAAGCCTAATAGCTGTACAGGCTGAGAGGGACCGGCTTTGTCTATCCGCTTCCCCCGCTCATCCAGGAGAGCTCGTACACGCCCGAAATACTGCCCGGCCAGCACGATATCCCCTACACAAAGGGTGCCAGTCTGGACTAAAACCGTGGCTATGGGACCCCGCGCCTTATCCAACTGAGCTTCTATGATCGTACCCTTAGCGGGGCGGTTGGGATTAGCTTTGAGCTCCATGAGCTCAGCCAAGATGAGGACTTTTTCTAACAGCTCAGCTACGCCGGTCCCCTTCTTCGCTGAGATAAGCTGAGAAGGATGCGGCCCCCCCCACTCTTCAACTAAGAAGCCCGCCTCAGCCAACTCTTGGCGGATACGGTCAGGATTAGCCGTATCCTTGTCTATCTTATTGATGGCGAAGATGATCGGTACATTAGCGGCTTGAGCGTGACTGAGCGCTTCAAGCGTCTGCGGGCGCACATGGTCATCTGCCGCAACGACAATAATCGCTATATCGGTAACCTGAGCCCCCCGAGCTCGCATAGCAGTGAAAGCTTCATGGCCGGGCGTATCTAAGAAGGTAATCTTTTGCCCAGACGGAAGGACTACTTCATAGGCCCCAATGTGCTGAGTTATACCTCCGGCTTCTCCAGCTACAACATTGGTGCTACGGATGTAGTCTAAGAGGGTGGTTTTACCATGGTCCACGTGCCCCATCACCGTAACAATCGGCGGACGCGGGACGAGATCGCTCTCAGATTCTTCTACAGCGGTAAGCTGCTCTAAGGTCTCTTCTAAGGTGACAAACTCTACCTTGAAGCCAAACTCCTCAGCCACGATAGCAGCTAAGTCTCGCTCCAAGCGCTGATTGATAGAGGTGGGATATCCCAGCTCCATACATTTAGCGATGACCTGATTTACGGGAACGTTTAGCGCTTTAGCCAGCTCAGCGGCAGTGATGTATTCAGCTATTTGGATGGTAGAGGCAGCGGCTTCGGCTTCTAATCGTTCCAGTTCCCGCTTGCGTTCACGCTGCTTGTATTTCTCCTGACGAAAGCGACGGCGCGTCGCTACGTCACCAGAGGACTTAATCTGAGACTTAATGGGGCGACGGTGGTCAGCCGTAGAAGCCTTGGACTTGAGCACAGGAGGCGGCGTAGGTTCGATTTCTTTGCGCTTTTTACGAGTGCGCTTACGCTTGCGCTTAGGAGCTTCCTCAGTACCTTCCGAAGAGGCCTCCAAACTTTCTTCTACTTCAGGTTCAACCTGTTTTGCTTCGGCAGCAAAATGAGAGGATGCTTCAGGTTTGACTTCTTTTTCCTCTTTGGGTTGCGATTTGGGTAGGTCTGGCAAAATAACAGGACGCCTTTTGGATGGAGGTGTCCGAAGTTCGATGGTGCCAAGAATCTGAAGAGCTGGTGGAGGTGTATCAGAGGAAGTGATTGGAGTGGATTCCTGAATGGAAGGGGATGGCTCTGAAACGGTGGAAGGTAACTCTTTGGGCTCTGGTTTCCTCTCTTCTTCTACAGGCGGTACCACGGGCGGGGAAGGAGGGGGCGTAGGAGCCTTACCCCGAGATAGCGGACGCAATCCCCTACTGGGAAGGTCTATTTTACCATGAATAGTCAGTGGGATTTCAGGCTGCTCTGAGGCTTTTTCAGTTGATTCTGGAACGGCCTTAGGAGTGGATTTATCAGGGGGGAGGCTGCGTCCATAATGACGGAGGAGCTTATGATACACCTCCTCGGAAATCCGCGCCATGGGTAGGGCCCCTTCCACAGGATGGCCCAGCTTTCGCAAATCCTCCGCTAGGGTAGGCAAACCCACCCCCAGTTCTAAAGCAACATTTGCCAGCTTATAGCTCTTTGCGCTCATTCTTCAAACTCTGCCTGTAAAATCTCATACACCCTCTGCAAAGTGGGAAGGTCTATCTGAGTGCGCTTCTGAAGCTCATCTATAGGAAACTGCAAGACCGACTGAGCTGTTTGAAAGCCTTCTTTCTGTAAAGCCTTGAGAATAGCCTCGGGGATCTCGTCAGCAAATTCTGTAAGTTCAATATCCTCTTCTTCTCCATATTCGGAAGCCTCACGGATGTCTAACTCATACCCTAAAAGCTCCTGAGCTAAGCGCACGTTGATGCCTTCCCGTCCTACTGCGCGGGCATATTCCTCCGGAGCTACAAAAACCTTAGCATAGCGGCGATGAGGATACAGATCAACATACATTACTGTCGCAGGGGCGAGAGCACGAGAGATCATGAGCTTCATATCAGGATTGTAAGGGATGATGTCAATATACTCTCCTCGTAGCTCCTCCACGACTGGGCGAATCCGCGTGCCTCTAACCCCAACACAAGCTCCTACAGGGTCTATTCGGTCATCGTAGCTTTCCACGAGCACCTTAGCTCTTTCACCTGGAATGCGAACAACCTTCTTTATGCTGATAATGCCATCGTAAATCTCGGGTATCTCCAGTTTGAGAAGAGCCTCCAAGAAAGCCGGAGCGGTGCGGGAAAGAATAACAATGGGCCGCGAGGCAGAAACCCTTCTTGGATCTAGAACTTGAGAGATGACCGCCTTAACGATGCTTGAGGTATGACGACCCCGACGACTACCCAGGCTGCTGTCTTTAGGAATGTACTCATCCTTACCGGGGATAAGCTCTTGAAGAGGCAGAGACAGCTCATTACCTTCATGTAAAACGATAAGTTCATCTCGGGTAGCCTTGAGGACCTCTCCTGTGATGATTTCGCCTAACATGTGAATGTACCGCTCATACAAGGCTCGACGCTCCAAGTCGCGGAGCTGTTGTTTGAGGCGGGCCTTGAGATGATCTATCTGAGTACGATTGAGGGCAGAGAGTTCTATTTCCTCAAAAAACTCCTCACCCACAGCCGATTCAGGGTCGCGCTCTAAGGCCGCACTCAAGGGAATCTGCCAACTTTCATCCTCCACATCCTCATCAGCCACGATAACCCGCCGACGCAGAATCTGTATGTCCGCCGTGTCAGGATTCACGATAACCGAGTAGGCATGGCGGTGATCCGAACCCTTGTCGGATCGCATCAAAACATCCATAAGAGCCTCTCGCATCACATCAGCAAAACGCTCCTTGGGAATACCATGCTGCTGGATAAACTCTTGCATCGCCGCATACAGGCGCTGACGGAATAGCTTTTCTTTATCCTGTCCTTTGGAAGAGGCTTTCGTACGAGGCATACCTATCTGGATTTAGACCGCTTTGAGCGAGGTAATTCCACCCGAGCCATCTGGATGTCTCTCCAAGGTATGGTATGTAGTCGATGATGCCGCCGGATTTGAATGCCCTCATCATTGACCGAAGTAAGAATCCCCCGCATAGTACCTCTGCGCGTGCGGACAAAGAGAAACCGGCCAATGTTTTGCGGGTATTGGCGACGCAGCCGCAGAGGAGCCCCAACCCCCGGTGAGCTAACACTGAGCCCTACATTCTCTGGCAGCCAGTCTAATCCACCCAGTCGCTCCTTCAAGTATAAGTGTACTTTCACACACTCATCCAAAGTAATGCCCTTGTCGGTGTCTACTCGTAGATAGAGCTCTGGCTCTGGACCATGCACGCGCAGACGCGACTCCACTAAGAATACATGGGGAAAAGCCTCGGCGATTTGGGCAGACACCCACTGCGTTAGGCGCTCTTCCATTTCCCTTAGAGCTTGCATTTTCACAAAGGTAGGTATTTCGGCGTGCATAAGGTGGTTCGTGGGGAAAGTGGCTTCTACTAGCCTATCAGCACTTCACGGTAGAAAATCTACGACCTAAGCTAAGGCAGTTATAGGGTCTTATCTGCGCCGCCCGGGACTCCTCTATAAAGCTTCCATTCCAAACTTGGTATTACCAAAGCCAACTTGTAGTGGATACAGTAGCCGGATTTGTCGGCAGTAACTGCCTCATCACCCTTCTTTCACCCAGGCTGAATATGGCATCCAAGTCGGCTTGGGAGACCATGAGAGCCGAGCTGTCAAGCACTGGGACCAGCGAGACGCCTTGTTGGAATGACCTCCCATCAATGGTTCCAATCAGCGTCGCTTTCATTAGACGACGAGCTGATGGCAGTCTAACCAACCGTCTGGTCAGCTTTCAGTTTTGACTCTTCCACCAGCACCACGTGCGTGACCATCGCCACCAGACGTTGGGCGCCAACCGGTATGACCACGCATGAGTTGATACGCCCAACCTCCAGCGGACCTTCGTAGGTACTTCGGCTCATTCCCTTCAGCTCAGGATTGAGCTCACTTGTTACCTGGGCGGTATCTACTGCCACCACTCGGCCGATTTCATAGTCCTTAGCCATCAGTCACACCTCTTTGTGCTTGAGGAGTATTACCTAACGCCTCATGCGTTTTGAGCACTTTCATTTGGATGCCCTCCTCGTGTAAGTCCGGGAGCACGTATTGAACGAAACCTGAGAATGTTCCCAGCGTGGTGCCTTTGCTGACCCAGATGCGCGGGTCTTTTTGTTCGGAAAGAGCTTTATAGAAGTCGCTCTTGGGATCCGGGTCCACAATAACCAACGTGAAGCTCGGGATCGCCAGCGCCTGCCGGATGATCGCATTCACATGCTCATCGCCAAAAACTATAACCAATCTCGAACAACACGGCTTGTGGCCTCACTACTGCCTAAGCAAAGCGCCGGAATAGTTCCGCATACGGCATACCTAAGGTCTCACCGTACTTAGCTGGCATAGGGGATAAATTAAGAGCAAGTCTCAGGAACTGCTTTCAAACCGCGCCGATTCTATGCCGTAGGGATTCTCAAGCGTAGGTTTGCTTGCTTTCCAGGTGATAGATCCATGCAACTTGTACAAATGCAGCACACGGTCAAACCGATGAATGCGTCCTTCGGTGGTTTCTACGGGAAAGTACAGGTCCTGTTCGTACACTTCCAGACGAAATACCCGGCACTGCATTCCCACAAAGCCATCCAGCAACACAATGCCTTCAGCGTCCGCGGCTTGCTCAATGAGCGTATCATAATTTATTTACTCGCTTGAGATTTAGCGGGCGGGTGAGGAGCTTACGAAGGAAGCTCTTGTGTGTGGTGAGTGTGTCCTCCTTGCCAGAAGCTGGAAGATTGCATGCTTTTGCAAGAGCAACTGTTGCTTCCTTGATTGCCTCATCAAGGTGTTTTGCTATCAATCGGCGGCGATCCTTTAAACCGAAGGCGACCTCCATCACTTGGCAATGCGGCACGCCAGCGATGGAGCTGCGATAGCACGTGTTCAAAGTTGGCATTGAGCTTATCAATGCCAGTAGGAAACTGGCTGATTAATTGTTGCTGACGGGTCTTGATCTCGCCATCGCTCGAGGGCACACAGCTACTTTTCGACACGCTGCGTACGGCGCTATAAAAACAGACAGCCATCGGCGAACTCGTAGTCTCGCAGAGCCAGCAATGCCCCGTTGCAACAATTGTTTTTCCATTTCGATCGGTATCGAACCGAGTAGCGCTCCACCACACCCTACCGACGCACCGGCACCGAGCAGGGACGAAACGGTCTCCATCTTGAGTAATGTCCCGATGCGAATCTGAATGTCATTCAGGACCTTGGGCGGCGTAGCCGTGTTTTCACCAGCCTGGTTACTCTGAGGCTTCTACGAAGATAAAAGCTCTTTTGCTCCGATCAGAAATTGATTGCCGTCGTTAGGCTTCGATTCTCTCATGGCTGTTTGCTCGAATATCCGAAATGTCTGGACAAGATGCAGCAAATAAACCATTCCCCTTTTAGCCGTAGCTGCTCCAGAACGGCTTGGGCGGCAGCACATTAAGCGCATAGGCTTAGGTAGCGCGATAGTCTTCATTCATTCCCTCCGGATTTCCTTCAGTGTACGACCGCTTGCATCTTTCCATTCAGTACGACCATTTATGCTGTTCCCAAGCAAGACACCAGCTGCTGTAGAGGGAGAATCGAAGGTATAATCTTGGGCGAATTCATAATAACTCCCTTTATCAACGAGAACCCCTTGCTGAAGCAAGGTAGCTCTCATCTCACGCAGGCGGCTGGGAATAGAAGGGACTTCGTCTTTGACTGCCTGTGATCCGGCACGTACTGTGAGCCCTTCTATGCTGTAAAAGCCGCGGGCTTCTATGCCTTTTGACCTAATAAACAAATCCTTCTTGCTCTTTGGACCTGGCTTGGCTTTCTCGAAGAAGTTAGCTCCCACTAAGGGCAAACAGAGGAGTATATCTTGAAGAAACGCTTCTGCGTCAGCTCGGCCCGCCTCAGATAGAGACGGCTCCTGAGGTGAATTGCCATTGTCAAGCACTGCCCGTTTGGCTTCAGATGCCAGAGCTACCAATCGTGCTTCAAGGTATTGAACATGAGCCTTGTTGAGGTTGCGGTCCTTGCTTGTGAAGACTACGGCGTGCGTCCAAAAGTCTTTCTGCCGTGCGTGCTGCTCTATTCGTTCAAGCACATCGTCGCCTTGACCAATATAGACTTGAGGCAATTGGCTCGATTCGCTCGGGCCCCAAAGGATATATACGCCAGTACGCCTGATTTCCTCTCGTCTTCTAATGTCTGGTAGTAACGCACGAGGGAAAATAAGCCCCTGTCCAGTCCAGTTGGACTTTTCAATATGCGCAGCCCTTCGGGTTCTCCTGAAGGAATGAAAATACGGACACTAAAGCCTTTACTACAACTCATGACCTCCCCTTTGCACGAAAATAACTCCGCTTCCCTTCACCTGCGACCTACCTCAAAATCAGCCTTAGCAAAGGCGCATCACAGGGGTAACGGGAGGGGGAGGAAGGTTCATGCCAGCATGAAACGTTGTATTTCTCACCAACCGAAAAGCGTAGAAATAGGCAAGTCGCTCTATCACTCAGAATCAAGTCGTAGCACAAATTCATTTTTACCACGTTTCTCCCCCACTTCCAAGACATCTACAGAGGCTAACCTTCCTCCTTAGCCCCAGCGAACATTTAGTACCCTCCCCTAAAAAAATAGCCATGTCGTCTCTCCTATTTTTGCAGAGATGCCATGCAGCATGATATCATTGATAATCGCACGGTACTTCTTCATGAGGTGGTAAACAAGCTACTTTTGGAAGCAGAAGCTGCCCATTTCGTGGTGGGCTTTTTCTTTCTCAGCGGCTTCAAGGCTATTCTTCGCAACCTGCAAAACCTACGGGAGGTGCGATTGCTAATCGGAAACACCGCTGCGCAGGCTACGATTGAGCAGTTAGCGGAAAGTCATGGGTCGCGTGCAGCGATTGAAGAGTACCAGCGAGCCATGAAGTTTCAAAACCCCATGCAGCAGACCTCCCTCCTCGCAGATAGCACACGCAAAATCCGAGAGCACTTGGAGCGCTTAGAGCCTACCGATGAGGATCAAGAGCTGGTACAGCGGCTGGCCCAGCTCATCCAGGAAAACCGTCTGAAAGTGCGCGTCTATATGGGCGCCCGACTACACGCAAAAGCCTACATTTTTGATTACCCGGCGGATCGCTATGACCGAGGTATTGCAATTATTGGCAGTTCTAACCTATCTCTGGCGGGCTTGCGGGATAATACCGAACTGAATGTTGTTGTTCGGGGAAATGCCAATCATGAGCAGTTGCGCCAATGGTTTGATCAGCTCTGGGCAGAGGCTGTGCCCTTTGAGGAAAGTTTGATGAATGAGCTGCACCTCTCTTGGGCGATGAATGAGACGGTTACCCCCTATGAGCTTTACTTGAAGGTGCTTTATCATCTCACTAAAGACCGCTTGGAGGAGCCAGAGGTGCCTATGCCTGCGGATTTTCCACCTTTGGCTGACTTTCAGTGGGCGGCGGTAAAAAGTGCTCTGCGCATCCTCAAGCGCCACAATGGGGTCTTTATTAGCGATGTGGTCGGGCTGGGGAAAACCTTCATCGCCGCAGCCCTACTGAAGTGGCTGAAAGTTCGGGAGCGTAAGCGCGCCCTTATCATCTGTCCGCCTGCCTTAGTGGAGATGTGGCGGGAAAAGTTCGTAGACCGGTATGACTTGGGGGCAGAGGTCCTTAGCCTCGGTAGACTTAGCCAACCCGACTTTAGCTGGGCCGAAGAAAGATTTGAAAATAAGCAGCTTGTCCTCCTGGATGAATCCCATAACCTGCGACACACTGAGACCGTGCGTTACGAGCGCCTACGAGAGTTTGTACAAGAGCGCGGCTTACCGATGATTCTCCTTACGGCTACTCCTCGCAATAGCCGCGCGCAGGATATTTATAATCAAATCAAGCTCTTCCACTCGAATGACTCCATAGAGTTAGGCGTGGAGCCTCGTTCGCTGAAGCGTTACTTCCAGCTGGTAGAAGCAGGCGAACGCCCCCTTCCCCCTTTATTACAGCACTTTCTTATCCGCCGAACCCGCAAACACATCCGAGACTACTGGCCCGATGCTCAAATCCACGGAAAGCCTGTGCGATTTCCCGAGCGCCGACTGCACACTATTGAGTATAGTATTGAGCAAACCTATGGGGGTTTTTATGAGCGGTTGCGGCAGCTTATCGCTCCGCCTGACCCCCAAAAGGCGAAAAACTTCGGCCTAACCTACTGCCGTTTCGGTTTGCACCAGTACGTGCTTGAAGAAAAGCAACGCATCCCCCCCTATACCGACTTAGCCCGCTCCGGCAAGCGTCTCCACGGCCTTATGCGCATCTTGCTATTCAAACGGCTCGAGTCCAGCGTGGAAGCATTCAGGCAAACTATATCCAAGCTCATAGAACGCTATCGTATTTTCCTGCGGGGATTAGATGAAGGGTTTGTTATTGCTGGGGAAGAAGTAGAGAGCCTCCTCAAAGGAATCGAGCCCGGCGATGCCCAGCGCGATGATCTCCTGGCTGAACTGGAAAAGCTCTCCGAAAAGTACAAGTTATCGGACTTCCGAGAAGAGGAGCTGCGCCGAGATGCAGCCGCTGACCTTCGGACATTAGAAGAAATGTATGGGTTGGTAGAGCCTATTACCCCAGAGAAAGATGCCAAGTTGGGTCGCTTGCTGGAGTGGCTCAAAAATACCGACCTGATAACCCGCCACAAACTGCTTATCTTCACTCAGTATGCCGATACCGCTCATTACCTTACAGAGCAGTTGAAGCGCTCAGGTATCCATCCCCCCGATAGCATAGAGTATGCCGACGGAAATCGGAAGGACTTAGCCTCTATCATCAACCGATTTGCTCCTGAAGCCAACGAGGTCAAACAACCTCGTCATCCCCCCCTCCGCATTTTAGTAGCTACTGATGTACTAAGCGAAGGATTTAACCTGCAGGATGCCGCTGTTATCGTCAATTATGACCTTCACTTCAATCCCGTGCGATTGATTCAGCGGTTTGGGCGCATTGACCGAATCAGTTCCCCGCATAAAGAAATCCATGCCTTCAACTTCCTGCCTGAGCGGGAGTTGGAGCGGCAGCTGGGCATTCGCGACAAACTGCAGGCCCGCATTCAGGAGATTCACCAGACGATTGGGGAGGATGCGGCTATTTTAGAGCCCGACGAACAGCTCAACCCTCAAGCCATGTACGCCATCTATGAAGGGGATCGGCGCCAACTGGAAGCCATAGAAGACGAAATGGAAAAAGCTATTGATCTGGAGGTACAGGAAGCAGAAGATTTGTTGCGTCGCCTCCAGCGCGAACAGCCCGAGTTGTTTCGGCGCATTACTGCTTTGCCGAATGCCATTCGCTCCGCCAAAGCTAAATCTAATCGCAACCCTGCGGCTGCCGTATTTTTCTTTGCTCAGGCGGGCGAGTTTTATCGGTTATGGGTTGCGGATAGCGAGGGCCGTATTCTTTCAGAGGACGATCATTCTGCCTTAGCGGCTATTGAGTGTGAGGCGGTGGAGCCGCGCCAGCCAATTCCTAAGGACTTCAACCGCATAGTAGCCCGACTCAAAGCGGAGTTTGACCGTCAGTATCAAGCCTATCGGGCTTCTCGGGAGATTCCGTTGCAGCTTTCTTCGGCGCAGCGGTGGGCGTTGGAACAGATTCGGGCCGCCTATCCTCAAGCAGACGAAAAGACCAAGCCTCTCTTAGAGCAGCTGCGCAAGTGGTGGAGCTTGACGCCATTGGAGGCGGGGGCCGAAAGGGCCCTGCGCGCACTCAAACACACTAATCCCCCCCTGCATGAAGCCATTAGGGCTTTACAAACCCTGGCTTTTGAGCATAAGCTGGAGGCTCAGGCTCAGTCTTATTGGTCGACTCAGTTCTCGGTTGTAGAACCCCTTATCATTTGTGCTGAAGCCCTTGTGTAAGTCTATGCCCTTAGCCGAGCAGCGGGTAATGCAGCAGGTGTATGAATGCCTGCGGGCGCCAGTGCGCACCCGTGAAGACCTTTTACATCTTTTTGTAAGGGTGTTGGGTTTTATGCGGGTGGAGATGCCCCTACCGGCTCAAGCAGAAACTTTCGGTACGGGGAAGGCGCTGGAGCTGGCCCGAGAATGCCAGCCGATGATTTTGGCGGCGCATGGGGACTTCAAAATCATTTATGCCGAATTAGAGGGGGAGCGTTTAGATTATGGGCGGCAGCGGCTGCTGGTCACGCCTTTGCTGCGGGTTTTTCCAGAGGCGCTTTTCGTTTTTGCCCGCAAGGCGACGCTGGGCCAAGCGGCCGGAGCAGAGGTTCATTTAGTCAGCGTAAAAGGCGAGGCCAGCGCTTCACGTCGGGTCTTCCGCCGCTTTCGGCTCGGGCCTGGCGAGCGCTATCGCACCACCGCCGAACGCTTAGCCTTATTGCAGGTTAGCAGCGCCTCCATCTCCACCCTTGAGCTGCGTCAGCGCCTTGATGCCGCCTTTGATGTGGAGGCCGTTACAGAAAAGTTCTTTGAGGACTACAAAAAGGTTTTTGCCGAGCTTCAAAAGTTCCTTTTCACCCAAACTGGCGACAAACGCTGGGCCCACGATTATGCCCTGCAATTACTCAATCGGCTCATGTTTCTCTACTTTATCCAGCGCAAGGGCTGGCTGGGAGGTAATCTCCATTTCATGGCAGATTTCTGGCGAGCCTACAAGGCCTCAGGGCAGCCCCCCAACTCTTTCTTCAAGCGCTGGCTCTCCGTACTCTTCTTCGAGGCCTTCAACAAAAAGTTCCATGGAGGGCATCGCCACTTTCCAAAAGAGATTTTTTCCGCCCTCATGCGAGCCCCCTATCTCAATGGCGGTTTATTCAAAGAAAATGAGCTTGACCGAAAGTATGCAATCAGCATCCGGGACGAGTTTTTTTCTCAGTTACTTGAACCTTCGGACGAGGCAGGCCCCGGCTTTCTGGAGCGCTACAACTTCACCATAGCCGAATCCACACCGCTGGATATTGAGGTCGCCGTAGACCCCGAAATGATTGGGAAAATCTACGAAAGCCTCGTTAATATCACTTTTGAGGGGATTACGGAAGAGGATCGGCGGGGCTTGGCGGGCATATTCTACACCCCCCGCGTGGAGATTGACCTAATGTGCCGTTTAGCCTTAGTGGACACCCTGGCTAACTACCTTGGTCAGGATAAAAAGCCTCTCCTGTATGACGCGGTTTTTGCCTACGATGAGGCTGACAAACAAGCGGCGGATAGCGCCATAAAGGACCAGGATCTCTGGCCTGAGCTGGACCGCCTCCTGCGGGACATCACCGTCTGTGATCCAGCTTGTGGGAGCGGTTCCTTCCTCGTCGGTATGCTGCTGGTACTGGATGACCTCCAAGCACGCGCCAATTTCCGAGTTGGTCGGGAAGAAACCCCTTATGCACGGCGCCGGCGCATCATCAGCGAACAGCTCTATGGCGTGGATGTCATGGAATGGGCCGTCCATGTAGCTGAACTGCGCCTCTGGCTCCAGCTGATTATTGAAACCCAGCTCCATCCATCTGAACTCCAGTTTGACCTGCGGCCCCTGCTGCCCAACCTCTCCTTCAAAGTGCGCTGTGGGGATAGCCTTGTTCAAGAAATAGGCGGAGTCAACTTCGGCCTTCACCGCCATCGCCTGGATATCCCCACCAGAATCAAAGGGGAAATCACTAAGCTCAAAAGCGAGAAACTCCGCTTCTGCCACGGTGAAGAGAGCCTACGCGAGGAGGATTTGAAAGCCGAAGAGCTAAAAGTTTTTTGCGACATTCTGGACCACAATATCAAGCTCTTGCAAGAAAGGGTGAAGTCCCTTAGGCACAATATCGCGTCCATAGCTGAGCAGAGTGAGCTACCCGGCGTAGGTACGGGGAAAGGAAAGCAGCAGCGGCTTCAGCTTGAGGCGCAGTGGCGTGCAGAACTGCAGGAAGGGGAAAACAAGCTGCAGCAGCTTCGGCAGGCTCGGGAAAAACTTACCGATATAAGTGCCGCGCCCTTCGTCTGGGACATTGCCTTTGTAGAGATCTTTGAGGGGAGAAAGCAGGGCTTTGACATTGTCATTGGCAATCCACCCTATGTGCGGCAGGAAAAGATCGCCCCGCCCGGATTCAGTCCCGCTGACTTCGGCGGTGAACACTCCGATAGGTGGAAAGAGCAGAAAAAGGCCTACAAAGCCAAACTCCAGCACTCCGTAGCCGCCGCTTGGCCTAAGTTCTTTCGCTATCAACCCGGCCAAGCTAACTTTCGCAAACTGGAAGGCAAAAGCGACCTGTATATTTACTTCTACCTCCATGGGCTATCCCTCTTGAATCCCAAGGGCAGCTTCTGCTTTATCACCTCCAACTCCTGGCTCGATGTGGGCTATGGGCGGGATTTGCAGGAATTTCTACTCCGACACAGTCACATCAAATTTATTCTCGACAACGAGCGCAAGCGGTCCTTCGCCCAAGCCGACGTCAACACGGTCATTGTGCTGCTTGCGCCGCCGGACGACCGCACCGATGCCGGCCTGGACAAAACCGCCCGCTTTGTGCTGTTCAAGGTCCCCTTCGAAGATGTCGCCACTGCCGAGACGTTCAAAGCGCTGGAAGCTGTCGCCGACCGCGCCTCAAGTGACCGCTGGCGCTGCACCGTGCGCTCCCAGCGCGAGCTCTACGAGGAAAGCCTCGAACGCGACGAGGACGACGAACTTGCCGCCAAAGCCCACACCATCCCCATCCAAACCCCCCACTACCAGGCGGGCAAATGGGGCGGCAAGTATCTCCGCGCCCCGGACATTTTCTTTACCATCCTGGAAAAGGGCAAAGGCAAGCTGGTGCGCCTCGGCGATATCGCCGAAGTGCGGTTCGGTATCAAAACCGGGGCTAACGAGTTCTTCTACTTGGAGCCGACGGGCAAGCCTGCCCCTGCTGGCTATATCCACGTGCGCAACGGCGCCGGCTGGGAAGGCGAGCTGGAGGAAGAATTCCTCCAGCCCGTTATCAAAAGCCCCCGCGAATGCCGTACGATCGTCATCAAGCCCGAAGACCTGCGTTACAAAATCTTCCTGTGTCACAAAGACAAGTCCGACCTTAAGGGCACCGCTGCGTTGGAATACATCAAGTGGGGCGAGTCGCAAGGCTACCACTTACGACCGACCTGCAGAGGACGGCAGAGGTGGTGGGATGTGGGTATCCGCTCAAAGGCGCGAATTAACCTAAACTACCTTGTTGACGAGACGATGCGTTTCTTTCTGAAAGAGGACGGATTCTTTGTCAGCGACAATTTCCAAGAGTGGCACATTTCCAGTGACACATTTTGGCAGGCTGGCGTGACTGCAAACAGCACAGTATTCCAACTTTTCGCCAACATTGCCGGGCGTGCGAATTTTGGCGGTGGGCTGATGAAAATCCAGACATACGAAGTTGCGGCAATCGAGACTCTGTCCCCGACAACACTTGACGCCAAGGTTTGCCGTCAAGTGCTCGAACGTGCAGACCGCCTTGAACTAAACTCGTTCGACCGTCGCGCTTTGGACGAGGTGGTTTTTGACGTGTTGGGCTTGACGCCGGGCGAGCGGGAGGC
>JAOAHZ010000032.1 GCA_026414975.1 Bacteroidia bacterium
GGTCTGGGGGTCTGGCGTGCGTTTCCACTCCACAGAGGGCCGATAAAAACCCATCGGCCCAACATCGCCTCCAAACACCGCCGATGTGTTTCCACTCCACAGAGGGCCGATAAAAACCTCGCGGCCGCAGGAACATTCGGGAACGGGATGTCTGTTTCCACTCCACAGAGGGCCGATAAAAACCCTTCAGGATTCCAAAACCTCCTACTTTGCATCAAAGGTTTCCACTCCACAGAGGGCCGATAAAAACGTCCCAACGGAAGGCGGCGTTTTTGAAGTTGAGTTTCGTTTCCACTCCACAGAGGGCCGATAAAAACTTTTCTATAACACTAATCTTAACTTAACTCCAATATTGTTTCCACTCCACAGAGGGCCGATAAAAACTCAAATCATCTATCCTTTGCGTGTAGGGAAAAAGAAGTTTCCACTCCACAGAGGGCCGATAAAAACCGGAGAAGCACATACTACGGAATGTCTATGCGGAAGGTTTCCACTCCACAGAGGGCCGATAAAAACGCACAGAGGACAAGGCAGGGCTTGCCTCTGTGCGCGGTTTCCACTCCACAGAGGGCCGATAAAAACCCACCAGGTTTTGATATGTCATCGCACTCAACTATCTGTTTCCACTCCACAGAGGGCCGATAAAAACGATTATATTGTAAAGAAGCTTGGTGAAGCAGGTGCATGTTTCCACTCCACAGAGGGCCGATAAAAACAATGATTTCGTTCAAAAAATAGTTTCGGCTAATAACGTTTCCACTCCACAGAGGGCCGATAAAAACCCAGCCCTGTCTGGAGCTGGTAGAGGTGGGTGAAGAGTTTCCACTCCACAGAGGGCCGATA
>JAOAHZ010000033.1 GCA_026414975.1 Bacteroidia bacterium
GTTGGTAACTATACTGTTTTTATCGGCCCTCTGTGGAGTGGAAAAAATCTTTACCCCTTATTATCTTGGCTTCTTCAAGTTTCCGTTTTTATCGGCCCTCTGTGGAGTGGAAAATGTGGTGGGCTGGTTTGCCTAATGCTTCTTATGCAGAGTTTTTATCGGCCCTCTGTGGAGTGGAAAATGTTTTTAGTCAGAGTGAAAATAATTATTACTTTACAGTTTTTATCGGCCCTCTGTGGAGTGGAAAAATCCCACGGCCTCCTCCCTCTGGACGAAGTTCTGGGTTTTTATCGGCCCTCTGTGGAGTGGAAAATTTCTGTCTTAGCGGCTAAGGATAGGCTTCTACGGCTTGTTTTTATCGGCCCTCTGTGGAGTGGAAAATACCCCCTTACCTGCATCCGCCCACTCTAAACTCTGGTTTTTATCGGCCCTCTGTGGAGTGGAAACGTAGTATTTGAGCGTGTGATAATGTCTACGTAATTAAGTTTTTATCGGCCCTCTGTGGAGTGGAAACGACTACCATGAAATAGACTGTTACGGTATTTTTATTAGTTTTTATCGGCCCTCTGTGGAGTGGAAACATCATATAGTGTGCTAAACTTTCAGGCAAAACTTGAGTTTTTATCGGCCCTCTGTGGAGTGGAAACAAACATACTTTTCGCCAACCGCTTTCCTCTAGCACCTGTTTTTATCGGCCCTCTGTGGAGTGGAAACACGACCGCACAACTATAAATGTATAGTTATGACAGAGTTTTTATCGGCCCTCTGTGGAGTGGAAACTTATCGAAGCCTAAGACTATGTTTTTACTTATTTGCGTTTTTATCGGCCCTCTGTGGAGT
>JAOAHZ010000034.1 GCA_026414975.1 Bacteroidia bacterium
TTTATCGGCCCTCTGTGGAGTGGAAACGCAAGCGCACTACTATAAGCGTGGAGGGTAATATTGGTTTTTATCGGCCCTCTGTGGAGTGGAAACGAAATTGAATTTCAAGAACGCCGCCTTTCGCTGGGAGTTTTTATCGGCCCTCTGTGGAGTGGAAACCCAACAAACACGACATTTTGTAGTTGTATTGCTAAGGTTTTTATCGGCCCTCTGTGGAGTGGAAACAAAAGCACCTCTAAGGGGACGCAAAAAGCCGCCCCCTGTTTTTATCGGCCCTCTGTGGAGTGGAAACTCCACGTGAATAGCCCAGAAGTGCCCCACTTTTTGCGGTTTTTATCGGCCCTCTGTGGAGTGGAAACAAATCAAACTCTATGATGCCCGACTGGTATTGTTGCGGTTTTTATCGGCCCTCTGTGGAGTGGAAACTTCAGACTTTTCAGTAGAAACGTTAGATTTTTTTCGTGTTTTTATCGGCCCTCTGTGGAGTGGAAACATACCAAAATATTCTTCAATTCTTTTATTAGCTCTGTGTTTTTATCGGCCCTCTGTGGAGTGGAAACCACTATGTATCGCATACCTAAGCGCATCTACCGCATGGTTTTTATCGGCCCTCTGTGGAGTGGAAACTGGCAAGGACAAAGCGCCCCTGACGAAATGCCCGCAGTTTTTATCGGCCCTCTGTGGAGTGGAAACGGTGTAGGACGTGTTATTTTGTGCTGTGTGGTAGAGAGTTGTTATCGGCCCTCTGTGGAGTGGAAACAAAGCTTTTAATGCTGTTGTACCTAACGCTAGTATAGT
>JAOAHZ010000035.1:0-344 GCA_026414975.1 Bacteroidia bacterium
GCCTTACTGATTGCCCAGCTCTTTGCCTTTCGCGTACTCTATCTCTGAATCGCTGAAAGAAGGCTATGATTGAGCTTGCAGCTGTTGAGGCGTCGAAGTCATATTCGTATTCGTATGATTCATCTCTGTCGGCGATGGGCTTGGCTGCGAATGACGCTTCAAACTGGGAAAAGTCAAAGTCAAACTGAGACGCACGTTGAACAACGTCCGAATGAAACCTCTGAATTTTAGTGAAAACATCCCCAGCAAGTTGCCTTCCCGTAGTTTCTTGATAGTATTCTTCCATAAGTGGAACATACGCCGCGACACGCTCCAGAAGTTCCGGATTTCCAACAAACCTTTCA
>JAOAHZ010000035.1:354-774 GCA_026414975.1 Bacteroidia bacterium
GGTCAGCATTGCTATTTGCCATTTCTTGCTCTTCTTGAGTAAGCTGCTCGCCTTTCTTTTTCTTCTCCTTACTTTTCTTGATTAGGTCAGTGATGAATGATACAACCGCACCCACAATCATGCCGATTGTGGCAGGTTCAAGATCATAGTCGTACTTTCGCTTCATCACGTCTCGATAGAAGGCAAGCAGGAGGTCTTTAGGCTTTTTAGGAGGCTCTTTGCCCGTGCGTTTTCTGTATATCTTTTTGGCTATGCCTACAAGAGGCAAAAATGGAGCTAAAAGGATATCTGCAGCTTGTACTTTGCCCTTACTCTTTTTTTTAGACTTTTTAGCCATAGCGGTATTTATTTTTTCCGTCTCCTACCGCTACGGCCTCCACCTTTCTTTTTAGGTGAAGGCTTGATATCCACGCTTACAAC
>JAOAHZ010000036.1 GCA_026414975.1 Bacteroidia bacterium
TCGCCGGACCACTCGACGCTGTGCTTCACCTAGCCTCTCTTCCTAGCCCGGTAGACTACCTAAACTACCCGATTCAAACGCTCAAAGTAGGGGCTTTAGGCACACACAACGCCCTTGGCCTGGCTTTAGCCAAGGGCGCACGTTTTCTGCTCGCTTCGACTTCAGAAGTCTACGGTGACCCAACCGTCCACCCGCAACCGGAAACCTATTGGGGCAATGTCAATCCCGTAGGTCCGCGCGGTGTCTACGATGAAAGCAAGCGTTTTGCCGAGGCGTTGACCATGGCTTACCATCGCTATCATGGCGTACCCGTGCGTATTGTGCGCATCTTCAACACTTACGGTCCGCGCATGCGCGCCGATGATGGGCGGGTTGTACCTAACTTCATCAATCAAGCTCTGCGCGGCGAACCGCTTACCGTTTACGAAGACGGCACACGGACCCGCTCCTTCTGTTACGTGGATGATCTAGTTGAGGGCATCGTCCGCTTGTTGGATGCCGACTACGCCGGACCAGTCAACCTAGGCAACCCGCAAGAATTCACCATCCTAGACTTCGCGCACAAAGTGCTCGAAGTAACCGGCAGCTCTTCGCCCATCCATCATGTCTATCCCACCGACGCGCGCACCAAAGACGATCCGCATGTGCGTTGTCCGGACATTTCGTTGGCGCGCCAACTCTTGAGCTGGGAGCCGCGTATTCCCTTAGAAGAAGGCCTGCGGCGCACCGTGGATTATTTCCGCGCACGCATGGCGCGCCCTTATCC
>JAOAHZ010000037.1 GCA_026414975.1 Bacteroidia bacterium
GTGTATGGCTTACTTGTGCGATGTGTGTCGGCAGGTGTCTGAGCTTGTTAGGAAGTATGGTATAAGTAGTCCTTATGGTAATCGGGTGAATCCTATAACGGGGCAGATGGAGTTTCATGCTGGTATAGATATTAGGGTGCCTTTGGGTGTTGCGATAAGGTTTTCGAATAGGATACCTAATTTGTTTTACACTGATTTGGGGGGCTATGCTTTGGAGTTGCGTGATTCAGGATATACTTTTCGTTTTTTTCACTTGCTTGACAGACCTGATGACTATACGATTAGGACGGGGAATTCTGGTAGATGGACGACTGGTCCGCATTTGCATTTTGAGGTTTTGAAGGATGGTCGGCATATTGATCCGGCTCTTTTTCTTCGGGATCGGTGTGGAGATTGCAAGGGTCCTGTATTAGCTTCTTTGCCTATTGTTTTGATTTTGGGCATAGTGCTTTACGTTATGCTTGTAGCAGATTCTGGCTGATTATCTATTTTGCATTTGGCATTATTTTTGCATGTAGTACGTTTGCCTTACGAGTCGCCCCCCCTCTCTAATGGAGGGGGGGTGTTATTATTTTTTGACGTGGGTGTATTGGATTTTGTACAGAGTGATTGATGTAGTGCTTGATTTGCGTGGCTTTTTGCGTTGGCATGGTGATTGATATATTTGCTTGTGGTATGGAAACTCGAGTCGTACAAGTAGGAAATGGCATCACTGATGCTTTACTTAAGGCTGTGGTAGAAGGCAAAATATCTGACATGACTC
>JAOAHZ010000038.1 GCA_026414975.1 Bacteroidia bacterium
AGCCTACACCGCGGGTACTACCGCGGGCGTGGTGCGGCTCGTAGACAGGTGGCTCGCGTACGGCACAATGCCGACGCTTCTGCAGGATTACATTACAGAGCAGTCTGGTGTAGTAGATAGCCGCTTAGAGGTGCAGACGATAACGCCATCCACGACCGTGGCGACGACCGTGGGCGAAGGCATCATCAAACCCGAGGTGGTTCGTAACCACCTTACGAGGTTATCCACCACACTCAAAGTCGGCATCACAGAACTGATCACCTCAGAGGTAGAAAGCTATCTCATGCGGCACGCGGGGTTTCAGGAGGCGCTGGAGCTGGACCTCCTGGTGAAGATAGAAGAAGCGATAAGTCGCACGATAGCGGCGCTCATGCTCGGGGCATTACCCGCCTTCCCTGCGGCTACGTATTCTGCCACAGTCCCCGCAGCCACGTGGGCGGACCTGATAGCGCTTGTACTCAATCACGCAAGAGACAACAACATCCTGTATGAAACCCGCAGAGTGCAGTCCGAGGCGGACTTAGTCGTCCTGCCGCTGCGGTATCACACGCTTTTCCCTATGGCACTCAAGGACACGCAGGCGCGCAGGCTCTATGCGTCTTTCGGCGAAGCCTTCGCCCGTCCCGACGTAAGGGTCGCCGCGCACACGCTCACGACGGGCGCTCTGGCAAACACCGCCGCGGTGGCATACTCCGCGGAGTGGGGCGTGGCATACGGGGACGGGGAGGTAAGCGTGGATTATATCCCGCTCTCCGACGGCAC
>JAOAHZ010000039.1 GCA_026414975.1 Bacteroidia bacterium
TCGCACCAATGTGGGATTGAAATGGTGGAGGTGAGCGGAATATAGGATTGAGTGATGCTAGTGAAAATCGCACCAATGTGGGATTGAAATTTGCTGTGGGTAGAGTAACGATATCTGGAATCAAGGTGAAAATCGCACCAATGTGGGATTGAAATTACGATGGTGCGAATGGTGAATTTATTCGTCTTATTGTGAAAATCGCACCAATGTGGGATTGAAATCAATATCTCCAACATACGAATGAACGACGAAAGGATAGTGAAAATCGCACCAATGTGGGATTGAAATTATGCCCAACGGCGATCACGAGAAAAGAGCGATTAAGTGAAAATCGCACCAATGTGGGATTGAAATGCTTATGGTGGACGGCATTCTTACCTTACTGTCCCTGGTGAAAATCGCACCAATGTGGGATTGAAATATAAGAGCCTTGAAGAGGAGCCTTTGCACTTATCCGCGTGAAAATCGCACCAATGTGGGATTGAAATGTGCGTCGTCATACTGAGAACAAAGGTACGAAAAATGTGAAAATCGCACCAATGTGGGATTGAAATCGGGCTTTTTGGAGGGGGTAGCTTTTTACCTAATATAGTGAAAATCGCACCAATGTGGGATTGAAATTACGTCCTGCGGCGGCTGGGCGCCTTACGACTTAGCAGTGAAAATCGCACCAATGTGGGATTGAAATGCTTTTGCTCTGGAGTCAGGTCAGATACTTTGCCTTGTGAAAATCGCACCAATGTGGGATTGAAATAGGAG
>JAOAHZ010000040.1 GCA_026414975.1 Bacteroidia bacterium
CTGCCGAGTGGGGCGTGGCATACGGGGACGGGGAGGTGAGCGTGGATTACATCCCGCTCTCCGACGGCACTAACCGCAAGCGGGTAGAGATGCATGTGTTTGTAAATATTTTCTTTACCCCGCAGAACGCCGCGCAGGGGTGGGGGTACGTCACAAACCTCGTGAACGACCGCACGACTATAAATGTGTGATGCTATGTCCGAGCTGGAAGTGCTGATAAAAGTCCTGCAATCCTTCGCTGCCGCGGGGGCGCAGTGGGCGGTAGAGGAGCTACAACAACTCCAAGCCGCGGGCGGTCAGGCGCCGCCGCAGAGCGCAGCTGACGAACGCAAGCGGAGATGATTTTGCAGCTTACCGACTTTCAGGGGCATTTTCGCCTCCCCAATGCGCCGCAGCAAGACCTTCTTGCCGCGGTTCGGGAGGCGGACTTGTCCCTGCTGCGGGAGCTGTTTGCGGAAGAAACCGTAGCGTTTATAGCCGCACCGCCTAACGACCCCCCTGCCTCCACGCTGCGTTCTGGGGGTGGGGGGCTTTTGTTTCCGTGGCGCGATGCGGCGCTGTGGTATGCGCAGTACCGCATCGCCTTCGGCATCGCAGGGCAAGGCATACCTGCGGCGGAGGGGACGGAGAGGCGTGTGGCGTGGTATGCGCAAGTTGTTAGTAGCAC
>JAOAHZ010000041.1 GCA_026414975.1 Bacteroidia bacterium
GAATAAGTATCAGGTCTAATCCTAAACCTACCAGAAACCAAAGATCTATTAAAGGATTCGCATCCCATTTTCTCCTGCCTATCCCTAAGCAATGCCAAGCGGCGCCTAATCGTAGAAACGCGGCCGCGAATCACAAAGACCCTATTACCATCATGAGAATAAGAGTACCATCCATCACAACCCAATGCCCTAGCATAACCAACCAGATACTCTTTCAAAATCTTACCCGCCAGCCCCCTTCCCACCTCCACAAAAAAAATCGGAAAAGCCCGGGCAATAAATTTCAAAGCGGGATCGTTCCAAAAATCAGGATCCCGATAAAAACTCTCTAAAAGATCAATGGCATAAAAACCACAGCTAACAGCATCAACACTAAAAGTAATAACGTAAGACTCAATGTCACGTTCACAGAGCCACAACCCTTCAAGCAGGTAGTCCAACTCCTCATCAAAATACGCCTCAACAATCTCCCCAAAACGAAAAGACCTAGACAAAAGATCAGCCCTCATCCTTCTATCAAGCCACCGCTTGAAAAGCGGATGAACCTCACCCCAACCTTTAAAATGTTCAACGAAAAACTCAATCTTACGACGAATTTTACGAGACACCTCTACCCCGGAGCTTTGCTCAACGGGGACTTTCACCTTACGAGTCGTCATACC
>JAOAHZ010000004.1:0-240483 GCA_026414975.1 Bacteroidia bacterium
GGTTTTTATCGGCCCTCTGTGGAGTGGAAACTCTACATCCGCAAGCCCCCGCACAACCCGCACCTCAAGTTTTTATCGGCCCTCTGTGGAGTGGAAACGCTTCGGCTTTTGTAGTCCAGAGATTAGGGGCATCTAGTTTTTATCGGCCCTCTGTGGAGTGGAAACTACTCGTAGTTTCGCTTCATTACATCTCTGTAGAAAGTTTTTATCGGCCCTCTGTGGAGTGGAAACAGAGCTTCTGAAACAAGCTCTCTAAACCTCCACCCTGTTTTTATCGGCCCTCTGTGGAGTGGAAACATTCGCCCCGCTACCCCACAAAATGGGTAGGATGTGCGTTTTTATCGGCCCTCTGTGGAGTGTAAACAGGCATCGCGAAGGGCTTCGGGGCCATCGCCTTGGGGGTTTTTATCGGCCTCTGTAGAGTGGAAACATTAAAGACTTTTTACCATCAACAACTTACCTTCCTACAGGGACGGCGACACTCTGTCCGCGATAGCTTACCAGATAGGTACCAGAGGCAGTGATAGGAAAGCCTACTGCTGTCAGGAAAGGAGAGGGCTCTACTGGCAAGACCATCAGCAAGCGGCCGTCTATAGTGTAGAGCCGAAGTTCTCCGCCTTGCCCTCCGTCAAAGAGCTGAACATGAATGCTCTCTTGAGTTCTATCATACCAGGCATCAAACCAGCGTCCCTCTGCAGGAGTCCATTCTATGCGCTGGGAGGTGATATAAGTTTCTGTGCGACCATCTGTATAAGCATAGCGCAAACGATAGAGGTTCTCTCCGATGAAGGGCTGAGCATCGACATAGGTAGTTATTTCCACGGGTAGCTGAGCCAGGGTCTGCCAAGTGAGCCCTCCATCTCCTGAGCGGTCTATCGCCCAGCCAATAAGCTGGTCGGTTTCTGCCAGGCGGGCAGCATCCCAGTTCCATCGCAGCAGGACTCCCGTACCTCGGAGAGCTTCGGCTCGGAAGGACACCACAGGCTGCGAAAGCGGCGTGCAGTTAAAGGTCATCCCAGGGGGGAGGTTCCATGTGAGATCGTAGCCCTGAGCGCCTGCTGTCCAGCCGTTAATCATAAGAATGTAGTATTGGCCAGCAGTTACATTTAGTTGACTAACCCAACCATCTCCCGAAGCACCTTCACTCGCATCAGATGCCCAGGAGGCGAGCCCCGTGCAGCCTGTAGTTCCAGCGTATGTGCATCGTACGGGTGAGCCCAGAGCACTGCAGATTGTAGATAAGTTATTTGTACTAAATGGGCCCCAGATGGCTAAATCATAATCTTGCCCTGTGGGCACAGGACACACTGAGAGAGTAATATTCCCAGAAGCTCCTTGGGGTTGGAAGATGTAGAAGTTAGTATAGTTTTCATTCGGTATGCAGCCGCCGCACTGGGGAGAGTTACCCGGACCATAACTTAAGTCGCTTATGCCCCCATTGCTGCACACTGGAGATGCTTGCTGACAGTCGGAGTTGCCTGCTGGCTGGCGGGTGCAGGGGACGCAGGAGAGGGTGGCTGACCAGCCCGGTCGCGTAACGCTCCCATCCGAGCAGAAGCGGAAAGTAAGGCAGCCACTCGCATCCGTAGAGGTCTGCATGGGCGGATTAGAGGTCCCACAGCCCTGCCATAGAATAGGCCCATTTTGAGCGGGCCCATTTTGGATTCTCAAGACATCGTAGCAGCATGGGCTGCTGGTACAACCACAAAAAAACCCACCACTCTCAACATCGAAACTCGTAAACTGCACCCTAAGGCACACTCCATCGGCATTTGGACAGAAAGTCCAGTATATCCAGTTCACGCTATTGGCATAGTTTGAGCCGGGACCTCCATTATCGTAATAGTTTCCCGAGCAGGTATGGATTTGGCAGCCGCCGGAATAGGTTCCTGCTACTCCTGTCGTCGGATGATTATAGGATTGGGCCCAGAGGAAGCTCAGCCCACTTAGCATAAAGGCTCCTGCGTATCTCATAGCCCAGCGGCTTTGGAAGTGATGGGGCGGTTGGGCGTAGATTGACACACCTGGGGCCATCGAGCACATACCTCCGCACGGCAGCGTTCTAAGCTCTTGATGACGACTTTGTAAGCCCCGACCTGATACTCCCGGTCTTCGATCTCATGCCGCTCAAAGAGACGAGGGTCTACCTGCCGATGGAAGGCTTCTACCTCCTGCGGAGAAGCGCCAGGGGGAGCGATGACCTCGTAGCTTTCGGAGAACTCGTACTTGATCCCCTCCCACTTAAGGGGAGTCTTTTCTTGCACTTCGGCGATGTCGCTCTCGGAGTAGTACTTATAGAGCGCAGTCGAGAGCACCTGCGCCTGAGCCCAACAGAGAGCCGCCAGAGAGAGGACGGCGGCTTTCATACAACAAAGGTAAAAAAAATCCGACATATTTTGAGGTTCAGGTTCCTACCAAAGTTGGCCGGTTGAGGCAGACCCTTCTTGTCGTCGGGGTAGATTTTCTCAAGGTCTAACAGTCTGTTTAGCCCGTAGAAGGCTGTGAGATGAAATAGATATTAGGGGCAAGAGGGGGGAGGCACAAGCGCTTCATATTGAGTGCGAATCAGCTCTGCTTCTTCCGCGGATAGTTCTTTTCCTCGGCGTTTTTGCATTCGCTGAGCTGCTTCTATGGCTTTGGTGAGCTGCCAGTACTGGCCCTCTCCCCACCAGAAAGGAGGGACATACTTGGGCGTAAAGCTCGTTCCAACCACATTGGCGAAAATATCCACCACACAGCCTGTCGTAAAAGGCGTCTGAATACCGCATCGGGCGTAATCGCCCATGATAAGCCCGCAGAACTGCAGCCCTGTCTCGCGTAAAATCCCAAGGGCGGGGTCGTAGAGGCGCACGAGCCCGTAAGTGTTTTTGAGGTTAGAGGTATTGGAGCCAGCGCCGATGTTACACCACTCTCCTATCACTGAATGTCCGAAAAAGCCCTCATGGGACTTATTAGAGAAGCCTAAGAAGGTGGTTTGGCCGATTTCACCGCCAACTTTACAATACGGGCCGAAGCTATTCTGAGTGCGGATACGAGCCCCAAGCTGTATAGTGGTATGAGGTCCAATGATATTTGTGTGCTGAACTATAGCGCCGTCTTGAATATCTGCTTCCGGACCTATCCAGAGGGGTCCATCTTCGGCTGAGAGGATGGCGGCACCAGCTCGGGCAGAGGGGTGGAAGAATATATTGTCCTTTCCCCGCACGGACAATGCAGAAGGAAGAGGACCGCTTGACCCCTGGAGATGCTTCCAATCAGCTTCTATCACCCGGCTTGTTAGGCTAAAAAGGTCTGTAACCGCCTGCAGCCAAGTCAGAGGTATCTCGGGCGGAGGTGAGGCGATGGACAAAGAGAGATTCTCCAAAGCCTCGTTTGGAACCAGAACCTGGCGGGTTCGCACAGCGATAGGCACGCCTTCATCGGTGAGGTAGAGCGTTTCCGGCGCTAAGTCTTCAAGCCAGTTTTTTAGGCTATCGTGGAGCGGTAAGAGGCGGGCGTTTATCCAGATGGTTTCCCCGGTGGGGATAATCGGTGGAAAAACCTTGTGAAGGTAGGAGCGATGCGTCAGGAGTCCTTTCACTTCCCATCCAAAATAGCGTTTCCATTTGTTGGCGAGCCGATCCATGCCCCACCACAGGTGCCAAACAGGCCGTAAGCGCGTCAAGGGTAGGAGTCCTTTCCAGCCGATATCCTCAAAGAGACCGACCTGCATATCGCTGACGAAGCGCCCGAGCTGTATGACTGGATGGATGGTCTAAAAGTCCTTTGAGAGGACCCTCATAGAGCACTTCACCTCCTTGGTCTCCCCCTTCGGGTCCTAAGTCTATCACCCAGTCAGCTTGAGAGATGAAGTCTAAGTTATGCTCTACCACGATGAGCGTGTGCCCGCGCATTACCAGCTCCCGAAAGGCTTGCACGAGGCGCTCGGTATCATCAAAGTGTAAGCCCGTGGTCGGCTCATCGATGACGAATAGGGTTGGGGATGCTGTGGGTTTGAGGTAAGGTAGCAGCCGAAGTCTCGTAGCCTCCCCGCCCGAGAGCTCCACCGTAGACTGGCCCAGCTTTAAATAACCCAGCCCAAGGCTCCGTAAGGGAGATAAGGCAGCCTCTATTTCGCTGCGTAGGTTAGGGGGGATTTTAGAGGTGTTGGAAAAAAAGTGTAAAGCCTCCTCCACCGTCATGAGAAGTACATCGCTTATGCTTTTTCCAGCGACTTTCACGTCTAAGATAAAAGGTTGAAATCGCTTGCCCCCGCAAGCTGGACAGGGGAGACGAATATCCGCCAAAAACTGCATAGATTTGACGATTACGCCCTCCCCCTCACAGGTGCCGCAGCGACCCGCTGGTACATTGAAAGAGAATAGGGAAGCTGAGTAATCATACCCTTCTTCCCTTGCTGCGAGGGCGTATAGCTCCCGAATCGGGTCATAGGCCCCGCTAAGGGTGGCGATGACGGAGCGGCGATTGCGGACGAGCTGGTCTTGGGAGAGTATCTCAGTGTGGAGAGGCTGTGGATAAGGGATGTGGATTCGCTCAAACCACTGGGGCTTGTAGGGGTGGGCTATCTCGTAGGAACTACCTTTTCCAGATGGATTTACGGGCCGGCCCTCTCGCAAAACTCGAGCTAAGAGATGAAGGGCAAGGGTCGTCTTCCCCGAACCGCTCACTCCGGTGATTACGGTAAGGGCATGAAGGGGAAATCGGACAGAGACATTTTTGAGATTGTGTAAGCAAGCCCCCTTTATGTCTATGAAAGGGTGATCGGGGGAAAAAGTGGTATCTTTCAGAGGAGCTGGCGGCCTGCGGAAGTAGTTAGCAGTATGGGTGTGAGATTGCTTCAGCTGCTCAAAAGTCCCTGCAAATACCACCTCACCTCCCTCGTCGCCCGATTTAGGACCTAACTCGATGATGTAGTCAGCCTGCTGAATGAAGGTTTCGTCGTGCTCTACGACGACGACAGTATTGGGCATCCTCTGAAGGTCTCGCACGGTATCCAAGAGCCGCTGGGTATCGCGCGGATGAAGGCCTATAGTAGGTTCATCTAAGACATAGATCGCCCCCGTGAGTTGCCCCCCTAAGACGGTGGCCAGCTGAAGTCGCTGACTTTCTCCGCCAGAGAGGGTCTCTCCAGCTCGGTCTAAGGTCAAGTAGCCCAGTCCAACCCGAAGCAATAGGTGAGTGCGATGGCGAAGCTCTTGTAGAAGGGGTTTAGCTATGGTTTGGCGAGGTTCAAGGAGGGTGATGCTATCCAGCCACTGAGCAAACTCCGACAAGCTAAGGCTCATCACTTGGGGGAGAGAGAGATTGGCGATCCGTATCCAACGGGTATCGGGATGAAGTCGGCTTCCCTCGCACATGGAGCAGATGCCTTCTCCTTGGAAGCGGAGCAGCTTAGAGCGCAGGTCTCGTTGTCGCATGAGTTGAGCATAGCTCTCATAAATCCCTATAATGCCCTTCAAGGCATCTCCCCACCATAGGAGGCGTTTCTGCTGGGTAGTGTAGCGATAGTAAGGAAGCTCAGGCGAGATGAGCTCAGCTGCAGCTTGAATAAATCGCTCACGATAAGACTGCGTCTCCGGCGAAAGTTCCCATAAGGCTACCAATCCCGTGCGGAGGCTCTTACGAGGATCAGGAATAACTTCAGGTTCATAAAGGCCCGTACTGTATCCGCGTCCCTGGCAAGAAGGGCAAGCTCCGTAGGAACTGAAGTAGTTGAATAGTTCAGGAGTTGGCTCTCGAAAGGTATGACCTTCAGCATAAAGCTCTCCGCTGAAGAAGAAATCGCCTTTTCCTGCAATCCCTATCCACACGCGACGCCCATGAGCATACCAGACTTCCTCTAAGCTTTCCATCAAGCGAGCCCGAAGCTCCACCTCTTCCGGTTCTATGAAAACTCGGTCGGTTACGATGAAGCTGTCTTCGGGAGAAGGGGGGTACTCCGGCCATTCGTACATGTGGCCATTTTGGTAGAAGCGGTCGTATCCCCTCTCCACAAAGCCTTTTAGGGACTCTAAATAATCGCCCTCCGTCGGAATAGGTCGTAAAATCAGGACCTCGGTTCCAGGCGGTTGCTGAAGGAGGAATTGGGCTACCTCATCCAAGGTATAGCGCTCCACAGGCTCGCCGCTGATGGGAGAATAGAGCTGTCCTACCTTGGCAAAAAGGAGTCTCAAGTAGGGATAAAGTTCGCTCAGCGTAGCCACAGTAGAGCGAAATCCCGCCGTGAAGCGGTTTTGTTGGAGAGCGATGGCGGGGGCTAAGCCCTCTATTCGGTCTATGGCTGGACGCGGCAGGCGAGGGAGAAACTGCCTTACATACGTGCTGAGACTTTCTACGTAAGCGCTAAATCCCTCGGCATAGAGAGTGTCAAAAGCGAGAGTTGTTTTGCCTGAGCCGCTCCAGCCACAGAGCACTGTCAGCTTATGACGGGGAATCTCTACCGTGAGGTTTTTGAGATTGTGTTGGCGCGCTCCGATAAGGCGTATGGCCTCTGAGAGGCTCATGAAGCAAAGGTGGAGTTAGGTAGGGGCTGGGCGCTTTTGATTTCTTCTGAGGCAAAGTCAGCGTATTTCTCAAAGTTTTGTCGGAAAAGCTGGGCTAAGTGAGCGGCCTGTTGGTCGTACTGCAGGGGGTCCGGCCAGGTTTGGCGAGGGATGAGGTATTCTGCTGGTACTCCTGGCACAGCAGTGGGAATGGCTAAGCCAAATACGGGCTCGGTGTAGTAGGAAACATGTTCTAACTCTCCGCGCAAAGCCGCTCTTATCATGGCTCGGGTGTAAGGAAGGGGCATACGCTTGCCTATGCCATAAGGCCCTTGAGTCCAGCCTGTGTTGATGAGCCAGACTCGTACATCATGCTGAGCAATTTTTTCACCGAAAAGCTCGGCGTACCGAGTCGGGTGGAGAGGCAGGAATGCCTGACCGAAACAAGCTGAGAAGGTAGCTTGGGGCTCCTTGATGCCCGTCTCGGTGCCCGCGACTTTGGCGGTGTAGCCCGACAGGAAGTGATACATTGTCTGAGCTTTGGTTAGGCGGCTAATAGGAGGCAGCACCCCAAAGGCATCCGCTGTGAGAAGAAAAATATGCTTCGGATGTCCCCCGACCGAGGGAATGACAGCTCCCGGAATGTAAGTGAGAGGATAAGCGGCTCGTGTATTCTCCGTGATGGAGGCGTCGTCAAAGTTTATAGTGCGGGTCTCAGGGTAAAAAATAACATTTTCCACGATCGTTCCATACCGAATAGCAGCCCAGATTTGAGGCTCTTTTTCGGGCGATAGATTGATGCACTTAGCGTAGCACCCCCCTTCAAAGTTGAATACGCCTTCCTCATCCCATCCGTGTTCATCGTCTCCAATTAAACGGCGCTCAGGGTCAGCCGAGAGGGTTGTCTTGCCCGTGCCAGAGAGACCGAAGAAAAGTGCTACATCACCTTCAGGTCCAACATTAGCGGAGCAGTGCATAGGCATGACCCTCCGCTGAGGTAAGAGGTAGTTGAGCAAAGTGAAGACACTCTTCTTCATCTCCCCAGCATAAGCACTGCCACCGATTAGAATGATACGACGACTGAGATGAAGAATGGTAAAGTTGTGTTGGCGTGTGCCGTCTATCTTAGGTTCTGCTCGGAAGCCAGGCACAACTATCATAAGATAGTCCGGCTCAAAACTTTCTCGTTCATCAGGAGAAGGTTCTATAAAGAGGTTGCGAACGAAGATGTTATGCCAGGGCAGCTCGTTGATAATCCGAATCCGAATCCGGTAAGCGGGGCGAGCCACGGCGTACATGTCGCGCAGGTAGAGGGTTTTATTTTGCATATAGGCTCGCACCCGTTGATACAACCACTCAAACTTATCCGCTGATAGGGGGTTATTCACTTCCCCCCACCAAATGATAGGGTCCGTAAATTCATCTCGTACCACAAACTTGTCTTTGGGAGCCCGCCCAGTGAACTCACCCGTGGAAACTACCAAGGCCCCGTTGTCAGCGAGGGCCCCCTGACCTAATCGTAGAGTATGCTCTACAAGCTCAGAGATAGGAAGGTTTCCATACACCTTATCTGTGAGGTTGCTCTTCAGAGGCGGCGAAATGAGAGGAAACATAAGGCAAAGCTACGCACAAGCCCGCGAATCCCCCAAAAGTGGATAAGGTGTGGATGATGAAAGATATTTTCATCCGAGGTCTCCAAGTCAGAGAATGGCAGAAGTTTCGCAAATTTGCACGGGATTTTTGTTTTTGATATAAAAAGCCAAATCACCTATGAAGAAGCGCAAGGAAACCTTAGATGAACTGGATGTCCGCTTACTTGCGGTGTTCGGGGAGGACCCCACGCAATCCTATTCCAGAATTCGCGAAAAGCTCGGCGTTTCGGTCGGAACGGTGTATCTCCGTATCAATCGTTTGAAAGAGCTGGGGGTCATCAAAGGGTCGCAGCTTATCTTAGACCCTAAAAAGTTAGGTTACTCTTTCAGCGTGTTCATTCGGTTCCAAGCTTCTGATCCTGCAGCCGCCGTCAAGGTGTTAGAGGGTCGCCTCGAGGTAAGCTCCGTGCATGTTCTCACAGGAGAGCTAAATGTCGTTGTTTACGCTTATCTCCGAAATGTGAATGAGCTTCAGCAGCTCCTTCACTATATAAGGAGCACCCTAAACACGGATAGAATAGAAGTTCAGATCGTGTTGGATTCCCCTATCCAGCGTGGGGTGCCTCTTCCGGTGATGGAGGAACGGGCGCCAAAGTCCCGTTCAGGTAGGCCGCCTTCTTCTGGGAGAAAAAGCTCCTCTAAGAAGAAGTAAGGCGATTGAGGTGCAAGGGCTCTGGATTATTCCTACGCCGATAGGTAACCTAAGAGACCTGACTCTCCGCAGCTTGGACACCTTACAACAGATGGATGTACTCTGGTGCGAGGACACGCGCCAGAGCCTCAAGCTGCTTCGGCATTATTCTATTTCTCCCAAGCCGCTCCGCCCTTTTCATGCGGCAAACGAGCACAAAGCGGTGGAGCGGCTCTTTGCCGAAGCGATGGCGAACAACTGGAAAGTGGGACTGCTTACTGATAGTGGGATGCCTGGCTTATCAGACCCCGGTTTTCTTCCCATACGGGAAGCCCATCGAAAGCAAGTCCCCGTGTATGTTTTACCTGGACCTACGGCTTTTTTGACTGCTTTGATTGCCAGTGGACTTCCCAGCGATCGGTTTGTATTTGAAGGATTCTTCCCGCGAAAAGGACGTGATCGTTACATTCATGCTTTTCTTTCAGAAGAACGCACTACTATCTGGTACGAGTCGCCCCATCGGCTTATTCAAACTATTGGGTATCTCAGGGACACCTTAGGCGGGAATCGATGGGCCTGTATCGCTCGAGAGCTTACCAAGCTCCACGAAGAAGTCCGACGCGGTACCTTAGCGGAGCTATATGCTTACTACGCGGCTCAGGTCCCGCGTGGAGAGGTGGTTATCGTGGTGGCTGGCGCTTCCTACAGAGAAGCCTAAGCTCAGCGCTGGATTAGCTGGTATTTTGTTGGGATCAGCCTTTCCCCCTGTCTCTTTGCCAGGTGGCGTCTGGTTGGCCTTTCCCCTTTTGTGGGGATTAGCGCGCCATTCACGCCCCTATAGGTTACTGTACGCTGCCTTGCTGCTTTGGAACATCATAGGCTGCTATTGGCTGACCCTAACCGCTCTCAGCGCCCCAAACTGGACTGAGGCTCTGTTGAGCTTTGTCGCTGGGGCTGCGGCAATCTTAGCCAATCCCCTCCTCATGCTGTTGCCTTTTGGTATATGGAGGCTATTGCTGAGGTGGGTCTGCTATCGGAAAAGGCAGACCCACCTTGCTCTTCAGCCCTGGGATGCATTCTTATTTATACCCATTTGGGGGGCTTTTGAATACTTTCACTTCCGATGGGAACTTTCTTGGAGCTGGCTCAGCTTGGGTTTGGCTTGGAGTGAATGGCAGTACTGGCGCAATTTAGCCTCTCTATTAGGGACCACGGGGCTGTCTGCTTGGACTCTTGTAGGAGCTGCTTTCCTGTATAATCGCCGGTACGGTCTCTTTGGAGCATGGGTCTTTGTTTTTCCCCTCTTGTCTTTGGGACTTTTCCCCTCTGAGCGAAGGGTCTCTTCACGGGTCGTATACGCCATCCAACCGAATATAGACCCCTACGCTAAGTTTTCGGATTTTCCTCCGCAAGAGCAGGTGAAGCGGCTTTTATCTCTTCTACCAGAGCAGCCCCCAGCTGGAGCGATCATAGTCTTGCCCGAGACTGCTATTCCGACTGGCGTTAGTTTGGATAACTGGGTAGAAGAGCCCTTTCTGAAACCATTCTGGGGGTATGTTCGGAAACATCGAGTCAACCTTCTGATAGGTATCGTGGGATATCGCTACTTCCCGCCCGGCGTATCCTTGCCCCCTTCAGTTCATCCTTTACCTCAAGGAGGGGGCTATGAAGCCTACAATGCGGCTCTTCTCCTGCGCCCTGATACAGTTCAGGTGCATATCAAGTCGCGACTTGTACCTTTTGTAGAGCGAGCTCCCTACTTAGAGGTGCTCTCTTTCCTAAAAAGGTGGCACATAGACTTAGGGGGTGGCTTCGGGCATTTTGGTAAGCCGGCGTATCAACGCCCTCTAACCCTCTACCCCGATGAGCTTCCTGTGGCGGTGGGCATATGTTATGAAAGTATTTTTATTCACGACCTGCGAAGTCGCCTGCCTGAGGAACCTTCTATTCTGGCTATCCTTACGAACGATGGCTGGTGGAAAAGAAGTTCGGGGTATTGGCAACATCTGGCCTACGGTCAGTTCACGGCGAGTGCTCTGGGGGTGCCGGCTGTTCGCAGCGCCAATACAGGTGTATCGGCTCTTATCAGCGCTTCTGGGGAGCGGCTAAGCCAGTTGGATTATGAGCGAATCGGCCTTGTACAGGGCACACTTTTTCCACAGAAACCTGCCACGGTTTATCATCGCTGGGGAGAGATAGGGTGGGTAGGTCTGAATACCTTTGCTTTCCTTCTATGGTGGATGCTGCGGTGTCCTTACCGGCGCTCCTCTCTGCCATTCGTGGCGTAGGGACTTACCTTCGGGATGAGTTTCAGCGTTTCAGCCGTTCGGATACGGAGTACAAGACAGCCCGAGATCCAGTCTCTTATGTAGATCGTCGGGCCGAGGAACTCCTTCAAGAGCGCTGTGCTCGTTTGCTTCCAGAGGCAGGTTTTATCTTAGAGGAAAGGGGTGGAAGCGACTCAGATAAAGACTTTGTCTGGGTTATAGACCCCTTAGATGGGACTAAAAACTTTGTCCACGGCATACCTCTCTTTGGGATCAGCGTGGCGCTTCTGTACCAGAGGACCCCGATCGTAGGCGTGGTCTATGCTGTACCCCAAGATGAGATATTTTGGGCTGTGAAAGGAGCAGGAGCTTTTCGGGGTACGGACCCTCTTCGCGTGAGCGAGACGACCGATCCAGATAAGATACTGGTGGTTACAGGTTTCATGTACAAGGATCGGGTGCGGGCTGAGAAGTACTTTCTGGCGCTTAGTGAAGTTATGCGACGCTTTGGGGGGCTGCGGCGTTTAGGGTCAGCGGCTTTAGACTTGGCTTATGTGGCTGCGGGGCGCATGGATGTATTTTTTGAAATGGACCTGAATCCGTGGGACGTAGCCGCGGGCTCTCTCTTAGTGCAAGAAGCAGGAGGGCGCGTTACAGACTTCTCTGGCGGAGATAAATATCTCTTTCACCATACTATCCTTGCTGGAAGCCCCTGGGCTCATCAAGCTGTCTTAGAAGTACTTGAACAGGTAGAACTGCGGTAATCTGCTAAGTTTATTTCTGATGCTATAGGGGCTTCTTGGGTAGGCGTGTCCTGGGTAGCGATGCATCAGGGCATGAAAATGCTGCGAGGCTTATTCCATTTCCTCGGGGCGTCCAATCACTGGGTTGAACTCTACTCGGCGATTTAAGAATCGGTGGTAAGGGGTATCGTTAGGTACCATAGGTTGGTCCTCGCCGTAGCCCTTCACGCGAAGCCGTTGTGGGGCGATGCCACGCTCCCTTAGGTAACCTTGGGCCGTGTTAGCGCGGCGTTCTGAAAGCCTCTGGTTGTACTCTCGGGTGCCAATGCTATCTGTATGTCCCGCTACTTCTATAATGAGGGTCGGGTAGGCTTCCAAAATACGCACCACGCTATCTAACGCCGGCGGAGCTTCCGTCCGTAAATCGTACCTATCAAAGTTGAAATGAATCCGTGGCAGCCGAATTCGCTTGAGTTCTTCGTTTGAGATCATAGGTATGTCTTGAACGGCATTACCTGCCTTGGGAATGGTGATAGGCTGAACATACTGCGCATATCCATCGGCGTAAGCATAGAGCAGATATTCTCCTGCATCGGGTTTCTTGTCAGAAAAGCTACCGTCTTTGTCTGACTTGAGCGTGAGCGGTTCGGTGCCAGATTGGGGCTTCAGTACGACCACTACGGGAACAGGCTGACGAGTTCGGACATCGTAGGCTTTTCCGGAGAAGGTATAAACTTCGGGTGTTGGGGGAGGGGGTGGGGGAGGAGGCAGGATTTCTCTGACAATCAAATAGAGGTCCATTTTACCCTGCCCACCCATACGATTGGAGGAAAGATAGATAGAATCAGGGTGGGTAAGGAAGACATAGCTGTCGTGGGCAGGGGAGTTGAAGGGGCGGGGTAGGCGTTTCGGAGGTCCCCATCCTCCACCGGGTTGGCGGATACTGTAGAAGATATCGTATCCTCCCATGGATGAAGGGCCATCGTGTACAAAGAATAGCGTATCCCCAAAGACAAAAGGTGCATCTTCGTTGTAGGGTGTGTTGAGGGAGGAGAGATTCTCGGGCTTAGAAAACTTTCCATCGGGCAGGCGGCGGGTGATCCAGAGGTCTTCTCCCCCCTTGGTACCCTTGCGATCGGAGCTAAATATAATATCGCCTGTCTTAGGGTCTTCGCATATAGCGTCCTCACATCCTCGGCGTGAGTTGGGGAAATTTTTCCAGTAGAGGGGCTGACTCCATCCATCTCCACGAGGATAGGCTATGTAAAAATCGCCTCGGCGACGAGATGAGCGATAAACTATAAGGGTGTCCCTGAGGAAGCCAGCTATGCCTTCATGCTTTTTTGAGAAAAATCCTATGGGCTTGGCCTCTTTTGAGCCGGGTTCAGTCCAGTATAAAGCCTCGTGTGGAAGCTGGTCGGCTGGGTCATACCCCCTTCTAGGATCCCTCCGAGTGATGAAATAAAGGCGTCCTTTGTGTATAAATAAGGAGTACTCAGGCTCTGGGGTGTTGATATCCTTGAGATTGTAGGCTACCCACCGAAAACCTTCGGACTGGGCATCCCGAGCTTCTTTGAGCTGTTTGGCATAAGCTAAGTACAGACTTAGTAGAGACAACGAATCGGGATACTTGACCTGACTCAGAGCTAAGTTGAAGCATTCCATCGCTAAGGAGGCATTCTCTCGCTCCAGATTGAGCCGACCATATTCGGTGAGGAAAGGATGGTCAGCTTCTGATAACTTCATTTGGCTGAAAGCTCGTTCATATAAGGCAAAAGCTCGGTCAGCTTCCCCTAAGTGGTAATAACTACTGGCATAGCAAAGTAGGGCCTTTGGAGAAAGGTTGTCGGGATTGGGGTTGTCCTTTGCTAAGGTCTGGTAGTCTCCTCGATAGTACAGTCGTTCTATGGAGCGGATGGATCGCTGTCCAAAAGCGAGGCAGGAAGCTGCCATCCAGACCGCCACAACTAAATAAGCATGAGATAAACTCTTCATCTGGGCAAATATACGCCTCATCTTTGTCACGTATGCGATTTCTTTTTGTCAGGCTCAGTAGCATGGGGGATGTTGTACTAACGACACCTCTTATTCGAGCCCTACATCAGCGATTCCCAGAAGCGAAGCTGCACTTTATGACCCGAGCTCCGTATGGCGACCTGGTTCGATATCATCCATACTTAGAAGCGATACACGAATGGCCTCCTTCGGCAGAAGTACGACTATGGCATTGGACTGGAGTGATCGATCTCCAAAAAAGTCTCCGTACTCTAACTCTCCGCTGGAGATTACGCTACGAGCGGTTTAGTACTTTCCCTAAGAAAAACCTTCAAAAATGGCTTATGGTTCGCTTCAAGCGTGTGATACCTCTGTCCCACATTGTAGAACGGTACGGCATGGCTTTGCGACCATGGGGCATTTTACCTGAGACTTTAGGGCCGCTGGAGGTTTATATTCCAGAGTCCATCCGAGCTAAACTCCGTCATGAAATGGCTGCTCTCCAGACAACGCATCCCTGGATAGCAGTGGGACTGGGGGGGACTTATAGGACCAAGCGATGGCTCATACCGTATTACGAGATTCTATTGAGTCGGCTTAAGCTACCTGTAGTACTTCTCGGAGGTAATTCGGAAGCCTCCGAAGCTCACGAGTTAGCCACCCGTCTTTCCGTTCCTGTGATTGTAGGAGCTGGTCGTTTTTCTCTTTTGGAGACAGCTGCGGCTATCCAACTCTCTGACTACCTTATCACCCATGATACAGGCACAGCGCATTTGGGTGCAGCTATGCAGACCCCCACCGCCGTCATATGGGGTAATACCGTACCTGAGTTTGGCATGACGCCATGGAAGGTCCGACATGTAAATATAGAGCTGGAGTATCTAAGGTGTCGTCCTTGCAGCAAGTTGGGCTTTGATCGCTGCCCTCAGGGACACCATGACTGTATTCGGGCTCTAACGCCCGATTATGTAGAGGAGCAGCTTCGGCACGCTTTTCATATCAGTCGTTTAGCGTAAGTTTGCGCCGTCGTATGGAACTTGTCCTGCCCCAGTTTGGGCTATTCTTCTGGAGTGCTGTCATATTCTTTATCTTTCTTTGGCTTCTGAGTAAATATGCCTGGAAGCCGCTCTTAGCTGCGCTGGATGCCCGTGAGAAACGGATTGCCGAGGCGCTCACTGCGGCAGAGAAGGCTCGAGCTGAAGTAGAATTCCTTCGCGCTCAGCAGGAGAAGCTCCAAATGGAAGCATCTCAAGAGCGGGAGCGCATCTTGGCTCAAGCCCAGAAGATGCGTGATGAAATAATAGAAAATGCCAGAGCTGAGGCTCGTAAGCAAGCAGAAGGGATTCTCTGGGCAGCTCAGCAGCAGATTCAACAGCAGCGAGACCGACTCCTCACGGAAATGCGTACTTATGCCGTACAACTATCTCTGCGTATAGCCCAGCAAATCTTAGAAGAGCACTTCAAAGATGAAGATAAGGCCCGAGCTTACGCTGAGAAGCTCGCCTCTGAAATTCGTCTCAACTGATGAGCCCCCGTACAGTTGCTCAGCGGTACGCTAAGGCTCTCTTTGACTTGGCTTTGCGTCAGGGGCAGGTAGATCAGCTTTATGCAGAGCTTGATCAGCTTCTGCGTCTTTACCAAGAGTCTCGTCTCTTTCGTACCATCGTGGAAAGCCCTATCCACCGAAGTCAGCAGAAGATAGGCTGGTTGCGATCGGTTTTAGAGCCGGCGATATCTCCCTTGCTTTGGACGTTCATCCAATTGCTTATTCGCCGAGGGCGAGAGGCCCTGCTGAACGAGACCTGTGAAGCCTTCATAGAGCTTTACGATGCGTATCAGCGTCGTCTACGGGCGGTTGTGCGTACGGCTCATTCGCTTTCGGACACAGCTCGGGCTCTGCTGTCAGAGCGTTTGCGAGCGGTATTTTCCGCTGAGACAGTCCTTCTCTCCGAGGAGGTAGACCCTCGTCTCATAGGAGGGTTTATCGTGGAGGTCGGTACTCGCGCCGCCGACTTGAGCGTGCGTGGGCGCCTCGGTGACATTCAAAAGAAACTCCTTCAAGCCTAACCTATATGAAAGCCATAACGGATTTGCGTCCAGATGAAGTAACAGCTCTCTTGGAGCAGCAGCTTGCTGGTGAGCTCTCAGCTAAGGAGCTGGAGGAAATCGGGATAGTCCTTCAGGTGGGGGATGGTATCGCTCGGATATACGGCCTCACAGAGGTTGAAGCGGGAGAAATGATAGAGTTCGCTGGCGGCACTAAGGGGATCGTGTTGAACTTAGAGGAGGATAATGTCGGCGCTGTCATCATGGGCAGTTCCAGCTCGGTTCATGAGGGGGATCGAGTGAAACGACTTCATCGCACCGCTTCTATCTTAGTGAGTGAGAAGATGTTGGGTCGAGTTATCAATCCCTTAGGAGAACCTTTAGACGGAAAGGGTCCGATAGAGGGGCCTTTCTACGAGTCGCCCTACGAGCGTAAAGCGCCAGGTGTGATATTTCGTCGTCCCGTGCATCAACCTCTTCAGACAGGAATCAAGGCCATAGATGCCATGATTCCGATTGGGCGCGGACAGCGGGAGCTTATTATCGGCGATCGTTCTACGGGTAAAACAGCCGTTGCCCTAGATACTATCATCAATCAGCGGGAAAACTACGAGAAAGGGGATCCCGTGTATTGTATTTATGTGGCTTGCGGACAGAAAGCTTCCACCATCGCTCAAACTGTGGCTGTGTTGGAAAAGTACGGAGCAATGGATTACACGGTAGTGATAGCTGCTTCAGCCTCGGACCCGGCGCCCCTAATTTTTCTGGCTCCTTTCGCGGGTGCAGCGATAGGAGAATACTTCCGAGATTCGGGGCGTCATGCTCTCGTGGTCTACGATGATCTTTCTAAACAGGCGGCTGCCTATCGTGAAGTATCGCTCCTTCTGCGTCGTCCGCCAGGACGAGAGGCTTACCCCGGCGATATTTTCTACCTTCATTCGCGACTTTTAGAGCGAGCCGCTAAGATTATAGACTCCGATGAGGTTGCCCGCCAGATGAATAATCTCCCCGAGAGCTTCAAGCCTATTGTGAAAGGCGGTGGTTCGCTCACTGCCCTGCCTATCATAGAGACTCAGGCTGGAGATGTCGCAGCTTACATCCCCACAAATGTCATTTCAATCACGGATGGTCAGATTTACTTAGAGCCCAACCTATTCAATGCAGGGGTTCGCCCTGCTATCAATGTGGGTATCTCGGTCTCCCGAGTGGGGGGAGCTGCTCAGATTAAGCCGATGAAGCGGGTCGCTGGACGCCTCAAGTTAGAGTTGGCTCAATACCGAGAACTGGAGGCCTTTGCGAAGTTTGGTTCGGATTTAGACCCCGCTACACTGCGCCAGATAGAGCGAGGACGGCGCCTTGTGGAGCTTCTCAAACAGCCTCAATATCAGACCGTCAAGGTGGAGCATCAGGTAGCTTCC
The DNA here is from genome assembly GCA_026414975.1 of Bacteroidia bacterium. GTDB lineage: Bacteria > Bacteroidota > Bacteroidia > SpSt-205 > SpSt-205 > SpSt-205. Next base: position 17,235 of record JAOAHZ010000004.1, read on the forward strand.
ATCTTCGCTGGTACCCGTGGGCTTTTAGATAAGCTGCCTGTGGAAAAAGTGCGAGAGTTTGAAGCTCAGTACATTCGTCTTTTAGAAGCCGCTTACAAGCCCCTATTGGAGAAGATTCGTCAGGGCCAGTTAGACGAGGCGATGGAGGCGGAGTTAGAAAAGGCCGCCAAAGAGGTCTTGGCTGGCATGGGCATTAAGGCTTAGGGGTATGTCATCGGGCAAGTTACGAGAGCTGCGGGGACGGATTCGCAGCATCCTTTCTATCCAGCAGACCACGCGGGCTATGCGTATGATAGCCGCCGTGAAGCTCCGCAAATCCCAAGACCGTCTCATCCGTCTGCGTCCCTATCGTCATCAAAGTGAAGCTTTGCTGAAGCTTCTTCTCTCTCAACTGGAGGAGCCTCACTTTTATCAGCGACCCTCAAAGGCCTCCTCTACGATGTATGTCATTCTCTCATCCAGTCGGGGGCTGTGCGGAGCTTTCAATAGCGGTCTCTTGCGCTGGCTTCTGCCCCAGTTACCTGAGCCTAAGTCAGCAAGTCTTTTGATCTTAGGGAAAAAAGCCTACGAAGTTCTCCGTCGCTCCGCCTATTCTATTGAGTACAAGGACCTCTTTGGTGGGCGGGATATTTCCGTAGAGGAGGTTCAGTCTGTGGCGCAACAACTTGTGCAGCGATTCACTGCTGGATCGGTTCAGCGTATTCTGCTGGTATATAATCGCTTTGGAGGCGTCGGGAAATCCATTCCAACCTTAGAAACGCTTTTGCCGCTTCCACCTTCGGAGAAACCCGAGACGCGCCCTTGGATTCTTGAGCCTTCCTTAGAAGCCCTGATTGATAGCTTTGTGCCTTTTTACATTGAAACGGCTCTCCTTGCGGCTGTATATGAGTCTATCACAGCTGAACATGCGGCCCGCATGGTTGCTATGCAGGCAGCCAGTGATAATGCAGAAGAGCTCCTTCGCACTCTTCGGCTCCAATACAATAAGGCCCGTCAAGCATCCATCACTAAAGAACTTTTAGAGATTGTGGCTGGTGCCGAAGCCCTCAAAGGCTGATCCCGCTGCTTAGCTATGGCCCAGACTCAGGTGGTTATTCGTCCTTCGTCAGCATTTCGTATAGGATTAGCTGAGCTTTGGCGTTATAGAGACCTCCTTTTATCCCTTGTAGAGCGCGAGATAAAAGTGCGATACAAGCAGACCCTCATAGGTGTAGCTTGGGCCGTGGTGCAGCCTTTGTTTATGGTTCTGGTCTTTACGCTCTTTTTCGGTCGTTTGGCTAAAATGCCTTCGGGTGATCTCCCTTATCCCGTTTTTGTGCTGAGTGGGATGATTCTATGGCATTACTTCGCTGCGTCCTTAATCGGAGCTGCAAACTCTCTTGTAGAGTATAAACCCCTCCTCTCAAAGGTCTATTTTCCCCGACTTGTGTTACCCATAGCGGCAGTGCTAGTGGGAAGTGTAGATTTTGGGATCAGCCTCATCCTTCTCATTGCTTTCGCCTCAGTATATGGGGTCAAGCTCCAACTCACTTTTCTATTTGCGCCGGTTTTTTTCGTAATGACCGCTTTTACAGCTCTAAGTGTTGGGTTGTGGTTGTCCAGCCTCAATGCCATGTATAGAGATGTACGATATGCGCTACCCTTTCTCGTACAGCTTTGGATGTTTATTTCTCCTGTGGTATATCCCAGCTCGCTTTTGCCTGAGTCATGGCAGTGGATCTATGCCCTTAATCCAATGGTGGGTCTGATTGAAGGCTTTCGGTGGTGTGTAATGGGTCAAGGTCAAGTTCCTATCCTTCTCTGGGTATCCATGAGTGTGGTGGTTCTAATCTTGGTAGGGGGGATAGTATTTTTTCGTCAAACTGAGCGGACTTTGTCCGATTGGATATAAAACGCCTTCAGCCTGAGAGAAGTTCTGAACTCTCGGATTCTTCTTGGATACTACAGCTCAGTCCTACCTGCCTACATATCTGGATGAGGAGTTCTACTTCTTCAGTATTATCAAAGCGAGAGGTTCGGATGAAGATTACCTGTACAGGAATGCGCTCTTCTACTATCTCTCTGAGAAAATGAAATAAAGCCTTGTGGGTGCCGCTATTCAGATACAATAAGCGAAGAACAAGGCGAGTATCAGGTAGGATGTAGGGTCTGTGGTCTATGAGCCATTGAAGCAGGTTATTGTAAAACTGAGCGCTATCGGCCATGCTGCTTACACCGTCTATGCGTAGGAACTTTCTCTCTATATCAAATAGAACCGAAGGGTGAGAAGATGACCCTTGGATGAAGAGACGCATGACCTTGCAAAGGTAGATGGGCGTGTTGATTTATTGAGCGGAAGATAATCGCTATATTCGGGGGGTGAAAATCCTACGCCTGTGGAGTTTCGCTGGTTTGTTTGTCTGGGCGCGTCATAGTGGAACCTTTGTGGAAAACAAGGGGCAAATATACGCTGAGGCTCGCTTTGAGGCGGTTTGGCACCATCAGCATATCTACCTCACGCCGACGGGGATCGCTCTCCTTCTAACCGAGTCAGACCCTTTTGAAAAAGCCCATTTCAACCGATGGGGCAACCCTTTACCTGTGAAGGCTCATTTTCTCCGTATCAACTGGGTCGGAGCCAATCCTGTAGAGCCGCTTGGGGAACTGCCTGAAGAAACCCGCTACAACTTTTTTCAAGGTCCATGGCGCGCCTCCGAAGCAAGAGGCTTTCATCAGGTTCGGTATCCCAATGTTTATCCCGATATAGACCTGGTCTTTCGCCTCACCCCAGAAGGCCTGAAGTGGGATTGGCAAGTGCGTCGTCCCGATGCGCTAAGAGCGATCCGGCTGCGGTATGAGGGTGCAGCGATTCACATTCAGGGGCGTACGCTGTATATAGAAACTTCCGTCGGGACGATGGTGGAGAAGATGCCACTGGTTTTTTTGGCTGAGTCTAACACTCCTTTAGCCGCTATGTATCGGGTGGAAGGGGCTCTTGTAGGTTACGATCTTTTGGAGACTGCCCAAGGCCCCTTTGTCGTGGACCCTGTGGTGGTGTTTTCTACCTTCTCGGGTTCGTATTCGGATAACTGGGGCTTCACGGCAACTTACGATCTGCAAGGAAATGCCTTTGCTGGAGGTAATGTCAAGGATGCATTGTGGAATCCTAATCCAGGTGGAGTGTATTTCCCCGTAAGCCCTGGCGCAGTTCAATCCACATTTGGAGGGGGGATAGATTACGCTTCTAATCAGCCTATCTTTTGGAGCACCGATATAGCTCTCTGGAAAGTCAATCCCACAGGTACAGCGCGCCTATGGGCGACTTACCTTGGGGGTAGCAACAATGAGCAGCCTCACAGCATCGTTACAGATGCTCAGGGGAATTTGTATATTCTCGGTGCTACCCGTTCTACGGACTTCCCAGTTTCCGCTAATGCCTATCAACCGACCTCAGGCGGCGGCATAGACATCGTTATTAGCTGCATAAACGCTGCTGGTACGCAGTTGTTGGCCAGCACTTACTTGGGAGGGAGTCGCGAGGATGGGCTAAATAGCTCCGCTTTCCCTCTCTATTATTTCTACGCTGATGACGGACGCGGCGAGATTATCATTGGGGATACAGCGTGTTATATCATTTCGTCTACCTTGTCGGCTAACTTTCCCACTACTCCGAATGCATACCGACGCACTTTCAGTGGGCTAATGGATGCAGTGGTCTGCAAGCTCTCTTTAGACCTGAGTCAGCTCTACGCCAGTACATTCTTAGGGGGCAGTGGAGCGGACGCGGGGTATTCCATACGCCTCGGTCTAACAGGTAATGTGTATGTAGCTGGCGGCACGAACAGCTCGAACCTGCCTACGACTTCTGGCGCCTATCAGACTACTTACCAAGGGGGGCGAGCTGACGGCTGGCTGGCCGTATTGTCTCCAGAGCTGGATCAGCTCCTTATCGGTACTTACTGGGGTACTCCCGCTTATGATCAAGTTTTCATGATAGACATCGATCGCCAAGGTCTACTTTGGGGCACAGGCCATACCGAAGGTAATCTAACACCCACACCTGGTACTTACGGGTTTGCGGGGCGGAAACAGTTCGTATTCTCTATGGATGACCTTTTATCTCAGGTTACTCGTTTGTCGGTCTGGGGCTCGCCAGGTCGCTCTACCCCTAACATCACCATTAGCGCCTTTGCCGCTGATCGGTGCGGCTATGTATATGTGTCGGGCTGGGGGGGGCTGGATGTGGGTCTGTCTAATGTAAATATCGGCTCTACGCTGGGCTTGCCCACTACTTCTAACGCCAACCAAGTCACGACCGACGGAGCCGACTTTTATGTGATAGCCTTTCAACCAGGTCTTGCTGGATTAGCTTATGCCTCTTTTTGGGGAGGCCCTATATCCGATGAACACGTGGATGGGGGCACGAGTCGCTTTGACAATAGAGGTATCATTTATCAATCGGTGTGTGGAGGATGCGGTGGTAACTCGGACTTTCCCACTACGCCGGGCGCTATATCTTCCCTCAATCGCAGCCCTAACTGCAACAATGCTCTCTTCAAGATAGACTTTCAGCTTGGCGATCCGGTCGTGGCCGCTTTGGCGATCACACCCTCTCGGGGCTGTGTGCCTTTCTCCCCCTCCATTCAGAATCTGAGCCAAAACGGTGTTTCCTTCTTTTGGGACTTCGGCAATGGGCAGACTTCCACAGCTGCTGTTCCGACGGGTATCACCTATACGCAGCCTGGGACTTATATCATCACCTTAGTTGCAGAGAATCTTGCTACCTGCAATCAGCGCGACACACTGCGTCGAGCCATCACTATATTTCCTACTCCTCAAGCTACTTTTGACTATAGCCTCAACTGTAACCTAACAGTCAGTTTTTCGGCTTCTCAGCCTGTGAGCGGGAACACCTACAACTGGGACTTTGGCGATGGACAGACTTCTAGTGGCCCCACCGTTACCCACTCCTACGCAGCACCCGGAACCTACACTGTAAAGCTCGTCGTAAGGAACGCCCAAGGATGCAAGGATAGCTCCCAGCGAGTCATCGTGGTCAATCGTTCCACCGTACGAGCCGACTTTCAGTGGCAGGGTGATACCTGTCAAGGAAGATTTACCTTCCAGAATCGGTCCAGTGATGCAACTCGGTTTGTATGGATTTTCTCCACAGGGGATACCCTCACGACTCGAGACCCTATCTACACCTTTCCTGCTCCGGGCACCTACCAAGTGATTTTGATAGCTTATGATAGCTTAGGATGTACGGATACGCTGAGGCGGAATATACCAGTCTCACGAACGGTCGTGGCGCGCTTCTCTGAAAGATTAGATTACTGTGCTATGCGCGCTGAGCTGATAGATAGTTCTCAAGGAGCCGGGTGGTTTTTCTGGGACTTTGGGGATGGCCGTACCAGTACGAGCCGCAACCCTACCCACACCTATAGCTCCCCGGGGCGTTACATCATCACGCTTATTGTTCTATCACCTGACAGTTTGTGTCGGGATACCTTTTCCAAAACCATAGAGATAGACTACCGCTCTCAAGCTGTAGCAGAAGTTGTGGTAGATACCTGCTTGCGTCAGGTGAGGTTTGTCTCCCGTAGTCGATTTGCCGATGAGGTGGAATGGCAGATAGAAGGGCAGACTTTCCGCAGCGAGACCTTGACTTGGACTGCCCCTCAACCGGGTACCTACACGTGGACTCTAATCACGAATCCTTCATTAGCGATCATTTGTCGGGATACCCTAAGGGGTCAGGTTACGATTCCGGAGCGACGGGGTTTGGATTCGCTCTTAGAGGAAGCAGACATTTGTGGCCTTTGGGTGCGATTCCAGATACCGCTGCCGCCCGATCGCATTTTCGGTGTAGTAGCAGACGGCATAGCTTATCCAAGTGGCACCCAGAGTATCACCCTTCCTCTTAGAAATCCTCACTCCTATGAGGTTCAAGTTTTCTATGCAGATAATCAGGGCTGCCTTGATACATTGAGATACAGCATTTCATCTGATCAAGTGGTAGCTCGAGCCCTCTTTATCCCGAATGTATTCACGCCCAATGGCGATGGAGTAAATGATGTATTCCGAGTGATAGGTTCTTACGATTGCCTGCAAGAGCTGACCATCTATGACCGATGGGGTCGGGAGCTCTACACCACGCGTACAGCTCCCTTTGCGTGGGATGGGCGACTTCCCAGCGGGGAGGTAGCTCCCGAGGGAGCCTATGTTTATGTGATACGACTGAGAGGGCATGTACGAGCTGGTACGGTAACGCTTCTGCGGTAGAAGCTCTTGGGCCTAAGCGGAGCCCCTTCGGAGTTTATCTTTGAGGCGGTCAAAAACGAGGTTGTGCTAAGTCTCCTTCTTTCAGGTTGAGAACGCGCCTCTCATCCTGGGGACATTAGCCAAAAAGTAGGTTGGAGTAGCTTTCGCTTGGCTCGTTTACAGAGAGGAGACAGACCTTGCCAGCTCCCTCAAGTATTCTATGGCTTCTCGCATATCGGTAGGTAGGGGGGCTTCAAAACAGAGGTTTTCTCCTGTGATGGGGTGATGAAAACCTAAGAGATAAGCGTGGAGGGCTTGACGGGGCATTTTTTGCAGGAGGCGATGAGCTTCTTGACTCCAGCGCGCGCTTATGAGGGGTATTCGCGGGCGGTCCCCTCCATACGTCTTATCCCCTACAAGGGGATAGCCTAAGTGGGAGAGGTGAACGCGAATTTGATGCGTACGCCCTGTCTCCAACTGACACTCTATCCATGTGGCTAAGGGCAATCGTTCTACGACACGCCAGTGAGTTATAGCGTGCTTTCCTTGAGACCCGTCGGGATAAGCGCGGTATTTCTTTCGATCGTACGGGTCGCGAGCGATGTGAGCGATGATAGTGCCGCCATCTTGCTCGGGACTGCCCCATACAAGCGCCCAATACCGTCTCAAAGCGGTATGCTCAAAGAACTGCTGGGCCAAGCCATAATAAGTCCGTTCCTCCTTTGCCACGACTAGTAAACCTGTCGTGTCCTTATCTATACGATGCACTAAGCCTGGCCGAGCCATATTCTGTTCTGACGAGGGCAAAACGGTGTCTTGGACATGGTACAGAAGAGCATTGAGCAAAGTCCCCGAATAAACACCCGCCCCGGGATGACAGCTCATTTGAGCTGGCTTATTCACCACGAGGAGGTAGGCATCTTCATAAACTATTTCCAGCGGAATAGGTTCAGGGGCTAGGTCGGTGGGGGGAGGATAAGGCAGGCGAACTTGGATAGATTGGCCGGGGCGTACCTTAGTACTGGGTCGCACCGCTATGCCATCCACTGTCACCAATCCCGTATCTATGGCGAGTTGAATGCGGGAGCGGCTCAGGTGCGTAAGGCGCTGGGCGAGATACTTATCAATCCGAACGGGGCTCTGCCCTTCATCCACTACTATTAGATGATGTTCATATAGCGCCACCTCTTCATCAGGGCGCATCTAACTGAACACCTTTTTTCCGAAGTTGTATCTTGAGGTTGCTCAGCTTATCGGAGGGTATATCCTTCTTGCTAATCAAGACATACGATAAAGCTGGCATCTCCAAGAGCTTTTCCCAATCCGTGATGGGATTATCATAGCAGTACAGCTCGCGTAGTCGGGGACATTTGGTCAGAGGGGCTATAGAGGTAATCTGGTTTTTTCCAATAGAGAGCTTCACTAAGAAGGGAAGCCCCGCGAGAGGGGTCAAATCTTTTATACTACATCGATGAACATCCAAATAAAGAAGATGACGCAGACCTCGGACGAAATCTAAGTCACTCAAAGCGGGATTCTGTCCTAAGGTAAGCTCCTCCAGTTGGGGGAGCTTGGCGAGGGCCGAGATTTTATGGGCTTCGGTGAAGGCCCCTTGAGCCTGGAGAACTTTCAGCCGAGGAAAGTGATGAAGGTTGTTCAGGAGAGTTTGAACAGCAGAGGGGTTCATGAAAGAGATGTTCAGAAACTCTAATGAACCGAAGTTTATGAGGGGCTCAGTTTCCTTGACCGCTGTGCAGCGATAAAGAGCTAACATGCGCATTTGAACGAGATTAGCGAGGGGGGTGAGGTCGGTAATCCTCGTTTCACTTATATCCAATCCTTGGAGGCCGACCATGGAAGAAAGCCATTTTAGATCAGATAGGGGGGTTCGAGCTAAGCTTAAGAACTGAAGCCCTGATAGACGAGATAGAGGGTAGAAGTTGGCAATGGGGTTATCATTTAGAAGGAGTCCTTTGAGCGGAAGCTCTGTTAGGGGGCTTATGTCCTCAATGTCGCAGTCTTCTAAAGCTAAAATGCGCAGCTTAGGGCAATGCCGACGGATTAGGCTAACCAAATCCGCCAAGTCCAAGTCTTCTATTTCGGAGAGATAAAGGCCTTGAAGGTTCGGGTAGAGGGACAGAGAAGGAACCTCACCCTCAGATCGCAGGTAACGCACTGTATCGGGACGGGCTGTGGAGAGGGAGGCTGGGGTCCAGTGCAAAATGTGAAAAAAACGGTCTAAGAGTTCATCATAGACCACAAGACGAGCGGGTGATTCCTCCTGAGCTAACATCCAGCCACTCAGTAAAAATGCTACCTTTGTCCAGCGCCCCATCATCTACAAAGGTATCACGATGTACGAGACGAGACAGAAGATTATTCAAGGGCCAGACATAGATCGGTGGGTAGCCTATTGGCGCTTTTTGGAGCAGCGCATTGTGTTCACTAACGGGTGCTTTGATATTTTGCATTTGGGTCATGTTACGTACTTGGAGGAGGCGGCTAAGTTGGGAGACGTACTTATTGTAGGTCTAAATAGCGATGAGTCGGTTCGGCGCCTTAAAGGTCCCTCTCGTCCTCTTCAGCCTCAAGACGCCCGAGCTCGTCTCTTGGCGGCTTTGGAGTTTGTGGAAGCCGTAATCATTTTTGAAGAAGACACACCTCAGCAGCTCATAGAGCGAATCGCCCCCGATGTGCTGGTGAAAGGGGGAGATTATACGATAGACTCAGTTGTGGGGGCGGATTTCGTTCGGCAGCGAGGGGGGGAAGTTGTAATCCTACCGTTAGTAGTAGGCTATTCCACTACTGAGCTCATCCGTAAAGCATGCGCTGGCTGAGTCCTGAATACAGGCGAGAGCGGCTTTGGATTGGTTTGGTCTTGGGCTTCTTCATATGGGGCATTCCCCTTCTGCTTTTTGTGTACGTCCTGGTAGATATGCCCTCGTTTGAACGATTGGAAAACCCTAAGCAGGATTTAGCCAGTGTGGCCTTTTCTGCCGACGGAAAGATTTTGGGGACTTTCTACCACAGCAGCGATAGGGTGCGTGTGCCTGCATCGGAGATACCAGATGTGGTCAAAAAGGCTTTGATTGCCATAGAGGACAGGCGATTTTATGATCACGCTGGCATAGACCCGATTGGGATAGGGGCGGCGGCTTTTTCTTTCCTTACTGGCAAACGGCGAGGAGGAAGCACCATTACCCAGCAGCTTGCACGAAATCTCTACGATGAAGTCGGAGTAGAGCGTTCCCTCTGGCGCAAGCTCAAAGAAATGATTGTAGCTATTTATTTAGAATATCGCTACAGCAAGGAAGAGATTCTGGCGATGTACCTCAATACGGTGCCGTTTGGAGGGGTTACCTACGGTATTCAGGTGGCGAGTCGGTATTACTTTGGCAAAGATGTGCAAGAGCTGAACTTATCCGAGGCGGCTCTTCTTATAGGCCTACTGAAAGGACCAAGCTACTACAGCCCATATAGATACCCACAGAGGGCTTTGTCCCGCCGCAATGTCGTCATAGATATGATGGAAGAGGCGGGATTCATATCAGCGAAACAAGCGATAGAAGCGAAAAAACAACCTCTTGGTGTCGGTAGCGCTCCCTACAAGGCCAGTCAAAGTCAAGGTATCGCTCCCTACTTTCGAGAGTATTTACGCCTGTGGCTATTGAACTGGGCTCGCGATCGGGGATATGACCTGTACCGAGATGGACTCCAAATCTACACCACCATTGATAGCCGTCTACAGATGCATGCGGAGTCAGCTGTGGTTCAGCACCTGCGGAGTTTTCAGCCTGTCTTTGATAGAGAGCTGAGAGCCCATCCCCTGCCTTGGGTTGAAGATACCAGCATCATTTGGCGTGCCATGCGCCGCAGCGAGCGATATAATGTACTCAAAGCTGCTGGCGTGCCTGAGCCTGAGATCATCAAGCAGTTTCATCAACCGGTCCCTATGCGGGTTTTCACCTGGCAACCGCCCGGGTACATAGATACTATCCTTACACCTTGGGACTCGCTGGTGTATTACTTGCGCTTTTTGGAAGTGGGCTTGGTTACCTTAGACCCTCATACGGGCGAAGTCAAGGCTTGGGTCGGCGGCATCAACCACACCTTCTTCAAGTACGACCATGTCATACAAGCTAAGCGTCAAGTGGGCTCTACCTTCAAGCCGTTCGTCTACACAGCAGCAATGGATAATGGATATTCTCCCTGTTACGAGGAACTGAATGTGCCGGTAGAGATTCCGGTCCGGGTAGATGGTCGTGATACGGTTTGGAGCCCTCGTAACGCTGATCGAGAGATTGGTGGCAAGGTCTCCTTGAAAAAAGCCTTAGCTCTCTCGCTCAATATCATTACCGCCCGCCTCATGAAAGCTCTTGGGCCTGAGGTCGTGATCAGTTATACTCGCCGAATGGGCATCCAGTCCGACTTAGAGGCGGTCTATGCCTTGGGGCTCGGTGTGTGTGATCTGACTCTCATGGAACTGACGAGCGCTTACGGATGCTTTCCAACTTTGGGCATATGGCGGGAGCCGCTGTTTATTCGGGAGATACGGGATAGGCGGGGTAACTTGATTGAGAGTTTCAGTGGCACTAGTCGCCGAGCCCTGAGCGAGCAAACCGCCTATATGATGGTAGAAATGCTCCGTTGGGTAACTATCGCTGGTACAGCTGGAGAGCTGAGGTGGCGGTATGGTCTGAACCAGTTGGATATCGGAGGGAAAACCGGGACGACTCAACAGCATGCCGATGGATGGTTTATCGGTTTCACGCCTGATTATGTAACGGGAGTTTGGGTAGGTACGGCGGATCGAGCGGTACATTTTCATTCCCTTCAGAATGGTCAAGGTGCTCGGATGGCGATGCCCATATGGGGACTCTACATGAAAGCGGCTTACGCTGACACAACGCTGAAGTTGGATAAAAAGCGTCGTATACTGCCTCCCCCAGGTTTCCGCCTGCCCGATTGCCAGCCATCTCAAACCGAACAACCTCAGGAAAACTCTTCCCTACAAGACTATCTACGCTGAGTTTGCGGTGCCTCACTGGCTCATAGAAAGCTGGAGAAGTATGCAGTGGTGGCTCCGCTTAGAGATTCGTAAGGGACACAGCTTTATTACCACTTTGCTATTCTCCACTTTGATTCTACTCGTTGTGGGACTGTTTTCTCGCCGCATGGAGTTATCGGATGGGTCTCTCCGCTTACTTTTCTGGCTTTCTTTTGCTTTTGCTCTATTTCAGACTATCCCCCGCCCTATTCTGGACAGACGGCCGGAGGAGTGGCGCTGGCTACATCAGTTTTTCTCACGAGAGGGTAATGTGGGAGGGCTTTGGATGTATGCTCTGCTACTTTCCCTGCTTGTAGGCCTTTATCTGGGAGGAGGGGCTTATTTCCTTTGGGGGTACAAGCCATCGTTTGGAGCTATAGTACTGGGAGGACCTACTCTAAGCCTACCCTTGACTTTGGCCGCCTATCTAACCGCTCGCGCTGAGGCGTCCTATGCGGTCACGGGAGTTTTAGGATTTCCTCTCCTTATCTTTCCCCTTCTGTGGGTTTGTATTCGCAGCCAGCCAGCTCTTTTCCCTCTCGGAGCCTTATTGGGAGTAGAGAGCCTTTTATTTTTCTTTCTGCTACCGAGTGTATGGAGCGACTGACAGCTCGTGAGGCTGCTTCAACCTAATCATCTGGTAGTCAGGGTATTGTGAAAAAGGCACAATATTTGATAGTTCATCCATCTATGAGCCGAGAGGAGAGCCTGCTGTGGGGAGACCTTGGGTTTTCTCTACTGAGGATTTACAGCTTCCTCCAGCGAGAAGAGAAAGAGTTAGCTGCACAGTATCAGTTGGGCACTCCCCATGTAGAGGTTTTGTATTTGCTGAGTCGTTTGGAGGAGAGCAAGGGCCAATGGATGCCCGTAGCTCAGTTGTATCCTTATCTTCCTATCACGCAGCCGGCGGTAGGACGCATTTTGAAGCATTTGGCTTATTGGCGCTTCTTAGAACTTCAGAGGGATAGGTCCGATCGGCGACGATTGCTGGTGCGTCTCTTGCCTAAGGGATACAAGCTGCTGGAGCAGGTGGAGAAGAGACGAGCTCAAACTCTTCGCCGCTTTTTTCCTAATCTCCCGGCAAGTCAGCTCAGAGCGTGGGTAGAAGCAATGCGAAATCGTACCTTTATGGGTACTGAAGCCTATCATGTGGAATCGTCTGTGGGCTTACATACTTAGTCGTGAAGGCGCTTTGTATGCCCTCTCTTTAGCTGTCATAGGACTTCTGAGCTATCTCTTCTTTACTTCGGTCCTGCTTGCATGGCTAACTCGACAAGGAGCTGAATATGTCCTACCTTCACTGGTTGGACGCAGCTTAACTGCGGTAGAGCGATCGCTTGAAGCAGCTGGCTTTTCTGCCGTGGTCATTGACTCTCAGTATGTGCCTGATCAGAAGCCCTACACGATTCTTTTGCAAGACCCACCTGCTGGGACTCGTGTGAAAAAAGGGCGCAAAATCTATTTGACTGTTGCTAGTTCTACGCCTCCGATGGTGCCGTTTCCACGGGTTCAAGACCTACCCTATGAGGAAGCATATCGTCTGCTGCGAGAAACTTATGGATTTCGGGTGGGGTCCGTGGAATACGCAGCTGGACGCGAGCCTGATGTAGTTCTTGCCGCTAAGCACAAAGGTCAAACCATCAAGCCTGGTATTCTGGTTCCAAAATACTCCATCATAGACCTCGTCGTAAGTCGTGGATGGAGCGATCAAAAAGTGCCTTTTATCTCTGTCGTTGGCTTGCCCTTAGAAGAGGCTGTGGCCCGCCTCCATGCCGTCGGGCTCAATGTGGGACAAATACGATATAAGCCTAACCCTAACATACCCCTTGGCCAGGTATATCGGCAGTACCCTGAACGCATGCCTGCGGATTCCGTTCCCGCAGGGATGTCCATAGATCTCGTCGTAAACAGTCAGCCTACTTCCCCCACGAGCGAATGATACTCATGGCTCTCATTTGGGGTCAGGTAGCCCTGCACCTGCAATGGGGAGATCCTCGAAGCCAAGCATTCTGGCGGTTGCATGGAGCAGAATTGCGGAAAAGTTCCGCCTACGACGCTCCCCACGCTTACACCCTCTTGCTCAATGGAGCAGACATACACGGGTTTCCCTATCAGACTGACAATCCTCGCCTCAGTGGATTAGGAGACAGCGCCGTGTGCGGGTGCATACGCATGGACAGCATCGGTCCAGCCTTCATCTCTTTTTCCTATCAGCGGGGAGGCCGCATGGACCCCCCAGAGAGCGATGACACTCTTACCCTATGGGGACTTAACTTCCAAGGACAGTGGCTTCCTCTCTGGCAGGCCCTTGGCGCTGATGTCGCTGACACTACCTTTACGAGCGTAAATCTCTTTATAGGTGACCCGCAGTGGCTTCATCCTTGTTTCAGGCTCAAGTGGTCCGTCTGGGGTAGCACCTATGGGGCCTATGATAACTGGCATATCGGTTACACGCTTATACGACTTGACACAAGCACCTTCCTACCGGCTTGGGTAAAACTTCCTCGCATTTACGACAGGCGATATGGTATTTGGGGAGTGGGGTATGGACTTTCGGATAGTGTGTATGGTTTGGCCAGTAGTCATGGGTTTTCAGATATAGAGGTAGAAGTGCAAGGGTTAGGGCAGAGGCTTGTAAGAGGAGTTTTACCGAGTTCGGGCGTGACCGAAAGTATCTATGTCAAGTTGCCATCTATCGATGTGCCAGGCATATACCCCCTCCGATGGATACTCCGATGGACTGGGACGGTTCCTGATTCTGTCGTATTGATGGATACGATCAAGATAGATTTGAATACTTGGGGTTATGATGATAATGAAATGGAATCAGGGTATGGAGTGCGCCAAGTTAATCGCTCCTTCTGCCAGGTTTTTCGTATAGATACAAATGCGCGGATTGTGCGAGTGGGCGCTCGGTTCTTTCCAGTCCCCACACAGTACGGAAAACCCTTTCAGTTGGGCGTTTGGAATGTTTCAGACGGCATGCGCCCCATCTACCTCAAGTTTGAGCGAATCATCATGGACAGTGTCGGGGGATGGCAGTGGTTTGCGATTGACACCCCTTTAGTAGTAAGAGGAGAGGTGGGGATCGGTTTTATTCAAGCCGACAATCAACCGTTGGCCATTGGGTGGGATGCCAGTTGCACGGAACCCAATCGGGTGGTCATAGAGGCTGCTGGAGGGTGGTCCCCTTCCCAGATAGAAGGCTGCATGATGCTTCGTGTTGAGCTAAGCTCAGCTGTCATGACCTTAGAGCGGGCGTCAGAGAAGCCTTCCCCGCTTACTATAACTGTCCGAGCGGGCGAGACCATTCCTCTTGTGGAGGGAGTGCGCTGGCCAGTCTCTATCTGGAGTATGGACGGTAGGCAGCTTTGTCGGGAATTGAATGAAGCCGTGAGAATCTATCATCCCGGCCTATTTGTTTGTATCGATGCCGGAGGGCGGAGTTGGCGCTTACATGTTGTACCATGATTTTTCGCTAAATTTGCCCTGCTCTGAAACCGCATAACGACTCCGTAGCTCAGTCGGTAGAGCACTTGCCTTTTAAGCAAGGGGTCCTGGGTTCGAGTCCCAGCGGAGTCACGCCCAGATGGCGGAATTGGTAGACGCGCCGCTTTGAGGGGGCGGTGGCCGAAAGGCCGTAGGAGTTCGAGTCTCCTTCTGGGCACAGTCTTTGAGCTCTCTTGACCTTAGACGTATTACATCGACCTTGTCAGTTTCAATGCGGGCTAAGGTTTCTCCTTCGGGTGCTTACCAGGTCAGCCTCACTCTCTTTCGGTCCTCAAGAGGCCCAGGAGTCTTTCAGCCGAGCTGACTTATTTGATAGAATTTACCTACCTTTTCCTGGTGTATCGGTGCAGGCTTATAGCTAAGACTCTCTGGCTGTGCCTACTGAATGGGCCTTTCTGGACAGGGGTATATGGGCAGGGCAACGGCTTCGGGGTACGAGGTGGGCTGAGCCTTTATCAATATCGGACTGATTTAGCTCAGTTTTACGCAAGGCTGGGTGTGGAGATCGGTGCTGTGGGGCGCATAGAGCTTTTTGCTGGAAAGAAATCGCGTCTTCATCATGCCTTTATGCCTGGTTTTGGTTATTTGATGGGGCACTCTCGGCTTTTGCTGGATAGCGCTGTTTATATCTCCCCTTTGACGGGGCGTCCGCTGGCTGGGATCGCCCAGGCGCATACCTATACGCATTTCCTCTATGTTCAAGCTTTATGGCGCTTGAGCTTTGATGAAGAGGGAGCTTTTGCTGTAGGGGGGGGGCCGCAAGTACTGCGACTGCTCGGACAGACACTTATGCTGGAGTACGATACGCCTGATGGTCAGCCGATTCAAGAATGGAACCGCGTCACCCTATCAGATGTAGAACGAGTCATCCCTCCTTGGATTATCAATATCGCTCTGCAAGGGGAGCTTCGTTTCAGAGAGGGCCTGACCAGCGACTGGTATCTGTACATTCAAACGATACACCAGGTGAATCGCTTTCTATGGCCCACCGGGCTATTGGTAGGGGTGGCTTGGCTGCGCCGCGCCTAACGCAGAAGGACTAACTTTTCTGTTACTTGAGCGCTTTCTCCCGTTATGGGGTTCCTTACCTCCAATCTATACACATACACGCCTCGTGCTAGACGGTCTCCGTAGCTATCTAATCCGTCCCACATGATTTCAGCGGAAATGGTACGGTCGGACGAAATAGGGGCGCTCAAGGTCTGAACGAGCCGCCCTGAAACCGTGTAGATAAGTACGCGTGCTTCTAAAGGTTGGCCCGGCTGGTTATGCTCAAAGAAGAATCGCGTATGAGTGGTGAAAGGATTAGGATAGTTGAAGACACGACCTAACTTGAGCTTACTCCGTTCAACGACGATGAATGAGGTTTCGGCGTGGCCTTCCTGACCTGCTAAGTTGTAAGCTCGTAGCTGTAGCCGATATTCACCTTCGGGAAGATCAGAAAAGCGGTATTCTACCTTACCGCGGTTGGGCTGGTCTCGTTGAGCTTGGTAGTACTCGCTTAAGAAATAGCTACGGTTGTTGAGGAGGGCCTTGAGCTCGCGTCCTACCGCTAAGGAAGAGAGGTTGATACCCAAGCTATCAGATATGTACCCAATCAGCAGGGGGTTGGGATGAGTCCAGCCCCCATCTATCCAGGTTGTATCATTGATATAGAGTCGAATGGTCGGAGGAGGTAAAGAAGGAGGGGTCGTATCAGGACAGCAAACGATAAATCGCGTATCAGCTCCAGCAGCGGAATATCCTTCTGAACTCTGAGCCCATACCGAAATCCGACCTCGTCCCGGAGCAGGTAGAAGGTCAATAGGCAGGTAGAAGGTTAGAGCGAATCGGCCATTTTGTACGCTTGCTTTGCCGCTAAAGAGCAAGATTTCCTGAGCGCTGAAGTTGGTCTGGCTGATGAGTGTTTGACGATTGACCGCTTTATCCCAGAGGCGGATAGTAGCTTCCCCTGAGAAAGTCTCTATTAGCTGTCCTAAGCTATCTCGGATTTCCCCTTCCACGCGTACAGGTCTCAGAGGTCGCAATGTATCGGGGTTTGCTGAGTCTGGGGCTTGCATGCCTATTCGGGTCAGTACCACTTCATAGTCTGGGATACCTATGGGCAAAAGGGGATCTCCAAGAAAAGAGAACGATCGGGTATTGAGAGCCATGCCGGCGCCCCAGCTTCGGTTTTTTGTGCCTATCATGAGGTCGCCTAAGTAAATCGGACGGCGAGTCCTAAATTTCTCCAGTAGATCAACATAGAAGTTCAGGGACAGGGCAAAGTTGAGCGAAGAGAAAACCTTGCGTGTAGAGGTCAAAAGGGCGATAGCTCCCCGCATAGGGAGGAAGAGGGCCTCTATGCCACCGCTTCGAATACGCGGGTCATCCCATTTGCCCCATTCGCAGGTGGCTGTTACGAAAAATACATAACGGCTGCGATTCTGAAGTTGCCGCACAGCGGTTATCGGAAAGAACTCAAACCCTTGCAGAGTGTATTCATTTCCATGCCCGACATAATGGGCGATAAATGCTCCTGCGCTAAGTTGAGCTAGCAGAGCTTCCTGAGCTTGAGGGAAAACAAGGCCCGAAGCCCGCGGCTGGGCAGGGTATCGGTCTATGTACAGCTTAACTTGATCCAGGTAAGGTTGGGTTTGGCGCACTTGCTGGGCGATCTGTTCGGCTTGGCGGGTATGCTCCCCTCCATCCTTATAATCAGAAAAAAGGATGAGCCTTTGCAGCCATTCGCCGCGAGAGGCCGGATTTTGTAGATAATCGGCGAGCTTAGCTAAATAAGTCTCTAAATCCGACAAAGTCTGAGTAGGAATTCGGGCAACGGCAAGGTCCAAGGCATGACTTCGGATAACTCGGTCGCGTGGATCATACCACGATGCTTGATTTCCTTCTCCCCAGAATCCCTCTGCGTCATCTAAGAAGCCAAAAAAATCATCGCTCCCATAAGTGGTAGGGGGATAAAAGCTCTCGCGGCTCTGGTAGGTAGGAAACAGTAGGGGATTAGGGTCCCGAAAATCATAGCTTGCCCCTCCTACGATGAGAAGATATTGGGGGGCTTCCTCAGGCGTTGAGGCTCGCACATACAGCATTCGAAGGAAGTTTCGCAGAGCACAAATGTCGGGACGCCCTCCAGAAAACTCATTGTAAAGGGCTTCCGTAGTGACGACTACACAAGAACCTGCTTCGGGATGAAGATCACAGAAACGCTGCGCTAAATTCACTTGTATCGGTGTGGTAGCTATAACGAACCGAATGCCTCGTAGAGCATGCAGATTCTGGTTAGGTACTCGTCCCACTGGACGTACGGTAGCAGCACTGCTTAGCTCAAACGCACAGTATCGCCGCAAGGTGTCTCCCGGACTCAGAAAGGCGAAGCCATTGGGATGCGAGGAGACCTGAATAAGCTGGGGTTGAAGGCCATCGGTTACATCCCATAGGAATGGAGGTGGATCGCCTTGCCCGATAACCTGCTGCAGACCTCCTGCGGGCACATGAAATACGATTTGGCCTCCTTCATATCGCAGAGCATGCCAGGCGATTACCTCTATGTGGTCTAAGTAGCCTTGTTGAGCCCCACTATAAGTGAGCGTGAGCGTAGGTCGGGCTGGCGTATTAGTGAGTTTTTGCGATAATTCTCCCCACTGAGCTTGACGATTATCAGCCGGGCCCGGAATAGCGGGTATGGATACAGTTCCTAAGGGGGTACCAGTCCAACTCACGCTGAACTGGCTTGGGGAGAAGCTGGAAGCTGCGAGTTGTATGCGCAACCGCAGGCTATCGCAGGCTGGTAAAGGCAAGGTTAGAGATAGAGTAGGGGATAAATTATTGAATGTCTCGCCTAACCAGACACGACCTGACTTGACGAGATTGACGAGGTCTTTCTCATAGAAATACAAGCTCATGACTTGAGATTGAGGGGTAGGTGTCCCCCCGAGTGAGGGGCCGAGTCTTATGCGAGCCCCTACCCCCCTGTCAAAGGTCAAGAAGTAGTAGCAAGTGTCTGTGTAAGGGTTGCGAAGATGGAAGTATAAACGCCGGGGATTGGATGGAAGGGCATACCACGCATGGGGGCTTTCCGCCCAGAAATAGGCAACATCTTGGGGGTCCCACCTTCCATCCGATTCGCCGGGGAAGTAAAGCGGCACTTCCACCAGATCATCCGGTTGGGGGCTGCTGTTTTCTTGAGGAAGTGGACCTCCTACTTGCCCATAGACTCGTAAGGTGCGAGGATCTACTGAAGCCGGATCAATCCCTAAAGACTGAAGCGTCTGAGCTGTGATTTGGTATATGCCGGCTTCGGCGGTGGCGATTTTATACCAAGTGCCGCTGGCCAGTACAGACTGAGAGGCGAACTGCGATTGCCTTTGCCGAGTAGGGGAAGGGAAACTGGTGGGTTCTATTTGATAACCTGGCAACTCCGTGCAAAAGCGAAGCCGCTGTCCGGAACGGTGAATCTGCCACCTAAACACTAAGAGATGCTGTATGGGGCGCCCCTTGTAATACAGAGGTTCAGATAAAGCCACCCATTCAGCTGGGTACCATTCCTGGGAAGAATCCCAAGGTATGGACTGAACCCATTGGGTGAAGTCCCCGGTGCTGTCTCGGGTAGGGGGGCTAATGATTTGTTTCAGGTGAAAATGTCCCTCTAAAGTCTGAATTAGAGGAGGGGGTAGCTGAGGAAGGTATGGATCATAACTCACGCTCTGAGCCCAGAGCAGGGCAAGCCCACAGGCGAGACGCATGAAGCGAAATCAATCTTCGTGTCCCCAGCAGGATTCGAACCTGCGACCCGCGGATTAAGAATCCGCTGCTCTACCGCTGAGCTATGGGGACATTACAAAGGTAAAGGGTTTTGAGCTATGTTTGCATCGTGCTGACGCTTATCGCACTGGGTCTGCTGGGTGGCATGGCATTGTTAGGAGGGGTACTAGCCGTGCTGCTTCGCGATCCCGTTTACGCCGTTTTATCCTTGGTCAAGACGATGGTCGGATTGGCGGCGGTATACTTTATTCTTGGAGCTGAATACATTGGCGCTATCCAGATCATCGTTTATGCCGGAGCTATATTAGTGACTTTCCTCTTTGTAGTTATGTTGGTAAACCTGATGCCCGAAGATATTCCTCCGCTACCCAGGGGCCCTAAGTTATATGGTGCTTTAGGCGTGGCGATTCTTTGGATGCTTACGCTTACTATAAGTTTGAGGGCAGTTTTAGACTTGCCTGATCCCGAAGAGAGCCATGCCATGCCCACCAATCAATATTTGTTTGGCACTTTGCCACCGATAGGTAAGGTCCTTTTTTCGGCCTACGCCTTTCCCTTTGAGCTTCTCTCCATTACCCTTGTTATTGGCATGATCGGTGCGTCTGTTTTAGTTCAAAAACGCGTAGAGGTATGAAGGTAGAGCTTCTCTACGCTGTCCTTACTCTGTCGGCTGGGTTATTTAGTCTTGGGCTGCTGGGGCTTCTCCTGAGACGAAACCTTCTGCTCGCTTTCCTCTCTATAGAACTCATGCTCAATGCAGCTAATCTCAATTTCCTGGCCTTTTCTCGCTATCACAACGAACCGACGGGTGCTATATTTGTTCTCTTCGGGATTTGCTTGGCGGCGATGGAAGCTGTGATTGGGTTAGGGCTGGTAGTCCGAATCTTTAGAATCCATCAAAACTTAGGCTATACCCATTTATCCGCTTTACGATGGTAGATGCACTGATACCTTTGGGACTTGGCTTACCCTTCATCGGAGCCGCCGTTGTAGGCTTAGGGAGCTTGTGGGTGCCTTCTCTGCGACCTCAACGGCTTCTCCTTGGTGGTATTGCCACAGGTATCGTTGCCCTCTCCTTTTTGATTTTTCTGCTAAGTTTCATCCGTTATGAAGAACCAATTTACATCCGAGGTTGGAACTGGATAGCCATAGACTCCCTGCGCTTGCCCTTGGATTTCAGAATAGACACGCTCAGCTTGTGGATGGCTTTGATCGTAACGGGCATCGGAGCTCTTATTCATCTCTATTCTATCGGATATATGGCGGGGGAGGATGGTGCATGGCGCTATTTCGCTTTTCTCAACCTCTTCATCTTCACCATGCTGGTGCTTGTACTGGCTGACTCGCTGCCCCTTCTATTTCTGGGGTGGGAGGGTGTGGGAGTCTGCTCATACTTTTTGATTGGATATTGGTTTGGTGAGGAGGCAAACGCTCAGGCTGCTCAGAAGGCTTTTATCATGAATCGGATTGGAGACCTGGGACTTCTAGCGGGCCTGATCTGGCTGTATGTAGAAACGGGAACTTTTAGCATCGCTCGTCTTAGAGATGCGATTTACCCGGCTGATGTGGCGGTAGGGGCGGGGCTTCTGTTGTTTTTAGCTGCGACGGGCAAATCCGCTCAGATTCCCCTTTATACTTGGCTGCCTGATGCTATGGCTGGTCCGACTCCAGTTTCTGCTCTGATCCATGCTGCGACGATGGTTACGGCGGGCGTTTACCTGATAGCTCGCATGGATTTTCTTTATACAGCTGCTCCCGAGGTACTTAGTTTGGTTGCTGGTATTGGAGTGGCTACGGCTTGGATTGGAGGTTTGGTGGCCACTCGGCAGTACGACATCAAGAAGGTGCTCGCCTACTCAACGGTTTCTCAGCTGGGGTTCATGTTTGCGGCGGCTGGCGCCGGAGCCTACACGGCGGCTATATTCCATGTATTCACCCATGCTTTCTTCAAAGCGCTACTTTTCTTAGGGAGTGGGAGTGTTATTCATGCGACAGGGACGCAGGATATTCGGGAGATGGGGGGGCTGCGTTCATTCATGCCCATCACCGGCATTACATTCTGGATAGCGACTTTAGCGATAGCGGGGATACCTCCGCTTGCTGGCTTCTTCTCTAAAGATGAGATTTTGGCGGCGCTATATGCTCGTGGTACGATGGGGGAGCTTTCGTATTATCTGTATTGGGCTGCCCTCATAGGTGTAGCATTCTTGACAGCGTTCTATATGGGGCGGCTAACCTGGCTTACTTTTGAAGGTAGCTATCGGGGAAAGGCTCAACCCCATGAAAGTCCGCTTGGGATGACTTTGCCTTTAGGGGTTTTAGCGGTGGGGTCGGTTGGGGTTGGATTAGTTGGTCTGCCCCCTCTTTTTGGAACTTCTTGGCTGCGGGAGCGATGGCTCGTCCAACATGTCAAGGACTTTTCTTTACCTTCCCTCTCTCATGGGACGGAGATAGGACTTATGCTTTTATCTGTGGGGGCGGGGGCTTTGGGATTAGCTTTGGCTTGGTTATATTTTGGGAAAAAGGGCCTATCTGCCGATGAAGAACTCTCAGCTAAACTTGGTGGCTTTCATCGGCTTTTGAACGACCAGCTTCGAGTGGACTCTTTGTATGAGAGAGCCTTTGTGCAGCCCTACTACATATTGGCCGATTTAGCTAAGGACATCTGGACTACATGGACTGGGCGAACTCTGCCCCAAATTATGGTTGGCCTGCCGACTTGGCTGGGGACGCTCCTCAACCGATTGCAAGTAGGCTATTTGCCTACCTATGTTCTATACTTGGCGGCTGCCAGCCTGCTGCTCCTTCTATGGAGCTTTTGGGCGTGACTCCTCTATCTTAGCGGAGATGGACACGGGCATTCTACATACGCATCATCTCTTAGCTGTACTGCTTCTGACGCTGGTGGGTGCTCCGATAGTGTTTCCAAAAGCTGGCGAACGCTTGAAAAAGCTACACATGGTGTTGGATGCTCTACTCGTCTTGACGGGGCTCTATCTTCTCTTCAAAGCACCTGCTGCGTTATCTGCTCCCTATCTAACTAAGTACATCTTGACAGTAGCGGCTGTTGCCTTAGCCATTTTAGGTAGCCGTCGTCGCAACAAGCGTTTGTCTTTGGCTGCTTTCCTTATTTTGGCATATGGGTATGGTCTATCTCTTCAAAGAGACTTTCTTCTTCGTTCGGAGGCTCAGCAAGTAGCTCATCTGTCTCTCAGCGGTGTATCTGTTGAAGAGGGGAAGCGACTGTATGAGCGGCTGTGCCTCCGATGTCATGGAGTAGATGGACAGGCTCAATATCGTCGTTCGCCCTCGCTACATCCGATTCAAAACCCCGATACGACCTATTGGATAGCTGTTATTCGGGCAGGTAAAGGTGTTATGCCGGCTCATGGGTACCTCACCGATGCCCAAGTCTCCAGCATTGTAGCTTATCTGCGTACTTGGCAGTAGGGCTTAACTCCCTATATTCGCCTTGATGAGGTACCTTACTATCCTGATTGCAAGCTGGGTAAGCTTAGGTTTAGCTCAGAAAGTAACGATCCGAGGACGCATTACGGATGAGGCTACTCAAGAGCCGCTTATTGGAGCCAAGATCGCCACATCTGATGGTCAAGCTGGTGCTCTCACCGATATGGACGGGCGCTTTGAGCTTCAGGTGGATCGAGCTCCTGTCGTCCGACTTCGGATCATGTATGAGGGGTATGAAGAGAAAGTTTTTGAGTTGCGACTCCCGCCTGATAGGTCAGAAGTGACCGCAGATTTTGCCCTTCCAGCTAAAAATACGCTAATCCAAGAGGTCGTCGTATCGGCTTCCCGCTATGAGCAAAGAATAGAACAAGTTTCTGTCTCCATGGATTTTGTGCGTCCGAGGCAGATAGAGAACTTAGCTTCGGTTGATCCGATCAAGGCTTTGGAACAAACACCGGGGGTCTCTACGAATAAAGATCAGCCGAGCATTCGAGGTAGCAGTGGCTACACTTACGGGGCAGGGTCACGCGTACTGCTCTTATTAGATGGACTACCCATGATGAGCCCCGACCGCCTGAGTACGCAGTTTGACCTCATCCCGTTGGATAACATCAAGCAGATTGAGATAGTCAAAGGGGCTTCTTCGGTCTTGTATGGAACAGGAGCTTTAGGGGGTATCATCAATGTCGTTTCGGAGGATGTCAAGTTTCAACCACGGACCGTTGTGCGCCTCCAACATCAGATCTATGATTCGCCTCGTCCTCCAGTGGGTGATTGGGATGGACGCAGCTCAGCTTCCTTAACGGCGGCTCATATTGTCCATGCTCAGCGTGTGGATAACTGGGAAGTCACGACCCTCTTAGACCTTATTAGAGATACGGGTTTCCGACAAGAAGGCTTTTCTAATCGCGCCCGCACTTGGATATCCATCAAGCACAATGCTCCATTTCTTGATGGACTTCAATATGGAGTCACCCTTCAGGCTAACATAGACTCCAGCGCTACTTACATTGCCTGGGATAGCTTCCCGGACCGAGCTAACTTACCCGGTAATGGATTTCTCACGTATCAGGTCCTCCAGCGCTACATGGTGGATCCGTTCATCTCCTATCTCACCCCGAGTGGGCACCGACACTGGCTGCGAGGACGCTCTTACCGTACAGTCAATGACCTCAGTACACCCCAGTCGGGCGGTGCTACACTGCACTACTACGACTATCAGTATGTCCATAACCTCAACAAGTGGGGCAAGGTCGTTTTAGGAGCCAATTACACGGAAAATCGGGTTTACGCCAAGGAGGTTTTTGGGCGAGCCCGAGGCAGACAGGCGGCCGCTTTCGCTCAAGCCGAAATAGATATAGGGGTTTTTCACTTAAGCGCTGGGGTACGCTACCAATACGAAGACATCCGCGGGGATACGAGCCTCCAAATCCGAAATGGGCGGGTCGTGAAAGGCGAAACCGCAAAAGAGGTTCAACTCACCACCATCCGAGAACCGATTTTCCGAGGAGGGCTGACTTTTACGCCGTTTCAGGGTACGACTTTGCGAGCTTCCATAGGTCAAGCTATACGAAGTCCCTCGGTTGCAGAGCGTTTCACGACCACAGGGGCAGGAGGCATCACAGTCGTTCCTAACCCCTTCGTAAAAATAGAGCGGGGATACAGCGCTGAAGTGGGGTTGAGACAATATCTCAAGGTGGGGGAGTCCCTGAAAGGATTTGTGGATGTGTCGGTATTCCGCATGGAATTTAAGGACATGGTGGAGTTTCAGGTGAGCACGGAAGCGTTTCTCGCAGGCTTTCCGGGCCTTCCCTTTGCAGCTATTAATCTTTCCCGAGCTTTCATTCAGGGTATAGAGCCTATCTGGGGGTTTCGGTTTGAGCGGAATAAACTCTTCGCCAGCTTCAGCGGTGGCCTAACTTTGATTGAACCTATCAATCCTGATGGTAGCAAGGAGTTAGATACGATGAATAACATTGCCGGGGCATTCACAGTACTGAATGCGGCCCTGCAGGCTCCTGCTCCGGGAGACCCAAGCTATAATATCGCCCGAGATATCCCTTATACCCTCAAGTACCGCAACAAGCAGATTCTGCGCGCTATCTTGGAGATAGGGTATGGGAGCGTGTCACTTACCACTAACTTCCGCTACAGCAGCGGTATAACTAATGTGGATAAGCTCTTTTTCCTCTTGGGTGCGTTAAACAATGATCAGCTTGCTGGGCTGGAAGAGTTTTACAGAAACTACGCTTCTAAGCCTTATACGGTATGGGACTTTATATTAGCTTATGAGGTGGGAAAGGTGCGGTGGTCTTTTCATCTCTTCAATGCTTTCAATCGTATCTATTCTACCCTCCCGGGTACGCTAAACGAGCAGCGCAGCTTCGCCGTACAGGCTGTCATTCGCGTTCAATAACTGGAAATTGCTATACCTTTGCAGAAGTATGCGTAGCCTGCGATTACCTCTTATAGCTGCCGTCCTCACTGGCAGCCTTTATGCGCAAGAAGGTGTCAAGTTTGGACTTAGAGTGTCCCCCGGCCTAGGGTTTTTCGGAGTTGACTCAAGTGGCCGAACGGTAAGAAATCTTAGTTCCAGTGGGATGTTCAATTTCTCAGGAGGACTCATGCTCAGCTTTGGCTTTTCCGACAATGTCTCATTTCTATTAGGGGCCGGAGTCGGTACGGGCGGGGGTAAGGTGGAGTACAAGCCTAACTATGGTATAATCGGAGCTGGCGATACCCTTTACTTATCTCAGGTGGGCCTATCTTCAGCCCAGAAGGTCACTTATAGGGTCACCACTCTCAACGTACCTGTCTTCATAAAACTTCGCACAAACCAGCTGGGCTCCACGCCTTTACGGGCCAAAGGTATCTTAGGAGGGCAAGTAGATGTACGCGTGGGTTCCTCCACCAACTCCGACAGGGTTTTAGTGTCTCAAAACTTTATTGATCAAGACAGAACTCGTACGGCGGATCACTTTAGCTCTTTCCTTGCTCAAGCTTCGGCTGGAGCTGGGGTAGATATCGCCATAGAGGGCGTTGGAACTATAGATGTAACTTTCCTGTACAACTACGGTCTTATCAACTTCTTTGATAAGGAATTCAAGTTCAATGCAACCGTGGGGAATAGGCAATATAATGACCTACAGCCTTACAAGGATCTCAAGGGGCGCTTGAACTCTCTACAGCTGCAGATCATATTCTGGTTCGGGAGCTGATACCTCTGTCCTCTCTGGTCACTTTTGTGCAAGAGCGGAGGGGGCCACTCTCTTAGGGTGGCTCCCTTGGTTTTTTATTCCCGAGCCATACATCCCATATGGACTTTGGAGAGCACGCTTCGCTGCTGGCTCAAGCGGTGAATGATTTTAGGGTATCTGCTCATTCGTTAGCTGAACATTTCGGCACCCTTTGTACTTTTTGAGTAAGGGACTTGATGGATGATCTTCTACCTGTAGCTTTAGAATCATGAAATAACTTTGGATCTGCGGTACCGCCGAGAAAATACCCGTGGAACTGTAAATAAACGGACGCATGTATAAGGTATCTCCCAAAAGGGCTTCCCACTCTGAACGAGATCCCGCTAAGCGACCATCCTCATAAATGCCCCCTCGGAAGAACTGAGCTAAGTAGGCAATCCCTTCTTTTTTTAGATACCTATATACACTGTCCCCTAAAGCGTAGGGTATGAAAGAGACGCTATTTACTAAACCATCTAAGTTAGTAACGGGAAGCTCTGAGAAGTAACCTACAATACCTGCGTCAAAAGAGCCGACTCTCGTGTTAGGAGGCAAGTGGGCTTTCATCCAGAGCGCCCCTTCATATAAGGTCATGTGCAGTTGGCGGTGGGAAGGACTCCATCTTTTTTAAGAATAGGCATCCAGATTCCCCCTATCCCTAAAAGAGCTGCTCCCCAGAATATCCACCGAAAGCGACCAGTCACTCGCGCTGCATAGAGACACCCCCAGCCAATAGCTGTGCTCTCAAAAAAAAAGATACCAGGGATAAATCCGACCTACTGTCACGACTACAATCGCAGCATGCCCTATGGCTGCTGAGAATAGAGCTACCTCAAGGGGAGATACGATGAGCTGCTTGGAGATGCGCTGAACGGTCATCCACCCTATTCCAATACTTAGGATAAGAAAAAGGAGTATCCATAGGGGATTCTCGTAAGCTCGAAAGAATCGTAAAAGAGCTTTGATTAGGTGTGAAATATGTTCAGGCATGGAGCCCTGATTCATCTTGATAAGGGCACTCGTAGGGAGAGGATGCCCAAAAAATAAATCGTTTAGGAGGAGGTATGAAGTAGGGAAAATCAGGCTGATAAAGCCTATACGCAGTCCAGAGATAGCCGCTGAAAGGTTTTTCTCGCGAAGGAAATAGCTCAGCGCTATGCCCACCCACAGAAAGAGAGCATCTAGCCTACTCAGAAAAAGGAGGCCTAAGCTGACCCCTAAAATCGCTTCTCGGCGAAGATTAGGCTGCCTCAACAATCGCTCATAGCCGATAAGGGCAGTCATCAGAAGTAAAAGCACGAGCCCGCCCTCCATGCCGCAGAAGAGAATCCAGTTGGCGTAATAGAATAAGATGGTGATGAACCACGCTAAGAGCGCCTCTAAAGAAGAGCTTGAGTGTCGGCGAAAGAGGTACCACAATAAACCTGCAGCTGTCCCAGAAAAAACTCCATTTAGGAGTAAGATAGCCCTCAGCAGTTCTTCTCCATTGGAGGCTATATATGTCAGAGGCAGTATAGCAACCGACCAAAGCGGATGAAACCCATTAGTCTCATGTACACCGTCAAACGATACTTTTCCATGGTGTTTGATGTTTTGGGCGATCTTAGCGTAATAAAAGGTGTCGTCTAAGACGATGGACCTTAGGAGAGTCTCAAGAGGTAGAAAACTTAGGCCCGTGAGTAGAAAGATGGTAACTACCCCTATAAACCATGCAGAACGCATAAGACAAAAGTAGGAGTGGAGGATGGGGGCGGTTTCTTTCCGGAAAAAGCCTCTTAGGAGTTAGGCGAAGCATATCCGTGATACAGAGAGAGTTAGATTAGATTTACTACCATGACGCCTGACAGGTTACCTGATCCTCTTAGGGGCTCATTCAGAAGATACACACTCTATGATTTATATTTGACGCGCATGCGGTATTCGTGGATTTTCTGCGCCTTCCTTTGTCTGAGCTGCTCCGGAAGCCGAGAGAAAGAAGGCAGCCGTTACGTCTCCGATCAGACCACGCCGACTCGTGGGGATTGGGTGATCACGTATACCCTTTCTGACCCAGAAAACCTCAATCCAACTAACTCCACCAGCGCCGACGCCCAGTATATTCAGAGCTACATATTCTTCTCGCTCTTGAGTGTGGATGCTCGTGACACCAGTTATCCTTATGTTCCAGCTCTGGCGGTTAGTTTACCGGAGATTTCTCCTGATGGGATGCGATACACATTTGAAATTCATCCTGCTGCTCGTTGGGATGATGGAAGTCCTGTTACGGCCAAGGATGTAGAGTTTTCCTTCAAGGTCATTAAGAATCCCCTCGTGGATTGTCCCCAACTGCGTCCATATTATGAGTTTGTAGAGGATGTTGCCATTGATCCTAAAAATCCCTTACGCTTTACTGTCATAACTAACCGCAAGTACATGCTGGCTCTATCTTCCATAGGGACCATGCTTATTTTGCCGCGGTATGTATATGATCCAGACAACCTGATGGACAAGTATTCGATTCGCCAGCTTAATAGAGAGGCCGAAAAACTGAGGAATGATCCTAACATTCGGAGATTTGCTGAAAGGTATAACTCTATGCAGCGAGAGCCTCAGCATATAGTAGGGTGTGGTCCGTATTTATTGGAGGAGTGGGTGACGGGCCAGCAGATCACCTTGCGCCGCAAGCCTACTTGGTGGGCTGATTCCCTGAAGGGCATTGCTTATGAAGCCTATCCCGATAAGATAGTGTATCGGATTATCAATGACCCCAACACAGCTATTACGGCTCTCAAGGCCCAGAAAATAGATGTGATGAATGGGATTCCAGCTAAAGATTTTATGGAGCTCAAGAAGAATACCAGTTTCTTAGAGCACTTTCGGTTGGAGACTCCCCCTATGTTTGCCTATTCCTACATTGGTCTCAACCTGCGTCCGCAGGGGCGTCGTCCTATTTTCACCGATGTGCGGGTGCGCCGGGCCCTGGCTCACTTGGTGGATGTGGATATGCTTATCAAGAAGTTCTCCTATGGACTGGCTCAGCGTGTAACGGGTCCTCTATATCCCATGCATAAGGGCTCCTACAATGATACCCTTCCTCCCATTCCTTATGATCCTCTAAAAGCAGCTCAGCTCTTAGATGCAGCGGGATGGAAAGATAGCGATGGCGATGGCGTACGAGATAAAGTAATAGAGGGTAAGAAGGTACCGCTGGAGTTTGATATTTATGTGAATGCTGGAAATGAGGTCAGGATGCAGATCGCTCAGATCATCAAGCAAGAAGCTGAAAAGGTGGGTATGAAAGTCAATATTGTCTCCTTGGAATGGTCTGTGTTTTTAGAGCGAACGAAGAAGCACGACTTTGATGCCTATATTGGCGCTTGGATTGGAAGCCATAATCCCCAAGACCTCAAGCAAATCTGGCATACGCAAAGTTGGGCGGAGGGGGGGTCTAACTATACAGGCTTTGGGACGGCTCAGACCGATGCCATCATAGAAGCCACCCGCCAAGAACTCAATAAAGAGCGTCGGGATTCCCTATACCGCCTTTTTCATAAGATCGTATATGAGGAGCAACCTTATATCTTTCTGAGTGCGCCTTTGGAGAGGATAGCGATTCATCGCCGCTTCAGGAATGCCTACGTTAGCGCGATTCGTCCAGGCTATTTTCCTGCTGGATTTTGGACGCCTCAGAACCTCATCCGCTACGGCAAAGCTACCGCAGCCCCATGACGACTTACCTTCTGCGGCGATTGCTTTTTTTCATTCCAACTCTATTCCTCATCACGCTACTTTCGTTTCTCATTAGCCAGTCGGCTCCAGGAGACCCTGTGGAACAAATGCTTGTTGGACGAGCTGGAGGAGGAGGCGAACAGCTCGCCGAACGCCAGGCCACGATGCAGGCTTATACAGAAAAGCGCCGCGAACTGGGGCTGGATTTGCCTATCTTTTACTTTGCGATCGTTCCTTTAGCTGAGCCAGAGACGCTCCATTTTATTCCTCAAGTACCTGTTCAGGATGCCCTTCGCCGCCTGACCTATAAGTTTGGGAATTGGGAGGCGGTGCAAGAGGTCTACAGAGCTTACCTTAGGTTAGATTCGGCGTTTT
Source organism: Bacteroidia bacterium (assembly GCA_026414975.1). Lineage (GTDB taxonomy): Bacteria > Bacteroidota > Bacteroidia > SpSt-205 > SpSt-205 > SpSt-205. The sequence continues at coordinate 47,580 of JAOAHZ010000004.1, forward strand.
ACGCTACAGCCCAAGATACAGCGTGGGGTGAGAAGCGTACAGAAGTTCGGGCTCTTTTGACGCTTCTTCCTCAGGAGAAGAATTATGAGGAGCTGCGCTATCGGGCTCGCCAGATAGGCGGACTTCTTCTTCCAGTTTTGAATCCATATTATGAGAAGCTGGTGGCGGCCATAGAATCTCTGCCCCAGAAAGCTCAAGTTTGGAAGGTGTATGTGCCTTCCATCCACTGGTACGGCACGCAAAATCAGTATCATCGGTGGCTTATGGGATTGCTACGCGGTGATTTCGGTATTTCTTATCAGGATAAACGACCTATCGCTCAAAAACTCGGAGAAGCGGTTCGCTGGTCTTTGGTCATCAACTTTATCTCCATCGTGTTAGCCTATTTGATTGCCATTCCTCTTGGTGTGACTTCTGCCGTGCATAGAGGTTCTTTACGCGACCGCAGCATTAGCCTGATTTTGTTCATGCTCTATTCTTTACCCAGCTTCTGGGTGGGAACGATGGCTATAGTTTTCCTCTGTGGGGGTGACTATTTATCCTTATTCCCGCCAGGGGGCGTTCAGAGTACAGAACATTCCTCGGATTGGAGCTTATTGGAGCGTCTTATAGACTGGGCTTACCACCTTATCCTACCTGTGCTGGTTTATACCTACGGGTCGCTGGCCTTTTTGAGCCGTCAAATGCGCACCGCTTTGCTGGAGACGATCCAACAGGACTATGTACGTACAGCCCGAGCTAAAGGGTTACCCCAACGCCTCGTCATCTGGAAACATGCCTTTAGAAACTCCTTGATTCCCATCATTACGCTTTTTGCGTCCGTGTTTCCATCTATGATCAGCGGTTCGGTGATCTTGGAGACCATTTTTTCTATACCCGGTATGGGTTTCCTCAGCTATGGAGCTATGGTAGCGCGAGATTATCCTGTTATCATAGCCGTCTTCACGATTGGGGCCGTTTTGACGCTAATAGGTATACTGATAGCGGATATTCTCTACGCCGTGGTAGATCCCCGGATTAGCTACACTAAACGCTGACTCTTATGGAGACCCCTTCTGTGTCTCATTCTCCTCGCGCTAGGGCCTGGGAGACCTTCAAGAAAAATAAGCCCGCCTATATTTCTCTCTGGATAGTGGTAGGTCTGGCGGTCATAGCCTTACTGGCCGATTTCTTAGCCTACAACAAGCCTATCGTAGCTTCATATCAAGGTCAGACCCTTTTCCCCATTTTCAGAGATTATGGAGAGCGTCTGCTGGGTTTGAAACTATGGGAGCCTGAGCTGCGTAAAGTGGACTGGCGCCGACTGGAGTTAGACTGGGCAATATGGCCGCCTGTGCGATACGCTCCAGAGGAACTGGACCTGCGAAACGTACCTGCCGTAAGTCCTTTTGGAGAGCAGTATATTAGTTCTCCCTCAGAAAGGCACTACCTCGGCACCGATAACATAGGACGAGACTTGCTGAGTGGGCTTATTCATGGTACTCGTATTTCGTTGACGGTTGGTTTAGTTTCGGTGGGTATATCGGCTATTATTGGGATTCTGTTAGGGGCTTTGGCGGGCTACTTTGGTGATACTTCCTTTCAGGTGAGTCGAGCTACGCTTTGGTTGGGTCTACCTGGGATTTTACTGGGGCTTTATTACGGCTTTTATGTGCGACGGTATGCTTTGGGTGAGGCCCTTGGCGAAGGTTTCATGCCGTTTTTGGGGGCACTGAGTCTCTCTATCGCCTTGGCGGTTGCCGTAGCTATACTTGTATGGCTTCCATCCCGCCTCATCAAGAGAACCGTCTGGGGGGGGTATAGAGTCCATGTATGGGTGGATCTCACGATTAGCCGATTCATAGAGGTGATGATCTCTCTGCCGACAACCCTGCTCATCTTTACGGTAGCAGCGATAGCTAAACCCAGCCTTTTCCTGGTTATGGCTGTCATCGGTTTGACATCTTGGACGGGTATCGCTCGTTTCACCCGCGGCGAGATGCTCAAGGTACGCAGTTTAGACTATATTCAGGCAGCTCGGGCCTTGGGCTACTCCGACCTGCGCATCATGTTTCTCCATGCCCTTCCCAACTCTTTGGCGCCTGTTTTGGTTTCCATTGCTTTTGGTATTGCCTCGGCGATTTTGGTGGAGTCAGGTCTAAGCTTTTTAGGGATTGGCGTGCCTCCAACAACAGTAACATGGGGGTCCCTTCTCTCTGCAGCTCGTAGTGCCTCTGGTGCGTGGTGGCTTGCGGTCTTTCCTGGATTGGCTATCTTCACGGTTGTTACTCTATTCAATCTGCTTGGGGAAGGTATCCGAGATGCCATAGATCCTCGGCTTCAAGAGCGTTGAGCAGCGTAGCTATTTTGGTCCTCCTCTTGTGGGTAATCTTATTGGGATTGTGGCTCATTCGGCTTCCTACGGATAAGCTGTATGCGGATCGTTTCTGGGTGCCTTTATGGATAACCAGTCGGACGATGCTGCGACTAGGTTTAGGTATTTTAGGGGTGTTATCGTGGGAGAGTCATCGGACGGCTTCCCTCCCGCCTGCTTATACCATCGTAGCGCAATCTACCTGTCCTGAGGTTTGGGACGCGGTCTCATCCATAGCCAAGCGAATTTTTCGACAGAAGGGGCGCTGTGGGTTGGTGACGGCTTCATCTCGTTCTGCATTCTGGGCGATCCCTCCTACTTGCGATTCAGCTATGTTTTTCAGCCTCCTTTCTCTGCTAAACGAAAATACCTCTGAGTCAAGTGCGCCGATCAGTCCTCGGGCTGCGCTGCGTCAGCTTCGCCCTTACATGCAAACCGGTTACATTGGTGCTGTGCTCTGGCTGGGGCGGTTCGAATCAGAGGAGGTACCCGGTCGGCTCATATCGCTATGCGGAGGAGATCCCTTGGATGAGGAGTCTCTTTCCCTACCTACTCTTCCTTTATCTGAGCCGATGGGGTATGGGTTAGGTTTCCTCTTGTGTGCGGGTCTCCTTCTCGCTGGGGAGGCGTATTTCTATCTCCTGCGGAAGCACTTGCCCCTGCGCGTACAGTCTTAGCGACTCTACCAGAGGATTTTTGCGGCATAGATAAGCCCACCGCTCTTCAGAAGTATGGGCTATCTCCTTCACTTGGGGAAAGGCATCTGGCTTCGCAGTAAGCTGAACTCGAATATCTTCTCGCTCCAGGACTTTTCGCAGGAACTCTTCTAAACGCTTAGCTTGAGGGTTGTACATGGAAAGATGGCTTTCATGGGGTACCCAGATTTCCAAGCTACTCTGATCAAGGGCGTACTTATTCTCTTTGAGATAAGCTATGAGTTGGGGGCTGGCTACTTCGCTCTCCATGTAGGACTTCAAAGCGGATTGCCAGCGTTCAAGGGTTAGGGGAACCTCCTGGGAGGTAGCTATGGCTTTTTTTTTACCTCCTCTAAGGTTCGAGGGATGGAGGGGCGTTCGGCAACCTTAGTCGGGCGGCTTCCCGATGGGGTATGCAACGAAGGAAGGGGAGATTCAGCGTGTCTTAGGTCTTCTAACCGAAGGGCTTGAGGTAGCAAAGCTATCTTTAGGATGGTCGTTTCTAAGGCTATCTCAGGCGAGCGTGTATATCCTAATCGCCTCTCGCCCTCTAAGATCAAATCAATCGCATGGAGTAGAAAGGCCTCGCTATAGGAGCTACTCTCCTCAACGTAGCGCTGCCGATAATGGGGTGGAATGGTCTCTCCTAAGGCGGAAGGCTGATACTTGGCTAAGAGGAGGTAGCGAAAGTGGTCCAAAAGCCCCATCATAAGGGTCGCAGGATCATATCCCGCTTGAATATAGCCGCGAAGCCTACTCAGGGCGTCTTCAGCGCGCCAGTGCTGTAAGGCATCGCTCAAGGTGAAATAAGCATCGTAATCCAAAGTCTCCAGGGCTTCTAATACAGTTGCGTACGTAAGGCGTCCTCCGGTGCGACTGACGAGCTGGTCAAAGAGGCTTAGAGCGTCGCGCAATCCGCCCTCGGCTTTGGCAGCAATGAGAAAAAGGGCTTCGGGTTCGGCTGAGATGCCCTCTTGATCGGCGATATATTGTAGGCGAGCTGCGATTTGATCGGTAGGAATGCGCCGAAAATCAAAACGCTGGCAGCGAGAAAGGATGGTGGCGGGGATTTTATGCTTCTCTGTCGTGGCTAATATGAAAAGTACATGGGGGGGGGGCTCTTCAAGGGTTTTCAGGAATGCGTTGAAAGCGGCCGAGGTCAGCATGTGGGCTTCGTCTATGATATAAACTTTGAATCGCCCTTCTGACGGAGCGAGCTGAACCTGCTCGGTAATGAGACGGATGTCATCCACGCTATTATGGGAAGCGGCATCCAGCTCTATGAGGTTCAGGGCGCGCCCCTCGGCTAAGCGCCTACAAGAGGGACACTCTCCGCAAGGGTCTCCTTCTGGGGTAAGTCTTTCACAGTTGGCAGCTTTGGCGAGGATGCGGGCACACGTTGTTTTACCGACCCCTCGCGGACCAAAGAAAAGGTAAGCATGGGCTATTTGACCTTTACGAAGAGCGTTTCGCAAGGTCTGTACGACAAAGGGCTGTCCGACTACGTCAGCAAATGTGCTTGGGCGATACTTACGGGCTGAAACCTGGTGCGCCACGCAGCAAAGCTACGAACTCATAGGGTGCAAAGGGGAAGAGGAATGTAGCATGAAGAGTTGTGGGAGGTCTTATTAGGCTGATTAGGGGGCGTTGGTGTTTAGAGTTGAAAGGGGGTGCGCCAGCGCCGAAGGCGCTGGCGCACCCCCTGCCATAAACAAGCGGGCTATTCACTCCTTAGCCTCTCGCATTTTACCTTCAAAACCTCCTCCCTGCCTAAGTACTTCTCAAATCCTTCCCCCCGAGCTCAAACTAACCCTTCATTGTACAGGACTTCCCGGGGGTACGGGTGTTTCAGGAGCCACTCGAATCAGCTTGCCTCCTTCCCCTTCAGCAAAAAGCAGCATTCCTTCACTGGAGACACCTCTCAGAGTGCGTGGCGCTAAGTTGGCCACCCATATAGCTTGTTGTCCTATCAGGGCCTCTGGCTCATAATGCTGGGCTATGCCTGAGACTACGGTGTGTGTTCCATCTGCAGCTTCTATTGTGATTTTGAGAAGTTTATCGGACTTAGGTATCCTTTCAGCCGAACGGATGGTTACCACTTGAAGCTGAACTTTTTGGAACTCCTCTATGGAAATGTAAGCCACCGAAGGTGAGGCAGATGCAGGAGCCGTAGGCAGAAGCTGAGTCTGCATGGACCTAAGTTCATCTGGAGAGAGCTTAGGGACAAGGGGCTGAGGAGCAGCTTTGAGTTTGATAGAGGATAGAAGGGGTGTAGGGTCTTCTAACCGTCGCCAATTCAGCAGGTCTACTCCCAACTGCTCGCGCAGTTTCGGGGCAACATGAAGGGGCATGAAAGGTTCTAAAAGCGTACCCATCGCTGCCAAGAGGTCTGCATACGAAGCCACGACACCAACCGCTTTCTCGGGGGGAAGGTGCCAGGGTGCGCTCTCGGTAAGTCCCTTATTAGCTAATTGAGCCAAATGAAGGATAGCTTCCAGCGCACCAGAAAAGTCATACGCCTCTAAGCGAGCTCCTATGGTTCGAGCGCTTTCTGCCCGGGTGTGTAGAAGTTTCCCTTCTGGGATAACTGTAGCTTCTCCTCCGTATCGCCAGAGTAGCGTCAATATCCGGTGAATAAGGTTGGTGATAGTGGCAACTAACTCGTTATTAATTCGAGAGGCAAACTCCTCCCATGTGAAATCTCGGTCTCGCGTTTGAGGCATCAGGGCTGTGAGAACGAATCTTAGCTCATCCAGACGATGGGGGGCCGCGCGAAGGTATTCATGAATATCTATCGTCCAGCGCCGAGATGTTGAGATTTTCTGACCCTCTAAGTTCAAAAACTCGTTGGCCGGTACGGCTGCGGGCAGGGTGTATCCCTCATCGGCTGCAATCAGTATAGCTGGAAAAAGGAGGGTGTGGAAGACAATGTTGTCTTTTCCGATGAAGTGAATGATTCGGGTGTCGGGATTTAGCCAGAAATCAGCCCAGCGATGCGGAGCGCCCCTGGAAGCGGCCCATCTCTGAGTGATAGAGATGTAGCCCAGGGGAGCCTCAAACCAGACATACAAAACTTTTCCTGCCATGTCAGGGAGAGGCACAGGGATACCCCAATCTAAGTCCCGGGTGATGGCTCGGGGAGCAAGGCCGGCTCTTAGCCAGTTTTGTATGACAGGACCCACGTTCGGTTTCCAGTGGCATCGGCTGACATAGGCTTCTACGAGGGGCTGTAGGGCGTCTAAACGAAGGTAGAATTGCTCGCTGAGGCGCTTCTCAGGAGGAGTTCCCGTGAGCCGAGAGCGTGGATGGATGAGATCGGCAGGGGATAAAAGAGCTCCGCATTTTTCGCACTGGTCTCCATAGGCCTCTTCGTAGCCACAATGGGGACAGGTACCAACGATGTAACGGTCAGGTAAGAAGGTGCTGGCTTGAGGATCCCAGAACTGTTCTACTTTTCGCTTTTCCAGCCAGCCTTTCTCTAAGAGGCGAAGGAAAAATCGCTGACTTAGGTCGTGATGAAGGGGGTCCGTTGTGCGTCCGTAATAGTCTAAGCTAATACCCAATCGGCGCAGGCTCTCCTCCAAGAGAGGGTGGTATTTGTCTATGATGGCTTGAGGGGTTGTGCGTTCTTGCCAAGCTCGTAGGGTGATAGCCACGCCATGTTCGTCGGAGCCGCAGATAAAAAGAACTTCTTCTCCGCGCAGGCGCAGGTAGCGAGCGAAAATGTCAGCCGGCAGGTAGGCGCCCGCTAAATGCCCAATGTGAAGCGGTCCATTAGCGTAGGGTAGAGCAGCTGTAACAAGGTAGCGCATTACTCCTCAGCCCCTTTTTCTCGCAGCCACTCGGCGACTTCGGTATGCCAGCGTTTCTCGGCTAGATAAAGAGGGGTTTGACCCCGAGCATCGGCTAAGTTTATATCGGCGCCCTGCTCTACAAGAAGCTGGACGATAGGCAGGTACCCCCGAGCAGCCGCTTCCTGGAGAGGTGTATGTCCTTCACGGTCCTGTGCATTGGGGTTGGCCCCTTTACTGAGGAGAAATCGGACCATTTCTACATTACCGCTGATGGCTGCCCAATGGATCGCCTGAGCTCCCTTAGCGGTCCCCGCGTGAATGGAAGCACCCCGTTCTATCATGTAGTCAGCCAAAGCCAAGTGTCCATTATACACCGCTAAGTGGAGAGGCGTGGAGCCGTTCTCATTTGGCGCATCTACGCTAGCCCCCGCCTCACAGAGGACCTTTGCAATGGACAAAAAGCCCGCATGGGCGGCTAAATGTAGAGGGCGGGATCCAGTCAAGGAGCGAGCGTTAGGGTCAGCTCCTTTAGAAAGAAGCAATCGTACCGCCTCTTCTTGGCCTCCCCGAACCGCATAGTGAAGGGGTGTTTCCCCGTTTTGATCTCTATCGTTTAGGGAAAGCCCCTTCTCAAGGAGCCATTCTATGATGGAAACCTGGCCAAATCGAGCTGCCCAGTGCAGGAGAGTGGCATCTTGAGCGTCTCGCAGGAAGAAGTCGGAGGATTCTCGGAGGAGGGCTTGCAGGCCAGGAAGGTCCCCAGCCTGCAAGAGGGCTTGGAGTTGCGCATCCATACAAGGCTTACCTTTGCGGCAAAAATACAGATAAACCTTATGCCTTTTCTCATGGCTCTTCTGCTTTTCGGAGGGGGGGTGTACTTAGTACTCTCGCGTCCTCATGGGTTGTGGCTGCTTATTGGGTTGGAACTCATGCTAAATGCGGCTGCGCCGCTCCTTGTAGGAGCTGGCACCAGTGAAGCCCTCACCCTCCTTCTGATCCTCTTATTCTTCGCTTTGTTAGAGGCTGCAGCGGCTCTCTTCATTTTGTTCCACTACGCCCGTGAGACAGGGCATCTACGCTTAGGCGACCTACCCGCTCTATGAAAGGCTGGCTTCGGCGCTTATGGAGTCTATGGTTTGGGTTTTGGCTGGTGGGGTATTTTCTTCTGATGCTGCCCGTGTATGGATTGGTCTTGTGGAGGCTGACCCCTCGTACCATTAGATGGGGCCATCAGCTCAACCGTCTCTGGGGCAAAGTGATTCTCTTCATGGCTCGGATTCGTCTAAAACATGTGGGTTACCACTTCCCAGAAAAGCCCTGCATCATCGTAGCTAATCATCGCAGTTATCTGGATATTCCTGTTTGCTATGTAACCTTCCCACCGAGGGTAGCTTTTTTGGGAAAGGTAGAACTGGCCCGCATCCCCTTATACGGTTGGACTTATCGCCGCCTGCATGTCATAGTGGATAGAAAAGACCCCACAGCTCGCACAAAAAGTCTATTGGAGGCAGCTCATAAAATCAAGACTGGAATCTCAGTCTTGATCTACCCAGAAGGCACCACAAAGCATCCTCATCCCCTTGGAAAGTTTCACGATGGAGCCTTCAAGCTCGCCATAGACCTACAGGTACCTCTCCTACCGTTGGCGATCATCGGCTCCGATCGCTGTCTCAGCGCTGACGGACAATTCTTGATGCGGCCAGGCGAGGTTACTTGCGTATTTCATCCACTCCTCTATCCAGAGGGTGAATCCGTAGAAAGCCTTCGTGATAAAGTGTATAAATGGATGCAGGAAACCCTCACATACTATGAAAATAACGCCGTCCCTGTTAGACAATCTGTGTGAGTTAGCTCGCTTAGGACTGAGTCCCGAAGAGCGTGAATCCATCCTGACAGATCTCCAGCGAATCGTAGATTTTGTAGAAAAGATCAGCGAACTGCCCTTAGAAGGGGTTGAGCCTATGCGGTCCGTAGGTCGGCCTTCGGGATACCTCCGAGAAGATATACCCTCTCCTCCCGATACTTCCCCTCTCCTCTTCCAAAACGCCCCGAAAGCTGATGGACTGTATATTCGTGTGCCCAAGTTTGGGGTCAAGGAGTGATATACCTTGGGCTTTTAGAGGACGAGTGGATCGGTCACAGGGAGCTGTATGAGCGTTCAAGGCTATTCCCTTTCCTTTTCATCTTTTAGGGTGGTCCTTGAAGAAGAAGGTAAGATGCTTTAGGCTAAACGAATACATTGCTCTTTTATGACCTATGAATCGCTGATTGAACAACTTTTTTCCGGGGCGGGGGCGAGTGTGGATACTCGCACGCTTCAGCCTGGGCAAGTATTTTTTGCTCTCCCGGGCGAAAGGACTCATGGGGCTGTCTATGCCGCCGAAGCCTTAGATAAAGGGGCATCGGCTGTAGTCCTGCCTGATGGATATCCCATGACCTTTTCCTCGGAGCGGGTCTTTTTTCATCCAGATCCCCTTCGCTTACTTGGAGAGATAGCAGCAGCTTATCGGGCTCAATTTTCCCTTCCTGTGATAGCTATCGGCGGTTCTAATGGAAAAACAACTACGAAAGCCCTACTCGGACATCTCCTCAATGCTCAGGCTCCTACCCTTGTCAGCCCTCGCAGTTGGAACAATGCTATCGGGGTACCCCTTACCTTGCTGCGACTCAGCTCCCATCATCGGTTCGCTGTGATAGAACTCGGTGACAATCGCCCGGGCGAAGTCAAAGCTCTCTGTCAAATAGCCCAGCCTACTCTGGGCCTTATCACCAATGTCGGATGGGATCACTTAGAAGGTTATGGAAGCCTCTCAGCCAATCTGTCCGCTAAGTGGGAACTCGTAGATTATTTAGCCTCCCAAACTGAGGCGGTGTTTTTTCTCAATACAGAAGATCAACTCTTGTCAGCTCAACCTTTCCCCTCAAGTCTCCGAGTCTACCGATACGGCAACACATCCGATAGCTTTGCTACTGCCACATGGATGCCCATAGACTGGGGCCGCTCTCGCCTACGAGGTCGGTTGGGGGAGGAAACCTTTGACTTAGAGGTACCTCTATGGGGTAGCTACAATCGTCTAAATATCCTTGCAGCTATCTCGATGGGCAAAGTTTTAGGATTGTCTTTATCGGAGATGGCGAAGGCTCTTCAATCTTTTCAAAATGAACCCTACCGCTCTCAAATCATACACCGAGGAGGAAAAACTCTCATTTTAGAAGCGTATAACGCTAACCCTTCTTCTCTGTCAGCCAGCCTACAAGCGCTATGGGAGAGCCTTAAGAATGGAGATCGCGTCGCTTTGGTTTTAGGACAGATGGAAGAGCTGGGGACTTATACCGAAGAGGCGCATCGGCGGGCTTTAGCGGAGCTCAGACCGCATGCAGCTCGTATTGCTGGGGTCCTTCTGGTAGGTCCTTACTGGGAAATAGTGAAAGGTGAGAGCTGGGCTTTTCCTATGGAATGGGTCTCTCACGCTGATTTTATCTCTGGCGCACCCAAGTGGATGCACGAAGCCCCTGTGCTTTATTTTAAGGGATCACGCCGTCAGAAACTTGAGCAGCTCGTCGAGCGGCTTTTCTCTGAATAGCCCTGATATATCTACCTTCGCTTCGTGAAGAAGTCGCGATTCTGGGGGCAAGTCTGTTTTGTCTTAGCGGGAGTCAGTGCGAGCGCCCTGTTTTGCCCCCAATTTCGGATACATATCTGGGACGATGGGCGTTCAGCTAACCTATATCTGTGGGGGGGGCACGTGGCACTCCAGGCTACCGTAAGTGTGGCGGTGTATGTTATCGCTGCTGTTTGGGGGCTTGCAGGGGTAGGAGGGCTCTTTTTAGCAGGCAAAAAGCTATACCAGCACAATCGGGCTGCTATTGCCTGGATGAATTGGGCTGCTTTTTTTGTGGCTATGGAGCTTGTATTTCTACTGGTGGCGGCTGAGGAGGTCCTCACGGATTTACGCGTTAGGCTTCTTCATGCCGATAGCTATGCTTCGGTGGGAAGCTGGATTAGCTTTTGCATCCTTTTGATTCTCCTTTTTTTGCCCTCCCGAGTCAAGAAGCAGGTCTTTCAAAATAAAGACTCCTAAGAGACTGTAGTGAGCCTAAGCTTTGAATCGCCGGCTTATCTGGGGCTCTTGCCTGTTTGGGTGGGGCTAGCTTGGATGGGGGGCCGAGTGCGGCTTTTCGTGGGGTATGGTCCTTCTCAGCGGCGTCTATCCTCATGGAGAGCCTTTTTTCCTTTATGGGGCGTTGCTATCTCGGCTGCGCTTGCAACAGTGGCCGTTAGCGCGCCTCACCTGCATCTTACGCGGGAAAGCCTGGTTCTTCCTGATACGTGGGTTTTGTGGGATATTTCTCAGAGCATGCGGGAACGGGACCTGTCCCCTGACCGACAGAGGTTTGCTTTAGATCAAGTGGTTTCGGCTCTGGAAGCGGCCCCGATCCAGCGAATTGGCCTGGTTGTTTTTTCAGCTGAGGCCTATGCGGTGCTTCCCCTGACGACTGACAAGGAGGCGTTCCTATTTAGTCTGCGCCAGTCGGTTCGGTTGGACATGGGGGAGGGCACGAATCTCGCTGCAGCCATAGAAACAGCCTTAGCTTTAGCTGAGCCATCTCAGCAGTGTCTAATAGTGAGCGATGGCGCCCATAACATTCCTGAGACCCCTGCGCTTTCAGAGCTGGCGCAGGTAGCTCAGCAGCGAGGGATTCGCCTGCATACCTTTTTAGTCGGACGAGAGGGACCTCAGTTATTCCCCGCTGCTCTTCAGCTTCTGAGCCAGACCACGGGAGGCAGCTACCAGGAAGGGGGCTTTCGCTTAGACCCGCTACTGATCGCCGCTGAGTATCCGCAGACCTATCCTCTGGCTCCCTATCTATGGATAGCGGCGATAGGCGTGGGTTTGGCTGTTTTAGGGGGTATGAGCTTAGGGGGATGGTTTAGTGTGCTCACGGCATAAGCGTGTAAAAGATATCTATCGTGCACCCGGCCGCTTCGAACATAGCCATGGCGCTGCAGTATTTCGTACGTGAGAGATAAATGGAGCGTTCCACGTCTGCTGAGGTGGCGTCTGGGCTTTTCAAGTTCAGGGAGATTTTTACGGAGGTGAAGACTTGAGGGGGCTCCGGTCGGCGTTCTGCTTGGGCCTCTACAAAAAAAGTCTCTACGGTTTTGCGCTTTTTTCGAAGGATACTCAGTACATCAGCAGAGAAGCAAGCCAGCATAGCTGAGAGTAAGCCCTCCATAGGGCGAGCGGCTCTGTCAGTGCCCCCTACTTCTTGAGGTGAGTCGTAGCTAAGGGTATGGCCTTTATCAGATTGAGCTAAAAAGTGCAATCCCTCCCCCATCCAGTGGAGGTTTATGTGCATGTGGGCCCGGAGGGATTCGAACCCCCGACCAACGGATTATGAGTCCGCTGCTCTAACCGCTGAGCTACAGGCCCGCCCTGCAAAGGTACGCTTTTCCTCGGAATGAGCTTATTTTTGTATGGTGAAAGCGCCGATCTTAGGTCTGAGATGTATAAAAGGTCTTGCCTTCATAGGGGCATGGGTGTATGCTCAGCGCCAGTGTCCCGTGGATAAGACTTTTCTTCGTATACCTTCCTCTTTTAGCGGGCTGGTGTTTCGTTCATATCCAGAGGATCATTCTGAGGACACTTTATGGGTTCCGGTGGTGGTTCATGTGATTGAGTCGTACGCAAATGAGATACCTTCTGAGCGTGTGGGGGCTCAGCTCCGGGCGCTGAACCGTGACTTTGCCCCAGCGAGGATTCAGTTTTACCTGCCGCGCTACGGGCCCTCGGGTGAGCCAACCTGCGGTTTAACTCGTACGGTGTCTCCGCTGTCCTCGCATGATTGGTCCACTGAGGAGGATACCCTCAAGAATCTTATTTATTGGGCTCCAGACAGCTTTCTCAACATCTGGGTTGTCCGCTCTATGCCCATGCAGGTGATAGGCTACGCCCGAGCTCTGAATGATCCCCAAGCCAAAGCGGGTATTGTCTTGGTAGCGGGAGTTCTCGGGGAGGGGGAAGGGGTGCGTCCGCCATACGACCGAGGTCGTACCGCCGTACATGAAATGGGGCATGTGTTCAGCCTATATCATCCATTTGAAGGGGGATGCCGAGGCATGACGCCTCAAACGTGCGCCATCGAAGGAGACGAAATCTGCGATACACCGCCGCAGCGTCAAGCCACTTACGGGTGCCCCAGAACCCCTCCTAACACTTGTCAAGAGACCCCTATAGACCTTCCCGACCCTATACACAACTTCATGGGGTACGTGGATGATAGCTGTATGACCCACTTTACCCCAGAGCAGATAGCTCGCATGCGGGCCTTTTTGCGCTTTCATGGTTCTACTCTAATCAGCCAAGCTAATCAGCTCGCCCGAGGCCGCACAACCCCCTTTGATCACGTCTGCACCGAATTGATGGGCATCTCTACTCCTTTTATCGCACCGCCAAAGCTGAAGCGAAAAGGGAACACACTCTTCGTAGAGGGAGCAGAGGAGCTCAAAGTATATGATGTCGCTGGTCGTCTGCTACATCAGACTCGGGGCGATGAAATCTGTATAGATGCTTTGCCCTTTGGCTTGTATTACCTTCAAGTGTTCAAAACAGGCTATCCCTTCACTTATACCATAGCCCCCTTCTGATAAGCACGACGGTAGATGACCCAGAAGCCCCTATCTTTGCTGCATGACGGCTTGGAAGCAGCCCTTCTCAGGAGATTCCCATTTCGTCTCTCTCTCTGTCGCTGCTCAATCCTTAGGGATAAATGTAGAAAAGCTCCCGTATAGCCTGCGTATCCTCTTGGAGAATGTTTTACGAAACTTAGACAACTTCAAGGTAACCTCAGCCCACTTGGAGCCCTTCCGCAAGTGGGACGGTCATCCCAGTCCAGAAGATGAGATTGCGTTTGTCCCGGCTCGGGTGCTCATGCAGGATTTCACCGGAGTTCCGGCGGTGGTAGATTTAGCTTCTCTGAGGGATGCGGTCGCAGCTAATCACAAAGACCCTCGGCGCATCAACCCGCTTGTGCCAGTGGATTTGGTAATAGATCATTCTGTACAGGTAGACTCTTTCGGGAATGCCGCCGCCCTTCGTCGAAACATAGAGCGGGAATATCAGCAAAACCGAGAGCGTTATCAATTTCTCAAATGGGCTCAGCAGGCTTTCACTAACTTTCGGATTGTTCCACCCGGCATGGGGATTGTGCATCAAGTGAATTTAGAGTACTTAGCTGAGGTGGTCGTAGAGCGGGGGGGGTGGGCCTTTCCTGACACCGTCGTGGGGACAGACTCTCATACCCCGATGGTAAATGGAATCGGTGTCGTAGGGTGGGGGGTAGGAGGCATAGAGGCAGAAGCTGCTATGCTGGGGCAGCCGTTCTATTTCCCCTGTCCTGAAGTGATAGGCCTGCGCTTAGAGGGCCAGCTAAAACCAGGTGTGACCGCCACAGACCTTGTTCTTACCATTACGGAGCTCCTGAGAAAAGTAGGCGTCGTGGATAAGTTCGTAGAAGTATTTGGCCCTGGGCTGGACACACTTACCGTGCCCGACCGAGCCACCATCTCTAATATGTCCCCTGAGTTTGGCTGCACGGTTACCTATTTTCCAATAGATGAACAGACGCTAGCCTACTTGCGTCTCACCGGACGTGATAAAGCGAAAGTAGAGCGAATCCGTCAGTATGCCCAGAAAAATCACCTATGGCGTGAAGCGCATGACAATCCCGTCTATACTCAGGTTATCACACTGGACCTGAGGACGGTAGAACCTTCCGTAGCTGGACCGCGCCGTCCGCAGGACCGCCTACCCCTCTCGCAAGTGAAATCTGCCGTCCAGCGGAATATAGAAACGACCTATCAGAGGCAGCTTCATTCTGTGGCGCCTCAGCCCTTGACCTTAGTTCGGGAGCATTTACCCTCCAACGGCTATGCCCATTTGTCAGCGGGAGATGCAGAGTACTTGCTTTCGGATGGGGCTGTAGTCATCGCAGCTATAACCAGCTGCACCAACACCTCTAATCCCTCGGTGATGCTGGCAGCGGGACTCGTCGCTAAAAAAGCCGTCGCAGCGGGACTACGGCCTAAGCCTTGGGTTAAGACGACCTTAGCTCCGGGTTCACAGGTTGTGACAAAGTACCTGGAAAAAGCGGGACTCTTGCCCTACTTAGAAGCCCTTCGCTTCCATGTAGCGGGCTATGGTTGTACAACCTGCATCGGTAATAGCGGTGCATTACCTTCTGCTGTATCCGAGGCTATCCAAGAAAAGAACTTAGTCGTTGCAGCCGTTCTCTCAGGCAATCGCAACTTTGAGGCTCGTGTTCATCCGCAGGTGCGTATGAACTTCTTGGCTTCGCCTCCTCTGGTCGTCGCTTATGCCTTAGCAGGTCGGATGGATATTGATTTTGAAACGGAGCCGCTGGGCTACGACCCCGATGGGTATCCCGTCTATCTCCGTGATGTGTGGTTCACTCCCGATGAAGTGAATCACCTCATGGAGCGAGTCGTAGAAGAAGCTGACTTCAAGCGTGTCTACGCTCGTATTTTTGAAGGGGAGGCTGCTTGGCAGGCCTTGGAAGCTCCCCGAGGAGAACGCTACGCTTGGGACGACCTTTCCACTTACATTCGTCGGGCGCCATTTTTTGATGGACTGACGGTGGATGTCCCCCCTCTGCAGAATATAAAAGGAGCGCGGGTCCTTCTGGTCTTAGGTGACTCCGTTACAACGGACCACATCTCGCCCGCTGGCTCTATCTCTTCTCAATCTCCAGCCGGTAAATATCTGATTGAACACGGCGTAGAACCTAAAGACTTCAACTCCTACGGAGCTCGGCGAGGAAATCATGAAGTCATGATGAGAGGCACCTTCGCTAATGTACGCCTTCGGAATAAACTTGTAGACCGGGAGGGCGGATGGACCCTTTACCATCCCACTGGAGAGATAATGACGGTGTATGAGGCTTCAGTTCGGTACAAGAAAGAAGGCACGCCGCTGCTGGTTTTGGCTGGTAAAGAGTATGGAAGCGGCTCTTCACGCGATTGGGCTGCCAAGGGTCCCAACTTACTGGGTGTCAAGGCCGTGATAGCAGAAAGTTACGAGCGCATTCACCGTAGTAACCTTGTGGGGATGGGTATCCTTCCCCTTCAGTTTCTACCCGGTGAGAATGTAGAAACCTTAGGTCTTACGGGCAAAGAGGTCTTCACCATAGAAGGCATTGCAGACCACCTTCACCCGCTGAAGCAGCTTAGCGTTCATGCTCATGACCCTTCTACGGGTACGGAGAAGCGCTTCTCGGTCATAGCTCTCTTGCGGTCTGAGATAGAGATGGCATATTATCGGCATGGAGGCGTGCTGAATTATGTCCTTCGCACGCAGTTCCTTCACTGAGCTACCAGCGGTTCTCCTCAGTCAGCTCAATCCTTTTCAGCTTGAGCAGCTCAAGAGATATGCAGAGCTCCTAAAAGAAGCTAATGCCCTGGTCAATCTGATTTCTCGGAAGGATATTCAACACGTGTGGGAGCACCACATTCTCCCCAGCCTTCTCTTTCTGGGGTGGTGGCGTTTTCCTAGGGGGGAGGTCGTGTTGGATATTGGTACCGGTGGGGGTCTGCCGGGCATCCCTCTGGCTGTAGCCCATCCAGACACCTTTTTCCTCCTCATAGATGGCACGCGGAAGAAGGTAGAAGTAGTCCAGAAGATAGTCAGAGAGTTAGGTCTTTCTGAACGAGTAGAGGTTCGGTGGAAGCGAGCTGAGGAGCTGAACGAAAAGTTTCGGTTCATCGTGGGGCGTGCCGTCGCCCCCCTTCCTCGCTTCCTGTCGTGGGCAGTGCGTACCTACCTATCTGGGGGCGTCGTGTATTACTATACGGGATCAGACTATGGTTCTTTGCCTCAAGGATGGCAGGGCAACTTTTATGCTTTTGCTGACCTTGTGCCTGATGATTCATACCTGACAGGGAAGGGCATTTTACGCTTGACTCGCTGAGAGGTGGGGTAGGCCTTCAAACGAAGAGCTCAGCTACGCTGAGCAGTTTCCCTATGGAAGCGGGAGAGCCGAGCGGAATGTTAGAGAGGCTCAATATTCGTGGATGCAGACTGAGTAAAAAAATAAAGGGCAGCCGCCCTTGACGAGGCTGCTGCCCTATCGGGGATATGTACGAGCCTATGGGCTGATCCCCTTAACCAACTTTACTTGAGTGATTAGAGTGGTTTTCTCTTCTCAGGAATATGCTCTTCCAGAAAGGGGCAGTTGGGAGAATGATATTAGCGGCTCTTTTTGAGGAGCCATTGAGCCATCTCACGCAGCTCATCAATGTTATAGCCTGGGGCAAAGACTGCTGGCTCTTCGGGAGGGTTAGCCGGACCGCCTGCATGTTCGGGGAGGCCATCTAACACCTCCAAGGGCTTGCCATCCGCTGGGTGCTCGCCTGTCCAAATAGCTGTGATGTCTTTGAAATCCTCTACACTGAAGCGATAAAGCCTTCGGTGGAAGCCACGTTCAATGAAAGGTTTAGACTCCTTGAACTCTATGTCTGGAATGCGGGGAATGGGAAGCATCTTCTTGACGTCCACGCCGGTAAGAGCCTCCAAGGCCTTAGCGTAAGCAAGGGCATGCACACCGCCGCGGACAAAAAGGTAGCCCAGCATTTGGCGAGCAATGGGATGGTCTGTCATCTCATACACGCGAATCTTGGCCATGCGAGCGCCATTCTCTAAGAAGAAATTGTGGAGTAAGTCCAGAACCAGGTCACCCGAATTGAAGACATATTCCCCATTCCATCCTTGTCCAAGCGAGTTGACAGGTAATGCCCCCAACCCGCTATGGATGAAGTGGTGGCGGAGGCCGGCGGTATCTTTGAGATTCTTCATGGGGGTCTCACGCGGGTCGTCCTTCTCGGGCGCTCCAGTTAGGAGTCCATTGATGACAGCCGATACCAGTTCAATGTGGCCGTACTCCTCTGCGGCTATGTTGGCGATAAGGTCGTAAAAGGGTTTGACCTTATCTCGGCCCCGAAGGTTGAAGGATTGGTAAGTGTAGTTCATGAGGGTACTCATTTCGCCGAATCGGCCGCCAAGCAGCTCTTGAACGGCTGCAGCTGCGGCTACATCGGGTTCGCTCGGCATCGGCAGTTCGATTTGCAGTCGGTCTATGCGCAGTATCATATGAGGCAAAGGTATAGAAATTCTACCGAATGTTCGGTAAGGTCCATCTACCCAACAGCAGGGATTGGCATTATACCTTTGCTGCATGTGGCGTTTAACCCTTCTCAGCGGTGCCATATGGGCCCAATTCAGCAGTCCTAACAGCTTTGCAGCGCTCAGTGTCGCTGCCGTAGCTCCCTCTGGCTCCACTATGGCCAAAGGCCTCACTTATCCTACCAGCGGACATGCCCTGACGGGAGCTGGAATCGGCTTTCAGGTTCATGCCTTCATCGCTTCTTATGTAAGCCTCAATCTCCGTTTTTCCCAGAGCTTCTTCCCTCTGGATGCCAGGTCTCTCGGGAGGGATGGGGCCTTGTTTCCTGATCGCGTGAGGATAAGCCAAAATCCCACTATTTCTCATACGCAAGGGGGATTGGGCGTGGGGACTGGCTTGAAGTTGGATTGGGTGTCATTTTATGTGCCTCTTCAGCTCGCCTTTGGGATTTACTCAGCACCTGAAATAGAAGGCGAACGCGATGCAGCTCGGGCGTGGATTAGTCCTAAGTTCTCCACATTTCAGTTGGGGCTCAGTACGGGCCTCATCACCAACTTCACCATCTCCAATAACTTCTTCTTAGGAGTTTCCCTGCTCTTTACCAGCCTTCGTTCTGGTGAGAAAGAGTTTGAGCGTAATCGTTATACGTTTGGCGTGATGGATAGGCAATTCATCTATCGCTCTACTGTTCCTACCGACTTAGTAGAGTTAGGTGCCTTGGTTGGGATAACCTTTTGAAGCTCATAGGTAAGGCTTAGGAGGGTCCTTGGGGGGTAGAGGGAGGGTTCCTGGTATACCCAAGAGGGGGAATTCTTTTCGGAGGGGGTGATACTCAAAGTCTTCGGGCAGGTACATGCGCCGAAGGTCTGGATGCCCTCGGAAACGAATGCCCATCATGTCATACGCCTCCCTTTCATGCCAAGCAGCCGCAGGCCACAAATCTGACACGCTCTCTACTTCCGGATGGGTCTCGGGCAATCGAGCCTTCACCCGAACCCGAAGGCGGCGGGTGAGGCTTACTAGGTTATACACTACTTCAAAACGGAGCCCTTCTACAAAGTGGTCGGTCGCTCCAATATCTACCAAGTAGTCAAACCCATGATTCTCTTTCAGTGTCCTGAGAAAAGGTTTGAGTTTTTCGCGTTCAACGATAAAGGTCAGCTCACCTGCCTGTTCTTTGACCTCTAAGGCTTCGGAAGCCAGCGCTTCCCGCAAAGCTACCAGAGTACTCACCGATGCAAGTCTAACAAAAATGCGCCTATAGTCCCCGAACGAAGCGGTCTTGCCAATCGCGTCGTTTCGTGATGCGCAGGTCTTGAAGCTTAGGCGAACGGGCTGAAATGGTGAGAAAATAACTCTGCCGCACCCCAAAAGGTATCCAGTTAAAGCTGAGCTCCCAGCAGTGGAGGTCCCGATAGATGTTGACGCTGGTGAAAGAAAGCCGCCTCTGAATAAAGTCAAACCCTGTGCTAAGCTGAACCCGCCAGAATGGCGTGATATTTACCTCGCCGGAAAGGCCTAAGGTTTGCACCCATCGGTACTTGGCTGAGTCGGGGAAAAACTGACGAGTTCCAACAAGGTTATAGCTCAAGTCAATCCGCCAAGGTAAGGTGAAGAAGATGAGAGATTCTTCGTTTTCGCCTGGGAGAGTAGAGATGCGATTTGGAGCGATGGAGGTAACGAAAGCCCAGGTCATCTGGGTGATTGTACCGAGGCGTCGGTCTTGGTGCCATCGGTACTGCGGTCGGCGTCTCCCCGTAGAGTCATATTGATAGGGGTCTAATGTGGCATTATAGTTGAGGTTGAGGCGGGTACCGAGGAGATTCGTCCGGGCTGAAAGCAGAATGGGCGCTAAATGAAAGCTATCCGCAGCAAAGTTATAGCTGGTGGAAGCGCCTACATTGTCCAGAAGCGTGATGTACTTATACTTTCGTCCAGACGAGTCCCGAGGGTCTTTATATCGCATTTCCCAGAGGTTATTGAGGCTAAGTTGGAGAGCTTGCTGGCGCCCGCTCGGCGGGCTGCCATAAAAGCCCCAACCGATGGGGTTGAAACGCTGTTCTCTCCCTTGTCGCTCTAAGCGTTGATAAAGGCCCCATTGGGGGGTTGAGAAGTCGGGACGCCAACTGAAAGCTGCGCTGGGAATAATCGTATGCCGGAAAGCCACCCCCCGCTTTCCCCTAAATGTCCGAACCCCATATAGCCGAGTTGTAAGTGATAAGCTGAAGGAAAAGTCACGAGCCGCTATCAGCTGGCGCTGTCGCTCTGGAAGAAGTTGTCCTGCTGTATCTATCGCATATTTCATCCGCTCGCTGTACAGGTATTCATTGTAGCTAAAGGTAGGGGTAAGCTGAAAGTATCGGAAAAGTGTATAGCCTCCTGCGACTTGTATATTGTGTCGAGCTCCCCATCGAAGCGTATCCCACATCGTTGGCGTAAAGAGAAGGCTTTCTGGCACTGTGATGACGCCTTGGGCGTCTAACCGGTAGGTGTAGCCGATGCGCTCATACCAACGAGGAGAACCTACTCGGCGCTTCCGCTCAAAAGGAAAAATCCGATTTTGATACAAGGCCAAAACAGGTACTTGGAAAGCCCACGTTTTCTGGATCACATTCTGGTTGTGATTAGCGCCGAGGGTTAGCTGCCAAGGTGATGCAGAAAACGACTTCTGGAACGCTATGCTGGACTGAAGGTTCGTAGAGAGAAAGTCGGTCGCATTGTAGCTTTGTCGTCCGAGAAAGGTAGAGCTGCCGGCTTGCACATTAGCTGATAACGAAGCAGTAGGAGATAAGGTCTGTCGGTGCTGCCATCGTAAGAAGGCCATACGAGTCGCTTGATAGTCTGGATCGCCCGGCTCATTGAAGGTTTGATAAGCATACTGGATGGAAAGTCTACCATCGTACCAATATCGCTTTCGGTAAGTCCACAGAAGCTCACTACGAAATCCGCCCCGCGTGAAAATATCACCTTCCAGCCGAGCATCCATGTAGCGGTTTATGGCCCAGTAATAGCCTAAACCTCTCAAGAAAAATCCCCGATCTGCAGCTTGGCCGATAAGAGGCAGGATAAACCCGGAACTCCGACTATCCATGAGCGGGAAGTAGCCGAAGGGGAGAAAAATGGGAATAGGCACTTCCCCAGCGACAGCGTACAGGGGACCACTGATGATCCGCTGCCCGGGATATAGCTTGATACGACTGGCAGCAATGTAGAAGTGGGGGGGACGAGCCGTGCAAGTCGTATAATAAGCCCCTGCTGCGTAAAAAGTATTGTCGGGGTTCATTTGCACCGCTCTTCCCGCTAAAACTTCATCGGCAAGCTGCTGACGCAGTCCTAAGATTTGTCCTCGGTCTCTTCGCAGATCATAGCGTATGCTGTCCATCTCGTATTTCTGCCCATCCATGAGGAATATAGGCTTCTCTGCGATTGAATCCCCTTGCGGACGCCCTGAACCGTATAAAATACCTTGGTCCCATTCTATCCGGGCCTGTCCTGTCTGAAGCTGCATGCCACCGCTGCGCAGGGTTACTCCTCTGTAAAGATATGCGCTACGCTGGGGGATATAGAAGGTTATGGAATCCTCCGCTGCATATTCTATCGTATCACCCCTATAAGACCTCTGTAGGAGCGAATCTCTCAGCGAGATGGGGAGGCTATCTGAGCGCGGACGCTGCTCTATTTGTGCTATCGCACTTCCCCAAAGAACCAGTATCAAAAGGATTTGGCATCTTTGCATGAAGGTATGAGCAAATGTACGGGGCTTCTATTACTGGTAGCAGCCTGTTTTAGTACGACCTCTTTTCGCTGGATGAAGCCTATTCTTGTCGTCATAGACCCTGGTCACGGCGGGAAAGACCCCGGTGCCTCCGGTAAAGTCTTCAAAGAGAAGGATATTGTCCTTTCCGTATCACTCAAGCTTGCGGAACTACTCAAAAAGGACCCGCTGTTCCGTCCTGTCCTTACGAGGGACACGGATACTTTCGTAGAACTCATTCGCCGGGCAGATACGGCTAATAAGCTACATGCCGACTTCTTCCTCAGCATTCACTGCAATGCTAATCCCAAACGAGAAGTAGCTGGCTCTGAAACTTACGCTCTCGGAGAACATAAGACGAAAGACAACCTCGCGGTGGTTATGAGAGAAAACTCAGCCATACTCCTGGAAGAGGGATATCAGCGAACTTATGAGGGTTTTGATCCAAACTCCGAAGAAGCCTACATCATCTTCTCTTTGATGCAGCATGCATACTTGAAGCAGAGTTTAAGGCTAGCCCGAAAGATAGAAGATGCCCTCGTTGATAAGACTAAGCGGCAAAGTCGGGGGGTCAGACAAGCGGGATTCCTTGTCTTGTGGCGTACCAGCATGCCTGCTGTCTTGTGCGAGATTGGATTCATAACGAATCCCGAGGAAGAGAAATACTTGGGTTCGGAGTCTGGCCAGGAGCATATCGCGCAAGCTCTCTATCAAGCTCTGCGACAGTATGTAGCAGCTGGGCAGGATTGAGAAAAATCTATTTGAAAAAAAGCCCTGCTGAATCCCAAACGACTCTGTCTTATGTTCAGTTCAGCTTACCTTTGAGGCATGCAGACACTTGCGTATGGGCTACCGCGCTTAGGAGAAAAACGGCAGTATAAGTCTTTATTAGAACGATTTTGGAGTGGGAAGCTATCAAAGTCGGACCTCCTTGCGGGTATGGAAGACTTAGAGAAAGAGCGCCTTTCTACTTATGCTACCTATGTAGACATCTATCCAGCTGCTGAGCTCTCGCTGTATGATCCAATGTTGGATTTGGCGGTGGCTGTTGGGCTTATTCCTGAGCGATTTCAGCCTTATCAAGGTCTTGAGTCTTACTTCCGCATGGCACGCGGTGCCCAAGCGTTAGAAATGACTAAATGGTTCAATACCAACTACCACTACCTCGTACCCGAATGGGAGGAGCCTCTCCATCTCCAAGCTCAGCCTGAGTTCTATCTGTCCCAAAGCAGTTTTGCTAAGAGATTGGGTTACGATGGAGCTATGCCTACGCTCATAGGCCCTTATACTTTCCTCGCCCTCTCCAAGAAGCAAGGCCACCTTCTCACACCAGATGAGATAGAACGCTACGCCGATGCCCTCTTGCCAGTGTACGAAAGGCTGTTAGCTGACCTCCAGGCAGCCGGGGCTTCGGGTTTTCTGATACAAGAGCCAGCTTTCGTTTTAGATGACCCTCTTGTGCCGCTCATAGGCTATCTGTATCATAAACTGGCGCGATTCCCTCTGTATCTACTGACCTATTATGAATCGGTGGATTTTTACTCTCGTCTTGTAGAGCTGCCTGTGAGAGGGATAGGCTTAGACCTCGTAGCAGGTCGGACCAACAAAGAGGCCATCATGCAGTATGGATTTCCCGAGGATAAGGTCTTGATAGCGGGTATCATAGATGGGCGCAGCGTTTGGCGAGCCAATCTTATTGAAAAAGCGAAGGAAGTGGAGGGGCTCTCCAAGCGTGCTAAAGATATCTGGCTGGCACCCAGCGCTCCTCTATCTTTTCTACCTCTAACAAAAGCTCCTGAAAAGAAAATACCTCTCCTTGTTTGGGATCGACTCAGCTTTGCTAAGGAGAAACTACAGGAGCTTCGTTTGCTCAAGGCTTACATAGAGGGGGATGCCTCGGTTCAAGGTGAAGTGGAGGCTACAGCGGCTCTTTGGCAAGGTGAGTCTCTGGGGTATCACCCACCTACGCGCGAGCGAGTGCGTTCTCTTGTGGAGAAAGACTTTCATCGGGAGATGCCTTATACTGAACGGGTTCGCCTGCAAAGCCAACATCTCAACCTACCTTCTTTTCCGACGACTACGATAGGTTCTTTCCCTCAGACCGAGGACCTTAGAGCGCTTCGGAAGGCCTATCGGGAGGGCAAGCTATCGGAACCCGAATATAAAGAGCGAATCCGTCAGAAAATCGCCGAAGTCATTCGTTATCAAGAGGCGCTTGGCTTGGATGTACTGGTCCATGGGGAGTTTGAACGGAGCGACATGGTAGAATTTTTTGCTGAGCGATTAGAAGGCTTTGCTATCACGGAGCAGGGGTGGGTTCTATCGTATGGGTCTCGGGTTTATCGCGCACCGATCATTTACGGAGATGTGTGGCGCCCTAAGCCTATGACGGTGGAGGAGATAGCTTATGCTCAGTCCCTCACCCAAAAACCCGTCAAAGGCATGCTGACAGGTCCCGTAACGATTCTAAACTGGAGCTACGCCCCTCCCCATAAGTCTAAAGAAGAGGTGGCCTACGAAATAGCCTTAGCCATTCAAGACGAAGTGCGCGATTTAGAAACGGCCGGGATTCGCGTGATCCAGATAGATGAGCCCGCTTTTCGCGAGGGAGCGCCCCTCAAACGGAAAGATTGGAGTGAGTATTTCCGATGGGCTGTACGAGCATTTCGCTTGGCTTCCCGAGCCCTACCTCAGACGCAAATCCAT
This sequence comes from Bacteroidia bacterium, assembly GCA_026414975.1. Lineage (GTDB taxonomy): Bacteria > Bacteroidota > Bacteroidia > SpSt-205 > SpSt-205 > SpSt-205. Next base: position 72,081 of record JAOAHZ010000004.1, read on the forward strand.
TCCCATATGTGCTATTCAGAGTTTGAGGACATCCTCCCGTACATTTGGGAAATGGATTTTGATGTGGTGTCCATAGAAGCCTCGCGCAGCAAAGGTACTTTGGTGGAGGAGTTTAGACGCTTTCCTCAGTGGGATAGGCAGATTGGGTTAGGGGTGTATGATATCCATTCGCCAGCTATTCCTACAGCGGAAGCGATGGCTTCGGTCATAGAAGCAGCTCGTCGCGCCTTGCCAGACGAGCTTATTTGGGTCAATCCTGATTGTGGACTCAAGACGCGCCGATGGGAGGAGGTAACGCCTGCTCTACAAAACATGGTCCAGGCAGCCCGAGCTGCCCGAGAGCAGGTACGAGCTGGCTCCTGAGAGAAAGACTTAGGTTTTGCCCGAAAGGCTGAATCAGCTCTCCCTACATAACCAAGCTGCACGAAGCGAGTGAAACAATGGTGTTTTCGTCGCCTTCTTCCATGAACCTTATCCGAGGCGAATAGGGGATGCCCTCTTTCCCTGATACTTCACTTCCTGCGCTGTATCCCCCTGACCGTCCGCCAGGCAAATCCATTTTCTTTGCAAGCGACCTCCATGCTGGCGCGCCCTCTCGCAGGGAGAGCATGAGCCGAGAGAAGCGCTTCATTTTGTGGTTAAGACATCACGCCCCTGAGGCGGCTGCATTTTACCTTCTGGGCGACATATGGGATTTTTGGTTTGAGTACTACCATGCTGTACCAAAGGGGCATGTTCGCCTTTTAGCAGCGCTGGCTGAAATCACCGATGCAGGCATACCAGTGTTTTTTCAGACGGGTAATCATGATTTATGGCTTACAGGGTATCTCACGGAAGAAATAGGGCTGCAGCGCTTACCCGATCCGCTGATTGCCCAATGGCAAGGTATGACGCTTTTTCTTTCCCACGGACATAAAGTAGGCCCCGTCCCTTGGATAGATAGGCTTCTTTATGCCAGCATGGAAAACCGTTTGCTTCACATCCTTTATCGCTGGATACATCCCGATATCGGGCTATGGCTGGGGCGCTTAGCCTCGGGGCGAAGTCGGGTGGCCCATATGCCAATGGATGATGTGGATTTAGGGGACAGAGAGTATGTGCGTCGCTTCGTTTTAGCAGAGCAGAACAAGCGACCTGCGGACTGGTACATTTTGGCTCATCGACACTTAGCTCTCGCTGAGCAGATCGGGCGCAGCCGCTTGGTGCTTTTAGGGGATTGGATTAGGCGCTACACTTTCCTACGCTTCGGGGTAGAGGGATGGGGACTATTTACATTCTCTGAGGAAGGTGCCATCACACCCTTAGCCCAGGGTGATTATTAGAAAGAGCTTGGGTGGTGGGCTGAGTGCTTAGCTTTTAGAGATTCTCACAAAGGATGTGAACCTCTCTCAAATAGAGAGTTGGGGAGGGTCTGTCTTGCAAATGTTGAGGTCCTCTGCAGACCCCTGTGTTTGTCAGGGTTAGGGCTGCGTCTTCCTACTGCAGGAAGGTGTGGAATGAACTACGCCTGCGCAGGGAAACTTATAAGGCTTTTCCCCGGCAGTTTGCTGAACAGGGATGGACGCATCGGAGTGTTCCTTCTCATGCTTATCCTTACAAGCTGGGTATTCTTGGTTAGAGACGAGCTCGTACTGCACGCCTGCTTCCTTGAGGGCGGAGTGAATTCGGCTGCAGCATCCGAGAGTGGGCTTGTCGTACAAGATGATGAGCTGTCCCTTCCTGGCGTCGTATTTCACTGATTTCACACCCTTGACGGAAGCAAGAGCTTTTTCAGCGGCTGCGACTTGGTCCTTCTCCATTTGAAGTACCATCTTGGAGGCTTTATCGTCACTTGCCCATCCGAGAGTTGTCCATGACAGGCTTAGCACCAAAAGTTGGGCTATCGTTCGCATAACGCAAAGATAGGGTATTTATCGCAAAGTCAACGATGCAGCGATATATTTGGTAGCGGTTGTGCTTAGCGCTTTGTTTCTCTTCCTACCTGTTTGGGAAGGTTGGGCAGCACCCCAAGGACGTTGGGGAGCGTTTGCTTTTCCGATAGTGGGGGAGAACGGGGAAGTATACGTAGTGGACGGGCGGCGCATTTGGCGGTTCAACACTGGACGATGGGAGGAGCTATACAGGCTGCCTGAAGAAGTTAGAGCTGGGGTTGTCTTAGGCGAAGATACCTTGGTATTAGGCGGGTTAGGCATAGTATTTTGGGTTACTCCTCATCAAGTTCAAAGCCTTCGAGTCCAGAATACGGGCTGGATATACCGGATGTGGCGAATAGGAGGGCAGGTGGCTTTGAAGGGGGTTCAGGCATCGCTCATCGGACGAATGCAAAAAGAAGCCTTTCACATTGCCAGGGTTCAAGGTGAATGGATGGGTGTCACTCGTCAAGGCTTCGTACTTCGCCGAGGAGATACTCTACTGAGCGTGCCTGACGATAAAGTCCTACTTTGCGGTCCTTTAGCCTCACTGGCGGAAGTTACAGAAGTAGCTCAGCGTCTCTGGTTACTCAGTGTAAAAGGCAAGGCTACACCTGTACCTACACAAGGTCAAATACCCAACCTGTGTGGCGGACGACAGTGGGTCGGGCCTTATCTTCTCTCAGAGAAGGCTTTGTTCGTTCCTGGTTCGTCGAAGCCCCTCTGGGAGAGTTACGAGCCTATTTACGCTGGGGCTTACGGAAGCCAACTCATAGCTCTACTTACCTCATCTGAATGCATTTTCCTATACCCTGAGGCTCCTATAAGCTGGCTGTACAGGTGGCCCATTCCGGTCGCTCAAGCGTACAATCAAGGCTTAGAGTGGGTCGTCTGGCAAGGGGAGACAGCGGTTTATCCAAATGGTTACTGCCGTTATCCGGCAACCCTCATAGAGCCCGCCTTTTATCAGGGAGAGTGGCTCTGGGCGACTCCGAGAGGCATACTCCGTCAGAATGGCCAGACTTTTGCCCTAGCGGGACGGTATGTCGGGGCTATTGCAGCCGCATACGATAGACTAGCCTGGGCCTCTGGTGTAGAAGTGTTCATTCGCCGAGGGCGTGAGGAGCGCCAATATCGGTTTCCCGAACCCATCCGGCGCTTAGGTTGGACGGGAGATACGCTCTGGGCATGGCGAGCTCGAACGCTTTATTGGTGGACCGGAGAAAGCTGGAGGAGTCGGAAGTTACCTTTTCAGCCTGAAGATGCTTTGTGTTGGAGGGGAGCGTGGTACTTCAAGGTGGGGGTCCGCTGGCTTTACGCAAAGGGAATTGGATGGGATACCCTCTACCAAACACCGTGGCTACCCACTCTGCCTTTATCCCATGGCTGGGGGCGCCCCCTATGGAGCTTCTATCGCAGCGATACCTTATGGGTGATCACATCGCTGGGTCTTTTGTCTATAAGACCTTCTCGAACAGGACTTCCACCGCTGCAAGTCTCTGCTGTGCTACAAGGACCGGCGCTACAGCAGAAACGTCAGCAGCTTATCTTACCAGCCGAGCGCCCTTTCGTAGAACTAAGTTGGAGAGCTAAGGCTCCCTTCCTACCCATAGGGCTGCGAGCTTTCTATCAAATAGGGGAGGACCCACCGATCCGTCTAACCGAATCTAAGCTCATATTTTCCCTCAGTCGTCCGGGCAAAGTCAGATTACGCCTCTGGGTCGAACACCCTTGGTATACCTATCGCCGAGAACTAACATGGGAGGTAGAGGTCATGCCACCTTGGTATGAAAGCTGGTGGTTTCGAAGCATAGCGGTGATCGTATTCGTGATTTTGATGGGGGGGATTCTTTACCTGAGAGAATGGAATCTTCGTCGGATTCAAGCCCGCCTTGCTCAGGAGCGAGAATACCTTCTCACTCAAACTCAGCTTCAACAGACTCAACTTCTCCAATCGGAGAGAATGGCCAACTTAGGGATCATGGCTGCTCATATTGCGCATGAGATTAACACGCCTTTGGGAATCATTCGCAGTGCTTTGAGCGAGATAGAAGAAAACTTAGATCGGAACGAAGATAGTCTGATCCTACCCGCTGAGGCGCGCCCCTCTCCCACACGCATTCGGGAGCTTCGTCAAGCGTGGCAGACTCAGTATCCGACTTTAACGCTGGCCCAGGTGCAGGAGTTATCCACCCTGGGTTATACTCCTGAGCAAATGCAAGCCTTAGCCCGTTGGTTAGAAGACCCTGAGAAATGGTCGGCTATGCTTCGTTTTCTTCGCCTTCGGCGGGCTCTCAATCGCGCCGCTGAAGCAGCGGAAAAGCTGCAAGCTCGGGTCCAAGCTATTCGCACATATGTGCGGGGCATAGAAGAGGGACCTACTCAACCTGTCTCTTTGTCTCAGTCCCTACAAGCCACCTTAGAGTTCTACCGCCCTATGATGCGGCGTACAGAGGTGGAAACCTACTTTCCGGACAAAGCCTTGTATGTGTGTGCTGGGGCAGCTCGCCTGGAGCAAGTTTGGGCTAACCTCATTCAGAACGCCCTCCAAGCTATGCCAGAGGGAGGCAAATTAACTATTCGCATAGAACAAAGAGAGAATCAAGCGTGGATATACATCCAAGATACGGGGAAAGGAATACCACCTCATCTTCGAGAGGCCATATTTGAGCCGCTTTTCACAACTAAGGCTCCCGGAGAGGGTACAGGCTTAGGCTTGCCTTTATGCAAGCAGATTGTGGAAAGCTATGGGGGCACGCTAAAGCTCCTTCATAGCGAACCTGGTTATACCTTGTTTGGCGTAGTCTTGCCGCTCTGTGAGGCGTCTGAGGGGGCTCCTTCGTGATTTATGCGGCCTTATTGAACCTTCGCTGGCGTCTCCATAAGACAAAAATCAAGATAGCTATAAGCAGCCACAGCCACCAGAGATATGCCAAAGCAAAAGTGAAATATACGAATCCGTCCCACCCACTTTCTACACTGCGCCAGAGCTGAAGCCAATAAGAGCCTCCTTGGCTGTACTCTACATAGCGGAGATTGCGTAACACCAGGTCAAGTCGGATGTATTCAGCCAGCAGACGACGATTCTCGTATTGAGAGCGCAGCTCGTCTCGCTCACTCAGGGCGGTTTGAAGCGCTTTCTCCGCTTCTAAGATTTCCGAAGGGGTGCGAGCCTGCCGAAGGAGGTTTTGGAGACGCTCCACGGCTTCTTCCTTGATTTTCAAGCGAGACTCAATGTCCATCGCTTCTTTGGTGATATCAACGAGGTTAGTCCGCTCGCTAAGGACAATGCCGAGACGACGCACCTTAGCTAAGAAGGCTTCGGTTTTAGGGGTGGGAATGCGAAGCGTATAAGAGTAAGCTCGGTCTTCTTCTTTTTCTCGGCTCAGGAGTCGCCCTCCATATTCTGCTACCCAGGCTTCTACCGAGTCGGGGGCTCCCTTCCAGCGATAGGGAGCTAACTCCATACGGGCAGAGACGGTTTGGACAGTCTCGGATGAAGAATTATACGAGCCACCGTTTCCGCCTCCTCCGCAAGCTGTCAAGATAGCCCCAAGTATGATAGCTCTCCACATGAGACAAAGATATAAACTTCTGAAGCCAGGGTACCTTCACTTTTTGATAATCTAAGGCTCATTTTCCCTTAGCAAAGGACGAACTTCTTTGCGGCGATATGAGTATCGTAAGACTTCACATGGGAGTTTTAGCGCTGCTTGCTGGCGCTACCTTCGTTGCATGTAAGAAGAAAAAGGATGATGAACCGCAGCCTCAGCCAACGGGAGAGCGGTTAGATACCCTCCGAGGGGAGCTAAGGTCTGAGCTTACTTTAGACCCTAACAAGAAGTATCTTCTCGTGGGCAACTTTTTTGTCCGTTCGGGCGGTGTATTGAGGATTCCAGCTGGTACGATTATCTTTGGGGATCGGCGCACGAAGGGTACGCTCATCATAGATCGGGGCGGGAAAATTTTTGCTGAAGGCACGGCTGAAAAGCCTATTATTTTCACTTCTCGCTTTGGGCCAGGTGAGCGTGACCGAGGTGATTGGGGTGGGGTTGTCATACTGGGTAATGCACCCATCAATCAGGACCCGAACAGCGTGGGCATTGAAGGTATATCACCTCCTGTTCCCTATGGTGGCACCAATCCAGATGACAACTCTGGCGTCTTCCGCTACGTGCGAATTGAATATGCAGGGGTGGCTCTTACACCCAATAACGAGCTCAATAGCCTCACAATGGGTGGGGTCGGACGCGGCACTCAAATAGATCACGTACAAGTGTCCTACGGGGGAGATGACGGATACGAGTGGTTTGGAGGGACCGTAGATGGGAAGTATCTCGTTTCGTATGCTACATGGGATGATGACTTTGATGTGGATTTTGGATGGTCTGGTCGAGTGCAGTTTGCGGTAGCTATTCGCGATCCTTTTGGAGCGGATCAATCGGGCTCAAATGGATTTGAATGCGATAATGATGCGGCTGGCTCGTCTGCTACCCCCCTTACCTCGGGTGTGTTTTCCAATGTGACCATATGGGGGCCTATAGATCGCCGAGGAGCGTCCCGTAGTGCAAACTATCAAAATGCCATACATCTGCGTCGCAATGCCGCTGTGTCCATATTCAACTCTGTCATCGGAGGCTTCCCCACGGGCTTGAGGATAGATGGAGGTGCAAGCAGTACTTTGGGACATTATCAGAATGACCGTGCTTTCCTCCAGCACAATGTACTCTACATAGACTCGGGCAATGTAGGTTCGCGCTTCCGAGGAGGCCAAGGGGCTACGGATAGTCTAGTTCAAACCCTATGGATTGCACCAATCCATAACAATCAGACTAATGTCGAGGTCGACCTCTCTGTTCTTTTCGGTTATTCTCAGTCCAACCGAGCGCCGTTTTTCACGATCATTCAGAATCAGTCAGACCCTAACTTGCGCTTACCAGCGGGGTCTCCTTTATCTTCTGGCGCTAACTTTGATAACCCTAAGCTGGATAACTTCTTCCAGCGGGTGAGCTTCAAGGGAGCCTTCTCTACGGATACGGATTGGACGGATGGCTGGACTCACTTCAATCCTCAGAATGTTCAATACTAAGGGAGCTCATGGTTCAAGGGGGGGCAGGGTACTTTTCCTGCCCCTTTTTCTATTTTTAGGGGGCTGTATGTCAGAAGCTGACCCATCATTCTCTCCCCCCGAAAACATACCCGAGACGATAAGGGACTCTGTGATGAGACGGTTGTATCCTCTCATCGCTGGAGCCCATTCAGCTAAAGACTCCATAGAATCATACCGATGGGAGTTATGGAAGCAGGAGAGAGAGACGCTGTATTTCGGGATCAGCCGTCCGGCTCGCAGTATCTACCCAGGTCGCCGAGAAGCTGTCGTTGGACGATGTATGCTGCGGGATACAGGATTCTCCTACTACGAAGAACTGTTTTGGACCTACCGTTTTCCGAAGGATACCGTAAGGGCCGTCGTGAAGGGCGTTTTCTCTGCTTGGCGGAAAGGCGTACCTCTGGATAGCTTTCAGGAAAAGTACGTCTCGTTTCCTGACCCTTACACCTTTTATGACGTCAGCCAGCGGCAATGGAGGCGCATCATGGGGAAGGATACATTAGGGAGTATTCGGGACCTACTGGGAAAAGAGCATCTAAACTGAGTCAATAGGCTGGAAAAGAGGATAAGAGATAAGTCCTCCTACACTCTCTCACCTTACCACCATACCTTTTGGTAGAGGGCCACCTTGGGGAAATCCGACAAGTTCTTATATTTGATGTATGGGGGGCCTTCTCCTTCTCCTACTGGGCGCGCAGCAGGCCGACTTCTTTTATGGCAAACTGCTATTCAAAGTAAATCCACCAGACTCTACTTTAGAAGCTGAAGTTGAGTGGCATTTTCAGGGCTTTCATGGGGACACTCTTGCGTGGGACCTGAGCGATAACATGAGCCTCCTCCACTTAAGCGCTTCGTTTCCGATACAGTATGTGTGGCGAGACCCCGGCCGACGCCGACTCTACATGCGTTCAGCTCAGGCGATAAATGGCGGGCGGGAATGGGTACGAGTAAGCTATAGGGGCATTCCTTCTGGCTCTGGGTTTGGGTCGTATGCGGTGCGTTCTCATGCCACAGGTTGGGCTGTTTGGACTTTATCTCAACCCTATGGAGCGCCGGATTGGCTTTTTTGTCAGGATGGCTTGGGGGACAAGGTGGATTCGTTGGATATGTGTGTCATCACACCGAGCTCTTTGATAGGGGTTGGAAATGGAAAGCTCGTCGCTGATAGCATTGACGCTCAAGGGAGGCGCTGGAGGCACTTTCAACATCGCTATCCGATAGCCATCTATCTGATTGCCTTTGCCGCCTCTAACTACGTCATCCAGGAATACCTCATCCAGACTCCCTTTCATCGCTTCACCTTGAGAAACTATGTCTACCCTCAAGACACAGCAGTGGCCCGCCGCCTCTCAGAGCAGTTCATTCCATACATTGTCTGGCTAGAGGAGCGACTGGGACCTTATCCTTTTGCGAGGGAGGACTATAATCAGGTACAAATCGGCTGGCGAGGGGGTATGGAACACCAGACTATTACCTTTTTCGGGAGCTACTCGTTGGAGTTGTGGGCCCACGAGCTGGCACATCAGTGGTTTGGGGATTGGGTTACGTGCGGTAGTTGGCGGGATATATGGCTCAATGAAGCCTTTGGTACCTACTTAGGAGGCACTGTGTTTGAAGCAGTGGCGCCTCAATCGTGGAAGCCTTGGCTCAAGGCTATGATCAATGTCGCATGGCGGGATACCCAGCGAACGATTTATGTAGAGGATACCACGGATGTATGGCGGATTTTTCATTACCCTACCACTTATGCTAAGGGGGCTCTCGCTCTTCATACTCTAAGGACCTATGTCGGTGATACGGTATTTTGGGAGGGGCTTCGGGCGTATCTAAATCGGCATGCTAAGGGTTTTGCCCGGACAGACGACTTTCGGGAGGCCGTTCGCTCTAACTTCGGTGAAGAAGTAACCAATGCTTTTTTGCAGAGTTGGATTTACAGCCCGCACTACCCTCAAGCTCGTTTGCAGTGGACCGATGAAGGGGCTGTTTTGCTAATCAGCGAGCGTGCTTACCCGATGCGACTGCCTCTGCGGGTTCTTACAGCGTCAGGAAGTCAGGTAGAAAGCATGGTAGATTTCATGAATAATCCAGCCCGCGTGCGTTTTTCTGAAGAGGTTTTGCGATGGGAGATAGACCCGGATACGCTTTCACCTTATTGGCGGGTGCGCAAAGGGGCAGCACCTCCCCTTAGTGCACGCATTTTTCCTAATCCCTTTTCGGATCACCTCGTCCTTCATATGAAAGGGCTGAGACGAGCGACCCTATACGATCTGAGCGGGCGCCTACTTGCTTCCTATGAAGGGGAGCCGCAGGATGAACCTGTGCGTTGGGATGTATCTCTCCCAGCAGCAGGCCTGTTTCTTCTTCAGATGGAAGGTGAAAAAGGTCTTATGACCCAAGCGGTGCTGAGACTTTCCCCCTGAGGTAGCGTACTTTGCAGGATGCGGGTCGTGCTCATAGATGGGATGGGGTTAGTGTATCGCGCCTACTTTGCTTTTGGAGATAAGCCGCTACGAAACAGCGCTGGTCTCAACACAGCCGCTCCCTTTGGATTTATAGCGACCCTATTGGATTTGATAGAGCAACTCCAACCGACTCACTGGGCTGTAGCGTGGGACAGTGCTGAGCCAGGGTTTCGCCAGGAAAGGCTTACTGCATACAAAGCTCAACGCAGTGCACCTCCCGAAGAGATGACACAAAGTCTGCCCTATATTCATCGGCTTATTCAGGCTCTCCGGATTTATGAAGCTGAGGTAGCCGGCTATGAAGCTGATGACCTTTTAGCCCAATGGGCCTTACAAGCTGCGAACCTTTCCTCTACTGAAGTCGTCTGGATTGTATCGGCTGATAAGGACTTAGCACAGCTGGTAAGTGATAAAATCCACCTGTATCGTCCATCTCGAGGAAAAACTCCTGCCCAGAGATTGGATGCCCAAGGTGTATATGAGCGCTTTGGTGTGCAACCCCATCAGATACCTGACTATTTAGCGCTCGTTGGCGACGAAAGCGATAATCTCCCAGGTGTGCGGGGCATCGGGGAGAAGACCGCCCGAGAGCTTCTTGCGAAGTATCATTCACTGGAGAAAATTTACCGGCATCTCCCTGAGCTTCCTAAGGGAATAGCTCAAAAGTTAGAAGCGGGCCGAGAAGGAGCTTTTGCTACATATGCGTTGGCTTGCTTAGCTATGGCGGACCTTCCGCCTCTACCAGAGTCGGTCGCTTTCACGCCTTCTCTTATGCGCCTACGAGAGCCAAACTGGTCCGAGCTGCTTCCCCTTTTAGAAGAGCTGGAATTTCGTCGGCACAAGGAGCGCCTCTTATCGCTTTGGAAAAAGAGTCCCGATACAATGGCCCCTTCTACATCGGTGCTGGGCGCTAATTATCATCTCCTGAGTACTCCAGAAGAGTTAGAGCGATTTCTCCTAAACCTTCCGCCCGAAGCTCCTATTGCCATAGATACCGAAACCACCCACCTACATCCGATGCATGCGGAGCTGGTAGGGCTCTCTCTTTGCGCTCAACCTGGGGAAGCTGTATTTATCCCCATACGGTCTGATACTTGGGAGGCTTGGCGGGCCGCACTCATACCGCTGGCTACCAGTACTCGCCTCAAAATCGCTCATAACTTGAAGTACGACTGGGTAACGCTTGCTCAGCACGGTCTGAGACTGAGTCCTCCTTTTTTTGACACCCTCTTGGCGGATTACATACTGGACCCTGAACGTCCGCATGGATTGGATGATGTGGCCCGTCGAGAGTTAGGTTTGCAAAAAGCCTACGCTTACACGGACCTCTTTGCAGGGCTGAAGACTAAAGACCTTCGTCAAGTGCCCTTGGACCGCCTTGTTATGTATGCGTGTCAAGACGCTGATTTAGCCTTACGCTTGTACAAGCCGCTGAGCCAAGCCCTGCGCGAGCGTAACTTGAATGGCTTGTACGAGGAGATAGAGCTTCCTCTTTTGTCTGTTCTGGCCGAGATGGAGCTGCGGGGCATAAAAATAGATGAGGCTTACCTTCATACCCTCAATCAGGAATACGACCAGCAGCTCAAAGCTCTGGAGGAGCAGGCCCACCGCTTAGCTGGCGAGCCTTTCAATCTCAACTCGCCTAAGCAGCTCGGAGACCTTCTTTTTAGTAAGCTGAACTTACCTGTTCATCGGAAGACGCCGACGGGGCAGCCCGCCACAGATGAGGAATCTCTACATGCCATCGCTCATCTCCATCCTCTGATTGAAACGTTGCTCCAGTATCGGGAACTCTACAAGCTACGCTACACTTACGGGGAAGGGCTTCTTCGGAGTATCCACCCAAGAACAGGGCGGGTTCACACGACTTTTCAGCAAGCGGTAGCTGCCACAGGGCGGCTCAGTTCTCAAAATCCCAACCTTCAAAACATCCCCATTCGCACGGAGGCTGGTAAGCGATTTCGGAGAGCGTTTGTAGCGGGGCGACCGGGATGGGTGCTTCTCTCGGCGGATTATTCCCAGATAGAGTTGAGGATAGCTGCGGCTCTCAGCGGAGATAAGCAGATGATAGAAGATTTTCAAGCTGGGCGCGATATACACGCTGCGACCGCCCAGAGACTTTTCGGTACCGCTGAGATTACTTCAGAAATGCGCCGTATCGCTAAAACGGTTAATTTCGGCATCATATACGGCATCACTGCACATGGTTTGGTGCAGCGATTAGGGGGAGGGCTTTCCCGAAGTGAAGCTCAAAGCCTCATTCATCAATACTTTGAGCGATATCCCGGCATACGCACCTACATTCAGACACAGATAGATAAGGTGGAAAAGTTAGGCTATGCTGAAACATTATTGGGGCGCCGTCGCTACATCCCTCATATTCAATCTCGTAACAAAGCGCAGAGAGCCGAGGCTGAGCGTCTCGCCATCAACACGCCGATTCAAGGTACGGCCGCCGACATGATGAAAGTAGCGATGCTTCGGCTTCATCGGCGGCTCCCAGACCTTCCGATGCTGTTGCAGATTCACGATGAGCTGTTGTGGGAGCTACCCCCTGAACAGGTGGAAGCTGTCGCTTCCATCATCCAAACCGAAATGCAGCAAGCCCTTCCTTTGCCTAACGGGGTTCCAGTTGAAGTGGAGGTGAAAGTCGGGACAAACTGGTTAGACATGAAGCCTGTCGCCCTTTTTGTCCAGGAATGATGGGGGGCCTTTAGGCTTAGATATCCCACGATAATCAGGAGGAACAGCGTGTAGAGTTGATGCCAAGGATATGCCCTCTCAGGAGAAATACCGCCCGAGGGCTGGTTGAGTTTAGGGCTGACAGGACTTGGAAGACCAGTTTTTATGATGCAGGCTGGATTAAGAGCTGCTTACCCTGGTTCGGGGTTGCGTGAGTTTTCTCTGCTGGGTTACTGGCGACTTTAGCAGCCCGTGATGGATACGGCTCGGTTTTAGCCATGATTTCCCTTTTCCTATTCCTTAGAGGTCTCCTTGCCTTTTTATTGGCCAATCAAGGCATAGGGGGCTTATCACTGATTTTCCCTGCAGGTGCATTTTGACCTGGGAAAGTGGCATGCTGATTCCTTAGGCTTCCCTTAGCATAAAGGCTGACTCATCTACCTTTGTACATGTGGCGAGTCGGCGCCGCTAAAGCCAACATCACCTACTTTGAGCCTGGAATCGGCTTGCTCGGTTGGGGTAACTCCCGTCATGTAGCCCACACAGTGGAGTCCCAGCTATATGCGAGAGCCTTCTGCTTTCAAGTGGGGGAAGAGCCTCCGCATTTCTGGATAGAAGCAGACATCTGCTTTATTTCGGTGGCGCTTAGACAGGAAGTTTTTTTACGACTCAAGGCTCACTTGCCGGATCTGTTAGAATCGCACCTCATGATTACAGCAAATCACACGCACGCTGCGCCAGGCGGTTTTTCTCATCATCTCCTCTACCACATCAATACACCTGGATTTCATGCTGGGGTATTTGAACGATACGCCCATGGAATGGTGGAAGCCGCTCTGAGTGCTTATGCTCGTCGCAGCCCTGCTGAAGTTCGCTTCGCTCAGAAGGCGTTTCCCCCAGAAGTTCCGGTGGCCTTCAATCGGGCCATGGAGGCTTTCAAGAAAAATCCTATGGCATGGACGGACCGACCCGAGCTGGCGGTTGATCGCCGGGCTTACCAACTTTCCATCAGACCCACTGGGCATTTGATAAACTGGTTTGGCACGCATACTACGACTATTCAAGAGGAGAATCGCTGCGTTTCGTCGGACCATAAAGGATACGCCTCGGAGCTTTGTGAGGAGGGAGGGATCGTTGCGGCTTTTGCTCAGACTACGGCGGGTGATGTAACGCCCAATCACTTCAAGTTCCCTGGGGTGAAGCCTCATCGAGGACCCACGCCGAACCCATTTGAGAATAGACGGATCGTGGGTCGGTATCAGGCTCAGATGGCTCGTGACCTTTTTCAGGAAGAAGGGGAAGAGATGCCTCCGATTTTGCGTTCTTGGTGGGCTTGGGTAGACTTCTCAGCCATAGAGGTGGATGAGCGCTATACTCGTGGGATGGGACGAGGTCGGACGGGTTCGGGGGCTTTGGGACCTGCATTCATTGGAGGTACGCTAGAAGGAGGGGGCATTCCACCTGAGTGGGTAAGAGTCATTTCGGTGTTAGCGCGCTTGCGCGGACTGATAGATTCGGAGGTGCATGGAACTAAACCTCTCCTAATAGAGAGTGTCTCTAAGCGTATATTCGGTACGACGCGTTGGGATACCCTGCCCTTGCCGGCTACCGACCCGGCGGTGAAGTACCTCCAGTGGATAGCTCGCCAGAGAGGCAAGTACCTTCCGCTTCCTCTTACGCCTCAAGTACTCCCTGTTCAGGTCTGGCAGTTGGGTCGTTTAGGTATCGTAGCCCTTCCGATGGAGCCGACGACCGTAGCTGGCAAACTTCTACAAGAGCGCCTCTTGCCTCTTTTGGCGCCGTTAGGCGTGAATCACCTCCTCGTCCAAGGTTATAGCAACGGTTACGCAGGCTACCTGACAACCTACTGGGAATATCAATACCAGCGCTACGAGGGGGGGCATACGCATTTTGGTAAGTACACCTTGGCCGCAGTAGAGCGGGTTCTTGCAGAGCTTGTACAAAACCAGTGGAAGTCAGTTCAATCTCCGCCCTATATTCGTATAGATCAGGCGCGAAAGATACTTTTTACTTATGAGCTGGCTCGCGCTGTGGGTTAGTTTCGTCTGGGGACAAACTATTGTACGGCAGCAAGTCTATGGGGGTGGGGCAGCCGATGTGATGGTAAAGGCCTATCAAGATGCAGGGGGCTACTGGCTATTTGGACACACCCGTTCAAGAGATGGTCTCCTTAAGCGTTCAGGCTATGATGCTGATTTCTGGGTGGTACGCACCGATCGGAATGGAGAGTTGGTATGGCATGCCGCCTATGGCGCTGAGGGCGATGAAGAACTCACCGACGCATGGCGCTTGCCCGACGGAGGCTGGCTACTTGTAGGCTGGACGGATTCTAAGTCTATCTCCAATGGAAAAAAAGATGCCTTTATCGTGTGCATAGATCCCCTTGGCAAAGTGCGCTGGCAGAAAGCCATAGGTGGAACTGGTAACGATATAGCTTTCGGAGGTGGTCTACACGTAGATGGAAACCTGTGGATCGTCGGACAGATAGGTTCTCGAGACTCGCTTTACAATCCGTCTCCTAAGGGAGGGGTAGATGGGTGGCTTATTCGCTTATCGGCGACGGGTGAGCTGATTGGAAGCGCTACCTACGGTGGACGGGAGAATGACTATTTGCGCTTGGTTATTCCTTTTTCGGCTGATACGGTATGGTTGATAGGGGGGTCTGATTCGCCCGACGGAGATATCCAAAACCCCTTAGGACGCACGGATGTTTGGCTGGTGGAAGTGGATATAAGGGGCGTCCTGAGGCGCAGTTGGAACTTTGGAGGTACAGACTTTGAGGAGCCCTATAGTTGGACACGCAGTCCAGAGGGTGAAATCTGGGTCGCTGGAACGAGCTTTTCCGCCGGAGCAGCCAGCTATGGACGTGCTGATGGGGTCATTTGGCGGATAGACCCTGCTGGTTTAGCTGAAGTGGCTTGGAGTGGAGGAGGAAGCGGCGACGAAGGACTCAACTTTCTCTCCCTTACCCCTCAAGGAGACTGGCTCATTGCAGGAATGACCAGCTCTCGCGACGGGCTTATTCCCCACCTCACTGGGCTCTATGACGCTTGGGCCCTATTGTGGCATCGCCAGACGGACTCATTGATTTTCTCCTATACGTTTGGCGGCAAAGACGTAGAAAGCTGGGTGGCTCTCTTTTCGGCCGAAGGTGGCCTCTTTGTCGGCTGTGGGACGACCGCTTCACCCGGAGATCAACTCCATATCCGCCGATACGGGAACGCCGACTTCTGGTTGGTGTGGTGGTATCCCGACAACCGCATTATCCAGCGCTTTCCGCCCACAGAGGCCCCAACGGTTATCTTGGGATACCTCCTCACAGAGATGAGAGGCACCCAAGGCACCCTCTTATTTAGGGACGAGAAGGGTAGGGTTATAGATAGCCTAATCGTAGATACCACGGGGCTCTTCCGCTGGGAGCTTCCCGATTCAGTGAGGGGGGAAATACAACTCAGTGTTTATGCGCCCGGACATTTGTGGAAAGAATTCTCTATCAAGCCTCGGATTGGGCGAGAAAACCGAATAGACATCTACTTAGAGAAGCTGCGCTTTGGGCTTCGTGTGCCTCTTTTCTATGTTACTTTTGATAAGGGGAGCTCTAAACTCCTACCTGAATCTAAACCGCAGTTGGAAGCTCTTTATCGTTTTCTTCGGGATAACACGGGTTTTCGGATAGAAATAGAGGGTCACACCGATGGGACGAGTTTAGCCGAGTCTGAACTTCAGCTTTCTCGGGCTCGGGCTCAAGCCGTTCGAGATTACATGGTGATGCGGGGTATTCCGAAGGATAGGTTTTCTATCGTGGGATATGGAAAAAGCCGCCCTATCGCCGATAATGCCACTCCGGAGGGGCAGCGTCGCAATCGTCGAGTGGAGATACGGATCATTCGCTGAGAGAGGCTGCTTAGAGGGGATTACTTTGACGGTGCGCTATTGAAGGTGATGGAACTTGGGCGAAGCTGCCGGGGTAAGCTGATGGACAGGTGGGGCGCCAGCGCCGACGGCGCTGGCGCCCCACCCAACTCCCACTCTCTGGTCAATCCCTTCATCGTAGAAAAAAAAGTATCGCATGAGTGTGTCTCGCCCTAATCCTCCGCTCCCCGAATCATCAGCGGTATAGCGTTGAGGACCGAGAAGGCACTGAGCCCCGTCCTGCCTCCGTATCGGTTTCTACGAGTGCCAGGGGTTCCCACAAGGTAAGCGAAGAGTTCTAACCAGACAAATCAATGCTTTCCTGAGCTCTTTATGTGATATTTTGCGATCGCGGCCTGAAGACTTTCTCTGAAGTACCTTCCAATCCCGTTGATTGAAATTGCTTTATCTTGGCTTAGGTTCAAATCTACCAGTAGCCCCACCTGGCCCCCGAGAGCATGTCCATACATAGGCATATAGACCCAAGCGGTGGTTGACAGATAAAACCGGCTCTAAATGCATAGATTGCTCTTGACCGTCAAGGATAGAGGCAAAATTTGAGAAGGTGGAAATGAAGTCGTCCCTGTGGGAAATCCTTCCTATTTCGGTCGTATGCCAAAGCAGACTTGAAGAATAGCTTCTTGAAGATCGGGAAGGTAATCTGGGTTGATAACCCGATTCTACCTGGCGGTGTTTTGGCTCTACGATCTTGGTGTTTATCGCTTGAGGAGGGCGATTAGGGCTGATAGGGAAGGATTAGAGTCATACCAGTCCTACGGAAAGGAATACTTCAAAGGCAGGGGCCAAGCTACCAGATTGAAGGCGAGCGGGAGACGGGATTCGAACCCGCGACCCTCAGCTTGGAAGGCTGATGCTCTACCGGCTGAGCTACTCCCGCATAAATGGGGAGTGGAGGATTCGAACCTCCGTAGGCAGATGCCACCTGATTTACAGTCAGGCCCGTTTGACCGCTCCGGCAACTCCCCATCTGGGACAAATATACGGCGTCTCTCTCATTCCAAACTCTTCTTGGTTAGGGTTCATCGAGAAGTGAGCCGAGCCCGTCTAATCCCTCCATACTTTTTCCCCGACTTGTTGCGGGTCCGTGAAAGGTGAGGATAGGCTGGCAAGCGGCTTGGCTACCAACTAAGCTAATGGACGCTATTGAGACTTTAGGATGTTCCTTTCCAACTTTGCTCGCATGGGTTCAATCCTTTACCGAAGCCGAGCCCCGCTTCGGATCGGATTAGCTGGGGGTGGTACCGATGTTAGTCCTTACGCCGAGCTCTATGGCGGGGCGGTCCTCAACGCGACCATTTCTTTGTACGCTCATGCTTCTCTAGAACTGATAGAAGAACCGCTCGTTATTCTAAGGGCGGCCGATAAGCAGGAGGAGGCTCGCCTGCCAGCGCTGGTAGAACTGCCTTTAGAAGAGCCTCTTCTTCTCCTGAGAGGCGTGTATAATCGCATCATTCGTGATTATGTCAAAGCTCCTCTCTCTCTGAGGCTTACTACCGCTGTGGATGTCCCGCCGGGCTCTGGCTTAGGTACTTCTTCAACGCTCGTAGTGGCGGTAATTGGGGCTTTTGTAGAGGCTCTTGGCCTTCCTCTGGGTGAGTATGAGATTGCCCGTTTAGCATATGAGATTGAGCGCATAGAGCTAGCTCAAAAAGGTGGGCGGCAAGACCAATACGCCGCTACCTTCGGTGGGGTGAATTTTATGGAGTTTTATGCAGAAGATCGAGTCATTGTCAATCCTCTCCGGGTCAAGTCCGAATACCTGTATGAGTTAGAACACAACCTCTTGCTCTATTACACCGCCACTAGTCGATCATCCTCAGCCATCATAGAGATTCAGCAGCAGCGGGTGAGTCAAGGCGCCATAGAGTCCATAGAGGCTTCCCATCGGCTCAAAGAAGAAGCCTTTCGCATGAAAGAAGCCTTATTGAAAGGGCGGATAGATGAAATCGGGCATATCTTAGATGTTGGCTTTCAACATAAGCGTAAGCTAGCTGAGGGGGTCAGTACCCCGCTCGTAGAGGAAATCTACGAAGCCGCACGACGGGCAGGCGCAACGGGCGGCAAAATATCGGGGGCGGGAGGGGGCGGTTTCATGGTATTTTATTGTCCGGGAACGACTCGCTACGCTGTGTCCGCTGCTCTTGCCTCCTTCGAAGGACGATTTTTCCCCTACCACTTTGTATCGGAGGGACTGACGACATGGACCGTGAAGCTATCGTCTTAGCTGGTGGACTGGGAACCCGCCTCCGATCGGTGCTGCCCGACCTCCCAAAGGTGCTAGCCCCTATTTGCGATAAACCTTTTCTGACGCATCTACTTCAGTACTTGGCTCGAGAGGGGGTGGGACGAGTAATACTATCCTTGGGGTATAAGGCCGATCAGGTCTTGAGAGAAATAGAGCACATGCCAAGCAGCATACAGATTGTACCCATGGTAGAACCTCAGCCACTGGGTACAGGAGGGGCGTTAGCTTACGCTTGGCGGGCTAAGCGAAACGACCGAGTATTTTTGCTAAATGGGGATACTTTTTTCCCTATTTCTCTGGCTGATTTTGAGGCTTTTCATGTGAAGGAGCAGGTACCGGTCTCGGTGGCGTTGGCTTATGTTGAGCCAGCCGACCGTTACGGACTGGTGCAAGTGCTCCATAATCGCGTCTGGGCTTTTCAAGAAAAGGCGCCGGCTTCGGCGGGCTGGATATATGGAGGAATAGCGCTTATAGAGGCGGGCTGGTGGGACTCTCAAAAATGGGCCGAGCAGTTCTCATGGGAGGCTTACCTTATGCAGTCAGTACCGAATCTACCCGTTGCCGCTTATCAACCCCAGGGCGTTCCATTCATAGATATTGGAGTACCGGCTGACTACGAACGCGCTCAAACCCTCATCCCACGATATGCCTCGTTTTGACCAGAGCTGGGCTTTGTTCTTAGACCGAGACGGCGTGTTGAATGTAGAGAAGGTCGGTGATTATGTGCGATCGTGGGAGGAGTTTGAGTTTTTGCCTAATGTTATAGAGGCGCTTGGGTTGTTGTCAAGCAGGTTTGGTCGGATTATTGTCGTTACGAATCAGCGGGGGGTAGGACGCGGCCTTGTAAAGCCCGAAGATTTAGAAGACATTCACCGACGAATGAAAGCAGAAGTGGAGGCTGGGGGAGGGCGCTTGGATGCGATCTACGCTTGCACCGCTGTAGAAGAGGACGATCCTTGCCGAAAGCCTAACATAGGCATGGCCCTTCAAGCTCAGCGCGACTTTCCCGATTTAGACTTCAAGCGATGTGTCATGGTTGGCAATAGCGATAGGGATATGATTTTCGGGCGGACTCTGGGCATGCATACAATATGGCTCTCTACAAAAAAGCCTCACCCCCATCCACCGGATTTAGCGGATGAGATATACGACTCTTTATGGGCTTGGGCGCTCACGCTGGGACAGAGGCAGTCCTAACTTTCTCTTCCAAAATCCGCGAGCAACCGCATACAAAACGAGATAACGCATGCCCCACCGCCGAAGAGAAGCTGGCCAGCGGTGAAGCCACCGAAAGATGCGCTGAGCTATCCACGGCCTCAAAATCATCCGCAGAATGAATCGCCGAGTGGGGTGGTACAGCCACTCCCCTCCAAATAACTCGGCCTTGCTCAGGGGGTGCTTTTGATGGAGGTAAGCCAAGTTATGCTGTGCCATATCGTAAAGTCGCTTGACGGCAACGGCAGGTGTCTGTTGGACATGACTCCAAACCCGAGCTTCCGCAACATACCGAAAGCGCAGACCCGCCTGCATAAGTCGGTAGCCTAACTCTACGTCCCCCAAGCCATGTCGTCGTATTTTTTCGTCCATGCCCCCCACTTGGAGGAAAGCACGGGCTGGAATGAGAAGGTTAATGGTGATGAAATGAGGGCTTCTCGGCTCTCGCTGGGCGCGCACCTTCTCCCGCCAACGCAGATACTCGGCCCAAGGATTGGGATTATCCTCAGCATAGTAGATAATTTGTCCCAGCAAGGCTTCATTCGGGGTGGGATTGGCTCGTATAAAGCTCTCCAGCCAATCGGGTAATGGAAGGCTGTCCGAATCTAAAAAGACCAGCCATTCGTGATTGGAAAGATAGGGCAAGATGAGGTTTCGTGCGGCGTTGCGTCCTCGGTTACGTCCATCTGGATGCGTCAAAGCCCGCAGAAAAGGTAGCTGAACCTGCTGGAGGTATTCCCATGTGCCATCCGTTGAGCCATCGACGCATACATAGGCTGTGAAGTCGGTATAAGTCTGCTGTTTCAGAGCGGCTAAGCATAGTCGCAGTTCAGGGAGGTTATTGTAAGTGGGAATGACAATACCGATCCGCATCTCTGTGCAAAGTAGGGCTTACTTTTGTAAGTTCGATGATGAAACGCTTTGTAGCCCTTAGTGGGCTTTTTCTCTTAGCTTGTGCCCAGAAGCCCACTTCGGACCCCTCTTCGTCGTCTAAACCCCTGCTTTACAACGAAGAAAAGCACCTTCGCCAGGTCCGTCAGCTCACATTTGGCGGGAATAATGCTGAGGGATACTTTGATCCGACCGGAACGCGCATCGTGTTTCAAAGCGATTGGGCAGACATCAACCCCCAGGGCTGTGATCAAATATTCCTGTTAGAGCTGGCTGACGACCCGCCCCGTTATCGTCGTATTTCTACCGGTCGTGGGCGCACTACTTGCAGCTTTTTTCTGCCCGATGGGCGCATTATCTACGCTTCTACTCACGCTATCAGTGATAGCTGTCCTACCTTGAAGCGCAAGCCTAATAAGTATGTGTGGCCTCTGTATGAATACGATCTCTACATCTACGACCCTAAGACCGATTCACTGCAGGCCTTTCTCCCTGCGAAGGGATATGACGCCGAGGCCGTCGTCTCTCCCAACGGACGCTATATCCTCTTCACTTCTCAGCGCAGCGGAGACTTAGACCTGTGGCTCTATGACCTGGAGACACAGACATTACGCCAACTCACTCAAGAGCTGGGATACGATGGGGGGGGCTTCTTTGGACCTGATTCTAAAACCATAGTCTGGCGCGCTAGCCGTCCCAAAGGAGCTCAAGCTGAATCCTACAAAGCTCTCTTAGCTGAAGGATTTGTAGAACCCTCCGAACTGCAAATATTCACCATGAACATAGATTCCATGGTGCCGCGCCAGGTTACGAACTTGCCTGGCGCTAACTGGGCGCCCTATTTTCACCCCAGTGGAAAAAAGATCATCTTTTCCTCCAATCATCACAGCTTAGCGCAGGGAGGACGCCGATTTAACCTCTTCTTAATCAATCTGGACGGAACAGGGCTGCAGCAAATCACCTTTGATCCCGAGTTTGATGCATTTCCGATGTTTTCTCCTGACGGAAAGAAGCTCATCTGGGCCAGTAACCGAGCTGGTCGCCGCCCTCGCGAAACCAATCTTTTCATCGCAGACTGGGTAGAATGAAACGAGAGGTAGGGGTCTTAGGGCTCGCTGGACTGATACTGGGCTTAAGAGGCGAGAAAAGTCTCTCCTGCTGTATAGTTTCATCCCTTCCACAAGTGTCCGCAGATACCCCTTCTGTTTCTTCAGCTCAACTTCCCCCGCTGAGGATCATAGGTACTACCTCTGAACGCATCATGGAAGCGCTACAGCTCCACGAAGGGCAAGCCTACGCTGATTGGGTACGACAGCTCTCCAAGCGCTGGCAAGGCATTCCTTATGGTAGCGGGGGTAATGGACTCGGTCCCGATGAGCTTTTGCTAAACCTAAACCAAGTGGACTGCATGACGGCCATTGAGAACCTCCTCGCCCTGCATCAAGCTTATATCGTAGGTACGAAAAACATACAGGGTTTCGCCAAGGCCTTAGTTGCTGTTCGCTATCAGGCGGCCCCTCCTTGCCGATGGGAGGATCGCTATCACTATCTTACACACGCCTTCACTAAATGGGAGCGGATGGGCTGGGGGGTGTGGTTGCCTTTAGGGCTACCTGATAATCGCCCTATTCATTACATCTCCCAAAACCCTCAGAAATACCGAGGTTTCAAAGATTGGGTCTATATCCGGTCTGTAGAGCGCGAACTCACGACCCGCACTCGCTATTACATTCCTTCCGCCCTTGTACGGGAGTGGCTCCCAATGTTGCGAGATGGAGACTTCGTTGCCTTTATCCCCTCCCAAGAGGGGTTGGACGTGTCTCATGTAGGTGTTTTCTTATGGGAAGGAGAGAGAGCTACCTTTTCGCATGCCTCGCTTAGTGCAAGGAAGTGGGTCCATGGAGAGGATTTATGCGCCTACTTAGATAGGCGACGCGATAAAATAAAAGGCATCACCGTATTTAGGCCATTTTGATGAGAAAGTATGTGCTCAAGATTGCTTATGATGGAACTAAGTATGCTGGCTGGCAGCGCCAGTCTAATGCCTTAGCTGTCGCTCAAGTGGTAGAGGAGGCTATTGAAGTTCTAACTCGGTCGCCGGTCAAGCTGATCGGAGCCGGTCGCACCGATGCAGGCGTCCATGCACGCGCTCAGATAGCTCACTGGGAGACTCAAACAATCGTCCCTACCCCCTTTTTGAAGCGGTTGAATGGCACTCTACCCGGAGACATCCAAGCTATAAGTTTGTATGAGGGAAGTCCCTCCTTTCATGCTCGGCATTCAGCGATACAGCGTACCTATAGGTATTTCATTCGCTGGGTTCCGGATCCTTTCCGTCGAGCCTATAGCCTTCCTCTTTCATACCCTCCTCATCTTGATGTCTTGAATGAAGCCGCCCGCATGCTAATAGGAACGCATGACTTTACAGCTTTTACGAAAGAGCTTCGGGATCAACCTAATCGTTTATGTAGCATTTTTGAAGCTTACTGGCGGATGGAGATGGAGGGGTATGCATTTTTTGAGATTACGGCAAATCGGTTTTTGCGAGCCATGGTGCGAGCTTTGGTAGCGGCTCAGCTCCGGTTGATGCAGGGTCGTCTCAGCTGGGAGGCCTTTCGAGCGGCTCTTTTTGAGCAGGATCGCCGCTGGGGTGTGCAGCTTGCTCCTCCGCAGGGGCTCTTTTTATGGTCTGTCGCCTATCCACCGAAATCCCTATTTTTGTTGGAAAGCTATGCCCTCTTCCCGATTGAGCCAGGTTCAGCGTCAGGTTTTACGCCAGAGTCAGAGACAGATTCAGCTTGCCCGTTTGCTGGAGGTTCCAGCGGAGGAGTTGGATAAGTACATTAGCCAAGAGCTTGAGCGAAACGATGGTCTGGAAGCCGAAGAAGATGAATCTATCTCCCTGCCCGAAGGCCCTTTGATTCGGTCTAATGTCTTTCCCGGAAATGAAGAGGATTCCTCCTCAAGCGAAACTATCTACTCGTCATCCAAGGAGGAGAACGAGGATTACTATGGTCCATACAACTTTAGCGCTGCTCAAACCCTTTATGAGTCTCTCTTAGAACAGCTTACGGCTTTGGAACTGACACCTCGTGAGCGAGCCATAGCTGAGTACCTGATTGGAAATCTCAATGAACGGGGCTACCTCAACGAATCAATAGGACGACTGGCTCGGCTTTTCTCTATGGACACAGAACGAGGTTTTCCCATCACGGAAGCCGAAATGGAAGCTGTCTTACAAAAACTACAAACCCTGGAACCCCCTGGGGTAGCTGCTCGCTCCACTGAAGAAGCGCTCTACCTGCAAGCACGAGCTCTTCCAGATGATGACCCCTATAAGCCTTACTTGCTTCGGCTCTTACGTGATGACTTCAGCCTTTTTGCCCAGCGGCGGTTTGACAAGCTCAAGGCTATGTATGGACTCTCTGAGGCAGATTGGAGTCAGCTTATAGAGCGGCTACGGCGATTCTCTCTATCGCCGGGGGCAGCTCTCTCTGAGGAGACAGCCCCCCAAGTTCAACCTGATTTCGTTCTGCATGTTGATTCAGATGGGTCTTTTCGGGTGGAACTGACTCGATGGTATGCTCCACGCTTGCGGGTCAGCAGGGCTTACAAGCGACTCTTGGAACAATATAGCCGCAAGAAGGTAGACGGCGAGCTGTCCGAAGTATTGCGGCATGTAAAGGCTCGTGTAGAGCGAGCCGAACAGTTCATTGAGCTTTTGAAGCAGCGAGAACATACCCTTCTTCGCACAGCGGAAGAAATCGTGCGCCAGCAGCGAGCGTTCTTTCTCAGTGGCTGCGATGAGCGCCAACTGCGTCCTCTGGTCTTGCGAGAAGTGGCTGAAGCTGTAAAGGTGGATATCTCTACCGTAAGCCGTGTCGTAAGTAGCAAGTACATAGAGACACCTTGTGGAATTTTTCCGCTGAAATACTTTTTCTCTGAAGGCGTTCGGGCATGTGATGGCAAAAAGATATCTAATAAGGCTGTGAAACGGGTTCTACGGGACATGATTGAACAAGAGCCTCCCGATAAGCCCTTTTCGGACGAGAAACTAGTGGAACTCCTCCAAGCCAGAGGGATTCAAATCAAGCGACGCACGGTTGCCAAGTATCGAGAGCAGCTTGGCATTCCCCCTGCGCGTGAGCGGAAGCGTATCGCATAACTTTGCTGTATGGCAGTTCCTCACCCCCCCAAACGAACCATTCTCATAGGACGCTCGTCAGAATGTGATGTCGTGATCAATCATCCCGAGGTCTCGGGCCGTCATGCCCTCATATCTCTCTTGCCCGATGGTACGGTAGAGATAAAAGATGTAGGCTCTAAGAACGGAACTTTTGTCAATGGCATGAAGGTCTTGACGGCTATTCTCAAAACGGGGGACAAGCTAAGTCTTGGCTCTCACTCGGTAGACTGGGAAGAGATTTTGAGAAATCCCCCTCCACCCACTGGAGGAAGCGGCAGCCCAACTCGTGTCACCCGAACCCCCTTTAATACCAAGCGTTCTGCCAATACGCTTCTTTGGGTTGCTGTAGCAGTCTTGGTCGTAGGAGCTATTCTCTGGTTTTTCGTCCGTCCATGGGTATTCCAGGCGAAGTGAATGCACCTTCATTATCTGCTCAGGCGGTGTGGCGGCGGTGCTTGGAGGTGATCCAGCGAAATCTTGGCTCCAATCCCGCTCCCATCCGAACCTTTCTCGGCGCAGTGCAACCCATCTCCCTTCAAGAGGGGGTACTCACTCTGCGCGTGCCCAGTCAGTTTTTTTACGAGTACATAGAAGAGCACTTTTCGGTCCTCATTGTCCGCACCCTGCGTCGCCTTTTAGGTCCTAAGGCTCGTCTGGAATACCAAGTCATGACAGCAGCCGAGGCAACTCCTATGCGCCTCCCTTCTCAAGAGTTGCCGCCCCCTACTGTTTTTCCAGGTATTCGAACTGTCCAGACCTTTCCTACCAACCTAAATCCCAAGTACAGCTTTGAGAACTTCATTGAAGGTGACTGTAATCGCATCGCCCGCAGCGCTGGTATGACCGTAGCCCAGCGTCCCGGCCAAACCGCTTTCAACCCTCTGTTTATCTACGGAGAGGTAGGTCAAGGTAAAACCCATTTGGCTCATGCTATTGGCAACTACGCCCGCCTCCTACACCCCGACAAAGTCATCTTGTATCTCACTTCAGAACGCTTCACTCAGGAATATACCGAAGCGGTTCGCAACAAGAAAATCAGCGGGTTTCTCCAGCGACTCCAATCTGTAGACCTGCTGATTGTAGATGACATTCAGTTTTTAGTTGGCAAGCCCAGCACACAAGACATGTTTTTCCATGTCTTCAATGATCTTCATCAGAAAGGGCGCCAGATCGTTATTACGGCTGACGCTTATCCCTCAGAGCTAAGGGGCATGGAAGAGCGGATTATCTCCCGCTTCTCGTGGGGTCTCGCAGCCCCACTTCACCCTCCTGATTATGAGACTCGGCTCGCTATTCTGCGCTTCAAACTTCGACAGGAGGGCATTGAGATTCCAGAGGAGATTCTTTCTTACATCGCTGAGCATGTGCAAAGTCATGTGCGAGATTTAGAGGGGGTGGTTATCCAGCTCTTAGCGGAGACCTCTATTCGGCGGCGTGAGTTATCTTTGAGTTTGGCTCAGGATATCGTGAGCCGCTTCAAGCCTCTGCGCACTCGGGCTATCACCTTAGAAGCGATCCTAAAAGCGGTATCCAACTACTTCAAAATCCATATAGATGAGCTGACTGGCAAATCCCGCCGCAAAGAAGTAGCATATGCCCGTCATATTGCGGTGTTCCTCGCCCGTAAGCACACTCGCAGCGCTCTCAAAGCTCTAGGTGAGTATTTTGGGGGGCGCGACCATTCTACCATTTTACACAGTTGTCAATGGGTCTCCGAAATGCTGCCCGTCAATCAAGAGCTCAGTCGCCATGTTCAAGACTTGGAGCGCATCCTTCTTAGAACAGCTTAGACAGTACGGTTCGCTGGAAGGAGATTACCCTGTTTATCACCTCTGGTTAGCAGACCCTCGACGCTGGCGCGAACTGGCTCTACTTTTACACCAAATGGGGGGGGTGGAATATTTCATCGCTCTTACCGCTACGCACCAGCCGCCTCGCATCCTTCTCCGATATGATTTACGGAGCCTCATAAACCTCACGGATATAGCGGTTTCGTTTAGTGTCAGCGAGGCGGACTCTGTTCCTTCTGTGGCAGGTATCTGGCCAGCAGCGGACTGGCAAGAACGAGAAGCATACGATTTGGTCGGCGTGCGATTTGAGGGTCATCCGAACCTGCAGCGACTTCTTCTGCCTTCTGATTGGGTAGGGCATCCCCTTCGGCAGGATTACATCCCGCCGGATAACTACGCCGGCATTCCGCTGACTTATCAGCCCCCGGATGCCTCGGTATGATCAACATTTTCTCCGATCGGAGGGGTATATTCGGAAGATCATAGCGGCTGTCCTTCCTCAAGAGGGTGAGACCCTATTAGAGATCGGGCCCGGACGCGGTGCC
Source organism: Bacteroidia bacterium (assembly GCA_026414975.1). Taxonomy (GTDB): domain Bacteria; phylum Bacteroidota; class Bacteroidia; order SpSt-205; family SpSt-205; genus SpSt-205. The sequence goes on from JAOAHZ010000004.1 coordinate 99,071, forward strand.
CTGACTCAGTTTCTCTTAGAGCTACCTTTTCCCTACATCGGGGTGGAAATAGACCCACGATGTCTGTCTTACCTTCACCGTCTCTCTAAAGCCGATAAAGCCCGCTGGATTCAAGGCGACTTTCTCAAAACCCCCTTGCCAACGGACCCTCTCTACATCGTGAGTAATCTCCCTTATAGTATCACAGGGCCTGCCCTATTTAGGATTTTAGGGCATCGGTTCTGGATTCGTGAGGGAGTCCTCATGCTTCAAGCTGAGGTGGCTCAGCGTTTGTACGCTCGGGTTGGAGAACGGACCTATGGCCGAATCAGCGTGCTATTTCAGAGTATCTATCGGGTCAAACGGCTGTTTCGTGTACCTCCCGGAGCCTTTCTGCCTCCACCCAAAATCTGGAGTGAAGTGGTAGTCTTTAGCCGAGCACCTCACCTCCCACTGGAATCATGGGATTCGTTTGCTGATTTCGTGAAACAGGCCTTTCGACAGCCTCGCCAGACGCTCGGTCGTAACCTGCGAGATTACGGTATGCCGCCCTCATGGCGACATCGCCGTCCGCACGAGCTATCCATTGGAGAGCTGGTAGATTTGTGGCGGTCTGTACAGTCCAATCAAGAGACTTCTCGAACCGCAAACCCAGACTGAGTGAAATCGCCGCTTTCGGGCGCGTCTTAGAGTAAAACGAAGCGCTCTACGCAGAACAGATGCGCTACAAGCCCTCCGTTGGGGAGTCCCTCCGTTTCCTTATACAAGCCAAATCGAGAGCATAGGAATACTATGCCGCTCTCCTTTGCCCGCTCCCCCATAGGACGCCTACGAAGCCTAAAACCAGAACTAAGAGGGTCTGCAACGCATGAGCCGCAAAAACCGTGATTTTAGCAGGGGATTCGTCCCACCCCAAAGAGAGCAATAGTACCATGCCGATAGCATGAAAAGTACCAATGCCCCCCGGAACAGGTATAGCCATGGCTAACCCCGATCCAGTCAATAGCACCCACGAGGGCCATACAAGATCGTCCCAACTTGAGTCCGAACAAAGAACCATCACGCCTAAGATAGCTCCTCCATATCCTACCCATATGCTGACCGACAGTACCAGCATGAGCCAGCGGGGCCGAGTATTCCACAGGCTTTCAAAGCCATGGAGAACCGACCTAAGCCATGGGACGGCATGTTTATCTAAAACATAGCGCAAGACAATAATGCCTATGACCCCCATCAAAATACTCCCACCCACTATATACAAAGTGTAGCTTTCCCATCCCAGTACATGAAGCCAGCCGGGACCTTCTACTCCCACGACGACAGTGGCCAAAAGGAGCAGTATAATCACATCGGTCAATCGCTCCGCTATTACTGTGCCGATTGCTGTCGGAAAAGGAACCTTTCGCCATCGCCATATGAGGGTACATCGAGCGACCTCGCCGACACGGGGGAGGGCGGTATTCACAAGGTAGCCTACCATGAGCCCCCACCACAAGGGAGCAAAGTCTACAGCGATTTGACTTGAGCGCAGCATCAACTGCCATCGCCAAGCACGCAGGAGGTGAGCCGCCGTCATAGAGAGGCCCGCAAGGAGCAGACTTGAGCTACTGCGTTGTAAAGCTGCGCTCAAAGCCCCCCAATCCAATCCTCTAAGCACCCAAGCCATCAATAGCCCTCCTATGCCCAGTCCTACTCCCGCTTCTATCAAGCGGCGTTTCACAGGCGATTACCTTCTCTCGGAAAAATAACTCGCGGCTGATGGTGATGAGCTTCCTCCTCACTCATCCAAGCGTAAGCTAAGATAATGACAATGTCGCCGACTAACCCTGTGCGCGCAGCAGGTCCATTCAGTCCGACTATACCGCTGCCGCGTTCACCCTCTATGACATAAGTCTCTATGCGAGCTCCCGTATTTACATTTAGCACATGAACCTTTTCATGGGGCAATAACCCCGCCGCATCCATCAGCTCCCTGTCCAAGGTTAGGCTCCCGACATAATTCAAATCCACTTGGGTGATCCGAACGCGGTGAATCTTAGACTTGAGTAAGCAGACCCACACTAAACAAAGTTACGGAGGTGAGAGGAACCACTTGTTGGACTTGAGAACGAGACCAGTGAGCGCACTAATCGGTCAGCCAATCTACTCGCCTTCACCTCCAAAAAGACCTTCTCAGCCTCTCTTTCTGAGGAGGTTATGTAGGGTAGTTTAAAGTACTTTTGCCCCATGAGCCACCTTATATTGGAGAAGCCCATACGACCGGGGGTAGCTCTCGTTCGTCTGAATCGTCCGGAAAGTCTGAATGCTTTGAACCGAGCCCTTGTTGCTGAGCTCACAGACACTTTAGTATCGTTAGATGCGGACCCAGAGATTCGGGCTATCGTCATCACAGGAAATGAACGAGCTTTCGCTGCTGGAGCTGACATTAAGGAGATGGCAGGAGATTCAGCTATAGACATGCTCATCTTAGACCAGTTTCAGCGGTGGGACCAAATCAAGCGGCTAAAAAAGCCTCTCATTGCCGCTGTGAGTGGATACGCTTTGGGTGGAGGATGCGAACTGGCCATGCTATGCGATATCATTATCGCCAGCGAGACCGCTCAGTTTGGACAACCTGAGATCAAAATAGGAGTCATTCCAGGGGCGGGAGGCACGCAGCGCCTCACACGAGCTATTGGAAAGTCCCGAGCTATGGAATACATCCTCACGGGCCGCTTTTTCTCTGCAAAGCAAGCTGAAGCCTGGGGCCTTGTCAGCCGCGTGGTGCCTCCCGAACTTTACCTGGAAGAAGCCCTTAACTTGGCCGCCGAAATAGCCTCTATGCCCCCTCTCGCCGTTCAACTCGCCAAGCAATCCGTGAATAAGGTGTATGAGTTGTCTTTAGAGGAAGGGCTCCATTTTGAGCGGAAAAACTTTTACCTACTCTTTGCCTCAGAAGATCAGAAAGAAGGTATGCGAGCTTTCATGGAGAAGCGCACACCCCAGTGGAAAGGAAAATAATCTACTCCTTTCAGCCAGGACCCGCTCAGCTTTTTCCAGAGGTAGAACACTGGATACAGGTCGCCTTAAGAGACGGCCTTCTCTCCCGATACCACCGAGACCCTGTATGGAAACGCCTATTTGCCGAAGCCCAAACGGCTTTGGCTGACTACCTGGGTTTGCCTAATGACTGGACAGTAGCTTTTGCCAGCAGCGCTACCGAAATCTGGCAGATTTTAGCCGATGCTGCAGCAGATTTATCCAGCTTGCATTTTATTCAAGGAGAGTTTGGTAGGCGATGGCTGTACTTCCAAAAATCCCTATCCCCTTTTGCCAAGGCTATAGAGGTAGAGCCCCACGTGCCCTGGGAAGAACAGGTAGATAAGGCTTCGGAGAAATACAGGACTGTACGCTATATTGGGGTTGTTCATGTAGAAACCTCAATAGGGGCATGGATACCCACCCTTGATCGGCTGCGTCAGGCCTTTCCAGAAGCGTTTATAGCCATAGACGCTACCAGTAGTCTTGGAGGCCTTCGCCTTCCTTGGGAAGCTATAGATTTAGCCTTTGCTTCCGTGCAAAAATGCCTGGGACTTCCGCCGGGCATGGGGGTTCTTCTGATCTCTCCTAAGGTCTCGGAGTACTTCAAGGCTATGCCTCGGTCGCGCTACAATGCTTTGGGACACCTCGTCCAGATGGCTCAATCCCATGAGCCAGTCCATACACCCAATCTGCTTTTGATCTATTTGCTTGCTCGGGTTTTGCCTCAGCGTTTACCACTCCTACAGGTGGAAAAAGAACTGCTTATGCGAGCTGAGCGGCTCTACGATGAGGTAAAACAACGCGGCTTTGAAGTTTCAATGCCTCCTCTGTACCGAGCACCGACTGTATTGGCGCTCAAGTGGAAAAATCCCGAGGAAGCTCTGACCATAAGACAGCGAGCCGAATCAGCTGGCTTATACTTGGGATGGGGTCATGGAGAACATCGGGATACCTGGTTTCGCATAGCAAACTTCCCCGCCATACCAGATGCAGCTTATGATAAGTTGTTGGAAGTGCTATGCTCTTGAAGAGGTGGTATCAGATAGGTTGGATAAGGAGTGATGACTATGCCGCTCCTCACTCTGGGATGTAGGTCCCTCAAAAGATGGGTCAAAAGAGGCGCTCCTGGAAATAATAGGTCAAAGACTCTGCTGTTCCTGACACCAAAAAAAGAGTCTAATCAACCTTTTGGCTCGTTTGCGAGCGAGCTAAATACCATAGGAGACAAACCGTTGCCCCATCCTCGAGAATCTATCTTACTCCTCTACACACGGCTTTAGCTTCTCCTTGCGTGAGATGGAGAAGATTCACACCACTGGGCCAGCCCATCGTAGAAATTGAGAGTGATTCGTCTCCTGCCATAGGGGTCTCACTTCGGAAGTAAATCGGCTTACCTGCGATATCGGTCTGGCGAGTTAGCCCGGCTCTGCCGCCCTGACGGCTCTATGGAAAAGTCAGACCCACACCAACCCCTGCAAGAAAGGTGTGTATGGCAAGGTTGCTGGTTATCATAGTAGGTTGCGAACATTCTCACTTGGGGATAGATTTTGCTTTTTTGCACGTTTGTACCATGGATCCCTCCGTACCTCAAAAAAGCCCATATGGATTAGACCTTGGGGCGGGTACTTATTACTGGTGTGCCTGTGGGCGCAGCACCAAACAGCCTTTCTGTGATGGAAGTCATAGGGGTACAGGCTTTATGCCTCACAAGCTCGTTTTAGAGACCCCAAAACGGGTGTGGCTATGCGGATGTAAGCACACGAAGACTCCTCCATATTGCGATGGCACCCATCGGTCCTTGCCTTAATTTTCTGGTTCTACCCACGCTAAAATAGCCTGTAACTCGGCTACCGCCATGCCGTACCGAGCATAGAGTTCGTACAAGTTGATGAGTACTGAGAAGGCTTCCCGCTCGCGCCGATTGACTATGAATAGGTCGCTTTCTCCATTCCGCAAGCGAATCATCTCCAACTCCACCAGTTCAAAAAGACCTCTGATCAGAGCTTGCTGCAAGCTAACCTGCCTCCATAGAGAGTCCACGAGACCTATCTGACCTAAGGCTTTGTTGTACAGGGAGCGAGCCTCAAACTCTTGTTCTAAGAGAATCTGCTTCAGTTCTATGCGGGCTGAGGTAAGGCTACCCCGAGCTTCACGGAGATAGAGAGGCATGGCAAAAGTCAAGCCGAACTTGAAGTTAGTCCGGAAGGGCTGGTTCCACCCCGTCTGCCACTGCTCTAAGTCGCGTAAGAATAGGTATTCGGCTTGAAAGCGGGGGCGCAATCGCTCCGTCGCCCAGCGGCGCTCTACCTCTATGATGCGCCGCTTGAGGTCTAAAAGCCGTAGCTTCGGATGTTGGCTGATGAGATAGTCCCACTGATCCCGCGGAACATAGGGTACAAGGGAATCGGGCCGATAGGTTTCGTGAAATTGGCTTGGATCCAAAAGCGTCTCACCCCATAAGTGCCGCTGAACCATCAAAGCTTTCTTGAAGAGGTCGGCTTTTGACTGTATCAGAAGCTGTTGGCGCAGTTGAAGTTCTACATAAGCTTCTAGTGTGTCAGCGCGGGTGGCTTCTCCCTGCTCCAGAGACTCTCTCAAGAAGCTAAGGCGGGCCAAGGCTACTTCTACTTGTCGGGTATAAACTTGAACCTTATAGTAAGCCGTAAACCACTCCCAGTAGTCCTGAGCCACTTCCAAAAGCAAATCGGCCAAGAGAAGGGCTTTCTCTTGGGGTGCCATAAGCGCATACAAGCGTGCTTTCTGAATGGCGGCGCGTCGGTAGTCTATAAGCAGCCCCTGGCCCAGCGGGATGCTCAATCCAGCTCCTATCAGCCCGGTTGGAGGCGTTACATCCTCAGGATTGAGAGAGAATCCTCCAGTGTTCTCATATATTGCCTTGAAGTCCAATCCATTCCAAACTGGGACTTTGAGGTCGGCGGAGAATAGGGTGAAGTAGAGCTGATTTTTGAAATTTTTCTCTGTGAGACTCCCAGACAGGATGGGATCCCATATACCTCGGTTGGCTTGAGCTTGAGCCTCAGCCAGTTCAGGACGAAGCCCTATAGCCCGAGCTAAAGGATGCGATTCAAGTACCCTTTGGTACAACTGCGAAAGGGTAAGGGGTATCTGCAACCATAGGATCGCTAACATAAACTTGCCCCCAATGCCCCTTGGATGTGCTGATATACCTTCCCCAAGTCTGAAAGGAATTCAGCCAGCCATCTCAGGTTTGTCATATAACTTCTGCGGCTCCAAGCCTTCACCGCTAAGACACACGCAGCAAAGATAAGGGAATAAGTTACAGGTAGAGCCCACTTTTATGAGGCCATCAGCTCTGCCACCTCGAGATGGGCAAGATGAAGCTGGATTTCCACTTTCAACGCATTCACGCTCTTTGATCTTAGAGAGCTCTTCTCCGTTCTGCGATGAGAGAGGTATTGCATTCCGCTGGTCTGGGAGTTTGGACTCCTTTAGCCTTCGACTGGTGGTCTGCGCCAGTCCATTCCTCTACTTCTTCCCCTCGTGAGGACCGCAGTCTGTGAATGGATGAGTTCTACCTTTGCCAATATGCGTTGTGTGAGGGCAGTTCTCCTTCTCACTAAGCTCGTGGCTCAGGAGACGGTTCTGCGTGTGCATCTCTCGGGAGATAATATGCTTGGCACGTTTATCTTGCCGCCTGAGCTTCGGTCTCGAATTGTAGCCCTTCGTCCTTACTTCAGTGGTGGGGACATTCGCTTCACAAACTTGGAAGGTAACTTTATCAGCGGCTCTGAAAAGCCTTCAAAGTGTTCAGAAGCATCCCGACAACGAGGGATTTGCTATGAGTTTGGCATGCCGATTCAAAATGCGGACCTTTTGCGTGAGGTCGGATTCAATCTCGCCCACTTAGATAATAACCACACCGAAGATTATGGCATCGCTGGATACGAGGCCACGAAGAAGGTCATAGAAGGTATGGGGATTACTACGCTGGGAAAACGGGAATCTAAAGTTCTGGTTATCAAAGGGCTGCGCGTCGGACTCATTGCGTTTGGATTTTCAGGGCGTTCTTATCATGTAGCCCACATCCCTCAGGCGGTCTCGTTGGTGCGGGAGCTATCTAAAAAAGCTGATGTGGTGATAGTGTCCTTCCATGGAGGCGCAGAAGGACCTACACGGATCCACACGCCGGATACGGTAGAGATGTTTTATGGAGAAAACCGAGGTCACGTGAGAGCTTTTGCTCGGGCTGTGATTGATGCGGGAGCTGACTTAGTCGTAGGGCACGGCCCTCATGTTCTTCGAGGCTTGGAGCTTTACAATCAGCGCCTCATCCTGTACTCGCTCGGAAACTTCATCGTCGTGAATGGCATCAACATCCAAGGTCCGAATGGACTCACGGGCGTATTTGAGGTGGAGCTGGATCAGGAAGGGCGTTTTATTCGGGGTAAGTTCCATTCTATGCGAATTCTTCAAGGCATCCCCACGCCTGACGAAAAGCAGGAAGCACTTAAGCTAATTCAGCGCCTTACAAAGGAGGATTTCAAAGGAGGGAATCTTCTTATTCAAGAAGATGGAACATTCCTCCCAGCATCTAAGCCATAGCAGAGTTTTCTGGGGCTCTGTTCTAATGCAGTCTCCAAGGAGGGACAGCTTCTAACTTGGAGACCTCCCGTAGTGAGGTTATAGAGGGCTTTCCCTCTGATTGGCCAGCTGGTGTGCTACTTCATTCCAGGATAGACCCGAGTGGGCCGCTACCTTCACCCAGCGAATGCGAACTGGAGCTTGGCGTATAAAGTCTGCGTAGCGCTTGGTTAGAGGTTTTTGGGCTCGCCACTTCCCAGTTGCCCAGTGAGCCAACCCTTCGTAGTCGTGATAAATGGTGCATTCTTGCACTTGGTGTTGGAGACACCATCGTACTGCTTGCACGACAGCATAAATCTCTCCGCCGATCTGTCTGTGGGAGTTGAGATCAGGGTCAGTTGAAGGGACCGTTCCCCCTTCTCGATACAGTTCCACTCCGTCCCGACGAATCACTAAGCCGTACCCTATGCGTCCATCCGCTTGCCACGAACCATCTACATCTATTTCAATCCCCTGATTTTGATACATGCTGCGAATAAATGAGTTTGAGCTTTATGACTGAAGGCCTTTCCTCCATCGGTATTTAGGCGGGGAGGGTGGAGAAAAGCCAACCCCTCACACAATCCACATCGTTTTCTGAGCTTGGAGATGCCGGTGGAGCCAACTGCCACCGATACCTATCCCAAATAGCGTAAAAGGCATGGCCATGTAAGACGGTAGGGGAGGTAAGGTAAGAGTCCCTCCCGGTAGAGCGGAGAGAAAGCTAACCGCCTCCACTAATAACCATGCTAATGCATACACGGGATATGCGGCTAACTTTCCTAAGATCGGTATGTACATCAAAATAAGCCAACCCACAGCTGTAAAGGCCAGAGCCGTAGCTAAGGGAATAGCGATGAGATTAGCTAAGAGGAAGTAAAGAGGAAAGCGTCCGAAATACGCCCAGTTCAGGAAAAAGGTTCCCATTTGAGCGGCCATGGAGATGGCTATGAGGTCTTTGAAATAAGCTAAGAGGGTGTTTTCCCGCTGAGGATAGCGAAGTAAATACAGACGAATGGGGAGGTAAAAGGCCATGATACCCCCTACCGCCGCATACGAGAACTGAAATCCCCAATGATAAATCACGGTAGGGTCTGCAGCAACTTGAAGAAAAGCAGCGAATCCCAGTGCATTGAGAGATAGGTAAGGTTGCCGCTGCATGCGAGCTAAAATAGCCACACTTCCCATCAGCACAGCCCGCATAGCAGAAGGAGAGCCACCCGTAAGAAATCCATAGAAAACCAGCAGAACCAATAAAAAGCCCTGACTAAGCCAGTGATAGCTCCAAGCGGGTGGCAGCTTCCGCAACAGAAATAACCATAGAGATAGCACAAGCCCTACATGCATGCCCGATACAGCTAGGATATGAGCGGTCCCTGACAACTGGAAAGCTTCGCGCACTTCAGAATCTATTCCCCGCTTGTACCCCAGTAGGAGAGCTTTAGTAACCGCCAAAGGCGCATGGGTTGCCGGAGCAGTAGAGTCCATCTTGTTGATTAGAAGCTGACGCAGACGCTGAATGTAACCTTGCCAATACCCTGTGTTTATCTCGGTCTTTTCTATTTGCTCCGCATAGCCGCTAAGGAAGACTTTTTGACGCGCCCAGTAAGCCTGCCCGAAACGAATACTATCCAGCCGACAAACTGCCCGTATCCCATATCCCGCCGGCAGATGTATAACGCTGCTATCTCGTGTGTAGAGAAGAATGCATCCCGTTGCGGGTAAGGCACGGTGTAAGCGGTATGAATAAACTGAGTCTGCCTCAATAAGGAGCCTGTATGCCCTGGATGTGCGAGCAGGCTCCTCAATCAAATAACCTGCTACGCCAACAAGCTGTCCCATAAGGGGTCGAAGGTTAGGGGAGGAGGCTTTATTCTCTATCCAAGCTCGCCCCCATCCTAATCCGGCAAAAAGGGGTACGCTCCATACCAAACGGCCCCAGCCCAGCTTAAACCATGCATAAACCGCTCCCCCTGTTAACCCCACCATCACCCCCAGCGCTAAATACCAAGGTAGTTCTGCTAAGGCGACCCCGATGACTATGCCTGCCGCTCCCCATAGAAATGGATACCGCCATGCAGGCATAGAGGGTTTGTAGGTCTATTCTACAGTAACGGACTTGGCGAGGTTTCGGGGTTGATCTACGTCGCAGCCTCTGAGCACCGCTGTGTGATAAGCTAAAAGCTGCAGAGGCAGGACGGTGAGAATGGGTGAGAGCGGTTCAGGTATGTCGGGTATGTACAATACCTCGTCGGCATAGGTTTGAATATCTTCGTCGCCTTCGGTAGCGATAGCGATCACGCGTCCACCGCGGGCCCGCACTTCCTGAATGTTACTCAGAACCTTTTCATATAAGCTGTCTCGGAGAGCTATGACAATCACGGGCATTCCCTGATCTATGAGGGCAATGGGTCCATGCTTCATCTCAGCGGCTGGATAGCCCTCAGCATGGATGTAGGATATTTCTTTCAGTTTTAGAGCTCCTTCTAAAGCAACGGGAAAGTTGTAGCCCCGCCCGAGATAAAGGACATTCGTTACAGAGACAAACTGCTTAGCTATTTCGTAAACAGGTTGATGAAGCTTTTCCAAGGTTTGGGCGACGAGGTCAGGAAGTGTCAGCAGTTTCTCTATAAGTAAATCATGCAGATTGCGGTCTATGGTATAGCGGACAGCGCCAAGATGGAGAGCTAAAAGGGTAAGAGCAGTGAGTTGAGCTGTGAAGGCCTTAGTGGAAGCTACCCCTATCTCGGGGCCAGCATGAATGTAGATGCCGGCTTGTGTCTCGCGAGGAATGCTGGAACCAACGACATTCGTAATGCCGAGAATGAGAGCTCCCCGCTGTTTAGCCAGTCGTAAAGCAGCGAGGGTGTCAGCCGTTTCACCACTTTGGCTGATCCCGATGACTACATCTCCGGCCGATATAACGGGATTTCTGTAGCGAAACTCTGAAGCATATTCCACCTCTACCGGTACACGAACCAGCTGCTCTATTAGGTATTCTCCCACAAGTGCAGCATGCCAGCTCGTGCCACATCCGACAAGAGTGAGGCGAGGAGCTGCTAAGATTCGATCCATTACACTACTGATTCCTCCCAGTCGCACTTCCAGAGGCTCCTGGCGAATCCGCCCCCGCATACAATCGCGAATAGCCTGAGGCTGCTCAAATATTTCCTTGAGCATGAAATGGGGATAACCGCCGCGCTCTATGGAGGCCACGTCCCAGTGAATGTATTCCCTCTGGGGGGTACGAGACTGTTCGCGTAAGCCGAATACTTCCGGCTCAGCCATGTCAGGGTGGAGGAGGGCGGCCTCGTCCTCTTCCAGGTGGATCACCTCTCGGGTATGAGGTACTACGGCGGCTGCGTCGGATGCTGCGATGTATTCTCTATCCCCCAAACCAATCAAAAGAGGACTAAACCGCCTCACGAGAATCACAAGCCCAGGGTCATCCCGTACCAACATTGCCACACCGAAAGTGCCTTCTACCCCGGCAAAGGCTCGTTTAATGATTTCCATCCAGGACGCTGTGGACGCCTGCTGCCTCACCCAAGCTATCCAATGCGCCAAAATCTCCGTGTCTGTCTCGCTTATCGAGTGAATGCCCTCTCTTTCCAGACGAGACTTCAAAAAGGAGTAGTTTTCTATGATGCCATTATGCACCAAAGCAATAGCCCCGTCGTAGCTGAGGTGAGGATGGGCGTTGATATCTGTAGGAGAGCCATGGGTTGCCCACCGGGTGTGGGCTACGCCGGCTTTTCCAGCGACAACCTTACCATCTATGGAATGAGCCAGAGCTGAGACTTTTCCTGCTTGTTTGTAAATCCAGAATCGCCCTTCCGAGAGTGTAGCTAAGCCAGCTGAATCGTATCCACGGTACTCTAGCCGCTTCAAGCCCTCTATCAAGAGAGGAGCCGCTTCTCGGTAACCTGTATAAGCAACGATTCCGCACATTCAGTACAATATTACGCACTTCCTCAGAGAAAAAGGATGTAAGTTTGTCCCATGTATCTCTGGGTTGGGGGTTTATGCATCCTAAGTGTAGCTCTGTTTGTCTCTTGCAGTTCTTCAGGCACCTACCGTAATCCCTCTAATAACGAGCCTTCCATTCCCAAACTTACAAGCCTACCTCCCTGTGAAGAGGCCAGGAAGCAGCTTCCGCCCTTAGTTCCACCGGTTCAGATACCTTCAGGAGGCCCCAAATCCCCTTTCACTCCCGAGGTGCAGGAGTGGCTGAAAAAGCACATTTTGCCTACGGGGGTATATGCTCCAGTCGGCTGTTGGAAAGGACCCGAAGCAAGGGAAATATGGTTCTTAGAGCTAATATCTTCTGAAGGTACGCTATTCTATGCTGTACTGCTTGACACCGCTTGTCGCATGCTAGATACACTTCTGTGTGCCTATCAGAAAGTATCCTTGGACCGGATAGAGCAAGCTCAGATGGTCCTTGAACGCGATGGCCGTTATCAAATCCAATACGAGATCCGTCAGACTGAGTTTTCTGGAGAGCAGCCTCAAACCAGCACGACCACTCGTGAGGAGCGCTATCAGGTGGATTGGGCTGCTGGGCGATTGCGTCATTTATAGCCAATCCTTAGATGCACCGAAACCCTTCTACTGGGGGGGTAGTTGGGGACTGGGAGGGGTTCACCTCTGGGCACGCCCTGCTCTTGTACTACGGTACAATCACACTTTTTTTCATTGCTCACCTGTACCAGCTTACTTTTCGTTTGGCGTCTCTCAGCCAGTAGGCTTCTTTCTGAGTCGAGAGAGACTGGATCGACCCGTTTATTTGGGACTCCATATCCACCAGCGGTACTGGCCTGGGCGGGAACTACGTGTAGATACTCGGTTCATAAGCGTTTTTGGCGTGAGAGTCTGGTTAGAGCCATATCTCCAGCGATTCTATATTCAAGCGGGGCTGGGCACTCAAGTCCATCGGCTCAACCGAGGCACTTGGCGAGCTCTCCCCACTGGCGAGATTCAGCTAGGTGGTTTCCACCGACCCCACAAATACACACCCAAACGTTTGCATCGCAAGAGCATGGGGGAATAACTGAGACTTTTCCCCAACCGTCAGATAGACTGCCGGAGAGTGTGGATGTTTCAGTTTAGGCGAGACTCACCTGAGAGTCGCTGCAAAAGCTGCTTGAGTATTGCCTCTTCGGTTCCCGTAATCTGCAGAGCAAACTGAAGGCTAGCACCGAGAAAGTGCTTGAAGTTAAGCTCCAGAAGAGCCTGAGGTATATCGGTTTCAGCGTCTATATGGAAATCACCATAAAAGTATCCATTTCTCCAAAATATGCGAGGCCAGCGACGCAGAGCATTCCATTGGTTAGCTATGTAGAGGGCTTCAGCTTCAGAATAAAGGGGAAGGTCTCCTTCGAAGCGTACAATAAATGCCAGAACCTCTTGCATCAGACCATCTCGAAGGATGAGCAGACGAAGTCGCACTTGTAGTTCTTCCCCACTTAGGATGAGTTGGAAGTCTCCATCCTCGTCTATGGTGTATCGGAGCTCTAACTTTTGGAGAAGTCGCTTTATGCGACGCTGTAAGCGGGTGCCAATGGGAGTCTTCATAAGCCAAGGAATGTTGAAGGAGGACAGAACCAGACCTTTTCCAACCGTGTCGGATGTACCTGCATACCCAAATATACGAAAGTTTGTCGGTATTTAGATGCGCTGGAGGGCACCCTTGAGATCGGCAATCAGGTCGTCTACATCTTCAATACCCACGGAAAGACGAAGTAGCCCAGGAGTGATGCCCAAAGCTAGGCGTTCGGCCTCAGGGATAGAGGCATGAGTCATCGTAGCAGGATGGTTGATTAGAGACTCTACCCCCCCTAAGCTCTCCGCCAGTAAGAATACCTTCAGAGCGCTCCAGAAGTTTTGCAGCTCCTCTACTCGGCTCACCTTGACTTCAAATGCGATCATACCCCCTGAGAGTCGCATTTGCTGTTTGGCTAAGAGGTATTGAGGATGGGTAACGAGTCCCGGGTAATAAACCTTGCTCACCTTTGGATGAGTGGCGAGAAATTCAGCAATTTTTTGAGCATTCTCACTATGTTTTTGTAAGCGCAGGGGAAGCGTCTTTATCCCCCGTAAAACAAGGAAACAGTCCATTGGGCCAGGTACAGCTCCTACAGCATTTTGGAAAAATCGTAAGCGTTGGGCTTCTTCATCTTTGTTTAGCATGATAGCTCCCATTACCGCGTCAGAGTGTCCCCCGAGGTACTTAGTGGCGGAGTGCATGACAATATCTGCCCCCATCTCCAAGGGAGCTTGGAGATACGGTGTAGCGAATGTATTATCCACGACCAGGTAGGCGTTGGACTGATGAGCGATGTCCGCCAAAACCGCTATGGGGGAGATTCGAAGAAGAGGGTTGCTGGGAGTCTCTATCCAGATCATTTTAGTTTGAGGGCGAAGGGCTTCTTCTACTTGAGCTGGGTCAGTAGTATCCACGAAGTCAAAGCTCAAGCCCCATGGCTCAAAAACCTTTCGCATGAGGCGATAAGTGCCCCCGTAAAGGTCACGGCTGACGAGTACATGGTCGCCCGGTCTAAGGAGTCGAAGAATGGCATCAGTTGCCGCTAAGCCCGAAGCAAAGGCAAGACCATGTTTTGCTCCCTCTAGCTGAGCCAGAGCCGCCTCCAATGCGCTTCGAGTGGGGTTGTGGGTGCGGCTGTACTCGTAGCCTTTATGAACGCCCGGCGCCTCCTGAGCATAAGTGGAGGTAAAATAAACCGGAGTCATTACAGCCCCTGTGAGGGGGTCAGACTCCGTTCCTGCATGGACAGCCAGGGTGTGCCATTTCATCGTGCAAAGGTACGCAGGGCTTAGGCATCAGACCGAGGGGAGCGGTTAGGTGCTTTATTTTGTCTTATGCGATGGTCTGAGGCGATTCTACTTGCTGTTACTTTCCTGTACGCTCAGATTGGGCACCGAACTCTCACCTTTAACGATCCCACTAGGACGGGGGGATTTGGCTCAGGCGGGGGACCCGGGCGGCAAATCCAAACTGAAATCTACTATCCTGCCACTACCTCCGGGACTAATGCTCCGATCCGCTCAGGCATCTACCCAGTTGTCGTGATAGGACATGGATTCTTGATGCCGTGGTCCGAGTATCAGAATCTCTGGGAAGCGCTCGTACCGTATGGATATGTTGTTGCCCTTCCCCGCACGGAGGGCAGCTTTTCGCCCAGTCATCAGGACTTCGCTCTGGACTTGCGAGTCGTGGCTCAGCGCATGGTAGCAGAGGGGCAGAGGTCTAATAGTCCCTTTTATCAGCGTATTCACCCAAAAGTCGCTTTGATGGGGCATTCCATGGGAGGTGGATGCGCTGTTCTCGCCGCTCAGAACTTCTCCGATGCACACTGTGTAGTGGGATTAGCAGCAGCTAATACTAATCCGTCAGCTATTACTGCCGCGTCCCAAGTATCACTACCGGTTCTAATGTTAGCTGGGTCGGGTGATAGCGTCACGCCACCTCACCAGCATCAACTGCCCATTTATAATGCCCTCGCTTCTCCTTGTAAGTGGTATGTGAGCCTAATAGGGGGCGGACACTGCTATTTTGCCAATAACAGTCCTACCTGCTCATTTGGTGAGAATTCCGCCGGTTCCACCATCACTCTGACTCGGAATGAGCAGCAAGCTCTCACGAATACCCTTATCCGACCCTTTTTAGATGCCTATCTAAAGGATAGCTGTCTGGGTAGATTTTTAGACACCCTCTCTGCTCTCGGTGGAATCACCTTTCAGCAGCGTTGTACTTACCAGCGTCTCAGTCTCTCTGGACAGGTCACTCATCCCACTACCGCTAATCTTTCGGGTGGTTCTATCGTTCTCAGCGTATCGGGAGGTACGCCTCCTTATACCTTTGTCTGGAGCCATGGATATACAGGCCCTAATCCTACGGGGCTCTCTGCCGGCACTTACACCGTCCAAGTGCGGGATAGATCGGGATGCATAGCTGAAACCACTTTCGTCCTTAGTCTCGTTACAGCTTTTTTAGAAGTCCCCTCGCCTCAAGTTTATGTGCGCTGGGATGCTTCTCAGCGGAGTATTCAAGTAGAGGCTCCGGCGTGGTATCAAGGTCTGCATTGGCAGCTTATATCTACCCTGGGTGGAGAAGTAGCCGCTGGGTGCTTAGAGACCATCCCCTTTCAGATTAGCTTAGCCTCTTTGCCGTCAGGCATATATCAGCTTCTCATAGGCAACCAGCGATTCAAAATAGCGCACCTGCCCTGAGGAGCATGCCCTACTTTTGCTGAGTGAAATGGTTGGGTGGGTTATGGGTGAGTGGCATGCTATGGGGACAACTATGGATAGAGGGCACGGTTATTGACTCAACGGGGGACCCGATTCCCTTCGTCAGTGTGCGCAACTGCCGCACACACCAAGGTACTTATACCGATCTACAAGGCCGATTTCGGATAGAAGCAGTCGGAACCGACACCATAGAACTACACTGCATAGGCTACGAACGATTACGATTACCGGCTGATTCCCTCAGGTCCCTGATTCGGCTATCTGCTCAGCCTATAGAGGTAATGCCAGTGATCATCTACCCAGGAGAAAATCCAGCTCACGATCTGATTCGGCGGTTGCATGCTAACGCTCCTCGCTGGGACCCTTTGCGCCACCCTCACAAGTTTATCAGCTACAATAAACTGACCTTGAGCTTGCCCGACAGCTCTCCCAGAAGTCCGCTACCGCCTTACCTTTTCCTTTGGGAAACAGAGACTGAGAAACGCTACTTCAGTCCTGTGCGTCAGACGGAGACCTTAAAGTCCCAGCGTGTCGTGGGCAACCTACCCGTTCAAAGTGTGCTGTCTCCGACCAGCTTTTTACCCATGAGTCTGTATACCGATCGGCTCATTCTCTTAGAAAGCGAATGGGTAAGCCCCGTGGGCCGAGATGCACTGAGGTACTATGAGTACGCCATACAGGATACAATTCTTTCGGGCCAAGATACCCTGATTCGGATACAGTTTTTTCCTCGGCGAGGGCGGGAAGCATGGGGTTTGCAGGGTTGGCTTACGATTGTTTTACCCGATGCAGCTCTTTATGACTTTCAAGGCGAAAGTAGAGGAGTACCCAGTCGGGGAGGCATTTTTCAAGTAACTTTCTATCGCATTTGGCATCGCTACGATAAGCTAGGCGATACCCTATGGTTTCCTACCCAACTTCATTCCGAAGTGGGAATGCGCCTACGCACCAGTCAGGGTCAGCTAAGTGAGTTTATTTTGCGTAGCCGGAGCTTCCTAAACCAAGTAGAACGATTACCTAAAGAAGAGCGTCCTCTGCATCCTGAGGTAGTCTTGCCTTCTCAGAATCTAAACCCATCTCCCATACAAGCTCGTGCCGAGCCCCTCACACCCGAAGAGGAGTACTCGTATCAAGTGTTAGACAGTGTTCTGAGTAGGGTAGAGGTTCGTAAAATTCGTTGGCTACTGGATCTACCGACTCTGCTGACAGGGCGAGTTTCAATGGGCTATGCGAACCTCATCTTGCGTCCCCTTTTACTCTACCATGAGGGCGAGGGCTTGCGTCCTCAGATAGGCGTCGAAACAAACGATAAAATCTCCGAGTCCTTTCGGGTACGCTTTTGGGTGGGTTATGGTACCCACCCTTCAGCTGGTGCCCAGGGCACACCTTGGCGGTATGGGGGAGAAATAGAAATAGGACGGCTTGTCTTAGCACGGCTATTTTACCGCGACGATGTAAGAGAGCGGACTTTGCCCCGACTTTTGGATGAAAGGCCGACTTTTTTGCCGGGCGAGCAGCGGCCTTACGAGGTCGCCGTGCGGGGCTATGCTTTCCGCTGGGAAGAAATGATCCGAGAGCGAGCCGGCGGTCTTTATCTAAGAGCAAGTCTGCGAGGGCATCTTTTGGGGTACATGCAATACGCTGCCATAGAGCGCCATCGATTCACGGAAAGATGGCGTGGCCTCTCTACAGTCTTAGGACTTGAATACATTTACGCCCAAACCCTCCTTCGACGGGGCAGTACGCTTTGGCGTGCAGAATATAGTCTTCCCCGCTTGCATCTGCAAGCGGGCTTTCTCTGGATGCCAGGAAGCGCTGTCGTACCTTTCTGGATACAAGGCGACCTTCTCCATCGTTGGAAATGGGGACGCTGGGCTATAGTGCGTCTCCGCCTAAGCGGTATTTATTCGCAGGCTCTCCCCTTCTTATGGATGCCTCAGTTACGAACCCTGCCCGATATCTACCTGGGTTCTCCTGATATGCTGGCCGCCCATCCCTTGAAGCGGGGAACTCACCGTGTCCTTTATGCTTTCTATGAATGGAGCCTACCGAACACTCGCTTCCCCTCCTCCAGATGGTCGCCTGTCTTAACCTTTCACCTGCAAGGAGCTTATGCAGACGATTTTCTTTACCCTGAAGCCGGCATTTCTATTCAAAATTGGGTGCCCTCTGCTTTGGCTCGTCTACTTGCAGGGCTGGCTGCAACGCGCATAGGTGTTTTCGTACCTATACAGGATAGTTTTCCGAGAGTACGAGCGTATCTAAGGCTCAGTACGGAGCTATTCTGAAAATCTTTCGTGTTGTTGGGTTCATACTTTCCGATCCTAACAGGCTATTGGTGAGCTTCGCTCAAGACTTTATCGCTGCCGAACGCTCACATCAAGCCAGCGAAGATTCAGCTCAGGCAGCCGAAGGCGTTCGGAGAGTAGCCACTCTTGAAAGGCATTCATGTCTATCCGATGAAAGCCACTCCGTGAATCAAACTCTTCCGGAGGGGCACTTAGAGGGTGGGGCGAGAAGAGCACGTAGACTCGGTGGAGGACTTCCGGCTTGTCAGCGGTAAGGATGAGTTCGTCTATCCAAAACGACTCAGAACGGCGCTGCGGCGAGAAAAAGACATACCCTGTATCCGCCTCAACATACCATGCATTCTGACGCTGATTTTGATAGGGCAGGAGTCTATACACGCCCCCTGAATCTTCCCAGAAAACTTGAAGATAACCCCGTACTGGAGAGCGGAAATACAGATAAAACGGATCTCCAGCCAAAAAGTCCAAGGTGGTACAAGTAGCGGTATCGCGACAGCGAAGGGCCCGCACTTCTATGGGCAAAGCGGGCTGGGCGCGGGGACGGGCTTTTCCTTTGACTTTACAGATGATCCAGACTTGTCCTTTGCGGAGTTCGGTCGTATAGCGAACCTCGGTTGTCTGGAGCCACTCTCCTCCGAGATACTGATCTGCCGTAAGGTAAAAGTATGTACGAGTGCGAGCCGTCAGTCCTTCCATGCGGTTGTCTAGGATGTATTTGCTGGTCCGGGCGACCTGGCTCGGGAAAGCTTGCTCTAAGGCGTTCAAAATAGAAAGTTGAAGGGCATATCGCTGAGCTCGCTCTATGGACCAGCCAGGGAGGAGTTCTACCTCTGCTTCTCCAGATACGTTTTTCTCTTGACCCCATAGAAGCCAAAACCCTCCTATAGCTATCCAGAGAAGCCTCGTCACTGGAGAGGCAAGAGCTTATCAACTTTGTCTTGGAGTCCTTTGAGACGCTGACGCAGCTCCTCTCGGACCTGCTTTTTGGCTTGTTGGATTACTTCGTTGCGACTTACCAGCAACTTGACATTTACTTCCACATTCTTATTCGCCAAGTTCCGATAAATCTTGAAGGAGGGCTCGACTTGTCCGATAGACGTTACGATGACATTCTTAGCAGCCGTGAGAAACTCTGTAACAGAGGAAGCTTCCTCAGTATTGAGCTGAGCGTTAGCTATGTTGGCTTCTATGATAGCCCGAATGAAAGTCTCAAGCTGGCCAGCGAGGTTTAGTTTAGCCGCTTCGATGGCTTGCATTTCTGCGGCGGTGCGCGTCTCAGCTACGGCATTTCCATCAGCGCTCAGGTAGGTGGCTTGTCCATCGGGCTCGCGTTGGTAAAGCCGTATCCAGGTGTACTCGAGCTGCTTTTCCATCGGCAGCGAACCGGGCGTAACGTCATAGCCCATCTTTTTGAAGCGTTTAGCTTCCTTGCGAGCTTGTTTAATAGCTTTTCGCTGGATTTCTTTTCGGGCTTCTTTTTCCGTCGTCTGAGCTGAGCTCAGCGTTATTAGCCCAAAGAGGGCAAGCATGGCGATGCGCATACTAATTCAAGGTACAAAACTCATGCCATTCAGAGCGAAACCCCATGAAACCGTTCAGGTTCATCCAAAAGAGGGCGCAGCGCTTCCTCTCGGAGCCTCTCCTGATAGCCCTGCATTCGGAGGAGGAGAGCCCTGTCCGATACCGCTAATATGCGAATGGCAAGAAGAGCAGCATTGACGGCGTTATCTACGGCGACTGTGGCGACAGGTACGCCTTTGGGCATTTGTACGATGGATAAAAGTGAATCTAAACCGGCCATGGACTGGCTGGAACGGATCGGAACTCCGATGACGGGCAAGGGGGTCAATGAAGCCAGCATGCCAGGCAAGTGAGCTGCGCCGCCCGCTGCAGCGATCAACACTTTGAGCCCACGATTCACAGCACTTTTACCATAAGCCCATAATCGGTCAGGTGTCCGATGCGCTGACACGATGGTGTATTCATAAGGGACCCCGAACTCGGCTAAAATAGCCTTGGCTGCATCCATGATAGCTGCATCGCTGGCGCTACCCATGACTATCCCGACGAGGGCCTGCATAAAGCAAAGTACGCATGATTTTGTTTTCCTCGGGGTGGTGGGGCGCTTATATTACGACGGTCTATGCCCTTTTTGCTCTAAGCTCGTCAGGTGGGGGCAGCAATTTTTGGCATCGGAGCGGATTCAATGGGTCCCTCTGGATTATTCAGACCGCAGCCAGCTTCCTGTGCCCGTAGAGAGTGTGATTTATGAAGATGAAGGAGGATATTGGGTAAAAACAGAAGCTATCCGGCGGCTACTGCTTGACAGCGGACATCCCTTTTTAGCCAAGCTATTGGGTATAATCCCGTTGCGATGGCGAGACTGGATGTATGACCGCATCGCAGAAAGGCGCTACTGCTGGGGAAAGAAATGCTCACAGGGTAGTGATGCACCATGCCAATAGAGATCAAAATCTACCTGAATGCGAGTCATCCCTTCATGGCTTGTTAGCAATTAGATCAGTCTTGTTTAGCTCTCTCTTTAGGCTGTTCGATGGAAGTTCCTCTGGAAAAGCCAGTAAGAGAGGATTGGTACGCGTGAGTACTATTCCCCCACTTACAAAATGCGTCTCAGTAGGTGGAGGAAAAGGGAGGCATTATCCTCAATGTTAGAAAATCGGTCTATCCACTGTTGATTCCGGAGGCGCCAGAAGGGATCACCTTGTAGCAAAGCATCTACCTCAAAAAGGGCATTGGCCAGGTTTTGAGCCGTGAAGGGCTCTACAAACCATGCATTGTATCCGTGGGTTAGGACTTCCATGTGAGCGGGTATAGCATTCACGATAGGAAGCGCTCCGCGAGATCGTCCCTCGGCCACAGCATAGCTGTAACCATCGTATAAGGGCGCTGAGATAAAAGCAGCCGTTCTTTGCCAGAGGGCTTCTATCTCTGGTTTTGATAAGAGACGCCTTACTAATACAAATGCTTCCGGATAAAGCTCTTCCAGCCGCTCTGCTTGCTTCAAAATAGCAGGGTGGATAGGATAACCAGCCGATAGGAGTACAAGAGAGCGAGTGCCACCGGATCGCAAATACCGTTCGTAGCCTTTCAAAATAACATCCGCTTGATAGAGGAGGGTAGCACCCCGCGGAGCAAGAAAAATCTCCCCTGTACCTGTCCTACGCTGTGGCTCTATGCCAGCTGGTATTTCAATATAAGGTTTATTTTTTTCAAAAAACTTTTTTGAAAAACAAACTTCGTAGTTATCACCCAAGCTAAGGATGCTTTCTTGGAGGACCCGCCTGAGCAGGGATGGGAGAATACGTCGGCGCATCCAGGCCGCAGTGAGTCGCATTAGAGTAGGGGAGCGACTCTGTAGGGTCCAACTGCGCTGAACGGGAGCTGAAGCAGAAGTATACTCTAATACATCTGCCCCCATAGCAAATGGGATATAGGGTCGGAAGCCACTATACCATACCCACAGGGCTGAAGGAGTTAGGTGTATCGGATGAGCTACCCGTACTTTCAGGCGCCCGAGAAGTTCTCGGAGGGCTCGTCCTCGCAGAAAGAAATCCGAGAAACGGGGTTTATCCACAGGCAAGCCCACACAGTAGTAAGCTTCCAAGTCAGGAGGTGCGGGTGTAATCCACACGAACACAACCTCTGCCCCTGCCTGCCTCAATGCCTTCCCCCATCGCCTTACATGGATATCGTTAGGTGGGCCGGCGATGGCTATGCGCATTCAAGATGAAATGGCAAGATAACTCCTCTCTATGGGGGAAGTATTTGAATCCCCCGATTCACCTGTCTGCCTTATTCGCCAGGTCATGGGCCACTGATCTGCTTGATGAGATTTTATTATTTCAAAAAACTTTTTACAAAATAATACTTTCATTACTCATGACCAGAATGTAGTCGGGGTGGGGGGGGTAAAAGAGTGGGCTGGATATCGGTGCATATCTGCTTCATGAGGCGGAAGGGGGTGTCTATTGCAAGACCCGATGTGGGGCCCTCTGTCGCAACTTCTATCATGGGGTGAAAGACGCCAATTGACAGTTACCGTAACTTCTCTCGTTTTGTAGGACCTTTTGTATTGCTTCACGCAGGTATGTTTCCTGCCAAGAGGAGAGGGGCTCAGAAAGAAGAAAGTACCATCTTCGCTGCATGCCCTTAAGGTACATAGGGAACTGGGCAGGAGTCAACTGGGCTGTATGGGAGATACAAGAGTCGGAGTCGGACTTGTGGATAAGAGCTGATCTTTCCACATCTGACCAGTTATATGTTCAATCGATTTCACACCCCCGTCGACGGCTGGAGGCTTTGGCTGCTCGAGTTGCCCGAAAAATCCTTCCTCCTGCTGAGTATAGCTGCCTAACGCATAGCTTCCCCTGGGCTGCCGCTGCCACTGCCCCATTTAGGGTCGGAATAGATATAGAACGGCGGCGGCCATTCCCTGCCCATGTCTGGTCTTACTTCACCCATACATCAGAGAGAGAATGGGATAAGCTATCTGATTTTACAGAATGGCACTTTTGGTGTGCTAAGGAGCTTAGCTACAAGATACTAAGGTCTAAATATAGCAATATATCATTTCGTAACGACCTAAGGTTTCTGGGAGATAGGGTTGAGTTCTTAAGGGCCGAGCATCACCATCGTATAATCGTCCAATTTATTCAAACAGAGGCTTGGATTCTGGGAATAGGTAAGTTGGAAAAAGATATTGTGTAGTTTAGGGTATGCGAATCTGGAGGATTTTGGTAGTAGAGGATGAGGAGCCTGCCCGCCGACTCCTACGGCGATACTTGAACCAAATACCCCATGTATCGGTCGATGAGGCCACTGACGGAACTCAGGCTTTAGAGAAGCTCCAAAATGAAACTTGGGATATCATTCTGCTGGATATAGAGATGCCTGGGATGGATGGTGTATCTCTCATGCACTTTGCACGCAGCTTGCCACATCCGCCGGCGATCATTTTTACTACCGCTTATTCGGAGCATGCCGTCAAGGCGTTTGAGGGAGGGGCTGTGGATTATCTTCTGAAACCTTTCTCCATAGAGAGGCTTCGTCAGGCCATAGAGCGCGCCCAACATCAGTTAGCCCCTTCATCCCTTGCGATAGACAAGCTGGCTATACCGCGAAAAGAAGGCCATGTCATTTTGTCATTTTCAGAAATTCTGGGCATCCGAGTTGAGGATAGGGTCCTGTCTATAGAAGCTGCCACGGGTCAAGTGTATGAGACCCGAGCGTATACCCTACAGCAAATAGAAGAAAAGCTGCCTAGTCCGCCTTTTTTGCGTATCGCGCGAGATGCTATTATCAATGTGGATGCTGTGCGTGAGGTATTGCCATGGTTCTCCGGAAGATATAAAGTAATGTTGCGGACCATGAGCATTTATATGTGTAGTAGAGAATACGCTCCAACGCTTTTACGCGCAGTGGGTCTGCGAGAGTAGAGTAGCTTTGCTGCATGCGCCCTTTTGCTTTAGTATTCGTTTTATTCATCGTTGGCTTGGGTGCATGGCTCCTGTGGGAGAAGTTCTACAATCTTTTCCCCAGCAGCCATAAAACATTTCCCACTCAAGTCTCTGATAAGCTAGAAAATCCTTCACCAGATCAACCGATCAAAGATAGCTCTCTGGGTTCCGCTGGGACGGTCTCCTTCCCATCATCCAACCCATCGGAAGCCCCTTCCTCCCCCTCTCGTCTCATAGATTATATAGCTCTCCCTCTTGCGGAAGCTCGGAGTCAGACTCCTTGCGAAACCGTTCGCCACACCTACTACACCTTATGCTATGATGAGGAACATGAGCAGCCTCGTTGGACAGTCCACATTTTAGAAGGAGAAAGACTCAAGTATGGCAAAGTGGGGCGTACGCAAGACTTTCGTCCTGACCCGAAGGTATTCACTCAGTCAGCTCAGTTATCTGACTATCGCGGTTCGGGGTACGATAGAGGGCATCTCGTGCCAGCTGGAGACTTCAAGTGGGATTCGGTGGCTATGAGCGAGACGTTCTATTTATCCAATATGAGTCCACAGCTTCATGAGTTTAATGCAGGGATTTGGGAAGCGGTAGAGAGCATGGTCCGCTCGTGGGCCCGACAAAAGGGACGGCTAGTGGTCTATACGGGTCCAGTCTTGAATAGGGTAAAGAAGCGGGTCGGGAAAAGTCGCGTTTCAGTACCGGAGGCCTACTATAAAGTCGTATATCACTTGGATGAAAAGGCTCCGTCAGCTGTTGGGTTTCTTGTTCCTCATGTTCCCACCACCCATTCCCCTCTCAACTTCCTGGTGTCTGTGGATTCGGTGGAGAAGCACACAGGTATAGATTTCTTTCCTGCCTTACCCGACGACGTGGAAGAGAGAATAGAGAGCCGTTTAGAATATTCTCGCTGGAGGACCAATCCTCGCCGCCGCTAACTTTGCCTTTACATGCGAGTGATTCCCGTGCGAACGGCCGCTGAGCAGCAAGCTTTTTTAGATTTTCCCCGTCGGCTTTATGCCGATGACCCTAACTGGGTCGGTCCCTTAGACTTAGAGCTGCGCGCCTTATTCAATCCAAAACGAAATCCTCACTTTTCTGAAGGAGAAGCGCAGTGGTGGTTGGCTCAAGATAGCCGAAAACAAGTGGTGGGTCGCATTGCCGCTTTCATTTACTATCCAAAGGCCCGTCGGTATGCCGTACCTACAGGGGGTATCGGGTTCTTTGAAGTAGTAGAGGATTATGCCGTAGCGGAGGCGCTCCTTGCTACAGCTCAAGCATGGTTAGCTGAGCGTGGGATGCAAGCCGTCGACGCTTGTATCAACTTCGGGGAAAATGATCGCTTCTGGGGCGTGCTTATAGAGGGGTTTGATTCTCCTCCCTCTTACGGGATGCCGTACAACAAGCCTTACTACGCTGATTATCTCAGCCGGTATGGATTTGAGCTCTATTTTCGTCAGGAATCCCGTGAACTGGACCTGCGTCAAATCCCCGAGCGTATTATTCGCATCGCCCAACGAGCCGCCTATAAAGAAGGGGTTTCTTTCAGCTATCCAAACCTAAGCAACTTGCACCACTATGCTTTAGACTTTATGACCATCTACAACGATGCATGGCGTTTCCATGAACATTTTGTGCCTCTTACAGAGGATCGGCTCCGGCTTATCGTGGAAAACCTGAAACCTATCCTCATAGAGGAGATGATCTACTTTGCCTATGTGGAAAACGAACCCGCTGGCATCATTTTAGCCATACCAGACCTAAATCAAATATTTCGGCCGTGGCGAGGTCGCCCTACTTTATGGCAGCTTTTGAGCTTCCTATGGCGCAAGCGGAATAAATACGCTTGGTATCGGCGTAAAGGGATTCTAACCCGAGCTCGGGTGATGCTAATGGGCGTACGTCCTAAGTTCCAGCGTCGGGGCTTAGAATCGGCCTTAGCCTATTTACCTGTACCGCCTGTCGTTCAAATGGGCATTACTCATGCTGAACTGAGTTGGGTAGGGGACTTCAATCCGGCTATGTTAGCTGTCTTAGAAGCGATCCAAGCTCGACGCAGTCGGATCCATGCTACATTTCGGTATTACTTTTCTCCCGAGGTGCGTCAGCGTGTTCTCCGAGAAGCCCGGCCTATCATTAGCCGGGCGTCTTGAGGGGCTTCTGAGCGAGGATATAATAAGCGAAGCCTGTTAGGTCCCACCAAAGCACGCCTCTCTTTATGGTCCCTTTGAAGAGGAGATGAAAGATGAAGATAACCGGTAGGAACAGCAGTCTCCGGTAGTTACGAGCGATACGAATCCGATGGATGCGGGCTCCGAGGCGAAGAAGGTGATTCGCTAACTCAGTAGGCGTATATAATCGGATATGGGTAGGGTCGTCAAAGAAGTTCAACGTCCCGGGCATAGATGGTAGGTATAAGCTTCGCTCACTGGGAGTCTCTATATATAGGTATCCACCTGGCTTGAGCTTTTGCCACAAATGAAAGAGGACCTCCTCTCCATTCGGAATGTGCTCAATCACGTGAATTAGGGTAATTAGGTCGTACTCCCCGTTCGGAAGTCTTTCCCATTCAGGATGATTTAGGTCCATGAGAATGAAGTGATCCATGCATGCTTTATCCTCAGGGGTGAGATTGTAGTCGGTCTCCCGATCTAATCCGATGTAGATGCAGTTGGGGAAGTATCGCTTGAAAAGACTTGGGGAACGATTTCCGCATCCTACATCCAGAACGAAGAGATGGTCCATACGAGCTACATACCGCCTTATCACCTGAAACGATAGACGGGGAACGAATCGGTAATAAAAGTTTTCCAAAAGGTAGAGCATTTCCTCCGAAGTTAGAGTCAGCCTCGGATATAACGAAGGAAAGTTGTTATGTGGAAACAGAGTTTTGGATTTGGAGTCCTTCGTTTGCAGCCTCTACCTATATTTGCCAAAGATTATGCAGATCGCTCCTTCTGTAGCTACTCCGAAAGAGGAAACGAGAAGCCTATCTATATGGCTCGGGTGGACAGCGGAGGCGGATCGGACGCGTCGTGAAGTGTTGAGCATCATGCTCCGCAATGCAGGATATACGGTAGAATTGGCAGCAGAGTACGATCCCCTCCTGCTAGCTCAAGTCAGCCAGCGATATGATGCCGCCTTTCTCATCGTGGGCACGACTAAGGGTCCGCTCCTTCCTGATGGTTCGTTGCTATTGAGACGGCAATATGATGTCCTTTTCCAACAGTTGTCGTCTAAGTTTCGGCTGCTTATCTGGGCTCCCTTAGATGAAACGGCGCTTTACGAGTTAGAGGCCCAAGAGCTTCTTACTCATATAGAGAACTCCCTGACAGACCGAGTTATGCTTACCCGTACCCCCAGTTTACCTCTCTTAGTGGGGGAGGTTCGAGCTTTCCTCAGCGAAGCCGTAGAAGCCCGTCAAGCAGTCAAGCAGTATGAAATCGGTTTCATTCATAATGTTCGAGATGCAGATAGCTGCTTTTCGCTGGTAGAGAATCTATCCCAAAGCTATCGCCTAAAATCGCTTACCTTCAAGCCAGAGTCAGCGGAGGAGGATACCGCTGAAGCATTGCGTATGTACCAGCAAAGTCAGCTTTTGGTCATTTTCTTTCATCGGGCGGGAGATTGGGCGGTCTCGGTAGCTCAGCAAATATGGAAACAGTCGGGCGGATTGAGCCGCTCCACACCTATGCTCTTGATTGGTCCGCCAGAACCCTCTCGCAATCGGCATCTTTCTATTCATGTGCCGAATATTCGCTTAGAGCTTGCCGAAGTAGATAAGATGGAAGGCATGGTAGGTGCTGCCTTGGCGCAAGCCAAACTAACTTCCATATGGCCTGAGTCCCCCCGATTATGCCCTTATATCGGCTTGCGACCCTTTGAAGAAGCAGAGGCGGTCTTTTTTCATGGGCGAGAACGCCATATCGGCAAGATTTTAGAGCAGCTTCGGGAAAAAAAGTTCATCATGGTAACGGGGGCCTCTGGGGATGGTAAATCTTCCTTGGTCTTTGCAGGGGTGCTCCCTGCTCTGCGAGCTAACCTGATGTCGGCCCCCTACCCCAGTTGGGCCATTGCTGCTTTCCGTCCAGAGAAGCAACCCCTCACGAACTTCGCTACGGCGGTTGCCAGCGCTCTCGGGTACAGCGACATTCCAAGTGTAGAAACTCGCCTCTCATATGGCTTTTCTGCTCTGGTAGAACTGTATAAGGAATCGGCTGTCTTCATAGACCCCACGGACCCTAACTTCCTCCAGCTCTCCGATAAAGAGAAATCCGCTCGCCTGCGTGAAGGACAGAACTTGCTCATTCTTGTAGATCAGTTTGAGGAGTTTTTTACCAATGAGGAAAACTACTCCTCAGGGGTAGCCTCGCCCTTGGCTCAGATTACAGTCAATGTGCTTTCTGAAACCATACGCATTGCCCAGCGTGATAACCTCCCCATTTGGGTCATATTCACCATGCGTTCCGATTTTATCGGTCAATGCGTAGCCTTCCATGGATTTGCAGAGCTGATAGGCGAGAGCACTTACTTCGTGCCGCGTCTGACCCGAGAGGAGTTTCAGGCCGTTATAGAGAAGCCCGTAGAGCTGAATGGGGATCGCATTACTCCGAGGCTTACTCAGCGGCTCCTGAACGACTTAGGTGACGGAATAGACCAGCTCCCAGTTCTTCAGCATGCTCTTCATCGGATATGGCATGCCGCTGATAGCGGGAAAGAAGCCTTAGACCTTATTCACTACGCTATGGTTGGGGGGCTCGGAGCCAACAAGCTACCCGAGCAGGACCGCCCCCTGTTTGAACAGTATCTGAATAGCCTGCCTCTTGAGGAGAAGGCTCTCTATCAGAGCCCGCGATTGCGAAATGTCTTAAACTTTCATGCTGAGTGGTTGTATGAGCACTTGGACAAACTTTACAAGGAAGCCCACGGAGAAGAGCTGCCTTTAGATTTGCTTCAACGAATCGCCGCAACCCTCTTCGTTTCTCTCACTCGCATAGATGAAGGAAGGGCTGTGCGAACTCGCTTGACCCTTCAGCAAATAACGGATATCTTAGGGTTGGAGGGTATCTCAACTCGAGAAGTAGCCAAGGTTGCTGCTCTATTTCGTTTCTCTCAGGTGAGCTTCCTTCAACCTGGATTAGAGGAGGGAGCCTCGTTTGAGCTCAGTCCTACCGACACTCTCACTATTTCTCACGAGGCGCTTATTCGCAACTGGGACCGACTTATTCGCTGGGCGGAAGCCGAAGCCCAAAGCGTACGCATTTTCCGTGAGCTGAAGTTTCAGGTTCAGCGTTGGTTAGAAGCTCAGCAGAACCCCAAACTGCTTCTCAGTGGGGGAGCCTACCAGTATTTTGCTGACTGGTACTACGAAAAGCGGCCTAATCCCCCGTGGATGCGTCGCTACATTCCCCCTGAGGAACTTGTACCTGATGTAGAGCCCCTCATTCAGGCCTTAGCTTTGCGTGATGCAATAGAGCTTTACTTAGCCCGCAGTAAAGCCCGGATTGAACGAAACCGTCGCCTTCTCTTACTGGCATTAGGGGTTATTACCTTGCTTCTGATGCTCAGCCTTGTAGCCTTGTATTATGCTCAGGTGCAGCGGGTTTTAGCAGAGCGAAGTGCCGAAGAGGCGCGACGTCAAGCCCAAATCGCCCAAGAACAACGAGCTTTAGCGGAGAAAAATGCCGCTGAGGCACGCTATCAACAACTCGTGGCTGAACGCGAACGTCTCATAGCCCTCCAGCAGAAACTTTTAGCAGAAAATGCTCTCCGCATTGCTCAAGCCGAGCGGCTAAATGCCGAACGGCAGCGTCAAATCGCTGAAACCCAGCGCCGTATCGCTGAGTTAGAGCGTGAGAAGGCTCTCACTCAACAGCGCATTGCTGAGAACCAAACTCGTCTCGCTGAGGCTGCTCGTATCAATGCCGAGTATGACCGAGAGCAAGCCGAATACCAAACCCAAATAGCCCTTCGCCAGCGGAATCGAGCCCTCATTTTACAATCTCTCTTCTTAGCGGCTCTTTCTCAAGAGCAGACCCGTCAAGGCAATCCCGAGGTGGCCGCTCGCCTGGCTCTGGAAGCGTTACCTCGGCGTATCGGCGATCCCAACGACCGCCCCTATGTTGAAGAAGCTGAGGCAGCTTTGTACTATGCCCTTCATGCCTTGCTCTATCCTAAGCCCCCCCGTCAGCTCGTAGGACACCGAAATAGGGTAGTGTATGCTATATTTAGTCCAGACGGTTCTAAACTTGCTACCTCCAGTTGGGATAAAACGATTCGTATCTGGGATGTCCAAAGCGGAACTTCCAGAGAGGTTCTCAAAGGTCATACCCATATTGTGGAGAAGGTGTATTTTTCCCGTGACATTCGCTATCTCGTTTCTCTGGCTGAAGACTTCTCCGCTCGCATCTGGGACCTAAATAAGGGACAAAGTACGGCCCGACTTTGGGGGCATAAAGATGATTTGACCCATGTGGCCATCTCGGCAGATGGTAGCGTGATACTCACCACTTCTCTGGACAAAACCGCCCGCTTGTGGAGTGGTCCATCCGGAAATCTCCTGCAAACCGTATCTTTAGATAGTGAGGGTTTATATGCGGCTATTACAGAAGACGGTAAGCGAGCCGCTATAACTACTCAGCTGGGTAGCTTATACGTGTGGTTTTCGGGAAGCCAAGCACCGCCTTTGCGCCTTCAAGCTCATGATGGCCCGATTATCGGTGTTCTTCTGTCGCCGGATGAGCGGTATATTCTAACTCTCAGTGAAGACGGCACCGCTGCTTTATGGAACTGGGAGCTCAAGCTAATCACCCGCCTAAAAGGGCATACGGGCGCTCTCAAGGCTGCTTCTTTCAGCCCTGATGGTAAGAAACTCGTGACGGCGGCGGCTGATTCCACTTTGAGGATATGGGAGTTACCTTCAGGCAGGCTTCTCCGCGTGATGACGGAGCACAAGGGGATACCTTATGCCGTACAGTGGAGTCCCACCGGATTACATATTCTTTCTATCGGTACGGACCAAACGGCCCGGCTATGGAGCGGACGGAGTTTTCTGTGTCTCACTGAATATCCTTTCCCTCTGCATATCTACTTCAAGCCTGCTTTCAGCCCCGAGGGCAAATTTTTAGCTGTGCCTGGACCGAAGGGAACCGTATCACTCTATCCCCTCCTGCCTGATCATCAATCGCTTATAGATTACGCTTATGAGAAAAAGCCTCGGGAGCTTACACCGACAGAACGACGGCGATTTTTCTTGGAGGACCTACGGATTCTTGCTGAACTTCCTTCCAAAAAGAAGCTACCCAAAGCCCGTATCCATGAGGTGCAAGCTGGAGAAACCCTGTCCTCTATTGCTGCTCGATATGGTATTTCGGTGGAACAGCTTCGCATGCTCAACCGTCTAAGCTCAGATGCGATTCGGGCAGGCGACAGTTTGATAATCACATACGAAGAGTGAATGAACTTAGATCAGCGCTCAATCGCTTTCTCCCACTCGGATAACGCCTCTTGACAACGCAAGGTTCGTACTTCTACGGGTACATTCTTGCGGGCCCGCCCGATCCACCGTTCTACAGCTTCCTGCTTTTTGAGTTGAAGGACAGCCTGAGCAAACCTCTCGTAATCCAGCTCTAAGGAGGCCCGATGAGGTGCATACTTACGCTGGAGCCAGACGATCCTCACACCCTTGCGTCCATCCCGGGTAGTGAAAGCACTCGGCTGAGAAATCTCTCCCACTTTGAGTTCATCCACAAGAAAGTAAAGCTCAGGGTCCAGCCGATCTAAAGGAATCCGATAGCTGCCATTCTCCTCGTCTACAAGCCGTCCGCTGGACTGCTTCGTGGGGAGGTCTTCCGAAAATTCCGTTGCCGCCCGGGAAAATGGAATAGAGTCCCGTAGAATTTGATCTCGTAGGACAGCCAGGCGTCGCTTGGCTACTTCTACATCCTCCTCTGTGATGGTTGGCTGCAGGAGAATATGTCTGGCTTTGACTTTATTGCCCAACCGCTTCTCTACAAGGAGAATATGAAACCCAAAGGGTGTTTCGAAAACGGGGGATACCTCGCCAATTGGTACAGAGAAGGCTACACGCTCAAACTCTGGAACCATGCGTCCCTTGCTAAACTCCCCTAAATCTCCTCCCTGGCGTGCAGAACCCAGGTCTTGAGAAAAAGCCCGAGCGGCCGAAGCAAACTCCATCTGACCTGTGATAATAGCCCGCCGGATCTCTTCCAGTCGTTCTCTTGTCCGTTCCCGCTCTTCAGGCGATGGCTTAGCCCAAAAGACGATTTGACTTAGTTCCACTTCCGCTGGGATGAAAGGTAGGCTATCTTTGGGAATAGATTCAAAAAAATCCCGTACTTCTTTCGGGGTTACTTTGATGTCAGCGGTGATTTTTTGGCGCATCTCCTCGGCCAAGATTTGATTGCGCACTTCAGTGCGCAGATCCTGCTTGAGGAGGGGTATAGGTTTGCCGTATATTTCAACCACTGCTTCAGGAGACCCTAACTGCGCTATGAGAATCTGGAGGCGTCGATCCAGTTCTCGTTCCACTTGATCATCGGTTACCTTCAAGCTATCCAGCCGAGCTCGTACCAGTAAGAGCTTTTGGATGATAAACTGTTCCAGCACTTCACAGTAGAGGCCTCCATCATCTCGAACACCGGTTTGTTTGAGGTAGGCGTACTGCTGAAGTACCTGAGATTCCAAGATAACCTCATCGCCAACCAAAGCGGCGATACCTTCTAAGCGGGTCTGGGCCTCAGTAAAGCTCACCCACCCCAGAAGCCAGAGCCCGCTGATATAGGCTGTCTTCAAAAGCTTTGAGCCAAGCATGGAGCCGCTGCTGTAAAAGTAGATTTTTCACTTGGTCTCGTACAAGTTCAAATGGCAAAATTTGTCCTGGTACAATCAGACCTGTCAGTTGGAAGACTAAAAGGTAGGAGCGTCCGCTTTCTACTCGGACGCTTTGAGCTACACCTTGCAAGGGCAAAAGGGAGAGGGTAGTGGGGAAGAAGGCTTGTAGGCTATCCAGAGCCGAGCGCGGCACCCACTGGGATACGATGCGACCAGGATAGTTTTTCTCCTTGAGCCACCGCTGCCAGGCGGAGTCAGGCATGCTTAGGTAACGCGCCAGCTCAACGCGGGCTAACCAAGTCGCTGGAATCTGCACCCAGCGATACTGATAGTAGGGTTGCACCGTCCGAAAGACCTCAGGCTGACTCTCGTAGGTTTTGATGAGCGTGGAATCGGAGATTTCCCACTGGCTCATTACTTCCTCGCTGAGCATCCGAGAGAGGTAAGCTATGAGCAGCTTGGTACGATAATCCTGTACCTGCTCTTCAATCTGAGAGCGCAGTTTGGGCAAGAGCTGATAAGCAGTATCGGCTAAAGCCTGTTGGCGCAACCATTCGGCCGCATAAGCACGCAGGAGAAGGGCTGTATCACTGCCGGCAGGGATAGAAAGGCGATTAAGCGCTTCACTGCGCAGGAGGTACCGATCCCTGTACCGAGCTAAAGCTGGCTCTGAAGGCTCACGCCGACATACGGTCAGAAGGCTACCGAAAAAGACGGCTAAAAACTTTCTCATTTATCCGAGCCGGATAGGCTTCACGCAAGTTTTCTAACCATCGCTTTTCTAACTCATCTTGGTACTTCTGAATGAGTTCTACCCGCACTTCTTCGAAGGTTTTGTATCCAGCCGGCAGCCGCCGCAGAATCAGGGCCCTCTTCCATTCCCGTCCGCCTCCTTTGAGGGGAGACCAGGTAGGTAGATTGTCATCAGCGAAATAAGGGGTGTAATTTACATCAGCTTTGCTTCGCTCCACGAACTGAGGCAAGATGCGCCAGCCATGACGAGCCACTCGGTTGAGAGAGTCTAACTGAGCCAGACTGGCTTGGGGTAGACGCTGGGGTAGATCCGCTAACGAAGCCGAGTCGCTGGCTACAATCTCCATGAGTTCCAACCGTTCGCCAGCGGGAAAGTTAGGGCGCTGCTGTTCGTAGAAGGTTCGAAGACCCGCTGTATCCTCCACCGCTTTGCGCCATACCATTTGCTCGCTGATATTGAAGAAAAGCACCCCGTAATAGTATTCCCGCCGCAA
This sequence comes from Bacteroidia bacterium, assembly GCA_026414975.1. GTDB lineage: Bacteria > Bacteroidota > Bacteroidia > SpSt-205 > SpSt-205 > SpSt-205. The sequence continues at coordinate 132,839 of JAOAHZ010000004.1, forward strand.
AAGCTCAAACTCCGGATAGCGTTTTGGAAGCTGCTCAAGCTCTAAATCTAAAACTTTTTCATGGGCAAAAGTGCGTACTGCCTCATTTAGTACCTCATCCGATAGCGTTCGGGCAAGTTGGAGTCCTCTATTATTCGCCCAGTAGGTTAGAAAGGCTTTTACAGAATGCTTTTGCTTATTCAGCGTGAAAAGGTGGCTGTTCAGGATAGCGGGAGGCAAAACATCTAAGGCTTTGTCTAAATCGGGGTAGAGGGTATCTAAAGCTTGGCGCAGGGTCTGATACAAGGGCTTATTCAGCTCGTATTTGTAGGTATGGAGGCGCCGATCGAAGAAGGCTCTCTCGGCTGCTTTGTATCGTTCATCCCGCTGAAGGCGACTTTTGAGCTCGCTGCGCATCTCCTCATACGAAGCGATGGGCTTGACTTCTAAAACTTTGAGAATGTGCCAGCCGAAGCGCGTACGAAATGGATCGCTGTAGCCACCAGCTGGGAGTTGACGCTTCACAGCTTCCATAGCCGGCAGGAGGCGCATCCAACCCAACTCTCCCCCTCGGTTCGCCGTCATCGGATCATCCGAATAATCCCGAGCTAAGTCTTCCCATTTCTCGCCCTTCTGGAGGCGTGCATACACTTCTCGGATGCGTCGCTCCGCTTCTAAGCTGTCTTTAGCGGCGTAAGTGGGCCCCCACCGAACTAAGATATGAGCGGCTTTCCGCTGTCCTGCGTGAGGCTGACGCTCCTGCACGTACAGGATATGATAGCCAAATCGGGTGCGAACGGGAGCAGACAGGCTTCCTACGGGTGTGGCATAGGCAGCATCCTCAAACGGCGCTACCATGTCAAATGCGCTGAAATACCCCAAGTCTCCGGCATTTTGAGCCGCAGAGGGGTCCTCAGAATAAAGGCGAGCCGCTTCTGCAAAGCTAATCAGCCCTTTTGCAATGGAATCACGCAGGGATAAAGCTCGCTGATAAGCTGAGGCTGTGTCCCCCTCTTTGACGCTAATCAGGATGTGAGAAGCCCGGATTTCTTCTCGCATACGCGCATACACTTGCCGCAAAAGCGTATCTAAAACTTCCTTTTCTAAGAGATAAGGCTTAGCCAGTTGGCGAAGGTAATTCTCATACTCCTCCCGAAAGCTGCGCGCTGTGTCCATACGACGCGCTTGGGCATCGGCTACCTTTCTACGGAAGTTAAGGTAGGCTTCCAAATATGTTCGGTATTGATCGGGAGTGTGGGTCTTAGCCTGATTCCATCCCCCGTGGGCCTTAGCGTAAGCGTATTCAAACTCTGCCTGAGTAACTTTTACAGACTTACCGAGGCGAGCAAGCTCTGCTTGGCGTTTGGTCCAGTCTTGGCACCACACTACAGCCATTAGCGAGGTGGCCAGTAGAAATCGCATGCTTGCAAAGTTAGGCAAGGGGACGGGCAAAGGACCTCCCTTTCGGAAAAGCCTTCAAAGCCGATAGCGTCTGCCCTACGGGCATGAAGAATGACGGAATAGGCTTTGAAATCTGCGGCAAAAACCGAAGCAGTTTTGTTTATTTGTGGAGTGGCAGTTGCGCCTCTATCTGAAAAGCGAGCTTATTATACCTCGCTGGTAGCACCGAAGCGGTTGCCAACCTTAGAGGTACCGATTGGGGACGTCCCAGTTGGAGGGAAGAATCCCATTCGTATCCAAACTATGACCACCACGGACACTTTGGATATAGAGGGGACGGTAGCTCAGGTTATCCGCTTAGTAGAGGCGGGAGCAGAGTATGTGCGCATCACGGCACCGAGTCAGAAAGAAGCAGAAGCCCTGGGCGAGATAAAGAAGAAGCTCCGCCAAAAAGGCTATAGCGTACCGCTCGTAGCCGATATTCATTTCACACCCCGAGCCGCTGAAATCGCTGCTCGCCTCGTGGAAAAAGTCCGCATCAATCCCGGGAACTATGCTGATAAAAAGCGATTCGAGAAGCGCACCTACACAGACACCGAGTATGAAGCAGAGCTTGAACGAATATACGAGCGGTTCGCCCCTTTAGTTCGGGTTTGCAAGACATATGGCACCGCCATGCGAATCGGTGTCAATCACGGTTCGCTCTCTGACCGCATTCTCAACCGCTATGGCGACACTCCTGAAGGGATGGTAGAGTCAGCGATGGAGTTCGTCCGCATCTGCGAAGCGGAGGGCTTTTACAGCATCGTCATTTCCATGAAAGCCTCCAATCCGGCGGTAATGGTCGCCGCCTACCGACACTTAGTGGCCCGATTGCGAGAGCATGGTCGGCTCTATCCGATCCACTTAGGGGTTACAGAGGCGGGAGATGGCAGCGATGGCCGAATAAAGTCCGCTCTCGGCATAGAATGCCTTCTGTTGGATGGGATCGGCGATACGGTACGAGTATCGCTCACTGAACCCCCCGAGAACGAGATGCCTACATGCAAAGCTCTGGTTTCATTTGCAGAATGCCATCGGGATGCCGCTCTGTCGCTACCTGAACCTACATGGGAGAGCGGTGGGTTATCTTTTGAACGATACAGCCGCTGGTCCGTAGAGACCATCGGTCCTCCCCACCCAGCCGTGGTGATTGCAGACCATTCCCATCAGCTCAGAGGTATAGACTTGTACGGAGGGGATCAAACACCAGACTTTATCTATGTCGGCCGTCAGGTGCCTGACTGTCAACCCCCAGTTCCTCTTATCTACGATGCCTTGGTATGGGAGAAAGTAGCTCGTCCGCAAGACATACCTTACTTTCCTTCGATGGCGGCGTGGCAGGCCGCTCCATTGCGACATCCTAAACTGAACTTCGTCCGCCTTCAACCCCAAGACCTCTTAGAAGGGAGGATAGCAGAACTGGAAAGTCCCAATACGGTATGGGTAATAGAAGCTGAAGGAAAAACTGCAGGACGGCTTGTTCGATGGATGCGTCTCTACGCCACTCAGCTTGGTCTGCCCATTCCTATGATAGCCCGCCTCAACCTTCACCCCCCTCAGAACAGCCCAGAACCGCGCCCTGCCCATGCCCTCGCCGTGGAGGCCGCTTGTCAGGTTAGCCCCTTCCTGGTGGATAACTTTGTTGATGGGCTATGGCTGTATATTCACGACCGACCGCCTGCCGCTGGAGTACGCATCGCTTTTGACCTACTTCAAGCGGCCCGCTTGAGGATCGTTCGTACAGATTATATCGCTTGTCCTTCATGCGGCCGTACGCTATTCAACTTGGAGGAGGTAACAGCCCGTATTCGCGCTCGTACAAGCCATCTCAAGGGGCTCAAAATCGCCATTATGGGCTGTATCGTAAATGGCCCAGGCGAAATGGCCGATGCTGATTACGGATATGTAGGGGCAGGACCCCACACCATTCACCTCTATCGTGGCAAAGAGATCGTGCGTAAGAATGTCCATGAGTCCGAAGCTCTAGAGGCGCTCATAGAGCTTATTCGTTCAGATGGGCGATGGATAGACCCGCCGGATACACCTGTCCCAAGCGCTGAGCTGCTTCCCTAAGCATGTCCATAGGGCGAGCAAAGCACAAGCGCAACCATCCTGAATCGGTACCATCCTTGTAAAAAGGACTCAAGGGGATAGCCGCCACCTTAGCCGTTCGGGTCAAGTGCTCCGCTAAAAGGCGATCGGGAAGGTCTTGGTTATTGGAACGAACTAAAACAAAGTATCCCCCTTCTGGCGGTAGCACCTCTAAGCTGGTGTGAGAGCGCAGCAGACTCACAAAAGCCTTTCTCCGCTCTAAAAGAGCTGCATGAAAGTAAAACACCCGATGGGGGTCCGCACTAAGATAACGGGCTACGGCTACCTGTAAAGGTGTAGAGGCGCAAAAGGTAATAAATTGGTGCACAGCTCGGATTCGGGTAGTTAGCGGAGCAGGTGCAGCTACATACCCTAAACGCCACCCCGTAGCTCCGACCACCTTGCCTAAGGACCCCACGATCACCGTTTTCTCCCGAAGGAGAGGAGATTGACGTAAGCTGCGAGGTGGAAGGGCTTCCTCACGCTCAGGGTCCGGATGCCAGTACATGTATTCATACGCCTCATCCACCACTATGACTAACTCAGGAAATCGCTGAGCGATTTCCTCTAATACCTTTACATCGCTGGGGCGAAGCACCCGACCTGTGGGATTATGGGGAAAGTTGAGAAGTAGAAGACGCGTGCGGGGACTTAGATAGCGTTCTACCTTTTCCCAATGAAGGAAAACGCCCGACGGGCGAATATCCAGAGATACCGCATAAGCCTTGAGGGTACCAATCTGAAGAGCAGGTAGGTAGCTATCATAGGCTGGCTCTATGAAGATCGCTTCATCGCCGGGCTTCGTAAGAGCCTGGACAACGCTGAAAAGAGCCTGTGTAGCTCCAACTGTGATAGAAATCTCTGAGACAGGGTCGTAGGATACGCCAAAAAAGCGCTCAGACAGATGAGCCAGCGTTTCCCGAAGTGGATAAAAACCCGCAGGGTGGGTATATTGATGAAGGGAGGGGTCAGACATAGCACGTATCCCTTCTTCTAAAAGAACTGGACTGGTCTGTAGCCACATCAGCCCCTGAGCTAAGTTGAGAGCTTCATACTGAGACGCTAAGGCCGTCATGTGGGCGAAAATGCTCTCCCCCTCTGATATACGCATAGCCCCAAGCTAAAAAAATCTCTACGGACCTAAGGCATCATCCATGTATTCAGGTATGCCCGCTCGTTGAATAGCCTGGCTGCTCAAATACTGTATGGTTTCTAAGATGGCAACTGGCCCGGCTTTATCCTGATCTAACCGAAGGAGAAAACTCCATTCATGATAAGGCAGCATCACAATCTCTCCTACTGAGCGTATGGCAATTTGTTGCTGTAGCTTGGGTAAGATTTCCTTTTTGATGGAGAGAAAACGAGGGTTGTCGCGATGAAGCAAAGTAAGAACGGTGTCTAATAAGGCCATTAGTCCCTGGGTAAATCCACCCTGTAGAGAGTAAGTGGGCGGTACCCGCACCTCGTAGGTTATGTGATGACGGATGCATGCCCGCTGTTCTATCCGAACGCGCAAATTGGTGGAGAGCCAGAGGGTTTCAGTCTTGCGGACTGGGTCCCATTCGTAGCGATACAAATATGGAAAAAAAGCAGGGGTAATGGGTCGCAGCGAATCCGCGGAGAGACGGCAATCGCCTGAGATAGGATTCTGGCTGAGGCGGATTTGTCCCCAGAGACAAGCGAGGGCTCCCAACGCTATTAGTGGCATGAACTCAGGTTAGGTATGACAGCGGCTCCACCTAAACTTAGGTCAGCTCGTCCTAACGCCTGATGAATAAAATCCAATCCTTGCTGAACTGCTTCTACGACCGAAGCTCCTCGGGCGATGTATGCAGCGATCGCAGACGCTAAAGTACACCCCGTCCCATGAGAGGGGCGAGGCAGTTGGAAACGCCGCTGAACGAATCGCTGTATAAGGCGCCCATTCTGAAAGAGAAGCGAGGTTACTACATGCTTCTCCCAGGGAGCATGACCACCTTTGAGGAGCCAGTAAGGATGAGGATAGCGCTTAGACAGAGTCTCCCCTAAATAGAAAAAGGCTTTCTCACTCTGAGGAGGTTCCATTTCCGCTAAGATGGCAGCTTCGGGCAGGTTGGGTGTAACCACCCAGGCTTGAGCGGCGAACTCTCGCAGAGCCGACTCGGCTCCCTCGCTAAGAAGCCGACTTCCCGATGTAGCTATTAAAACAGGGTCCACTATCAGAGGAATGCCTTGAGCGTTTCGCTCCAAAAAGGCCCGAACGGATTGAATGATCTCAAATCCAGCTAACATGCCGGTCTTGATGGCTTTTGGAGGCATATCAGAAAAGACTGCCTCCAACTGGGCTTCCACAAACTCTACCGGTACCGCATGAATCGCCTTGACCCCATAGGTATTTTGAGCCGTGAGAGCGGTGAGAACGCTCATGCCATGCGTACCCACTGCTGTAAAGGCTTTCAGATCAGCCTGGATGCCAGCTCCTCCACTGCTATCAGAGCCAGCGATGGTTAGCACAGGGGCTAAGGCCATGGAAAGAAGGCAATTCAGCCAGGAAGCAGTTTATTTTCAACGGACTGCCTCAGACAGCGCAGCCTGCACTTTCTGGGCTGCTTCCCATAGCTCCACCGCTGGAATGATTGATAAGCCTGATTCTCGCAGGATTTGAGCAGCTATGTCAGCGTTGGTCCCTTGCAATCGTACGACCATCGGCACAGGAATATTCCCAATCTGCTGATACGCCTGAAGAATGCCATTAGCTACTCGGTCGCACTGAACGATGCCGCCGAAAATATTCACCAAGATAACCCTTACATTCGGGTCTTTCAGAAGGATTTGGAAGGCTTTAGCGATGCGCTCTACATTCGCCCCCCCCCCTACATCTAAGAAATTGGCGGGCCAGCCCCCCGCTAACTTGACGATATCCATCGTCGCCATCGCTAACCCCGCTCCGTTTACCATGCAGCCTACATTCCCATCCAACTTTACGTAGCTGAGTCCCGCCTCTCGAGCCTCGGTCTCCAACGGCTCTTCCTCCCGAATATCTCGCAGAGACTCCAGCGCTTTATGCCGAACCCCTAGGGCATTATCCTCTATCTCCAGTTTGGCATCCAGAGCGATGATTTGGTCGTCGGATGTTTTGAGCATAGGATTGATTTCCAAGAGGCTGGCATCTAAGGCATCATAGGCTTTGTAGATTTTGACGAGGAAATCCACCGCATTTTTGAACGCTTCACCCGAGAGCCCAAGCTTATAGGCGATTTGACGGGCTTGATAGGGCATGAGTCCCGTAAGGGGATTGATATGAAGTTTGTGAATGGCTTCAGGGCGAGTGGCTGCGACCTCTTCTATATCTACACCTCCTTCTGAGCTGGCGATGAGGACGTCTCGACCTACAGCTCGGTCCAAGGTCAAGCTGACATAGAATTCCCGAATGGGAGAGGGGCCGGGGTAGAATGCATCGCCAGTAATGTAAAGGGTATGCACGATTTTACCTTGGGCGCCGGTTTGAGGGGTAATGAGTCTCATGCCTATCATTTGAGCGGCGAGTGTGCGCACCTCATCCAAAGATTTGGCGAGCTTGACTCCACCAGCTTTGCCTCGCCCGCCGGCGTGCACTTGAGCCTTCAGAACCCAAGGACCTTTGCCAGACGGGTCTATGCGCTGGGCGGCTTCTACCGCCTGCTCGGGGGTTTCGGCAGTGTAGCCACCTGCTACGGGAATGCCATATTGACTCAAAAGGTCCTTAGCTTGATACTCATGTAGCTTCATATGACGCAAGTTTAGGAAAAAGGCGATGATACACTTAGGCCTAGCGCCGCAGTAGGCGTAGAAGACCTCGAAAACGCTGGATCAGGGCCCCTCGAATGCGTCGCCATGGAGAGAGTCGTCTCGTGAGAGGTAGCTTTATTCGAATGGTGGTGCCTCGTCCGAGAGCGCTTTGAGCTACGAAAATCTCACCTCCATGATATTCTTCTACCACACGACGAGCTAAAGCCAATCCGATACCCCAACCATGGCCTTTAGTCGTAAAGCCAGGACGAAATATCTCTTCCCACTGCGTCGGTAGGATGCCCTTTCCTGTATCTTCCACGTCTATCCAGGCCTCCCCCTTCCGCAACTGGACCCGCAGTACAATCATTCCTCCTTCGGGGGGGAGGGCATCTAAACTATTGCGTAGGAGGTTTTCTATAGCCCAGCGGATTAGAGTGCTATTGAGAGGAAGCAGAATGGCCTGGGAAGGAGCAACAAACCGAAGCTGAACTTGACGAGGCACCCGCCGTTCAAAATAGCGCACCACCTCCTCCAAGATAGGTACAAGGTCTTGGGTGCGCAGACGAGGCTCAGTCCCAATCTTTGAAAATCGGTCCGCAATTTCACTGAGACGCTGAAGATCATCTTCCATTCGAGGTAAAAGCTTATGCAGTAACTCAGGAAAATCTCGCAGTAGCTCTATGCTCCCTACTAATCCAGACAAAGGTGTCCCCAGTTGATGAGCTGTCTCTCGAGCTAATCCAACCCACAGCTTATCCTGTCTATAGCGATGGGCAGTATAAATGAATCCTATCCAAATGAGACCCGCTACTACGATAAGTCCTGAGCTGATGACGGGCATCCAGCGTATCTGACGCAGAATGAGCGGTTCTCCATAGTAAATCTTGAGAGTACGATTAGCTGCGAAGGTTATCGTGATAGGCACAAACTCTGTGGTATCACCTCCGAGGTAAGGAAGGAAATCCTGAATGTGTTGGCCTTTTGGGGACAGGCGAAGGTCCTGGAGATTGTGGCTCAGGACTTTACCCCTATCATTTGTCAAAACAAGGGGTACGATGAGAATACGAGAGCCTCCTTGGCCAGTGGGATAGACATATTCCCAGAAAAAGTCCATGAGACATTCGTCCGGCGCTTGAGCCGCATAACGCAGAGCTGAGGCATAGAAACGGACTATATTGAGCTGCTGTTCTAATAGGCGCTTAGAAAGCTGGCGAGCATAAAGAGAGACCCCTATTAGAAATGCTACTAATAGGGAGGAGATGAGGAGGACCCAGCGCAACCGCATGCATCACTCTAAGCTACACGGCGTCGCAGGTCGGGGAGCGTTATTGAGCCGCAGCAAGTATTCCGAGCAGCTATCTATCCGAAAGAAGCGTCGCGCCGTGGCGACTGATCCAAAAACACCTAATCCATTCTCTACATTGGTGTATTCAGGCTTGACAGTCGTAAAGTCTGTGTTAGCTGGGTCATTCACCCGGAGATAGGTATAAAGCGCTGTATCTAAAGCTGTGATTTGGAGGCTCCATGCCTGACTCAACCGACCGTTGTCATATACATACGGGAAAGAAAACGGGAACAGATTAGAGTAGGCGGTGGTCAGTAGCTCCCTATCCTGAAGCGTATAAGTTTGAGTGCTGCTCCCTGTCGCTTCAATTCGTCGCGGACCGATGCTTAGTAGGCGCGGAAGGGTATCATTCCCTCTTACCTCACCATATCTAAAGGAGAAACTCAGCTCGTATCCAGCAGCCAGAGATGAAAGCTGCAAGTTAGACTGAGGGAAGAACTGGATGGTATAGCGCTTTGTAAGGTCTACGGATGGATAAGAGGGTAAAGCTGTGATGAAGACAATGCTTTCCGGGCGAGCTATGTAAGGAGCGGAAGGTACAGTCGTGTGAGCGCGAACATTGAGGCTGGGATTGTCAGGCACTTCCACCAATAAGGTATAGCGGGTGCGAGGTACAGGTCTCATGAAAAATTTATACACAACCTGAACGGGGAAGAAGGGCTTATCGGGCGTTTTGAGAACCGTCTCGGGCAAGGCGATCCATGTCTGCTGACCATCCGTGAGTTTAACTTGGGCTGCCACGCTTAGGTTAGTTTGAGCCGCATAGCTGGCCGCATCCTCTCGCGTGACAAACAATCGACCAATCCGAATATACTGAGTGTCTGCTTCGGCTTGAAGGATGCCATATACCACCAGACGCTCTCGAGCCTCGGGCGCTACGAGGTCCACGTCAGTTCTACAGCTTACGAGTACCAAAAGAGTCAGTATCTTCGTGTAGATTTGCCTAAGCACAGGACAAATGTATCCTGAAAAGAGTATATCTCTGACTGACTCTCAGCGGCAACTTATCGAAGTGTGGGGCAAGTTGGCTCACTCTTGGGGTGTGGGACCTACCATGGCTCAAATATTTGCTCTCCTTTATGTTTTTCCTGAGCCTTTGGATACAGATACTATGATAGAGGTTTTGGGCATTAGCCGAGGGAACGTCAGCATTAATCTACGGAAGCTCATGGAGTGGGGACTCATTCATAAAATAGACATACCAAGCAGTCGCCGCTCTCTTTATACCGCTGAACGGGACATTTGGCTCATTGCGGCCAGTATCATTCGCAAGCGGTTTGAACGGGAAATAGCCCCCATGAATGACCTCCTCCGAGACTTACTTGAACGTAAAGATGTCCGTTCTGATCCTCATACGATGAATGCTCTTCAGCAAATCCAAGAAGTCTTATCTGCTGTGAATCTCGTCACTCAGCTCGCTTTGCCAGTAATGGTAACAGCAGAGCGAGAACATATGCTTAGAATGTTAGAGTACTGGCGGAGGCGTCTAAGCTCAATCGATGGAAGTCATTTATCGCGACGAGTTTCTGGCGATACTGAACAAGCCGGCGGGAACACCTTCTCTGCCTGAGCGGTCTGGTCCGGCTGGACGCGACGTTTTAGATTGGGCTCGCCGGCACCTTCATCCGGAAGCTGTATTGGTACATCGCTTAGACCGCCCTACATCGGGTGCTCTAACCGTAAGCTGGCATAAAGACACATTTCGAGCTCTATACGCTCAGTTTGCAGAGCATCAAGTAGAGAAAAAGTACTGGGCTCTCGTCCAGGGGGAGCCTGATTTTGAGGCGGCGGAGCTTACAGCGCCTATTGCGTCTGACCCTCCTCGAATAGACCCCTACCGAGGAAAGCCTGCCCTTACTATCGCTCACACTATAGAACGCTACCGAGGCTATGCCTTAGTTGTCTGTATCCCCGCTACAGGACGCATGCACCAGGTGCGGCTGCATCTCTCCTATTATGGGTTCCCAGTGGTCGGGGATGAGGCATATGGAGGACGCCCTCTTTTCTTATCTACCTTTCGTCGCGGCTACAAACCTTCTCGTCGCCATCCAGAGCGGCCTCTTCACAGCGCGGAGGTTATTTTCCTGCATGCTGGTTATTTGAGCTTCATGCACCCTGTGGAAAAACGACAGCTCTCCGTTGAGGTAGCTTTGCCATCCCACTTTGAGATTGCCTTACGGCAGTTGCGCAAGTGGGCCCTACGGCTCGGCTCGGGAAGCCAATAGTCCTTTCTTCCCCCTTGCACCTGGTTTTTCTTTCTCTCGGCGATGCTCGGCTGTGAATGCAGTTCGGTAGAGTAGGAGGGAGTACCCTTAGTATTTCCCGTGCATGCGCAAGGCACGAACCACCCGTTCTACAGCAAGTAAATAAGCCGCCTCACGAAGTGAAACTTTGTGGGCAGCAGCGCGAGTGAATACGTCATCAAACGCTTGTTTGATGGTGTTATCAGCTCGTTCCTGAACTTCACTCTCTGTATAGTAGTGGCCTCGCCGATTCTGTACCCATTCGTAGTAAGAAACGATAACACCTCCCGCATTAGCCAGAATGTCGGGGATAACCGTAATCCCTCTCTCGTTTAGGATTGGGTCAGCTTCAGCTGTTGTCGGGCCATTAGCCCCCTCAGCTATAAGCCAGGCTTTTATCTGAGAAGCATTCCGAGCCGTTATTTGGTCTTCAAGAGCAGCTGGCACCAGGATATCCACATCCAGTGTCAGAAGCTGTTCATTGGTGATACGCTCTCCTCCTTTAAAACCTTCCAGTGTCCCTCCGTGATTATCTCGATATTGGATAGCTTGGTGGATAAGAATGCCGCTTTCATTATAAACCCCCCCTGTCTTGTCTGAGATAGCTACAACCCTGATGCCGTTTTGAGAGAGAAACTTGGCTGTGATAGAACCTACGTTGCCAAAGCCTTGTACAGCGGCTGTAAGTCCATCGGGGCGTCGTCCCATGCGCTGGAGAGCTTGGAGAATAACCGTCGTAACGCCTCGGCCTGTGGCCTCTACACGACCTTTAGAGCCACCCAGCTCCAGAGGTTTTCCTGTAACCACAGCTGGAATATAGTTGCCCCGATGCAAGCGAGAGTATTCATCGACTATCCATGCCATCTCTCGGGCACTCGTTCCCATATCGGGGGCAGGTATATCCTTATCTGGCCCAAATACCTCGGACATAGCCCGAGTATAGGCTCGGGTCAAGCGCTCTAACTCCCCTACAGACATTTTTTTGGGTTCGCAGGTGATGCCGCCCTTGGCTCCGCCGTAAGGAATGTTCACAACAGCACATTTCCAGGTCATCCAAGCAGCTAAAGCCATCACTTCTCGCATATTAACTTCAGGCGCATATCGAATACCCCCTTTACCTGGACCTAAAGCCCGAGAATGGATGACTCGATACGACTCAAAAACTCGGACACTCCCGTCGTCCATTGCCACAGGCAAATAGGCAATGTGTATCTCGGATGGGCGACTGAGTATCTCCCGCTCATCCGGGGACAGTCCCACTCTTTCCGCCGCTACATAAAAGCGGCTGAGCATAGAAGAATAAGGATCCATGTGGGCGTTAGCCTTGGGCTCAATAACAGCAGTATCATCTTTCTTTCGGCTCATGCAGCAAAGGTAAAAACTACCTGTGTAAGCTTCGCTTTCTGTACCTTTGTAACATGCACATCCAATACCTCGGACACTCAGCCTTTCTCATAACGACTGGCACCGGCGAGAAACTATTGTTTGACCCCTTTATCACCCCGAATGAGCTGGCTCAAAGTAAGGTTTCCATCAAAGAGCTGCAGCCGGATTTCATTTTTCTCTCGCATGCTCATTTTGACCACATAGCCGATGCTGAGGCTATATCCAAAGCTGCTCAAACTCCTATCGTGGGGGTGTGGGAAATCCATACTTATTTCTCCGAAAAGGGATGTCTGACCCATCCTATGAATGTAGGAGGCACGTGGCGCTCGCCTAAGCATGATGGGAAAGTTTCGGTGAAGTTTGTACCCGCTATTCATACTAGCAGCTTTCCGGATGGACGATACGGGGGCGTACCGGTCGGATTCATCGTTTCAGATGGGACGCATACCTTGTACTACGCCGGAGACACAGCACTCTCCCTGGAAATGGAACTTATCTCTGAACGCTACACCTTAGACATAGCTTTATTGCCAATCGGAGGTACTTTCACGATGGATGTAGAGGATGCGGTGGAGGCTGCTCTTCTATTAGATGTAGAACACGTGATCGGCATGCATTATGACACCTTTCCCCCCATCAAGATAGACCATCTGCAAGCTCAGCAAGCATTCAAAGACAACGATTGCACTTTGCACTTGCTGGAGATTGGAGGTAGCTTGGAGATATCCAAGGTTGTCGCAGAGACCTCTCGGAGACTTTAGCGAATGGTCGTACGATTTGCTCCAAGCCCGACGGGCCCGCTTCATATCGGCGGGGTGCGCACCGCTCTGTATAACTACCTCTTAGCTCGCAAGCATGGCGGCCGGTTCATTCTAAGGATTGAAGACACGGATCAAACCCGATTTGTACCAGGAGCAGAGGAGTACATTATAGAAGCCCTCACGTGGTGTGGGATAGAGTTTGACGAGGGGCCTCACATAGGAGGACCTCACGCCCCTTATCGCCAGAGTGAGCGCAAAGCCTTGTACGCTCAATACGCTCATCTCCTTGTGGAACGAGGTTGGGCTTATTATGCCTTTGATACGGAATCGGAACTGGAAGAGATGAGGCAAAGGTTTGAGGCAGCGGGCATGGTAGCCCCCCAGTACAATGCTGTAACCCGCCCTTATATGAAGAATAGCTTGACCCTTCCCCCCGAAGAGGTTCAAGAGCGCCTTCGCACCCAGCCGTACGTCGTACGATTCCTTGTGCCCCGCGGACGCGAAGTGCGTTTCTACGACGAAATACGCGGGTGGGTCAGCGTCCATACTAAAGAAATGGACGATAAAGTCCTACTCAAGAGCGATGGCATGCCTACCTATCATTTAGCGAATGTGGTAGATGATCACCTCATGAGGGTTACTCATGTGATTCGGGGAGAAGAGTGGCTTCCATCTACACCACTTCATGTGTTGTTGTACGAGGCCTTTGGATGGGAGAGACCAAAGTTTGCCCACCTTCCCCTCTTGCTGCGTCCAGATGGAGGGGGTAAGCTCAGCAAACGCGATGGGGACCAGCTGGGCTTTCCCGTATTTCCTCTCCAGTGGCGAGACCCTCAAACAGGTGAAACATCCGAAGGCTACAGAGAGCGAGGATTCCTCCCCGAGGGCGTAGTGAATTATCTGGCTTTGTTGGGTTGGCATCCCGCTGAAGAGCGCGAGATATTCACCATAGACGAGCTTATAGAAGCGTTCTCCTTAGAACGAGTCAGCAAAGCCGGGGCCCGATTTGATTTTGAGAAAGCCCGATGGGTGAATCAACAACATTTGAGGGCTCTTCCGCTGAGGCGCTTAGCCGAGCTTATAAGGCCCCTTTGGGAATCAAGGCGCTTACCTCCTGTACCTGAAAATAGCCTAATGGCCTTGATAGAACTGGCTCGGGAACGCGCCACTCTCCTACCTGAGATTATAGAAGCCGTTCGGTTTTATTACGAGCCTCCCACCTTTCCCCTTCCTGACCAACAAGGCGCTAAACTCAACTTAGCCCTCGTAGAAGAGCTACCTGAATGGATAGGTGAGCTCGTAGAATTAGAGCCTTGGACTGCTGAAGATGTGGAGCGCTTCATCAGACGCAAGGCTGAAGCTCGAGGTCTCCCTATAGGCAAAGTTTTGCCTACGCTTCGGCTTGCCCTCACGGGAGATGTTTCGGGCCCTTCGCTATATAAGATTATGGAAGTCCTGGGGCGGGGAGAGACGATTACGCGCTTAGAGCGATTTCTCGCTGCGTATGGGGTGCAGCGCCAAGTGTAAGGGCTGCTCTACCGCCATTTTCGTTGGAGACTGGCTGGCTGGCATAAAACCTCCCTCGGATGCTCCACCCCTGGTGGAGGTGCGATTCAAAAGTAATCGCCGTGAGCTTTTTTGGACTGATTTAGACCCTCCCTTGGCCAGCGGTGAATGGGTGGTCGTCTCAGAGGTAATTCGGCGCAGCGCCGAAAGTCCAGCTCAGATAGGGCGTGGATACGATATCGGTTTGGTCCATCTAACCGGCCACCTCGCTGAATCTCGACGACGCAGCTTGCGTCAGACTGTCCCTTCCGCTCAAAAGACCCTACGCCGTCCCACCCCAGAGGAACTTTCCCATCTAATGGAGCTTCGGCTGCGCGAACCTCAAATCTTGATAGAGATTCGTCAAATGGTGGAGGAGCTCGGTCTGGGCCCCACTCATCAGATGAAGGTTACCGATGTGGAATTTTATGGGGATGGGCGTAGCTTAATCTGCTATTTCACCGCCGAAGGTCGGGTAGATTTCCGGGAGCTGGTTCGGCTCATAGCTGACCGATATAAAGTCCGTCCCGATCTGCGACAGATTGCGCCTCGTGAGGAAAGCGCCCGAGTCGGTGGAATCGGCGCCTGCGGACGGGAGCTATGCTGTGCTACTTGGATCCAAACCCCTCTTACCATAAACACAGAAATGGCTCGCTATCAGGGACTCGCCATCAATAGCGCCAAAATCTTAGGCTTATGCGGTAAGCTCAAATGCTGCATAAGCTATGAGTTGGATGTATATAAAGAGATCATTCAACGCATCCCAAAAGTCAAGTCTATCTATACCGAAGAGGGCGAGTGGCGATTTTTGCGGACGGAGCTTCTGCTGGAACGAATGTGGTTTGAGAAGGTCGGGGAAGGGGGGCAGGTTTGCCTTTTAGCCAGTGCCGTACAAGAGATCTTAGAGAAAAATGCTCGGGGGGAAAAACCCCCAACCATAGAGCCCTATACAGTGAAATTCCCCGATTTGCCTACTCGGATTTGAGCGCTCGATAGAGATCGGCTTCAGTGATGACCTGAGCTTTTCCCTCTTGATAGTGCCGAAGAAAAGCATAATACCCAGCTCGACGCAAGAGATGAACTAAGTCAGCTCGGGTACAGTTAGCGGTAAGTTCCGCCCATTTCTCCCAAGCGATGTCTTTGGATACAGGTAGGTTCTTCGCTAGACGGGTCAGGATGGTGTAGCGCTCTTGTTGATCCGGAGGCAAGACGTATATTCGTCTATCAAACCGCTCACTGCGCAGCAGGGCTGGATCTAGTCGATGGGCTCGGTTGGTAATACCAATGATGCCTAATCCCCCCTTTTCCTTTACTTCATCCACCAAAAGGAGAAACTGAAGGGTGACGCCATTGAGCCACTCCAAGTTGCGCTCTCTCTCAGGAAAGAGCGCCTCTATCTCTTCAAAAAGAAGGAGGGCAGGGGTATAGCGCAGGGCTTTGTGAACCAGACTGCGTAGGCGTCTTTCTGTTTCACCGTACCATTTAGAAGCTAAAGCAGGGGTATGAATGATGCGGTAATGAAATCCCGATGCTTGGGCGAAGCGACGTGCCAAGTAGCTTTTACCGTTGCCTGGAGCTCCCTCTATAAGCACTGTAGGGGACAGGGACACGCCATAATACGACGCCTGCTTAGACAAAGCTAAGGGTAAATAGACCCCTTCTATCAACGCTTCCTTTTCGGCTTCCATGCCATATACCTCGGGGAAAAGCTGTTCCATAAGTATAGGCAGAGGAGGAAGATTAGGCGAGGAGGGTACATGAACTTCACTGCGACTGCGACGGCTGTAGCGATCTAATAGGGCTTGGACGGAAGGCAGCCTCCCCAAGCGGTCAGCGTACCGACGCAAAAGACGGCGTAGATTGGCTGCATCGTAATGATTGAGAGGATAGGTCGGGCGAACCAGGCCCGCCTCTCGCCCCTCGCGGGCGATCTGCAGTAGCTCTCGTCGCCCTAACCTTTCTATCAGCTCCTCCACGGTGAGGATAGCCATGTGGCGAGGGTAGGAGTCGCACCTACCTAAGCCGCCTTCGCTCGCCTCCATAAAGGTATGAAGTTCTCTCCAAGCCAAACAGAGTCAAACCTCAGCCGTCGCTCTTTTGAAGCAAGCCCCGAGAGCTCATTTATGAGAGAGGGTTATCAGAGGCTTTTGCAGGCAGGGAAGAAGGAGAGGTCAACTCAGCCTGCTCTTCAGCGATAAGGGCCGCCTCTACGAGAGCTTCAGGGAATGCCTTATGAACTGGTACGCCATGATCCTGGATCCTTTTGGCCAAGGCGATCACATTCTCCTTACCTGAGATGAGGTATCTATGAGCAGACTCATAGGTTTGTTTAGCTTTATCTAAGCCCTTGCCAACCTTTTCCATCTCCTCCACAAATCGAGAGAGCTTGTCCAGCATCTTCTGAGCAAGTAGGGCTATCTCTTCAGCATAGCGGCTTCGCTTCTCATACTGCCAGAGCTGTCCAATCAGATGGATAAACCCTGTGAGAATAAAAGGACCTGTCAAGATGACCCGGGATTCCCGAGCGTCGTTTAGAAGGGTTAGATCACTTTGCAAAGCTGCTTGAAGAGCCCCTTCCACCGGACAAAATAAAATAGTCCAGCCAATGTGGGGTATTTTCACTTTTTGGTACTTATGTAGCTCTTTGATGTGCTTGCGAACTGAAACGACCAGTTCTTGGAGGGCCTTTTTCTGTTCTTCTTCGGTCGTTGCGGCGAAGTAGCTGTCGTATGCCGTGATGGTGACCTTAGCATCTATGAGTATATACCGATTGTCGGGAAGTTTGAAAACTACATCTGGGCGCAGTGACTGTCCATCTTCGCTCTGAAGCACAAGTTGAGTACGATACTGCTCGCCTTCCTTGAATCCGGCCAAGTCCAAAAGCTCTTTAAGGCGACTCTCCCCCCAGCGCCCTTGCACCCGAATATCACCTCGCAAGGCTCGGGTCAAGGTTTCGGTTTGCTGAGTGAGCTTGACGCTGTCCTGGAGAAACCGATCTATAAAAGCTTGGAGGCGCCCCATGTTCTCTTGTTGCTTACCATTGTAATCGCGCATTTCCCGCTGCAAACTCTCTAACTGATCCCTGAAAGGCTGAAGGAGGGCACTTAGGCTCTCTTGACTCCAATCGTGAAGAGATTGCGTACCCGTTCGAATGAGCCTGTGCATAAGGTTTTCAAAAAGCGTCTCCAACTGCTTTGTCTGAGCGTCTCGCCACTCTAGGTTCGCCTCAGCGGTCTGAAGCTGAGTTTGGAGCTGTGAAATCTCTTGTAGGGCAGCTTCATAAGCCTTCTGAAGGTTCTCCAGTTTCTGTTCTACCTCACTTATGTAGGATTTTCGATCTTCCCAGTGCTGATGAAAGGTGCGCAGTTCGCCCTCCAATCGGGCCTTGTCCTCTGAGAGCTGTAGTATCTGGGTCTGAACCTGTGCATGTACCTCCCGAAGTCGCTGATTCTCTGATTGAAGCTGACTTTTATCAGCCCTAAGCTGGTCGATTGTATGCTGGTGCTGATGGAGCTCAGTGATCAGACGGATTTGCCGTATCCATAGCCCTAAGGCTACAGCGAAGAGGAGGAGAACTAAGCTTCCAGTAATCCATAGGGCCATCATTCAACAAAGATACTCTAAGCTTGCGTTAGACAGAGAGTCAAGTCTTGAGCAGCGCATGATATTCAGCTGCTTGGATAAAATCTAACATAATGTACCTTATAGCTCAGAAGTAAGCCCTTTACATTATTCCAACTCCAGCTTGGCTAATACAAACTGCCCGGTTCGTCCCCGAGTATATGCAATAAGGCCTTCCGTGTTGGTGAGCTGTCGAGTTAGCTTGCGGTAAAAAACATCCGTGCTACGAAACCCTGGTATGAACGGATGAGGTGCAGCCAACTCACCCCGCTCATTTAGCGTTACTACGAAGACTTGAGAGCCCACGCCCCGAGTATACCCCCTGTAGAAAAAATAGACTCGTTCCCCACCTACCAGCAGGCCGTACGAAAGCTCGGCATCACTGGTCCCCATTTGAGATTTAGAGATGACCCGAAACCACTCTAAGTTACCCAGAGAGTCTACGGAGAAAATTACAATATCGTCATAATGATAGGTTTCTTGGGTGTACCAGAAGCCGTAAAAGTCGCGAAAAGTGGTCGTGGTAATGTAAAACTGCTCGCCGATGAGGAGAGCCCCGCCATTAGACCGAGGTATCAAATGATCTAAGTATAGGTCGGGAATACCTCGCCCCCGAGCGATTTGCCGCTCTGATAAAAAACGCTGGAGCACCTCAGGAGGAAGAGGGGTCTTCTGCACATTCGAGAGAAAGAATCCACTGCTTTCCACCCGAGCAAAAACTAGTCCTTGAACCTGAGCGCTGCCTCGACGCAGCGAGTAAAAAGCTGCAATCCGAGCGCCCCCTCCTTTCTCTATGCGAAACATCGGCTCTATCAGGTATACTCCCTCCACTTCAAGGGGCACGCTCAAGGTAACCCCCGCATCCGGGATATACCGAAGCAAGTAATATTGAGGATAGGGGGATTCTCCACTCCGAACCGCCCCCAAAGCGAACAAATGGCCTTCATGACTGGGCTGAATAGCTCGGCGAACTTCTATCTCCCTCTCTTTGAAAGGAAGTACCCAATCTCCCGCTAAGGCAGTGTCCGGACCTATCAGAAAAAAGCGTATTCGATCCGAACTGTCGGCCGGCACACGCAGAGCTAAACTAAGACAGGCATACTTCCGATTGGGAGCATAGGTAAGTTCTACTCGGACCGAACGAGCTATGGACTCCGCCGTCAGCAAAAGCTTCTGCCGGAGGAGAAACCGCCCTTGCAGGTCCAGCTTATACCCATAAATATATCGCTTTTGACCTTCCGTGAGCTGGGTAAAAGCCCATATCTGATGTTCTACTACGGCGAGGTGAAGTAGCTCTTCACCTGAAGTTTGATCAAAAAGGTCTTGACTCCATTCATGGCGAAGGTCCACATCATACTTGTGTAATGTGAAAGTGCGAATAGAGGTTGGCGACTTGTAAGAAAGGGTAAGGAGTCCGCCATCGGCTTGCACATATTCAGCCCGCAGAGGGCGTGGTTGCCGTTTATCTAATGTTAGCTCCGCTACTATCGTCTGACTCCACAGGACCCCCCCCCAGAGCAGCACCAGCATATTCCAAAGGTAAGGCCTCTCTATCTTTGTAGAGTGTGGGAAAGGCTGGAGCAAATCAAGACCCGATTGTCTAAAGTGGAAGAGGAGCTTGCCAAAGGCATAGACGACCCTAAGCGTCTACAAGCATTGGGCCGTGAGCATAAATACCTTGCCCCTATTGTTGCTCTTCATGAGAAATGGCTCCGCGTTTCTAAGGCCTTAGAACAAGCTCGTTCCGAGCTAGAACACACTAAAGACCCCGAATGGCGCGCCTTAGCTGCCGAAGAAGTAGAACGACTCACCCAAGTCAAAGGCGCCTTGGAACGAGACCTTAAGCTAGCGCTACTGCCCCCTGATCCAGACGATGACAAAAGTGTCATTTTAGAAATACGCGCAGGCACCGGGGGTGATGAAGCTGCCCTCTTTGCTGGAGACTTAGCTCGTATGTACCAGCGCTACTTTGACCGAAGGGGCTGGAAGTGGGAGATTAGTGACTTTACCGAAGGAAACGTAGGAGGATACAAAGAAGTCATCATGCTCGTTCGGGGGGAAGGGGCATATGGCTGGCTCAAATATGAAGGCGGAGTGCACCGAGTTCAACGCGTACCTCAAACCGAAAGCCAAGGTCGTATTCACACTTCCGCCGCCTCCGTGGCTGTCCTACCTGAACCCGAAGAAATAGATATTCAAATCAAAGAAAGTGATATTCGCAAAGACACATACTGTTCCTCTGGGCACGGCGGGCAGTCCGTCAACACGACCTACTCGGCCGTGCGGCTTGTGCATATCCCTACAGGTATCACAGTGGCTATCCAAAACGAACGCTCTCAAATCAAGAACTACGAGACAGCTTTGAGGATATTACGAGCTCGCTTATACGAGCTGGAGCTTCAAAAGCGCCTAGCAGAGGAGGAGGCATTACGGCGTTCATACATCTCTACAGGGGATCGTAGCGTCAAGATTCGCACTTACAACTTTCCTCAAAATCGGGTCACTGACCACCGAATCGGTATGACATGGTACAACTTAGACCAAATCATAGAAGGAGCATTAGATGAAGTGCTGGAGGCGCTGCGCTTGGCTGACCAAACGCAGCGCCTCTCCCAGTTAGAAGCTCAGGCTGGCTGAGCTTCAGCTGTAACTGGCGAACCGGACAGATCAACCGCAGCATTTATGAGACGCATCAGGACATTCAAGTCCATGAAGAATTCCTCCAACCCCTTCACATCCATCAGAGACTGCCAGACGTCAGGCTCAAAAAAATGAGCCTTGCAAGAAATACCTAAGTATAGCTCTCGTCCATGACTAGCTAAAAGCAGCGCCCTATCTGGATACTCCCGATGAAAGTCAACAATCGCTCGGACCAGTTGAGGGGTGAGATATCGCCGCACCGCTGCGCCAGAGGAGGAATAAACCGTGAAATGTTGATCAAATTCTGGCACATCAGCCGTGTACGAGGTGAGGCGTCCAGGCTGATATAAGTCGGCGTCGGTCATACCCTTGGGTAAAATGTACATATCACCCACCCGAGGCTCAGCACATTTAACATGAGCGAAGAGCCCATCAAATAGGGACGCGACCCGCTTCTTTCCATCCTCTCTCTCCGTAGTTTTGGCATGAACTTCGGAAAATTCCAAGAAGATGCCATTATCCAGCTGCATGAAACAGTAGTCATCCCCTTCGTACGCGTGAATAGGCTTGCCAAATAAGCGGCTCTTTACTAATACAGTAGGAGCCAGATGCCGGTGAGGAATATAGTGGAGCCTGTCATCAACAAACCGAATAATCCCATCTATGACTCGCCCTTTGAACAGATTGTAAAAGTGCCGACTGGTCAGCACTTCTCTCCAAAACATGTAACCGATAAAGCCAAATACGAGCGCATTCAAAATAGCTACAGCTATTAAATGCTCCATTCCCATCCAGCTGGACACGCCCCATGTTACCATGATGCCCAGGGGTACGGCAATGACCCAAACCATAATGGCTTTCAGAATGGTGCCCTTACGAGCACTCTCAGCCGCAGCAAGCTCTTTCGCCAGATGCTGCGAGAAAAACTGTTGAAAGTCTTCTTTAGTCTTCATATGTCTTTAGGTTTCTGAGTTTCGCATGCAACCATCATGCCATTTTTGATAGAAACCAAAGCCTTATGACTCGTCATGCTTAGGCAAAGTTACGCAGTTCCTTACACAATACAAGAGTACGATCCCATTTCGTAAGCGTTGTGTCCGAAGGCTTCAAAGGGCAGAATGGCTTTTTCCACAATCTATCTTCATACCAAAGCAAGACCCCTCACCCCTCTAAGGCCGACAGAAGCGTAGCTAAGCTAACCAACATAAACTCTCTCGGGTTACGCCATGGAGCTTCTCAACTATATCTTTTGCGCTGAATGCCTTAGTTAGCTGATTTCGTTTATTAGTAGTACCGACATAGCAGAAAAGGTAAGTAACTCCTGTTGGGTAAAATGAACACTTTGTATCGCTTCTTTGACCAGATTTTTCTCAGGTCCGATTGGTACGGAGCAAATACTTTTGCGCTGAATGCGATTGAAGTTGTGGGTACTGCCTTGGAGTGTTTTGTGGGCGCAAGGTTGGGAAAACATCCGGGATTCCCTCCTCATAGAGAATGAGAGGATAGAAGTATTAGACCTTGACCAGCGACCCTTCCCGGATGTACCCAAGCTTGAGCGCCCGGTCTGGCAGATAGAAAGCCCGACTTGGGAAGGGATTCCTTTCCATCCCGGCCACCATCCCGCCCCCTTACAACCCACCAAGCCAACCTGGACAAAGCGTTCTCCTCTCCATGTGACTTATGGACTGGGACGATTTTGGACTCATTCATTGGGAGCAAACTGGGGACGAACCCGAGACCTAAGGGCCGATGAAGGGGTTAGTCTAACCCACTACTCCACTTCTAAGGGTCATGTGCCCCAAGCTCGCTGGGGATACACCCACCTTTCGGGCTGGATAGGACGCTACAGCGACAAGAATGGATGGGAAGCTTCTTATAGAGGTGGTTACGAGAGATTTATTTTCTACGCTCCCTTTGCTGAAGGGTGGGATGGATTTAAGTCAGATAGCCCTATCCCTGATTCTCTTCGGGGGCATTATTTTAGGCAAGAGCTCAGGCTAAGGCTATTTGACCGCAATAAGGGGGAAGTGAGATTGGAAACACGACGACTGGATTTCCGTCAAGGTGGGCCTGAGTGGCAGGGGATTCTTGCCGTGGAGTCCCGTCCTCTCCAAGTGGCTCGGTGGAGAAGTCGTCTACTCACGGAGTTGTTCGTAGAAGGTAGGCGGTTCTTGGCAGGAGGTCGGGTTGTAGCTGACCGAGTTTGGGGCAGCTGGCAAGTAAGGCTGGGTCTCTATATAGCTGGCGGGCGCGATAGTCTCTTCCGATTGGTCGCTGTTCCCGTGGGGCGTTTGCTCTACGATGGGATTAGTCCGGCTCTACGCCCCTATTTAGAGCTACAGGGAAATCTCCAGCCTCTTACCTACTACGCCGCCTCCGAGATAAACCCTTATCTTCGGCGAGAATCATCTATTTTACCTCTCATCAGGGAATGGATCAATGCTCAAGGTGGTATGAGAGGACAGGGGGCCGGCTGGGAATACCGCTTAGCACTGGAATATCGGCTCATTCAAGGAGCCCCTCTCTTCCAACCGAAGTGGGCTACCTTTTCTTTACGTGGCATACCTAATTTCCAATCTATCGGCGCCGTTTTACAAGGAATTTATGCTCCTAACCCGGAAGGGCTCTATTTTGAATGGCGGGCGACTTATCGTCAATGGAGAACTTCGGAGACCTACTTCGGCTTGTCGCCCTGGGAAGGATGGACCCGAATCGGATATCAGAAGCCAGAGCGCTTTACTGCCATCCTGAGCCTCTACAGTTTAGGGCGACGGTCCTTAGCGCCGGCCCTAGAAGGAGCCCCATTTGTGGATATCTCGTGGGAAGTCCATGTCCAGTTCTTGCCTTATCTCAGTATTTTTGCTGAGATGAACAACCTTCTCAATCAGCGTTTTTATAGATGGCACGGGTACATAGAGCGTCCGATAGACTTTCGCCTAGGCTTATGGATAAAACTGGGGTGAGAATATGGCACAGATAGACTTCCAATCATATATAGCTTTATTGGCTGCAGAGCTACCACGATTTTCAGTACCGGGGGTAGGAAGTTTTGTTTGGCATGTAGAGAAGGCCCATGTGGACCCCAGAGCAGGAGTCGTAGCTCCCCCTCGACCTGCGCTCAAGTATGAGCCGGGACACCGCTTTCAGGCAGAGACTATAACTTTCCTGCGGGAATACTTTGGCTTACCTGCTGAAGAAGCCGAAGCTCTACTGAGGGAAATAGGGCGATTAGCTTCTACCTACCTACGGGCTACGAACGAGATGGATTTATGGAAGCTGGGTAAGATCAAGAAAGTGGGGGCCGTCTACAAGGTAGAACTAGCCGAAGAGGCGCTCATTCCATTTTCGGCGGAGCTTTATGAAGTATCTCTTCGATCTAGTTCACCTGCCGCACCTGTCGCTGCAACCCCAGCCAAAGCCAAAGTGTCAGGAAAGTCTCAAGACCTATCTAAAGCGTCGGATTTCCCCCGAGCCCGAGTCGTAGAGCAAAGCACTGAAACGGAGGTCTTTACCCCTCAACCTACTCAGACTTCTGGGAAGCGATGGAGTGTCCTTCTGATTAGCATTGGTCTGATAGTCGCAATCATTACGATTGGGGTTTTTTGGATACTGCGCAAGCGAAAGCCAGCCCAGCCTGTTGAGATTGTATTATCTAAACCTAAGCCAGAAGTTTCCTCAAAGCCTGAGCTCCCCCCTACCCCTCCACAACCGACCTCCAGCTCCTCTCCTGAGAAACGCTTTCAAACTTCACCCCCAGAGAAAAAGCCGCCTACCGACCAAGTGGCCGCTTCTCCGCCTTCTCCTAAGAACAAGTCTGCAATCCCAGAGCAACCCAAGCCCCAGGCTCCACCTTCGCCTTCTCCTGGCCCG
Source organism: Bacteroidia bacterium (assembly GCA_026414975.1). Lineage (GTDB taxonomy): Bacteria > Bacteroidota > Bacteroidia > SpSt-205 > SpSt-205 > SpSt-205. The sequence continues at coordinate 157,513 of JAOAHZ010000004.1, forward strand.
CGGTACTACATTATAGTAGGTTCTTATCCATCACGAACAGAAGCTGAGGCCAAAGCTCGGGAACTCGCCGAGTTTCAAGTAGAGTATCTACCCGGAAAAGAGCCGGGATGGGTTCGCTTAAGCGTTTTTAGCTCATCCAACAAGGCCGATGTGCAGCGCAAGCTCCGTGAAGTGAAGGCAAAAATCCCTGACGCATGGGTATTCACAGCTCAGTGAGTACATTGCCCTGATCTATTTCAGCTAACCTCAAGCGGCTCTCCCACAAGAGGAAGCCAGCTTTAACCCAATCTTGAGCCTGAGAAACCCGCTCCCAAGCCTGCTCCACCGTATCAGGAGTCAATACGCCCAATATAACAGGAACGCCTGAGGTAGAGTTGAGGTGAGCTAAATGCTGAATCACGGCATACGCTAAGTAGCGGTGGTGCTCAGTCTCGCCTCTGAGGATACAAGCCAGAGTGATTATAATCGGCAGTTCGTCGGAAGATGTAGGGCTATAAGGCTGAAAGTAAGCTATCGGGCCCGGTGATTCCAATAAAAACTCACTGCGGAGCTGACTTTCAAAGCTTCCCTGGAAGAAGGGCGGTAAACGCAGGTTGCTTTGGATATGGGTTGGCCCTCGCACAGCAACCACCTGAGAGAACCCCTGTTTCCATACATATCGGCGCACGATGGCTGCGCTGAGGTGAATCACTTCAAAAGCACCGGCTACCTTCAGCGTATGAATCTTTGTCTCTGGAAATCGGAATAAAGCGAGCTGCTGACGAGCTTCTTGCTCTAAGGCTTCGATAAGCTCCGCATGCCAGAGAGTTTGGACGAAAAAGATCCGAGCTCGGTCAATCAGCGTCGCCGGAGGAATATAAGAGAGGTTCGCTGTCTTCATTGAAGGAGACGAACCCGCTCCAGATGCTTCTGGGCGGTATTAGCCTCGTTAGAGAGAGGATATTCGGTCAAAATGCGCTCGTAGAGCTTCATGGCCTTGTTATTTTCTTTTGCTAGCTCATACGAGAGAGCGGCTTGAATAAGGTAAGTAGGACTGGTTTGAGCATTATTGTGGAGCTCCGCTGCCTTTTCGTAATAGCGAGCCGCTCGAGTGAATTCTTTGAGCTCGGCATAAGCGCCAGCTAAGGCTGCATAGACAGTACCTCCCAAGTACGAATCCGGTACATCATAATCTGAGAGAACCTCCGCAGCCGCTTGAGGGTTATTTAGCTTGAGATAACACAGGCCAAGGTAGAGACGACAGAGCTGGCCTGCTTTTGTCCACCCATACTCCTCCACCAACTGCTCAAATCCGGGTGCTCCCAGCGTTCCTTTGATAGCTTTCTCAAAAGAGTCTTGACGGAAATAAGTCTCTGCAAATCGCATCTGTTCCACACACTCGGCATTTTTTGAGTTTCGATATTCTCGGAACGCTATCCATCCCACCCCAATCACTACCATAGCTACAGCAATAACATTGGCCACACGACGCTGCTGGAGAAATCTCCAGAGTTTGATTAGGGGTCCTTCGGGTCGTGGACTTGCCTCCTCTACTTCCATTTTAGGGGTCTGTTCATCCGCCATTAGGGCGCAAAGGTACGAACTCTCTCCCCTACTCTGTGAGTTACAAACAAACCATACATTTGCTGGGGTATGCGTAAGGTTGCAGTCAGTATTGTAGGACTTATAAGCCTTCTCAGCGCTCAACGCATTAAGGGTGTATTTGGGCTGCTTGAAGGTAATGGAAGCAGTTATCCCAATACTGGGCTTTACTACCGCTGGGAAGATGAGAATAACGCCTCTATCATGGCCTATGCGGGCGACCTGCCTGGTGTAGAGCCATTCGGAAACGATTTGGTCTATGACCCCCGCTCTAAGCTACTCTTTGTTGTAGGGGGCGGGCCGCCTCTATTCACTTGGAATGGCTCCGTTCATGCGTTGGATGTGTGGCATAGTCTGGTTCCTCTACCTACGGCTCTGACGAATATAGGAGCTCGACGCCTTGGAGTCCGGGACACGCTGCTGCTTGTTACTCGAGATAGAGCCCCTTACTTTACGGCTTATCGCATAAACTACGATCCCCAGAGTGGCAGCTTGACTTTGGACTCGCTATGGTCTCCTACGCACCCCCTCCTAAGAAACTTACCAGACGCTCTCTTGATATGGGGAGACACAGCCTTCATAGCTATCACATACAATCCAACCAACTTTTCAGCCGACAGCTTGGTTCTGGCTATCAATCTGCAAACGCGTCAAGTAGTGGGCTCTTGGGTAGTGTATCCTAATCCCTCAGAGCTTGTACGAATAAAAAATAATCTATACGCCGCCTGTTATGGCGACTTCTCAAGTGAGCTACGCATTGCTCGGATAACGCCCTCTGTACCAACTCCTCAGATACAGAGTGCTGGCTATGTAAGCTACGGCGGCTTTACTACGGACACCAGCGGAGCGAAGGATACCATTCTTTTCTGGGCTGCCGTCGACGGGAGCTTGAGAGCGTTTGATGTGAATACGGGTCTGACAACAAGCAGTCCCTATTTAGGGTTAGCAAGCAGTGGAGCTCCTTTCAATCCTTATGCTGTCCTGTGGGTGGGCAATCAGATTCATATGAGCTTTACTAATTACATAGACACCAGCTTGATTGTCCTTCGGGACCCGACCTATGAACCAGCCCCTCCTCACTTAGATACCCTTTTCGTAGCTGGCGGTTTTGGGGGGCTCGGCTACCCTTCTCTCCGACGGTTTATTTATGTAGAGGATGACACCACTCGGGGTTTGAGCACTTACCTACCAGCGAAACCTGATTTCGGAGGAATCCAATACGATATTCGCAGTGGGCTGCTGCACTGGAATCCTCAGGTAGAGATAGCTTCAGCTTGGGTATGGGATGCCACGGGCAGGCTTCTACGTCGGGAGAGTAGACCCCAATCGGCCATTCCTTTAGAAGACCTACCCGCAGGGGTTTATGTATTCACGGCTGTAACCCTGGACGGGCAGACCCTAAGTCATAGATTCTTGAAGCCTTAGTCAAAGTGCGGCGCGTCCCCCTATGGCCTGCTTGGCTTCAGGCTCCCCCCACATACGAGCCAGGTAGGCTTCTTGTGGTTTTGACTGGAGCTGGCATCTCAGCGGAGAGTGGTCTTTCCACCTTTCGAGACAGTGGGGGGCTGTGGGAAAAGTATTCCATCTACGAAGTAGCTACCCCTGAGGCTTGGCAACGCGATCCCCAACTCGTTTTAGACTTCTACAACGAGCGCCGAAGTCAGCTTAGAGAAGTCAAACCCAATCCCGCTCATACGCTCCTGAGAGAGCTGGAAAAGTCCTTCACGGTCATCATTCTCACCCAGAATGTAGACGATCTTCATGAACGCGCTGGATCAACCTACATTTTACACCTGCATGGAGAACTCACGAAAGCCCGCAGTACCGTAGACGACTCTCTGGTATATGAGATAGGCTATCAACCTATTCGGCTGGGGGACAAGTGTGAGAAAGGGTCTCAGCTACGACCACATGTCGTCTGGTTTGGCGAAGAAGTACCAGCATACCCGATAGCTCAGCGGTGGGCGGAGCAAGCCGATATATTCGTGGTAATCGGAAGTTCGCTGCAGGTGTATCCGGCGGCTGGACTCGTAGAGGATGCCTATCGGGCGAAACGAAAGTTGCTCATAGACCCCCGCCCTACAGCGACACACGGGATAGAAGTCATACAGGCCCCCGCTAGTCAAGGCGTAGCGGAATTGATAGACCGTCTCACGGCAGGAACCTGAGGCTTGTCCTTAGCTCAAGGACTAAAAGTCAGCAGTGACTGTCTCTGAGGTGGTGCCTACTTGATTGGCCATCATCCCGCCAAGCGAATCAGTCGCCACATGATATAGCCTACCCCTCCTATGCCTCCAATCAGTAAGCCATAGGGTGCTGTGCCAAGGTACCGATCGGACAAGTACCCAGCACCTAACCAAATCGCCAGTGTGCCAAGAATCTCCGCTCCTAAGCCCAAGCCCACTCTCCAGTTATCGATTGACCGGAGCCTCGGCCTCCGCATAAAGAGCTTCTATGGCGTCTTTGTATTGAGAGAGAATCACCCGCCGCTTCAGCTTCAGAGTAGGGGTGAGCTCACCGCCCTCTATCGTCCATTCTTTTGTCAGGAGAATAAACTTTTTCACCTGCTCAAACTGAGAAAACTGGGCATTGATGCGATTTACCTCTTGTTGAATAAGCTCAACCACGCGAGGATGATGAACAAGCTCCTCCCGACTTGCAAACCGAATCCCATTTTCCTGAGCCCACTTCTCCAAGGCAGGAAAGGCAGGAACTAGCAAAACAGCGGGAAATTTCTTATATTCCCCGACTACCATAGCCTGCTCTATGTAGAGAGAGCTTTTGAGCGCCGACTCTATGGGTTGTGGAGCGATGTATTTACCGCCAGCTGTCTTGAAGAGTTCTTTTTTACGGTCTGTGATGTAGAGGAAGCCATCCTCATCTAACTTCCCGACATCTCCCGTGTGAAACCACCCTTCCTTGAGGACCTCAGCGGTGGACTCTGGATTCTTGTAATACCCTACCATGACGTTTGGGCCGCGCACCACGATTTCTCCCTCACCTGGATTATACCCTTCCAAAGGTTCTATACGCACTTCTACCCCCGGTATAGGTTTTCCAACCGAGCCCAAACGGCGCGCATCAAATGTGTTGACAGAAATCACAGGGGAAGTTTCGGTAAGTCCATAGCCTTCCATGACCGATATACCTGCCCCCCAAAAGGTATGAGCTAAGTGCTTGGGTAAAGCTGCAGCGCCTGTTACAATCAGCTCTATATTCCCACCCAGTGCCTCTTTCCATTTCTTGAAGACTAAAGCACGAGCCAAAGCTAGTTCTATGCTATAACCTAACGGATAGCTTTTCTCAGGATCGTAATCTTTCACGAGATTGAGCGCCCAGAAGAAGAGCCTCTTCTTGAATCCTGTAAGCGATTGACCTGTCGTTAGGATTCTTTCGTACATTTTCTCCAAGAGGCGAGGGACTGAGGTGAACACATGCGGCTTGACCTCCTGCAGATTATCTCGGATGGTATCTAGGCTTTCAGCATAATATACCCCGATACCCATCGCCAGATAAGTGTAAAAGACCATGCGTTCAAAGCTGTGGTTGAGTGGGAGAAAGCTCAGAGCTCTGATCGGCTCTGAGCGACGAGGGATAAGGTTGAGGGAGCTGACGGCAAGGACATTAGAGACGATGTTCTGGTGGGTCAAAATGACTCCTTTCGGCGTACCTGTCGTGCCGGAGGTGTACAGGAAAGTCGCCCAGTCCTCTGGCTGTATAGCTTCTTTATAGGGAGCGAGGTCAGTGGTGTCTCCTTCACTGAGCTTCAGGAAGGCTTCCCAGCTCTCCACTCCCGGTTCAGGGTCAAACACATAAACCCGTTCTAAGGTCTGGCATGCCGGCAGGATAGAGGCTATTTTCTGCCAAATATCACCTCCCGAGCAGAAAAGCAGTCGGCTTTCCGAATGCTGAATGATGTATTCGTAATCCTTGGCGATTGAGTTAGCGTACATGGGGACGACAACAGCACCTATCTGAATAGCACCCAAATCCAAGAAGTTCCACTCAGGACGATTCGGTGAGACGAGAGCGATTCGATCGCCCTTGCGTATGCCTAACTTCAGTAGGGAGCGGCTGACTTTGTCGGCTAACTGAGCTACTTCTTGAGTGCTATAGGTGCGCCACTGGCCGTTCTTTTTGCCCGCAATTGCATCAGGGCGCCCTCCTTTTCGGAGCTGTTCTGCTAGGATGTCATGTAACCGCCTAATTTCCATGCAGCAAAGGTAGCTATTTCAGACGGGCTTGAAAGGTTTCTGCCTTTCTGACAGAGGCTCCTAAAGTCTCTACAAGGGCTATTGCCTCTCTCAAGAACGCATGTATTTCTTCCTCGGAAAGTGTGTGATCGCTCTGAAGATAGAACCGCAGCCCATAACTTAGCTTGCCCTCTTTATCTTGGTATCGGTCAAAGGGTTCTATGCGCTGCAAATAGGGATGACCCCATGACCACAGGGCTTTGACAATCTGAGCATAGGTGAGTCCTGGGGGTATGTAGAGGCTGAGGTCCTTCACCACAATGGGATGATACGATAAACCGGGGAAGCTCGGCAGGCCTCGGCTTAGCTCCACCAAAACCTCAAAGTCAAGTTCGGCTGCGGCGATGAGCTCGCCCTTGAGGTGGAAAGACTTGAGAAAGCTCTCCGAGAGATGTCCGACTTGACCGATGAATTTCTCACCCGCATAGAGAGCTATACCCTCGCGCCATGGAGGCTCCGAAGGAATAACTCTCTCTTCACTGGTGATGCCTATACGAGCCAGTAGAGCTCGTACGACCGCTGAGAGATATTCCAAAGGTGAGACCTTCTGGATTATAGGCTGGCACGGGAAGCGTCCCCATCCCCAGAATCCTAATCGTTCCTTTTCTCCCTCTTGATGGTACACTCGGCCCCATTCAAATGCCCAGAGGCCCAATGCCCCATGATTGCGATTGTGTAAAATCACTTCTACCCCACTTCCGAGTAGCGAGGTACGCAGGTAGGCCAGCTCTTCATATAGGGGGTTGGCTAAACGAATGGGTTTCCCCGAGCTGTTCAACAAAATATGAGCCTTGCCCACAAGGGAGTTAGTGCGGATTTCCCACAAGCCCATCCCTGTGAGCATCTCTGAAATAAGGTGTCGCAACTCATAGCGAGAGTCCGCTTCTGAAAACTGAGGATAAGGCGCAGGCGGTTGCTCCTTCTCTTCTAAGGATTCCCAACCTTCTATGCGGAGAATCTCCTCTGCAATATCAACTGGCCGCTGCACATCTAACCGATATAAGGGAACGCTCACTTCCCAGACATCCTCAGAGATAGGTCGGGTCTGAATCTCTAAGCGGTGAAGAGTGTGTCGGATGGCTTCATCGGATAAAGCCAGTCCCGTCATGCGACGCACTTGGGAGGGATACAAAGCGAAGCGGCGAGGAGCTGTTCGAGCTGAATCATGAACCTCAGTGTACTGAGAAGCGGTAGCCGTCGGATAAATCCGCTGAATGAGGGCGGCGGCAGCTTCGGCCGCCCAGGGCACATAAGCGGGGTCCGTACCCCGCATGAAACGATAACCGCTTTCGGTTTGAAGTTTCAGACGGCGTCCCGTCCGTCGAATCCACTTCGGCGAGAAGTAGGCGGATTCTATGAAGACTCTCTGCGTTTGAGGAGAAATGGCGGTTCGCTCTCCCCCTAAGAGCCCTGCCAAACAGGCAGGACCCGCTTCGTCGGCGATTACAAGGTCTCCCTCCTCCAACGCCAAACTCTGTCCGCCCAAGCCTCTCATCTCCATGGGATGTTGTAGGGGGCCTACCCGAAGCCGCCGTCCTTGGAGCTTATCAGCATCGAAAGCGTGCAAAGGCTGCCCATATCCTATCAGGATGTAGTTGGTTATATCCACCACTGGATGAATGCTGCGGACCCCCAGAGCCTCTAAGCGGTATCGGAGCCAGCTCGGAGAAGGGACACCAGGCTGAATGCCCTCTATGTAAATCCCTCCGTAACGAGGACAGCCTTCCAAATCTGGTACATCTATTTGAAAGGGACAAGGCTCTCTTTCCCCCGTAACGGTCCATTCGGGTAAAGTAAGAGACACACCTGTAAGGGCGGCGTATTCCCGAGCAAGACCAAGATGACTCAAGGCATCACCGCGATTAGGGGTGACGCTTACTTCCAACAAGAGATCCTCGTAGTCATCCAGCACAGAGGAAATGGGCGTTCCCAGGATTGCCTCTAGGGGAAGCTGCAAAATGCCGTCTGCGTCCGAACCTAAAGAGAGTTCCGCCTCAGAGCAGAGCATTCCTTCTGATAAAACACCTCGGAAGCTGCGCGTCTCTATTGAGGTCCACCTTCCTTCCTTGTAGACCTGGGCGCCGGGTAGGGCTACGGGTACTTTATCAGCGATGTTGATATTCCGAGCTCCCGTTACAATGGTAAGAGCAGGACCTGTACCCACTATCACTTTAGTAATCAGCAGTTTTTGTGCGTTGGGATGGGGCTGAATGTCTATGATTTGTCCGACCACGATTTTGTCTGAGATGGGGGGAAGGCGCTTGTAAGGGAAGAGGCTCTCCACCTCTATCCCTGCGCGAGTGAGCTTCTCAGCAAAGGATTCCGGGCTGTCTAAGAGAGGTATCAGCTCTTGCAGCCACTGCCATGAAATGCGCATATCGCAAATGTAGAGTGCTCTTTTTGGATGGGGTAAGGAGGCCGAGACCTGCAGGTATCAGCCAGGACCTCTAACTCTACTTTGTGTAGCTTCAAAGTAACCTTAGGCTGCTTATCCCCCCATCCACATGAAGCACTTGGCCCGTTATCCAACTGGCAGCTGGGGAAAGCAAAAACGCTATCGCCTGGGCTACATCTTCTGCTGATCCAATCCGACGCAGGGGGTGCCTCTGAGCAGACTGTTGGACTTTTTCCGGAGTATTAGTCAGTTTTTCAGCTAAGGGTGTCTGAGTAAGAGAGGGAGCGACGGCATTGACGCGAATCGTGGGAGCCCATTCAGCCGCTAAGCTTCGCACTAATCCTTCTAAAGCTCCCTTAGCTGCTGCAATGCTTGCATGAAAGGGCATGCCCGTTTGCACCGCCACGGTACTGACCAGGACGACGCTAGCCTGCTGAGCTTTCTTTAGGAGAGGGTAGGCGTGCTGGAGCGCCTTGACCGCTCCGTGGAAGTTGATTTGCCAATCGGCGTAGAAATCCGCTTCTTTGAGTTGGGTGAAAGGCTTCAGGGTGATGCTACCCGGTAGATACACCACCCCATGAAGGGGTTCTGATAAAGGCGGAAGGTTATCCTTCAAAATGTCTCCCGGATGGTAAGTAACCGTCGCAGGTAGGTGGCCTGAGGTTCGGGCGAATACTTCTACGGTGTGCCCTTGCTGCAATAGTAGGTCTATCAATGTGCGTCCCATACCGTGGCTACCGCCGATTAGCCAATAATGCATGCTTGGTTAAACAAATCAGTGGGGCCCGAGATTAAGGCTACCTTTGCTCGGTGCAAGACCTGATAGACTTCATCAGGCAGCTCATAGACCCTGAAAGGATCATACAAGTGGGTGGGCTGTCCTTGGTTACCGCTGTAGTGTTTGCGGAGACTGGACTCATGGTGGGATTCTTTTTGCCGGGGGATTCACTGCTTTTCACGGTAGGGCTATTCTGCGCGCTGGGTATTTTGCCAGTACCTGTGGGATGGATTCTGGTAGCGCTTACGGCGGCAGCTATCGTAGGGGATCAAGTTGGCTACTGGAGCGGCCGATTCTTAGGCGAAAAACTCTTTGAAAAAGAGGATTCCCGTTTCTTCAAACGCAAGTACTTGGACCAGACGCGTGCTTTCTATCACCGCTGGGGGGGTAGCGCCATCATCTTAGGGCGATTCGTGCCGATTGTGAGAACCTTCGCGCCCATATTGGCAGGAGCTGTACAGTTTCCTCCCCGTAGGTTTATCTTGTACAATATTGCAGGGGGGCTTCTGTGGGTGCTTTCGCTCGTGCTGGCCGGCTACGGATTAGGTACTATTTTCCCATGGCTGAGAAAGTATGTAGAAGTGATAGCCATCGGGATTATCCTGTTATCTGTGCTCCCATTGCTGCGCACTTGGTGGGTGGAGCGCCGACACCGTGTAAAAACCCCTCAAACATGAAAGTCGGTATCGTAGGAAGCGGATATGTGGGCAGTGCTACAGCGTACGCTTTGACGCTCCGCGGTATTGTACGAGAGATTGTTTTGATAGACATTGATAAGAAGCTGGCTCGCGCTCATGCGGAGGATATTTTACATGCGACGCCATTCTGCCATCCGGTGTGGATATATTCTGCTGACTACGAGGCCCTGTATGGAGCTGAGGTAGTCGTCGTGGCGGCTGGGGTGGCTCAGCGTCCGGGCGAGACTCGCCTTCAATTACTGGGACGAAACGCCCAGATTTTTGAACAAGTTATCCCTCGGATTCGCCAGCATGCGCCTGATGCGGTCCTCCTGATTGCAACGAACCCCGTGGATGTGATGACTCACATCAGCTTTCGTCTCTCGGGTTTGCCACCTGAGCGGGTGATCGGCTCCGGCACTATTTTGGACACCGCCCGCTTTCAAGCCCTTCTCGGCGCTTACCTGCGCACCGCTCCCCAGTCCATTGATGCTTATGTCGTAGGAGAACACGGTGACTCAGAAGTTCTAATATGGTCTAGTGCCCACGTAGGCGGGCAGAGTCTTTTCTCCTATGCAGAAAGGCGCGGCATGCCCCTATCCGAGCAGATACGCAAGCAGATAGACGATAATGTGCGGTACGCAGCTTACACCATCATAGAAGGGAAAGGAGCTACTTACTACGGCATAGGTGCTGGTTTAGCTCGGCTTATTCATGCTATCCTCACCGATGAAAAAGGGCTATTCACTGTCTCTATCTTTACCCCCGAAGTAGAAGGGGTGCCCGATGTTACTTTATCTCTCCCGCGCATCCTCGGACGCAGCGGAGTGGAGACCACCCTGTATCCACCCTTAGATGAGGAGGAAAGCAAAGCCCTTCACCACAGCGCCGCCCTCCTCCGAGAAGTTACTTTGAGTATAGGTTATACATGAGATACTTTCGCTTCGTGCTCTTAGACTTAGGAGGGCTTCTGTATAAGGTAGAGTACCACCGAACTGCCGAAGCGCTCGGCTTGGCCCCTCATACCATTACTCAGCTTCTCCATGACCCCATCCTGGCTGACTATGAAAAAGGTCTGATTTCTACCCAAGACTTCTTATCGGCTTGGCAAAGTCGCTTCCCTCATCTAATCCTGGAACAAATCGTGAAGGCATGGAACGCTATGTTGCTCGGTCCTTTACCAAGCGCAGAGGCGATCCTAAAGGAGCTCCACGCCCAATTTCCCTTAGCTATCCTCAGCAATACCAATGACCTCCATCTGACCATTGTAGAACCCGAGATTCAACCTTGGAGAAAATACCTTGCTGGACTATTCTTCTCTAATCGTATCCATCGCCGAAAGCCAGACCCTGAGGCTTATTTATACGCTTTGAATCAGCTCCAATGGCGTGCGGAGGAAGCCTTGTTTGTAGACGATAACCCAGAGAATGTGGAAGGTGCTCAGCGAGCAGGTCTATACGCATGCCTCATGCACCCACCCAATCAGCCGGAACGGCTCTTAGAAATCATTCAGTCCTTTCGTCCTTTGGCAAACAGCGGCCGTTAAACGCCTCCCATAGGCCTAAAACCTACCTTAGAGCAAGAAGTTCATCCGAACGGCTTCAACATGGCGTCTAACCCCATCGTCTCAGAACGCCAACCACATCTCCCCTTTCCCATTCAAGAATGCTGACCCCTCTCGTATCGGCGCCTGCAGTATCTTTGAATGATGGCGACCCGCAAATCTAAAGCGGAGACCCTTCTACCTACCGACCCAGCAGGGCGAGTGATCCCTCAAGCGTTAGATATTGAGCGGGCTTTACTTGGTGCCCTCTTGATAGAAAAAGACGCCATAGCCAAAGTTATAGACCTCCTTACCCCAGAGGCCTTTTACGATAAGCGGCATCAACGGATTTTCGCCGCTATTCGTTCTCTTTTTGATCAAGGTCTGCCCGTTGATCTGATTGGCGCTCAAGAAGCTCTGCGCCGCAGCGGAGAGATAAAGGATATTGGCCCTTACTACCTCGCCGAACTAACGCTGGGTGTGGCTTCCAGCGCTAATGCCGAGACATACGCGCGCATCATCGTGGAAAAATACCTCCTGCGCCAGATCATAGCTTTAGCAGGGGAACTAACTGAAAAAGCCTTCCAAGACGAGGTAGATGCCTTTGAGCTGTTAGATGCAGCGGAGAACCGGCTGTATGAACTATCCCAGCACCACCTACGCCGTAGTGTCCAACCAGGCCAGCGCGTACTCCAAGAAGCTTTGGCCCTATTAGAAAAACTGCGCCACAAGAATCAGCCTCTGACCGGCGTACCATCTGGTTTTGCTGAACTGGATCGCTTAACGGCTGGTTGGCAAAAATCTGATCTCATTATTCTGGCTGCCCGCCCCAGCATGGGTAAAACAGCGTTTGCCCTCAACCTTGCTCGGCATGCCGCCATGAGCGGTTATCCTGTGGCGATTTTCTCGCTGGAGATGTCAGCCCTTCAACTAATGTACCGCTTCATTAGCATGGAGATAGAGATTAGCTCAGAGCTCTTGCGTACAGGCAAAATACCACCTGATTTATGGCTCGTTCTACCTCAAAAGTTGGAGAAACTGATGCAAGCCCCAATTTTCATCGATGACACACCTTCGATCACGATTTATGATCTCCGAGCGAAGTGCCGTCGCCTCAAAGCCGAGAAAGACATCCAGCTCGTCATTATAGATTACCTTCAGCTTATGGGCACGACCCAACGCACCGCTAACCGAGAACAAGAGATTGCCTCCATCTCTCGCTCTCTGAAGGCTTTGGCGCGGGAGTTAGAGGTGCCTATTCTGGCGCTGTCTCAGCTAAGCCGAGCCGTTGAAACCCGCGGAGGCGACCGCCGCCCTCAACTCTCCGACCTGCGTGAGAGTGGTAGCTTAGAACAGGATGCGGATGTGGTTCTGTTTCTCTACCGCCCTGAATATTACGGTATCCTCCAAGATGAAGAAGGCCATCCTACCCAAGGTATCACTGAAGTCCTCCTGAGCAAGCAGCGTAACGGCCCCATCGGTAAAGTGCGTTTGCGATTTATTAGCGACTATATGCGGTTTCTCTCGGTGGAACCCACCCTGATAGCCGGGGATAATGGAGGCTACACTTTCTCATCCCGAGCGAATGAGCTCCCCCCTCCAGATGAGGAGGACCCTTTTCCCCCCTTCTGAACGAAACCGCTCAAATGGCACGATTAATGTTCAAGCTCAACTGACACTCAGGTGGATGGATAAAAGCCTTTTAGGACTATGAGCCGAGGTAAATCGCAACTCTTCTTGGGAACTTGTCTGCTCATGCAGGCGAGCTACTCCCAACCCTATAAGGATTTAGAGGTCCAGAGTGGGGCGACTTATGCCTTAGCCTTCACCTCAGACTCTCGCTATCTCCTGTCGGCTGGGAGTGACAGACTGGTGCGTCTGTGGCATATGCCACATGGGACGCTTTTGGCGCGATTCGGGGGAGCCTCTGCAAGCGTTAATGCTTTGGCTCTTTTACCAGACAGCGTTGGAACTTTCTGGGGCGCTTCCAGCGATGGAAAGGTCTACCAGTGGAGACTGACCGATTATCGCAAGGCAGGCGGATCGGTTCTCAAGCCCCAACGAGCCGAAGCTCTGGCAAGACGAGTGACCAAGTCAGGTCCCCTGCAACCTTGGGAAGCTATAGCTGTTCATCCCACGCGTCCTATCGTGTATGTCGTTGGTAGAGAAGGCCTCTTGGTCGGATGGGATTCGGAAGAAGGATGGCTACAAACGCTTCAAGACTCGGCTCGAGTAGCTTATTCTCTGCTATTTGCCTCTCACGGCAAAGCCTTGTATATGGGAAGTGGCTCTGGAGCCCTCTTAGTCATAGATCCCTCTACCCTATCCGTACAGAGAACCCTCCGAGGGCATACTAAGGGCATCCGAGGCTTAGCCATCAGCCCTGATCAACGCTACTTGGCTACCGCTGGCTTAGATGGTAAAGTCATGCTATGGAACTTAGCGGAAGGCCTACGCACTAAGACTTTGGAAAAACATTCAGATGGGGTGAGAGCAGTGGCTTTCAGCCCGGACGGACGCTATCTCGCCAGCGCAGGCAAAGACGGGCTATTATGCATTTGGGCCCTTCCTACTGGGCGATTGGAGAAGGCTATTTCCCTTGAATCACCTCTCTGGACGATAGCTTTCAGCCCTAATGGTCAGTACCTGGTAGCGGGGGGAGAGGGGGGATTGCTCCGTTTATGGCGCATAGACCAACTGGGCATCAGGCCTATCCAAATCATCGCCGAGACCGACTCTCTTTACGCTCCACCCACAGACCTACAAGACAACATCCCTCAGTGCCGTTCTACCCAACCCCAGCGGTACGCTTACATCGTCGGCAATGAAGATTACCGTAGCTATCAACCCACTTTTACCCCAGCGATGAATGTACCGTATGCGATCCGGGACGCCTACACCTTTCGGGTATATGCGGAACAGGTTCTCGGCATTCCCCCCTTGAATATCGTCTTTCTCCAAAATGCTACCGCCGCTCAAATGCAGCGTGAGTTAGAGAAGCTTCTTTTGCTCATTGCAGCGGCTCGCGGAAAAGCTGAAATCTTCTTCTACTACGCTGGACACGGCGTACCTCATCCCCAGACTCAGGAGAGTTACCTTTTACCTGTGGATGCTGCTCCGACGGCTCCAGAGAGGGGGGGACTTCGTCTAACCGATGTCGTGCAGAAATTAGGAAACAGTGGTGCAGGAAAGGTGTGGATCATCTTAGACGCCTGCTTCAGTGGAGGAGCTCGGGAGGAGAGTCCACTCGCCGCTCGCGGAATCCGCCTCCGCCCTAAGCCGGTCGTGCTCACGGGGCCTGTGATACTGATTTCGGCTACGTCGGCCGATGAGGAGGCCTTGCCTTATCACCAAGCTCGCCATGGACTTTTCACTTACTTTCTCCTGAGAGCCCTCAAACTCAAAGGATGTCAAGAGGTGTCCGTGGAAACTCTCTTAGAAGAAGCAGCCGCCGAAACTACCCGTTATAGCCTTCTTCTCCATCAAAAACTTCAGCGTCCCACCTGGATCGTAAGTCCAGCGCTGACCGACAAAGTCCTAAGTAGCCCATGGTGAGATGAGGCATATATTGAGACCCAGCTCAAGCGTCCCGTAACGACGACTCTTCCGCCTAAACCATGATATCTAAACCGAAACCCCCTCTGACCCGGACGGGACTACCCAACTTATTGAAAAACCTCTCTGTAACTCTCCCTAAACTCCAACTTCGGTAGCTTATACCCACAGGGAAAGCTGCCTATGGGACATTTAACTTTACCGTGGAGACCACAGGGGCGGCAAGCTAAAGGCTCTTTCACCTCCACTATCTCGCTGTGGGGGGCTAAGGGGCCAAAACCGAAAGCAGGAATCGTAGAGCAAAACACCGTCGTCGTAGGCACACCCAAGGCCGAAGCTATATGGGTCATAGCGCTGTCTACCGTATAAACCCGGTGGGCGCCCGCAACCAGCGCTACCAACTCGGGCAACGAAAGCTGCCCAGCAACATTCGCTGCGCGAGGATGATAACGACAGAGAGGCTCCACTCGGTCTCGGTCCCCTTTCAAGCCTGTTACATAGACATGGAGAGAGGGGGGTAGACTTCTCAAAAAATCCGCCCAATACGACCAAGGGGCCTCCTTGGTTGGCCACCGAGAGGTAGGCGAAAGTACGATATAAGGCTTCTGAACCTCCAAGCGAAGCGTCGGACAAAGCCAAGGGAGCGGCGGTGGTTCTGGCGATACACCAAGAGGGGATCCGAGGGCTAACACCCGCCCAACTTCATGAAGTCCTGCCCGAAACTCATGGCGCACCCGATGAGTGTATGCGAAGCTAAGAGGATTTTTGTCGTAAGTGATACGGTGCTTTGCAGGCAGAGACAATCCTAAAAGCCCCATTCTAAAAAATCGCTGTACAACAAGGATGGCTTCCCATCGGTCCTGCCTCAACTCCCTGTAAAGGCGAAGCCAACCTCCCCAGCTTTTATCCCAGGTCCATATCCTGATCTCCCACGGATGATGAGCGAATAGCTCTTGGAAGTCGCTGCGTACTATCCAGTGTAGCTCAGCGGAAGGGAAAGCCGCCCTCAGTCGTCCTAAGAGAGGTAAAGTCAAAACCGCATCACCTAAAAAGGCTGTCTGGATCACAAGGAAGCGCGCCATAGTCGCCACTTCTTACGCCAAAACTCCAAGTATAGCCAGCGAGCTTCTGTGGTCACTAACAGCAGAAGGTATAAGACAAGGGGAGCTATAACCAATAAAGGTAAAAAGGCGCCTACCCAAGGAACCATCACGCCTTCGCGAGCCAATTTTTTACCCTGAGCATTGAGGATATAGAAAAGGATGAATAGAGCTGTGGATACCACCAGCGGCATGCCCAAACCACCCTTCCGAATGACCCCTCCTAATGTCGCTCCTAAGAGTAGGAAGACTACAGTCGCCAGCGGATAAGCAAACTTATACCACCATTCTAACTCGTAACGCCAATAAGTCTCATGAACTTGACTAAGTCGCTGAGCGTAATATTCGGTCAGACTTCGGTCGCGCCGCAGTAGGTTTTCTACTTCATAAACGCTGGCTTGACCTACGGAGAGGAGGATTGAGTCTCCCTGCAAAGGGACAGGAAAACTCTGCCGAAGGTAAGTATAAATCTCCTGTTCCGTACTCTCGCACAAGCCTTTCAAGCTATCTACGGCATGACGCAACGCTCCTATTTCTAACATGTACTGATGCCCAGCGAAGAGTTTTTCATCCGAGCGTCGCAGCCCCAACCCAGATATGTCCAACCTTAGATGCAGGGTATCAAAACAGCTCCGAGTCCATGTGGGAGCTTGCTGAGGCTTCAAGTTCATTTCATATTGACATCCGCCATAGAGCACAAAGCGCAGGAAAAGCCACTCTTTATCCACGAAAAATTCACCTAAGTCTGATACAACCGTGCGCTCTATACTGCCATCCGGTGCGTACTCGTAGATGAGGACATCTCTAACGAAGCGCTCTCCGCGAACTTCACCGACTCGCACCGCATATCCATCTATCCAGCGATTGAAAAGTCCTGGCTTCAGGGCTAAGGCGGGTTTAGCGTGTTCCATGTCATACAGAAGGGTGTATAGCTTGAGATTAGCCTGAGGGATCAGATACCATGATAACCAACCAGAGAGAAGAAGAGCCCCTAACCCACTGAGGAAAAGAGGAGCCAGCACACGAGTGAAAGGAATGCCAGCGCTCAGTAGTGCAGTCAGTTCTAAACGCTCTCCGAAGTTGCCCATGGTCATGAGCCCTGCCATTAGAAGCCCCATAGGTAGAGCCAATAAGACAAGTGAAGCCGAAGCGTAACCGAAGAGCTCCGCAAGAACCGCCGCTGGAAAGCCCTTACCCAAGATATCCTCCTGATAGCGCGAGAGAAACTGGATAACCAGGATAACCAGCGTGGTACTGAAACTGGCTGCAAAAGGTCCCAGAAAACTCAAGAGCACATACCTATCCAGCCGTTTCATACCCAAACCTCGGGGTGGGCGGCGTAGGTGAGAGCCTTTTCTACAACGGAATCACCCCTGATAATGTAGAGAAGAGGGAATCGCTGGGTTAGTTCCCCTGCTTTGGCGTGACGAAAGTAAAGAGGGGCTCCAATATCCAAAAAAGCAGGGGGATTTGCGATGCGGACGGGGGTTTGAATCTCTCCGGCACCTTCATGAGGAAGAAACTCAGCTTGAGGAGGTAACCAGGGTCGCGGAAGCTTTTCCTTTCCAACAGCTCCAGAAGCAATGTAGCCTCCCCCATGGCAGGTAAAAATTTCCTTATGCGGTCGCCGTACAATCTCTAAACTAAATCCAGCTGCCGGTATGAAACTCACCCGCTCGTAATGGTCAAAAAGGGCAGGAGCAAAAAAAGCTGAGCCCGCCGTAACTTCTGTTACAGTGGGGTCCTCTTTAGTCTCCGTCAGACTTCCAGTTCCACCGCCGTTTACCAGGGAGAGGCTAAATCCCTCTGCCTGCAGGGCTTCTACTACCTCTCGACGGCGCTTCTTGATTTCTGTAAGTGAACGTCTCTTCAAGAGGCGAAGCATAGGGCCTTTCCAACCCACGCCCTTATCTCCTACACCTGCAATCTGAGCCTCGTAGGCTAAAATCCCGACTAAATGAAGGTGGGAAAGACCTCTCAGAAAGCGCGCCAGTTGCACTGCCGATTCAGGGGTACGGATAGGAGAGCGTCTAACCCCGAAGTAGAGCCATCCCCAATCGGACGAGACATCTACATCTATGCATACTTCAGCTTTGAGTGATGTACCTTGCAGGACTTGTTCTAAGGCTTGTGCTTGAAGAGGGCTGTCTATCAAGGCTATCGCTCGTTTTTTCATCTCCAAGAGGGAGCGGAAGGCCTCTGTCTCCGCCGCTTGATAAAAAGGATATCCAACGAAAAAGTCATCCAAGCCTGCTTGAGCGAGGTACAGGGCTTCACGCGCACTCATGCATAACATCCCCTGAAAACGCTCGCTATAGGAAAAAAGCCTTTGTAGCACGGCAACGCATCGAATAGACTTAGTGGCTATGCGGACAGGCAGAGACCCTGCATAAGCCAGCACTCGCTGAGCATTCTCATAAAGCACTTCCTCATCTAACAAAGCCAAAGGGCGTGCAATACCCTGCAGGGCTTGGGTATATCGCTCATAACTTTCCCGCCAATCCACCCTTTCAAAGTTAGGATGCCACCTCTATAAGACTATTCCAAACCACTCTCAGGGTCTCTTGCCACGAAAACCGCTCCACATGCATCCGTCCTATCTGAGCCCTGAGAGCTCTCTCTTCAGGAGATTGCGTAAGAGCTTGATAGATAGCTTCGGCGATAGATTCTGGATCATAGGGGTTTGCATAAAAAGCCGCTTCTCCACCTACTTCAGGTAGCGAGCTGATGCGACTAGTCACCACAGGCACACCACAACCTAAGGCTTCAGCTACGGGAATACCAAACCCTTCATAAAGCGAAGGATAAACTACTACTGCTGCGGCATTATAGAGCTTGAGTAGCTCCCAATCAGATACGGGAGGATGGAAAATAACCTCACTCGCATAACGCATCTCCCTGAGAGAGTCGCTCAGTTGACCTTTGTCAAACATAAAACGGCCCACTAAAAGTAACCGCAACGGCTCTTTATACCGCTCTCGCAGTCGGTCGTACGCTTGTAGAAGTCGTTTCGGATTTTTCCTCGGATGAATGCTACCTATGTAGAATAAATAAGGGCAGCCTTCGGAATATTGATTTAGCACCTCGCTCTTGTTCAGCTCGGGCAAAGGGCGAAAAAAACTCATATCGCATCCTTGGTAAGCGATCCGAATCCGAGCTTCCTCCGCACCAAAGAGTTCTAAGATATCTTGACGAACTGAATGGCTATTGACAATCAGGATTTTACTGTAGCGTATAGTGCTTTTCATGGCTCTCATGTAGTAAGCTTGCCATCCCTTAGGTAAAAACTCGGGATGCCGAGCAAAGGCTACATCATGAATAAAGGCCACTACTGGTATTTTTCGTCCTACCTCTCGAGTGAGAAGCCCATATGTGGAGAATAAAATATCAGGCTTACGCCACCGCAAGTAGATCGGCACCGATAGGCGCCACCATACCTCATATAAGGTCCAGTGACGGGTCGGCGGGGGGAGTATCACCGTGTGCTGAGCCGGCCCAAAGTGATACCGAGGTAAAGGTTTCCTATCAAATAAAAGGTCCCATTCCACCTCAGGATGTTCTCGCACAAGACGAGAGGCTACCTCCTTAGTAAAGCGCCCAAACCCTTCTAAGTGAGGCAGCAGGAATCGGCTATCCACGGCGATTCGCATACCTCCAATCCCGAAATAAACCTACGAGCCAACCTGATCCGATAAAAAGTGGCACGGCGCTAATAAAGGCAAGCCAACTTTGACTTACTTGGCCTATTCCAAAAAGCCCTCCTACATACAGTACGGACAGCCCGCCCAATCTCATTAGCGTGGAAGAGGGAACAGGGACGGGGGCTTTTGCCTTAAATATCCATAGAAGCCCGGCGCTGTAAAACAAGTAGCTGAGTCCCAGAGCTATCACCGCTCCCAACCCCGACAATAGTGGAAGCATCAAGGCACAAGAGACGAAATTGGTAAAGCTGGCACCCAGCATAACCCAAAAACATACCCATTCATACCCAACCGCTGTAAGGTAAGTTCCATAAATAGCCGTGAGGCCGTTGATGAGGAGAGGTATAGCGGATACTTGTAGCATCTTCGCCATTTCGCTTATCTCCTGAGACGAGCTGCTTGTAAATAAGATGAGAAAGAACTGCGGCGTCCCCACAAATAACCCCGCCACCGCCACGATGGGCAGAGCACTCACTAACTGACCCCACACAAAGGTGCGCCACAGTTCAGTACCCCTTTGGCGGCCCAGCTTAGCAAAGCGGGCGAAAAACATCGGAAGCACTATCCACAGATACATCATGGCTGCAGCGAACCATCGGTAAGCTCCCCAGTAAAGTCCATTTGCATAAGGACCTACCCACCGTTCCAAAAGCACCTGATTCAGGCGCTCATTTAGAGTACTTGCGTAGCTTAGGAGCGCAAACGGTGTCATTTGACGAAAAATAGCCCAGAGACTTCGCCGCTCGGCTTGAAGGACAGGTAAGCCGTATTGATGCCATACTCCTACCCCAGTCCCTATAGCTGTCAGCATTCCAGCCGTTAGCAAAACCCCTACATAAGTGTCCCCGTCTAACATCCCCCATAACCCGGCTAGGAGAATCAGTACTACTGCTTTCTCTGCGGCAGAGAGTAGGGCATCTAAGCGAAATCGCTGAGCCCCTTGAAAAAAAGCTCGGAAATACTGGAGATAGCTCAACGATAGCTGATAGCCCAGCAGAGCTACAAGCCAAATGAAAGCCTTTCCTCTATAGCCTATAATCCATCCAAGACCCATAAAAACCGCAGCCGACAGAAGCGTGAGAATGAGCTTCAGCGTGAGGGTAAAACCGCTAAGAGAACGGTAAGTACCCAGACTACGAGCCATCTCTCGGGTAACGAGGACATATAGTCCCCAATCCGCTAATGCAGCCGCCCACTGCCCCAACCCTAAGAGAGCACCAATAATCCCGTAGGATTCATGACCAATGCGATTCTGAGCGAGGTTATCCACTATGAGCCATAGGGGCTTAGACAGAAGATTGGCTAAGACCACCAAGATAAAATCACGCTGAAGCGTTTTCATTCCACCCCTGGGTAGCCCCTATGCCACATATTAGCTATCATGGCCAAACCGCTTTCCAAGACCGCGCGAAATCCAAAATGTTGATATAAAATCTGCGTCCTCTCTTGAAGATACCGTCGCCGACGCCGAGCTGAAATACCTCCCTCTAAATAGCGAATGAGTATCCGTCCGCTGTCGTAGGCACGAGGTTTCTGCAGAAAAATCCGAATAGCCCAATCTAAATCTGCCGCCAAAGGATAACGCAGATCATAAAATGGAGCCAATGAGCGACGCACAAAAAGCGCTTGATGAGCGATTCCCATGCCTGTCCGAAAATGGCGAGTCTCCGCCTTCCCCATCGGATAGGGGCGAGGGCGTCGTCGGGGAATGATTTCACCCTTTTCATTCACATAGCGGTGATCCCCGTATAGCACATCCGCTTCAGGGGGAGCTGCTGTAAAAAGCCTCTCTAAGGTGCCCGCATCCCAAAAAGCATCACCTGCATTTAGAAAGACCACATACTCACCTCGGGCCACCCTAAGTCCCTTATTCATGGCGTCGTAGATTCCCTTATCACGCTCGCTGAGCCAAAAAACCGCGGGTGCTTGGACTTCATAGGCCTGAATGAGCTCTAAGGTCCCGTCATAGGAACCCCCGTCAATAAAAATGTGCTCCCAATCTCGCCAAGTCTGCTCGGCTGTGCTGCGCAGCGTCAAAGGAAGGACCCGCGCAGCTTGGTAGGTTACAGTGATGATAGATAGACGAGGAGAACTCATCGTTGACCGACAGGCTTCCCTTCCGGATAAGTCAAGTAAATGTCCCGAATGATATGCGGCGGAAGCAAGCCTTCCAAATGTCCGTGAAATCGTATCACTTCCCGCACTAAAGTAGAGGAGACGAAGGAAGTTTCAGGGCTACTCAGCAAGTAAAAAGTCTCTATGCCATTGTCCAAGTATTTATTGAGAAGGTCTATATTGCGCTCGTACTCGTAATCAGGCGCAGAACGAAGCCCACGCAAGATAAATTGAGCTTTGACTTCCCGAGCAAATCGAACGGTCAAGCCAGTGTATAAACGCACTTTCACCCGAGGCTCTCCAGTGAAGGTCTCCTCTATCCACTTGAGGCGCTGTTGGGGAGGAAACATCGGCTGCTTATTAGTGTTGAGGCCAATCCCGATTACAATCTCATCAAAAAGGGCTAATCCCCGCTGAATGATCTCAATATGACCGTTTGTAATCGGGTCAAAGCTCCCCGGAAATAGAGCCCGTTTCACACAGCGAAGGTAGAGTAAATCTTCTACCTTCGCCGAGTGCGGCGGCGCTGGCTTCTGAGCCGTACAGACCGGCTGGGTGATCTACTCTTAACACTGCCTATGGGCAATTTTATTCGCCAGCATGTACCCGACGCAGAAATTACCTTCTTAGTTAGTCAGTATGCAGCGCCTTTGGTAGCTCTTCATGTGCCACTGTTTCCTTACTTGATTTGGCAAAAGGGGGTAAACTTAGCGGGATTCGAGGCACTCATTCATGTCTATCCTCGCTGGACGATAGCTTGGGCTGGATGCCGAGCCGGTCTACCTCGCCGAATAGGAACCAGCCGTCGCTGGTACCATTGGCTTACTTGTACAGACCTTCCTCCTGTCAAACGCCGCCGCAGCAGTAAGCATGAAGCCGCCCTCAACTTGGAACTGCTTGCACCCCTACTCTCTCCCGAGCTGCAGAAAAAGATTTTTACTCTCAGATGGGAGGACCTCCTAGCATACAGAGCCCGACTTTCGGCAACTGAATCCTTACCAGACTCTATTCTACAGAAGCTGCAAGCTCATTCGCTTCGTATTATACTTCATACGGGTTCAGGTGGCGGCTCGCCCAAATGGCACCACTGGGAGCGACTGGCCCATCTATTCGCAAGCACTCTTCCCCAGGCTTTGCTTATCCTCACTGGAATCGCTTCAGAAAAACCTTACCTCCAGCATCTCCAATCGGCGGTACCTAAGGCTTCCTGGTTGGATACGGCCGGCACTCTATCCTTACGGGAACTTGTCTCTCTGATTGCGCAAACTCACTTAGTCGTAGCGGTTAGCACAGGGCCTTTACACATCGCCGCAGCCTTGGACGTGCCGACGATTGGCTTGTATCCACCTGCGGCAGCTATGAGTCCAACGCGCTGGCGCCCTCTAAGCCGCTATTCTGTAATCTTGAGCCGAACATATTCCTGCACTCGCTGCAAGCCGGCGAGCTGTCCATGTCTCAACTCTATTTCTCCTGAGGAGGTCTTACAAGCAGCCCAAGAGCTTCTTAGTGTGGGTCAGAAGTTTAGTTGATAAAGAATACAGGGTGGCAGCTTCTTCGTCCTGCCGTTATGTGACGTATGGCTTCGAGTTTGGTTGATGTAGAGAGCGGGGCGGCAGCCCCCTGAGGGGGCTGCCGCCCCGCCGGGGTTGTGCCAGCACCGATGGGCGCTGGCACAACCCCAACGAAAAAACTCCCCCAACTCTAAACCCTCACATCCCCATCAAAATACATTCAGTCAAAGTTCCGCCTCACCCCCTAAAAAATCCCTATACCACAAAGCAGACTGCTTAGGATGCCGACTAAGCGTGGCTCTATCCACATAGACAATTCCAAATTGCGGACGATACCCCTCAGCCCATTCAAAGTTGTCTAAGAAGGTCCATATAAAATAGCCCTTGACCCGGATTCCCTCCTGCTGAGCCCGATACACCTGACGCAAGGCCGCTTTGAGGTAGGCAATTCGCCCAGGGTCTTCCGTTCTTTCCTTTTCTGCGGCAAAACCATTCTCCGTGACAACGAGAGGCAAGGTAGGATCATACTGAGAAAACTGGCGAAGAGCCAAGTACAAGCTCTCCGGAAATACCTCCCACCCCATCGCTTGATAAGGTGCCCCTCTCCGTTTGGGAGGAATAGGGCGACCCCTTATCCAGGGAACTAAGGCATGGTGCTTTATGACTTCTCTAGAGTAGTTCTGAATGCCAATAAAGTCGGGGCGAGCTTCTAAGCGCTTCTCATCTCCGGGTTGAGCATACCGCTCAGAAATCTGGGACAACTCAGGAAAAGCATCCGTGGGATAGCCTCGCCCCAAAAGCGGCTCCACGAACAGGCGATTCAGGACTGCGTCGTATCGGCGCGCAGCCGCTTCATCTTTGGGATGACCCGCCCGATAAGAAAAAGTCGGGGATGTGGAGAAGGTGGTCCCAACTACAGCTTTAGGTGATAGAGACTTTAGAACACGCACCCCCTCCGCTTGAGCTAAGGCGGCGTGATGTACAGCCGGGAAAAAGTTTTTTAGCCCTCGGCGCCCCGGCGCATGAACCCCTAAAAGATATCCTGCAGCCGTAAAAGCCAAAGGTTCATTCAAAATCATCCAGTACTTGACTTTACCTCCGTACTCGCTTGCGCAAAAGCTCACATAAGCGATGAAGTCTTCTACTATTTTGCGATTCGTCCACCCCCCATACCCCTCCTCTAAAGCGAGAGGTAAATCCCAGTGGTACAAAGTTATCCAGGGTTCAATTCCTTCTGCAAGGCAGGCATCAATCACTTGATGATAAAAAGCTACACCAGCGGGATTAGTCCGACCCCGCCCCTCTGGAAAAATGCGAGGCCAAGAGATAGAAAAGCGAAAGGCAGGTATACGAAGCTCCCGTAAAAGCCGAATATCTTCTAAGTATCGGTTGTAGAAATCACAAGCCACGTCACCTGTTTCTCGTCGGTCTATTTTGCCGGGACGGCGAACGAAGGCATCCCAGATAGAAGGTCCTTTCCCATCGGCGTTCCATCCACCTTCAATTTGATAGGCCGATACGGCCACCCCCCAGCTAAAATCAGCCCCAAAATCCTTTCGCTTAATCGGCAGATATAGCATAGGTACAAAATAATGGGCCGTAGCTCAGAATCTCTCTATCTCTCAATCGCTGGTCGGCTTGAGCAGCAAGGTCCTGAAGTTAGTCTATCTCCGAATCTAAAAGCCCTTATAGTCTCACCGAGAGCCTGCCTTATCTAAGACTACAGAACTCTCACCTAATCTCTCAAAGCCAGAAACCAGATAAACTCAATCTGAAAAGCGGTCAGACTGGGGAAGACATAGCGTATGATATCTTCTTATGGGGGAAAGTTATATCTTGCTGCGCAATGCTACAGCCCCTTCTCATCGCTGGAGAATGGACCCCTTCTTCCATCCTCTCGCCAGTAGTAGCCCCCTACAGTCAGGAAACCTTGGCTGAAGTCATGTATGCCGAACCCAAACACATCCAAATAATCATAGACCACCAGAGCCGAGCTCAAAAGATAGCAGGGGCTCTGCCGATATACAAGCGATATGAGATATTATCTCGGCTTTTTGAATGGCTGGAAAGAAATGCCGAAAACATCGCTCACTTGATTGCCGCCGAAGCCGCCAAACCCTTACGATACGCCCGAGCCGAGGTCAGACGCGGGCTAATAACCATCGGCATGGGACGAGACTTAGTCCGTACCTTAGAAGGGGAAATTCTGCCTGGGGACCTGACGGAAACCACCCAAGAGCGATGGATTCTGGTGCGGCGGGTGCCAGCAGGGCCGCTTTTAGCTATCACTCCTTTCAACTTTCCTCTCAACCTCGTACTTCACAAAGTTATTCCGGCTATCGTAGCCGGATGCGCTATTACACTCAAACCGGCTCCTCAGGCTCCCCTCACCGCCTATCGCCTGGCTGAAGCTCTGTTAGAAGTAGGCTGGCCTGCCGAAGCTCTCACCGTCTTTTCAGCTGAACCGCCTCTGGCTGAACAGCTTGTTCGCTCTACGGCTTTTCGTATATTTTCTTTCACAGGCAGCGCCACGGTAGGCTGGCATCTCCAAACCTTAGCCGCACGAAAAAAAGTGATACTGGAGCTGGGGGGAAGCGCCGCTGTTATCGTCCATGATACCCCCAACCTTCAGCAGGCTGCTCAAGCTATCGCAGAGGGCGCCTACCTTTACGCTGGGCAAGTTTGTATTTCAGTCCAGCGCATTTTTGTCCATCAGTCGCTCTACGAAGATTTTCTTAGCGCTTACCAGGCTGCAACTCAGAGCCTCCATATCGGGGACCCTCTGGAGGAGGAAACTCATCTCAGCAGCATCATAGATGAACGAAGCTACACCCGTATTCAAACATGGCTCCATGAAGCCCGGCTAAGCGGAGCAACCGAACTCATCGGTCCGACCCTCAATCCCGAAAAGCGACTCATCTCTCCCATGCTACTATCGGACCTTTCTCCCGCCTGTCATTTCGCTCAAGAGGAAGCTTTCGCTCCATTTGCTGAAATCCGTTCGTTTAAAAACATAGAGGAGGCGTTTGCTGCCGTCAATGAGTCTCCCTATGGACTTCAAGCTGGACTTTATACTCAATCGGAGAGCTTACTCAAAAAAGCCTTCACGGTGTTAGAAGTAGGGGGAGTGGTACATAATGCCCCGCCTACCCTGAGGATTGACTCTATGCCTTATGGAGGCGTGAAAGGCTCCGGCTTAGGGCGTGAAGGTGTGAAATACGCTACCTTAGAATACACCGAGCCGAAAACCTTGTTATGGTAAGCGACGATGAGCTCATTTTAGCAGGCCAACGGGTAGCTAGTCGTCTATGGGTTGGGACGGCACGTTACCCTTCTCCCCATCTCATGATCCAAGCCTTGGAAGCCGCTCAAGCAGGCCTTGTTACCGTTTCAGTACGTCGCCTCAACCTTCAAGCACCTCAGGAT
Organism: Bacteroidia bacterium; assembly: GCA_026414975.1. Lineage (GTDB taxonomy): Bacteria > Bacteroidota > Bacteroidia > SpSt-205 > SpSt-205 > SpSt-205. Next base: position 184,148 of record JAOAHZ010000004.1, read on the forward strand.
ACCTTCTTAGACCTTCTGCTGGGTCGTTTTCCCATTCTTCCCAACACAGCGGGATGCTACACCGCTGAAGAGGCGATTTTCCTTGCAGAGTTAGCTCGCGAGGCGCTGCAAACCAACTGGATAAAGTTGGAAGTTATTGGAGATGAACATACTTTGTGGCCCGATCCCGAACAGCTTCTTCTAGCAGCCCGCGAGCTGAAGCGGCGAGGGTTCGTGGTTTTAGCTTATGCACCAGACGATCCCATCGTTTGCCAGCGATTAGCGGATATAGGATGCACTGCCGTGATGCCCTTAGCGGCTCCGATCGGAAGCGGCCAAGGCATTCGCGACGCTGAACGGCTCTCGCTCATTCGTCATAAACTCGCAGGCGTGCCGCTTGTTATAGACGCAGGCATCGGCAGTCCAGCCGATGCCTGCATAGCCATGGAGCTGGGATACGACGCCGTCCTTGTGAATACGGCCATCGCCGAGGCTCAGCATCCCGTCCTTATGGCCGAAGCTATGCGCCTCGCCGTGGAAGCCGGGCGAAAAGCGTATAAAGCAGGCCGCATCCCCCGTATCTCTTACGCTCGTCCAAGTTCTCCCATGGAAGGTCTCCCTTGGTGATACCTCAAATACAGACCCAAGCGGATGCCCCCAAATCTTACACCCAGCTACACTCTCGCCTCAATATCTATTCCTCCTCATCTATTGACCGACAGAGTGAGTCTATTTTATCCGTGTCAACCTCTTGCCCATCCCTTCTGAAAGGCGATATGCCTAAAAGAAAGGTTGTACTAACTCACGAATACCTCTCAAGCCCTTCTATATGCACCCACAGCAGCTCACTGGGACAGCAAGGCTCATCGGGGTCTGTGATAAGAAAAAATCTATTCAAATGCGCAGGGTCTGGAGCGATTCCTTCCACTTTTATGGGTACAGGGTTACCCCTTTCATCGCTCAAGCTCGCAAAATAAGGCTTACCATCCGGAGCAAACCAGCCTATAACCGAGCCCAAAATGAGACCATCCTCATACGCATCGCTCGTGTCTTCGGCTGCGGCGACGTAGAATAGACCTTTTTGCGGATGCCAAGTAGCGTCAGTGAAAGCTAAGGGCACGCCCCTGACCTGCCCTAAGTCATAAAACTGAACCGACTCAAATAAAATAGAGGCAGAGCGTTCAGGGTCGGTGAGGCAATACTCTACAGTTGGCCAGGATATAGTGCCTATCGCATTGGGGTAGTGGGCTGTACCCCGCTGAAACAAAAGAAGTTCATCTGTATCGGGCTTCCATACCACTCCTTCTATGTTCAGTTCGCCTTCGGGGGCCAGGGCATGAGCTAGCTTGTCATATAAATGGGGCACAGGAAATCGCCTCAGAGAAAGCATACCTTCCTCTGTGATAGAGAGGAGTCCTATCTCCATTCGCTGGGGACGACTGCCCGAACCCATAAACAGGAGCCGGCGCTCAGGAGGCTTAGGCGAAACCCATGTCGCAGCCTCCCAGTCCGGCTTGATGGCTTTAGAGAGTGGAACTGAGCCCCCATCAGGCTGTAATGGAAATAAGCTCACGCTCAAAGTATTCCAATCCAGTTTATGTAGCACAAGCCTGTCATCCGAGAAAATCCAGAGGTGTCTCTCATCAGCTATTAGAGTAGACGCTGCACTGATGCGGACAGGTTGATCGTCTATCGGACCTTGCAGACCATCCAATGGCAACCGCCTGAGAATGCGAACACCCATTTTATCTGACTTAACTGCCCGGATAAAAGGTCGCATAATGAAGCTCAGGCAAGATTACGAAGCAGCTTGCAAGGTTCTTTCTACAGCAAAGTCTTAGGCTAACGCTAAATGAAAGCGCTTTACTTCTCCATCCAGATTGGCCTTAATTTTGAACGGTGCTGGCTGAACTTCTCTTATTGTGGAGTCAGTTTGTTGTCTCAGAGTTTCAAGAACTGCCCCCCTCAGTCGCTTTTATGTAGTTCCAAACGTCTCTACAAGACCCTCAATAACGCAGACCTGGTATTCTTCCAGGGACGATACTATCTAGCAATGCGGGTAGCGCCGACGCATTTCCCCTCCTCTAAAGCTGATTGCGCATTTTGCATTCAGATGACTTGAGCACGTGGGCGTGCGATACGGCCCTAAATCTTGGACGCGATATACGGGAGCCACGCTGGCTCGTATGGAAAGATGGTCTTTGTAGGAGCGCAAAGCAGCTGGAGATTTGATTCAGAGAGTATCATAGGTGTCGTAAAGCGAGGCTTCAATAAATGGGACACATTCCATATAGGATGGATGCCTTAGCGAGCGCGTGCAGGGGATAGTGTAGCCTATATATTGAGGCAAGCAGCTCTGTAGCCAAATGTACCCGTGCTGGTACTTTCCCCCGCAAGCGGTGATACAGCATTCCCCGCTCTCTATCCGAACGCTAGAATAGACTTTGTCCTTATTGACTACACCAGCCCTTTGGCGGGAAAAGACCGCTAGTGGATACGAGGTTAGCTTGGACCGACGATTCTCTACCGACTGCGACTGACGCGGCAAAAGCAGTAGCCCTCAGACAAATGCTTGCGTGCTTTACATTTGTAGAGCGACATGCTACCTCTCGTCAAAAGCCGCTGGTTGCCAAGTCCTACCTCGGAAACTAATGCCTCAGCCATGCGATCGCTCTTAGATCAGCTTCAGACTCACTATCGAGCTGCCCTCTTTCAAGGTAAAGACAAACACATAGAAAAGGCACGACGAGAAGGAAAGTTTCTTGCTCGAGAACGGATTGAATATCTCTTGGATGAAGGGTCGCCTTTCTTAGAGCTGCTGCCGCTGGCAGGACTGGGCGGCAAAACCTCTTCACCCGGCGGGACCTTGGTGGGAGGCATCGGCTTAGTAGCTAACCGATGGGTTCTCATCACATCCAATGTAGGCACAGAAAAGGGCGGAGCCATAGACCTGCCCACCCTACAGAAGAGCTTGCGCCTCAATGAGATAGCTTTGGAAAATGGACTTCCCGTGGTGAATTTTGTAGAGTCAGCGGGAGCCGACCTTCCAGAGCAGGCCAAGATATTCAACTACGGCGGGGCTATTTTCCGAGAGATTACACGTCGCTCCAAGGCAGGGATGGCTACCATCTCGGTGGTGATGGGCAATGCTACCGCTGGAGGAGCTTATGTGCCAGGGATGAGCGATTATACCATCTTTGTGAAGGGGCAAGCCAAAGTGTTTCTGGCAGGTCCCCCCTTGGTCAAGCTTGCCACAGGCGAGGTGGTGGATGAAGAGACCTTGGGTGGGGCCCACATGCATGCAACTCAGTCAGGCGTGGCAGATTTTCTCGCTGAGAATGAGCTGGATGCGATCCGCAAAGCCCGAGAGCTCGTAGCTCATCTGCGTCCCCCTCGTCCGTCCTTTCGTCCTACCTACCGGCCTCGCCCCCCGCGTTATGATCCGGAGGAACTTCTTCATATCATTCCCTCAGACCCCAAGCAGCCTTTTGATATACGAGAGCTCATCGTTCGCATCGTGGATGACTCCCGCTTTTTAGAGTTCAAACCCTTGTGGGGGCCTACGCTCGTTACAGGGTGGGCAGAGATTCACGGCTATCCTGTGGGAATCATCGGCAATAATGGCGTCCTTTTCTCTGAAGCTGCCAACAAGGGAGCTCACTTCATTCAGCTCTGCAACCGCGAGCACAAGCCGATCATTTTTCTCCAGAACATTACGGGTTTCATCGTTGGCAGCCGCTACGAGCAAGAGGGCATCATCAAACACGGGGCCAAGATGATCAATGCTGTCTCCAACAGCGAGGTTCCTCACATCACTATCATGGTTGGGGCATCATACGGAGCTGGAAACTACGCTATGGCGGGGCGCGCCTATCGGCCGAGATTTCTTTTCTCCTATCCCAATAGCCGTATTGCTGTCATGGGACCTGAGCAGCTCGCTGGTGTGATGGAAGCTATCCAGCGCCAAGCAGCCGAACGAGCCGACATCCCTTACGATGAACAGCAAGCGGCAATGCTGCGTCAGCATCTCATGCAGGAGATAGAACGCACCTCCGATGCGTGGTACGGGACCGCTCAGCTCTGGGATGACGCAGTAATTGACCCTCGCCAAACCCGAGATTACCTGGGTATTTGCTTAGCAGTAGTGAATGAGCAGCCTATCCAACCTTCTAACACTTATGGCGTCTTTCGGATGTAGAACGAAGAGCCTACTCTCCCCTATGGCCTCCGCAACGAAAAGCATAAGCTCAAGCCCTTGCCTTGTTCAGGTCCCTCATAGTTTTCTTCTCAAGAACAGCCCTGAAGTTTACCATGGAAACCCCACCTATGAGTATCCATCGATTGCTCATCGCTAACCGAGGCGAGATCGCTCGGCGTATTATTCGCACCTGCCGACGCTTGGGCATTGCGACGATTGCGGTGTATAGCGATCCTGATCGCTTCATGCCCTTTGTAGAAGAAGCAGATGAAGCCTATGCTTTAGGCGGTAGTACAGCAGCTGAGACTTATCTGAACATAGATAAGATTTTAGCGATAGCGGAAAGAGCAGGAGCGGATGCAATCCATCCAGGGTATGGTTTTCTTTCGGAAAACGCCCCTTTTGCCCGAGCGGTAGCCGAGCGTTCAGCCCATCGTCAAGCCCAAGGAGGTAAGCCGTTGATTTTCGTTGGCCCTCACCCAGAAGCTATAGACCAAATGGGCTCCAAGTCCAACGCTAAGCGCCTCATGATGGAAAATGGAGTGCCAACTGTACCGGGCTTCCAGCGAAGAGGAGCTGCATTAGAGGAATTTATGGAGGCAGCAGACCGCATAGGTTATCCTGTGCTCCTCAAAGCAGCAGCAGGCGGTGGAGGTAAAGGCATGCGTATCGTTTATGAAGCCCATCAGTTTCCTGAAGCCTATGAATCCGCTCAGCGAGAAGCCCAAAGCGCTTTCGGAGATGATGAGTTGCTCGTGGAAAAGTATTTCCCTTCGGCTCGACACATAGAGTTTCAGATTTTAGGCGATAAGCGGGGACACGTGGTTCATCTATTTGAGCGGGAATGCAGCATTCAGCGCCGCTACCAAAAAATCATAGAAGAATCCCCTTCGCCCGTTCTCTCAGAGGCCGATAGAACAGCAATGGGAGCTGCAGCCGTAAAAGCTGCTCAGGCTATTCGGTACGACAACGCAGGAACCGTAGAGTTTATCTACATCGCACCTGGCGAGTTTTACTTTTTAGAAGTCAACACGCGCCTTCAAGTAGAGCATCCGGTTACAGAAGCGCTTACAGGGTTGGATTTAGTAGAATGGCAGATTCGGATAGCGGCAGGCGAACCCTTTCCTTATACCCAAGCCGAACTCCAACGCCGCGGCTATGCCATAGAAGCGCGCCTATACGCCGAAGACCCGAAGGCGGACTTTCGCCCTTCCACCGGACGGATTCTTTTATGGCATGTACCAGACCTTCCCTACTTACGCGTAGATAGCGGCGTGGAGACAGGGAGCACCATCTCTCCCTTTTACGACCCCATGATAGCGAAAGTTATCGTTCATGCGCCAGACCGCTACACAGGAATCCGTCGGCTTGCGTATGCCTTGTCGCAGCTTACTTGTGTGGGACTGCGACATAATCAGAACTTCCTCCGAGCCCTATGTACCGATCCTGAGTTTATAGAAGGGCGCTATGACACCCGCTTTTTAGAGCGGCGCCCTGACCTCCTGCAAACTGAGTTTCTTACAGAGAGCCATCTTATAGCTTGGGCAGTTGGCCTGACTCTGTGGCGGGCGAAACAAACAGTAAATCAGCGGGCCTACCTCCCCACCCTACCGCCTAACTGGCGCAATACCCCCCAGACCCCTCTCCCCTATGGCTGGAAGGTAGGCGACCTTATCTTAACCGTAGAGTATCAGACCTTGGATGGCAGTCGCTTCGTCTGCAAGACGCCCACCCAAGCCGGCGAAGCTCTTCTTTTGTCTGCTACCGAGACGCAGGTTACCTACGAATGGCTGAATCAGCGCCTCACCCTTTACATTCTCACCTCAGATGCTGATGACAACGTCTATTGGGTCCATCAAACGGCGGTAGGCAGCGCCGAAGCCAAACTCCTACCCCGCTTCCCAGACTTAGGGGAACAGCAGCAGCGCGGACGCTATGTGGCCCCAATGCCGGGACAAGTTACTAAGGTCTTCGTGCAGCCAGGAAGTATCGTAGAAAAAGGACAGGCTTTGTTAGTTTTTGTCTCCATGAAAATGGAAAACCGCATAGAGGCTGCCGAACCTGGGCAAGTAGAAGCCATATTTGTCAAAGAAGGAGACACCGTGGAAGCAGGTACTCAACTTCTCCAAATCCAGCCTATAGAATGAAAGCTTACTTTGAACATACCGACCCTTTGGAGAAATTCCACTGGCAGTTTCTGCTGTGGGAGCGTCAAAAAGACACCCTCTTCCTCACCCTTAATGCCCCTGAGCGCCGCAATGCTCTCAATCCTATCCTGCTCAACGAGCTGGCGTACGCGTTGGCCTACGCTCAATACGAATCTGAGCTGCGATTCGTCCGTCTGAGAGCAGCCGGAGAGATTTTCTGCTCAGGAGCGGACCTCAAGGCGTTTTTGGGGGGCTTGGAGCAGACCTCCACAGTACCCCCGTCCCAAGGTCCCATCGTGATAGATGACCTATTGTCGGCTTTTGAGAAGCCGCTCATCGCCGAGGTAACAGGGGACGTGCTGGCTGGAGGGCTGCTTCTTATCACGGGTGCAACCTTTGTCATAGCGCCAAGGTCATGCCGCTTTTCTTTACCAGAGGTACAGCGTGGGCTCTTTCCCTTCCAGGTCATGAAAGCTCTCTCGGCTTTCATGCCGCGGCGCTGGGCGCTGAACTGGTGCCTACTAGGAGCAACTTACACCGCTGAGCAGCTTGCACCCTGGGGACTTATCACGCATCTCGTGGAGACTAAAGAGGAGGTTTTCCCAGCGGGTGAGACGCTAATAGAGCTTCTGCGTCTCGGAGCTCCTCTGGCGATGCAGAAAGGGCTTTTTGCCTATCGGCGTCTGGATGCCCTCTCTCATGCCGAGCTAAATGCTCTTCTCATGGAGTTAGTCCAAAGCGAAGATGCCCGAGAGGGTATTTTAGCTTTCCGAGAGAAACGCTCCCCCGTCTGGAAGGGACGCTGAGTAAAAAACCCTATTTTGCGCTTAAGCCAAGCCTAACAGCCTCCCCATGAAAAGCTACTGCATCTTTTACCCACCATAGGTGTGCTTGCATAGGCCCAGTCACATTCGGCCGTGGTGGTCCGCACTCAGGGCAGCCTTTTCACTTCGCTGGGTGGATGAGCGCGAGCTGGCATAGCCGTGGGTGATTGGAAGAGTTTCTCGGCCTTCTCCACTGAGCTTGGACGCTTGGGCTATCAGAACCTCAGATTGGAGCGCTCTGAATGGTGTGATTGCTGGTATGGGAGCCCTTTTAGCTCGGTGCAGCCATTCTCGGGTAGATGACGAGGGTGGAAGCGGCATTGAATCCGTCGCATCCTCTGGAAATATCGGGGTGGATGTGGGCTATATCGCAGCGGGTGCTTTGCTCATCGTCCGTGACGCGCTCCGTTTGCGAGGAACTGATTACAGAATGCCTCCACAGAAGGCAGGACTGCTCATCCTAAGCACCCAGTATGCCCTAAAACTGCACGTTAATGTCTTCACCACAAGTCCTCTCCACGCACCAGCCGTCTTGGAGAGACTCAGTCCCGAACAGAACTCTGACGAAGGGCATTCTGGTTTTGCACAACCCATACCACATCTGCAGCGGTAATAAAGCCGTCGCAATCCACATCAGCAGGTGAGAAGATGGGACCGCTCACAACGCCATTCCTCAGCAAGAGAAATTCATAATCTGCCGCATTGATGACCCCCCAATCAGAACCTTGAGGCACACCCGGCCAGTTATGGTGAAACTGATCAGCACAGTTTCCTGCCCACATGGCTGCTCGATAGACACCTCCACCCCCAGGAAGCAGAGCGTAATGCAACCCAGGTATGCCGTCTAAATAAGTCGGATCACGAAAATCCAAGGTTGTCGGATTGGAAGGATCCTGACTCAGACGAATGCTTTGAGCGCTTCGCAGGGGGAGGTGCTGAGGAAAGCGTATGACGATCCACTTCGGTGTGGATGTATCGCATCGGCAGAAAGAGAGCCGCCATGGCTGATAGTACAAACGATCCGGGCAGTTGGGACAGTCGCTGGTATCTACCATAGGGGGCGCCCACTTCCATATCCAACCCAAAGTGTCTACAAAACCCCAGACGGAGTCCACCGCTGGTCCGTCGGGCGTTTCGCGAAGAAGAACGAGAACAGGAGTCACCCAGCTCGGCACACGCCAAGCAGAAGGGGTGACAGCGGTATCAGCCAAAGCAGCTCCGGCGATACGAGTCCATGCAGCGCGACCGCCTTCCCAGTATTGCGGTAAGGTTCCCAAAACTCCCCATTGCGTCAGGCTATCTCCCATAGCATTTCCAACGGCAGCTCGATACAGGCCTAAACGCGATAGACCTGGATGAGGTGCCAGCCTGTCATCGGCCCGTAGAGGTGCCTGCAATGCGACCCGAGCTGATAACTGATGTCCCCGGCGAACTTGAAGCCGCGCAACGTAGCTTCCAGCCTCGCGGAGGCGGGAGAGCCAATCCTGTTCAGGACCTAAACCAGCTGGCAGGATTTGCTCAATCCGACACTGAGGGGAGATGCAAGTATCCAGCGCTACATACAAGCCGTTGCTAAGGCGCTGAAGTCGTCCAGCAGGGTTCATGATTCTGCCCCCCTCAAAAAAGAGGTTTTCCACAAGCCGTTCTATGCCGCACTCGGTAACATTTCCAGTAGCCCGTGAATACATCAGCAGCAACTCATCGCTAGCCGATCCCTCGATAGGAAAGACCTCGCCCACGCACACCATAGGAGGCGCCTGTATAGACCCGGCACTGCTGGGAAGAGTCATAGTCCGTAATACAAAAGGCCACGCTGAACCACAAGGTGAAAGTTGAATCCGCAGTTGAAGCGTGTCTCGTTCACTTCGGAGAGAATCTATCCTCCACTTTACCGAGTCTCGGGTGATGGTAGGATTTAGATCACGCGATGCAGAGAAGTTATCTACAAGATCAGTCGTTAGCCACAAAGCGGTATCGGGCATTGTCGCCCGGTTTATGTACAATGGCAGAGCTGCTCGGATTTCTCGGGTTGTCGCACTGAAAAGGAGGGTTCCTCCACGGGCCATCTCCACCGATATTGCCCGGGGAAGGGACGAAAGAGGACTCCATCGGTCCACGGTGTACTCGCAGCTCCACGGGCCCACAAGGACCCCTCCAATCAGAGTATCTAATGCTTTCGGACGGCCATCTAACCAGTATCGTAGAATGTAGCCTTCGCCTGAGGGAAGGCGCAACGGAAAAATCAAGTGAGGCGTTGGTTTAGGCAGATACACCAAACCGAAGCGCACAGAGTCCATGTCCGACCGATTGGTAGAGCGATATAAGGTGTCTAAAGTGTAAGTCAAAATCATGCCAGTCATATTAGTCCTTCGCAAGAGCAGGCAGAACTCGGCACATCCAGTGGGAACCCTACCCCAATCCACAAAATAAATCCCGCCATCGCCATAAGTCATGGCACGAGGGGAAACTATGTTGTGAATGAAGTCAAAACAAGGATCGCCACTATCCTCGCTTTCACATACGACCCGAGGGTCCCATAACCCTCCAAACAGGAGGTCAGTGAGATCGTCTTTCAGAATATAGGTCTTGAGGGCGGGATTGCTAACGCGTCCAGAAGAAATGACTTCTCCTACCGCTGACACAGTAGCCACCATAGGAAAATAGCGCAAATCCCCGTGTAGCTCACTGAGAGAATGCGTGATGTTTCTGGGAAAAGTTGGAGCCAATTTAGCCACCGATGGAAAAATCACCCTGAGTCGGTAGCCTCCTTCCACAGCTATGAGACTACCTGTCTGTGGATTCCAAGTAAGCTGCTGGATCCCATCGGCTATGGAGTCTTCTGAAGCATTCCATGTAGGATTCGGAGTTGGGATACGAGCCCAACCGCGCTCCACCTCCGCTATGCCTGTCGCTATATCCACACGATAAAGGAGAACTGAGTCCGTGTAGTTTATTGCGACATACAAGAGCTCACGATGAAGAGCTGGATCAAAGGGTACATAGGTAAAAGCGTAATGAGGCGATACCGAGGCATTCCCGTCTAAGTAAGCCGTTCTCACTTGAAAAGGACCAGATGCAGCCGCCTGACGCCATCCTATATGAGCTCCTGGGCCGCCTGAAAATGGATAAACCCAATAACGCTGAGATTCAGATGCATATGAATGAGGGGCTTTGTCTCCTACCACTTGAACACCGATAGAAGAGGGCAGAAGGTTATCTATCTCGTACCAGCCTAAAATGCCTAGGTGAAGGTAATAACCACCCGAAGCTAACCTTCCCCACATATAACTTGGAGAAAAGGTTATCCTTACTGTATCAGCCCCGCCAGAGGGAGGTATGACGCCAGCTAAGGTCCAACGAAAGCGGACAGGGGCTGCATAGTGAGCAGGACTGGATAATGGGGCATTCCACAAGAGCGCTATGGAGTCTGAAGGAGCATCAAATCGTCCGTACAAGCGAAAGGTCAGAGGATGAAGAATCGTATCAGGAGCGCATATCTCAGCAGGCAGAGTCGCAGCTATGAGCTCAGCTCGATAACGCAGAAGTCTCCCAATCCACGCCCGCCCGTAACCGCGCTTGTTCAGCACATGTATAATCGGGGTCAAGTTACCAAGAGGAGTTTCTACCTGTCGCGCCCGAGGACGGACTCGGTGATATGTGATGTTGTCACTTCGTCCAACTCCGAAGAGATAAAAGTGTCCTGTTGGATCTGCAACGATACCTGTTGCTTCTACTTGAGGGCTAAGAACTGTTATCCATCCTGAAGAAATAGGTGAGCGCCATTGACCTAATATGCTACTCATGCCATCTGATCCGCACAGGAAGAATACGCCGTCTGTAGCACGACACATCCCTGTCCAGAGCACATTAGACTCAACCCATGGAATATTACTGGAACCGATCGTAAGAGTTGGAAAAGTACTTAGGCCCGTCCAATAAGCGAATAGACCTCGAAGGCCAACAGTATTACTTAGGGTTAGAGGATAGGAATCGCTCCATAATAGCCACAAAGTGTCTCCCGACAACCAAGGGTACAGCGTCCCCACTGCCGTGGCACTGGGATAGTTGCCACAGAATAGTTGAAAGGTTGATGGACCAAGGCTGGTGCTGGTAGCATTGACTGGACGAAGGTCTGAGGTGCGTAAGGCGGAAATGAAGACATGTCCCCTCATATTACCGGGGCATTGATTAGCATAGGCATTTTGAGCGTAGATATAGAATGACGTGCCTTGAAAAGCCTTATAAGTCAGTTGGGCATCGCCAGGTCCATTTCTATGCAAGCTATAAAAAGCCAGAAGCGTGTCTCCCTTGACTTGTAAAGCCTGAGCATAACCTTGCACGCCCGTTGCCCCCCCATCTTGGTGGAGGACCGCGGAGGCCACCACTCCAAACACATTTCCAGTTTGGAGCTTGCTCCAGAAGGGGATCATTCGACTACCCGATGGCGGGGGACCAGGACCAAAGGCACCAGAAAGATAAGCGGGGTACAGCGAGGTTACACTCCCAACCCCACTTGGTAATTCCAAAGTCCCCGAAACAAAAACCTCACCTGGCCTGTAGGCTAATCCATGGAAAGCTAAGAATAATGCCCCCGAACCCTGCCAATAGAAGCACTCTTGGAATATACTCCACCCAGCGGGGAGGGCTGTCTTAAGCTTAGCTATCTGCCACAGCTGTGCGGTGGCTTGGTCTGATTCCATGGAGTATGAACAACCCCCGATAGGAGCCAAAGTCGTGATCGTACCTGTTGAAGACTGCCACACGATCGTCGGTGCTGCCATTACCGGACCAGAGCGAAAATTACATCCATCTTTCGGCAGGTTGACAGCTACCCAGAGACTATCCCGATCCCCTGAAAGAAGGAAATCTACAAACTGCACCCCATACTGAGCGCCCGTTTGAGCGTATGCTACTAAAGCCCCTAAGAAGGTCCCCTCAAGCCGATTGTACAAAGCAATATAACTTGCCTCCCGTCTATAGGACACCTGAGGTATTTGGATGGGAATGGGAGCGCCGGCAGGATTAGGGAAATAAGCCTGCTCGTTACTGGGAATGCAGACTCGCCCCAATATCCAGAGTGTATCTCCGGTCAGACGGAGAACACTGAACTGGCGACTATGAGGTAGAGACGCCCCTATGGGTTGATGATATCCATTACCACTTGAAGCCTCCCCATGCCAATCCCATACAAACGCTTCCTGAGCCCAAACACCGCAAGCCCATAAAAAACCGAGCTTTCTGAGCATCTGCCGAGCTAATGCAGCAAAAATCATGCTAAACTCATGAGCCATTTCCGAAAGACTGAATGTATGGGATGTATTTCTCTTGGTGTCAGGATCGACATAACCATGAAGGCGGAAATAGTTGCCTGCAAACTTTCTCAGAGACAAAAGAGAGGCTTTGCCGGAGCTTACCCTCCCCGCACCGCCCATCCAAAGAGAAAATGCAAAGGGTAGAACCTCGCGTTCTCTAATCTTTCTTCCGACCTTCGAAGAGTGGCAAAGACTTACAGTCGATGCTTCTCCCTTGAAGAACTGCCAGAAGTCATCCGAGATTTACGGGCATGGGCACCCCATGTAGCATGCTGGCTCTTATACGGCCCCATGGGCTCCGGCAAAACCACCCTTGTTCGGGCTTGGCTCGGAGAAGATGTCTCCAGCCCGACCTTCACTTATATTCATCGTTATCCGACAGGCATTCATGTGGATCTCTATAGGTTCCCTACGGAAAGTCCCTCTCGGTGGAATGAGCTTTACACCCTTATGGAGGAATCATCGCTAATCTTTATTGAATGGGCGGAGAAACTTCCCTTTTCTCCCCCCTCCCCATGGGTAGAAGTACGATTATCTTTGAAAGGAGAAAATCACCGCTGCTTACTCGCTCTCCTCCGGATAGATCAAGGGTAAGTTATCTATCAGCCGCACACCTTCAACATAAGCTGCAATGAGAGCCCGAGGGTGAGAGGATTGACGCAAATGTTCAATCGGCTGTAGGGAATACTCATCCACAATAGCGAGATACTCCAGACGAACTTCGGGAAAACGCTCCCTTAGATAGGCTTCTCCCTCACGAAGCAGATCAGATACGAGTCCGGTCTTCGGAACCAAGGTTTGAATGTATTGTAAAACCTTGTACAAGGCGATAGCCTGGGCACGTCCACTGGGAGAGAGGTACATATTACGAGAGCTCATAGCAAGTCCGTCCGGCTCTCGCACCGTGGGCACGCGAACCACCTCTAAGGGGAAAAACAGTTCCTCCACCATCTTTTCCACAATACGCACCTGCTGAAAGTCCTTCTCTCCAAAATAGGCCCGAGCAGGCATAACTAAATGGAAAAGCTTGGTCAGAACCAAGGCTACGCCATCAAAATGACCTAAACGATAGCTTCCACACCATAGGCGGCTAAGACGAGTGAGAGAGATATACGCCTCGTCCTCTGAACTGTACATTTCCTCCACACTGGGGACAAAAGAAGCCGATACCCCAAGATTTTGGAGAAGGCGAAGGTCAGTTTCTAAGGTGCGCGGGTAGCGGTGGTAATCCTCCTGAGGCCCGAACTGACGCGGATTGACAAAAATGCTGACGACGGTCCAAGGGTTCTCAGCCAAGCTGCGTCTCACTAAAGAGAGATGGCCCTCATGAAGGGCGCCCATAGTTGGTACAAAGCCAACTGAACCATGTACCTTGCCTCGCCACTGCTTAAGTTGGGCTCGGGTCTCTATAACTTCCATAGTAAAGGCGGTTTATATGCATAGCTATGACTAAATCTCCATACACATTCAATGTCGTGCGCATCATGTCTAAAAATCGATCTATCCCATAAATCAGGGCAATGGCACCCGCTGGAACTCCAAAGCTGGGCAATACGCCAGCCAACAGGGGCAAAGAACCACCCGGAACACCGGCTGCGCCGACCGCTATGAGAATAGCCAAGGCCAATATCATAAGCTGTTCAGGGAGAGTGAGCGACACACCAAAAACCTGCATGAGAAAAAGCAGGGTAACGCCTTCATACAGCGCTGTTCCATTCTGGTTGATAGTAGCCCCGAGGGTCAAAATAAAATGAGCAACTGGCGGAGCGATACCCAGCCGCTCCGTAGCTACACGCAGAGAGGTAGGCAGAGTTGCATTACTGCTGGCCGAAGAGAAGGCCATAAGCAGGGCTGAAGCACTTCCTTTTAGGACATGCAGTGGATTAGCGTGAGCAATGAACTTAAGAAAGAGGGAATACACCCCAGCCCCATGTAATAACAACCCTACCACGACAGTAGCTGCATAAGCCCCTAAGAGGGGGAAAATTTCCCACCCCAAACCCATTACTGCTTGAAAAATCAGTCCAGCCACACCTATGGGAGCAATCCATCGCATCACCAGAAGGAGTAGCCAAAGACTGGCCCGATAGAGCACATCCAAAAGGTGATATAAAGGCTGGGTATGCTCAGATGGAAGTTTAGACAGAGCGATGCCAAATAGGATCGTGAAACTCACGACCGAGAGAAGTCCCCCCTGCTGGTAAGGTGTGAGCGCCATGGCCATTTCATGGAGGGGATTTTTAGGCAGCAGTCCAAGGAAAAGGTCTGAGCTTAGAGCCTTAGCTGGAGGGGCATTCTGTCCAAAGCGCTCTATAAGGAGGGCACGAGTCTCGGTGGAGAGATGAGACCCAAGCTGAAAAAGGTTGGCCAAGATCAGCCCTATGCTTGCCGCCACCGCCGTCAAGGTCAAAACCGTCCATAGCGTATGCCAGCCGATGCGTCCCATCGCTCCTGTTTCCGTCAGCTTCTGTATGCCCAGCAGCAGAACGGGGATAATAATCGGCAAAATGAGCATGAATATCCCCCGCAGAAATATCTCCCCCACCACTCGCGCAAAGGCTGTAAGCGTATCCGCAGGCAAGCCAAATAGGCGCAGGGTCAGAGCCACGAGAAGCCCCACGGCGAATCCCCCCAACAGTCGCAGAGAGAGTCCTCTGTGAGTATCAGTTTTCACGCAGGCGAATAGGCTTTTGAGGTAAGATTTGAGCTAAGACTTGTCCTAAAGCGATGCCGAGAAAGCCTAAGATAAATCCAATCAAACTGGTGATAAGCCACAGAGCAGAACGAGAGACGCCAAAGAGTTTAGCGACTTTTTCCGACAATAAACCTTCGTTGGGTAGGTCCCAGCTTAGGGCGGCCACGAGCCACACCAGAGCTACCACAATCCCAGCAGCCAAACTATGTCGCCACCCTCCTCGGAATAGGTAGCCTACCACCACAAGTACGTACAGGCTTCCACTCCAGTGGGGTAGCCAAATCGTCGCCGCCGTACTTAGTACAGCAACCGAGGCGAGGAAAAGTAGAAACCCTTTACTTTGCATGCCTATGGCGAAACCGCCGATAAAGTTAGAGTATTGTCCACGACTATGGACTCGCTGAGGCTGACGCGTGTGCGGCGCCTGACTCAGATAGAGAGCGCGCCGCTCGCCCTGACCGCCTTCTTGCCCTTAGAAGAGGAGTCCTCCCTGTCCCAGACCCGATTAGAAAAGCTTCGGGAAAAGGCCGAAAAAGCCTTAGCTAAGCACCCCGACCGTAAGGAGGCGGAAAATTTTCGAACTAACTTAGATTTCGCACTCGGTCAGCTCACAGACGCCTCTCCCCCCGGAACTTGGCTTATTGCTGTAACGCCGACCGTGGCTGAAGCTCTCTTTCTTCCATTTCTGTGGAAGGAGGACATCAACCTCGGTAAGTCTCTGCGCATTCAGCCAGCGCTCTACGCCCTCTATCGAACTTCTATCGCTTTCGTAGCCCTTGTGTCAGAGCATACAACCCGCTGGTTTGAAGCGATAGGCGAACGACTCTTTCCTTTATCTCTCCCTTCCCACATCAAAGAAACCTTGGCTCAGCTTCAAAAAGCCCGAAATCAGGTTCAAAGCATTTCCACTGATTCCTCTCAATATGGAGACCTTTTTGCGCAAATGGCCCGATCCGCTTATCACATGGCCCTTGTCAAATACACAGAGAATTTACGCAGCGCTGTAACCTTCTATCTCCGACAAGAAAATGTCCCCGTTATCCTGATGGGCGATGAACGGCTCTTAGAAGAGATTAGCAACGGCATAGAGGGCGAGCGGGCCCTAACCCTCATCGGTGGGATTCCTGAGACCGCATCCTTAGAGGTTATCCAAGGGCAAGTCCAACAGCATTTGGCTCACCAACGCCAGGTACAGGAGCAGATGTATTATCCCTTTCTGGCTTATTCGGACAAACAGACTCCTCAAGAAATATGGAACCTGCTGCAAGACTCTCTACCCGCCTCACCCGTTCTGTTTGTGGAAGAGGGCTATAAGCTCCCCGCCAGTGAACTGGTGGGGAAAAAGCGCTCCTTACCCTCAGAAGACGGTGTAGACCTCATAGTAGCTGAAGTTAGGGAAAAAGGCGGAACTATCTTATTTCTGCCCCCTGGACGCTTGCCCCAGCCAATCATGCTTTTACTACCATGAGAAAGCTCCTCGCAGCTAACTGGAAAATGCATTTCTACCCGGGAGAAATAAAACCCCTCCTGAATGAGCTGATAACTCACTGGAAAAAAGCGGAGTGGGGCGCTCATCCCACAGTGCTGTTTCCGCCGATGATTTACTTGCGTGAAGTAATTTCTTATCTTCAAGATACTCCTCTGCAAGTTGGGGCCCAAAATGGCTATCCAGGGGAGTTTGGAGCTTTTACAGGGGAGGTATCCATGGCCCAGATTGCGGCATGTGGGGCCCAATGGGTGCTCGTAGGACACTCAGAGCGTCGTCAGTACTTCAGCGAAAATCCCACCCTTCTGCGAAACAAGTTAGTGGATGCCCAACAGCGTGGATTGCAAGTGATATATTGCATCGGAGAGACGCTTTCTCAGCGTCAGGGAGGTGAAACTTTCGCCGTCCTACGCCAGCAAATAGAAGAGGTCCTCAGCAAGGATACAAAATGGAATTCCTTAGCCGTAGCTTATGAACCTGTGTGGGCTATCGGTACCGGCATCAACGCTACGCCAGACCAAGCTCAAGAGGCACATGCTTTCATCCGTACCTTGTTGGCTGAACTCGGGGCTCCCGCTGACCGTTTGTCTATCTTGTATGGTGGCAGCTTGAAGCCGGATAATGCAGTTGAAATTTTCTCTCAGCCTGATGTAGATGGAGGATTGGTGGGCGGAGCGAGCCTGAGAGCTGAGACCTTTATATCCATAGCCGAGGCGCTTTGGAATAGTCCCGACTGACCTTCAGACACTATCCCCATGGAACTCCCTTTCAAGAACTTCCCTTTGCCGACTGAGAGAAGCCAGCCTCGCACCACCTGCTCCGAGGCTTTATTACATAACCCTTCCACAAATAGAGAACTTAGCCTCGCAAGCCCCTAAGAACTTTTAGCGAACCTTTACGCAAGGTGAGGTGACAAATCAGCTTCTCAAACTCTAAGGACCTTCATCCTCCTCTTCTTCCTCGGCGGGAAGGAGGGGAGGATCAAAGTCCTGCGATATAGGCTCCTCAAACTCATCGCCAAGGTCAGGTAGCTCTATCTCTGGAAGTAAGAATTCAGGGTCTGTGAGGTACGTCTCGGGCTCCTCCGGAGGGGAATCAGGAAGCACGAGCTCCCAATCGTCTCCAAACATAAAGTCCATTCGCATCAGAGCGAGCTTCTCTGGAGGTATTTCCAGTATAAACTCCACCCGCCGATTGCGAGCTCTATTCTCTTCGGTTGTGTTAGGCAGGAGAGGGCGGTCTGGTCCGTATCCCTTTGCGATGATTTGATCGGGGGGCAGCCCCGTCGCTTGCAGCAGATAAGATCGGATGTTCTCAGCTCGTTGCTGAGATAGTTTGCGGTTATAAGCAGGATCGCCCGTTGCATCCGTATGTCCCTCTACTCGTAAGGTAACGAAAGGGTACTTCAAAAGAAAGTTAGCGACATAGTCCAAGCGAGCGTAAGACTCGGGAGGAATTTCAGCACTATTGGTGGGAAACTCCAAGTTTTCCAACACATAGGGGCGCTGAAGCTCCGCTGTAGTGAGAAAGATCGAGTAGTTCTGGTCATCTATCAAAGCCACCGTGTCTGGTATGCGAATCAAATGGGTATCCAACACCATTAGCTGATAGTGACGATTCTGCACCAGCATGAACTCAAAGTATCCGTAGCGGTTAGAAAAAACGGGGGTTATCTCAGTCCCTTCTGTTAGGTCTATAGCGATGACGACACCGACGAGAGGCTGGCCGGAAAGAGAATCTATGAGGTAACCCGATAGCTTTGTAACGGCATCGGGACGCGCTTCCATGGGTAACTCAAACGAGTATAAGTCAAAGTTGCGGGGGTCTTTCTTGGAAGCCCGAGCGTAATAGATTTTATTGCCTCTTCCATCTATGGTGAAGTAGTATTCATCTCCATCTGTATTAACAAGCGGTCCAAGGTTGCGCGGCTCCTCCCAAAAATGTCCCATCCACCGGGATTTGAATATGTCGTATCCTCCATATCCCACCGGCTGACCTGTGGAGCTGAAATACAACGTTCGATAGGGTTCGTAGTAATACGGCGTTACTTCATCTCCGCTGGTATTGATGAGGGGACCGAGGTTTTGAGGAGTAGACCAGGTCCCATCCGATTGCAAGTAAGCCACATAAATATCCGATTGGCCAAAACCGCTGGGGCGATTGGAGGCGAAAAACAAGACTGTATCGCTCACCAGGAAAGGGTGGGAATCCCAAGCTGGAGAGTTGATTTTGGGGCCTAAGTTACGAGGGGCTTGCCAGCGTCCATTCTCGTAGCGCGATTCGTATAGGTCGCAAGAACCGTACCCATCAGGGGCATCACATCGGGCAAAAATGAGCAGAGTCCCATCGGAATTAAGGCATGCAGAGCCTTCGTTATAGGGGCTATTAATGATGTCGCGAAATTTTTCTGCCGGGCGAAATCCCCCTCGTACTATATCCCTTTGACTGAAATAGAGGTCTTCGTTACGCAATTGGTCAGGATCCACAGCCGTGAGCACCTGATCCCGGCGCGAGGTGAATAGGAGCACCTGTCCCGAAGGATGCATATACGGGGCGTAGTCAGGATGAGGAGAATTAATATGAGGGCCTAAGCTTAGAAGGACGCCCTTAGGCGGAGCTAAGGTGTCTATTTTTTGGCGAAGGCGGGCTATTTTTCTGTAGTATTCGAGTGGAATCCACTCACTACGCCAGCGCTCTTGCAGTCGCCGATATGCCACACGAATCTCTGAAGGAGCGTCATGCATGTTGCGCAAGCATAACCCATATAAATAGCTGCTCGTTAGCGTATCTTTCAAATATTCTCGCACTTGAGCCCAACGCCACAGAAGTTGAAGAGCACTAGTGTCGCGGAAATCATGCACCGAAAACTGCGTTACGTAAGCGCGCAGCAAAGAGTCTATCCGAGGAATGTCCTCCTCTGCTTCCGCCTGCGCCAGAGCACGCAAAAGCCTCTTTGGACGAGGAGACTTTTTCCCCGAAAATAGATAAGGGAAATCAACGGGGGGAGGGAGCGTCACCTCCCCTTCCGTCGGACGTAAGTAAGCTCCAGCAAGAGGACGCAACCGAGGTTGGGCCCACAGACTCAAACAAACGCATAGACCTACTATGAAACCTCGTGGCATACAAAAGCCACTTTACGCAAAAATACGCACTCTCTTTCTGAAGATCCAACTAAGTCGGAAAAACTCAGACTTTTTCAGCGCAGCTCTTCAACTAATACCTCGTAGGGCTGCTTGCCTACGACTTCCAAGATGTACTGGCCTTTGCCCGTCAGATAAACTACATCTTCATCAGGAGTGGAGGTGTTGGCTAAAATTTCGGAGTAGTCGGGATTTTTAGCGTCGTACAAGATAAGGATGAGCTCGCCCGCCCCCTTGTTCTTCCAGTGAATTTTCCATTCTCGCCCTGTCACGCGAAAAGGAGGTGTTTTTTGAGGTCGTTGGCTATTGATTTTGACCAAAGGACGCCACTTCTCTTTGATGCGTACCTCTGAGCGAGTAATCGTCCCGGAAAGAGAGACAGCCTCCTTGGATGAAGTAGTTTCTGGACTTGTACAAGCTGATGCGAGGAGAATAGCCCAGATGACACGCATACAGCAAAGGTAACCCGATGCCCCACATAATCATACACAACTTGACCCAAATAGACCCCGATAAATGTGGATAGCGATATTTGGGCCATGCGCTTGTACATATTACCCATGCCTCTAAGCCGGGAGACTCCTTATTGGATATACCCCTACTGGAAAGAAGTGGCTCAGGAAGTGCAGTCCTTTTTCGTAGAAAGGGCTGCTCGGATCCGTCCATTTTTAGAGCGTATGGGGGCTTCTCCAAAGGCTTGTTTCTATGAGTATAACCCTTCGCTGAAAGACTGGGATATGCACGCCTATGAAGCGGTCTTTAGAGAAAAGAAGGAGGCTGCCCTCCTTAGCGAAGGGGGATTGGCAGGGGTGGGAGACCCTGGCAGTTCTCTCGTACGGCGCGCCCATGCCGAAAACTACCAGGTCATTCCCTTAGCTGGTCCAAGCAGCCTTACGTTAGCTTTAGCCGCATCTGGACTATGCGGACAAAAATTCATTTTCTGGGGCTATCCTCCTATAGAAAAAAGGGAGAGAAAGCGATTTCTGCAGCAAATCTTCTCTCAGGCTCAGACTATGACCCAGATTATGATGGAAACACCCGCCCGTAGTACAGCCCTGCTCAAAGAGATTATAGAAGCCGCACCCCATACGCTCTATTTGTGTGTAGCGCATCATCTTACAAGCCCCCAAGGGTTCGTTCGTACTCAACCCATCTCCTTGTGGCAACCTATGACTTTACCTAAGGCCCCTACCCTGTTTCTCTTAGGAAAGTAGGTCCTTGCCTCCGTTCGGGACTATAACTTCACCACTTTTTTGCGCATACCCCGAAACTCTACCTCGTAAGTACCCACCGGAAGATCGCTAATCCGCACTGGCTGAGAACTCTGCTTTCGGACGAGACGCCCCTGAAGGTCCCGAATGAGAATAGGGTATTCCGGCGTGATAGGCCAAGGAGACAAGACCCATACATAATCTTGTGCAGGATTAGGATAGACCTCCAGTCGTCGCTCATCGGTGGGCAGGGCGGTGCCCAAGTGAGTGAGCCCACTGCGAGGGTAACTCGTAACCACCTCCCACACCATCTGCTGAAAATAAGCAGCCAAAGCTGGAGGTATCACGATGCCCGGCTGAAGTTGATGGCTCAGACCTATCGGATTGGCATTGAATAGACAAGCATAGTGCACCAGCGTAACCAAATAAGCTCCTGTGTCGTTAGGATGAACCCCATCGGTGAAAACCTGACTGATGTGGGTGAGCCCAGCGACTCGGCCCTGTCGTATATCGTCGTACAGGCGCACCATGATGCGATTGCCCGGGATGATATAGACAGGTGGAGAGCCAGAAGGCCTATTAGAGTTAGCGTGATCTTGCATGATCTGCCAGCCAACCTCTAAACTATCCATGAGCCGCCTCCATCCAGAGGCAGACCCATCCGTAGCAGCAGGAATGCCGTACGCATCCCCAAAGTAGTAAGGACTTCCATCTATGCCAGCCCAGTTGGTCCAGAGGAGGGTGGGAGCGCCTTGTCCGCCTCTTCCATGCTGCCATGCATGATTGACAAATAAAGACAAATGCTGTAGAGATTGCTGGGCTGTTAGATTCATGGGACCCTCGTAGTTTTCTGTGATGACTAGCAAATCCCATTGGCTGATATCACGAGTAGGGCTAAGATTGGGGCCGTAACAGCTATAGGAGGGGTCCTGGCCGCAAGGTATGAGGGTTGTGTCCCAGTGAAAGCGTAACCAAGCCCCAGGAAGCGTGGCATCCCCCACTAAAACATCGCGGACTTGCCAGGCTTGTAGGCCATTCAGGGAGGCTATCAGATGACACCATTGACCTGGCCAAGGATTAAACAGCGGGGCTGTCAAACTGTGCCCACAGTGTAGCTGCTTAATGTTATGAGGGTAAGCAGGCTTAGGAGGCAAGCTCTGACATAGGCTTGCCAGGGGAAGAAGAAAAGCTATTCTGACCATGCTCAAAAATATAGGCTTCACCACAAAGTCTGAACTATGCCGACATCTTCAAAACCCTTACCTTTGCAAGCCCATGGCGCACCGTATAGAATACGACACGTTGGGGGAGGTCCATGTACCAGCCGATAGACTCTGGGGAGCCCAAACGCAACGCTCTTTGGAAAACTTTCGCATCGGCGGTCACCGCATGCCTAAGGAAGTTATTTATGCTCTTGCCCTCGCTAAGAAAGCCGCTGCTCTCACTAACGCCGAGTTAGGGGTTCTACCCTCTGATAAGGCTCAGATCATCGCTGAGGTATGCGACGAAATCCAAACGGGGGCTTTAGATGACCACTTTCCTCTGGTCGTTTGGCAAACAGGCTCGGGCACCCAGACGAACATGAACGTAAACGAAGTTATCGCCAATCGGGCTAATCAGAAGCTCGGGCAGCCTTTAGGCACGAAGAAACCTATCCACCCCAACGATGACGTGAATCGATCTCAATCTTCCAACGATGTATTCCCCACAGCTATGCACATCGCCGCTTACATCGCCGTGAAAGAAAAGCTGCTGCCTGCTCTGGATAAGCTTCAGAAAGCCTTGGAGGAAAAAGCCCGGACCTTTTGGGACATTATCAAAGTAGGACGAACGCATCTGATGGACGCAGTTCCTGTGCGCTTAGGCCAAGAGTTCTCAGGATACGCTCAACAGATAGCTGATAGCCGCCAAGAAATAGAGCGAATGCTGCCAGAAATAGCCCAGTTAGCGCTGGGGGGCACGGCGGTCGGCACAGGACTCAATGCCCCAAAGGGATTTGCCGAAAAAGTAGCTCAAAAAATAGCGGAGCTTACGGGCTATCCATTCACGACGGCGCCGAATAAGTTTGCTGCTTTAGCTTCTCATGACGCCCTGGTGGCTCTCTCAGGAGCCTTGCGTCGCACGGCCGTAGCACTCATGAAGATAGCGAATGACATTCGTCTTTTAGGCTCGGGACCTCGAGCCGGGCTCGCTGAACTCCACCTCCCAGAAAATGAACCCGGCTCTTCTATCATGCCCGGTAAAGTCAACCCCACCCAAAGCGAAGCGATGACCATGGTCTGCTGCCAAGTGATCGGAAACGATGTAGCTATCACTTGTGGAGCCTTCCAGGGGCATCTTGAACTGAATGTTTTCAAGCCTCTCATCATTCGGAATGTTTTGGAGTCCATTCATCTGCTCAGCGACGCTTGTCATTCATTTACGGACCACTGTGTCATTGGGATAGAACCGAATCGTTCGGCGATTCGGCATCACTTAGACCGAAGTCTCATGCTCGTCACGGCCCTCAACCCAGTGATTGGCTATGAAAAAGCTGCCAAGATCGCCCAAAAAGCTCATAAAGAAGACAAAACGCTCAAGGAAGCAGCAATAGAACTGGGGTATTTGTCAGCTGAGGAGTTTGATAAGCATATTCGCCCAGAAAACATGGTTTAGCTATGACCCAGCTTCCCCTGAGCCTGTGGGAAGCAGAGCCGATTTTAGCGCATCTATCGGCGGTCGCCGATGAGCTAAACCAGCCTGCTTACCTCGTCGGAGGATGGGTGCGCGACTTTTTCCTCACAGGCCGACCCGTCTCCTCTTTAGACGTAGTAACCGTAGGCAACCCCACCCTGTTTGCAGAGTGCTTAGCTCGTCGTCTCCAGACGACGATTGCAGCCGAGTACCGCCGCTTCTATGTAGCTGTCGTCAAGTGGCAGCACTACGAAATAGAAATCGTGGCTTCCCGACGAGAAAGTTATACCCCAGACTCTCGCAATCCTCAGGTGGAACCTGCCCCTTTGGAAGAAGATTTCATGCGACGCGACTTCACTATAAACGCTCTATACGTCGGACTTCATGCTGCAGAGAAAGGCATCTTATTGGACCCCTTCGGTGGCATTCGGGACTTAGCTCAACGATTCATTCGCACGCCGACCGATCCCGCTCGCACCTTTAGTGATGACCCCTTGCGAATGATGCGAGCTATACGCTTCGCCGTCAAGCTGGGCTTTGAAATTGAAGCAGCCACCTTTGAAGGCATCCAACGGGAAGCTCCTCGCCTTCATATTGTTTCGCCAGAGCGGGTCGTAGAAGAGTTTCATAAAATCCTTTTGAGTCCTGACCCTGTCCGAGGCTTAGAGCTTCTGTATAAATCAGAACTTTTAGAGCAGTTTTTACCGGAAGTGGCAGCTCTGGCTGGAACTGAAACCCAAAACGGATACGCTCACAAAGATAACTTTGCCCATACCCTCCGGGTTTTGGAGCAGCTTCTCTCCCAGCGCCCCGATGCATCTCTCTGGTTACGCTGGGCTGCTCTCCTACACGACATAGGAAAACCGGTTACCAAGCGATTTGACGAAAAGTTGGGTTGGACCTTTCACCTTCATGAAGAGGAGGGGGCTAAGATGGTGAAAAGCCTTTTCCAGCGCTTGCGCCTCCCCTTAGACGAGCGGATGAGGTATGTTCAGAAGCTGGTGCGTCTGCATGGTCGACCCATAGTGTTGGCTCAGGAGGGTGTTACCGATAGCGCTATCAGGCGATTAGCGGCTGAGGCGGGCGAAGACTTGGAAGACCTAATCCTACTTTGCCGCAGCGACGTAACGACCAGGAATCCTCATCGCCGCCGCCGATTTCTCCAAAACTTTGACCGCGTGATGGATCGCGTCCGTGAAGTTCATGCCAAAGATCAGTTGGCTCGGTTTCAGCCCCCCATACGAGGGGAAGAAATTATGAGGGTCTTTGGATTGCAGCCCGGAGCTCTCGTTGGGGCTATAAAACAGGCGATTCGGCAAGCGATCTTGGATGGGATTATACCGAATCAGTACGAAGCTGCCTTCGCCTACATGCAAAAGGTTGCGCCTTACATCTTAGCGGGACAGCCAGTTCCACAAGAGCTTCGCCAGAATCCCCAAGATGAAGAGCGAAAGCGAGAGGAAGTTAGTACGCCGCATGAAGAGAAGGTTGAATCGGCTCGTACCCGAGAGGTGACTCACCCGAGACGCTCGCGGGTCAAAGGCTCGCCATAACTTCTGCAAAGGCATAATCACTAAAACATTTATGCCCTGTAAAGTTACAGCGATTTCTGGAGAAAAGGAATAGCCTGAGCGGATGAAGAGAGCTCTGCCCCACGCTGTATCTGCCAGCCAATCGGTCCTTCAGCTGGTTGTGGGGTTTTCATCCAAAGTCAGCCTTGCGAGCCTACTCTAAGACGAATCTACCCTGGAACTATACCAGTTATCTCTACCCTGTTGCGTGAGCAAAGACCCGACGCAGCAAATCCGTTACACGATATTGCACATCTCGTCGGATGCGAGTCTCGTGCTGACCTACTTTTACAAACAATCCATGAAGCGCACGGTCAGTTACGTACGCCGCTAAATCCCTATTTTGAATCGGATTGAGGGTTGTGGGTAAGCTGTTGTACTGATCAACCAGGTATTCCCATGCTTGTTGAGCTCCTACTTCCTCCATGGCTGCTTGAATCTTAGGTTTGTAGCGAGCGTAGAGGCTATCTGAAGTTCTCTGACGGAGGTAAGCAGTCGCTGCGGTGCTATCCCCCTTGAGAATACGCATGCCATCTTGTATGGTGAGCTCATCGATAGCACTCCAAAAAATAGGCTTGGCCTCATCGGCCGCTTCTTCCGCTGCTCGATTCATTTTTACAATCAGGTCCTGAATGAGCGAAGCTCCACCCGGCAAAGCTTCTATGGCTGTGCGGAGCCGCTGAGCATCGGGCGGGAAGAGTATCCTGATTAGCTCGTCACCATAGTATCCATCGAGTCGGTTTAAATGACGCACTGTGGTGTCCGTGCTAACTCGCAGAGCTTCCTTGAGAGCTGCGACAACTTCTTCTTCAGATAAAGCTTGGCCGTCAGATATATTCAGTTTTTCGCATCCCCAAATCCCTGGCAGAGCGGCTAAACCCAGATATAAGGCTACTTTCCTCATATCAGTCGGACACGATTTCAACCGCCTCTATGGAGGGAAAATGCTGGCGGAGCGGCTCTAAAATACCAAGCTGAATGGTGGTGGTATTCAAATCGCACGTCTTACAGCTTCCCAAAAGGCGGATGTATAGACGTTTGCCATCTGAGCTGAGCCCGATTAGCTCTAAATCGCCCCCATCGATTGCAAGATAAGAGCGGACTGGCTCAAGGCGCTCAGCAATGGATTGAAGAGTAACTTTCATACGGGGGAGGCTAAAGCGAGCCGAGAAAGGGCTCGGACAATTTCTCCGGCGATGCGCACAAAGACATCAGAGAGAAGAGTGCCCGATTCTAAGGCAGGGGGAATACCCGCATCGCTTTGCTGAACTACGGATTCCAGAAGCGGTATCTCACCTAAAAGAGGCACACCATACCGTTGTGATAACATACGACCCCCGCTTTCGCCAAAGATATAAAATTTTCGCTGAGGTAGCTCTGGGGTCCAGAAGTAGGACATGTTCTCTATGATGCCGATTACAGGGACTTGAACGAGAGGCATTCGGAACATCATGAGAGCCTTTTCGGCATCGGCCCATGCCAGCCGCTGCGGCGTAGTTACAATCACAGCGCCTTGAGGGCGAAACTGCTGAGCGAGAGTGATTTGAATATCGCCTGTACCAGGAGGCATATCTACCACCAAGTAGTCCAGCTCGCCCCAGTCAGTCTCTGTCAAAAGCTGCCTTAGAGTATTAGAAGCCATAGGGCCTCGCCACGGCGTAGCCTGACCAGCGGGCACCAAAAAGCCTAATGACATAACCTCGACACCATACTTGCGTATAGGAACGAGGTAGGGACGACCATCCTTTTCCCGAACAGCTGGCTTTGCTTGCTCTAAGCCCATCAAGATAGGAATGCTTGGGCCGTAAATATCTGCATCCAAGAGCCCCACCCGGCCGCCGAGCTGAGCAAGAGCTATGGCAACATTA
Source organism: Bacteroidia bacterium (assembly GCA_026414975.1). Classification (GTDB taxonomy): domain Bacteria; phylum Bacteroidota; class Bacteroidia; order SpSt-205; family SpSt-205; genus SpSt-205. The sequence goes on from JAOAHZ010000004.1 coordinate 211,252, forward strand.
ACGGCAACCGTAGACTTTCCCACACCCCCCTTACCCGAGCCAATTAGGATAAGATTCTTTACCTGAGAAACCAGCTCAGTCCCACCGCCGACCGTCTGAGACGAAAAAGCGACCTGAACCTCCCACCTTTCTCCCAGCACCTGGCGAACAGCCTCGGTGATCTGAGAGGAAAAATAGTCCTTTAGGGGGCAAGCGGGGGTAGTCAGCTGAAGGGTAAGAGATACCTTGCAATCCTCCTCATTCCAGGCCAACCCTTTGACCATGCCCGCCTCAACGATGTTCTGACGAAGGTCTGGGTCTACGACGGTGCGGAGAGCCTCGTACAATTGGGATTCTATGCCGTGCATCTCAGATAGCAAAAACAAATCCTGTCTCAGTCTTCGTCGTCCTCGTCGCCTTTTTTCTTTTTGGCCTTCTTGGGCTTTCTCCCTGGGTCAGTGGGCTGGGCACCCGCAGGTGGGTTCTGAGTCGGTTCAGCGGTGGGCTCGGCCTTTTTACGCTTCTCTTTCTTAGGCTTTTCCGCCGGTGGAACCGCCGGAATAGGAGAGGAAGACTCTGTGGCCTTCGGTTTCACATACCCCAATCCGAGGGAAAAACGCAGGTATCCTCCAGTCAAACGAGCGGGAGCTACACCCTCTGGCTCAGGACCTTCCGAGGCTTTCCACTTAGCTTCCGATAGAGCAAATACACCTCCCAAGTCTGCCCCCCACAAAAGGGTGAGTCCATCCCCCCTCCTCCAGCGCCGCAAACCCAACCCAATCTCTGCTAGGCCTAAGTTAGCCGAGTAGGTGCGTTTATCTAAAGGACGCAACTCTTGATTACGCCCAAAGTAGATTGGTTCGGTAAAGTAGTTGGTATATCGGAGCTCATAAGTGCCTACCTGATAGCCTGCATAGGGATAGAGAAGCCATAAATTCTTATTGAGCAGGGCAAAACCAACCTGACCTCCATAGTGAAGCGCATAAGGTCGCGCCAGCCCTCGCTCTGTTTCCGATGCGTCGTAGTGCTGAAGCTGTAAGGTTCCAGCCAGCAAAAGTCGCTTGGCCAGTATTAGGTCCAAGTTAGCCCCTGCTGTGGTAGCCCACGGTATTAGACGGAAGTCTTTTCCCAAGGCGTTGCTGGCCTTGAGATCTTCGCTAAGCTTGCCGAAGCTCCCGTATCCCACACCACTATGCCCGCGTAGCAGGATGCCGAAGTTCACCGGCTCATCTTGAGCCCATAAGGCGGAAATACAAAAGCCTAATAGGATAAAGCGCATACAGACAAAGGTAGGGGTTTTAGCTTATCGCAGGAGAGATTTGAACTTTTCTCGGGCTTTCTGGACTTTCGGAGCGATTACATACCGACAATAGGCCTGCTCAGGATGCTTGGCAAAATAATCCCAGTGATAGGACTCTGCCGGGTAAAAGTTTCTCAGCGGTTCTATGGCTGTCACAATAGGTGCCTGAAACACTTTCTGCGCCTCTAAGCGAGATTTGACTCGTTCGGCAATTTCCTTTTGAGCAGGTGTGTGGTAAAAGATAACAGACCGATACTGGGGACCTATATCGTTACCTTGGCGGTCGGGGGTAGTTGGATCGTGGGTAAGAAAGAAGTATTCCACAATCTGCTCATAACGAATAATATCTGGACGAAACCGGACTCGTACCACCTCGGCATGGCCTGTGGTTTTCGTGCATACTTGTTCGTAAGTAGGATTAGGCACATGTCCGCCCGCATAGCCGGGGTACACCTCTTCCACACCCTTGAGCTGTTTGAATAAAGCCTCTGTGCACCAGAAGCAGCCGCCACCAAAAGTCGCTTCTTCTATTATTTGTGCTTCCATACAGCTTAGCAAAGCTACGAGGAAAAGCCAACGCATAGCCATAATTTCTAAACATTATTTCATGGCACCTCTAACCTCCGAGCCTATGACTACTTTGAGAGGTCTCTACTCTTTATCCCCTTCCGATGACACCTTATTTGCTCGCTCACAGTCCCCAATCGCTCTAAGCTAATGAAATCCCCGTCTCTCAGCCCACACAATCCTTTGTCCAGACTAGTCTCCCAAGGCCCTAGGGATATGGTTGAAGATATTTTGTTAGGTTGAGAGATGAGAGCCCAACTATTTCTCATCGTATCCTGTCTCTGGGCTCAGATCATGCCCACGAGATGGAGTGCAGGGATACAGGTTGGCTTGAACATCCCTGCCTACCGCTCCTCTGAACCTGTGGAAAAAGCCGTGGTTTTACCAGGATTCACAGGAGGAGTTATCATTCGGCGGGAGGTTTCCTCGCGATGGGCCTTAGTAAGTGGGTTATACTTTAGCCAGCGCAACTCAGATTACCTTGTACGAGAAAGCTATCAGGGTGACACGACCGTTGGCAACACAAGAGATGAGTATATCGTACATATCTCTAATGATGGACGACTAAGGCTCGCTCACTTGGAAATACCCGTCTTAGCCGAGTGGAGCTTCATGCGCACAGAGTATAACCGCTCTTATCTGCTATTTGGCTTCCATGCAGGATACAAACTCTTCATGCGAAATAGCGGCCGAACCCAGGTGGCCTTAGAGGGACTGGACTTTCTCCCTCTGTTTGGCTTTTCACCTCAAACCCGCCTCATTGTAGCTGAGGGTCCGATTCAGCCTGGACGCATAGAGTTCAGACGCGGAGACATAGGAATCTGGTTTGGTGGAGGAAACTGCTACCGCATGGGAAAAGGAGAAATGAACTTTGAAATACGAGCTTGGACCGGTATCCTGAATATCTTCCGAATTCCTGCAGATCAAAAGTTCTACAACGGTTCAGTTATGTTTCTGGCTGGATATAATTTCTGAGAGAGCCTAATGATGGTGCTCTTCTTCATTCTATCCTCAGCACAGCTTGTTCAGTCATAGGGACGATCGACCTGCAACGCGAAGCAAAATCACCTTAAGATTGAGCAGCCTATGAGAGAAGCTACTCTGTCGGCTGAAGAGACTGTAAAGCGGTCGTTTCTACAGCGAACTTATGCTCTGGCTGGCATAAGCATCGCTGTCAGCGGTCTCATCGCCGCAGCGGTGTATAAACTCCTCGAAACATTCGGACCCCCTATTCTCTTGGAACAGTTCAAGTACCTGCCTCGGGACCTCCAAGGCATAGCTTTGATTGTTGTGGGGATTATGCTCCTTTTAGCCATGCTATCTTTGGGGCTTCTCCTCATTAAGTGGGTGAGCCAGCTTTATACACCCCTCTTTTTGATTGTTGTAGCATGGGTCGCTTTTGCGGTTTTAGGAGGTCTTCTGTTATCGCCCGTGTTTTACCTCGCAGGATATGAGCTGACGCTGAAGGTATTTTTAGCTACGGGTGCCGTCTTTACGGCTACGGGTCTTTTAGCTTACACCTTACGCATAAACCTCACCCGCTGGGGCGGTCAGATACTGAGCATGCTGGTCGGGCTTACCATCATGGGAGCTATCAACCTTGTTCTGCGTAGTGAATGGATAGAAATCGCTTGGATGTATGGAGGTTTAGTCTTGTGGATCATCATAGCGGCCTATGCTCACCAGCTCTTGAAATATTTGCCTATGCCTACAGAAGAAGAACGGGAAAGAGGGGCCCTGACTCGTCTCGCTATTGGAAGCGCTCTGCTACTTTACATCATCTTCTATGGCTTATTCATTCGGCTATTAGTGATAGCTCTGTCTCAGAAGGGGAAGTCTCGCCGCTGAATAAGGAAAAAGTCATACTTTTGTCGAGCACGGCGGGCATAGCTCAGGTGGTTAGAGCGTCTGACTGTGGCTCAGAAGGTCGTCGGTTCGAGTCCGACTGCCCGCCCTATGGAAGCCCCGATCAATCGCGTGGAAGCCGCGGGGCTGCTTACGGTAGATTTAGGTCGGCTCCTCCCTTCTCCCCCGGTAGTGGAAATAGATATGGCCAATTTTTTAGAAGAAGGGCTTCTATTGCGAGAGAAGGTGTTCCGAGCTGCTCTCAAGGCTCACGACTGGAGCATTTACGAGGGAAAGGTCGTGGCGATTAGGCTGAGTACAGAAGCAATCGTTCCACCTTGGGCGTATTTGCTGATTGGCATGTACCTCGCTCCCCATGCAGTTTATTATGGCGTAGGAGACAAAGCATCCGTAGCTGAGAGATATCAAATGTTGCTTTTGGAAACTATAGATTGGGAGAGCTTCCGAGATAAGAAGATTCTACTCAGAGGGTGCACCTCCATCTCTGCGACCATAATGACCGAGTTTTTTCGGCGCGTGATGCCGATAGCGCAGTTAGTTTTTTACGGAGAGGCCTGCTCCAGCGTGCCGATTTATAAACGACGATAGAATCTTTCCCTTCAACTGATGGGAGTATGGCTTCAAGTGGTAGGGGTGCTTTTACAGGGCGGAGAACCAGTCAGGGGAGTTCGGCTCTGGTGGAGCGGCACTGATATAGAAGCCGTCTCCGATAGTACAGGACGATTTATCCTGGGGGCACCCCCTACTTTTCCCATCTGGTTGCGAGCAGGAGGTTTGATAGATAGCCTAAAGCTGGAGCAGCTTCCTGAAAGCCTGCTGGTTTGGGATATTGCCCCCCACGTGTCGGCTCCCTCGCAGCCCATAGTGGCCCAAAAAGAGGGACTCCAAACTCTAAACCCTCAGCCAATCGTGTTATGGAGCCGAACTACCCTTACCGCCGCGCCTTGCTGTAACCTATCTGAGGCTTTTGAAGGGACAGCTTTGGTAGATGCCACCGTTTCAGATGGAGCTCTCGGTGTGCGCCAACTTCGCTTGCTGGGCTTTGAAACTGCCCATAGTCCCCTCTTGTATGAAAACAAGCCTCTCTCCATGGGCCTGTACCGACCGTGGGCTGTTCAGTTCACGCCTGCCCTTTGGGTTCAGAGTCTTTCTGTCACAAAAGGAATTGGTAGCGTGATTAATGGTCCCGATGGGATTGCGGGACAGGTGCAAGTTCAATACCTCTCATCCAACCAACCCGATTACCCTCGTAGTGTGGAAGCTTTTGTTCGCAGCACAGGAGAGCTTTTTCTCGCTGGACGCTACGAATGGACAACGACCCCTCAGAATCGCTACCTCTTACTTAGCAACTTAGGATGGACCCCTTTCCAATCCTATGCCCTTCAGGACCATAATGGTGATGGTTTTTTAGACATACCCCTATTTCAGCATGGACATGTTCTCATACGCCATGTGCGACAGGATACGGCGGGAAGAATGTTGGAGATAGATGGCGAAGGGCTTTATGATTATCGCTGGGCTGGTCAAGTCCGGTTTCGCAGGCCGGAGGATATAGCTACGCTTCAAGCGTGGGGAAGCTATCAGAGACTGTACTTTTTGCAGACTTCGCTTCGTCGAGGCTGGGTTTTATCAAGGGGGCGAGGACTTAGCCTGCTTTGGCAAGGACGCTATTTTTCGCAGCATCTCCAGGCTGGCTTCAACCAATACGAAGCCCAACAACCCTTAGGTTGGGCGCAGCTTATCTACCGCCAACCTCTGGGGGATACCCGTTGGATACTCCAAGCTGGACCTTCAGTGCGAGTAGCCTACTACAGTGAATCACTTAGCACATGGCACGCCTACGATACAAGTTGGAGGAGGATAGAAGGCATAGCTGGAGCTTTTACGGAAGTTATCGGTAGCCCCTACCCTACATTATCGGTGGTCTTAGGCGGACGAGCTGATTGGCATTCGTTTTGGGGCTGGCAACTCCTTCCACGCCTGCACCTAAGGTGGGCATACGCTGAACGGGGCGCCCTCAGGCTATCAGCTGGCCGCGCTTGGCGCATACCAGACCCTTTATCTGAGACTTTTCCTTTTCTCCTGAGCATGCGCCTATGGCGGCTAAACCTTGGACGATGGCCTCCCGTGGAGAGTGGATGGAGTTATGGCTTCTTCTGGCATCACATCTTTGGGGTAGGTTCGCATATTCTGCGATTATCGCTTGATGGGCTACGAGCTCACTTCAGGCGACCCCTTATCTGGAACATAGAGAAACCTTGGCTGGTAGAAGTCCTATCAGGCGAGAAGCCAGCCTTGTATCAAGCTCTATATGGAGAACTGCAGTACGAGATACCCGATCAGCTTCGATTCACCTTAGGCTATAAACTGCAAGAGGTATGGTGGGTTTTATCTGGCCACAGAGTATTTCGTCCGCTTCTACCGCGACACCGAGTGGTAGGATGGCTCACATGGATGACTCTCTCACGCCGCTGGCAAGCTGATGCGATTCTCTCATGGTACGGTCGCCAACGCCTCCCCTCTACCGCGGAAAAAGAAGAGCCCTACCGTCTCTCCTCTTATACACCCGCTTTCGCCACCATCGCCCTCCAAATCACCCACCGTGTAGATCAGTGGGAGATTCAGGTGGCCGGGGAAAACCTCGGGGGCTTCCGCCAACCCCAACCCGTCCTGGCTGCTGATCAACCCTTCTCACCTCAGTTTGATGCTTCGCTCGTTTGGGGCCCTATCATGGGACGAATGGCTTCCATTAGCCTCCGCTACAACTGGTAGGCATCTTACCATTTGGAGTTAGATTTTTCTACTTACCTTTGCCCTATGAGTACCTGGAGAAAATGGCTCCAAACCTTTCTGCCCCGAGTAGGGACCGCTAGAGAAAGTTCTTCCGGCTCCCCCTATCCTCTTCCCCCCCAATTGCTACCGACAAATCATTTTCCACATGACTCGATAAGCAGACAGGCCAGATTTCTGGTGCCAGACCAACTATATCCTCTTCTGCCTATCAAGACATGGACTTCCCGGCATATCTCTCCTTATGCATGGGATCGGGCTATCATTCGCAGCCTTCCAGCTCTACAACGAATCCAAGCTCACCTTCCCTCTTTGCTTGCACCGAGGTCTGACACCCAAGTACCTGGAAAGGCCATAGAAGTCATCCTCAATTCTCTGAAGGATATGTATGGCATATCCATTAATCCCGAAGAAGTACTTCAAAGGACAGTCCTATGAGTGTAAAGGTGGATGTACGCCTAGAGCCGAAGTTAGATAGGGGGGCTTTATTGCTTGGAGGCGAGCCCCATGTGGTCCATTGCCACTACTATAATCATTTCCTTCAGACTTCCATTGAGGATGCTGAGGGTATTTACCCCGTTGAGGAGGTTTTAGTGTGGACAGCCCAAGAAATAGCTCATCACTTGTTTCGTCAGCTCTTTGCTCAAGAGAGCGTGAGCGACCCATCCAAGCGTAAAGCTTTAGTGGAAAGCGTCTTTACTCGCTGCGGTTATGGTAAAGTGAGCTTAGACCTTATATCTTCTGAGGGAGGAGAGATAGGGACTCCGTATGAGCACTATGCCTATACCTATGCGGCGACCTTTCCTCCTCGCCCGAGCGGAAAAAGAGGGGTCTCTTACTTTTCTCAAGGCTATTTGGCTGGAGCGATAGAGGCCATCTATGATCTACCTCTCGGTACGATTCACAGCGAGCAAACGGCTTGTCTCACTCAGGGCGACCCCGAAGTGCGTTGGCGCTTCTGGCGCTCAGAGCACCGGCTGCCCCTCACCCCATCTGTAGGCGAGGGCAACTTTCAAACCGCCGACCTCGCTCAGATGGCCGAAACCACCATTCCTATGGTACAAATACGGGATGCCGTCCTCGGGCTCCCGCTTCTACCCGATCCCGAAACGGGTCTTATAGAGGCTTTCGGAGTCATTCTGACCTTCATCCCAGGAAACTATTACGCCCTCATATCGGAACGTCATCTGGACCATATGGAAAAGGTAATGGGCCCCGATGTACGCCCTCTCGTTCTGGACATGCTAATAGAATCGGGTCATGTGTGCGCTTTCAATACTTTAGGAGGGATTATGCAAAGCGCAGAGTGGGACGCTGTGGTACGTCCCCATTTGAAGACCAAGGAAGATTGGCTTTATGGGATCTCTGCTGTAATGCCTGCTATCGGCTGGGGTGTCGTCGGATGTATAGATACACCTTCACCCCAAAGGTGGCAAGTCTGCTTGAAGAACTGGTATGAGACCACCACTCTCGCTGCTCTGCCTCCAAGTCAGAGGCGACTGGACCATTCACCTTTTGCCCAAGGGCTTCTATCTGGGATTATGGCCCTTATCTACAAAGCCGGCGTGAGTGAAAAGCGACTGACCTTTGACGGAGAACTCTACAGGCAACTTTTCCAAGAAGGCCGGCTCTATGATGGAAGGTTTATAGAGAGCCGTCTCTTAGGGGCTTCTCAGGATGTAGTAGAAGTGACCTCCTCTCGTCAATGAAATGTCAAACACTTCAAGTTTGCGCGTGGCGTATCAAGTATCTAATCACTTTATCTAGCCCCTTAGAGGCTCATCAGTGGAAGCAAATAGAACAAAACTGGGTAGGCAGCCGGCTCGAGAGGTTTCCCCTCTCTATAGGTGGAGTTCTGTACAAGCTCACTCTGCCAGAGAGAGTAGGCACGCTCACAGGAAGTAGCCATAGCCCAGACATCTACGCTGTGCTGCTCCGCGTTCAATCCAAATCGCTTTTAGCTCAAGTGCAAGACCACATAGAGAGGGCCCTACAAGAGAACCTGTGAGCAAAGTGCCCTGCTTAGGCTCAGGCCATAGAATCAAAGGCTCAATGATTTTCCCACCCCTAATAAGAGGAGCAACTGGCTTGTTTCATCATTCTCTGCATGTAGCCTTTACTTAGGCGATAAGGCGGCTAAGGGAAGGCCAAAGAGAATATACCATACCTTCGCTCCCAGTGCATCGTGTGGTAGCTGAAGGAAGACAAGTTGAGCTGACACTGCGCCGAATGGCTCTTCAAGTAATAGAGCGCGGCACCCCTTTTGCTCTCATTGGAATACAGCCGCGAGGCATTCCTGTGGCCGAAGCCCTTCATGGCTACCTGACCCAACTCACCGAGGCGACGGTACATTTGGGGTATTTAGATGTTACTTTCTGGCGCGATGACCTGCACCAATCCAGCAAACTCCGTGTCCCTCGGCCTGCCCACTTGCCCTTCAGCATAGAAGGAAAAGTCGTCTGGCTGGTAGATGACGTACTTTATACGGGACGTACCACACGGGCGGCTCTGGATGCCTTACGCGATATAGGGCGACCCGCCGCAGCTCGATTAGCTGTCCTAGTAGAACGGCGTGGCTTGAGAGAAGTACCGCTGATGCCAGACTGCGCTGGATTTGTTTTAGACACTCACCCATCCGAACGAGTTATTGTACGGCTTGGACCTCAGCCCGTCATTCAGATTGAATGGAATCGCTCCTAAAATGCGACATCTATTAGGTATTCGTGAGCTTAGTTCGGATGATATCCATCAGATATACGACCTGACAGACCGCTTTTATGAAGTACTTCAGCAGCCTACCCGAAAAGCTCCAGCCTTAGCAGGGACTACCGTAGCTTTACTCTTTTTTGAAAGCTCAACCCGGACTCGTCTCTCGTTTGAGTTAGCTGCAAAGCGGCTGGGTGCAGATGTACTCAATTTTTCTGCAGCCGGCTCCAGCTTAGCAAAGGGCGAGACCCTCTTAGATACCGCTCTAAACATCCTTGCTATGGGTGTGGATGCTTTGGTCATTCGGCATCAAAGCGTGGGTACTGCTCATTACTTAGCCAGCCGCTTACCCGTACCTGTCATCAATGCAGGAGATGGCACCCATGAGCACCCTACCCAAGCCTTGTTAGATACCTACACGCTACGCAGACACTTTGGGCGATTAGAAGGAATCAAACTGGCTATCATTGGGGACATTTTTCATAGCCGAGTAGCGCTTTCTCACCTTTACTTAGCTCCGAAGGTAGGCCTAAAGCTGCGCCTTTGCGCCCCCCCTACCTTAGTACCTCCCTTGTGGTATAATCTCGGCTTTCCTGTATATCACTGCATAGAAAAGGCAATAAGAGACGCCGACGCTCTCTTAGTCTTACGCATGCAGAAAGAGCGTCAGAAGCAAGCACCCATCGCCTCTTGGGAAGAGTACGCCCGCTTCTACCAAGTAAGGCTTGAACAGCTATCGCCCGGCCAAGTGATTTTGCATCCTGGTCCGGTGAATTGGGGAGTAGAACTTCATCCGGCGTTTCTGGAGGCTTCGGTCAGCCGCATCTTAGACCAGGTCACCTATGGGGTCGCCGTCCGCATGGCTGTGTTATATGCCCTGCTGCGAGGATGAAAAATAAACCTCTGCTGCTTTTCATAGGGGGACCCACTGGAGCGGGAAAAACCACCCTCGCCATAGAACTCTACCTTAGGCAAGGGTGGCCTATAATCAGCGCCGATTCTCGCCAGATTTATCGGTATTTAGACATCGGCACTAATAAGGTTCCGCAAGATATTCAAGCTCAGGTGCCTCACTTTCTTATAGACATTTGCGATCCTGATCAATCCTACAGTGCAGGCATCTTTATCCGAGATACCGAGACTTTGATTAGCCAGTGGAATACACCCGTGGTGCAAGTCGCCGGCGGAACGGGATTTTACATGGAAGCCCTTCTGTATGGATTAGACCCTATACCTCCGACCCCAGTTGAGATACGCAAACAAGCCGAGGCTTGGCTAAACGCCTCCGGGCTCAGCGAAATAGTCCTCTGGCTCAAAGAAGCCGATCCGCTGACAGCTTCAAAGATAGACTTATCCAACCCCAGGCGAGTCTTGCGAGCGGTAGAAGTGCTATGGGCAACTGGTAAGCCCTGGGCTAGCTTCTGGCAGGCCCAACGAGTGCGACGGTATAGGTCGGTCAAAGTAATGCTAACCTTGCCGCGCAGAGAGTTATATGCCTCTATTGCAGACAGAACGCGCCGTCAGATAGCGATGGGATGGCTGGAGGAAACCCTTTTTCTCCTTCAGAAAGGTTATACCTCCACTGCTCCGGCTCTTCAAACCCTCGGCTATAAGGAATGCTTAGCTGTATTAGAAGGCACCCTGACCTATCAATCCCTTACCGAGGCAGTCATAATCGCCAATCAGCGCTATGCTCGCCGTCAAATCACATGGTGGAGACGATTTGGTGCAGACATTTGGATAGAAGAGGAGAATCTCGCCAGCCGAATAAGGTCCGTAGAACAAGCCGTCTTCCGCGCCTTGGAAGCACGAGAAAAAGATTAGAGCCAAACACTCGCTGAGCCTAACTTATCTCTGAGGTTTGACTCCCTTCACGATTTCTGAGAGCTCCCGGTCCTGACCGCCTCCCGCCAAGGAGCTGGCTGCCACCATCGGTACAATCCAAGACGATAGCGCCAAGAAGCTGTCTGATCTAAGACTTTCTTGTAGTTCTGGCGGAGCCAACCTCCCCAGCGTCCTCCTACCACCCGCGAAATCAAACGGCCATAAGCATCAAGCTCATAAGGCAGCTCCAACCGGGTAATCTGATGAGCTACGTCTGAAAGCGTGGCGTTATATTGCATATCCGGGTGATTCGTATAGACCACAGCCTGTTCAGCACCTAAATAATGCGTACTTCTCCTATCGTCTGGATGAAAAATGGTAACATAATCGGTTCCATCTATAGCTGGTATGCCTCTTAGCACGGGTTCTGCCATCAGCCAGAAGTCCCAAGCCAGCCGACCTACTAAAAACGGTGGCATTTGGACAAAGACCTTCCAATATGTACTCTTGCTAAATGCAAAAATATCTACGCCAGACGGGGTTGGGGACTTATGGGCCCGTTGGATAAGTAGGGTTTCGTTTCCATTTACCTCCTCCACCTCGTCATATGAAATAATCCATGGAGCTGATACAAGGAGGAAATTCTTCCACCTTTGCTGTATTGCCTGAAGGGCTTTTACAAGCCTACTGGATATAAGTATGTCAGCGTTAGTGTAAACGAGCAGGTCATAGGAAGAGTGTTGCGCCGCCAGTCTGAATAGACTACTCAAAATGGGCACCCCTCTCTCGTTGTATTCAATTTCAGGTATATACCGCAACCCAAATTCTTGGCTAACCTCAGCTACGCCTTCATCCCGCCCCATCAAAATGACTTCTACTTGAGAATGTAGCCTCAGCCAACTTTGAATAGCCTTGCGCTGGATAGCAGCGATGTAAGAGTTGCTGAAAGCCCTCGGACACGCAAATACACTCAGCATAGGTCCAAGTTAAGCAGATTAGTTTCGTTATCAGGAGGTAGATATGTCGGGAGAGTCAGAGTAAAGGGAACAAATCGCATGATTTGAAGAACAAGCTACCACAAAGTAACGCAGCTCTGACATACTTTTGTGTTACATAGAATCTGTATCTTAGCTCAGCTATGGCTATCCGCATTACGGACGACTGCATCAACTGCGGCGCGTGCGAACCCGAATGCCCCAACAACGCCATATACGAAGGAGGTATTCAGTGGAGATATAGAGATGGTACTTCTCTCTCCGGGCAAGTTGATCTGGGGAACGGTATCATGTTAGACGCCGATGCTCCTCACGCTCCGATTTCCACGGAGTACTACTATATCGTTCCAAGCAAATGCACCGAGTGTATGGGCTTTCATGAAGAACCCCAGTGCGCTGCAGTTTGTCCAGTGGACTGCTGCTTACCTGACCCCAATCATGTAGAATCATCTGAACAGCTTTTAGCCAAAAAGGCCTTTCTGCATGAGGGGGCTCCCCCTGCTCCTGGTATTATTGAGGTTTACTTGGAGGATTTAGAGCGGGCTTAGGATGTCCGTTGTTATCAAGGTAGAGGGGATCAAGAAGTTTTACCCCTTAGGTGCAGAAGGTGTATGGGCTTTGCGAGGCGTTTCATTTGAAATAGAGCAAGGCGAGCTGGTAGCTATTATTGGCCCCTCAGGTTCTGGAAAAAGTACCTTGATGCATATATTAGGCTGCTTAGATGTACCAACGACTGGACGTTATAGTTTAGCAGGGCGGGATACGACCGGCTTATCAGACTTGGAGTTAGCCCGTCTTCGCAACCGCGAGATTGGGTTTGTCTTTCAGAGTTTTCACCTCCTCCCGAGATACACAGCGCTTGAGAACGTAGCCTTACCTCTGGTGTATGCAGGGATTTCAAGGCGGGAACGACTCAAACGAGCTCAAGCTATGTTAGAAGCGGTGGGATTAGGTGATCGCCTACACCACCGCCCTAACGAACTGTCCGGAGGGCAGCGACAACGCGTTGCCATTGCTCGAGCCCTCATCAATAAGCCCTCCCTTCTTCTTGCTGACGAACCTACAGGAAACTTGGATTCTACCACCAGTGAAGAGATTTTGCGTCTCTTCTTGGAGCTCAACCGGCAAGGGCACACGGTGGTAATCGTAACCCATGAGCCAGATATTGCTGCCCGAACTCACCGGCAGATTGTCTTGCGAGATGGGCTCGTAGCAGAGGATCGACGCAGCATAGCTTTGCCCGTTTGATGGAAACGTCCTACCGGCAGATTCGTCGTATTGCGCTCCCTATCATGGGTGCCAGCCTCGCTCAAAATGCTGTCTCCCTGATTGACACAGCTTTCCTCGGACTCATTGGTTCAACTGAACTAGCTGCTGGGGGCATCAGCGTACTCTTTTTTCTCACCATAGGGTTTATTGGATTGGGCTTAGGAACAGGCGTACAGGTCCTAAGCGCTCAACTATTGGGCGAAGGCACGCCAGAAAAGCTGGGCTCCCTATTGAGGCAATCTCTTTGGGTAGGGTCTGTCATCGGCATTTTCCTTACGCTCTGCCTAGCTTACGGAGCTGAACCCCTCGTCCAAGCTCTCCTCCATGAGGAGAGCACACAACGCACAGCCGCCACCTTCTTAGAGGGTCGAAGTTTAGAGCTCTTTCCCCTCATGCTTTTTGGTATCTTGAGAGGTTATTATAGCGGAACCGCTCAGACTCCCTTCATCCTCCAAGCTAACCTTTTGCTGGCTTTCACCAATCTATTCCTGAATACCCTTTTTGTACTCGGACTCAACTGGGGTATAAAAGGGGTCATAGCAGGCTCAGTTCTCGCTCAATACTTAGCGACAGGCTACTTACTTGGAGCTCTTCGCTTCCAACGATACGACCTGATCCACAAAACGACCCAAAACTGGCTTTTATCTTTAGCCCGCTATGCAGGGCCGGCTATTCTACAAAATCTTGTAGGCATGGTCGGCTGGGTGGTTTTCTTTCTATTGATCGAACGGCGGGGTTCTTTAGCACTGGCTTCGGCGAATATAGTGCGCAGCTTGTATAGCTTCTCTATGCTGCCAACATGGGCCTTCTCCACGGCAGTCGGTACGCTCATAGGGTATTTCTGGGGGGCCAGGAATCAACGAGCCCTTCTAAAAGCCTTTTGGCGAACTTTCCTTCTTAGCCAAGGTCTAAACTGTCTCATTGCTCTGAGTCTCGTCGCTTTTGCTCCACTGTGGGTTCAACTTTTTACGCAAGATCAGCTCATCCGAGAACAAGCGAGTCGGGACCTATTCATGATAGCCATTTCTATCGTCCTCATGCCAGCCTCAGCTTTACTCATATCGGCTGTCGTGGGAGTTGGACGCGTGTTACAGGCCTTCTTAGTAGAAGTGGGAGTCGTTCTTCTATATGTAGGGTATGCGATCCTGCTGGATAAGCTGGAAGTGAGCCTGACGTGGATGTGGTCTGCGGAGTGGGTGTACTGGATCCCCTCGGCGGTCATTTTAGCGGTGCTATGGTTGGAACGGGTGCGTTCCCTAAAAGCGCTCACGCCAGCCCTTCTTTAGCTCATGGCACTTATATGGCTTCAAAGTGTTTTCCTCGGTCTCACGAGTAGCGAATCCCGAGCATGGAAGCAATGGGCTAACGACACTAGCCACTGGGATAGTGTCCTGCGGAGCTGGGGCTATTGGGCCGCTTCACCTAAGGAAGGACGAAGCGGACCCAAGTTTCGTCTCATGCACCTATTATGGGAAGGAGACACAGGGCATGTCCTGTCATCCCGCATAGCTCGCAAATGGGAGCGTCGCGTTCTCACCTCTCAGCTACTGGTTGCGATACCGATTTTTGTCCAACGTCGTCTGTTAGACCAAGGATTTCTATACAGTACCGTCAGATGGAGGCGTCTCCACTGCGACAGCGTAGGTGAATGCACGGGTGTGCTGAGCTTAGAACTGGGGCCTCAGGTTCGTTTAGATACCGTGATCATTCGGGGTAAATGGAATGCCCCCCGTAGCGCTTTGTATCAAATCACGGGCCTGCGACCGGGACAACCGCTCCGTCTCTCCCAATGGGAAACCTTCTCTCGCCGCTTGCGTAATAGTCCCTACGCCACGCTTGTTGATACGCCTCAACTCTGGCTTTTCCCTCATCTCGCTTGGATAGAAGTTACCCTCAAACCTAAAGCGGGTAACCGCATAGATGGAGCTCTTTCCATTCTCCCTTCCACGACCACGGGCAGAACCCAGCTGATCGGACACGCGGAGTTAGTCCTATTGAGCCCCTTTCGTTTAGGGGAAAAGGTAGAAGCACGATTTGCGCAACTTCCCGGCAGCTCCCAGCGGCTTAACCTGCTCCTCTCCTTCCCTTATCTCCTCAGAGGATATGTAGAGACCCAAGGCAGCTTTACTCTGTGGAGGCAGGACACGAGCTTCCTGACCCGAGAAGCGGAGGTGAAACTGCGATATAGGCTCACCCCAAGCCTCAGCGTCATAGGAGGGTACCAAACGATGACATCACGGCTTCTGAGCACTGCACCCTACCGGGAGCGAGTATGGCCTCCTCCTCCAGTCTTAGATTTCAGGCGCCAAGGTTTTCGGATAGGCTGGCAGTACGACCAAGTTGATTTTCGGTTAGCACCCCGTCAGGGCTGGCAAATAGAGCTAATCGGCACCCAAGGGCGCCGAGGCTACCTACCTAATCCCGCCTTATCTTCCTTAGCGTATGAACGCCTTCCTCCCCCTGGTCCTTTTCAAGAACTCAGTGGGGCTCTGCACCGCTACACTCCTATTGGTCGCTTTTTCTCTCTCCATCTGGGCATTCAAGCTTACCGCTACCTCAGTCAAGGTTCGTTTGAAAATGAGCTGCTCCGGGCCGGCGGTAGTAAAAGCTTGCGCGGTTTTCCTGAAAATACCTTCCCCACCGCCGGTTACCTTCACCTCCTCGGCGAACCCCGCCTCCACATAGATGAAGAAAGCTATTTAGCCGTTTTTTTTGAAGGCACGCTAATTGACCTCTTTAGGCAAGGCGAAAAAACTCTCCAAGCAGCAGGTCTCCTTCTCCAAACGCGACTGGCTGCCGGCCTTCTCCAGGTAACCTTTGCAGCTGGTCGAGTAGATAATACCCCCTGGGACCTACGACGGGCTCTTGTCCGATTGGAGTGGATTTCAGAGTTTTAAGATTTCGCTAACTTCGGGCATGCTGAATCTCTACAGCATCAAGTTTGCCTATCAGCTCATCAGCCGCATGGCCCCCCCCGAAATGCGATACTTCAAGCGTTTCTCTGGCTTTCACAGCGGAGATAAGATATACATAGAGCTATTCGACCGATTGCGAGATCAGCGCCGTAAAGGCATCTCCCTCAAGAAGGTCCGCAGCCTCTTGAAAAAAGAAGAACCCCGCATGGAAACGCTCGTCAAACATCTCAATGAACGCCTTTTAGAAGCTCTCACTTTTTACTACGAGACCAACTCAGCTGAACATCGGCTAGCAAAAAGCCTTCGCCGCGCCGAGTTACTGCTCTATAAAGGGATGATAAGTATCTTGCCGCGAATCCTTCTGCGAATCTATCATCAAGCTCTTCAAGAAGAGAAATTCAACCTCGCTTATCAAGCGGTAGACATGCTAAAGCAGCTCTGGGGTATGAACCTCATCCGAGGACGCCACGTACGAGCTGAGGACCTCTTCCGCTACACCGAGCGAGTATTGGGTTACATGAACTATCTCCATAAAGCCTGGTATGCAGCTGCTCTGTATGCCGAGGTCATCATAGAAGAAGGCGAGTCCCACCCCCACGAAAAAGTCATGGTGATAGATCAATACGTCTCACGATTGGGCTTAGAGCCGCCCGAGCCCTCAGACCCCCTTACGCTACACTTCCTGTATGACACGGGACAAGCTATCCGCTACCGTCTCTATGGCGACCATGATAAGTACCTCCAGCTTACCCGTCTTTTAGTGTATAAGTTAGAGCAGAAACCCAAAAAACTTCAGTACCTTCAATCACGCTACCTCTTAGCTCTAAACAACCTTTTAGCAGGACTCACGGAGAGGGGAGAATATGCAGAGGCCCGGGAGGTTTTGGAAAAGTTCCGCAAGATTCATCCAAGCAGTCGGTACATGGCCCTGCAGAAGGAAAGACTTCTGCTTTTCAATGAGCTCAATTTAGCTTTTGTGGAGGGAAAAAGTGACCTCATCGCAGCGGCTTACGAGTCTTACGTGAAACGCTTGGAGAAGACCTATCTGCGCATGTCTCCGGGGTATGGGGTGCATAGCTATTACCTCTTAGCGTTCAATCTGTATGCAGCCGGGCGTGTATATGAGACACTGGAGATATTGCGTCGCGTAGAAGAGGGCGCCTTAGAACTTAAGCGAAAGGACCTCCTAATCGCGGCTCTGGTCGTGCGACTCTTAGCAGCTGTTCAGAGCGGCGACAAAAACCTCCTTCAATATAGCTTTCGCCGAGCCTATCGGCAGATTCGGCGCAGCCGAGCCACAACGCCTGTGGAGAAACTTTTCTTGGAATACCTCCAGCGGGCCTTACGCGGGGAGTTTCCAACCATGGAAGCGGGCTTAGATGCTTTCGCCCGATATGTAAAACAGCTCAGAGAAAGTAAGGAGCCAGCTCTACAACGATTCTGGGAAGTCTTCTTTCCCACCGACTGGATAGAGAAAAAAGTCCAGCAATATCGTGCCTATCTTCAAGCTGGAGCGGCAGACCGTAGTTGATTTGGCGGCGGATGGCTACGGGGTGCTACGCCCGACAGATGCTCCAGCCGTTCTGGTACCATTCACAATCGAGGGGGAGATGGTAGATGTTCGTATAACTCACCGAAAGCGCCAACTCTGGTATGGTGAAGCGGTGGCCTGGCATGTTGTATCGCCTCAGCGTACAGAACCGAAATGTGCTGATTTCGGGCGGTGTGGAGGCTGTCGCTGGCAAATGATGTCCTACACTCACCAACTTTACCACAAGCGCCGATTTGTAGAGCAGGCTTTGCACCATATCGCTCATATCCCTCTCTCGGTGCCCCCCGTCATCCCCTCCCCTCAGCTATGGCGTTACCGGAACAAAGCTGAATATACCTTTGGTCTTTCACCCTCGGGCGAAGTAACTTTAGGTTTCCATCCACGCGGCGATTTCGCTCGGGTTCTCCCCATTCAGCATTGCTGGCTCGTACCCGAAGTATTTGAAGTCGTGAGGACCGCCGTCCTACATGAAGCTCAAAAGCTCAAGCTGAAACCCTATGACCCCCGCACACACCAAGGACTCCTTCGCTCCCTACTTGTTCGCGGTACAGCCGAGGAGGTGATTGCCTTATTGAGCCTCTCACAAGACGATCCAACTGTAGCCCAAGCTCTCTTTGCCCCTGTCCGGTCTCTCCTCAAGGGATACGGCTATTTCCATAACCCTAAACGAAACGACAGCATTCATGATTTAGAGCCTCATGTGATAGAAGGGTCTTTGACTCTGAGCTACACAGTGGGGGATCGGCAGTATCGGCTCGGCCCTAAGGATTTCTTTCAAGTCAACCTTGTCCAAGCCGAAGCTGCCTTAAGCTGGATACGAAGCCGCCTTGAGAGTCGCATACCGGTGTTGTACGACCTATATGGAGGGGTCGGGTTTTTCGGCGTAGGCCTGGCAGACTTAGCTAAAGAGGTTTATCTCATAGAAAAGCTACCTCATGCAGCCCAAAGCGCTGCCCAAAACTTCTCTCTGAACCGCTCAAAATACCCTCAGACCGCATGGCATGTCGCCGCCGGCAATGTAGAAGATGTTTTACCTGCCCATATCCAAAAACCCGAACAAGCCGTCGCAATCGTAGACCCGCCCCGAGAAGGGCTCCATCCCAAGCTACGAACCTACCTCCTCCAGAGCCGATTTGCACAGATTATCTACATAAGCTGCCATCCAGCTACTCAAGCCCGAGACTTAGCCGATCTGAAATCTGCCTACGACGTGATAAAGATTCAGCCTTTTGACTTTTTCCCGCACACCACCAGCATAGAAAACATAGTCATCCTTCGCTGTAGAGGATAAGCCTTATTTTTTTTACCTTTGTGGCATATGAAACCGAGAGTCATAGGAATGGTTGCTCTCGGCTGGGCTTTCGCACAACTTTCAGGTGTAATCAATCAGTATGCCGCAGTTACGACACCTTCGGATCCATCTAATTTAATCGTGGATAATCCAGCGCTCTTTGCACCTGGTGACCGCATTCTTGTATATCAAGCCAAAGGAGCTAGCATTAGCACAGCGAATAACATTAACTATGGAGATATCTCAGACATCAATGGGGCAGGTTTGTTTGAATTCAATACGATTGCCTCTATAAGCGGTAATAGTCTCGCTCTGCAATGCCCTCTCACTCGTCCTTTCGATCTATCGAACCCTATTACAGCTCGCATCCAAGTTATCAAGGTTTCGTATCATACAGGGGATGTAACCATCACGGGTACTGTAACGGCGCCGGCTTGGGATGGACAAAAAGGCGGAGTCGTAGTTATAGAGACTGAAGGTACCTTGACCTTTTCAGCTGACATAGATGTATCTGGGCGAGGCTTTCGAGGTGGTCTCCGCTCTATGAACGGGGGTTCAAGTAGCACATGTAATCACAGTAACTATCACGGCAACGCCGACGATCAAGGTGGCCAAAAAGGTGAAGGCATAGCAGAATGGGCCGGCCTCGATCACCGTGCGTATCGCGGAAAACTCGCTAACGGTGGTGGAGGTGGCAACAATCATAACACAGGCGGTGCAGGAGGAGCTAACTTCGGTGCTGGAGGACGAGGAGGTTGGACAACCTGCGGCGCACGATTTAGCTGCCCCGATGTGAATGTCGCCAATTCAGGATTTGGTATAGGAGGCACTACTCTTTCTCCCTACTTAAGCCCTAATGATCTGCGCTTATTCTTAGGCGGCGGTGGAGGCGGCGGACACCAAAACAACGAGCAGGGAGGCAACGGAGGTAATGGAGGAGGCATCGTCATCCTCCGAGCAGCAAGCATCCATGGAGGAGGACGCCAAATCTTAGCAAGAGGCGCTCAGGGTATCCAGAACTTAGGCCAGGGTTGCAACCAAACTAATGTTGCTTTTGCAGGTAACGATGGAGGTGGGGGAGGAGGTGCAGGGGGTAGTGTGGCTATTTTCTGCAGCTCATTTTCTGGCACCCTGAGTATAGATGTCCGAGGAGCGGATGGACAGAATTGCAGCTCTCATCTCTGTGCCTGCAATCCTGACCACGGACCCGGCGGGGGTGGAGGTGGAGGGTACGCAGCGTTTTCCACACCCACGGTACCGGTAGGAGTTAGCGTGTCCACTGCTGGCGGTCAAAATGGAACAGAGCTGACCCCAGTGCACGAGCCTGGCTTCGGATGCCAAAATATAACAAACTGCATACCGTCCGGACCAGATCGCTATCATAGAGGTGCGACCGCTGGAGCAGCAGGTGGCACGCTGCATGATGTCTCTTTCTCATCTTATGCTCCATGCCCTCTGAGCCAGCTTATTTTGCAGCGATGGGAAACCACCTCTCTACCCACAAGTCAGCTCAAACACGACTGGACCGTGGTAGGAAAAGAACCCATCTCAAACATTCTTCTAAGACTTATCAAACAGCCTGAGCAAACAGTCCACGAATATCTCATAATAGGACAGGCTGAGGACTCTTACCTTCATCCCTTGGAGCCAGGAACCTATGAAGCCTTCTTTGCGGTGCGTGGAACTACGGGAAGAGTGCAAGTCTTAGGGCATCGGCGCATAGAGCATAAAGTACCCTTTGTATGGGGAAACGACCTCCTTTATCTCACTAACAGCGAAGGGGAACCTTTCTTCTTGTACGATGCCCAAGGACGCCTTCTTCTACACGGTATCACTCCTCAAGTTATCTCCTTAGAGTCTCAGCCAGTAGGCTTGTATATTCTGCAGATGGGAGACAAAACTTACCGAGTGCATTACTGGAGATAAGACTTGAGTATTAGCCTTACCTGCAATGCTCTTCAAGCAGGTGAGGGCGTCTTAATGGCGCCGATACATTGCTCACGATGAGAAATCAACACTACTCCAATGCGGTGGAAGGCTTCCCATCTTACATTGATGCGATTTTCACGAGGCGCGACTTCGCCCTAGCCATAGGATTCAACTACGCCTTAAATCCCACATTGGTGCGATTTTCACGAGTTTGCTAAACAAGACTTTACAATACACAATAAAATTTCAATCCCACATTGGTGCGATTTTCACTTTTAGTTATGAGCGCCGCGTTTGCGGGTATTCCCCATTTCAATCCCACATTGGTGCGATTTTCACACATTCGCAACTATGCTGCTGATGTTGTTTTCCTTAATTTCAATCCCACATTGGTGCGATTTTCACGCGGGAAGCGGTAGAACACGCAGGCGGACGCATAGAATTTCAATCCCACATTGGTGCGATTTTCACACGGGAAACGCTTCGTTGAGCTAAGCTCCGAAGCCAATTTCAATCCCACATTGGTGCGATTTTCACACCACCCGTCAAGCGGGTGGTCCGATGCCCAAAAAGATTTCAATCCCACATTGGTGCGATTTTCACAAAGGTATGATATCAAGCCTGCTATGCTTTTAGGCAATTTCAATCCCACATTGGTGCGATTTTCACGGTCGCCCCTCCACAAGGGCGGTCGCCTCCAGGAGCAGAATTTCAATCCCACATTGGTGCGATTTTCACAGCAAACAGAAGCCTTAACTGAAGCGGCTAAACAGCATTTCAATCCCACATTGGTGCGATTTTCACCCCAACCGGCAGGACCAGCAGCCGCAAGGGCAACACATTTCAATCCCACATTGGTGCGATTTTCACCCTTCGCCACAATCCACCCATGCAGCCGCAGGGCGGATTTCAATCCCACATTGGTGCGATTTTCACGCTTGCGTGTCCGCTACGGCGTCCTCTACCTCCCCCGATTTCAATCCCACATTGGTGCGATTTTCACTGTTGCATCGTAATACACCGCTACTGCAATTACCTTATTTCAATCCCACATTGGTGCGATTTTCACCCAGCCGCTTGCACAGATGCCAGTACGCCCTCGCCATTTCAATCCCACATTGGTGCGATTTTCACTCACGCTTCTCTGTAGAAGTCGTGATTGATCAGCTCAGAATTTCAATCCCACATTGGTGCGATTTTCACAAAACACACCGCAACACAATACCACAGAAGCGCAAAAATTTCAATCCCACATTGGTGCGATTTTCACTTTTAACCACCTCAATCATTGATACCTATACGATGTATTTCAATCCCACATTGGTGCGATTTTCACTCACGCTTCTCTGTAGAAGTCGTGATTGATCAGCTCAGAATTTCAATCCCACATTGGTGCGATTTTCACCTTAGGAGGCTGGATTGTAAAAGAAGTATATAATAAATTTCAATCCCACATTGGTGCGATTTTCACCCCTACGGGCGTATGCCGCCGCACGGGGGCACCAGGTATTTCAATCCCACATTGGTGCGATTTTCACGCTTTCTGGGGCATGTGCGCGAAGCAGCAGAGCACGCATTTCAATCCCACATTGGTGCGATTTTCACCTATCGCTTCGCCTATGCCCGCAGGTTCGGGGGCAGTATTTCAATCCCACATTGGTGCGATTTTCACAATGTGCTTTTCCCGTTCGCCCCACTACCCCATAGGAATTTCAATCCCACATTGGTGCGATTTTCACTCGCGGTTGAGCTCAAAGACAGGTTTTGAGCCTTTGATTTCAATCCCACATTGGTGCGATTTTCACTTACAGCAGATACACCAGTTGCAAAAGGTGTGAGTGATTTCAATCCCACATTGGTGCGATTTTCACGAGGTGGGTGCAGTGCGACTTGTGCGAAGGCAGTGGATTTCAATCCCACATTGGTGCGATTTTCACGCTGGGCGTGGCTGCTGGGCAGTCCCGCGGAGCGCAATTTCAATCCCACATTGGTGCGATTTTCACGTCCGCGGGGTCCCGCAAGAAAGATATTATTTCCCTGATTTCAATCCCACATTGGTGCGATTTTCACCAACACGATCATCGTCGGAAAGGAGATCGGCAGGATAATTTCAATCCCACATTGGTGCGATTTTCACCCTCCTCTGCCACGACCACCCCCTCCTCAGGAGTTTGATTTCAATCCCACATTGGTGCGATTTTCACGCGTCACTCCGTCAGGTGGGTATCATATTTTTATAAAGATTTCAATCCCACATTGGTGCGATTTTCACCCCGCACACGGGGTGGTCCGAAGCCCAGCGAGCGAGCATTTCAATCCCACATTGGTGCGATTTTCACGAAGTATCTTGATCTGAATGCGCCCGACCTCCTTTTTATTTCAATCCCACATTGGTGCGATTTTCACTTCTTATTTTTTGACGTGGGTGTATTGGATTTTGTAATTTCAATCCCACATTGGTGCGATTTTCACAGTATATTGATCCGACTCATTTCCTTCGGGATCGCTGATTTCAATCCCACATTGGTGCGATTTTCACATGTTATTGACTTCAAGGTAGATATTTCAGTTTATTCATTTCAATCCCACATTGGTGCGATTTTCACGAGGTCGGGCGCATTCAGATCAAGATACTTCAAGAAATTTCAATCCCACATTGGTGCGATTTTCACGTGCCTACCACTCCCGCAGGGGACTGGTATCAGTACGATTTCAATCCCACATTGGTGCGATTTTCACTCGTCGGCGTGTTGTTAGAGCTGCTTGTGGCGCTTTGATTTCAATCCCACATTGGTGCGATTTTCACAAATTACGGCCTGGCGTGATGGTCTTGCGGTTGCCGATTTCAATCCCACATTGGTGCGATTTTCACAACCCTCCAAACAACAAAGCCGTGCCCCCCCAAAAAGATTTCAATCCCACATTGGTGCGATTTTCACTCCAAAACCCGCCCCAGTAGGGGCAAGCCCGCTCCAATTTCAATCCCACATTGGTGCGATTTTCACGCCTTGCCCGAAATAATAGCATCTACGAACCTACGCATTTCAATCCCACATTGGTGCGATTTTCACGGGGACTGTGGCAGAATACGTAGCCGCAGGGAAGGCATTTCAATCCCACATTGGTGCGATTTTCACCCCCTTACCGCTTAGGCTCCACTCTGTGTATGTAGCCCAATTTCAATCCCACATTGGTGCGATTTTCACGTTGGGAAACAACGTCGGGACCTCGGGAACTTATACAATTTCAATCCCACATTGGTGCGATTTTCACCAATAAGACGAATAAATTCACCATTCGCACCATCGTAATTTCAATCCCACATTGGTGCGATTTTCACAGACGATAAGACCAAGCTCAGCCCCCTGACGGCTATTATTTCAATCCCACATTGGTGCGATTTTCACGATCACCGACAATCACATCAGACATGCCCTCTATCTCATTTCAATCCCACATTGGTGCGATTTTCACGCACTATCTCATAGACACTCTGCAAAGAAACAGAGCGATTTCAATCCCACATTGGTGCGATTTTCACGATTTCCGATTCGCCAGAAGCTATAAAGAGTAAGCTATTTCAATCCCACATTGGTGCGATTTTCACCGCCGCTCAATCGCCTCAACAACCATCCCCTCAACGATTTCAATCCCACATTGGTGCGATTTTCACTATTTATCAGTTCGTAGTTATTAATCCCTTAAAATAATTTCAATCCCACATTGGTGCGATTTTCACACGACCCGAGGAAGAAGACCCAGAGAAAGTAGAAGCATTTCAATCCCACATTGGTGCGATTTTCACCCTAAACCCCGCAGTGCCGCCTTGTAGGAGTTCCAAATTTCAATCCCACATTGGTGCGATTTTCACTCGCGAGCAGTAAAAACCGCAGCCACACCCAAACCAAATTTCAATCCCACATTGGTGCGATTTTCACACTGCAAAAACCGCATTTACCATTTTTCAGAAAGTTATTTCAATCCCACATTGGTGCGATTTTCACGCGGCTGCGCTTTGACAGCAGCCGCATAGAAAGCCTCGATTTCAATCCCACATTGGTGCGATTTTCACTCCCGACCCTCCCTTCCTCGCTGTCTATAATTACGTATTTCAATCCCACATTGGTGCGATTTTCACTGGCGTATGTGCAGAACGCGTTTCGGTACAAAGCAGATTTCAATCCCACATTGGTGCGATTTTCACCTGTGTAGCGGTGCATCCCAACATCGTTTCCCGACGTATTTCAATCCCACATTGGTGCGATTTTCACGATTTTGCGAAAAAGATAGCCGAGGGGCTTACGGCTAATTTCAATCCCACATTGGTGCGATTTTCACCGCCGCTCAATCGCCTTCACAACCATCCCCTCTACGATTTCAATCCCACATTGGTGCGATTTTCACAGCCCATGTGGGCAGGGGCTGCGGTTCCACAGGCTCATTTCAATCCCACATTGGTGCGATTTTCACGGTTTTTGTTTGGGCACTCCTAAGTGAAAAGCCTGGCATTTCAATCCCACATTGGTGCGATTTTCACATCCGTACCCTCAAAAAGTCCATCAAGCTTTGTGTCATTTCAATCCCACATTGGTGCGATTTTCACCTGCGCAAAGAAATAAACCGCATAGCGTCTCATGTGATTTCAATCCCACATTGGTGCGATTTTCACGTAGGAAACGGCATCACTGATGCCTTACTTAAAGCTGATTTCAATCCCACATTGGTGCGATTTTCACTCTTCTCCAGCAGAGACCTCCTCGAGCCCCTAAACCATTTCAATCCCACATTGGTGCGATTTTCACCCTGTGGAAAACTAAAATTCCTTTTATTCGTCCTGAATTTCAATCCCACATTGGTGCGATTTTCACACACCCACGTCAAAAAATAAGAACACCCCCTCCAGAATTTCAATCCCACATTGGTGCGATTTTCACGCCGCAAAGGGAGTAAGCGTAGGAGGTGTGTATGTAAATTTCAATCCCACATTGGTGCGATTTTCACGGCGCTCCAGAGGGGCGGCCCCGAAGCGCAAAACGGATTTCAATCCCACATTGGTGCGATTTTCACACTAAGGTGTCCCGCTATGGCATCCAGTAAGGTATCAATTTCAATCCCACATTGGTGCGATTTTCACGACTATGATCTTGAACCTGCCACAATCGGCATGATTGATTTCAATCCCACATTGGTGCGATTTTCACGGTACGGATTTAGAGAGGCCCAAAGGCGATAAGGACAATTTCAATCCCACATTGGTGCGATTTTCACTGTGCTGCCGCTCTCGTTCCTCGGCGAGGCTCTCTATGATTTCAATCCCACATTGGTGCGATTTTCACTAGGCGAGGCGACGGTGGTGAATGTAGGCGCTACCAATTTCAATCCCACATTGGTGCGATTTTCACAGTCAGTCCCAACATCGTAGAGACATCAGGCGATGTATTTCAATCCCACATTGGTGCGATTTTCACCGAACCCGACTTAGTCAGCCCATCGAGCCCCTCCCTCATTTCAATCCCACATTGGTGCGATTTTCACTATTTGCTTGTGGTATGGAAACTCGAGTCGTACAAGTATTTCAATCCCACATTGGTGCGATTTTCACAATATCTTCTTTACCCCGCAGAACGCCGCGCAGGGCATTTCAATCCCACATTGGTGCGATTTTCACACATTCCCACATGCGAACCCCCTCGTTAGACCAAAAAAATTTCAATCCCACATTGGTGCGATTTTCACCCATTCGGGCTTTTCGGGACTTAGCGCCCAGAGCAGCATTTCAATCCCACATTGGTGCGATTTTCACTCCCGTAGCAGGCTATACAGCACATACAGCATGTACATTTCAATCCCACATTGGTGCGATTTTCACCCATCATGCACATATACCCCGCGCCGCTCCGCGTATATTTCAATCCCACATTGGTGCGATTTTCACAAGCAGAGATACAGCGCATACCGCCCGAAGCCGCGCATTTCAATCCCACATTGGTGCGATTTTCACCGTCCCGCACAAGATGCTCAAAGTCCGTCAGGATAAGATTTCAATCCCACATTGGTGCGATTTTCACCAGAGTTTTTCTTCGGACGCAGACCGCATACGCAAGCAGCATTTCAATCCCACATTGGTGCGATTTTCACCAAAATGCGCTTGCTGTGCTTAGCACAACGCCGCCTGATTTCAATCCCACATTGGTGCGATTTTCACCCCTAACCCAAATACTGCCAGTTTCGTATTACTGAATATTTCAATCCCACATTGGTGCGATTTTCACATGCCGCAAACGCTTGAGCTGTGACCTTGTCCCAATATTTCAATCCCACATTGGTGCGATTTTCACAACTATGCAAAAGTTCCTGAGGAGGCAGTAATGCTACATTTCAATCCCACATTGGTGCGATTTTCACGGCTATGGGAAAACGACGTTAGCCCTCCGACTTTTAATTTCAATCCCACATTGGTGCGATTTTCACTCGCCCCCACCTATGGGTATAGGCAAGAAAGTCTGATATTTCAATCCCACATTGGTGCGATTTTCACTGCATACTCTTGGTCCGAATGGTCGTGGTGTTTTAGGCATTTCAATCCCACATTGGTGCGATTTTCACAGAGCACGCCCCTAGGACTTCTGGTAGCGGTGACAAATTTCAATCCCACATTGGTGCGATTTTCACTTTGAGCTTGAATAAACTTTTAGCGCTTTCGTCTGTGATTTCAATCCCACATTGGTGCGATTTTCACGCGCTCCTGACGGCGCAGCTGGAACGCGGTAGCGATGATTTCAATCCCACATTGGTGCGATTTTCACTCCAAACTGAAGAACGCATCGGTAGCTGGAGCTTTAGGATTTCAATCCCACATTGGTGCGATTTTCACTGGCTCGTTGGAGAAGATGTGCGCTACATGGAAGCAAATTTCAATCCCACATTGGTGCGATTTTCACCCATACCCTCCCCTGTGCCGCGTGCTTACGATGCCGATTTCAATCCCACATTGGTGCGATTTTCACCAGCGGAGAAAATCGCCTTTATCCGCGCACAGGCAGAGATTTCAATCCCACATTGGTGCGATTTTCACTATGCGCTTTTAGCATAGGAAACACACGCACACACCATTTCAATCCCACATTGGTGCGATTTTCACTTACCCACGCCCAGAACTTCGTCCAGAGGGAGGGGTATTTCAATCCCACATTGGTGCGATTTTCACCAAATTCTTTGCGGCATGTGCCCTGCCTTGTAAAAATATTTCAATCCCACATTGGTGCGATTTTCACAAAGTTCTGCAAGCCTTCGCCGCAGCAGGGGCGCAGATTTCAATCCCACATTGGTGCGATTTTCACACCCGCCAGCCCCCTTCCCACCTCCACAAAAAAAATATTTCAATCCCACATTGGTGCGATTTTCACGCCCAAACAAAAACCGCACCTCCTACAATCAATACAATTTCAATCCCACATTGGTGCGATTTTCACTATTTATCAGTTCGTAGTTATTAATCCCTTAAAATAATTTCAATCCCACATTGGTGCGATTTTCACCCTAAGCCCTGCAAAGCCGCCTTGTAGGAGTTCCACATTTCAATCCCACATTGGTGCGATTTTCACTGTGGATACTCCTTGTTGATTGTTGTCGTATATTTGTATTTCAATCCCACATTGGTGCGATTTTCACTCAGCTCTTGCTTGCTCCTCAATCTACTACCGTTTCATTTCAATCCCACATTGGTGCGATTTTCACGTGCGCGCAGCTTACCAATCCAGCGCAAAGCTAACTCATTTCAATCCCACATTGGTGCGATTTTCACATAAAAAAGCAGACGCTTTGCCCTCCTTATATAAGCATTTCAATCCCACATTGGTGCGATTTTCACCAAGACATACCACCAGAGAAAGAGACCAAAAGAGAGATTTCAATCCCACATTGGTGCGATTTTCACGATCAGTTTGCCGTTAGCCCTCTGGACCAGTTGGTAGATTTCAATCCCACATTGGTGCGATTTTCACTTTGAGTTATAGATATTCTTAGCCTCAGATGAAGTAATTTCAATCCCACATTGGTGCGATTTTCACCCGTGGTGGGTCGACTATTCTGTTTTTATGATGGTCAATTTCAATCCCACATTGGTGCGATTTTCACTTAAGTCAGTAGGTTATGGCTTTGACGGCTAAGCAAATTTCAATCCCACATTGGTGCGATTTTCACTTTGAGTTATAGATATTCTTAGCCTCAGATGAAGTAATTTCAATCCC